>NZ_JBITDE010000010.1:177213-308008 GCF_044453945.1 Kribbella sp. NPDC051587
CCGCGCTCAGCCACCCCGTCTTTAATCGGCCGCAGACATGCTCAGCCACAGCGAGACCTACCCGGCCGAGTCGCCTACCTGGCTGCGCCAACCACATTTTGGGGGTGTGCAGCTGCTGCGGTGGGTGTGCACAAGCTATGACCTGTTCACGTCCCCGAGGTCTTGTTCAAACCCCCGGTGGTTGGCGCCGCTCCGGCCGCCTGCGGCGGTCGACTGAAACCTTCGGGTGCGGCGGGGTAGATGGCTAAGGGGGATGGCGCGGTCGGCGACCCAGGCTTGGCGTTGTCTGAGCTTCCGGGCTGTGGCTGAGGTACGGGATGCTCGAGGGGTCTTGCGCTAGGGGTGAACTTTTCGGGTCCAGGTGACGAAAAAGTACCGAGCAACGTCATCGGGAGGTGTGGGCAAGTTGAGTGTGCAATCAGCCCACACGAATTGCCCACACATCCGTTGTAAATAAGGGGTTCTCGGCTCGAAAACTGTCGGTAGGCGTGGCTATGCTTTTGGGTATGGAGAACTTGGCGATGGCGCCGGTGTGGTCACAGAGTGGCAGCGAACTGCTGACCACTCTCGACAACCTGTACGCCGCCAAGTCCCTCATCGAGACCTACATCCTGCAAACCACCGGACGACTCGACGAAATGGGCACCGCCCAAGAACTCGGCGCCCGCGACACCGTCGAACTCGTCGCGCAGCGGTACCGGCTCGACCCCGCCGCCGTCCGCAAAGACCTGAAGCTTTCCGGTGCCCTCGGCAAGTACCCCGCCGTGACCGACGCGCTGCCCGACCCCACCGACCCAGCACACCCCGCGGTCCTGGACCCCGCGCTGGCCAAGGTGATCGTCACCACCCTGGAGAAAGCGCCCGCCTCGGTCCCGGTCGACGTACTAGAGGTCGCCGAAGAACAAATGGTCGACATGGCCCGCATCTCCAACCCCCGCGAACTGACCAAGTTCGGCCAAGAGGTCCTGGCCCGCCTCGATACCGACGGTGCTGAACCCGCCGAAGACGCAGCCCTCGCGAAAGAAACATTCCGGCTGCGGCAGGTCAACGGCGGGGTCAAGTTCTCGGGGTTCGTGGCCGGCGCCAGCGGCGAATTGTTGCTGACCCAGATCCACACCGGGGCCAAGCCGCACAAGACGGTCGATGGTGAACGCGACCCGCGGCCGCTCGACGTCCGTCAGGTCGACTCGTTCAAGGGAGTCTTGGATGCCGCCGCAGGCAACCCTGATCATCCGGGCGTACCGCACATCACCGTCACCATCGACTTCAACGACCTCAAAGCCGCGCTCCTCGCCAACACCCCCGAAGCCTTCCGCGGCGCCGACAACGAGTCCGGCGCTGGTGCGGTCGGTGAAATGGTGCTCGGAGGCAACCTGTCCGCCTCGGCCGTGCGGCTGCTCGCCTGTGACGCGACGATCCTGCCGATCGTGCTCGGTGGTGACTCACAACCGCTCGATGTCGGTACCGAGCAGCGCTTCGTCAACCGGTACCTGCGCCGCGCCTTGAACAAGCGCGACAAAGGCTGCGTGGTCTGCAAAGCACCACCGTGGATGTGCCACGCCCACCACATCATCTACTGGGCCGACGGCGGCCCCACCAGCCTTCAGAACCTCGTCTTGCTGTGCGCCGCCCACCACCGCGCAGTGCACGCGGGCCAATGGGCTGTCGCCATCACCGGCGGACAAGTCCACGTCACCCGCCCCGACTGGGCCGACCCACCACCCCACACTGACCCCGCCGCCATTGCCGCCCTACTCGCATGGGTCACGCCTGACCCAAGCACGGCTGCTGACAGCAGCGGGGGTGATGGGCTGTGCCCTGACCGCAAGGGCAGCGTTGTCGGTGCCAGCACCAACCCGATGTACGAGCAGTCGGCTCGACTTCCTGCCGGCAGTCGACTGCCCAGTCCGGAACTGGCAGCCGCTCGCGAGGCCTTCCGGACCCGGTTGAGGGCGATGGTGCCCGACTTCACCGATCCCTGGGGGACCGACCCCACACCAGCAGCCGGGCCGTAAGCCTCACCTACTTCCGTCCTGGATGGGCAGGTCGTCGAGGTCGGCCCAGGCCTCCCCAGACATCCTCGGGCCCGCGCGGGCGAGCGCCCGGCTCCATATCTTGTGGATCGCCGGGCACTGCTACGTGTCCGGACCCGCCCCGACGTACCGGCTTGGGAGTGCGGGGTCAGGGCCAGATGGAGGTGACCCATTCGGGGTGGTCGATGAAGGGGTTCCGGTTGTGTTGGTAGGTGGTGTAGATGACCTCGTTGCGGCGCTTCTCGAAGGCGTCCGGCGGGTCGGCGGCGGCCCAGGCCTTCAGGACGGAGAGCTTGCCGATGTAGGGCGCGGTGCCGTTGTTGACCGAGTTGTTGGGCTCGAGGTTGGCGAAGCCGTCGTCGCCTTCGTAGCGGACCGCCATGTAGAAGATCATCCGGGCGACGTCGCCACGGACGGCCGCGCGGGGGGCGAAGGAGTCGGCGTCGGCGGTACAGCCGGGGCATTCGGTGACGGCGGTGCCGCCGTTGTCGAAGTCGAGGTTGCCGCGGGACGAGTTGACCGAGACGTCCTCGGGGCGCAGGTGGTGGATGTCGGTACCCGGGCCGGTCGCCGTACCGAAGTCGCCGTGGGACTTGGCCCAGACGTGTTCACGGTTCCAGTCGTTGACGCCGCCGCCGTTGGTGCTCTTGCTCTGGGAGCGGCCGGAGTAGATCAGGATGACGTTGTTGGTGTTCGCCGGGTCCTGGTCGGTGTCCTTCAGGGCGTTCCAGGCCTGGTCGTAGGTGAGCTTGGTCTGGCTGGAGATGATCGTGTGCAGCGCGGACTTCAGCGCCGTGCCGCTCTTGCCCGCGGCGGCTGCGTAGTAGTCGCCCGGGTCCGGCGGATCACCCGGATCCGACCGGCCACCACCGGTGAACGCGGTCGCGTCCTTGAGACCCGGGTGCGAGAAGTACGCCGCCAGCGTGCCGGTGACGGTGATCTGCTTGCCCAGCAGAGTCGGGTTGCTCTGCAGCCCGTACGACGCCCGGAACGCGGCCGGGATCTGTACGTACAGCATCGACCCCGTGCTCGTCTGACTCGCGGAGTCCGCGAGAGCGAGGGCGTAGTCGTTCGGGAAGTTGCTGCGGACCACCGTGCTGGTGGCGGTCGGCTGGCCGACCACATACCCGGTGACGGAAGCGGTAGAGCCGTCCTGCCGGCCGATCGCCGTCGCAACGGTGATCGGGGTCGCGGCGGTCGACGGCGTGATGCCGAAGCCGAACAACGCGAGGACGGCGGTGATGATCAGGACCGGGCGGAGCGAGCGGGCCACAGCGACTCCCAGGGCGGTTGGGTGGGTCGCAGGTCAGCTTGCCCTTCCGCCCGGTATTGCGAAACGTCCCAGCACCTGAAGATTGCCGGACGATCCGGCAAACCACCGGGGTCAGGGCAGCTGCACCGACCCGAGTGGCTCCCCGCCCTTCGACGCGTAGACCAGGTACGAACCAGGCTGCTTGTTCCACTGGCCGCACCCACGCACGGTGAGCTTCACATCAGACACGTGCGAGGCACCCGGCTTCAGCACGACGTCCAACTGGACAGGTTTGGCCACTGCCTGACCGACCAGCTTCTGATCACCCCGCGCCGGCACGACGAGGTATTCCGTCGGCGCGTTCATGGTGTACAGGGTGAACTTGGTCCTGTTGGTGATCTTGATCTTGACGGTCCCGGTCCACGTGTTCTCGCCGGTCTGCTTCATGGCCCGCTGGGTCAGTTCCATTCTCAACCCTGCGGTCAGCTGAACATCCAGGTGCGGATTGCATTGCGCCGGTTGGTGCGTCGGGGCGGTGAAGCCACCGGCGACCGGAGCGTCCGGGGCACCCGGCAGTACGGCGTACGCGCCGACTGCGAGCGTGGTGACCGCGGTGACGCTGCCGGCGCCTATGGCGGCCGAGCGGACGCGGCGACGGCGGCGGATGGTGGGGAGCAGCGCACTGCCGTCGACGCTCACGTTCTCGGCCTCTGCGGCGGCATTGCGGAGCAGGTCTCGTAGGTCGGTCATTTCATCGTCTCCTCGGGTACGGCGAGCTGGGTGGCGAGCTTGGCGTGGGCATCGGACAGGTGGCGTTTGACCGTGCCTTGCGCGCAGCCGAGCTGATCCGCGATGTCGGGGACGGTCAGGTCCTCGTAGTACCGGAGCACCACGCACGCCCGCTGTTTCGGCGACAGCGTTGCCAGCGCCTGCCGAACGACGTCCGTGAGGAGCCGGTCCTCGTCGTGGTGTTCGGCGGGGTGGATGAGGAGGTGCCGTTTGGCTCGCCAGAGGCCGGCGCGGCGGTGGCCGTCGACGAACTGGTTGAGCATCGCGCGCCGGACGTAGCCCTCGAGCTGGGCGACATCGTTGCCGACGCGCATTCGGCTGAAGACCTTCAACAGACCGTCCTGGACCAGATCCGCCGCAGCCGCGGAGTCGCCGGTCAGCAGGTAGGCGTAGGCACGTAGAGCACCGCCTCGACCGGCCAGCAGTTCTTCGAAGGATTGTTCCCAGTCAGCCATCTGCACCCCTTTCGAGGATGAAGACGAACCAGGATGCCGGACCGTTGGGGGCAGCCAGAATTGAGTCGGTGGGGCGGTGAACGAGTGAGTGTCGTTCGCCGCCCCACCTAGGTGGCTGGGCCCCCATCAGGCCGCGGCTCTCACCGCGGGCTGCTTGCCCATCCACCAGTGAGGTGCCACTGGCGGGCGGTACCTCACCGTCGAAGTGCGGAAGCGTCCTCCTTCGTGGCGTGGTGCGGACGCCGTTTACGGACCGTACTCAGTCCGGCACAGGTTGTCCATGGGCAAAGCAGCCATCTCACGACATGACCCGATTGCTGACTCAGCAGGAGATGTTGTCCTGGTGGGTCGTGCCTGCGGTGCGGAAGTTGTTCACGCGGGTGGTGATCTGGGCAGGTGTCAAAGTTTCGTTCTTCGCGTAGTAGACCCAGTCGGCCGACTGGACGTAGTTGCTGGTGCCGCCGGTGTGCGCGTCGAGGTCGATGAACCACAGGTTGTAGTTCAGCGTCATCGGCCGCCGCGGGTAGACGTTGTGGCCGGCGTCGTCGGTGGTGTGGTCGGCGGCCAGCGCGCCGTCGATGTAGTACTTGACGTGCCCGCCGGCGACGACCGTGACGAGGGTGTGCCAGCCGTTGTGGCTGGAGTAGCGAGCGGTGCTCTTGCGCCAGCCGTCGAACGGGTCCACCTGGTAGGTGTTCCAGCTGGTAATGAAGTTGACCGGGCCGGTCTCGCCCCAGCCGCCGTTCGGCAGGTACTCAGAGATGTCGAGCTCCGAGTACGTCGGCTCCCAGTCGTAGTCCAGCGGCGAGATCGTGTAGAAGGTCTGGTTGATGTGGTCACCGTCGTTGCCGGTGGTCGGGGTGTCGCTGAACTTGAACCGGGTCGCGTAGGTGCCCTCGAAGAACCGCAGGGCGTTCTGCTGGACCTGCGCCTGCGTCGTACCGCCGGCGGTGCCGTTGGTCGCAGCCTTGAGCTGCAGCGACTTCTGGCCGTCCACGGTCGGGAAGGACACGTTGGCCGCGGTCCAGGTGTCCGGGATCCCGGGGCCGCCGGCGCCGGTTCGGACACTCCAGTCGTGGCCGGTGAAGTTCGGGTCGGTCCGCGACGTGTAGTTGAAGTCGTCGAAGAGCGCACCACATGCGGTCGCCTTGGCGACGGCTTCGGGGCGGGCGCTGGCGGTGGTCGCGGTCCCGGCGGCGAGGGCAGCCAGTACGACGGCGGCCGCGGTGAAGCGGATCTTGCGCGATCGAGTCATCGGGTTCACACACCTTCAGGTCTCAGGGCGGGCAATCTGCGATCGAGGGTGGTCTATCCAATTGGTAAAGTCAATGCGTAATGCAGGATCATTAATGCGCGGAAGTGGTTGACCACTGGTAAGATTCGCGGATGCGAAGGATCGAAGCGCGGGACCAGCTGCTGCGGCTGATCGAGGCGCGCAACCCCGGCGAGCCGTTGCCGTCGGAGCGGTCCCTGAGCGAGGAGCTCGGCGTCTCCCGGCCGACACTGCGGGCAGCCCTCGACGACCTGGCCCGCGACGGCCTGGTCATCCGCGAGCACGGTCGCGGCACGTTCACCAGCGCCCGCAAGATCCAGCAGGCGCTCGAGCCGACCGCTACCGGCGACTTCCAGGCACCGCTCGCTGAGGGTTCGCCATGGCCGAGCCACCTACTCAGCTTCGAGGTGGGTCCGGCCGGTGCCCGGCTCGGCCACAAGCTGGAGATGTCACCGGTCGACGACCTGGTCACCGCACTGCGGCTGCGAATCGTCGACGGTGCACCGATGTGCATCGAGCACATCCGGATCCCGGCCGCGTTCGTCCCGGGCATCACCGGCCGCGACTTCGAGCTCGGCTCGTTCTACGGCCTGCTGCGCTCGCGCTACAACGTCGCCCCGAAGGACGCCGTACAGACTGCTGAACCGACGGTGACGGATGGGCAGGAGGCCGAGATTCTCGGCGTACCGCTGCATTCGCCGGCCCTGCTCTTCGAGCGTACGACGCGCAACGCGGACCGCGCCGTGATCGAGTACACGCGCTCCATCTATCGCGGAGACCGGTACCGGATCACGACGCGGCTGACCTTCGACTGAGAGCTAGCCCTTCACGGCGCCGGCGGCGACACCCGAGGTGACGCGGCCCTGGAGGACCAGGAAGATCAGCAGGACCGGGAGCATGAACAACGTGGCCGCGGCCATCGTCGCGCCCCAGTCGGTGCCGAACGTGTTGCTGAACGACGACAGCCAGACCGGCAGCGTCCGCTGGTTCTGTTCCTTGATGATCAACAGGTTCGCGAACGCGAACTCGTTCCACGCGGTGATGAACCCGAACAACGAGGTGGACAGCAGCCCGGGCGCGAGCAGCGGGAACACGATCCGCCGGAACGCCTGGAACTGGTTGCACCCGTCCACCTGCGCGGCCTCTTCGAGGTCCGGCGGAATGGCGTTCAGGAATCCGCGCAGCGTCACGATCGTGAACGGCAACGTCATCATGAAATAGATCAGCGTGAGCATCGGCAGCTTGTCCAGCATGTCGGTGTCGCGCGCGATCACGTACATCGGGATCAGCAGTGCTTCCCACGGCGTCATCTGCGCGACGAACACCATCACGATGAACGCCTGCCGGCCCTTCCACTTCAGCCGCGCGACCGAGTACGCCGCCAGGCACGCGACGACGAGTGCGAGCAGGACGCCGCTGATCGCGACGAACGCCGAGTTGCGCCAGAACAGCCAGAACCCGTCCGCGTGCACCGCCGTACTGAAGTGGCTCAAGGTGACGTTGGTCGGGAAGAACGACGGCGTCTCGGCCTGGATGTCCTTGGTCGGCTTGAAGGCCGTCAGGATCATCCAATAGACCGGGAAGACCGCGAACGCGAAGACTCCCAGCGCGATGACGTTGAGGACTATCCGCTTCGGCTTCACAGTTCACCTTCTTCCTTGAACAGCTGGCGGAAGTAGGCCAGCAGTACGACGGTCAGCAGCAGCACCGTCACCATCGAGATCGCCGCACCGAGGTCGTACCGGTTCAGCGACTGGGCGATCTGGTAGGCGTAGACCGGCAGCGTCAGGGTCGCGTCACCCGGTCCGCCCTGGCTGATCACCCAGATCTGCACGAAGCTCTTGAAGACCCAGATCACCTCCAGGCACAGGATCAGCCCGAACATCGGCCGCAGGATCGGGAACGTGATCAGCCCGAACATCCGGATCGGCCCGGCCCCGTCCATCGACGCCGACTCGTAGATCTCCTTCGGCACCGTGGTGATCGCGGCGTACAGGGTGAGCGCCGCGAACGGCACCGACTGCCAGACGATCATGATCACGATGATCGCGAACGTCGACGTACCGTCCGCGAACCACGCGTAACCGTCGTACTGGGTGAAGCCGAGCTGGACGAGTACCCAGTTGACGACCCCGAGCTGGGACTGGAACAACCACTGGAACACGGTCGTTGCCGCCAGCACCGGAATCGCCCAGGCCAGCACCAGGCCGCCCATCACGAGGAAGCGCATCCACTTGCCCAGGGCATCGATCAGCAGCGCGACCAGGGTGGCCAGCACCATGATCAGTACGACGTTGATCGCGGTGAACGCGAAGGTCCGGCCGACCACCGACCAGAACTTGTCGTCGGTGAAGATCGCCCGGTAGTTGTCGATCCCGACGAACTCGGCGCCGCCGCGGATCAGCTGGGCGATGCCGAACTTCTGGAACGAGATGACCAGGTTCCGGATCAGCGGGTAGATCAGTAGGTACGCCATCCCCAGGACGGTCGGCGCGATGAGCAGATAGGGGAGAACCCGGGGGCGCCCCCGCCGGGCCCCGGCCGAAGGTTTCTCGGGCGGGGTGGCGGGGGCGGTCCGCTCGGCTTGAGCGAGAGCCACGGTTACTTTCCGCTGTTCAGGGCCTCGGTGATGATCGCGTCGGCCGCCTGGGCCGCCGCGGCCGGGTCACCGCCGGTGAGCACCTTGGTCTGGTACTCCTTGATCGGGTTCTTCGCCTCGACCGCTGCCCAGTTCGGCGAGTTCGGGGTCGCCTTGCCGTTGGCCGCACCGGCCGCCATCGCGCTGGTGCCCTCGTCGCCGGTGACCTGGGACGCGAGCGCCTTGCGGTTCGGCACGTACTTCATCGACTTGGCCAGGTCGACCTGCCACTTCTCGCCGGCCAGCTCCTTGATGAAGGTGTAGGCCGCGTCCGGAGCGTCCGACGCCTCCGGCACGATCAGGTCCGAGCCGCCGGTGAAGACCGCACCCGGCTTGTCGGCGGTCTTGCCCGGGATCGGGAAGAAGCCCAGCTTGTCCTTGAGCGCCGGGTTCGCCTGGGCGATCAGCTCGGCAGCACCCGGTACGGCGATCATCTGCGCGACCTTGCCCTGCGCGAACACGTCGGTCTGGGTCGGCTTGGCCTCGTCGGAGTCCTTCGGACCCTTGCCGAGCGCCTGGATCTGCTTGTAGAACTCCATGCCCTTGAGTGCCTCGGGCGTCTCGAGGGCGCCCTTCCAGTTGTCGCCGTCCTTGACCGCGAGGTCGCCGCCCTCGTCCCAGATGAAGCCGGACAGCACGTAGAAGTTCTGGCCGGGTAGGTAGATGCCCTGGTTGCCGCCGGTGTTCAGCTTGGCGGTGGCGGCCAGCCACTCCTCGCGGGTCTTCGGCGGGGTCTTGATCCCGGCCGCCGCGAACAGGTCCTTGCGGTAGACGACCACGCGGTTGGCCGCGTAGTACGGAACGCCGTACTGCTTGCCCTCGTAGTTGCCGGGGCCGGCCAGACCTTCGATCCAGTCGTCGCCCTGCAGGTCGCTCTTCTTGTCGGACAGGTCCCGGACACCGCCGGACGCGGAGTACTGCGCGACCTGGGTGTTGCCGACCTCGATCACGTCCGGCGCGTCCTTGCTGGCCAGCGCACCGATGATCTTCGGGCCGATCCCGTTCCACTCCTGGATCTGGACGTTCAGCTTCACGTCGGTGTGCTTCGCGGCGAAGTCATCGGTGAACCGCTTCAGGAAGTCGTCCGAGACGCTCCCCTTCATCAGCCACACGTCGATGGTCTTCGGACCGGAACTTGCGTCGTTCTTGTCGCCGGACGACCCACACGCCGCGAGGGCGGTGAGGGACAGGGCCGCGACAGCAGCCACGGCAAGCGAACGGAACTTCATGGATCACCCCTGGTATGAACCTGTTCCTGCAGAGGCCTCGAGAATTGCCCAGCCGTGACTGACGGGTCAATAGTTCAGAAGTGTCCGTTACTATTCTGTGAGAGCGCGATCGCGCTGGTTCACGCATGCTGGAGCGGCTAAACCGGTCAAGCTGTGCAGCGCAGGTTGCAGATGGCGCAACCACACCACTTCCGCACCTCGTGATGCCAATTAACGAACCAGTTGGCCGAGAACAGCGCCCGCAACGCCCGCGTCAGTGGCCCCGACGCCGGTCAGGTCGGCGACCGAACGACGTACATCCGGCCTTCCGTCGCGAAGCACCTCACCTACTGCGACGTCCGCCGTCGCCTCCACGACGCCAGCCCGGACGGCGTTGCCGAAGTCACCGTGATGGAGGCACTGGGTGTGGTCGTCGGTGGCGATGAACGCATCGGCGAAGACCTTCGGAGGCAACTCGCCCTTGCCCGGCATATCGGTCCCGATGCCCGTGATGTGCACGGCACCCCGGAACGCCTCCAGCGGCAACGGCTCACGAGCAGCAGTCGTCGTGATCACGCAGGGAGCGCCGGTCAATCCGTCCGGCGTCGCGTTGACACCTTCCGCGGTGAGAGCTGCGCACAGACGCTCAACGGCTTCCGGTCGACGTCCCCAGACCTTCACCCGAGTCAGTGGTCGCAGTTCGCGCAACCACAACACCTGCAGAAGCGCCTGCTCACCAGTCCCCAGTACGGCGACCTCGTCGACGCCGGATGGGGTCATCGCGTCGGTGATGAGCGCCCCGGCGGCCGCCGTACGCCATGCTGTCAGCTTTCCCTCATCTGCAAGGACTGCAGCCGGCTGGCCGTTGGTCGCATCCACGGCAAGCATCAGCCCGTTGTTCACTGATCCGAAGGTGCTCGCCACTTTCACCACGAAGTACGGCGTTCCGCCCACGTGACCGGCTTTCACATGGGTGTCACCGGCGTACTCGGGGAACTCGAGCACCATCGGCGCCGGCACCGACGTACGGCCCTCGGCATGCGCGATGAGCGCGGACCGCACCGCGTCGAACACGACCGCCGGCGTCGCTACCTGGCTGATCTCGTCAAGTCCGAAGACCCTCACCTGGCGTCCAGCCACGCGGACCACGCGGCGAGCGCCGGAGCGGGGTTGTGCCGTCCCAGGCCGACACGGAAGCGATCGGTCGGGGTTGCAGTCAGGTCGGAACGGTAGATGCTCGCGGGCAACAGCAGTACGCCGGTCTGCTCGACCAGCTCGGTGCACATCGTTTCCACGCCGTCCGTACCCAGGTAGCGCGGATAGGTCACGCACCCACCATCGGGGGCCGTGAACTCGAACAGATCCGGGTAGCGGTCGAAGAACTCGGTGAAGAGCGGGAGGTTCGTCGCGACGATCCCACGGTTGCGCTCGAGGATCTGGTCGCGGGCCCGGAGTGCGATCAGCGCGAGCACCTCACTCGGCGCCGAGTTGCAGATCGTCGTGTAGTGCTTGGCACGTTCGAGTCGATCCAGTACGGCGCGATCACGGCAGGCGATCCACCCGATCCGTAGCCCGGGCAGGCCGTAGGCCTTGGACATCACGTTCAGGGAGAGCGCCGTACCGGCGACATCTGTTGCTTGCGGCAACGACTCGCGGGTGAGCTCAAGCCCGCGATAGACCTCGTCGGAGAACAGCAGGATGCCGCGTTCCGCGCACAGCTCAACCAGCCGTTGCCACGCCTCGGGCGTCGGGACCGCACCGGTCGGGTTGTTCGGGAAGTTGACCGAGACCATCCGTGTGTTGGGCTTCAGCGCAGCTTCGACCGCATCGACGTCGAGCGCCCAGCCGTCCTCGGGCCGCAGCGCGACCCCGGTGACCGCCGCGACGGACAGCGGCACGGTCTCGGCGGCTTGGTAGTTCGGGGTGAGGACGACAAGGTGATCACTCGGCTCCAGCAAGGTGCGCATCGCAAGGTAGATCCCCTCCTCCGCACCTGCGAAGCAGAGGATGTCGTCCGCCTCCAACTCGTCGTACGTCGCCGCGATCGCCTCCCGCAGCGTCGGCAGTCCACGCGTCTCCGTGTAGCCGAGTGCCAGCGACTCCCAGCGCTCCCGTCCATCGTCGTCGGCCAGCGCGAGCAGCTCAGACATCGTGAGCGTCTGCGCGTCGGATGCGGTCAGGTGGTACCGCGCGGTGAACTCCCAGCGCGCGAAATGGGTCTCCAACCGGAAATCAGGCAGGGTCGGCATGCGGCTCCTTCCGAGCCTCGGCAAGCAGTTGATAGAGCGCAGACCGGGACACCTGCAACGCCCGAGCCACCGCAGGCACCGACCGCCGCTGGCTGAGCACCCCGGCCTTCTCGAGCCGCCTCAGCAGCTCCACGCGGTCAGCCCGCCCCAGCCGCTCAACCGGTACGCCGCGCTCCTGCACGTAGGTCGCGACCAGCTCATTGAGCGTCTCGGTCCAGTCGTGCTCAAAGAACACCCGCGGCTGCCCAGACACCGGCGCCGCGAAGGCCGCCAGCAACCGACTCGCACTCTCGAACGCAGTCCGGTCGACATTGACGCACAGCACGTAAGCCGCCGTACCGTCCTCATCCCGCAGTACGGCGCTCACACTCGACAGCCGGCGCCCATCCGGCAACACCTTCGGATACGGCCCATACGCATCGCGCGCCGTCTCACTCAGCTCGTCAAGCTCCCCAAGCAGCGACGCATCCCCGGGAACGCGCCCCGACAACGGATTCCAGATCGCCACGATCCGATCCGTCGCCGAGTCATGCAGCACCACCTCCGCATGAGGCGACAACAACCGCGCCAACACCTCACCCACCGGCGCAACCTGCTCAGGAGTCATGTCTCCAGACAATACGTCCACTTTGGACAAATTATCCAAACATCGGGCTACTCTCCGCCATCCCGGTCACCCACAGCCGCGCCAGTACGGCGGGGGCCCTCGCCCGCCGCTCCAACCCCGGGCCGGCCAGTACGGCCGGACAGTTGCCCGCCGCTCCAACCCCAGGCCGGCCGGTACGGCGGCGACGGTCGCCCGCCACTCCAACCCCGGGCCAGCCGGTACGGCGAGCATGGTTGCCCGCCGCTCCAACTGCGGCCGGGCACGCCGCCTGTGGTTCCTCGCCGCTGCGGCCGGCTTACAGTGACGGGTGGCTGGCGTCCGGCGCGGGGCTGAGGGAGATGGATCCGTCGCGACCGCGTCCACGTCGCTTGAGCTTCCGGGCTTCGGTTGCCGCCGGTAGCGAGCATGCCTGCAAAGTGACCCACCGCGCCGAACACCCCCACAAGCCCTCACCGGCCCTCACCCCTGATCCCCATTTGATGGGTTCACCCATCAGCTTCTGGGTTCTGCACCCGCATGCGAGTCCAGAACCCACCACCTCACGGGCTAACCCACCAAATGGCGACCGCAGGGGCCGCCGGGAGTACCCCCGCACCCGGCGATCCTCACCAGCCATCCCCATTTGATGGGTCCACCCATCAGCTTGTGGGTTCTGCACCCACATACGAGTACAGAACCCACCACCTCACGGGCTAACCCACCAAATGGCGACCGCAGGGGCCGCCGGGAGTACCCCCGCACCCGGCGACCCTCACCAGCCATCCCCATTTGATGGGTCCACCCATCAACTTGTGGGTTCTGCACCCACATACGAGTACAGAACCCACCACCCCATGGGCTAACCCACCAGATGGCGGTGACCGACATTCCTGGGGTAGTGCCGCGCCCGGCGACCCTCGCTCAGTGGTGGATTTTCGTCACCGAGTCCCCACAACTCCCCAATTAACGCGACCAACGCCCGCACTGGGGTCCGCCTGCTCGTTATCGGTGACTTTTTCGGCGCCTAGACCCGAAAAGTTCACCCATAACGCGAAACACGCCCCCTGCCGACCGCCCCCGTTCGCAGGCTGGAACGTTTTGTCCACATAGCGACCTGACCGTCTCCTCGGCGCCGATCTCGAACCTCAGCCACAGCCCGGAAGCTCAAGCAACGGGAATCGCGGTCGCCGACCGCACCATCCCCCTCAGCCCCGCGCCCACGCCAACCACCCGCCACTGTAAATCGGCCGCAGCGGCGAGCAACCACAAACCCACGCCCCCGGCCGCAGACGGAATGGCGAGCAACCACACACGCCGTACCGAACAGCACCCCGCCCCCCCAACATCCCCCTGATGCATTTGAACGGATATCCCCTGAAATGGTCCCTTCTCACCTCGAATTTCCAGGGGAGAAGGGACCACTTGCGGGGTTATCCGTTCAAATTGCCGGAGGTGGAGCGGCGGGAACGACGGCCGCGCCGTACTGGCCGAGGCGTACGGGCCACCAGTCGGGGGCGTGAACAGGAAGTGGTGGGCGGGGACAGGTCATAGCTTGTTCAAGGGCACGACAGGGAGTGCGAGCCCCGGCGAGCGCGGGTGGGTGGTGCGGCTAGTGGGCGGCGTCCCAGCGTTGGGCTCGGCGGAGGCCGTAGAGGAGGAGGCCGATGGAGATGGCGCCTACTACGGCGTAGGTGACTACGCCGCCGATTCCGTCCCAGGCGGTGTGGAGGGCGACGGCTAGGGCGTACATGCCGGCGAAGCCCGCCAGGTGTCTGCTGGTGGGGGCGCTGACGAACCGCCAGAGGCCCCAGCAGCTCAGGCCGGTCCAGGCGGCGTGGCCGGCGGGGGACAGGAGGCCGCGGACGAAGAGGGTCTGCTCGGCGGCGCCGACGTTTCCGCCCGACTGGAGCAGGGCGACGAAGGCGTAGCCCATCGTTTCCAGTACGGCGAAGCCGGTGCCGACCGCTACGCCGATGACGATCCCGCGTCCGATCGAGCTGCGGTAGCGGTGCCCGAAGAAGACCACCAGGATTGCGGGGACGACCAGTTTGGCCGCCTCCTCGATCAGGCCGACTCCGAGCATCGGGAGTGTGCCCAGTCGGCGCATGGCGTCGTACTCGAGTAGTCCGGCGACCACTACGCCCACCACGCCGCCGAATAGCAGGCAGCCGCCCAGGGTGGGGCCGTCGATCAGCCAGCGGCCGGAGCGGCCGGCCGCGAAGGTGACGAAGGTCAGCGGGACGACGAGGGCCCCGAGCAGGATCATCGTCGGGAAGAGGTTCGGGTTGTTGGTGTCGGCAAGTACTGCGAGGACCGCGAAGTACAGGGCCGCACCGACCAGCAGCGTGCCGAGCCACGCCCACTTCCGCACCGCAGACACAGTCATGTGCTGATGGTGCCGGTGCTGGCGTGGTTGCGCCATGTCGCAGGGACGGCAGTGATGGACAGGGCGGATCACCGTGACGAGATTGCAAACTCAACCCGAAGGGGTTGCCCCCAATCCTTGAACTTCACCCTCCGAACGAGGAGACCTGCCCATGCGCTCCCCACGGATCACCGCGGTCGCAGTCGCCGCGGTTCTGACCCTCGGCGTCGTACCGGTGACCCCGGCCGTCGCCGCGGCACCGCCCCCGCGCGCCAACAGCGCGCATCCGACCACCGCCTCGGTCACCCTGATCACCGGTGACGTCGTGTCGGTCACCGACGCGGGTAACGGCAAGAAGGCGGCCAGTGTCCAGCCGGCACCGGGCCGCGAACGCATCGCGTTCCACACCGTCGAGGCCGACGGCGGCCTCCGCGTCCTGCCGAGTGACGCCGTCCCGTACATCTCCACCGGAGTCCTCGACGTCGACCTGTTCGACGTCGACGAGCTCATCCGGGACGGGTACGGCGACGCTGCCGCCCAGCAACTCCCGTTGATCGTCAAGTACGCCGGTGGCCTCCGCAGCGCCTCCACACTCGCCGGTACGACGACCACCCGGCCACTGGAGTCGATCGGCGCCTCCGCGGTGTCCGCGGCCAAGGACCAACTGCCCACGCTGTGGAAGTCGCTCTCGGGCGCGCATGCGCTGAGCGGTGGCGTCAGCAAGGTCTGGCTGGACGGCAAGGTGCGTCCGGTGCTGGACAAGAGCGTGCCGCAGATCGGTGCGCCGGACGCGTGGAAGGCCGGCTACCAAGGCTCCGGCGTACAGGTCGCCGTACTGGACACCGGTGTGGATGCGCAGCATCCGGACCTGGCCGGCAAGGTCAAGGAAGCTCAGGACTTCTCCGGCAGCGAGACCGGACCGGTTGATCACTTCGGCCACGGCACGCACGTCGCAGCGACGATCGCCGGCACCGGTGCGGGCGCCGGTGGCACCCGCAAGGGGGTGGCGCCGCAGGCGGACCTGCTGATCGGCAAGGTGCTCAACGACGACGGCATCGGCTACGACTCGTGGATCATCGCCGGGATGGAGTGGGCGGCCGCGAAGGGCGCCAAGGTCGTCAACATGAGCCTCGGCGGAGAGGCGACCGACGGTACTGATCCGCTGAGCCAGGCCGTCAACGACATCACCGCCCGGACCGGCACGCTGTTCGTCGTTGCAGCCGGCAACGACGGCCCGAGTGACGAGACAGTCGGTACGCCGGGCTCAGCAGCCGCCGCACTCACCGTCGGAGCCGTGGACCGCGCTGACAAGCTCGCCGACTTCTCCAGCCGCGGACCGCGGCTGGGCGACGGCGGACTGAAGCCGGAGATCACTGCACCGGGTGTGGAGATCGTCGCGGCCCGCGCAGCCGGCACCGCCATGGGCAACCCGGTGGACAACCTCTACACCGCAGCCTCCGGTACGTCGATGGCCACGCCGCACGTGGCCGGCGCTGCGGCGCTCCTCGCGCAACAGCACCCGGACTGGAAGGCCGACCAGCTCAAGAACGCACTGGTCAGCACGGCGAAGACGCAGGCGAACCAGACCGTCTACCAGCAGGGCGCCGGCCGCGTGGACCTCACACGTGCAGTCGCTCAGCAGGTGTTCGCCAGCGGTGTGGCCGACTTCGGCCTGACCGCAGGCAGCCGTCAGATCACCTTCCGAAACGACGGCGCCACCCCGATCACGCTGGCACTGTCAACGGCAGTCACCAACCTCGACAGCGGTAAGGCAGAGTCCGACGCGTTCGGTCTGCCAGCCACCGTCACTGTCCCGGCGCACGGAAGCACCGACGTCTCACTCAACCTGGACGGCGCCAAGCTCGAGCGCGGTCTGCACAGTGGCTGGGTCACAGCGACCGGACCGAACGGAGTGCTCACCCACACTGCGGTTGGCGCCTTCAAGCAGGGCCCCAAGCACACAGTGACGTTGCGGGCGGTCGGACTGGACGGCAAGCCGACCGGTGTCCCGGTCATCTCGCTCTACGGCAGCAACGCGCGGTCCGACGTACTGGCTTGGATCGGTGACGGTCAGACCTACCAGGCCGAGGTCGAGGAGGGCACGTACCTGCTGCACTCGCTGGTCGAGGACTACGACCCGGAGCACGAGCAGGTCAGCCTGTTCACCGATCCGAACGTCCTGGTCGACAAGGACCGGGAGATCGTCATCGACGCGCGCAAGGCGGTACCGATCTCCATCGAGACCCCGAAGCCGTCCGAGCAGCAGTCGATCCTGAGCTACTACGTGCATCGCGAGTACCCGAACGGCCGCTCGATCAGCCACGGGGTGATGCACTTCAGCACCGTGCAACAGGTGAACGTGACGCCGACCAAGCCGGTCAAGGACGGCAAGTTCGAGTTCTCGTCCCGCTGGCAACTGGTCGCACCGATGGTCCAGACCTCGATGCCTGACCTCGACATCAACCTGCTGCACCAGTCGCCGTCGTACGAGGGCAAGCGGCGCTTCCCGCTCACCCTCAAGCCCACCAAGGGCGCACTGCTGGTCGAGCGCACCCGGGACGACGTGAGCGAGAGCGAGCAGATCGCGGCAGCGGCCGCTGCTGGAGCCGCTGCGATCATCCTGGTCCGTCCTGCTGATCAAGGCGCTTGGACGGTATGGCGGCCGACGGGCGATCGTGAACCCATCCCCGCGATGGTGACCACCAATGGGAACGGTCAGAAGCTGATCGAGCGGGCCAAGCGCAGCCACGCCACCATCGACGTCACGCTGACCACGTCGAGCCCCTACCTGTACGACGTACAGCAGGTCTCGACCGGATCGATCCCCAGCAAGATCGACTACCGGGTGACTGCGCAGAACTCCGCTCACGTGACCACGCGCTACAACGACAACGGTGGATTCGGCTGGGAGAAGGAGCAGCGGTTCGGCTGGCGTCCGTGGCAGGACTACTCCTGGAACGACTCGCAGCGGTTCGTCCAGACGCCCAAGGTCCGCGAGGAGTGGGTGACGTCCGGTGACTCGCTCTGGCAGCACCGGGTGAGCCACGGCTACGGCTGGGACACCATGAACCCACTCCAGGGCGGCATGACCGAGCGGCCGAAGAGCTACCGCGCCGGTACGTCGAACGAGACGTGGTTCGGTCCGGTCGTCCGGCCAGCCGCAGCGACCGGTGTGGTCTCCACCCGCACCGGTGACCGGCTCTCACTGCGCATCCCGACGTTCGTCGACGCAGACGGGCACTACACGATCGGTGAGACCACGGCAGCGTCCGCGACGCTCTCACGCAACGGCACTGTGGTCGCCCAGCTCCCCGACGCGTGGCAGGACGTCATCACCAGCAGCGGCGACGCGTCGTACCGGCTGGACCTCAGCACCGAACGGGACGATCCGGACGGTGAGTGGCTCTGGGGCACCAAGACTCAGACCAGCTGGGACTTCCGCTCAGCCAAGACCGCAGAGGACAAGGCGACGCCGCTGTCCCTGCTGCAGGTCGGCTACAAGGCACCGACCGACCTGACCGGCCGTGCGTCACGCACGCACCTCCTGGGCTTCGAAGCGCCGAAGGCCACCGGCCTGCAGGCGTGGGCGTCGTACGACGAAGGCAAGTCCTGGCAGCGACTCCCCGTGGTGGGTGCACTCGGCCACTACCTCGCCATCGTCACCAACGCCCGCAACACCGTCTCCCTCAAGGTCCAGGCGACCGGCACAGGCGGCACCAAGGTCACTCAGACCGTGATCAGGGCCTACGGCATCAAGTAGTCCCGGCCACCGGCCTGGTCAGATCCAGTCGCCCGTCTAGATCCAGTGACGGCGGGCGGCTTGGTAGGCCAGGCCGGTGCGGGTGTCCACGCCGGCGAGGCTCATCAGGCGGTCGAGGCGGCGCTGGACGGTACGGCGGCTGATGCCGAGCTGGGAGGCGATCGACTTGTCGGGGACTCCGGCGACCAGGAGTGAGAGCAGGAAGCGTTCGTTGTCGTCGAGGATCTCGGTCGTCGGCGACTGTGCGGAGTGCAGCGTCACCGGAGTGGCCATCTCCCAGTGGCTCTCGAACAGCGCCAGTACGGCGTCGAGGAGCTGACCGCGGTTGATCACAGCTGCGGTCGGCTCACCGATGCCTAGCTCGTCGTCGCGGACCAGTGGGCAGACTGCGGTCGCCCGGTCCACGATCGCGAGCCGGACCGGCAGGGAGGGGAGTGTCCTGGCCTCCTCACCCCAGCTGATGCCTTCCGCGATGGTGTCGAGCTCACCGGGGGTTTCGAGCAGCGCTCGCTCGTAGATGGCGCGATAGCGCACGCCACGGGACAGAGCGCCGTACTCCTCGGTGTTCTCGGCGCCTTGCATCGCCAGCGGGTTCGCACGGCAGAACCAGAGGATCTCCTCGCGGGCAGACTCCTGCAGGTCGCGGAGCCGCTCGCGCAGTGCCGTCGCGCCGACGACGACCTCGACCAGGTGGTGGGCGTCGCGACGGCTCGCACTGGCCCGGAACTCCTCGCTCAGCAACGCCACCGTCTTGCGGGCTGCTTCGAGGGACTCCTGACGGCGCAGGAGCGTCGTACCGAGTGCGACGTCCGGAGGCAGCGCGCGGAACACCGGCTCGTCGGCGGACTGGCTGACCGCGACCAGCCCCTTCGCCTGCAACCGCTGCAGCAGCTCGTCCGCCTCGTGCGGCGGCAGCTCGGCCACCTCCGCCAGCTCCGCGGAGCGCGCGGCCGACAAGCCGACCAGCAGCCGGTAGGCCCGTTCTTCCCGGGCGTCGAGCAACAAGCCGTCCTGCATCGATTCACCTCCCGACCACCAGCTAACCAGTCCGGCTGCGCCCACGGCGACCGTTTTCCGTGCGGCTTTGATCAAACTCTTACTGGCACTGATCAGACATGACACTTCTGCGCCATCACGAGCAAGGTGAGCGACCGTCACTGCACAGATACGTTCCCCACCCCACCACCCCGATCTGGCCAGTCAGTTGTCAGCGGACCTCGCCGCCGCCGAGTCGTCCCGCCGTTCGAATCGAGAAACTCATGAGCCTGACCGACCTGGCCGGCATCGCCGGTCTCATCAGCGCGGCCCTGCTGGCCCTGTGGATGCTCCTCGGCGCCCCGAACCTCCGCCCCACCGCACAGACCGGACGGCACCGGCGCCCGCGGGCTTAGTTGCCGAGGCCAACATTCCCGCGCCGGTCCGCGGTTCTGTCGGCGCGGGCTGAGACGGTAGGGCGATGACGGGGATTCGCATGGCCATCGCTCAGCCGACCATCACCGCGGACGCGGCCGCGAACGGGAAGAAGGTCCGTTCGCTGATGCGGAAGGCGGCGGCCGGGCGGGCGCGGCTGGTGCAGTTCCCCGAAGGCATGCTGAGCGGTTACGCCAAGGAGCAGATCGGCGACTGGTCGCAGGTCGACTGGGACAGCGTCCGGTCAGAGCTCGAGCAGATCATGGCGCTGGCCGCCGAGCTGGAGATCTGGGTCGTGCTCGGCTCCGCGCATCCGCTGACGCCGCCGCACCGCCCGCACAACAGCCTGTACGTCATCTCCGACGCCGGGCTGCTGGTCGACCGCTACGACAAGCGGTTCTGCTCGCACACCGAGCTCACGCACTTCTACACGCCCGGCTTCGAGCCGGTCGTGTTCGACGTCGACGGCTACCGCTTCGGTGCGCTGATCTGCGTCGAGATCAACTTCCCGCAGCTGTTCAGTCAGTACGAGCGGCTCGGGGTCGAGTGCCTGCTGCTCTCGGCGTACCCGGTCGATGTCGGCTTCGAGCTGAAGGCCCGGGCGCACGCCGCGATCAACTGCTACTGGATCGCCATGTCGCTGCCGGGCCAGACCATCGACCTGATGCCGGCCGGCCTGATCAACCCGGCCGGCATCTACACGACCCAGGTGCTCGGCACCTCCGAGCTCGCCTTCGCCACCATCGACCGCGACGACCAGACCGTCGCCGGCCCACTCAAGGGCGCCCGCCCCTGGCGCGCCGCCGCGACCAAGGGCGACATCTACCGCGCCCGCGCCGTCACCGACCCCCGCTCGGCCAACCGGACGGCCCTGTGAGCGACGACACCCCCGGGGCAACAAAAAATCCCGGTCTCTCGACCGGGATTCCTGCTTGGCATTCGCTGTGCGCGAGGGGGGAGTTGAACCCCCACGCCCTTTCGGGCACACGGACCTGAACCGTGCGCGTCTGCCTATTCCGCCACCCGCGCGCTGCTGCTTGGATCATGTCTGTGACCTGTCCTTGCAACGAGAAGGAACATTAGCACGGGAATGTCGAGTGCTTCACATTGCGGGTTCGGTCGAACCTCCCGTTACGATCGATCGTCGTACCCGGTGTGTCCGCCACGACCGGTGGATACGGACCGTGGACCGACCGTGGAGGAGGAGGCGTGCGACCGCTGCAGCGCTTCGAGCGACGTCTGGAGGGCATCGTGAGCGGTGTCTTCGCGCGTGCGTTCAAGGGCGACGTCGAGCCGATCGAGCTGGCCGCGGCGCTCAAGCGTGAGATCGACAACACCGCCCGGATCCTGTCCCGGGACCGGCGGCTGGTGCCGAATCACTTCACCATCGAACTGGGCCCGGGCGATTTCGAGCGCCTGAACGCGTACGGCCGGACCCTCAACCACGAGCTGTCCAACGAGCTCCGGGACCATGCCGACATCCAGCGGTACACGTTCTCCGGGCCGATCGAGATCGAGCTGACCCAGCAGGACGACCTCCCGACCGGTAAGTTCCGGGTGGTCAGTGCAACCGTCGGGACACCACAACGGCGGAGCCCGTCCTATGAGCAGCCCTACCAGCAGGAGCCCTACGTGCCGCCGAACGACGGCCAGACGGTGCTGCAGAGCGCCCCGGTCCCCCCACCGCCCGTACCGCAGCCACAGCGCAGCGGCCACCCGCAGGTGATGCTCGAGGTCAACGGGCGTCGCCGGCCGGTCAACCCGCCGGGCGTCGTGCTCGGCCGTGGCACCGACGCGGACATCCAGATCAACGACCCCGGGGTGTCCCGGCGGCACGCGGAGATCCGGCTGATGCCCGAGGGCAACGGCGGGATCCGGGTGGTGCTGGTGGACCTCGGGTCGACCAACGGCACGCTGGTGAACGGCCGTCGGGCGGCCGAGGTCGAGCTGGTCGACGGCTCGACCGTCCGGATCGGCAACACCACCATGACGTTGCGGCTGGCGGACGAGCCGATGCCTCAGCCGCCGAGCAGCGGGTGGTGACCGCACCACCATGTCGGAACTGACGCTGACCCTGATCAAACTGGGGTTCCTGGCCCTGCTGTGGATGTTCGTCCTGGCCGTGCTGTCCGTGATTCGCTCCGACCTGTTCGGCGCGAAGGTGGACAGCCGGGCCGCGGCGGCCGTCGTACCGGCGACGGCCCGGACCCCGAAGCCGGCCAAGCCGGTGAAGAAGCGCAAGGGCCTGCCCGGCTCGGTGACGATCGCCGACGGGCCGCAGGCGGGGGTCGGCGCGACCCTGGTCGAGGAGCCCGTCGTGATCGGCCGTGGCTCGGACTGCCAGATCCGGCTCGACGACGACTACTCCTCCACCCGGCACTCGCGGCTGTTCCTGTCCGAGGGTCAGTGGTGGGTCGAGGATCTCGGCTCCACCAACGGGACGTACCTGGACGGCCAGCGGGTGACCCGCCCGGTGCCGGCCGAGATCGGTGGCTCGATCCGGATCGGCCGGACGACGCTGAACATCGCGAAGTAGGCCTGCCTCGATGACCCTGTCGCTCGACTACGCCGCACTGTCCGATGTCGGACGGGTGCGCCGCAACAACGAGGACTCGGCGTACGCCGGTCCGCACCTGCTGCTGCTCGCCGATGGAATGGGTGGCGCGGCAGCCGGTGAGGTGGCCAGCGCGGCGGCGGTCCAGGTGATCCGGCGGCTCGACACCGCCACCATCGGCGGCGAGGACATGATCGAGGCGCTGGCCGGCGCCGTGCACCGGGCCAACGAGCGGCTGTCCGAGCTGGTCGAGGAGGACCCCGAGCGCGAGGGCATGGGGTCCACCGTGACCGCGCTGATGTTCGACGGTCGGCAGCTCGGCCTGGCCCACCTCGGCGACTCCCGCGCGTACCGGATGCGGGACGGCCTGCTCTACCAGCTCAGCCACGACCACACCTTCGTGCAGTCGCTGGTCGACGAGGGCCGGATCTCCCAGGAGGAGGCCTTCACCCACCCGCACCGCAACCTGATCCTGCGGGTGCTGGACGGCCGCCCGGACTCCGATCCCGACCTGCAGATCCTGGACGTCCAGGCGGGCGACCGCCTGATGCTGTGCAGCGACGGCCTGCCGGACTACGTCGCCGCCGAGGTGATCGCCGCCTCGATGGCCGACGGTACGCCGGACTCGGTCGTCGTCGAGCTGATCACCCACGCGCTCGAAGCCGGCTCGAACGACAACATCACCTGTGTCGTGGCCGACGTGGTCGAGACCGCACCGGCCAGCGGCACCACGCCGCAGCTGGTCGGGGCCGCGGCCGAGCTCGCCCAGGGCGGCACCGGTCGCGGTGAGGCGACCACGCTGGTCCCCGGTGGCAGCAACAGCGGTGGCAGCGGTCGCGGTCGCGCCCTCGACCCCGAGGAGCTGCGCTACGCACCCCGGCCACCGAAGCGGTTCCCATGGCTGCGCCGCATCGTGGCAGTGGTGATCATCCTCGGTCTGCTCGGTGGCGCCGGCTGGATCGGGTATCGGTGGACCCAGGACCAGTACTACGTCGGCGCCGACGGTGGCTTCGTGGCGATCTATCAGGGTGTGGACGCGGAGATTCCCGGCCTGAACCTGACGAAGGTGTACGAGAAGCAGCAGCTGCAGGTGGACAAACTCCCGACGTACAACCGCCAGCAAGTGGAGAGCAACATCGAGGCTGACGATCTGTCCGGCGCCCGCGCGATCGTGAGCGAGCTGCAGCGCACTGCCGAGGAGTGCGCCAAGAAGCTCACGCCGACGCCCAAGCCGAGCACGACGCCCACCAAGCCACCCGCCTCGAAGGGGCCGGTCTCGAAGGCGCCGACCACCGCGCCGACGAAGGCCCCGTCCGGTACGCCGAGCACTCCGGCCGGCGAGGCCAACCCGGACGACTGCGACGGCGTCAAATGAGCATTGCCTCCACGTCGGTCATCCAGATCATCCCGCGCACCCGGCGCGGGGTGGAGCTGTTCCTGCTCCTGATCGCCGTCGGGATCTCGGTCGGCGCCTATGTGAACATCGGCATCACCGCCCAGGGCGGTGTCCCGGCGAGTACCGGACCGTACGCCGCCGGGATCGGCGTCCTCGCCCTGATCGCCCATCTCGCGCTGCGCTTCCGGGCACCGTACGCGGATCCGGTGATCCTGCCGTGCGCGGTGCTGCTGAACGGCCTCGGCGTCGCGATGATCCACCGGATCGACCTCGGCCTGCCGACGATCGGCAGGGACAAGGGCGTCCCGTTCGCACCGCAGCAGATCACCTGGACCGCGGTCGGAGTGCTGCTGTTCGTCGCGGTGATCATCGTCATCCGCGACCACCGCCGGCTGCAGGCCTTCACCTACACGCTCGGCCTGGTCGGTCTGGTCCTGCTCATCCTGCCGCTCGTGCCGGGCATCGGCGCGAACATCAACGGCGCCTCGATCTGGATCCGGGTCGCCGGGATGTCGTTCCAGCCCGGTGAGTTCGCCAAGGTCTGCCTGGTCATCTTCTTCGCCGGCTACCTGGTCGTGAAGCGCGACGTGCTGACGCTGGCCGGTCGCCGGTTCCTCGGTCTGGACCTGCCGCGGGCCCGTGACCTCGGCCCGATCCTGATCGCCTGGCTGGTCAGCCTGGGGGTCCTGGTCTTCGAGAGCGACCTCGGCTCCTCGCTGCTGTTCTTCGGCCTGTTCCTGTTCCTGCTGTACGTCGCGACCGAGCGGGCCGGCTGGCTGATCATCGGTGGCCTGCTGTTCGTGGCCGGCGCGTACTTCGCCTACCAGACCTTCGGGCACGTCACCAAGCGGATCGACGACTGGCTGGACCCGTTCTCGATCGACGGCGGTCAGATCGCCGGCGGCCTGATGGGTCAGGCCTGGGGCGGCATCCTCGGCCGCGGTCTCGGCCAGGGCCAGCCGTTCCGGACGCTCTACTCCAACAGCGACATGATCATCTCCTCGATGGCCGAGGAGCTCGGGCTGACCGGGCTGATCGCGATCCTGCTCGTCTACACGCTGATCATCGAGCGCGGCCTGCGGACGGCGCTCGGCTGCCGGGACATCTTCGGCAAGCTGGTCGCGACCGGTCTGGCGATGTCGTTCTCGCTGCAGGTCTTCGTGATCGTCGGCGGTGTCACCGGCCTGATCCCGCTGACCGGTCTGGCCACCCCGTTCATGGCCCTGGGCGGTACGTCGCTGGTCGCGAACTGGGCGATCATCGCGCTGCTGCTGCGGATCAGCGACCAGGCCCGCCGCCCCCAGACCCCAGCCGCCCCAGTGTCCGACGAAACGATCGCGATGGCGGTGCAGAAGCAGTGAATGCGGCAATCCGAAAACTCGCGGTGGCGGCGATGGTGCTGATGCTCGCCCTGATGGCGAACTCGACGTACCTGCAGGCGTTCCGGTCCAACGAGATCAACGGGAAGAACAACAACCGGCGGGTGCAGGACTCACAGTTCTCGATCGACCGCGGCCCGATCCTGATCGGGACCAACAGCCCGATCGCGAAGAGCGATCCGGTGAACGACCGCTACAAGTACCAGCGCACCTACTCCAACGGACCGGTCTACGCCCCGATCACGGGCTACTACTCCTACGTGTTCGGCCGGGCCGGGATCGAGCTGAACCAGAACTCGGAGCTGAACGGTTCCGACCCGTCGCTGGCCTTCCGCCGGATCATCGACGTGATCAGCAACCGTCCGCAGCAGGGGGCCAGCGTCGGTCTGACGCTGAACGGGGCCGCCCAGATGGCGGCGTACAAGGGACTGGGCGACAAGAAGGGCGCGGTCGTCGCGATCGAGCCGAAGACCGGCAAGATCCTGGCCCTGGCGAGCACCCCGTCGTACGACCCGAACCAGCTCGCATCGCACGACCTGGACAAGGCACAGGCCTACTGGAACAAGCTGGCCAAGGACCCGGACAAGCCGGCGCTGAACCGGGCCGCCCGCGAGACCTACCCGCCCGGCTCGACGTTCAAGCTGGTCACCGCCGCGGCCGCGCTCTCCAGCGGCCAGTACACGCCGGAGACCAAGGTCAACTCGCCGGCCGAGCTGCCGCTCCCGCAGACCACCACCCCGTTGGTGAACGAGGACCGCAAGAACTGCGGCGGCAGCAACAACGCGACCCTGACGATCGCGCTGCGCTACTCCTGCAACACCGCCTTCGGCAGCGTCGGCATGACGCTCGGCGCGGACGCGCTCCGCGACCAGGCGGCGAAGTTCGGCTTCGGCGAGCGCCAACTGCCGGAGCTGTCCGGTGTGGCCAGCGCGTTCCCCGCGGACCCGAACCAGCCGCAGACCGCGCAGTCCGCGATCGGCCAGTTCGACGTCCGCGCGACGCCGCTGCAGATGGCGATGGTCGCCGCCGGGATCGCGAACAAGGGCGAGGTGATGAAGCCCTACCTGGTCCAGAGCGTGAAGACCGCGAACCTGAAGACGGTCTCCGAGACCAAGCCGGAGTCGCTGCACCAGGCGGTGACGCCCGAGGTCGCGGCGCAGCTGACCGGCATGATGATCGACGTGGTCAAGAACGGCACCGGTAAGAAGGGCCAGATCGACGGCATCGAGGTGGCCGGCAAGACCGGTACGGCGCAGACCTCGCCCGAGCGCCCGCCGTTCGCCTGGTTCACGGCGTTCGCGCCGGCCAACGACCCGCAGATCGCGGTCGCGGTGATGATCGAGTCGGCCGACGTCGCGCGCAACGACATCGCCGGTGGCGCGCTGGCCGCGCCGATCTCGAAAGCGGTGATGGAGGCGGTGCTCCAGCGATGAGCACCATACGGAATGATGCGTGCACAGAGCGTCTTTCCAACGGGGATCCACTGGTGGCGGCCGCTACCGTGGGCAAATTGAGTGTGTTTCCGGACAGGTTGGAAGGCTGAGGTCATGACATCGCAGGCACGTCTCGTCGGCGGCCGGTACGAAGAAGGCGAACCGCTCGGCCGCGGCGGCATGGCCGAAGTGCGCCGGGGGATCGACAACCGGCTCGGCCGAGCCGTCGCGATCAAACGGCTGCGGGTCGACCTGGCCAGCGACTCGACCTTCCAGGCGAGATTCCGGCGGGAGGCCCAGTCGGCCGCCTCGCTGAACCACCCGACGATCGTCTCGGTCTACGACACCGGCGAGGAGCCGGACCCGAACGGCTCCGGCATCACCATCCCGTACATCGTGATGGAGCTGGTGACCGGCAAGACCCTGCGTGACCTGATCCGCGAGGGCCGCAAGATCATGCCCGAGCGCGCCCTGGAGATCACCTCCGGTGTGCTCGAGGCGCTCGACTACAGCCACCGGGCCGGCATCGTGCACCGCGACATCAAGCCCGGCAACGTGATGCTGACCCCGCAGGGTCAGGTCAAGGTGATGGACTTCGGCATCGCCCGCGCGGTCGCCGACACGACGTCGGACATGACCCAGACCGCGGCCGTCATCGGTACGGCGCAGTACCTGTCGCCCGAGCAGGCCCGCGGTGAGACCGTGGACGCCCGCTCCGACCTGTACTCGACCGGCTGCCTGCTCTACGAACTGCTCGTCGGCCGGCCGCCGTTCGTCGGTGAGTCGCCGGTGTCGGTGGCCTACCAGCATGTCCGGGAGCAGCCGCTGCCGCCGTCGTCGTTCGATCCCGACATCCCGCCGGAGGTCGACGCCGTCGTCCTCAAGGCGCTGGTGAAGAACCGCGACGAGCGTTACCAGAGCGCGAACGAGATGCGCCAGGACCTGCACCGCGTGCTCGCCGGCCAGCAGGTGACCGCGCCGATGGCCGCGGTCGCCGAGACCCGCGCGATGGCTCCGACCCGGGTCGCGCCCGCCGCGGCGACCCAGGCGTTCCGGCAGACCGGCGACGACCTGCTGCCGCCCGGTGGTGGCGACGACGAGATCGCGGACGCCCGGGCCCGTCGTAACCGCGGTCTGGCCTACTTCCTGCTCGGCCTGGCGATCGTCGCGATCGCGATCGGTGGCTACGCGCTGATCAACCACCAGGGGAACAAGGGCGACAACCCCGGCGGCGGCTCGGCCAGCACCCCGGTGGCGAACAAGGTCGCCGTACCTGATGTCAGCGGGCTGACCACCGCGCAGGCCAAGGCGAAGCTGGCGGAGGTCAAGCTGGTGTTCGCGCAGGGTGACTCGGTCCCGAGCCAGACCGTCGACAAGGGCAAGGCCATCTCGTCCACGCCGTCATCCGGCACGGAGGCCGAGGAGAACTCGACCGTCACGGTGGTCTTCTCCTCCGGTCAGCAGGAATTCGGCGTGCCGGACGTGATCGGTCTGTCGGAGGGCAAGGCCCGGTCCAAGATCGAGGGCGCGCCCGGTGCGTTCAAGGTCGCGGACAAGAATGTCGAGCAGGACTCCGACAAGCCGGCCGGCACCGTGCTCGACATCAGCCCGGACCCGAGCAAGAAGTACGGATCCGGTACGACGTTCACGCTGACCGTGTCCAGCGGCAAGGTGATGGTCGAGGTACCGAACCTGCTGACCGCGTCGGCCGACGACGCGATCGCCCAGCTGAAGGCCAAGGGCTTCGTCCCCGGCCAGAAGTACGGCGAGGACCCGAACTCGCCCGACGGCACCGTGCTCGCGCAGAGCGTCGAGGGTGGCAAGACGGCACCGAAGGGCAGCACGATCACGCTGACCATCAACCGGCTGCCGGATACCCCGCCGACCGGGGATCCGAGTGGCGACCCGAGCGACCCGACGAACACGCCGATCATCGGCGGCTGACGGAACGGCAAAGCCCCTGCGAACTCCGGGTTCGCAGGGGCTTTTGTTTGTTCAGTACGTCGTCGGCGCGCGCCGGATCACGATCTCCTCGCCGTCGGCGGTCCGGACCGCGACCGCGTGCAGTCCTGGATCGCCGGGGACGAACCGCAGTGGCAGCGCATCGAAGGTGTCCGCGCCGATGTGTTCACGGAACAGCTCGCGATCGCCGGCCACCTCCAGCCAGGCCACACCTTCCGCCGTACGGCGGCCTGTCACCGCGCGGCGAGCCGGGTTCTTGTCCGGATCGTCGCGGAAGTACCAGTTCGGCAAGCCTTGCTGCCGGGCCAAGCGCGCCACCTCGCCGGACGGCGTGTTGGTGACAATCCGCTGGGTTCCGTCGGGTTCGCGACGTCCCGGCCGGACCTGGACCTCGCTGCCCAGCCGCGCGGCGACCTCGTCCAACTCCTCGCGGGTGTCCGCGCGCAGGCACCAGAACATCCACCGGTCGGAACCATCGGCAGTGGCCCGCTGGAACAGCTCGGCCGGGCCCTCGACGGCGCCGGTGACACCCTCCACCTCCAGGTACACGTCGCCGCCCAGCGGAAAGATCCAGTTGCTCAGGCCGCCGCCGGCGAACACCCCGCCTTCGTAGTTACCGAGCCCGGTCGCTTCGGCCAGCCGCCGGACGCCGTCGGAGAAGTCCGGGACGGCCAGCGCCATGTGGTCCAGGTGGAACAAGGGAGCGCCTCCAGGTCAGCTGACGAGCGGGGCCATGCCGGCCGAGCGCTCGACTGCCTCGGGGTCGCCGCACATCTCGAGCCAGTTGGCGAGCATCCGGTGACCGCCCTCGGTGAGCACGGACTCGGGGTGGAACTGGACGCCCTCCACCGGCAGGTCGCGGTGCCGGGCAGCCATGATCACGCCGGCCTCGGTCCGGGCCGTCACCTGCAGCTCGTCAGGCACGGTGTCCTGCTCGATGGCCAGCGAGTGGTAGCGGGTCGCGGTGAACGGCGACGGCAGCCCGCTCAGTACACCGGCGCCCTCGTGGAACACCTGGCTGGTCTTGCCGTGCAGCAGCTCATCCGCGCGGCCGACGACACCGCCGTACGCGACGCCGATCGCCTGCAGCCCGAGGCAGACGCCGAAGATCGGCACCTCGCCGCCGGCCTCCTTGACGATGTCCACACAGGCACCGGCCTCTTCCGGGGTGCCGGGACCGGGGGAGAGCAGCACCCCGTCGTACGCCGTGACCTGGTCAGGAGTGACCTCGTCGTTGCGCAGCACAATGGTCTCGGCCTGCAACTGCTGCAGGTACTGCACGAGGTTGTAGACGAACGAGTCGTAGTTGTCGACGACGAGGATCCGCGGCATGCGGTCCATTCTGACAGGCTCAGCGGCCGCCCGTGGCCGTCGGGCTCACGGTGGGTGTCCGGTCGAACCCGGGCACGGCCGCGCTCTGCAGGTCCAGGGTGCCTTCGTAGGCCGGCATCGCGATCGCCGACTCGGACTTCACGTCGTACCCGAGCTGGAACTTCACCACGTAGTCCTGCAGGTTCTCGATGTACTTCGAGTCGTCCAGCGCCTGCTGCAGCTTCCGCCGGTCGCCGATCGCCGTGATCTTGTACGGCGGGAGATACGGAACGCCGTGGAGGACGACCGAGTTGCCGACGCACTTGATCCCGGTCGTCGAGATGACCCGGTGGTTCTGGATCGAGAGCGCCTCCGCGCCGCCGGCCCAGAGCGCGTTCACCACGGCCTGGATGTCCTGCTGGTGGATGACCAGCCAGTCGGCGTCGACGTCCGGGTTGTCCCGGACCACTTCCTTCGGCGCGTCCTTGAGCGTCACGGTCAGCCCGGGACCGGTCACCGGCGTGATGCCGACCGCGTCGGACAGGTTCTTGAGCCGCTGGGCCACCTTCGGATCGATCGAACCTTGCTGCGTCTGCAGCTTCTCGATGTCCTGGGTGAGCGTGGCGTGCTGCCGGACCAGGGCCGCGCTGCGGCGGCTCTGCTCCTCCACCAGCCCGGCCAGGGTGGTGTTCCGGCTGGGGCGCAGATCGGTCCCGCGGGCGCTGGTGGCACTGGTCGCGAACAGCAGACCGGCGCACAGCAGGGCCAACGGCACCCCTGCCCGCCACAGCGAAATCCGCTTCCACTGACGCACCAGTCACCTCCAGATCGCTCTCTGCACTACGCTAACCCGGGACCGGACCCGACAGGTCCGTGCCTCCTGGCCCTCAAGAGGTCAGCTTATGCGTCCTTACAAGGAGTTCAGCCGTGCCCGAGTCGAGCAGCCGTAACAAGAAGAAGACCGACAAGGTCAAGACCGAGAAGACGCCGAAGCAGCCGCGCACACAGAGCCGGGTGTGGGTGGCTCCGCTGATGCTGGCTTCCTGGCTGCTCGGCCTCGCCTGGCTGGTCGTCTTCTACGTCGCCGGCCAGGACGTGCCGCTGATGAAGGACCTCGGCAACTGGAACCTGCTGGTCGGCATGGGCCTGATCGCGCTGGGCTTCGTCGTCTCCACCCAGTGGGTCTGACCTCCTCCTGAAGCACGGACCTCAGCCGGCCACGGGGCGCACCGTGCCGAGATTCGTGGTGAACTGACGGAACACGGGCGCGAACTGCGCCCAGCTCGGCGGAGTCTCCGGGTTGAACGCGAAGACCTGCTTCGCCCGTACGGCGGGCAGCCGGGCGAACGTGGGGTATTTGGCCGCGTCGGTGAGATACGGCTCGGTGTTGCGCCCGTCGTACAGGATGACGTCGGCGGGGTACTTGTCGGCGAGCTCCCAGGACACGCTCTCCCAGGTCGGCTTGGCCGGGTCGACCTTGGGGACGACGAACCCGACGCCGAGCTTCTGCAACTGCGACAGCCCCATGAACGCGGCCGGGTTGCCGAAATAGAGGCCGTCGGCACCCCCGGACAGGAACAGGACCTTGAGTCCCTTCTGCTGGGCGGCCTGGTCGGTGACCGCCTTCGACGCGGCGCCGAACTCCTCCTTGGCCTTGACCACCGGCGCGGCCTTCAGGTCCGCGCCGAGCGCGGTCGCGAGAGCGACGTACCGGTCGATCACGGTGTCGACGGAGTGCAGCTGGTGCTCGATACCGAGCGACGGGCAGATCGCCGCGATCCCGGCGGTCGATTCCTTCGGGACGTACCAGAGCTCCGTCGTGAGGTAGGTCGGGGCGATCAGCAGGTCGGGCTTCAGCGCGGCGAACTTCTCCAGGCCGAACTCGCCGTACGTCTCGCTGATCGAGGTCACCTTGGTGACATCGACGTTGCCGGCCAGGTCCGAGGCGGTGCCGTCGGGCTTCTTGGACTGGCCGAACGTGCCGACCGGACGCAGGCCGAGGTCCCACAGCGCGGCGGCGGACGAGAGCTGGGCGACCAGCGTCGCCGGGCGGGACGGCCGGGTGATCTTCACCCCGCGGTCGTCGGTGAACTCCCAGGGGCCGGTCGTGGCGGGCGGCTGGTCCTTCGAGTTGGAGCAGGCGGTGAGCACGACGGCTCCCGCTCCGAGCAACAGGCTGCGCCGGGAAAGCGCCATCGGGCCACTCCTTCACAGGGGAAAATAAGGCAAGCCTTACCTTAGATCACAGCCGTTCGTCGGAGTTATCCACACCCGTATCCCCAGCTGTGCACACCGTTTTGGCCGACTTATCCCCAGGTTGAGCCCAGGTTTTCCACCGTTTCCACCGCGAACTGGCCGAAATCTGTGGATAAAACGGGTTTGGGTGCCCACTGTTTCCACACCGTTCATCTCGATCTGGCGCTCTACGTACAGCTATGCGTATAGTTGTACTTATGCCGAACAAGACGATCTACGTGTCGGACGACGACCTGGCGCTCTACAAGCGCGCGCAGGAGCTGGCCGGCAACCTGTCCTCGGCGATCTCGATCGCCCTGCGCAAGTACGTCGAGCTGGAGGAAGGCCGGCTCGCGGGGTACGACGAGATCACCGTCCGGGTCGGTCGCGGCTCCGGACGCAAGCAACGGTTCTCCGGAGTGCTGCTCGCCGAGGGTGGCCGATCCAGCAGTTCCGGTTACGAGGCCTTCAAGGTGTACCGCAGCCGGACCGGAAAGTTCGTGCTGCACGCCGATCGCAGCAAGCAGTTCACCCAGAGCGGTGACGACGAGAAGTACCTGACCGGCTGGCGCTCCTGGGTCGGCAACTGGAGCACCGACCAGTCCTGGAGCATGGCCCAGGGCGAAGCAACCCTCGAGGTCGTCGACACCGTCGAGGAGCTGCGTGACCTGATCCCCGAGGACCTCTACGCACTGGTCGAGATGGCCGCCGACCAGCCCGCGGTGGAGGACCTCGACATCTAGTCCCCCACACTCTCCCAGCCGATGCCTGCCAGGTAGCTCGGCCGATCGAACACACCCTTTTCCACCCACACCACACCCCAGGGCGGCGCAAGCCTGCCCGGAAACAGGAACAGTCATGCCCGTAGCGATCGAAGCCCGCGGACTGCACAAGTCCTACGGCGACAAGCTCGTCCTCGACGGTATCGACCTGACCGTTGCCCAAGGCACCATCTTCGCCCTGCTCGGGCCGAACGGCGCCGGCAAGACGACGGCGGTCCAGATCCTGTCCACGCTGATCACCGCCGATGCCGGCCAGATCCGGGTGGCCGGACACGACCTGTACGCCGATGCGGACGCCGTCCGCGCCGCGATCGGGGTCACCGGCCAGTTCTCCGCGGTCGACGGTCTGCTGACCGGCCGGGAGAACCTGATCATGATGGCCGACCTGTACCACCTCGGCCGCGCGGCCGGCCGGGAGCGGGCCGACCAGCTGCTCGAGCAGTTCGACCTGGTCGACGCCGGAGCGAAGCTCGCGATGACGTACTCCGGCGGCATGAAGCGCCGGCTCGACCTGGCGATGACGCTGGTCGGCAGTCCGCAGATCATCTTTCTCGACGAGCCGACCACGGGTCTCGACCCGCGCAGCCGGCACAGCATGTGGACGATGATCCGGGAGCTCGTCGCCGGTGGCGTCACGGTCATGCTCACCACGCAGTACCTGGAAGAGGCCGACCAGTTGGCCGACAGGATCGCCGTACTGGATCACGGTCGCCTGGTCGCGCAGGGGACGCCGGAGGAGCTCAAGCGGCTCGTGCCCGGTGGACACGTCCAGCTCCGGTTCAACTCGCCGGACGACTTCACCCGCGCTGGTCAGGCGCTGCCGACCGCGCTGCCCAACCAGGATGCGTTGACGCTGCAGGTGCCGAACGACGGCAGCGTGCACGCGCTGCGCGATCTGCTGGCCCGGATCGAGACCGCCGCGGTCGACGTCAGCGAACTCACCGTCCACACCCCCGACCTCGACGACGTGTTCTTCGCCGTCACCCACTCCGAAGAGAAGGTAGCCCGCTGATGAGCACCACGTCGTACGCCCTGGCCGACACCGGCACCATGCTGCGCCGCAACCTGCGGCACTCGCTGCGCTATCCGTCGCTCGCGATCGGTGCGGTCGGGATGCCGATCATCATGCTGCTGCTGTTCGGACTCGTCTTCGGCGACACCTTCTCGGCCGGGATCGGTGGCGGCGGGTTCGATTACCTCAACTTCCTCACGCCAGGTCTGCTGTTGATGTCGATCGCGTCCGGGACGATGTCACCCGCGATCGGCGCGGCCGTCGACATGACCGAGGGCATCGTCGCCCGCTTCCGCACGATGGCGATCTACCGGCCGTCCGTGCTGGCCGGGCACGTGCTGGGCAACGTCGTACTGACCACCATCAGCCTGGCCTTCGTGATCGGCTTCGCGATCCTGATCGGCTTCCGCCCGAACGCCTCCCTGGTGGACTGGCTACTGGCCGCCGGGTTGCTGATCCTGGTCACCATCGCGCTCACCTGGTTCGCGATCGCGCTCGGCCTGATCAGCAAGACCGCCGAGGGCGCGAGCAACATCGTGCTGCCGATCAGCTTCGTGCTGCCCTTCCTCAGCAACACCTTCCTGCCGCTGGAGTCGATGCCGAGCGGCATCCGGTGGTTCGCCGAGTACCAGCCGTTCACGCCGATCATCGAGACGCTGCGCCACCTGCTCGTCGGTGCGCCGGCCTCCGCCGGCTCGGGTTGGCTCGCGATCGCGTGGTGCATCGCGATCACGATCGTCGGCTACTTCTGGGCGCAGAAGAGCTACAACAAGGGCACGGCGGCTTAGGAGGGTGCGCCGAGTTGGTTGGCCCGGGTGCGGACGTGGGCGGGGACCAGCAGATCGCAGTCGGAGTTGGTGATCGGCTCGTCGGCAACGACCCGGAGCGGGACCACGCCGGTCCAGTGCGGGAGGTCCACGTCCTCGGGTTCGTCATTAGCCTCACCGGAGCGGGTCTTCACGGACGCCTCGGTGAGGTCGAGCGCGAGCACCGACGTCTTGGCCAGCTCCTTGCGGTTCGGCGCCCTCGTGCCAGAGGAGCGACCGGGGACTAAGTGGTCAACGATCCTGTTCAGGCCGTGCAGCTTCTCCTCCGGGTCGGTGATCAGCCGCGGTACGCCGAAGATCACCGCCGACCGGTAGTTGACCGAGTGATGGAACGCCGAGCGTGCCAGGACAAGCCCGTCCGCATGAGTGACCGTCACACACACCGTCTGGTCCGGCGCGGCGACCACACTGCGCGCCGCCACCGACCCGTGCAGGTACAACGTCCCATCCGGTCCACGGTCGAGGTCCACGCCGTACGCCGTCGGCAGGACCAGCGGTGCACCGTCGACCACGACACCGAGGTGACAAAACATCCCCTCGGCCAGTACGTCGTACAGGGCCTCCCGCTCCGTCGCGCCACGATGCTTCTCCCGGCGCAACGAGGTCCGAGCGGTCGGCTGCAGCGGCGTCGTCGTGGTCATATGTCCAGCGTGACGGCCGGAGTGGCATGCTGGCACGGTCCATTCCCACGCGAATCGAGTAGTCCATTCGTGGAGAGTTCACTCCCGCTCGTGATCGACCGCAGTGCTGGAACAGCGCTGCATCTGCAGCTGGCCGAGCAGTTTCGGGCGGCGGTGATGGACGGTCGCCTTCAGGCTGGACACCGGCTGCCGTCGACTCGGGAGGTGGCGCGGCAGCTGGGGGTTTCGCGGGCGGTGGCGCAGGCGGCGTATGACCAGCTGCATGCGGAGGGCTGGATCGAGGGGCGGACGGGGGCCGGGACCTTCGTCACGGATGTCGCGCCGCTGCGGCCGGCGGAGCCTCGCCGTACGACGGTTCGGCCGGCGCCGGCCGCTGAGCTGCTCACGCTGCGTCCCGGCATCCCGTTCATCGACCCGACGCCGGATCCGGGCTGGCGCCGCGCCTGGCGGGAGGTCTCCGCCCAGTCACCACCTCGCGGGTACGACGATGCCGCCGGCCTCCCGGCATTGCGAAGCGCGCTGGCCGAGCATGTGGGCCGGGTGCGCGGGATCGCGTGCGGACCGGAGAACATCCTGGTCACGAACGGGACCGTGCACGGGCTGCGGCTGTTGCTCGCGGTGACGCGACAGCCCGGGGACCGGATCGCGATCGAGGACCCCGGCTATCTCAACGCGGTCGCCGCCGCGGCGGACCACCGGCTCGAGATAGTCGACGTACCGGTCGATCGGGACGGCCTGCAGGTGTCGGCGCTCACCGACGATCTGCCCGCGGTCTACGTGACGCCGTCGCACCAGTATCCGCTCGGCGGTCGGCTACCCGTTGCCCGACGCAACGAGTTGATCCGGTGGGCACGCCGTACCGGCGCGATGCTGATCGAGGACGACTACGACAGCGAGTTCCGCTTCGACGTCGCGCCACTCCCGGCGCTCGCGCAGCTCGACCTCGATCGCGTCGTCCACCTCGGCACGCTCTCCAAAACCCTCAGCCCGGCCCTCCGCCTCGGCTGGCTCGTCGCCTCCGAACCCACCGTCGACCGCCTCACCACCTTCCGCGCGAACTCCGGCGACTGGCCCGGCTGGCCGATGCAGGCCGCCCTCCTCGCCATGCTCCGCGACGGCTACCTCGACCACGCCATCCGCAAACACCGACGCCGGTACGCCGAACGCCGTACCCGCACGTGTTCCGTCCTCGCCCCCTACGGCCGAATCATCGGCCAAGACGCCGGCCTCCACATCACCCTCCTCCTGCCCGACCACCTCGACGACCGCAAAGTCTCCGCCCAAGCCCGCGAAGCCGGCGTCGCAGTAGCCCCCCTCTCCGACTACCGCCGCTCCACCCCAGGCCCACCCGGCCTGGTCATCGGCTACGCCACCCCCACCACAGAGGACCTCCATCAGGCCCTTGTGATCCTGACCGAAGTCCTGACCCAGGTCGGCAGCTAGGGCTGTACGACGGGGGTGTCGCCGGACCAGGTGAGTTCGGCGATGTGCATGGTGCGGCCGCGGGGGTCGCTGCCAACCTGGGTCGGGTCCCAGGCGTGGTAGACGAAGTAGTCGTGCTCGCCGACCGGAAGGACCATGTTGTGGCCGGGGCCGCCGGGACCCGAGAGGATCGGGTCGCCGGACTTGGTGAAGGGTCCGAGGGGGCTCGGGCCGACTGCGTGGCCTACTGCGTAGTCGGCGCGGTCGAAGGCGTTGGCTGAGTAGAAGAGGTGGTAGCGGCCGTTGCGTTCGACCAGGTAGGGCGCCTCGACGAGGGCGCCTTCCCAGGGGAGGTCTTGTTTGATCAGGCGGTACGACGGGCCGGTGCGGGCGAGGCCGTCGTCGGTCAGGCGTTGGGCGTAGATCCAGGTGTCGACACCGATGGCGTTGCCGTCGTTCTTCCAGAGGAGCCAGTCGCGGAAGGGGGACGCATCGATCGAGCCGCCCTCGTCGGCTTGGCTGATCAGGGGACTTGGCGATTTGTCGACATAGGGACCTTCGGGGTTCGCGGACTCGGCGACACCGACTGCCTGGTGGCCGGTGGCCGGGTCGGCGGAGGTGTAGTACATCAGGTAGCGATGGGGGCTGTGGGCAACTACCTCGGGAGCCCAGACGCGGCCGGGGGTGGTCCACGCCGGCAACGTGGGGAGCGCGTCGCCGACGGGCTCCCACACCTTCAGGTCCGCCGACCTGAGGGTTTGCACGTTGCCGAGCGGCCCGTTCGTCGCGAACGCGTAGAACACGTCGGCTACCGCCAGGACGAACGGGTCGGCGAAGTTCTCGCCGTAGACCTCCATCTCACTTGCTCTCGTAGAACCGCAGGTAGTCGAACGTCGCCACCGGCGGCGGGTTCGCGCCGGTGAACTCGCCGTGCGCGAAGAGCCCGAGCTTGGCCGGAGCCGACAGCACCCACGACGCACCCCAGGTCCAGTGCTTGCCGTCGACGCTCGTACCCGCCCGGTAGACGTGCTCACCAGCCGCGTTCTTGTGGTACGCCAGCCGCATCCACTGCGTCGGCGCCGACCGCCCGATCGCGGCACCGCCGTAGCTCGTCGCGCCGTCCGACGCCCGCGCCACCAGCTCACGCCCGTACTCGATCTGCCGCGTCTTCCAGATCGCCACGTTCCCGAGCCGCGCGAAGTCGTTGTCGTTCAGGTAGGCGATCATCCCGGCCTGCTGGTAGTTGCGGACATCCCCCGATCCCGTATCGAGGTGCAGCTTCGTCTCCGCGATCCAGCTGTCCCCGGCAGGCGTGCTGTGGAACAGCAATCCTGCGTTGTTCCCGGAGCCGACCAGGTCCGCGTTCTCCAACGGCCACGACAGCTTGCCGTCGGCAACGACCGCCTTCGCGTCCGGACGCACCCACGACCACTCCGCACCGAGCGGACCACCGAAGTCATCACCCGCGAGCAGCTTCCCAGTCTCCGGTACGGCGGCCAACCGTCGTACCGGCGTTGCCACCGGCCGCACGGTCAGGTTGTCGACCTCGGCCGAACCGAGCCACCGCACCGGCGCAGCCTTCAGCTTCAACCCCGGTACGACGAGTTGTGCCTCGGCGTACACGTCACCCAGCCCGGCGTCGTTCACGCGCGCGGTCACTGTCGAGCCCGACACCTGGACGACCAGCTTGTTCCACTGCGAGCGGTCGAAGTCGGCCGGCAACGCAGCAGACGCCATACGACGTCCTGCCGCGACCGTCACCTTGCCCTGAGCCACGGTTGCCACAACCTGGTGACCACCGAGCACCGTACTGAACGAAGAGCCCAACCGAACGTCAGCCTCCACCCGCACCGAACCAGCCGCAGCGGACTTGCGGGTCTGCGCGGCTCCGGCGATCGCTGCGGTCGGACCACCGAGCGCATCGCCCGGGCGCCTCGACGCGAACAGCAGACCGCCGGCCGGGTCGGTCGAGTTGATCCCCAGACCCGATCCGGTGACAGGTGCCGGGACCGGACCCTCGGACGGACCGGCACCGGCCCTGGTCCGCGGCCAGCCGTCGATCCAGTCGATGTTGTCGATCAGCATCGGCCGCCGGTTGATCCCGAACGGGTCGGTCAACCAGGCCTGGTTGCGATCGATCGCGTGGTAGACGATGTGGTCCTGACCGGCCGCGTCGGTGATGAACGCGTGATGCCCGGGCCCGATCCACTTGTTGCCGTTCTGCGTGATGACCGTCGTACCGCCGACGCGCGATTCCGTCATCGCGACACCGTCCGCGTCCAGGAACGGACCCTTAGGCGAGCGAGACCGACCAGCGAAGACCGAGTAGCCGGTCGTCGGGCCGGCGCAGCAGTTCATCGACGACGCCATCAGGTAGTAGTAACCGTCGCGATAGACGACGTACGAGCCTTCGTAGCGGTCGCCGATCGTCACCTGGGTCGGTTCGCCAACCGCATGCATACCGTCCGGGGACAGTTCGGTGACCGAGATGCCGCCATAGAAACCGCCGTAGTACATGTACCGCTTGCCGTCGGCCGCGGTCAGCAGCGCCGGGTCGATGGTGTTGTACCAGCCACCGTTCCCGTCCGACTTCGGCGTGACCACTGGACCGTCACCAGCGGTCCACGGTCCGGCCGGCGTCGGTGCAGTCGCGACGCCGATCGCAAAGTCGCCGCCGGGGTTGGCTGCGGTGTCTGTGACGGTGAAGTACATGACGTACTTGCCGTCGAAGTACCGGATGTCCGGTGCCCAGAAGAACGAGCCCGGTGCCGCCCAGGACGGCTTGGTCTGGTCGTTGAAGACCGTGCCCAGGTACTCCCAGGAGCTGAAGTCCTTGGTCCGCGCCATGTGCATCAGGCCGAACGGGCCGTTCGCGACCAGTGGGTCCGAGGTGGCGTAGGCGTACCAGTAGCCGTCCCGGCCCTGGATGATCGACGGGTCGGCGAAGGTGTCGGCGAAGCTCGACGAGATCGCGTTGGTGGTGGTCACTGGTGGAGGTGCAGCGGTGGCGGCCGTCGTACCGGCGGTCACCGCGGCAACGGCAAGAGCTGCGGCCAGGAGTTTCACGGGCGGGTTCCCCTCTTAGGTCAGCTGAATCAGATGCCACGAAGCCGGTGGCAGCGTGGCGGTGCAGACGCCGTCGACGATCTCGGTCCCCTCGATCACCCGGGGTACCACCCGGTCCGGATCGTCGGCCGTGTTCACGGCGGTGCGGTCGTCGTCGTACAGGGCAAGGTGCTGAGCGACCTTCAGGCCGCCGACCGGGATCTCCAGGTCGACCTTGTCGGTCTCGCTCCGGTTCACGACGAAGATGGCGATCTCGCCGGTTTTCTCGTCGTACGTCGCCGTGCTCCACAGCGCGGGGACACGGCCGAAGGCCTTCGTGTCGATCTGCGGTGCGTCGCTGATCGCGGTCTGCAGCACGGTCGGACCGGCGTACTTCGCGGTCAGGGCGAACGGGTGGAAGATGCTCTGCCGCCAGGAGCGACCGCCCGGCTCGGTCCGGATCGGGCCGATCACGTTGACCAGTTGCGCAAGGCAAGCGATCTTCACCCGGTCGGCGTGCCGGAGCAGGGTGATCAGCAGGCTGCCGACCACGACCGCGTCGTCGACCGTGTAGGTGTCCTCGATCAGCGGGCCGACCTCACGGATGCCGAGGCCGAGCTCACCGGGGAAGTCCTGCTGACGCCAGACGTTCCACTCGTCGAAGGAGAGCGTGATCTCCTTCTGGCTGCGCTTGAGCGCCTTGACGTGATCGGTGGTCGCGATCACCGACGAGATCATCCGGTCCATGTCCTCGGCCGCGGCCAGGAAGCTGGTCTGGTCACCGTCGCGGGGTTCGTAGTACGCGTGCAGGCTGATGTGGTCGACCAGCTCGTAGGTGCGCTCGAGGACGATCCGCTCCCATTCGCCGAACGTCGGCATCCCGGCGTTGCTGGATCCACACGCGACCAGTTCGAGATCGGGATCGACGCGGCGCATCGCGTTCGCGGTCTCCTCGGCCAGCCGCGCGTACTCCTCGGCGGTCTTGTGGCCGATCTGCCAGGGCCCGTCCATCTCATTGCCAAGGCACCAGACCTTTATCCCGTACGGCGCCTCGTGGCCGTTGGCGACCCGGCGGTCGGGGAGCTCGGTGCCGGCCGGCAGGTTGGTGTACGACAGCAGCTCCACGGCCTCCTTGATGCCGCGGGTGCCGAGGTTGACCGCCCAGACCGGCTCGACCCCGGCCTTGCCGGCCCAGGCGACGAACTCGTCGGTGCCGAACTGGTTCGGCTCGATCGCCCGCCAGGCCAGGTCCAGCCGACGCGGTCGCTGGTCCTTGGGACCGACGCCGTCCTCCCAGTCGTAGTTCGAGACGAAGTTGCCGCCGGGATAGCGGACCGCGGTCACGCCGAGCTCGCGGACCAGGTCGAGGACGTCGCCGCGGAAACCGTCCGCGTCGGCGGCCGGATGCCCGGGCTCGTAGATCCCGGTGTACACACAGCGGCCCATGTGTTCGACGAACGACCCGAACAACCGCCGGTCCACCGCGCCGACGACGAACGCCGGATCCACCACCAGCCGGGCCATGAAACCTCCACCAAAGAGAGCATTACAACGTTTACCGTGGATTCTTACAACGATTGACATCCGCGGTAAAGGGTTCACCGTGCGCGAGCGTGGCACACTCGGGCGACAGGTCGGTGACAGGAGGTTCGGATGGCGACCAGGCTGAGCGATGTGGCGGCGCGGGCCGGGGTGTCGGTGAAGACGGTGTCGAACGTGATCAACGACTACCCGCACATCACCGCGCACACCCGGGCCAAGGTCGAGGCCGCGATCGCCGACCTGGACTACCGGCCGAACGTGAGCGCCCGGTCGCTGCGCAAGGGCCGCTCCGACTTCATCGCGCTGGCGATCCCGGAGATGGCCTCGCCGTACTTCGCCGAGCTCGGCGCCGCGTTCTCCCGGGCCGCCAAGAAGCGCGGCATCACCGTGCTGATCGAGCAGACCGAGGGCGAGCCGGCCGCCGAGCAGATGGTCCTGGACGGGATGCGCGGTCAGCTGATCGACGGCATCGTCTTCTCCCCGATCACCAGTACGCCGGCCAAGATCGGTGCCGCGGTGGGCAGCGGGAAGCCGCTCATCCTGCTCGGCGAGCGGACGACCGGCGGCACGTTCGATCACGTCGCCGTCGATTCGGTCCAAGCGGCGTACGACGCGACCACGCATCTCGTCTCGCTCGGCCGGACCCGGATCGCGGCCGTCGGTGTCGGTGGCGGCGGCGCGTCGGGGACAGGCGCCGTACGACGTCGTGGTTATCGGAAGGCGTTGAAGGCGGCCGGGCTCACCCACGACCCGGCACTTGAGCTGGCCGGCACCGGCTATCACCGGCTGGACGGCGCGGCCGCGATGCGCCAACTGTTGGAGCTGCCCGAGCCACCGGACGCGGTGTTCTGCTTCAACGACCTGCTGGCGCTCGGCGCCCTGCGCACGCTGGCCGATGCAGGCCTGTCGGTCCCGGACGATGTGGCCGTCGTCGGCTTCGACGACATCGAGGACGGCCGCTATCACTCGCCATCCCTGACCACGATCTCGCCGGACAAGGAATGGCTGGCCGACCAGACCGTCTCCCTCCTGCTCGAGCGGATCGGCGGGAGCGGTGAGGCTGCGCGTCGCAACCTCACCGTCCCTTACACACTAGAGATTCGCGAGTCGAGCGCCGGTTAGAAGGTTGACGAGCAGGTTGTGAGGTTGGCCGTCACGCTCGCGCCGCGGGCGACGGTGACCTGACGGGTCTCCAGCACCTGGCCGGTCGGGCGCTCACAGGTCAGCGTCCACGACTCGGTACCGCCACCGTTCTGGATGGTGATCGGTCGCGTGGACGGGTTGGTGTGCCACGTGTAGGTCCCACCCGCGGGCACCGTCATCGTGGTCTCCAGGACGTCGGGCAGCAGCGTGCCGTTCCACGTCTTGGTGTTGAAGGATTTCTTCAGCCGCAGTACGGCGCCGGCCGGGCCGGTACCGGTGACGATCGAGTGCCGGGCCGGGTTGATGGTGGACTCGGCGGCGAGCAGGTACGCCTCACGGTTCCCCTTGCCCGCCGTACTGCCGGAGCCGAAGTACATGTTCACGACGTTCGAGAACGCCGGGTGGAAGCTGCTCGCGCCGTGCTCGAAGGTGAACCCGAGCCCACCGGTTGCGTAGTACGACCAGTCCTCGGTGGTGCCGGTGGTGTCGTACAGCTGGTACGCCTTCTGGCTGGTGTAGCCGTTCTGCGCGGCCATCAGGTCACCGAGGGACTTGTACATCGCCTCGTCCGGAGTGTTCGCCGCACTCGCGTAGCCCGGCTCACGCAGTACCAGGTTGGAGTAGGTGTGGTTGGTGATCAGCGTGGTCACCTGCTGCGAGGAGACCAGCGCCTGGATGTTGCGCGACTCCGGCTCGCTGAACGCGCTCGCACCCCGGTAGGTCTCGCTGGTCAGGCTGGTCGACGCACCCGGACCGCCCCAGAAGCCGGAGTAGTTGCGGTTCAGGTCGGTCCCGCGGGACTGGTTCGACGACTGCGCGCACTGGCCGGCGGTCGGGATCTGCCCGTTGGTGATCCGGCAGTTCTTCCGCTTCATCTCGTAGCCGAGGGTGCGGCTCAGGTTGAAGCCGTCCGGGTTCACCACCGGCACGATGATCACCTTGGACTTCTCCAGGATGTTCGTGATCCGGGTGTCGGTGCCGTCGTTCTTCAACAGGTCGTAGGCGAACTCGATGGTCAGCTCACCCGACGGCCACTCGCGCGCGTGGTGCAGACCCATCATCACGAACACCGGCTTGCCGCTGCTGGTCGCGACGTTGTGCGAGATCTCCAGGCCCTGGACGGTCCGGCCCTCGAGCGACTTCTCCTTGAGGTTGAACAGCTTCGCCTTGGTCGGGTACTGCTGCGCCAGGCTCGCCAGGTCGTTGGTGAAGTCCGCCAACTGCCGGTACGCCGTCCTGCCACTGGGCAAGGTGGCCAGCACGGCTTTGTTCTTCACCGCCTTGGCGTACTCGGCGTCGGCCTTCTCGCGCTCGCGGTCGGCGCCTTCCAGGTCGTCCTCCAGGACCGACCAGGTGAACCCGGCCAGGGTCAGCAGCCGGAGATCACTCTTGCCATAGGCAACAATGTCGGTGTACGTCGGACCGGCCGACTCGGCCAGGTCGAGATCGAGGCTGGTCAGTCGCTTACGGTCGGACTGCGTCGGGGTGTTGACCCGGAGCAGCTGGATCAGCTCGTCGTTCTGCTCTGCCACGGCCTTGCGGTCCGGTGGCGCCGAGGCCTGCACGGCGGCAGGCAGTTGGCTCCCGGCACCGACGGCGAGGACGGCCGCCAGTGCGAGGGGAACGAGTCGAGTCCATCGGGCGGGACGGAACACGATGACCTCCAGTAGTTGAGGCATTGCATGCGGTAACTGGAGCGTAGAGGTCGCACCCCTCCCGCGGAAGCGATTCCCCGCGCGGCGAGGGCTAACCTTCGCCCCCTCTCCCCGCAACGTCCGAACAACCGGAGGGCCCGTCTCCGCTCCTTCGGACGTTAGGCCCGGCACCCCGTCAACGTCCGAAGAGGTGCAGTACGTCGTCAGCGTGTCTTCGGACGTAACGCTTGACCCCCGTTACGTCCGAAGGATCGAAGGGCCCGTCTCCGGTTTTTCGGACGTTACGCCCGGCACCCCGTTAACGTCCGAAGGATCGGAGGGCCTGCCTCCGGTTTTTCGGACGTTATGGCGGGGCGGGGTGGGTGCGCTGGGTTTGCGGGGAGTTGCTGCCGCTAGGTGGCAGTAGATCCGCGCAAAGGGTGGGGCGGGGGTGGGGGGATCGCCCGCCTTCGGCGGGCACTGGGCCTTCGGGGGTGCGCGTTGCGGTGGCTGGGGTGGGTGGCGAGGCCCGGCGAGTGGCGTACTGGTTGTTTGAGGTTCTGGGTTGTGGCTGGGGTTTATGCGGGGGTTGCTTGTTGGGTTGGGGAGGGTTTTGTGCCGGTGTGGGCTGATGTGCTCCCCACTCCCACTCGAACTGCGGCAGCAACCACGGCGGCGGGCCACCTGACCCGACCTCGGCGCCGCTGGCGGCAACCACAGCCCGGAACCTCAAACAACCTGTACGTCGATCGCCGGGCCTCGCCATCCCCCTCAGCCCAAGACGGCCTCAGCCACCCTCCACTGTCAATCGGCCGCAGCGGCGCTTAACCACGGCGGACGGATGCCGGCCGCATCGGAGCGACGCAGTGCCGGAGAAAGCGACGCGGTTAGGAGAGGCCGGCCAGTTGGGTGGCTAGGTTGCGGGTTGCGCTGGGGGAGCCGGCGACTAGGCGGAGTACGGCGTTGCGGAGGGGGCGGACTGGTCGGGGGACGTTCGCCAGTCGGGTGAGACGGTGGGCCAGGGCGATCACGCGGACCGCCTCCGCGCGGCTCTGTTCGGCGTACCGGTCGAGGGCGGTGTCGTCGCCGGTTTCGAGGGCGAGAGAGAGGGCGTTGGCTAGCGCGACGGCGTCTCGGATGCCGAGGTTCATGCCTTGGCCGCCAGCCGGGCTGTGGGTGTGCGCGGCGTCGCCGGCGAGCAGGACGCGGCCGGAACGGTAGGAGTCAGCCACCCGTTCGTGGATCCGGAACCGGGATCCCCAGACGACCTCGGTCACCTTCGGCGCACCTGCACGCGGGCCGCGCTCGGTGAGGAGGTGCTGGGCGTACGCGAGGTCCGGGTGTTCCGGCGCATCGGCCACCTCGGCGACCAGCCGGAACGAACCGTCCGCGAACGGCGCGACCACGAGCAGCCCGGCCGAACCGAAGTACAGGGCAACCTCGTCGGCACTCAGTCCACCGCCGACGCGGATGTCGACGAGGCTGCAGGACAGCGAGAGCGTGTCGCCGGGCATCTTCATTCCGGCGAGCTCGCGGATCGTGCTGTGCATGCCGTCGGCAGCGACGACGTACTGGGCGTCGATCACCTCACCGGTATCGAGGGTGACGTGCGCGCCCTCGGCATCCTGAGTCAGCCCGACGGCCGACCGCGGCCGCAGCACCTCACCGCCCAGCTCGATCAGCCGGTCGAGGAGGACCTTCTCGGTCACCGGCTGCGGAACCATCAGCGTGAACTGGTAGTCGGACGGCAACTCGCGCATGCTGACCGGCACGAGCATCCGGTCCCCCTCGCGAATCGCGAAGTCCTGCAGCGGCAGACCGAGCTCGATCAGGCGCTTGCTGACGCCGATCTGCTCCAGCACCTCCAGCGTCCGCGCGTGGACGACCGCGGCCCGCGAGGTGTTCGCCCCGGCGGCCAGCTTGTCGACGACCACCACGCTGTGCCCGTCCTGCCGCAGTGCGGCGCCCGCCGCGAGCCCGACCGGTCCGGCACCCACCACCACGACCTCGGCGTTCATCGTCGCCTCCTGTTTGTCAACGCTTGTTGATTTCGACGATAGCACGGAAGTCAACGGTTGTTGGCATATGCTGCAGCCATGGCGGAGCGGAAATCGGAGCGGACCCGGGCGGCGATCCTGACGGCGGCGCGGGAGCGGTTCGGCGCCGACGGGTACGAGCGCGCGACGGTCCGGTCGATCGCGGCGGACGCGGCGATCGATCCGGCGATGGTGATCCGGTACTTCGGCAGCAAGGAGAAGCTGTTCGCGGAGGCGGCCGAGTTCGACATCCGGCTGCCCGACCTGAGCGACGTACCGGCCGCGGACGTGGGGACGACGCTCGTCCGGCACCTGTTCGTCCGGTGGGAGAGTGACGACACGCTGCGGGTGCTGCTGCGGACTGCGGCGACCAACGAGACGGCAGCCGAGCGGATGCGCACGGTCTTCGCCAGTCAGCTCGCTCCGACCCTGAGCCGCCTGGCTGTCGATCAGCCTGAGCTACGCGCCGGACTGGTCGCGACGCAGGCTCTGGGGTTCGCGTTGTGCCGCTACATCCTCCAGTTCCCGCCGGTGACCGCGCTGTCGGCAGACGAGGCTGTTGCGATCCTCGCGCCGACCATCACGCACTACCTGACGGGACCGCTCAGCTGAGCCAGGCACTGACAGCGGGCAGCGTCTCCGCGAGAGGCGGCAGGTGCGGGTGCCACTTGGTCTCCCACTCCAGTGAGAGCGGGTAGTCGGTGCCCTCGAGCGCGCGGAGCAGGTCCTGGATCGGGAAGTCGCCGTCCTCGATGGCCACCGGCCGGTAGTTCTGCTTCGAGTCGCTCTGCTTGATCTGGACGAACTCCAGCCACGGCTGCAGCAGTGCGAACGACTCGGCCGGAGTCTCGCCGTGTGACCAGGTGTGCGCGCTGTCCCAGATCACCCGCGCGTTGTGGCCGGCGACGTTCGAGTCGATGAGCGTCAGCAGGGCTGCCATCTTCTGGCCGGCCGAGTGCGAGTCGTGCGTCTCCAGCAGGATGCGGGACTCCTTAGGCGCCGTCGCGATCCGGTCGAGGGCACGGAATTCGCCCGGGCTCGGAGCGTCCGTCGTACCGGGGTCGTCACCGGGGAAGACGCGAACCCCACGGGCGCCGAGGTCGGCGGCGAGCTCAAGGTGCGCCTCGAGCGGCTGCTCCTCGACCGCGCAGAGCTTCACGTAGCTGCTCAGCGCGAGGATCTCCAGACCGGCGTCCTCGATCCGGCTGCGGAGTTCCTGCCGCTCGGCTGCCGTCAGGTCGACGTGGGTGAACTCGTCCGGCGCGGTGCGCAGTTCGAGCCCGGTCACATCGTTGCTCTGGGCAAGCTTCAGGACCTCGTCCAGGGGTGCGCCGTGGCAGCCGAGGGTCGAGAAGGCGATCGGCACGATCAGGTCCAGCGACGGCGCGGGTGGGTCCGCGGTCCAGCCGGGTGCTCCGGCTCGGCGGGCTGCTCCGGCTGGTACGACGGGTACTCCGGCTCCGACTGCTGTCCGTAGGACTCGGTGCCGTAGCTGTAGCCGCTCTCGTACGACGTGGCCGGCTCGGTGTACTCGGAGCCGCTGTACGAGCTCGGGGTGTAGGAGTCGTACGACGAGCTCGACGGTGCGGCCGGGTCGTAGGCGCTGCTCGTGTAGTCCGAGTTGTACCCGTACTGCGGGTTGGCGTCGTAGCTGGAGTACTCCGAGGTGTACGACGACGTGTAGTCCGTGGCCGGCGTCTCGTAGGACGAGTAGCTGGTCGGCTCGTACGACGCGGCCGGGTACTCCGGGGTGCTGTAGGAGGTCTCCGGCGTGTACGACGGTTCCGGTCCGTACCCGGGGACCGGGGGGAGCGGCTTCGACGGCGTCAGGAAGTCGTCCTGCTGCGACAGCACCGGCGCCGGCTCGTAGTACCCGGCGGCGGGCGTCTCGATCACCGACGGGCTGTCCACCGCAACCCGAGCGGCCCGGCGGCCGCGCGCAACAGGGGGCGCGGGCTCAGGCTCGGGTGCGGACTCGACCGACGGTGAGGTGGTCGAGGTCAGGTAGTCAGAGGTGGTCTCGTACGACGTGTAGGGCTCGGAGTAGCTGCTCGCCCACGACGGCTCCGGGTCGGCCTGCTGCTCGGGCTGGTATGCGTACGGGTCCGGCTGGATGCTGCTGGGCTGCGCGGGCTCCTGGCTCATCCAGCGGCTCTTGGCCGCGGCCAGCGGGTCCTCGTCGCCCAGGAACTCACTCCAGGACGGCTTCAGCGGCTGGTACGCCGTCTGCTCGGCCGTGTGGCTCTCGTCCTGCCAGGTCGAGACGGCGTCGAACTGCTGGGTGGACGGTCCGGCGTCGACCTGCGGCTCGTTGGCCTGCCAGTTGTTGTCGGCGACCGGAGCGAAGGGGCTCCACTTGGGCGCCTCCTCAGCCGGCTCGTTCGCACCGAAGGGACTGCCACCGGGGGCGGCTGCACCATCACCGGGGAACGCGCTGCCTGCTGCCGCGAACGGGCTGGCGGCCGGCGGGGCAGCCTCGGCTGCCGGAGCGAACGGGCTGCCGGCCGCGGCCGCTGCGGCACCGCCGCCGGCCAACTGCAGCTCCGGCTGCCGCTCCAGGCGCCGGGTCGGCGACGAGGCCAGACCGGCCTGCGCCGAAGCGGCGATCGGCTCGGCGATGGCCGGCTGCTCGTCGGTGTCGTCGTTCGCATAGGTCGGTACGGCGGTCAGCTTGGGCTCGCGCTGGTCCCACCAGGGGGTCCACTCGCGCTCGGTCTGCATCGCGGTGATCTTCCGGATCACCAGCGTCGCGGCCACTGCCGACACCGCGGTCAGCAGCAGGGACGCCGTACCGGCGAGGGCGATTCCGCGCAGCGATCCGACCGTGGCTTCCATCCACATCAGGAAGCGGCGGACCACCACGTCGAAGGTGAGCGCGCCGATCCAGGCGACCCACCAGAAGGAGGTCAGGGACGGCGTCCGGAACCGGCGCAGGTCGTCGGCGTAGACCGGGGTCTTCGGGTCACTGGCGAGCCAGACGTCGTCGACGATCTGCTTGGGGTACCAGAGGTTGGGGCCGGGGACGAACCAGCTGGCCAGCACCCAGCCGTGGCTACGGCGGTGGTCGGCCTGGCAGAAGACCTCGGAGTTGACCCGGGCGCGCCACAGCCAGATCACGAAGACCACGGCCGCGGCGACGGAGATGATGACGTTGGGGATCGCGGTGAACTTCGCGATCGCGTCGGCCCGATTGAGATCCGCGTCGTCGACGTTCGGCATGCCACCGAGGTAGCGGTGGACCACGGAATACGTGTTCCAGTCCGACCAGGTGGAGAGCAGGTGCGTGACAGTCGACGCTCCCAGCAGTCCGATCGCGATCTTGCCGACCGTACCTACCTGCTGGAACTCTTCAGTCGCGTGCGGCTGCCACTCATCGTCTGGGCTCTGCACAGATGACAGAACTGTGGGTTGCGGGTGGCTCACGTCGTGCGTCCCTCGCGTTGCCGGAACTCCGTCTGTTAGTCGGTTCGGCCAGAACCTGCCCCCGCATGACCGAGCCACATTGATACCACGAAGTAGGTACGCCAAGGGAGCCGGTCCCAGCACGGAGGGTATCGACTTAACGTGTTCTTTTCGTACGGCCATCACCACTTGTAACGACGGATCCGACGGTGTGTAACGGTTTGGTTTACCGCGCAGGAGGTTGGCTCAGGTTGCCGGTGGCAACCGGAACGCTTGTTGTCCCTGGTCAGACGCCCACCAGGGCACCCAAGGACGGTTCGCCTGCAGGTCGTCGATGTGCGCGATCAGCTGAACGGCGAGCACGGCCGCCGCCGAGGTGGAGACCGCCGAGATCGTGGACAAGATCACGTTGGTCCGCAGGTCCCCGACCGAGTTCGTGCCACCGAGGACACCGCGCTGGACGATGTTCCCGGAGACCAGGCCGACCACCCATGTCAGCCACCACACCCAGACCAGCCGCGTCCCGGGCAGGTCGCGCAGTGACTCGGTCTGCGGCGGAGTCCGCGGGTCGCTGGCCGCGACGATGTCGTCGACCACCTGCTTGGGGTACCAGAGGTTCACCACCGGGCAGATCCAGCTGCCGAGCACCCACCCCCGGGTGAACCGGTGCTCACCCCGGCAGAACATCTCCGCGTTCCACCGCACCCGCCACAGCCACACGATGAACACCGCCGCCGCCGCGAACAGCGCGATCGCCGAGACGATCCCCAGCGATCCGGAGAACAGATCCGCCTCCGCGAGCCGATCCGGATCATCGGCGTACCGCTCGACCGTCCGATAGGAGTACCAGTCCGACCAGGTGGTCGCCCACGTGGTCACCGTGACGACGCAGATCAGTACAGAGGAGGCCAGGCCCATCGTCCGCTCGGAACTGAACCATCGGTCCAGCGGCGGTTGCGGCGGCCGGCTCGGCATGGCACCAGATGTAGCACAACACCGCGTGACCGGGCGAGAACATCAAGTCGTCGTACGACGAAGTGTCGGTGGCAGCGTGGAGGATGGGTGGCATGCGCTGGTGTGTGGTTGATTCGCCGATCGGGGAGCTGTCGCTTGCCGTGGACGACACCGGGTTGTGCCGGGTGACCTTCCAGCGGCTTGACCACCCGGCCCAGAGCGATCCGCTGTTGGAGCGGACGGCTGAGCAGTTGGCGGCGTACTTCGCCGGCGAGCTGCAGGAGTTCGACCTGCCGCTGTCGGTGCGCAGCGGCACGCAGTTCGAGCGGGCGGTCTGGAAGCAGCTGTCCCAGATCCCGTACGGCGAGATGCAGACCTACGGCGAGGTCGCGAAGATCGTCGCCGACGACGTCGGGGCGTCGCGGGCGGTCGGGACGGCGTGCAACCGCAATCCGCTGCCGATCGTGGTGCCCTGTCACCGGGTCGTCGGAGCGGGCGGGAAGATGGTCGGTTTCGGGGGCGGGATCCCGACCAAGCGGCACCTGCTGGAGCTCGAGGCCCGGGTCAGTTTCGAGACCCTGTGGTCGTGACCGCACACGCAGCGAAACCTGACGAAGATCTGACACCGACATAGCCTCGTTCGGCGCGCCTCGTTGGACAGAGCAGGACTACGGTTGCTATCAGCGATCGATTGGTCACGTTTGAAGTGGTCGATTGGTCGCGCCCTCCACCTGCCCTGGGAAGACGCCCACATGACGAAGACCCGCTCCACCACCCACCCCCACCCCGACCTGAGCGCGCTGATGGACAAGAGCGCCGAAGAGTGGTCCGCGCCCGAGATCCAGGACGCCGCGCGGGCGGCGATGCAGACCCATGCGCCGGATCGCGAGCCGATCACCCGCACCAAGCGGTTCGGCATCCTGCCCTGGGCGCACCGCAACCACGCGCTCTGCACCCACTGCGGCGGCACCTATCCCTGCATCACCCACCGCTATGCGACCCAACTGCTCTCCGCCGGCCGGTACACGATGGCCACCGGTCCCGAAGAGTCCGAGCCGCAACCGCGCTGATAGCTGGACACACGAAGGGCCGCTACCCCAGTGGGGAAGCGGCCCTTCGTGATTGCGGTGCTGGATCAGGAATCGGACGGCTTGGTGTCCGTCGACTTCCTGGGGGTGGCGGCCTTCTTCGCGGTGCCGTTGGACGCGGCCTTGACCTCCTCCTCCGCCTTGGCCTCGTCGGCCTTGGGGGTCTCCGCCTTCGGAGCCGCCGGCTTCGGCGTCTCCGTCTTGGGAGCCGTGTGGCCGTTGGCACTCTGTTCCGTCGAGGCTTGGTGACGCGGAGCCGCCGCCGAGCTGTAGTCGCGACCGCTGGTCGGCGTCGACTGCCAGGCCGGCTCCGGCGGGGTCAGCAGCTTCTTGACGGCTGCGGCCGCGAGCGCGCCGAAGCCGAGCAGCAGCACCGCCGTACGGAGCTTGTGGCTCTTCTTCGGTGCGTCGATCTCACCGCGCAGCGCGGCCTTGGTGGCCTTGCCCCGGCGCGAGCTCTCCTCGATCACCGGCTCGGCCGCGGCAGCCAGCGACGCGAGCGCCGCGGAAACCTTCGGCAGCACGTCGTCGTTGAACCGCTCCCGGGCCTTCTCGGCGGCCTGCTCGGTGGCAGGTCCCACCTTGGACAGGGCGTCGTCGATCCGCGGCCCGGCCTTCTCGACCGCGACGTGAGCCAGGTGCGCGCCCCGCTCGACAGCCTTTTCCGCGTACGGCGACACCTTCTCCCGTGCGGTGCCCACGGCCGGACCGAACCTCTCCGACGCCGTTTCGGCGAACGGCCGGACCCGATCCTTGGCGATCTCGATCCGGCCCTTGGACTTCCTCAAACCCACAGTGCCCTCCATGGACGCAACTGATACCGCTCTGGACAAATCCGGTCTCATCTGCATCGTAGCCGTACCCACCTGTCAAACCCCCGGTGCCGCGAAATCTTGGGTGGACGTGACAGGATCGATGGCGTCAGATGTAACTACCGAGGAGCGACTCCCGTGGCCGAAGAGCTGTACGCAACCCTGCAGACGACGATGGGTGACGTCGTCATCCGGTTGTTCCCGAACCAGGCACCGAAGACCGTGGAGAACTTTGTCGGTCTGGCCGAGGGCACCAAGGAGTGGACCGACGCCCAGACCGGGCAGCCGAGCCACGAGAAGTTCTACGACGGCCTGGGCTTCCACCGCGTCATCAAGGGCTTCATGATCCAGGGCGGCTGCCCGCTCGGCACCGGCACCGGTACGCCGGGCTACTCGTTCGACGACGAGATCCACCCCGAGCTGCAGTTCGACCGTCCGTACCTGCTCGCGATGGCGAACGCCGGCATCCAGTTCGGCAAGGGCACCAACGGCTCGCAGTTCTTCGTGACCGTGACGCCGACGCCGCACCTGAACCGCAAGCACACGATCTTCGGCGAGGTCGCCGACGACGCGTCGCGCAAGGTCATCGACGAGATCGCGGTGGTTCCGACCGCGGCCGCCGACCGGCCGATCGAGCCGGTCGTGATCAACCACGTGGTCATCGAGCGCAAGAACGCCTGATCCACCCCGCGGGACCGGTCAGCGGACCGGTCCCGCCGCCTGTTCCCGGAGGACCACCGCGTGACCGAACCGCCTGCCGGCCCTGTCTGCTACCGGCACCCGAACCGGCCCGCCGGCGTCCGGTGCCAGCGCTGCGACCGTCCGATCTGCCCGGACTGCATGAACAGCGCCGCGGTCGGTTTCCAGTGCCCGAACTGCTACAACGAAGGCGTCCGGTCGATCCCGCGCGCCCGCACCTCGCTGGGCGGTATCCAGCGCGGTAACCCGCAGGTCATCACGATGACCGTGCTGGCAATCAACGTGCTGGTGTTCATCGCGGTCCGCGTCGGCAGCCCGCAGCTGCTGAACGATCTGGTGATGGTCCCGGTCCTGACCGAGTCCGAGCCGTGGCGGCTGCTCACGTCGGCCTTCACCCACGTGCAGATCTTCCACATCTTCTCGAACCTGTTCATGCTGTGGCAGATCGGTCCGCCACTCGAGCAGATGCTCGGCCGGCTGCGCTTCACGATCCTCTACCTGCTGTCCGCCCTCGGCGGCAGCGTCGCGGTCTGGATCCTCAGCGCCCCCGGTACGGCGACGCTCGGTGCCTCCGGCGCTGTCCTCGGCCTGGTCGGTGCCCTGCTGGTCGTCAGCCGCGCCCGCAACCTCGACGTCACCTGGATCCTCGGCTACGTCGCGGTCACCGCCGTCCTCTCCTTCCTGATCCCGAACATCTCCTGGGAAGGTCACCTCGGCGGGTTCATCACCGGCGCGGCGGTCGCCTGGCTCTTCCTCCAGGACACCGAACGCCGCCGCAGGAAAGCCCGCCGCTAGCTCACCCGGGTTTAAGGCCTAGGCCACAATTGGCGCTCGGTTCTGTGAAGGACCGTGACACCTTCCAGTGAGCCGTGTCCTATAGAGGCATGTCCCGACGGGGGACCCAGGCGGTTAGGACACTTTGATGAGCCCACGAGCTGTGGACAAACGTGCCCGGCCCGGAAATGAGCCGGCCCAGTTACCTGAGGATGAGGCAGCTGTCTCCGAACTCATGCCAGAGGTACCGCTCATGCAGAGCCGCGTCGTAGGCCTGCTGCACGGTGCCACCTCCCGCCACGGCCTCCAGCAGGAGCAGGTGGGAGGCGTCGGGAGCGTGCATGCCGGTGATGAGTCCGTCGACGACGGCAGCGGGGTGGTCGGGACCGAGGACGAGGTCGGTCCAGCCGCGCGCGGCGACGACTGAGCCGTCAGCCGCGACCGCTGACTCGATCGCCCGGACCGCAGTGGTTCCCACTGCCACGATGCGACCGCCGTTGCCCTTCACCCAGTTCACCAGTCGCGCGGTGTGCTCGGGTACGTCGTACCGCTCGGGCAACGGCGGTTCGTGGCTCTCCAGCGAGGAGACGCCGCAGTGCAGCGTGATCGGTGCGATCAGCACCCCCTGAGCGGCTAGCCGGCTCACCAGCTCGAAACTGAACGGCCTCGCCGCACTGGGCATCTCTGCGCTGCCAGGGTCGCGTGCGAAGACAGTCTGGTACGACGCGATCGGCCAGCGCTTGTTGACATAGCTATAGGTGATCGCGCGCCCATGCCGTTGCAGGTAGCCGACCATGTCGGTCACCGGCGGCTTGGCTCGCCACAGTCGGTTGGAGTCCGACTGGTAGGGAGCCAGCAGTGTGAGGATGCCGCGTGGCAACTCCACCTGGTCGCCCGACGTACCGCCCAACATCGGTGCACCGCCGTTGCGCAGCTCGACCACCCAGTTGCCGTCGTCGAGTGCGGTCGAGAAGTGCACGACCACTGGTGCCACACCGGCGCCCGTGATCCAGGTGCCGTCGACTGCGGCCGCCAACGTGCCAGATGTGTTCACCAGCAGGAGATCCCCGGGCCGCAGGTGGTCGCCGATCCGATCGAAGCGGGTGTGCGTGATGGTCGACCCCTCCGCGACCAGCAGCTTCACCTGATCCCGCGCCAGCCCACGCGCCTCCGGTGGTTCGGTGGCGTTCAGTGAGTCAGGTAAGACGAATCTCGTCTGGGGATGCACTGTCACGAGGTCACCGCCGGTGCGAACTCGGCCGCGCGGTAGCGACCACTCGCCGGCCGCTGGTCCAGCAACGCCAGAAACGCCGGTACGACGGTCGCCGGCTCGGGCCGGTCCGAGATGTCCTCACCCGGGAACGCGGCCTGATGCATCGCCGTCCGGAGATCACCGGGGTCAACGGCGTACACGGCCAGTGACTTGTGCTCTTCGCCGAGGACTCGGGATACGTGGTCGAGTGCGGCCTTGGCCGAGCCATAGCCGCCCCAGCCTTCGTAGGCCTCGGCTGCTGCGTCGGAACTGATGTTGACCACCACTCCGGTCGCCGAGGTGAGCTGCGGGAGCAGGGCCTGCGTCAGAGCGAGTGGTGCGACCACGTTGACCTCATAGACGCGACGTAGCTCGTCAAGGTCCGCAGAGCCCAACGGCTGCAGGGGACTGGGCCCGAGGTAGCTCGCGTTGTTGATCAGCAGGTCGAGCCGGCCGAGCTCGGCAACGGCATCAGTCAGGTCAGTGCGGTGCTGAGGATCGGTCACGTCCCCGGCAAGCGGTACGACGTCGGTGCGATCGGCCAGGGCGTCGGCGGCGTCCTTGAGCGCGTCGGCACCACGAGCGTCGATGACCAGCGTCCAGCCCCGATCGGCCAGTCCGTGTGCGAGCGCGAGTCCGAGGCCGGCGGAGGCGCCGGTGATGAGGGCAACAGGACGGTTGGCGGGTTCAGGAGTCATGCCCGCAACTGTCATACCTCAAGTCAACTTGAGGTCAAGAGGATCCCAGGATTGAGCACCCGCGCCGGATCCAGCACGCCCTTGACCGCCTGCAGTACCTCGACCGCCAGCGGGCCGATCTCCGCGGCGTAGGCCTCCCGGTGATCCGTCCCGACCCCGTGGTGGTGGCTGATCGTCCCACCGGCTTCCGCGATCGCAGCGTTCGCGGCGAGTTTTGCCTTGTGCCACTGGTCGATCGGCTCGTCGTTCTGCGCGCAGATGATCGTGAAGTACAGCGAGGCGCCGGTCTCGTACACATGTGACACGTGACAGAGCACGAGCGGCGGAGTGCCTTGGTCGCTGAGCGCCTTCACCAGTGCGTCGGTCACTGCAGCCTTCAGCGCGGGAATGCGCGACCAGAACGCCGCAGTCTCGAGCGTCTCGACCAGTGCACCCTCGTCGAGCAACGGATCCCGCAGGTACGGCGCTTTGTACCGTCCGACCCGCCAAGCCTCGCCGGCCTCCTCACCGAGGTTCTGACCACCAGCTGCGGCCAGGACGTCACCCGTCGCCTGCTTGTACGGACCGTCGAAGCCGATGATCGCCAGTGCGCCGCCCGGACCACCTGGGTTGTTCACCGCGGTCTCAGCCTCGTCCGACAACCGGAGCACGGTCGGCAACGGCCCGTCCTGCGCCAATCGCCGTACGGCGGTCAGTCCTTCGTCGAAGGTGTCGAACCGCCAGCCCTCGAAGTGCCGCTCGGTCGGCCGCGGCCGGACTCGGACCACCACCGAGGTGATGATGCCGAAGGCGCCTTCGGACCCGAGTACGAGCTGGCGCAGGTCCGGCCCGGCAGCCGACATCGGCGCCCGGCCGAGCTCGACCGTCCCGCGCGGTGTCGCCAGCGTCAGCCCGACCACCATCTGGTCGAACCGGCCGTAGCCCGCGGATGACTGCCCGCTGGACCGAGCGGCGGCGTACCCGCCGATGCTTGCGCCCTCGTAGGACTGGGGGAAGTGCCCGAGCGTGTAGCCGTGCTTCGCGAGCAGCGCCTCGGCCGCGGGACCACGCACACCGGCCTGCAGCGTCGCCGTCCGCGAGATGTCGTCGATCTCGAGCAGCTGATCCAGCCGGCCGAGGTCCACGGTGACGAACCGCCGGGATGCGGCGAGCCCGCCGACGACCGACGTACCGCCTGAGTAGGGGACGACGGCCAGGTCATGCTCGGCACACGCGGCGAGCAGCGCCAGCACCTCGTCGTGGTCGGCCGGGAAGACGACAGCGTCGGGCATGTCTGAGGTGTCGCCGGTGCGATGCCGCAGCAGGTCAGGAGTCGAGTACCCACGGGTGTGCTTCCAGCGGGCCGTGAGGTCGGTCGAGACGTGCTCGGTCCCGACGACGCCGGCCAGAACGGCCACCTGGTCGGCCGACAGCCCCGGACGGTCGGTCGGAGCGACCGGGCCGGACTCAGGCCGTCGTACGCCGAGGTGGTGCAGCGCGGCCAGCGCCGGGGCCGGCACCTCGACCGAGACCTCAGGGTCGCCCCAGCGTCCAGGCGTGAGTTGCGCCACCGGCAGGTCGGATTCGGTCATGTGGGCTCCTCATCACTCGCCTGCCGGGGTAGCGTCCTGGGCAGATGAAACCCCTGATTCCACCTGCCCAGGACTGTTCCCGGGCGTCGAGTCGCTGATACACTCTGACGTGTGATGTCTCAGCGTAGCAGCGAATCAGGGTCCGAGACCAGCAGTCGTCCCACGCCCGCCAATGCGATCGGCGAGGAGCGGATCCTGGACGCGGCGTACGAGCTGTTACTGGCGATCGGGATGCGCCGGATGACGATGGCCGACATCGCCCGGCACGCGGAGGTTTCCCGCGCCACGCTGTACCGGCGCTGGCCGAACGTGCAGGCCGTGGTCGCCGCCCTGATGACCCGGGAGTGGACCACCGCGCTGATGTCGGCGTTCTCGCCGGACGCCGCCGACGGCCGGACCCGCCTGGTCGAGGGCGTGGTCGAGGTGGTCGCGCACACCCGGACGCACCCGCTGATGCGGAAGATCATCGAGCTGGATCCCGAGTTCCTCACGCCGTACCTGCTGGAGCGCCGCGGCAGCAGCACGGTGGCGCACCTCGCTCTGGTCGAGGCGGGGATCAAGGCCGGTCAGGAGGACGGCTCGATCCAGGACGGCGACTACGTCTGGCTGGCCCGGCAGATCATCCTGGTGTCGCTCGCCTCGGCGGTGTCCGGTCCGGTGATGGCGTCGAAGGAGGAGTACCCGAAGCTCGACGAGCAGCTCCGCGACATGCTGAACAAGTACCTCACGCCATGATCTCCTCCATCGGCAATGCGAGCCTGAACGCGGCCCGCCGGACCCGCGAGCTCGACTGGCTGGAGACGACCGGCAAGGTAGACGTCCTGGTCATCGGCGGTGGCGTGACCGGCGCCGGAGTCGCGCTGGACGCGGCCGCCCGCGGTCTGACCGTTGCCTTGGTGGAGAAGCACGACCTGGCTTTCGGGACCAGTCGCTGGAGCTCGAAGCTCGTGCACGGAGGTCTGCGCTACCTGGCCTCCGGCCACGTCGGCATCGCCTACGAGAGTGCGGTCGAGCGTGGCATCCTGATGAAGACGACCGCGCCGCACCTCGTGCACCCGGTCCCGCAGCTCGCGCCTTGGTTGCCGCAGGCAAAGACTTCGCAGGCGGCCCTGGTGCGTGGCGCGTTCCTCGGCGGCGACCTCCTGCGCACGTTCGCGCGCACCAGTGACGACTACCTGCCGCACTCGCGCCGAGTCAGCTCGGCCGAGGTGATGCGCTACGCACCGACGCTTAGGCCCGAGGGACTCCGCGGCGGCTTCCTCACCTGGGACGGCCAGCTGTACGACGACGCCCGGCTGGTGATCGCGATCGCGCGGACAGCAGCGCAGTACGGCGCTCGCGTGCTGACCCGGGTCGCGGCCACCGAGGTGACCGGCCAAGGCGCCGTACTGGTCGACCAGCTGACCGGTCACCGGCTGAACGTCGATGCGACGGTGGTGATCAACGCGGCCGGGATCTGGGCCGGCCAGCTCACCGACGGCATCAAGCTCCGGCCGAGCCGAGGCAGCCACCTGGTTTTGCCACAGGCTGCGTTCGGTGGACTGTCGGCGGTGCTGACCGTCCCGGTGCCAGGGGAGCTGCGCCGGGTGGTGATGGCGATCCCCGCGCCGGACGACCGCGTGTACGTCGGCCTGACCGATGAGGACGCGCCTGGTCCGGTGAGCGACGTACCGCGGGCGACCGAGGCCGAGATCGACTTCCTGCTCGACACGATCAACCGTGCGGTGCAGCTACCGCTCACCCGGGCCGACCTGCTCGGCACGTACGCCGGACTGCGGCCGCTGCTCGACACCGGGCACGGCAACAAGACGGCCGACATCTCCCGGCGGCATGCGGTGATCACCGGGCCGGACGGGCTGGTGACGATCGTCGGCGGCAAGCTGACCACCTACCGGCGGATGGCGCAGGACGCACTCGACACCGCGCTCAACGCGTCCACTCTGGACCCGCAGCAACCCTGTCTGACCCATCGGATCCCGCTGGTCGGTGCGGCCGACCGGGTCCGGCTCGCTGCCGTGGCCGCGCCTCCACGATTCGTCCAGCGGTACGGCGTCGAGGCGCCGACCGTCCTCGAGGGCGGTTCGGCGGACCCGATCGCGGCCGGTCTCAGGACGACGTACGCGGAGCTGCTGTTCGCGGTCCGGCACGAGGGCGCGCTCGACGAGGACGACGTCCTCGACCGGCGGACCCGGATCGGGCTGTCCGCGGCCGACCGTGAGCTGGCTCTCCCCGCGGTCCGGGAGGCGTTCGCGGCCGTCTGATCGCTCCCTCCTCGGGTTACCGTTACTGAGGGGAGGATGACGATGACACAGCCGTACCCCTATCCGGGGCCGCCTCGGTACGGGCCGTACCAGATCGTGCCGCCGCGCTACCGGCGGTTGCGGACGCCTGCCATCGTCGCGATCTCGTTGATGGGGCTGACCGCTCTGCTCACCGCGCTCCAGTCGGTCCTGATGTGGCGGTCCTACGACGAGATCAAGAACTTCATCTTCCTGAACCTCACCGAGGAAGAGTTCGACACCAGTGTGCGCACGATCGCCGGCGGCGGCTGGGTGGTCCAGATCCTCGGCTACCTGATGTTCGGGACGTGCATCGCCTATCTGCTCTGGCTCTGGTACGCCCGAGAGAACAGCGACTTCCTGAACTCGACGCTGGCCCCGCGTCCGCCGGCGAACCCGCGGCCACCCGGTAAGGGTCTGCACCGGCACAACGCCGGCTGGTTGATCGGAGCGTGGTTCTGCCCCGTCCTCCAGTTCTGGTATCCGCTGCAGCTCGTCGAGGACGTCGTCGTGGCCAGCGAGCCGCTGGAGCAACCAGGTGCTGCCCGCAGCCAACAGACTCGTGCGCTGCTCTACGCGTGGTGGGCCAGCTGGTGCGGCTACTGGGTGATCGTGATGACCGGTCTGCTGGCAGCACTCGTCGCTACCATCGTCTTCTTCGTCAAGCTGGTGCAGTCGACCGACGACGCGGGTCAGAGTGTCTCGTTCTACGGCCTGCAGGACGTGATGGTGCAGGTCGCGCTCTGGGTCGACATCGGCTTCACGGTGGCGGCACTGCTGATGGTCGTCGCCACGGCGGCCTCAGCCCTGTTGATGCTCCAGGTCGGGCAGTGGCAGCAGCAGCGCGCCACACCGCCGCCCTACGTCCCCGTCCAGGACTACCGACCGCCGTCGTTCCCGTCGTACCGGCCGCTGTCGTAGAGCACGACCGCGGTCGCGTCGTCGTACCGTTTCCAGCGGACTGCGGTGGCGGCCGCGTCGTACCTGCGGACTCGACGGATCAGCGCCGCCGGTCCTTCGGTGGTGAGCACAGTCATCAGGTCGGACCACGTGTGTCCGTACTGCTCGACGTACCGGGAAGCACCATCACTCAGTACGCCGATCGCCGCGACCTCGCCGCGGTCCGTCGTACCGGTGACTGCTTCGTACGCCGCCTCGGGGCTAGTGCTCGCCACCCAGAAGCCGCCGGGGGCGTTGCGGAGTCGGCGGACGCTCTCGACTGTCCGCTCGGGCAGGTGCTCGAGCCGGTCATCGCTGTGGACAGTCACGACACCATCGGGGGTGCGGTAGACGACAGGTGAGTCAGCCAGCACCAGATGCTCGACCCGGTCCGGCCCCACGCGCACCATGGCGACTGTGGACGATGGACTGTCCCGATTGGTGAGGTCACACGTGTCCGCATGCTCTGCACACACTGCAACGATCGCCTCAGCCAGTACGTCGGGCAGTGGCGCGGTCGACGCGGTCAGCAACGGCGGAGCGACATACCGGGCGATTCGACTGACCAACCAGGCCACCGTGTGCCGGCAACCGGAGCTCACGCCGGGGAACGGAGTGGCGCCGTCGAGCACCACTGCGAAGTCAGGACCGGTCAGGACCAGGTCTTCGTTCACTGCGGGCGGACGGCGATCCGGTGCGGGCTGGCAGCTCGAGCGGATCTCCACCCGCTCAGTCTGCCCGGGGTGCGGCCCAACTGTCGGCGAGGGACTGCTCCAGCGCGATCTTCGGCGACCAGCCGAGCCGCTCCCCGATCAGTCCGATGTCGGCCTGCTGCCACGGCGCACCCAGTACGCCGTCCTGCATCGGGTCGTCGACGATCCGGGCCGGCTGGCCGCTCAGCTCGAACAGCTGACCGGCCACGTCGCGAGCCAGCGTCGCCCGGCCGGTCCCGACGTTCAGCACGGCCGGAAGCTTGGCGTCCGTCAGCGCGACCGCGAGGACCGCCTCGGCCACGTCACGCACGTCGATGAAGTCGCGCCAGACATCGAGGGCCCCGACATCGATCTGCTGGCGATCGCGGAGGTCCTCGATCACTCGGCCGGTCACCGTCGTCGCCGGCGCTCCAGGCCCGTGCACGTCGAAGATCCGCAGTACGACGGCGTCGGCGCCGTTGCGTTGAGCCCGGACGGTGAGCTCGGAACCGGCCAGCTTGGTCAGCCCGTACGGTCCGGTCGGCCGGAGCGCGGCTCCCTCGGACTGACTAGCGCCGTGCGGACCACCGCCGTACTCGGCCGCCGAACCGAGTTGCACGAACCGCGCATGCCCGGCGTTGTCGCGGGTCGCGGCCAGCAGCGCCTCGACCGCGGTGACGTTCGCGGCGACCAGACCGGCCGCGTCACCTTCGGTCGCACCGACCGCGTTGATCACCACCGTCGGCTTGTAGAGGCCGATCTGGGTCTCTAGCGCGTACAAATGCATCGTCGCCAGGTCGCAGCGCAGGTGTGGTTCACCCCGATTCCGGCTCAGTCCGCGATACTCGACGCCCCGATCGGCGAGCAGCGCACAGATCCGGGCACCGAGGAAGCCACTGGCGCCGAACACCATCACCCGCTCTGATCCACTCACTCCTCCATCGTGCGGCCCGTAGTTGTCGGTCGGCTGAAGGCATCATCACAACCTGACTCGTAAGCATCACAACTGACTGTCAGACCCGAGTGGCAAGGTGGGGTCATGAGCAGGCGTAGTGGGGTGCCCACCGAATCGACGGTGCGCGAGTGGGACGATCCGGAGCCGTCCGGGGAGACCTATCGGCGAGTGCAGTACATCGACACGGACCTGACCGAGGTGGACAACCGCGGCGGGGTGTTCGAGGAGTGCACGTTCCGCGGGGTGCGGTTCAACGCGTCGACGCACACCGACGCCGCGTTCGTGAACTGCACGTTCGTCCGCTGCTCGCTGTTCGACGCCACGTTCACCGGGTGCAAGCTGGTCGGCAGCTTCTTCGACGACTGCACCTACAACCTGCTGAAGGTCTCCGGCGGCGACTGGTCGTTCACCGGCCTGCCCGGCGCGGACCTGCGCGGCACCGAGTTCCACGGCACCAAGCTGCGCGAGGCGGATCTGACCGGCGTACGGGCGGCCAAGGCGGTCCTGCGGGATGTGGACCTGTCCGGGGCATCGCTCCAGCGGGCCGACTTCACCGGCGCCGATCTGCGCGGCTCGGACCTCTCGACGCTCGACCCGCTGACCGTCGTACTGCGCGATGCGCGGATCGATTTAACCCAGGCGATGGTGGTGGCGACCGCTCTCGGGCTGGATGTGCGCCCCTAGCCTGTGGATAACTTTACGTAGTTGAGGCGTCATCCCCCGGATTACCCACAGGCTGTGGATAACCTTCCGGATAACTTCCTCCCGCGTCAGCTCAGCGGACGCGCACCATCGGGCGGAGACCGTTGGACGATTTCGCGGCGACCGGGGCCGGGCGGAGGTGCCGCGCGAGGGTGCGAGGCCGTACGACGACCATGGCCGCGTGCTCGACGACGTACGGGCTGGGCACCAGGTGACTGCGTCGCGCGATGGACTGTACTCCGACCACCACCCCGACACCGCAGAAGGCACCCGCCGTGTTGGCGATCAAATCATGCAACTGACAGGACCGGCCGAGCTGGGGGATCAGCGCCTGCACCGCCTCGACCGAGGCCGACAGCCCGATCCCGGCGGCGATGCCGTCCCCGGGCCGGCCGCTCGCCAGCGCCAGCAGCCCGGCGGCCGGGATGAACAGCAGCACGTTGAGCAGACCCTGCTCGGACGTCAGCCCGCCGGTCGTCGCCAGGTGCGTGCCGCACTGGCCGACCACCGAGCTGATCCGGTGCGGCGTCGGGCTCAGCGTCGCCGCCAGTACCAGCGCGAACGCCGCCGGCATCCCGAACGCCGCGAGGCGAGGGGCCAGGGCCCCCGGCCGCCGCAGCGACGAGAGTGCGACCGGCAGTGCCATGCCGGTCAGCACGAGCCAGATGTCGAGTAGATGTGGGATGCCGCGATAAGTCTCGAGCACTCGTCGGACCCTCCCGTGGTCGACCGCCTGCCTCGATCTCTTCCTCCCTTCGACGATCTGCCGTCGCGTGCACCAACCACCAGGCTTGTCCGGACATCTGCACGCAGCCGCAAACAACCCGTGACAAACCGAGCACAAACTGTCACGCCATATCGGTGCTCAAGGCAACGATCTTTTGCGATGGGCCAAGGGCACAGCACAGCCGCTCACCGCTGCCGCGGCACGTCCGTCGGAACACACGGCCCGAACGAGCCGGTCTTGGGGGCCGCGAAGATCAGCCGATCCCGCGGGCCGAACCCTTCGCCTTCGATCAACTGCGTCGCCCCGTGGCGGCGATAGTCGGCCGGCCGAAGCACCAGCGTCCCTATCTGCCCGGTCGCGCGATCGTTGAGCCACCCGATCTGGAACCTGAATCCCGATGATTCCCCGGACGGGGTCCGGCGACAGAACTTGCCCTTCGGGACGAAGTCCACCACGGCAGGGATACCGGCCGCCCGCAGTCGCTTCTGCAGTCCTTTGTCGTCCTCGACCCGGTAGATCGTCACCCGCACCGTGCCGTCGGGCTGCGTGACGACGGCGTACGCGGGAGAGGTCGTGTGCTCACCACCGAGCATCGGTACGGCGACCGCCGTACCGGCCGCGAGGGTCAGGCAGGCCGCGATCCCGACCAGGAGCCGCTTCGGGCGCTTGCGGCGGATGTCGGCCGGCCGCTCGGCGACGACCGTGCGGAGCTCGGCCAGCAGCTTGTCTTCGAAAGTGTTCATGGGGTCATCTCCGGGTGAGTCGGTACCAGGTGGAGTGACTGCGACCTGAGCCGGCCGCGCGCGCGATGCAGCCGCACGCGCAACGTCGGGAGGCGGATACCGAGCACCCGCGCCGCGTCCTCCGGCGGGAGCCCGTCCAGCGCGACCAGCTCCAGCGCGGCGCGCTCGCCGTCCGGCAGCTCGCTCATCGCCTGCAGCAACGCCCGCGCCGAAGCCTCGGCGTCGATCCGCTCCTCCAGCCGGATCACGTCGTCCGCGGTCAGTAGCCGCCGGCCCGAGATCCGCTGATTGGCCCGCAGCTCGCGGGCCTGCCGGCGCTTCTCCGCCGAGACGACGTTCCGCGCGATCCCGTAGAGCCAGCCGATCGGCGTACCGAGATTGACCCGGTACCCGCTCGCCGCGTCGATCGCGGCCAGGAACACGTCCGCGGTCAGATCCGCCGCCAGGTACGGGTCGTCCACCCGCCGGGCCACGAACCGCTGGATCCGCTCGATGTGTTCACGGTAGAACGCCTCGAACACTTCGGGATCTCGCCCGATCTCAGCTGTCTCGGTCACGTCCGTCCTTCCGTCGCAGTCGGAAGTACTTGGTCCGAGCGTGGTCCGACGTTACGTCCCGATCAGGTCGGGCGGTGTTCCTCGACCGCCGCGGCCGCCCGCTCGTCCCCGTCCGCCCGCAATCCCGCGATCACCCCGTCGACATCCGCGGCCGACCGGTTCTGCGACAACTTCACCTTCGCCTCGACCCGCGTGATGGCGAGCTCCACGCCCACGATCGCCCGGAGCTGCCCCTTGATGAACTTCTCCGGCGCATCCTCAACCGACCACGGCTCGCTCCGCGGCCCCTCGTGCAGACCGGTCAACCGCCGTACCAGCTCGCCCACCCACTCCGGGTCGTCGTGCACGGTCAGCTCGCCGTACACATGCGCTGTGACGTAGTTCCACGTCGGTACGACGCGCCCGTGCTCCCGCTTGGCGGCGTACCAACTCGGCGTCACGTATGAGTCGACGCCATGCATGATCACCAGCGCCTCACCTCTGACGGGCCGTTGCCACTGCTCGTTGTTCCGCGCCAGATGCCCCTGCAGCACCCTCCGCTCGGCGTCGTACACGAACGGCAGCATCGTCGCCACCAGCCCGCCGTCCGTCATCGTCACCAGATCCGCCGCCCCATGCCGGCTCAGCAACTCCTCGACCACAGCCTCATCAGCAGCAAAATGCGCGGGCACATACATCCGAACTCCACTTCCCTCGGTTCTACCCTCTACCGTGCCCGCCGCAGTTCACCTCGCACAGGTCCAATCCAACCCACCTTCCCCACCCAACCGGCCTACGGTGCTGTCGTCAGGAGCGGTTCAGGCGGGCTAGTTCTGCGGTGGCTCGGGACTGGCCTTGGGGGTCGTGAGTGGTGGTGGCCAAGGCCAGGGCGGCGAGGGCTGACTCCAGGGCGGCTGGCGTGGCCTGGGATCGTTGGATGGCCGCGAGGGTGATCAGGGCATCCGTCTCGATCAGGCGGAGGTTGTACTCGTGAGCCGTGGCATGCGCCGTACGGGCGTGGGTCTCAGCGGTGGGGAGGTTGCCGAGGGCCAGGTGAGTCCGGGCCAGCGCCAGGTGAGCCTCGGTCGTCGGCTCCCGTTCGGTGGAGCCCTCGGCCAGGTCGAGGCTCTGGGTGTGGTCGGTCAGCGCAGCTGGGTAGTCGGAGCGCGCCTCATGGACTGCACCTCGAGCCCGGTGGGCGTTGGCCTGGCTCAGCGGACTGCCGGAGACACCGGCCAAAGTGACGGCGCGGTCGGCCAAGTGGAGTGCCTCGTCGAGCGAGCCGGTTGCCGCCAGTACTTCGGCCAGCAGGGCAGCCGCTGCGGATTCACCGGCGTGGGCACCGATGGTGGCGGAGAGGTCAACGCCTTTGCGAGCGTGCAGAAGAGCTTCGTCCAGGCTTCCCAGGCGGAGCATCAGCTGCCCGAGGTTCGTCGAGTGCCGGGCTTCGGCGACCCGGTCGGCGGTGTCATGGGCCAGCTCGAGCGCCTCGTGCAGATAGTTGCCGCAGGCATCTAGATCGCCCAGGGACCAGGACAGCGTGCCCAGGTTGCCGATGGTGATCCCGATCTCGTCGGAGTCACCGGCCCGGCGGGCGATGGCGAGCGACTCCTCGAAGTACAGGGCGGCTTCGGCCAGCCGGCCGAGGTTGTGGTGGATCAGGCCGAGGTTCGACAAGGCTTCGGACTCGACGACGGGCCAGTTGCCGGTCCGCGCCAGCGACAGTTGCTGATCCAGGTGCTCCGCGGACCGTTCGTAGTCGCCGCGGATGCCGAAGGCCACCGCGAGGCCGCCATGGCAGCTCATCCGCGCCTCGATGTCATCGGCTTCCTCGGCCGCCGCGAGTGCGACCTCGAGGACGCTGACGAGTTCGGAGATGTCCTGGCGCAGCGTGTGATAGCGCCGAAGACGTTCGCCCAGGGTCCAGGCGATCGGAAGCGGACCGGTGGCCGCGGCAGCGCGCAGTACGGCGGCCAGGTTCGACCGCTCGAGGTCCAGCCAGGCCATCGCGGAGGAGTCGGTGAAGGTCGGCGTCTCGGGAGCGCCGGTCAGATCGAAGGTGAACGGGCGCGGGCGGATCGTCCGGATCGCGGCATCGGCCGCGGCCAGGTACCACTGGTACAAGGCGACCCGGGCACCCGCCAGGTCAGCGGCGGACTCCTCCTCCAGAACGCGGCCGGCCGCGAAGGTCCGCAGCAGGTCGTGCAACCGGAACCGATCGTCGCCCAGTTCCTCGACGAGGTGGTTGCCGACCAGGAGCCCGAGGCTGCGGCGGCCCTCCAGTTGCGAGACACCGGCGATCCGGCAGGCGGCGGTGAGGTCGAAGTCCGTCCCGGGATGAAGCCCCAGCCGCCGGAAGAACCGCGCCTCCGGCAGGGGCAAGGCGTCGTACGACGAACTGAAGACCGCGCGCAGTGAGGTCGCCGGGTCGCCGTCCCCGGTGTCCAGTACGTCGAGCCGGTCGGCCGCGTGGGCCAACTCCGCGGCCACCGACGCCAGGGGCCTCCGCGCGGCGAGATCCCCGGCGAGAGCGAGGGCGAGCGGCAGCCCGGAGCAGGCGCGGGCGATCGTGCTGGCCGCGGCTGGATCGGCGGCGACGCGGTCCTCCCCGGCGAACTGTCGCAGCAGCAACAGACCCTCGTCCGGGTCGAGGAGCGAGACCGTGACGCGGATGGCGCCCTCGCGAACCGACAGGCCGCGGAGCTGGTTGCGACTCGTTACGACGGTCATGCAGTTCGCCGAGCCCGGCAGCAGCGGCCGGACCTGGTCCGCGTTCAGCGCGTTGTCGAGGATGATCAGGACCCGGCGCTGATCGAGCGTGCTGCGGAGCAGGGCCGAGCGTGCCTCGACCGTGTCGGGCAGCTGGGTCAGCCCCAGCCCGGCCAGCAGGTATTCGAGCGCTCGACCGGTCTCGACAGGAGCGTCCGGACCATAGCCGCGCAGGTCGAGGTAGAGCTGACCATCAGGAAACTCAGCCCGTACGTCGTGCGCCCAGCGCACCGCCAGCGCCGTTTTTCCCACTCCGGCGACGCCGTCGACGGTGGCGAGCGGCCGGCTCTTCGACAGCTGTGCCAGCAGTGCGGACCGGCCGGTGAAGGTACCGATATCCGGCGGCAGTTGCGCGGGAACGGCGTACAGACCGGTGGTGATCGCGCCCGTCGCGCCGCTCGGGCGGTAGTGCGCGATGAACTGCGCGCGGTCCGTGTCGGCGAGGCCGAGGCTGTTGGCGATCACCCCGAGCGAGTGCTTACGCGGCCGCGCGACCAGGCCGCGCTCGATGTCGGAGATGCTGCGGACGCTCAGGCCCGCCCGCTCGGCCAGCTCCTCCTGCGTCATCCCGGCCGCCACCCGCAGGCGCGCCAGCAGACCGGACTCACCCCGCCTGTCCTGGACCCCCGTCACGATCTCGGATCGTACTCGCGGTGGCGGCCATGGTCGCCTGCTCGCGTTACTGCCGGTGAAACCTCCGGTCGAACTTCGTGGTCGGCGCGGGTCGGTGGTGGTCTGCTGGCGGGCGAATCCCCGACGAGAGGCAGCAGCGATGAAGAAGACGATGACCGCTCTGGCCGTCGCGACCGTGGCAGCGGCGGCGGTCCTCACCGCCCCGGCGGCGAGCGCGGCCACCGGTTGCACCAAGAACACGAACAACAGCATGTACACCTGCGGTGCCTGGGGCACCGACATCCAGGTCCACAAGATCGCCGGCCCGGGCTACGCCTTCGGTCACGTCGACGCCACCGGCGGGAAGTTCCCGTGGGTGTTCTGCAAGGAGAAGGGGCAGAGCATCACCTACGGCGGCTACACCAACAACTGGTGGCTCCGGGGCAACCCGTTCCCGGACTGGAAGTTCAGCGGCGAGTACGTCAGCGCCATCTTCCTCACCCAGTCCGCCAACGAGCCACAGGGCCTTCCGCTCTGCTGATTCCGCTGACCTCCTGCGCAGGCCCCCTCGGACACGTAAAGTGTCGCGGCAGATACCGAGGGGGCCCGCCCATGCTCCGCATTCACTTCACTGCCGACGATCTCGCCCGGACCAGGATCGCTCCACACCCTGACCTGCTCTGGGAGACCCTGCTCAGCCTGAACCTGGTCCAGAGCACCGAAGGCGAGCTCTGGTACGGCGGCTGGCGGCGCCGGGTGCGTCGGGAGCTCAGCCCGAATGTGGCCCGGCTGCTGTTCGAGCTGACGCCGCCGATCGGGTACTCGCCCGACTTCCTCACCCCGGCCGAGCCACCCGAGCAGCTCGCGGACTCGCTCGACCGGCTGGTCAGCGCGCCGCGGACCCAGGTCCGGGCCGACCTGGAGTACCTCGGCACCCGACAGTCGAGCACCCCGTGGACCAGGGCACTGGCCGATGGCGACCGCCGCACGATGGGCACCCTCGGCCGTGCGGTCGACGCCTACCACCGCACGGCGATAGCGCCGTACTGGCAGGTCGCCGCACGTGACCTGGCCACGGAGCGGGCCTACCGGCGCCGGCAGCTGCGGGAGACCGGGATCGAGGGCATGCTCGCCACGCTCACCGACCGCATCCGCTGGCAGTCACCCGTGCTGGAGATCCCGGACTTCGCTGACGAGGACCTGTATCTCGACGGGCGCGGTCTGCTGCTGCAGCCGTCGTACTTCTGCTGGCAGGTGCCGACCAAGTTCCGGAGCGGCGATCTGCCGCCAGTGCTCGTCTATCCGATCCAACACAGCGTGGCCATCACCGGCGCGACCCAGGTTGAGCCGCCGTCTGCTCTGGTCGGTCTGCTCGGTGCCACTCGCGCACGGCTCTTGGAGGCGACCGCTCACACCGTCACCACCGGCGCGCTGACCGAGACTCTCGGTCTGTCGTTCTCCGTCGTACTGCGGCATCTCGGCGTACTGCGGGAGGCCGGACTGGTCGAGTCCCGCGCCTGTGGCGACGTCGTACTGCATCAACTGACGGTGCTCGGCCTCGGCCTGCTGCAACAACCTGTGACCTGAAACCACATGCGGAACTTCCTGGTCGCGTAGAGCGCCGCGGTGGTCTGCTGACGCCGCAAACCTCCATGCGTCAGACCGAGGAGATCCCGTATGAAGAAGAAGCTCGCGGCTGCTCTGCTGTCCGCTGCGGCCGTCACAGCCTTCACCGTCGGCACCGCGACCAGCGCGGACGCCGCTACCGGCTGCACGAAGAACACGAGCGGTACCTACAAGGGCGCGTACACCTGCGGCGCCTGGGGCACCAGCATCCAGCTCCACGACCACCCCGGGTCGGGTGGAGTGCTCGGAACGGTCAACGCCACCGGCGGTAAGTTCCCGTGGGTCCTCTGCAAGGTGAAGGGCCAGACCGTCTCGTACGGCGGCTACACGAACAACTGGTGGATCGACACCGCCGCACTGCCCGACTGGAAGTTCAGCGGCGTCTACGTCAGCGCCATCTTCCTGACCCAGTCCGCGAACGAGCCGGCAGGGCTCCCGCTGTGCTACTGAAGGCTGCCCTGACAGGCGCACTACTGCTGGCCGGCGCGGTGACGGCCAGTACGCCGGCCGCCGCCTCCGCCCCTGTCGACGGCTACGTCTGGGCCAGCCAGGTCAACATCCGCGGCGGTGGATCCGCCTGCACCGCCAGCCCCGGCCGGACCACGTGCCCGTCGGTACTGGGCCGCTACGGCCCCGGCGCGGTCGCGGTGTTCTGCCAGAAGAAGGGTGAGGCGATCAGCGACGCCGGCTACAAGTCGTCGTACTGGAGCCTGATCCAGACGCCCGTGCCAGGGCCACGGGGGAGTTGGCTCGGCGGCTGGGTCAGCAACGTCTACCTGCGCGGGGACGCCATCCTCGCCAACGTCCCGTTCTGCTGAGGGAGTTCATGATGCGAAAGATTCTCTCCGTGCTCCTCGCGTTCGTGGCGGGAGTGACGGCGCTGTCGCTGGCGCCCACTGCCGCCCAGGCAGCGACCTGCTCGCACGGAACGAGCGGCAGCGGCCAGTCCGTGTACTACTGCCCGATCTGGATCCCCGCCGGCGGTGCACCGGTCTATGCCTCGACCAGTACCGGCTCCGGCGTGGTCGACCACCTGGACACCGGCGGTACGGCGAACTGGTTCTACTGCAAGCAGGACGGCGGTACGGCGACTGCTTCGGGCTACTCGTCGAAGAGCTGGGCCAAGACCGTGGGCGACGACCACGGTGCGACCGGCTGGGTCCCTGCGGTCTACTTCAGTGGAGCCGAGAACTACTGGAACGGTCTGCCCGACTGTGCGTCCGCACCGCCGCCAGGTGATGTCTGCACGAAGGGCACCAACTCCAGTGGGGCAACGGTCTACTACTGCCCGATCTGGGTGCCCTCCGGCGGTACGCCGATCTACAGCTCGACCAACACCGGCTCTGGCGTAGTCGACCACCTCTTCATCGGCGGCAAGGCCAACTGGTTCACCTGCAAGGCGACCGGCGGTAGTGCCCACGTCTCGAGCTACACGTCGAACAGTTGGGCCAAGACGGTCGGCGACTCGGCAGGAGCGACCGGCTGGGTGCCGGCGGTCTACTTCACCGGTGCGGAGAACTACTGGAAAGGCCTGCCCGACTGCGGCACGGTACCCCCGCCTCCGCCACCCCCGCCGTCCGGCGGAACGGCCAGCGGCTCGGCCTGCGAGACGACCTTCACCAACATCCCGGCACGGGCGCTGGCGATGATTCAGCAGGCCTGCTCACAGCGCAACTACATCTACTCGTGGGACGGCGGGCACGCGGCCAGCCCAGGACCGACGTACGGGGCCTGTGTGGACGGCGACGCCTGGAACGACTGTCACGTGATCGGCTACGACTGCTCGGGGCTGGTGCGGTACGCGTACTTCAAGGCGACGGGCACGGACGGGCTGAACGGCTACACGTGGACGCAGTGGGCCAAGGCTCACAACATGCCGCACAAGGCCGAGCTCACGAACGCCCAGCAGTCCTCACTGCAGCCGGGCGACATCATGTGGTTCGGTCCGAGTGGGCCGAGTACACACCATGTGGCGATCTATCTGGGCGGCGGAAAGGTGATCAACGCCTTCCACTCCACCGAACACATCGGAGTCACCACCTACAACCACACCGACTTCCTCGGCGCGGTACGGGTCTGGTGACCTCAGGGCGCGGGAGGCAACCACATGATCGTGGTTGCCTCCTCCGCCTCTGATGCGTGCGGGACAACCACGACCTGGTGCTCGTCCTCGTACAGGACGCGGCCGGGGTCGGCGGACTCGTAGCGCTCGCACGGGAGGTTGTGAGCGGCAAGGACCGCCAGGTACTGCGGGATCGGGTCGAAGAGGTGGGTAGCCGTGATGCGGAACCAGGACGCCGCCAACAGGTTGTCCGCATAGACAGTCGGGTCGACAGTCGACGGGTTGGTGTACGTCGCGTCGTACCAGGCGTTCGTCGTACGGCGGAAGTCCTCCTCCTCGGCGGTGAGGAGTCCGCGGTGGCCGAGCATGTTGACGAGACCGAAGATGCCGATCCGCCGACCGCGCCGATCGGGGACCGGACTCTGGTAGCGCACGAAAGTCATCCCCTGATTGTGCGTGAGACGCTGGGGGAGTGGAGACGCGCCTGGACACTGCCCGCATCCGTGCTGCCCGCGCCGTCATCGACCCGGTCTTTCTCGACACGCCTTTCTACGAGTGCGAGGCGCTTCCGTTCGATAGCCGCGTGAGCATCAAGCTCGAGACCGCGAATCCCGTGCGCAGCTTCAAAGGCCGCGGCACCGAACTTGTCGTCGACGGACTCGAGGGGAACGCCGCCGTCTGCGCCAGCGCCGGCAACCTCGGCCAGGCCCTCGCCTGGTCAGGACGCAAGCGTGGCCTGGACATCACAGTCGTCGCCTCCCGCTTCGCGACACCCGCCAAGCTCGACCGCATCCGCGCCCTCGGCGCCACCCTCGAACTCGTCGACGGCGACCACGAACTCGCCCGCGACCGCGCCGCGGAGATCGCCCGGACCACCGGCATCCGGCTCGTCGAGGACAGCCTCGATCTCGAGACCTGCGAGGGCGCAGCCACCATCGGCCTGGAACTGCTCGCCTCAGGCGTCGCCTTCGACACCGTCCTGATCGCCTTGGGCGGAGGTGCGATGGCGACCGGGATCGGTCACGTCCTGAAGGACCTCGCCCCGTCCGTCGAGGTCATCTGCGTGCAGCCCGCCGGCGCACCCGCCATGACCCTGTCCTGGCACGAACGCCGCGTCGTCACCACCGAGTCCACCAACACGATCGCCGACGGCGTAGCCGGCCGACGCCCCATCCCCGAGGTCCTGACCGACCTCCTCCACGTCGCGGACGACGCCGTACTCGTCGAAGAGTCGTCCATCATCAGCGGCGTCCGCCTACTCGCGACCCACGCCAGCCTAGTCGCCGAACCCTCCGCCGCCCTAGGCCTAGCGGCCCTCCTCGAGAACCCCACCCGCTTCGCCAACCGCCACGTAGTCACCATCCTCTGCGGCAGCAACACCAACCCACCCGACCACCACCGCTGGCTCCAACCCGAGCCTATGGTCGTGTAATGCCTGAAGTACTGAATTCAGCGCTGCCACGCGCCATCGTCACCCTGCTCTCGACGCCGAGATCACTGGCCGACCTCGCCAACCTGCTCGAGGTCACCGATGCTCGGGTGCTCTGGTACCTGACCAGACTCGCAGCCACCGGCCGAGTCACCCAGTCCGACGGCCGCTGGTCGCGAACCCAGCTAGGCATCGACTATCTGGCAACCCCACAACCCAGCAGCGAGGACCACACGATGCTGCCCGGGCGCACGACGTACGACTATCAACAGGCCTTCGCAGACGCGCAGGCCGGCATGTTCGGGCCCACCTATGTCCAAGCCGGCGGTGAACACGCTGGACGCGTCTCCTATGCCCGAGCCGTCGAGTTTCACCAACGCCTGCAGGACCTCATCGCCGAATACTTCGCCCCGGAATCCATCGACCGGGCGGCGACTCCGAAGTACGGCTTCCACTGGGTGCTGACCCCCACCGACCTGCACCCCCTGAACGACGGCCAATGACCACCATCTACCTGATCGTCGGCCTCCCCGGCGCCGGCAAAACCACCCACGCCAAACACCTCGAGCTCACCGCTCCCGCCCTCCGCCTCACTCCCGACGAGTGGCAGATCGCGCTCTTCGACGGCGACAACCCGTCCGACAAGCGCGACCTCGTCGAAGGCAAGCTCATCCAGCTAGGCCTCCGCGCCGCCCACCTAGGCACCAACGTGGTCTTCGACTTCGGCTTCTGGGGCACCGACGAACGCTCCGCCCTCCGCGCGATCGCCACCGCCCTCGGCCTCACCAGCCACGTCGTCTACCTCCCCATCACCCCCGAAGAACAACGCCACCGCATCCTCCACCGCTTCACCACCACCCCCCACCAAACCTTCCCCATCACCGACACCGAACTCACCCAATGGCGAGCCCAGTTCCAACCCCCCACCCCCGCAGAACTAGCCGGCCACCCGATCCCACCGCCCCCACCACCCCACCCCACCTGGTCCCACTGGGCCTCCCACCGCTGGCCCTCCCTCCCCAAAGACTGGTAGCGCCAAAAAACAGACGCGAGCCAAGTGGCACCCACGTGATGATGGTGCGATGCCTCAACAACACTCACGCCTCGTGCCGGGCGGCCGGGCTTTCTACGACACCGAACGCCTGTGGGAGTTGGCAGCAGGGCTTCCCGTCGAGCCTGTCCTCATCGACGACATCAAGGAGTTCGACGAGAACTGCTGGTTCGGCGACGGCCCCGTCACCTGCCGCATGGTCGCCCAACACGTCGACCGCATCAACAAAGCCGACCTCAGCTACCCCGTCATCCTCTCCGCCGACGGCCGCCTCATGGACGGCGGTCACCGCATCGCCAAAGCCTGGCTCGCCGGCTCCACCACCATCAACACAGTCCGCTTCCCCACGGACCCAGAACCCGACTACATCAAGCAAGACCCCAACTAACACGACAAGACACCCCGGTCCGCGCTCCACAGACGCGAGCCTTGCCTGGCGTTCACTCTCAGTTACTCATCGAATCCACAGTGGGCTAAATTCCCGCTATGCGTGTTGGCGTGTATGTGGATGGATACAACTTGTACTACGGCGGCCGCGACCTCTGCGGACGAAGCCAGCCTGGTTGGCGATGGCTGGACATCCGCAAGATGGTCGACGGCGTGCTCGCTCGAAAACCGAGGTGGCCAGCGGCATCGATCGATCGACTCGTCTACTGCACGGCTCGGATCGACGTACGAACGAACGCGTCCGGCCAGGCCGACCAAGAGACCTACCTCAGAGCGCTCGCCACCGGCGGTTATGTCGACCACATCGAGTACGGCAGGTATGTAGCGAGGACGAAGGTCGCGCCGCTTGCCACGAAGGACAACCGCGGTCGCCCGATCCTCGTGACCTCGAACTGGCCGGTCATGGTGCTGGACTCGTCGTCGAAACCTGTTCATGACGCGCAGTTCCTGGTCAGCGTATTGAACACCGAAGAGAAGGGCTCGGATGTCAACGTCGCCTCACACCTGCTGATCGACGCACTGACGGGCGCTGTCGATGCCGCTGTCGTGGTGTCGAACGACAGCGACCTCAAGCTTCCGATCCAGAAGGCTCGCGAACTCGTTCCCGTCGGGCTCATCAACCCCCAGCGGGGATACCTGGCGGGCGATCTCAAGGGGCAGCCGACCGACGGAGTAGGGAATCACTGGTGGCATCAGCTAGGTCCCTCAGATTTCACCGCGTCGCAGCTCCCACCACAAGTCGGCTCCCACAGTCGCCCTGCGGGCTGGTAGCCGACGCCAACCGGCGACGCCCGGTATCTGGCGGAGTTAGCATCTGAGACAGCTTCTGGCGCAACTTGTCAGTCATATTCTGACGAGCTAAAGTTTCCTCCATATCCACCCGTCCCTTCGTGGGGCGGGTTTTTAATTGCCCGGCGGGCATAGCTGACGCGGGGATAGAAAGTCCATCGCGCGACGCCCGGCCGGACCTGCCCTGGCGAAATCCCGTGGCCATGAGCTGGGCGAGGTTGCTAGGTTCCCGTGCGTGACCAGCCGAAGCAACGACGACCTCATCGAGGCGGCCGTGGCCGTGCTGAATCCCCACCTGGTCGGTGATCGAATCTTCGGCGACGTGGCGTCAGCGCTCATCACTGACGCCGGCAACGTGTACGTCGGTGTCTGTATCGACACCACCTCCGGCACCGGATTCTGTGCCGAGCACGCAGCGATCGCCGCCATGGTGACCGCCCGCGAGCACAAGATCGCGAAGATCGTCGCCGTCTGGCGAGACGACAACAAAGCCAAGGTGCACGTCGTCCCACCCTGCGGCCGCTGCCGAGAGTTCATCCACCAGATCGACCCGGCAAACCTCGACACCGAAGTCATCCTGGGACGAGACCGAACCTCAAAGCTCCGCGAACTTCTACCCGCCACCGACTGGCCCGCCCCACTGGACTAGGCGCGGGAGTTCAGACCTCTCGGCTCCACTAGAACCAGCTCGCATCTTGCCTGCCTCATCCGAGGGTTACCCATAGCCACCTTCCCCGTACGGCGGCGGCCCGCCATCGCGTGGTCGCCCGCGGGCGGTAGCCCGCAAGTCCGCGCGGCAGCGCGCAGAACTCGGGGTGGGCGGGGCGGCTGCGGAGCAGGCGACGAAGGAGTCGGCGTAGCTGGCGCGGGGAAAGAACTATCCCAACCGCGGCGCCCAGCCCCAGCAGGCCGATGCGAAGCGAGGCCCAAGGGGGTGCGGGTGGCGAAGCCCCCGCTCGCGCCAAGCGAAGCGCAGGCGCACAAATGACGAAGGCGACTCGTCTCCGCGCTTTCCGCGGAGACGAGTCGCCTATCGGCTTCGTGGAGACGAGGGGACTTGAACCCCTAACCCCTGCCTTGCAAAGGCAGTGCTCTGCCAGTTGAGCTACGCCCCCGTGGTGGGGTGGTCAGCGGCCCGGGGTGACCGGGTCGACAGCCTCGGCCCAGAGGTCCTTGTCGGCGCGGGACTGCTGGGTCTTCTTGTAAGCGAAGTATCCACCGATGCCGGCCAGGAGCACCAGCAGGATCTTTCTCAGCACCGCGGGACTCCTCGGATCGGGGGTTTCACGATCTGGTGGGCCTAACTGGATTTGAACCAGTGACCTCTGCCTTATCAGGGCAGCGCTCTAACCAACTGAGCTATAGGCCCGTATCTACGGGGTGGAACCTGGGAGAGATTACCGCACCAGGTGCCTGTCTCCCAAACCGGTTCCGGCCGGACCCTGACGGGCCCGGCCGGGAGGTCTCAGTCCTCCGACGCGAGCGTGACTTCGAGGCCGCCGAGGAGCGTGGCGGCGATGTTGTAGAGGAAGGATCCGAGGGTGGCCAGGGCCGTGATGATCAGCACATCGGCGCAGGCGAGGAGGGTGGTGAAACCCATTACCTTGCCGGTGTTGATGTAGTTCTCGATCCGGAACGGCTCGGTGTTCGGGTTGCCGAGCACCTCGGTGACGGTGCTGTTGATGTTGTCGAAGACACCGGCGGCACCGATCGCGGACCAGACGATGAAGACGGCGACCCAGGTCACGATGCCGAAGGCGATCGCGAGCAGGAACGCGGTCTTCATCACCGACCACGGGTCGATTCGCGACATCCGCAGGCGGGCCTTGCGGGTCTGCGAGCGGCTGGAGAGCTTGCTGTCGCCGACCTCGACGCTCTCGGTGTCGGACTTGCCGGTGACGGCGGCTGCCTTGTCCAGGACGGCCTGGCGGGCCGCACTGACCTTGTCACCGAAGGTCTCGGTCTTCTCGGCGGTCTTGCCGGTCAGCCCGTACGACGATCCGCCGGCCGCCGGTGTGGTCGTGGCCGCGGGCTTGCCCGGGGACCACGGTTCCGGGCGGCCCGGCGTACTGGGTGCTGGGGTCGGTCGGGTCGTGCTCGGCTGGCCCGGGCCCGCCGGGCGGACCGGCGGTTGCTGCGCGGGGCGGACCGGGGCACCGGCGGTGCCCGGCCGCTGCTGCTGCGGGCGGAGCTCTGCGGCTGGACGCTGCCCGTTCGGGGCAGCGCCGCCGGAGCGACCGTTGGAAGCCGGAGTGGCCGGCGTGGACTGCTTCCCGCTCGGCGCGGGGCGCTGAGACTTGGAGCTGTCCGCACCTTCGGGCCAGGTCGGCCTCGCGCGGTTGGTCATCAGTTACCCTCCTGGCCGGCTTCGTCGTCTTCGACGGTAGCCGGGCCGTTCACATCCGTCGAACGCTCGTCGGTAGTAGTGACGCTCCCAGACGGGGTTTCGGTTGTCGAAGCGTCCACATCCTGGGCATCCGTGGACACGACAGCCCCCTCGGCGCCCTCGACAGCCTCGGCGTCGTCCGCCCCTTCGACGGTCAGATCGGTGTTCCGGGCGATCGCGACGACCGCGTCGGACTCGCCGACACCGGCGAACCGGACGCCCATCGTGTCCCGGCCCTTGACCGGCACGCTGTCGACCCGGCTGCGCACGACCTGGCCGCTGGCCTTGATCGCCAGCACCTGGTCGTCCTCGACCACGACGATCGCGCCGACCAGCGAGCCGCGCTCGTCGTTCAGCTTGACCGCCTTGATGCCGAGTCCGCCGCGACCCTGCTGCCGGTACTCCGAGACCTTCGACCGCTTGGCGTACCCGGCGTCGGTGACGGTGAAGACGAACTGCGCGTCCTCCTCCGAACCGGCTCGGATGACCGCCATCGACAGCAGTTCGTCGCCGTCGCGGAACTTCATGCCGGTGACGCCGGAGGTGGCCCGGCCCATCGGGCGGAGCTGCTCGTCGTTCGCGGTGAACCGGATCGACTGGCCCTTCTTGGAGACCAGCATCAGGTCGTCCTCGGCCGAGGCCATCTCGGCGCCGATCAGCTCGTCGTCGTCGTCGCGGAAGTTGACCGCGATGATGCCGCTCTGCCGGGCCGAGTCGTAGTCGGTCAGCGCCGTCTTCTTCACCAGACCACGCTTGGTGGCCAGCAACAGGTACGGCTCCTGCTCGTAGTCGCGCAGCGTCAGGACCTGCGCGATCTCCTCGTCCGGCTGGAACGAGAGCAGGCCGGCGACGTGCGAACCCTTGGCGTCGCGCGCCGACTCGGGCAGCTGCCACACCTTGGCCCGGTAGACCCGGCCCTTGGTGGTGAAGAACAGCATCCAGTGGTGGTTCGTGGTGGTGAAGAAGTGGCCGATCTCGTCCTCGGCCCGCATCGTCGCGCCGCGCACGCCCTTACCGCCGCGGTTCTGGGTGCGGTAGAGGTCGGTCTTGGTGCGCTTGGCGTACCCACCGCGGCTGATCGTGACGACCACGTCCTCGTCCGGCACCAGGTCCTGGACGGACAGGTCGCCGTCGGCGGCGATGATCTCGGTACGACGGTCGTCGCCGAACTTCTCGACGATCTCGGCCAGCTCGTCGCGGACGATGTTCCGCTGCCGGACCGGGTCGGCCAGGATGTCCTCGAGGTCGGCGATGATCGCCTCGAGCTCGTTCAGCCGGTCGACGATCTTCTGCCGCTCCAGGGCGGCCAGCCGGCGCAGCTGCATGTCGAGGATCGCCTGGGCCTGGATCTCGTCGATCTCCAGCAGGCTGATCAGGCCTTGGCGCGCCTCTTCCACGTCCGGGCTGCGGCGGATGAGGGCGATGACCTCGTCCAGCGCGTCCAGCGCCTTCACGTATCCACGGAAGATGTGCGCGTTCTTCTCGGCCTCGCGCAGGCGATAGCGGGTACGGCGCTGGATGACCTCGATCTGGTGGTCGATCCAGTGCGTGATGAACAGGTCCAGGCTGAGCGTGCGCGGGACACCGTCGACGAGCGCGAGCATGTTGCAGCCGAAGGTGTCCTGCAGCTGCGTGTGCTTGTAGAGGTTGTTCAGGACGACGCGCGGCTGGGCGTCCCGCTTGAGCACGATCACCAGGCGCTGACCGGTCCGCGACGAGGTGTCGTCACGGATGTCGGCGATCCCGGTCATCTTGCCGGTGTTCACCAGCTCGGCGATCTTCTGCGCCAGGTTGTCCGGGTTGACCATGTACGGCAGCTGGCTGACGACCAGGCTGGTCCGGCCCTTGGCGTCTTCCTCGATGTCGACGACCGCGCGCATCGTGACCGAACCACGGCCGGTGCGGTAGGCGTCGTCGATGCCCTTGTACCCGACGATCAGCGCGCCGTTCGGGAAGTCCGGGCCCTTGATGTTCTCCATGCACGCCGCCAGGACCTCTTCCTGGGTGGCGTCCGGGTGCTCCAGGCACCACTGGGCCGCGGCGGCAACCTCGCGCAGGTTGTGCGGCGGGATCTGCGTCGCCATGCCGACCGCGATGCCGGCCGAGCCGTTCACCAACAGGTTCGGGAACCGGCTGGGCAGGATCACCGGCTCCTGCGAGCGGCCGTCGTAGTTGGGGCGGAAGTCGACCGTCTCCTGGTCGATGTCGCGCACCATCTCCATCGCCAGCGGGGCGAGCCGGCACTCGGTGTACCGCATCGCGGCGGCCGGGTCGTTACCCGGGGAACCGAAGTTGCCCTGGCCCTGGATCATCGGCGCCCGCATCACCCACGGCTGCGCCAGCCGGACCAGGGTGTCGTAGATCGCCGAGTCGCCGTGCGGGTGGTACTGACCCATCACGTCACCGACGATGCGCGAGCACTTGGAGAAACCGCGGTCGGGCCGGTAGCCGCCGTCGTACATGGCGTAGAGGATGCGCCGGTGCACCGGCTTCAGGCCGTCGCGCACCTCGGGCAGCGCGCGGCCGACGATGACGGCCATCGCGTAGTCGAGGTACGACTGCTGCATTTCCGTCTGCAGATCGAGTGGCTCGATCCGGTCGTGTCCAGGAGAAACTGGGGTCTCGGTCATCTGATGCTCGTCCCGTTCGTGTCAGACGTCGTACGTCGCTGAAGTCGGCGCTGGAGTGGTGATGGCGCCGCACCGGCGGCGCCGCCACACTCAGATGTCAAGGAACCGGACGTCCTTGGCGTTGCGCTGGATGAAGTTCCGGCGAGCCTCGATGTCGTCGCCCATCAGGGTCGCGAAGGTCTCGTCGGCGCGGGCCGCGTCGTCCAGGGTGATCTGCAGCAGCACCCGGTTGGCCGGGTCCATCGTGGTCTCCCACAGCTCCTGCGCGTTCATCTCGCCCAGACCCTTGTAGCGCTGGATCGCGTTGTCCTTCGGCAGCTTCTTGCCCGCCTCGATGCCGGCCTCGAGCAGCCCGTCCTTCTCGCGCTCGGTGTAGGCGAGCTCGGGGGTGCCGTTGCTCCAGCGGATCTTGTACAGCGGGGGCTGCGCGGCGTAGACGTGACCGCGCTCGATCAGCGGCCGCATGAACCGGAACAGCAGGGTGAGCAGCAGCGTGCGGATGTGCTGACCGTCGACGTCGGCGTCGGCCATCAGGACGATCTTGTGGTACCGCAGCTTCTCCTCGTCGAAGTCCTCGTGGATGCCGGTCCCGAGGGCGGAGATGATCGCCAGTACTTCGTTGTTCTGCAGGACGCGGTCGATCCGGGCCTTCTCGACGTTCAGGATCTTGCCCCGGATCGGCAGGATCGCCTGGTACTTCGGATCCCGGCCACCCTTGGCGGAGCCACCGGCCGAGTCACCCTCGACGATGTAGACCTCGCACTCTTCGGGGTTGGTCGACTGGCAGTCGGACAGCTTGCCCGGCAGTCCGCCGCCACCCAGCAGACCCTTGCGGTTGCGGGCCAGGTCGCGCGCCTTGCGGGCCGCGATCCGGGCACTCGCGGCCGCGGTGGCCTTGCGGATGATCTCGCGACCCTCCTGCGGGTTCTGCTCGAACCAGGCACCGAGCCGGTCGTTGACGACCCGCTGGGTGAAGCCCTTGACCTCGGTATTGCCGAGCTTGGTCTTGGTCTGGCCCTCGAACTGCGGGTTGCCCAGCTTGACCGAGATGATCGCGGTCAGGCCCTCCCGGATGTCGTCACCGGTGAGCCTGTCCTCCTTCTTCTTGATCATGCCCTGGTCCTCGCCGAACGAGTTGACCAGCGAGGTGAGCGCGGCCCGGAAGCCCTCTTCGTGGGTGCCGCCCTCGTGGGTGTTGATCGTGTTGGCGAAGGTGTGCACCGACTCCTGGAAGGAGCCGCTCCACTGCATCGCGACCTCGAGGCTCAGCGATCCGTCGGCCTGGGCGGCCTCGAACGCGATCACGTCGCGGTGCACGGTCTCGCGGATGCCGGTCAGGTACTTCACGTAGTCGACCAGGCCGTCGTCGTACTTGAACGACTGCTCGACCGGGTTGCCGTCCTCGGTGTGGTCCGGCCGCTCGTCGCGGATGACCAGCTCGAGGCCCTTGTTCAGGAACGCGTACTCGCGGAAGCGGGTGGTCAGCGTCTCGTACGAGTAGACCGTCGTCTCGAAGACGTCCGGGCTCGGCCAGAAGGTGATCGTGGTGCCGGTGGAGTCCGCCGTACCGACCTCGGCCAGGTCCTCGTCGGGGACACCGATCGTGAACGTCTGGGTGTAGGCCTTGCCGCCCGTGCGGACGTCGACCTGCAGCCGGTTGGACAGCGCGTTCACGACGGAGACACCCACGCCGTGCAGACCACCGGAGACCTTGTACCCGCCGCCGCCGAACTTGCCACCGGCGTGCAGGACGGTCAGTACGACGGTCACCGCCGGCTTGCCCTCGGACTCGACGATGCCGACCGGGATACCACGGCCGTTGTCGACGACCCGGACGCCGCCGTCGGGCAGCAGGGTGACGATGATCTTGTCGCAGAACCCGGCCAGCGCCTCGTCCACCGCGTTGTCGACCACCTCGTAGACCAGGTGGTGCAGACCCCGCTCACCGGTGGACCCGATGTACATACCGGGGCGCTTGCGGACCGCGTCGAGCCCTTCAAGGACCTGGATCGCGCTCGCGTCGTATTCCTTCTCGACGACGCTGGACTGGATCTCGGTCAGTAGTGCTTCTTCTTCGATGCCTTGCGCTTGGCTGCCGGTGTCCTCTGCGGACGTTGTTTCGTCGATCTCGGTCGGCTCGTCGGTCACCGGCTGTTGTCCTCCTCGGACCCCGCGTTCGCGAGGCATCGCGGCCCTGTCACTGCACAGTGGGAGCGGCCACTACAGTGTTGTCAGGGGCGCAGCTCGTCGTACACGGTCTATCTTACCCGTCGACCAAGGCAGAACCTGCCACCAGCCGCCCGAAACTCACCTCAGGGCGTCTTTTCGCCCTCCTCGCCATGTCCCCTCTCGCGGGTGGGGGGCCGGAAAGCGCTCACGGGCGCTCAGTGGCCTCCGGCAGTTTCACCACTGACCCGGTACGGCGGCGCCGGGTCCGGACCGGTCCAGACCGCCCCGCGCGCACCCGCCGCCCCTTAGGATCGCTGCCGTGGAGAGTCTCGACGACGTCATCGACGACCTGATCGCCGACCGGGTGATCCGGCGGCATCGACGGATCTGGCTGATCGTCATCGCGGCCGTCGTCGTCCTGGCCCTGCTGGTGCTGGCCACCGGCGGGTGGAAGGAGAAGACCGGTCGCTCGGTGCCGACCCTGATCGTCACCGCCGACGCGCCGGCCACCGTCACCGCCGGCCGCTGGGAGTACAGCTTCAGCAAGGCCGAGATCGTCCGCGAGCCCAAGACCGAGTACTCCGCGGCCAAGGCCGAACTGCTCGTCTACTTCGAGCTGCGCAACATCGACACCGAGGACAAGCGGAGCGTCTACCTCAACGGCGACCTGGTCCGGCTGGTCCCCGGCGGTGGCAAGGACCTGGTGAAGTCGAACGGCGCCACCTGCCGGGGCGAGATCGGCTGGGTGATCGTCTACGGGCTGCCGCCGGAGAGCTGCTTCACCAAGTTCGAGATCGAGCCGGACTTCAGCGCGGACCAGATCGAGGTCGGCATCCTCGCCGAGCAGTACATCTCGGACAACGGACTGCTCGGCGCCGACGAGGACCCGTACTGGCATTCGCCCGAGGCAGCGGCCGTGGTCCGGCTGAAGCCGACCGTCGTGATCAAGGACGAGGAGAACTAGGAGTGAAGCTCTACCGCCCCGCGACCATCCTGGTCGGCGTCCTCTTCGTCCTGATCGGCGGCCTGACCCGCCTGGCCACCCCCGACCATGTGTTCGACGAACAGAACATCGAGATCAGCAAGGGCACCATCGGTCAGCCGCTGCGGTTCGGCAAGGAGGCGTCGCTGACCATCGTCCGGATGCAACTGGCCAAGTCGGTGCTCGACGCCAACTCCTCGTCGGACGACAAGCCGATCGAGACCAACGGGGTGTTCGTCGCGCTGGAGTGGGAGAGCACGGCCGGCGTCGAGAAGCCGGACAGTCCCCTGCCCTCGCTGACCTCGAACGGGGATGCGACCTACGCACCGATCGGGCTGACGTACTCGGGCATCGAGTTCGGAGCCGCGGGCTTCACGACCTCCGGCGCGATCGTGTTCGAAGTCGACCCGACCCAGCTCGAAGGCCTCACCCTGAACGTCAAACCACAGCAGTTCTGGAACGTGCTGAACCGCAAGGTGTCGGTCGATCTCGGCATCCCTGGTCCCGAGAGCGCGCAGCGGCTGCTGGACGGCGCCGTGGCTCAGTACGTGCTCCCCAAGCAGGATGTCCGGGTGGCTTCATGAAGGATACGAGCCGCGTCGCCCGGCTGGCGGCCCAGATCTCGTTGTTGCTGGTGCTGCTGGCGACCAGCTGCTTCCTGATGCTGAGGAGCTACCTCGGCGACCCCGAGCAGAACTTCAACGAGGGTGCGATCCAGCAGGTCGTCGCCAAGGGGCCGGTCACCATCGGCAAGGTCGGCTGGCAACTCGACTCGATGACCGTCTACACCCGGCTGGTCGATGCCAAGGGCAAGCAGATCTCGGTCCTCCGGCCGGCCGGCGCGGTCATCATCGTCGCCCAGGTGCGGGTCACCCCGCTGGACGGCCTGCGGCTGGAGGACGGCGGCTTCCTGTGCGGCACGAGCCTGCGCGACGACCGCGGGAACATCTGGGCGCCGACGAACGCTTTCGACTTCCCGGTACCGACGACCTGCTCCGACGACGACCACCCGATGGTCCGGAACAAGGCGAACAAGCTCGCGCAGATCTTCGTCGTACCCCAGGAGGCCGTGCCGCACCTGCAGGGTCTGCTGGTCACCAACCGCGACGACTACGAGCGGTTCCTGATCACCCTCTGAGGGTTCAGGCCGGGACCGGTACGGCGGTCTTCCGCGCCGCGGCCATCTCGGCACGGCGATCGCTGCCGACCGAGATGCACAGGTCGAACGCCGCCGCCAGCAAGGCGATCCGGATCGGCTCGAAGATCAGGCTGCGGATCAGGTCGGCGATCTCGTGGTTCATCAGACCCCAGCGCTGGCCGTGGATCCCGATCGCGCGCTGGATCAGCACGAACAGCCAGTCGTCGCCGAGCAGCCAGACCGTGTAGAGCATGCAGACCACACCGAGGAAGACCGGACCGACCCGGACCAGCAGCCGGAACGCGTTCAGCGTCGGGTAGAACTTCTCCCGGAACCCGCCGAGCACGAGATCCGGTGCTTTGTTGGTCAGGGCAACGAACCGGTTCGGCTGCGGCGCGTCCGGTGCGACCCGGCCACCGAACCGTCGCTCCAGCCGGGTGCCCGTGAACACGCCCTTGCTCGACAGCACCCGGTGCCCGAACACCACGGTCGTGATCGCCAGCCAGGTCAGTGGTTCGGCGACGCCCAGCTTGAACAGCGGCCAGAGCGTCTCCCAGGTGAAGCCCCAGAGGAACTCGATCCCGGCCGGCAGCGGAATCTTGATGTTGGCCCAGAAATCCTTCCAGCCGTCCCACCAGTCCACCGACCAGTACCAGAAGTTGCGCTCGCGGAACCAGTTCTTGCCGTCGTCGATCGCGTAGGAGGACACGACGACGGTGAGCAGCAGGAAGAAGGACTCCGCCCAGACCTGCGCGAACTTCACCGGCCGGCTCGGCCACTTGTCGTCCACCGCCTGCAGGGCTCGCCGCAGTACCAGCAGAATGACGATCGCCGGCAGGTACTTGTGCCAGGCGCCGTTGTTCAGCTCGAAGAACGCGGATCCCGCCTGCAGACCGCGCTCGACGCTGTTGCTCGTCGACAGCTCCGTGACCTGGCCCTCGAGGAAGCCCCACGCCGACCACACCGCGACCAGCGGCAGCAGCGTGACCGCGATCAACTCGAGGAAACCCTGCTGCGTCGGGTCCGACGTCTCCTCGGACTTGTTCCGGGCCGCGTCGCGCCACCGGTACAGCGAGCTCGCGCAGGTCCGGATCATGCCGATCGACGCGGTGATCTGGATGAGCACACCCACCGCGAAGACGCCGACGCCCAGGCTCCCGTGCGAATGCTCGTCCAGCCACACCGCGGCTCGAGTACAGGCCTTGAAGCCTGCATACCCCACCAACCACCAGGTGGTCAGAGGCAGCAGGTTCCGCCACCAGAGCCGGAACGTGTCTCCGATCAGCTGGACCATCTCGCGGAAGCCATCGACCAGGGTGCGCATCGCGCCCGATCCTAGGTCATCCCAGGTCCGACAAGCGCCCTGGAACTTGAACGGGGTGGTCAGCCGTAGGTGTCTCGGGGGCCGCGGCCGCCGCGGACTGTGCGGGGGCCGCGACGCCAGCTGGGGGCGTGGGGCCCTTGGACGTTGACCGCGGTGACGGTGCCTTCACCTAGTTCGGCGTTGAGGCGTCGTACCAGGTCGGGGGCCAGGAGCTTGAGCTGCGTGGCCCAGGCGGTGGACGACGTCCGGACGGTCAGGATGTTGTTCTCGTAGGACTCCGGCGTGCAGTGCTGCGCCGTCTCGGGGCCGACGATGGTGGGCCAGCGAGCCATCACGCCGTGTACGGCGACGTCGACCTCCCAGCCCTGGTCGCGCATCAGCCGGCCGAGCGTGTTGGTCAGCTTCTGCGGGTCCCGGTCGTCGGGGCGCGCGCTGCTGATCTGCGCGCCCTCGATGCGCGGCCGGCGGCGGCGCTTGACCGGCTTGAAACCGCCGTTCGCCGCCTGCTGCTTGAGCCGGCCCGCGAGCGATTTCGCCAGGTCCAGTCCCTGCTTGTCGTGCTCGTCCTCCTCCGGCAACTCCGGAGCGACGGCGCTCTCGTCGTCGCTCTCAGAGGAATTCCGGGGTTCAGGCACGACGGACGGTCCCGTCGCCGACGTCGAAGCGCACTCCACTGAGCTCGGCGGGCACGTCCGCGCCGACCGCAGCGGTGACCAGTACCTGCTCAGCCGGGGCGACGAGCTCGGCCAGCCGATCGCGGCGACTGGTGTCGAGCTCGGCGAACACGTCGTCCAGGATGAGCACCGGTTCACCCCCGTCCGCCCGCAGCAGCTCGTACGACGCCAGTCGCAGCGCGAGCGCATACGACCAGGACTCACCGTGACTCGCATACCCCTTCGCGGGCAAGTCCCCAAGACCCAGTACGACGTCGTCGCGGTGCGGGCCGACGAGCGACACCCCACGGTCGAGTTCGTCCTGCCGCTTCTCGTGCACCGTGGCGAGCAGGACCTCGGCGAGTTGCTCGCGGGAGGTGACACCGGGCTCGAGCGGGATCGACGACTTGTACTCGAGCCGCGCATCACCCTTGCCCCGGGCAACGGCGTCGTACGCGTCGGCTGTCAACGGACGCAGCGCTTCCAGCAGCTCCAACCGCGTGGCCAGCAACTCCGAACCGGTCCGCGCCAGGTTCGAGTCCCACACCTCGAGCGTGCGCAGCTGTGCCTCGGCGGAGCTGGACCGATTCTGCCGACGGGCCTGCGAAGCGCTGCGCAGCAAGGAGTTCCGCTGCTTGAGCACCCGGTCGTAGTCAGCCCGTACGCCGGCCATCCGCGGCGCTCGCAGGGTCAGCAGCTCGTCGAGGAACCGCCGCCGTTCCGACGGGTCGCCCTTCACCAGCGCGAGATCCTCCGGCGCGAACAACACGGTCCGGAGCAACCCGAGCACTTCTCGTGGCCGCGGTACCGGCGAGCGGTTGATCCGGGCCCGGTTTGCCTTCCCAGGATTGATTTCCAGCTCGACCACGACGTCGCGGTCGTACTGGCTACGGATCTCGGTCCGCACGATCGCCCGGGGAGCGCCGGCCCGCACCAGCGGTGCGTCGGTCGCCACCCGGTGCGAACCGAGGGTCGCGGTGTAGTGGATCGCCTCGACCAGGTTGGTCTTGCCGTGCCCGTTCGGCCCGACGAAGGCCGTCACGCCCGGAGCGAGCTCGACCTCCGCCTGCTGGTAGGACCGGAAGTCGAGCAGACCCAGGGCGGTGACATACACCTCAGTGCTGGACCGGTGGCGTCGCGTACGACGGGTCGGCCGCGTCGGCACCCTTCACGGCGTGCCCACCGAACTGGTTGCGCATCGCGGCGATCGCCTTCATCGCCGGCGAGTCGTCCTGCCGGGACGCGAACCGCGCGAACAGCGCCGCCGCGATGGCCGGCACCGGTACGGCGTGGTCGATCGCGGCCTCGACGGTCCAGCGACCTTCGCCGGAGTCATCGGCGTACCCGCGGATCTTCTCCAGGTGGGTGTCGTCCTCGAGTGCGTTGACCAGCAGGTCGAGCAGCCAGGACCGGATCACCGTGCCCTCGCGCCAGGAGCGGAACGCCTCCGGCACGTTGTCGACGATGTCCGCGGCCTCGAGCAGCTCGTAGCCCTCGGCGTAGGCCTGCATGATCCCGTACTCGATGCCGTTGTGGACCATCTTCGAGAAGTGGCCCGCGCCGACCTTGCCGGCGTGCACGAAACCGAACTCGCCCTCAGGCTTGAGCGCCTCGAAGACCGGCATCACGGTGGCGATGGTGTCCTTCTCGCCGCCGCACATCAACGCATAGCCGTTCTCCAGGCCCCAGACACCGCCGGAGACGCCGCAGTCGGCGAACTTGATGCCCTTCTCGGCCAGCTGCGCGGCCCGGCGGGTGTCATCGGTCCAGCGGCTGTTGCCGCCGTCGATCACGATGTCGCCGGGGGAGAGCAGCTCGGCCAGCTCGGTGACGACCGGGTCGATGGCCTGGACCGGCACCATCACCCAGACGACCTTCGGCTGGTCGGACGCGGTCAGCTTGCCGACCATGTCGGCCAGGTCCGTCGCGTCGGAGATCTCCTGGTTGTGGTCGAAGCCGACAACCGTGTGACCAGCGTTGCGGATCCGCTGGCGCATGTTGCCGCCCATCTTGCCGAGACCGACAAGGCCGAGCTCCATCGTGAATCCCCTTGTTCTGTTGGCGTTCAGCTGTTCAGGCGGACCGGCATCAGCACGTACCGGAACTCGCTGATCGGGTCACCTTCGAAGTCTCGCACGCCGGTCAGCTCGGCCGGCTTGGTGGCCTGCGTGAACGCTAGGTGAGCAACCGGCGTACCGATCGCGCCGAGGCCGTCGAGCAGGTACGTCGGGTTGAAGCCGACCGTCACCGGTTCGCCGACGACGCGGGCCTCGATCGACTCCGAAGCCTGTGCCTCGTCACCGCTGCCGGCGTCCAGCGTCACGCTGTCCTCGGCGAAGGTCAGCCGGACCGGAGCGTTCCGCTCGGCGACCAGGGCGACGCGCTTGACGGCCTCGACCAGTACGGCGGTCTCGATCCGGACCCGGGTCGCGATCGCGGCGTCGGTCGGGATGATGCCGCGGACCTTCGGGAACTCGCCGTCGAGCAACCGGGTGGTGGCCCGGCGGTTGCCCCCGGACACCTCGCCCTCGAAGCCGACGATGCCGTCACCCGAACCCGGGGCAGCCAGCGAGACCGTGACGTCCGAACCGGTCATCGCCTTGGCGGTCTCCGACAGCACGCGGGCCGGCACCAGTGCGGCGGCCGAGGCGTCGGGGGACTCGGGGTTCCACTCGAGCTCGCGGATGGCCAGCCGGTAGCGGTCGGTCGCGAGCAGCGAGATCGTGGATCCCTCGATCTCGACCCGCACACCGGTCAGCACCGGGAGAGTGTCCTCACGGCCGGCCGCGGTGACCACCTGCGAGACCGCCTGCGCGAAGACGTCGGCCTTGATGGTGCCGCTGGCCGCCGGGAGGTCCGGCAAAGCCGGATATTCCTCTGTGGGAAGCGTTTGGAGCGTGAACCGCGAGCTGCCACAGGTGACCTGTGCCTTCGCGCCGTCCACGGAGAAGTCCACCGGCTGGTTCGGAAGACTCTTGGAGATGTCGGCGACGAGCCGGCCGGAGATCAGGCACTTGCCGGTGTCGGCCACCTGTGCGGGCACGGTGACGCGGACCGAGGTCTCGTAGTCGAAGCCGGACAGGGTGATCTGTCCGTCCCCGGCCTCGACCAGTAGGCCGGCAAGGATCGGAACGCTCGGACGACTGGGCAAGCTACGCGCGGCCCAGGCCACCGACTCGGCCAGTACGTCGCGCTCGACGCGAAACTTCACCGCGGGGTGCCTCCTGATTCGGCTGGGTGCCAGGCAGATCCTGCCACGTGCACGGGTGGTGTTTGCCCATCGGGGATGACGTGGCGCTTTCGGGCGGGTCGCGTCTGCATCGGCTGAAGGGGTCTGTGGGTGGTGCGGGGGACCCAGCCTGACAGGTCTCGGCAATCGACGCGAGACGAGGTTTTCCCCAGGTTGGGCCGTTCGTTCAATTTGTGGACTCAGATTCCTCTACAGGTTCCATAAGGTTCTTAGCACCTGTGGATCCTGTGGGAAACCGGAGACTTCGCAGGTCAGACACCGAATTGGCCTGTGTACGCCGTGTGGACGACCACCGCTTCGTCTGTTGACGGCCGTGGATGAACTTTTCTGTCCCCACAGGGCGTCCACAACACACACCGAGGTTTCCCACAGTTTTCCACAGCTGTGTCCCCAACCTGTGTGCCCGATCGGTGGCGTTGCCTACTGCTGTTTCGCCTGGTGTTTGATCCGGTTCGTCAGCTCGGTCACCTGGTTGAAGACCGAGCGCCGTTCGGACATCAACTGCCGGATCTTTCGTTCGGCGTGCATGACCGTGGTGTGGTCGCGGCCGCCGAACTGCTGCCCGATCTTCGGCAGCGACAGGTCGGTCAGCTCGCGGCACAGGTACATCGCGATCTGCCGGGCCGTCACCAGCACCCGGCTCCGGCTGGATCCACACAGGTCGTCGATCGACAGACCGAAGTACGAGGCGGTCTGGCCCATGATCATGCTGGCCGTCACCTCGGGCTTGCTGCCTTCGGGAATCAGGTCCTTCAGCACGATCTCGGCCAGGCTCAGGTCGACCGGCTGCCGGTTCAGGCTGGCGAACGCGGTGACCCGGATCAGTGCGCCCTCGAGCTCACGGATGTTGGTCTGCACCTTCGACGCGATGAACTCCAGCACCTCGGGCGGCGCGGTCAGCCGCTCGGTCGCCGCCTTCTTCCGCAGGATCGCGATCCGGGTCTCGAGGTCGGGCGGCTGGATGTCGGTGATCAGTCCCCACTCGAACCGGTTCCGCAGCCGGTCCTCCAGCGCCTCGAGGCGTTTCGGCGCCCGGTCGGAGCTGATGACGATCTGCTTGTTCGCGTTGTGCAGGGTGTTGAAGGTGTGGAAGAACTCCTCCTGGGTCTGGATCTTGCCCTCGAGGAACTGGATGTCGTCGATCAGCAGAACGTCGACATCTCGATACCGGCGCTGGAACTGGGATGCCTTGTCGTCGCGGATCGCGTTGATGAAGTCGTTGGTGAACTCTTCGCTCGACACGTACCGGACGCGGGCCCCGGTGTAGAGACTGCGGACGTAGTGGCCGATCGCGTGCAAGAGGTGCGTCTTGCCCAGACCGGAGTCTCCGTAGATCAGCTGCGGGTTGTACGCCTTGCCCGGTGCCTCGGCGACGGCGACGGCGGCCGCGTGTGCGAACCGGTTCGAACTACCGATGACGAAGGTCTCGAACGTGTACTTCGGATTGAGTCGCGCCTCGCCCTGTGCCTCGGTGGCCGGCTGGGCCGGTGCCGGTGCACCCGGAGGCCGACTGTCTGGACCGGACTGGTGGCCGAACGGCTGCTGTGCCGGCTGACCGAACGGCTGGTTCGGCTGCGGTGCGTACTGCTGTGCGGCGGGCTGCTGCTGTTCGTACGTCGGCGCCTGGTCCTGACGCGGTTGCGTCATCGGCTGCTGCGTCGGCTGGGCGTAGGGCTGCTGGTGGCTCTGGTCCGGATAGGTCAGCGCGGACTGGATGGTCGGCTGGTACGAACCCTCGGTCCGCATCGGCTCCCGGACGACCGGCGCCGGCGGTGCCTGCGGCTGCAGCTCCGGGTCAAGGGACGGGTCGACAGTGACGGCGATGCGGATGTCCCGGCCGAAGCTCTCGGACAGGATCCGCTCGAGGTCGGGCCGCAGCCGCGTCTCCAACTGACCACGGGTGAAGTCATCAGGTACGGCGACGATGGCGGTGCTCTCGTGCAGCGTGACCGGGCGCGAGTTGGTCAGCCAGGCGCGCTGGTTCGGCGGCAGGCCTGCCAGCACCCGGTTCCACGCGTCACCGAGATCCATCACGGGTGCAGCCACTTCGGCGCGCACCGGTGCCTCGACCCGGGGAGCCGGGGGAGCGACCGGAGCCTGGGCAGCGACTGGGGCAGCGACCTGGGCTGGGGCTGGGTTGCTCGGGATGGTGTTGTCGGCCTCTGCACGTCCATCACCTTCGTTCCGCATCGGCCCGGAGGCCGGTCCACCGCTGACACCCCAGTCGGGTGCCGTGTTCGGTGTCGCGCCAGGTGTTGCACTCGCTTCTTGCTGTGGTGCGCTCTGGGGTGGGTTCAGTGGTGCGCTCGGCGTGTGGGGCTCCGGCGTCTGGTGGATCGGCTGCTGCTCGGCGACTCGTTCTACAGAACGCTCCACCGGAGGCTCGATCGGACGCTCGGGTGCAGGCTCGGGCCGGCTGTACGACGGCTGCTCATCGCGAACCGGTTCGTCTTCCGGCTCGGGGTGGTACTGGCCGCTGTTCCAGCTCGCGGTCTGGTCGGTGCGCCAGCTCGAACTGGAGACCGGCGGGGCGGGAGCGAAGTACGACGTACTGGTCGGCAGCTCGGTGGCTGCGCGCTCGAGCTCGGTGCGGTAGACGGAGGCCGGGTTGTACCGCGGTTCCAGCGGCTCGGGCATCGGGATCGGGAGCGACGGGCTGAGGTGGTTCTCCTGCCGGGGCTCCGGCTGCGGGGCACGTCGGCGTACGGCCGGCGGGGGAACCAGGAAGTCGAGCTGGTCCGGGGTGGGAGCCGTTGGGAGTTCGGAGCGGAAGTCGGTGCTGGGTTCGGGGCGCAGGTCCGCGCTCGTCGTACCGGGCTGTTCGTCGGAGCCGAGGGTGTACCGGTTCAGCGGCGGCTCGCCGTCGCGGCGGTACTTGTCCTCAGGTTGGTCCACTCCTGTGTAGTCCGCCGCCGTGTACTCAGTACCGGCGGAATGGTCCTCGACCACGCGTTGCTCCCCGAATTCCATCGCTGCGGTGGCCGGTGCCCTCCGGGGTGCTGATCCGGTGGCGCGACCTTGGACCCGACACCGCACTGTCCACACGGTTGTCCACAGTTGTGAACGACGGCTGGATCGGGTTGGTTACCGATGACGGAGGCAGGACCTCTGGTGTGAGGGGCTGACGCTAACAAGTCTGCCCACGCTGCTTCAAGCCGTCATCCACAGGCTATGAAGTGCAAATTGGGGGCAACCTGCGGCGTGTCGGGTGGACGCCGGAGCGTAGTCATGGTGCGTGGTTGCAGTTGGTGATCAGTCTGATCACTGTGTGACGACGGGGGATTTCCACCGCCATCCACTATTCTGTCCACAGGGCCTGTGGATAATTCTGGGGATACCTGGTTTGACCTGTCCACAGGCGCCCACGTACCGTGGATCGGTCGGTGTTGAACCGGCCCTTTCGTGCTGCGCTCCCGGCGGGACCACCTCAGGATTCCGATGGCGTGCAGGACCGCATCAGCGGTAGCTCCGATCCCTGGAGCTGCCGACCATCGAGTTCTCGAGTAACCGGAGTCATTCCAGTGAGCAAGCGGACGTTCCAGCCGAACAACCGTCGCCGGCACAAGAAGCACGGCTTCCGTCTTCGGATGCGTACCCGTGCGGGTCGCGCCATCATCGCCGCCCGTCGGGGCAAGGGCCGCCAGCGCCTCGCGGCCTGAGCGACCCTTCGACGGTGACCACCCCGTGTTGCCTGCGTCGAACCGGTTACGCCGGTCCGACGAGTTCCGTCGCGCCGTCCGTAGTGGCCGGCGAGCGGGACGGCGCGCGGTGGTGGTTCATCTGTTGCCCTGGTCCGGTCCGGACAGCCTCCGGCCCGAACCCGCTCGTGTCGGATTCGTGGTGAACAAGGCGGTGGGCAACGCGGTTCTGCGGAACCGGGTCCATCGCCGTCTGCGCGCCGTGATGGCATCCCGTCTTCCGGAGCTTCCGGCCGGCAGCCTGACCGTCGTCCGTGCCCTTCCGTCGTCGGCCTCGGCGTCGTACGACGAACTGGTGGCGGACGTCGACGGCGCGCTGCGCAGGTTGTCCGGTGCAGGATGAGGATCGGTCTCGTGCTGCGCAACCCGGTCAAGGCCGGGATCATCGGTTTTCTGAAGCTGTATCGGCTGTTGATCAGCCCGCTGTACGGGCAGGTGTGCAGGTTCTACCCGAGTTGTTCGGCGTACGCCCTCCAGGCGGTCGAGCGCCACGGTGCGGTGCGCGGTAGCTGGCTGGCGGCGAGGAGACTCGCCCGCTGCCACCCGTGGAACCCCGGCGGCTACGACCCCGTTCCACCCACAGATGTCGACCACCGCGGAGAGTCCCTCTCCGCCAACCAGCCCGGACCGTCGGCCGACGCCGGGCCTGTGCAGCGAGGTGCTTGAGTGACGCTTCTGGCCATCCCCGGTTTGATCCCCGGATTCGCCTTGTGGGACGGGCTTGTGGGCCTGTTCAACACGGTGATGACGCCGTTGTACTGGGCCGTTTCGGCGCTGCTCGTCGGCTGGCACTGGCTGCTCGGCCACGTGTTCGACCCGGACGGCGGCTGGGCCTGGGCGCTGTCGATCGCCGGCCTGACCATCGTGATCCGGACGCTGCTGATCCCGCTGTTCGTGCGGCAGATCCGTTCCAGCCGGAACATGCAGCTGCTGCAGCCGAAGATGAAGGAGCTGCAGAAGAAGTACGGCCATGACCGGGAGAAGCTCGGTCAGGAAATGATGAAGCTGTACAAGGAGACCGGGACCAACCCGTTCTCCTCGTGCCTGCCGCTGCTGCTGCAGTCGCCGATCTTCCTGGCGCTCTTCCGGGTGCTGGACTACGCGGCCAAGGGCCAGTGGCACAGCGAGATCATGAAGTCGCACGTCGACTCGCTGCAGCACGCGAAGATCTTCGGTGCTGAGATCTCGCAGACCTTCCTGAAGGCGAACGGCGACGGCGCCGGCAACGTCAAGATCGTCGCGATCGTGCTGATCATCCTGATGACGGCGACGATGTTCACCACCCAGCTGCAGCTGATGCGCAAGAACATGCCGAAGGAGGCCCTCGAGGGCCAGGCGGCGCAGATGCAGAAGATCATGCTCTACGTCTTCCCGGTGTTCTTCCTGATCGGTGGCTTCAACTTCCCGATCGGTGTGCTCATCTACTGGTTCGTCTCGAACCTGTGGACGATGGGCCAGCAGTTCTACGTCATCCGCCGCAACCCGGCGCCCGGCACTCCGGCGTACGACGCCATGGAGGCCCGCAAGCGTGAGCACAACAAGCGCGCCGGCCGTCCGGCCGACGAGGGCCTGGCCGGTGCCGGCGATGCCGAGGGCGACACCCTGACCGACCGTCGTCCGGGTCAGCGCCAGCAGCCGAAGCGCCAGTCGCGCAGCGACCGTAAGACCGGTCCTGTCGCGGGTGAGCCGGCCGCCTCGTCCAACGGCCAGGCCGCGGACGCGCCGACGTCGAGCACCCCGCAGCAGAACGCTGCCAAGAAGCCTCAGGCCGGTGCTGCGAAGAAGCAGCCGGCCGGCAAGAAGGGATCGGGCGCCAAGCGCCAGCCCGCGGCGAAGACCGCCGCGCAGCGCCGGGCCGCCCAGAAGAAGCCGGGCTCGCGCTGATTGCGCCTGCCGCTGAGCTTGCTGCTGTGCCCTTGTTGCGATTGACCCTGGGTCCCCGTGGGGCGGGCCTCGACATGATGAAGGAGTTGCCGTGAGCGACGGCCTGGAGAACACCGAGTCGGCGAAGCCGACCGCTGCGGACCGACTGAAGGCCCTGGAGGCGGAGAGCGACATCGCTGCCGACTACCTCGAGGAACTGCTCGACATCGCCGACCTGGACGGCGACATCGATATGGACATCGACGGCGATCGGGCCGCGGTGTCGATCGTCGGCGCGGACCTGAAGAACCTGGTCGGTGAGAACGGCAAGGTCCTGGAGGCGCTGCAGGAGCTGACCCGGCTGGCCGTCTACCGGGAGACCGGTGAGCGGTCGCGGCTGATGCTGGACGTCTCGAACTTCCGGGCCAATCGGAAGTCGGAGCTGGAAGAGGTCGGCCGCAAGGCCGTCGACGAGGTGAAGGCCTCCGGCGCCGCGGTCAAGCTCGACCCGATGACGCCGTTCGAGCGCAAGGTCGTCCACGACGTGGTGGCCGCCGCCGGCCTGACCAGCGAGTCCGAGGGCGAGGAGCCCCGGCGCCGCGTGGTCGTCCAGCCCGCATGACCGATTCCGATTCCGTTTCACGTGAAACGCCGCCGCTCGTGGAGAACCTTTATCCACGGGCGGCGGCGCCGCTTGCGGCCTATGCCGAACTGCTGGCCACCGAAGGCACCCTGCGCGGCCTGATCGGCCCGCGCGAGGTACCCCGGTTGTGGGACCGGCACCTCCTGAACTGTGCCGTCCTCGAACGCCTGATCCCCGAGGACGCCTCGGTGGCCGACATCGGCACCGGTGCCGGCCTGCCCGGCATCGTGCTCGCGATCGTCCGTCCCGATCTGCACATCGACCTGGTCGAACCCCTGCTGCGCCGTACGACGTTCCTGGACGAAGCGGTCGAGGCACTCCAGCTCGAGAACGCCACGGTGGTCCGAGCCCGGGCCGAGGATCTGCCCCGGGCGTCGTACGACGTAGTGACTTCGCGGGCAGTTGCGCCGTTGGGCAAACTGGCGGGGTGGTGCCTGCCGCTGTGTGCCGAAGGGGGACTGATGCTGGCGATGAAAGGCTCGTCCGCGGAGGAGGAGTTGGAGGCCTCCGAAGACGAGTTGTCGGCCCTCGGAGCCGAGCTCTGGCACATTCATCAACTCGGCACGGATGAACTGGCCCAGCCGACGACTGTCGTGAGTATTGTGGCCGGACGTGCTGCAGGGGGATCCCGGGGCGGCCGATCAGCATCAGGTAAACGGCACAGGAGGTGAGTGGGTTGGTGAGTCGTGCCCTCGGGTGGCCCGAGAAGAGCACCGGGCAACCGAGCAAGTCACAAGGCATCGGCTGGCCAACAGACTCCTCCCCGACCACCGTCACCATCGCCGAACCCCCGGCTGGATCCCCTCTCGCCGAGGCCGCCCCCGCAGACAGCACCTCCGTCGACAACATCTCTGTAGACGCCCCCACGCATGTCGCCCCGGCGGACAGCACCCCGGCGGACAGAGTCTCTGTAGACGCCCCGACGGAGGTCATCCCGACGGACGCTGCTCGCATTGAGAGCGCGTCGCCCGATGACCCCACATCCCGGTCTGCCAGTACAGCAGAGTCGCTAGGCAGCGACGCGGCCTCCTCCGAGACTGCTCTCTTGGACGCAAGTCCCGCGCAGCAGCCATCAACAGACGCAACACCCGTCGAGGCCGCTCCTGTGGACGCGGCCCGTGCAGACGCCGCCTCTGTGGACGCCGCTCCTGTGGACGCCGCCTCTGTGGACGCCGTTCCTGTGGACGCGGCCCGTGCAGACGCCGCTCCTGCAGACGCCGCTCCTGTGGACGTCGTTCCTGTGGACGCTGCTCCTGGAGACGCGGTCCCTGCAGGCGACATCCAGGCAGACGCCACCTCCAGTGAGTCCGCGTCCGGCGATGCGACCGCGTCCGCGACCGCTCACCCAGATGCCCCCACCGCGGAGCCGACTTCAACGGATTCCGCTCGCGTGGAGGGCACTCCATCTGACGTCCCGCCTGTGGATGTGATCCACGCAGACGGCGCTTCCTCTGCCTCCTCTGAGGCTGCCGCGGCCGAGGTCGCTCCCACCGACGTTGCTCCCGCCGGGGTTGCGCCCATCGAGCCGGCCCCGGCGGTGGCTGCTCCCTTCGTGGTCGCCGCTGGTGACGCCGACCTCGTGGAGGCCTCCACCGAGCTCGCCTCGGACGACGCGCTCCCCGCGGAGGCGCCGGTGGGGCAGAGGTCCCCAGATGGCGTTGCCCCGAACAGCACTACCTCTCCGGAGGCGGCCCCTGCGGAGATGACGTCCGCGGAGATGACGTCTGCGGGGGCCACCTCTTCCTCGGCCACAACCCCGGTCGCCACCTCTCCTGTTGCTATCCCCTCGGACGCCCCATCACTGGACGCCGCCTGGCCGATCGCCACCTCCTCGGATGCCACCTCCTCGGATGCCACCTCCTCGGATGCCACCTCCCCGGACGCCACCTCCCCGGACGCCACCTCGCCGGACGCCAGCGGGCCGCTCGACAACTCGGACGGCACCTCCTCGGACGATGTCCCCTCAGATGCCTTCCCAGCGGTTGCCACCTCCTCGGGGGTCAAGCTCCCGGGTGATGCAGCTTCTGTGAACTCGGGTTCGGCGGCTCCTGTGGAAGGCGCTCCGGCCGATTCCGCTTTCGGGGGAGCGTCTGCGGGTAGCCCTGGATATCGGCCGCCGGCTGATGGGGCGGGGCTTCGGGCCGCTGCGGCCAGTGGTCTCGATCTCACTCCGCCAGCCACGCCGGATCCCGTTTCACGTGAAACGGTGAGTTCGGGAGATGATGGCGTTTCACGTGAAACGGCGTCCCTGGTCGATGCCGACACGGACCTTGCCGGGTCTCCACCGCCTGTGGATGACGACCGCACGAAACTGCCCTCTTACGCGGGGATTCGTCCACAGAGGCCTGTGGATGAAGCTGGGGGCAGACCCGCACCAACCCCCACTGACATCCTCTTCGGGCCAAGTCCCGCACCTATTGGAATGGGCGCTATGACTGCCGCACAGATCGCCGCGCGGGCCACGTCGGACGAGCTTCAGCGACGACTTCTCGAGACTCCGATCGCCGCCGCCACCGAACGGACCCTGCTGGTGAATGAAGGACGCACAATGGGCCGCGAGTTCCCGCTGCCCGCCGAGACCCGGGTCTTCGTCGTCGCCAACCAGAAGGGCGGCGTCGGCAAGACCACCACAACGGTGAACGTCGCCGCCGGCCTGGCGCTGTACGGCGCGCGGATCCTCGTCATCGACCTGGACCCGCAGGGCAACGCCTCGACGGCTCTCGGCATCGACCACTCGGAAGGCACCCCCGGTGTCTACGAGGCGATCATCGAGAACGAGCCGCTGAGCAAGCTGCTCCAGCCGTGTGCTGAGCACCCCGGCATCCAGGTGATCCCGGCAACCATCGACCTGGCCGGCGCTGAGATCGAACTCGTCAGCATCGTGGCCCGGGAGAGCCGCCTGAAGCGTGTCCTGGACGCGCACCTGGCCGAGACCGAGGCTGCCGGCGAGAAGTACGACTATGTCTTCATCGACTGCCCGCCGTCGCTCGGTCTGCTGACCGTCAACGCGCTGACCGCAGCCCGCGAGGTACTGGTTCCGATCCAGAGCGAGTACTACGCGCTCGAGGGTCTGTCCCAGTTGCTGCGCCACATCGACATGGTGAAGTCGCACCTGAACCCGGGTCTCGACGTCTCCACCATCCTGCTCACCATGTACGACGCCCGTACCAAGCTCGCCGGTGAGGTCGCTGCCGAGGTTCGGGGTCACTTCCGGGACGCGGTACTGCGGACCGCCGTCCCGCGCTCGGTCCGGATCTCGGAGGCACCGAGCCACGGCCAGACCGTGCTCGCCTACGACCCGGCCTCGGCCGGTGCACTGTCGTACCTGGAGGCTTCGCGTGAGATCGCCATGCGGAACAACCTCGAGGGAGCCCGATGAACACCCGACTCGGCCGGGGCCTGGGTGCGTTGATCCCCAGCAATCCCGCTCCCGGCACTCCGCCGACCCTCGGTAGTAAGTCGCATTCGATCCCCGGCGCACCGCCGATCGCGAAGCCCGGTCCGGAGTTGGCTGCGGTTCCCGGCGCCGAGTTCGCGGAGATCGAGGTCGGGAAGATCACCCCGAACCCGAAGCAGCCGCGCTCCGTCTTCGACGAAGAGGCGATGGAAGAGCTCGTCCACTCGGTGAAGGAGATCGGCCTCCTGCAGCCGATCGTCGTCCGCCGGCTCGACGACGACAAGTACGAACTGGTCATGGGCGAGCGCCGCTGGCGCGCCACCCAGGCCGCCGGCCTGACGACGATCCCCGCGATCGTGCGGGACACCTCCGACGACGTCATGCTCCGCGACGCGCTCCTGGAGAACCTGCACCGCAGCCAGCTGAACCCGCTCGAAGAAGCAGCTGCGTACCAGCAGATGCTCGACGACTTCGGCTGCACACAAGAGGTTCTCGCGAGCCGCATCGGTCGGTCCCGCCCGCAGATCTCCAACACGCTCCGGCTGTTGAAGCTCCCTGCCGGCGTCCAGCGCCGCGTAGCCGCCGGTGTCCTCTCAGCCGGTCACGCCCGCGCGCTACTCGGCCTCCCGAGCGGCGACGCTATCGAGCGCCTCGCTCAGCGCATCGTCGCCGAGGGCCTGTCCGTCCGCACCGTCGAAGAGATCGTCGCCCTGGGCGACATGAACGGCGACGAGCCCACTCCCGCCCGTCGGCGCAACAAGCCCGTAGCCCCGCGCCTGGTGGACCTGGCCGACCGCCTCTCCGACCGCTTCGAGACCCGCGTCAAGGTCGACCTCGGAAAGTCGAAGGGTCGCATCACTGTCGAGTTCGCCACCATCGACGACCTCGAACGCATCGTCACCCTCATGGACCCCAACAAGCCCACGGCCTAATCGTCGAGTCGATCCGATGACCGTCGACGGAATGTCCTCGCCGCGCTAGCTGTGGCCGGACAGCGCCGACGGTCCCGAATCGAGCAGTGGACGGGCCGCAGCGGTCGACGAGCCGCAGCGGTCGACCAGGCGAGCGGTCTATGTGGCGAGCGGGACCGTGAGCCGACGACGCTCGGGAGCGACCGTCGAGGGCTAAGGACGACGAAGGATTCAGGGACGACAAGGGTCGCCGGCAGCAGGATCGCTCGGGCCGCCCCGGATACGGGCAACCGTTCCCTCCCGATCCCACGGCCTAGGCATCACCTCCTACGGCCACGCCATCCCGGAGCGTCTGCGTGGATGGGCGAGCGACTGTGGTCGGCGGATGCGTAAACTCCACTCCCTCAGCGATCTCCGAGCTGCCTTCAGCGGATCTCTCAGGTGCCTCGATGTGAACCAGCCAACCCTGACTACGAGCGCCTTCTGCGAGCGTTCACTCTGCTGGCGAGGGCGGCAGGAGATGCGGGTGTCCGGTCCCCGCAGCTGCCGTCGCTCTGACGGGAGCACGACCGCTTGGGCCTGTGGCTGAGAGGGGGCGCGCTCGTCGGCCGGTATTCGCTCCTGACGGCTGACGAGCTGTACTTCCGCTCGACAGATGGGTCGTCCCCTAAGCGGCGGGCGCCTCAATGGCGTGGGGAGAAAGTTAGCCCGCCGAGGCCCAACGTCCTCCTCGAGCCTTACGCACACCGCAGTAGCTACGGCGTACCAGCTGCCAGCCGCCAGGCACCAGCCATCAGATCCGTCGCACGAGGCATCGGCAATGCAGCTGTGAGCCGCAGTCACCAGTACGTGGGGTGCTCGTCGGACTCGCGATCATGCTGCTCGGCACAGGGAATCGCGCCGCACGACAAATGACTCTCGCCGGGCCGCAGGTCGACGATCGCAGCCGAGCCGAGCTGATGTTGCAGCTTGTACGGCGGACCGCGCCGCAAGGGGCTGGGACTCCGGCGACTCGATGCCTCGTCTCCACCGTCATGGGCAGAACGGCGCTGCTGACTGAGCGGCGGTGAGGAGACGTTGGTCGGGGGCAGGCGAGCCGGCCTTGGCGGATGACCGGCGGGTTGGGGTCTACAACGGCGAGGTGGTTACGACGCGGACGGGGATGGCGAATCATGCTCGGAGGCTGGGCTGGGCTGGGCTGGGCTGGGCTGGGCTGGGCTGGGCTGGGCTGGGCTGGGCTGGGCTGGGCTGGGCTGGGCTGGGCTGGGCTGGGCCGGGGACAGCACGGGGGAAGGGAAGCGCTCGGCTGGGCAGGCCCGAGCGGGGGAGGGTAGGTGCTCGGTCGGGTGGGCGGCGAGCGGGGGTGGTCTGCTGGCGCCGTGCGGGTGGTCGGGTGGTGATGAAGCTGATGGGGATGGCGGCTCGTGCTCGGAGGCTGGGCTGGGGTGAGCCTCTTCTGAACTACGCCGACCCGGGGCTGGGGTACGGCACGGGAGAGGGAAGTGCTCGGCCGTGCGGGATGTGAGCAGGGGAAGGGGGGATGCCCGGCTGAGTGGATCCAGGCTGGTGGTGTCCCGGGGCTGAGTGACTCGCGGTGGTGCGTCTCCGAGGGTGATTGCTGGCGGGCCGATCTACCCACAGGGGGGTTGCGATGCTGTGGATGCGGTGGGGATGGCGAGCGGACTGCGGCTCGAGCCGGGGTGACGCCTGTGGTCGTCTCGTCTGACCTCCGCCGACCTGGGATGGGGGAGGGAGGTACTCGACCAGGTGGGACGCGAGCGGGGGTGGTCTGCTGGCGTCGTCCGGGTCGTCGGGTGGTGAGGTCGCGGATAGGCCGTCAGCGGGGTTGGGTGTGCGGGCGATGAAGGCGGTGAACGCGGGGACCGGGTGTTCGGCGGTTGGGCGGTTGGGAGGGGCGATATTCCTCTGTGGGACGGATTCTGCGGGCCGGAAGGGCCGGTGCATTTTTCGACGGGCTCGTTTTGAGGGCGCTGAGGATCGTGTTCACAGAGGAATATCGGGACTCCGGGAAGCGCATAGATATGTCGACAAAGCTACTTGATGACACGCGGCGTGGTTCCACGTGAAACATTGCGGGTTGCGCGGATGAGGTAGGTGGCTGGGAGGTGGGTGGCGGAGGGGCCTAGGCCGTCGTACATGTCGGCGATGGGGGACTCGGTGAAGTGGGTGAGGTGGAGGCCGGCGGAGAGGAGGGCGGTGATGATGTCGGAGGGGGGCCAGACGAAGGCGGTGAAGGGCGGAGGGTTTGGGGTGTCGCGGGCGCCGGTGGGGAGCTTGGCGTTGTCGATGGTGGAGCGCGGTGTGGTGCGGCCGAAGTAGTTGGTGGTGACAGTGGCTGTGCTCGGGCCGGTCACGGCGAGAACTTCCCAGATGGGGTGGTGGTCGGCGAGGAGGATCGAGCCGTCGGGGCGGAGGCGGTCGGCGATCAGTGTGGCCCAGGTGGTGAGGTCGGGGACCCAGCAGATAGCGCCCCAGCTCAGGTAGATGAGGTCGAGGTCGGTCAGGTCTGCGAGGAGGTCGAGCATGTCGGCCCGGCGGAAATCGACCGGGATACCTGCCTCGGAAGATTTCGTCCGGGCGAGGTCGATGGCGACCTCGGAGATGTCGACGCCGGTGACCGAGGCGCCGAGGTTCGCCCAGGAGAGGGCTTCGTCGCCACAGGAGCAGGCGAGCTGAAGAACCCGGCGGCCCGTGACATCGCCTGCGACCTCCACCTCCTCGGGGCTGAGCGCAGAACCGCCGTCGGCGAAGAACTTGGCCGGCTGACCGAGCCGCTCGCCGTGAATTGAGTTCCAGCTGGCCCTGTTGGCTGCAGTGATGTCACGGAGCCGAGGGTCGACCAGTTGCCGTTCGGCGCCCTCCGGGCCGGTGGAGTCACGGAGCAATGGCGCGCCAGTGGGATCGGCCTGAGAGGCACCCAGGAGATCGGTGGCGCCCAGGGTGACCGTCTCTGGCGGAGCAGCGTGGCCGGAAGCCGTCGTTCCCGATGAGACGGCGTCGGTGGAGCTGTGGGGCGGAGGTGGGTCGGCGGTCGGTGGCATGAAGCCGACGGTAGGGCGGGGCGGCGGACCGTCCAAACGGTTTAGCGGCCGACTAGTTCATGGATCGGTCGGCGGTGGGTGTCATCGTGCCGACGGTAGAGGCGGGGCGGCGGGCCACCCAAGTGCTTTGTTGGCCGATAAGACGGTGTCGGCGGAGGCGTGGGCCGGTGCGTCGGCGGTGGGCGCCATGGTGCCGACGGTAGGGCGGGCCGCCCAGGTGGTTTAGCGGCCGAGGAGTTCGCGGGTCGGTCGGCGGTGGATGCCGACGGCAGGGCGGGGCGGCGGGCCGCCCAAGTGCTTTTGGTGGCCGGTGAAACGGTGTCGGCGGAGGCGTGGGGCGGGTGGGTCGGCGATAGACGGTAGGGCCGAGCGCCCAAGTGGTTTTAGTGGCCGAGGAGTTCGTGGGTGGTCTTGCGCTCGGCGTAGAAGGACAGGAACGGGATGGTGCCGGCGATCGCCATCAGGACCAGGCGGGGGAGCGTCCAGCGGACCCGGCGGAAGAGGTCGAAGGTGGCCAGGAGGTAGACCACGAAGAGGAAACCGTGGAGGGGGCCGACGACGTTCATGGCCGCGGGGTTGTCGGCGAGGTACTTGAGGGGCATGGCGACGAACAGCAGGACGAGCAGCATCACGCCGACGATGTAGGCGATCACCCGGTAGCGGGTCAGCGCGCCGCGGACGGCGGGGGTGAGCTGGGTGTTGGCGGTGGCGTCGGCTGGTGAAGTCACGCTGAAACGGTACCGCTCGACCCCACAGGCTCAACCGGGCGGTCCGCCTCAGCGGGCCCGTCGTCCAACCCTGGCTCGTCCTCGTCGGAGCCGCGGTGGGCGTCGAGGACCATCCGTGCCCACATCCATAGTGTGAAGGCGGCGAAGATCCACCACTGGAAGGCGTACGCCACGTTCCGCAGGCCGGCGTGATCCGTCGGCGGAGCAGGCGGTGTCACCGCGGTCGGCGCCGGTGAAGGAACGGTGCCGGAGTCCAAGGCAGTCTGTACGACGAACGCGTCGTACAGGCGGTAATCGACCATGTGGACGAGCGTGGGGATTCGGAGTGACGAGAGCACTCGGCCCTTGGCGGCATCGCCGGATGAGTCGGCGGCCTCGGAGGACACGACCGAACCGGACAACTGCACCGGCCCACTCGGAGCAGCGGCAGCGGGATCACTCACAGACGCGATCCAACCGCGGACGACCATCACCGCGCCGTTGTCGAGCTTCACCGGGCTGACTACCCAGAAGCCGTTCTCGTCGCCGTTGCGACGGTCGGCGATGAAGACCTGGTCAGCGGCGGGACCCCAGGTCCCGGAGACCGTCACGCGTCGGCCAACCGCCTTGGCCGGAAGGCCTTCGTCGACGGAGAACAGCGACTGCAGAGCGACCGGCGCTGCCTGGGCCTGCTTGGCCGTCGCCTCGGCAGTCTTTGACCGATAGACGTCGAGCTGCCAGACGCCGAGGACCGACATCACCGCAGCGATCGCCAGCGCGAGCAGCAGCAGCGCCGACCAGCGTGGCGAGAATGCCGTCCGCCAGAGCGGTCGTTCCGGTGTCATCTCAACGAGCCGCGGCCGCAGCCAGCAGGTCGCGGCAGAGCACCCCGAGCTCGATCCCAGCGGCCTCGGCGGCGAGCGGGACCAGCGACGTCTCCGTCATCCCCGGCGCCACGTTCACCTCCAGGAACCACGGCACCCCGTCCGCGTCGACGACCAGATCCGACCGCGACAAGTCGCGCAATCCCAGCGCCACATGGGCGGTCACAGCTGCAGCAGCGCAAGCGCCCGCGACCTCAGCAGCCAACCGAGCCGGTACGACGAACTCCGTCGCACCCGCCGTGTATCGGGCCTCGTAGTCGTAGAACCCCGAGTCCGGGACGATCTCGACCGCAGGCAGCGCACGCGGTCCGTCGCCGGTGTCCACCACGGTGACGGCGACCTCGATGCCGTCGACGTACCGCTCGATCAGCGCGACAGGCCCGTACGCGTAGCAGTTCACCATCGCCGACGGCAGCTCTTCGGCCGAGCGCACGATCGATGCACCCAGGGCCGAGCCACCGCGAGCCGGCTTCACCACGAGAGGCAGACCGATTTGGCCGACGACGGCCTCCATCAAAGCAGCAGCGCCCAGCTCGCGGAAGGTGTCGTGACCGAGCACGACCGACTCCGGCGTCCGCAGTCCTGCCTTGCCGACCATGGTGGCCGCGACCGGCTTGTCGAAGGCGGTGCGGCACGCGGCCGCATCAGCGCCGACGTACGGAACGCCGTACAGGTCGAGGACCTGGCGCAGGGCGCCGTCCTCACCGGTCACGCCGTGCAGCACGGGGAAGATCGCATCGGGTGCGTCCTCGCGGAGCCGGTCGACCAGGCTCGCGTCGACATCCCGCTGCTCGACCTCGACGCCCACGCTGCGCAGGGCGTCGGCGACGCGGCGGCCCGAGCGCAGCGAGACATCCCGCTCATGCGACAGTCCGCCGGCCAGTACCAGCACTCGACCCAGATCACTCATCACACATTTCCCGATCACTCGAAGGCGACATCCGGCGGGCGCCGGTCCCGAGGCCCACTGGAACGGTACCGCTACCGAATCAACGATCCCCTGTCGCCCGGAGATCCATAGCGCAACCTTTGCCCAGAAGGGCTAACTCAACTCCGGCCCCGGCGCTTCGTAGCCGTGGCTCGCACCTGGGGTCAGCGGCCCGAACGTCTGCCGCAGCTCCAGCTCCTCGTTGATCACCGCGGCCAGTCGCGAGATGCCCTCGGTGATCCGCTCCGGCGTCGGGTGACAGTACGACAACCGCATGCACTGCGAACCGAAGCCGTCCGCGAAGAACGCCGTACCGGGCACGTAGGCGACGCGTGCCGTCACCGCTCGGGGCAGCATCGCCTTCGCATCAAGGCCTTCCGGCAACGTCAGCCAGACGTAGAAGCCGCCACCCGGCCTGGTCCAGGTCGTTGCCGCCGGCATCTTCTCGGTCAGGGCCGCGAGCATCGCGTCCCGGCGCTCGCGATACATCTCGCGGAACTGCTTCACCTGGCCGAGCCAGTCGTGCCTGGTCAGGTACGACGAGATGGCCAGCTGACTGAACACCGGCGGACACAGGGTGGCCGATTCCTGAGCCAGCACAAGCTTCTCCCGCACCGCGTGGGGTGCGACCACCCACCCGACCCGGAAGCCCGGAGCAAAGGTCTTGGAGAACGAGCCGAGGTAGATGACGCCCTCGCGGTCCTCGGCACGCAGCGCGCGCTGGGGCTCGCCGTCGAAGCCGAGCAGACCGTACGGGTTGTCCTCGAGGATCAGCAGGTTGGCCTGCTGGCAGATCTCCAGCACCCGCTTGCGGCGCTCGTCGGACAGCGAAACCCCGGCCGGGTTGTGGAAGTTCGGGATCGTGTAGAAGAACTTGATCTTCTTCCCTGCGGCGCGCACCGACGCGATCGCCTGCTCCAGTGCCTCCGGTACGACGCCGTTGTCGTCCATCGCGACATGCACGACCTCGCACTGGTACGCACGGAAGACACCGAGCGCACCGACGTACGACGGCGCCTCGACGATCACGACGTCACCCGGATCGCAGAACACCCGCGTCACCAGGTCGACCGCCTGCTGACTGCCGACCGTCACGCAGATGTCGTCCGGATGAGCCTCGATCCCTTCCAGCCGCATCACGTCGCAGATCTGGTCCCGTAGACCGGGATCACCCTGGCCGGAGCCGTACTGCATCGCGACGGCGCCGTTGTCGATCACCAGATCGCGGACCGCGCTGCCCACCACGTCGAGCGGCAGACCGGCGATGTTCGGCATCCCACCGGCGAGTGAGACCACTTCGGGCCGGCTCGCGACCGAGAACAGTGCGCGGATCTCCGATGCCGTCATGCCCTTGGTCCGTGCTGCGTACCGGTCGACATAACTGTCGAGACGGGTTTGCCGGACGTCGGGCACGTCAGTACTCACGAAGCCACTCCACAGGTCTACGAGGGGAAGGTCACCAGGCTAACCCCGATAGCCCGAACGCGCCTGGGCTGTGGAACGGCGCGACCTCTCACTACCATGCCTTATAGGGGCAGTACGGCGGAAGGCGGACGGGTATGAGCGTGGGCAAGACTGTCGGCGTCGCGGCCGGTGGGGTGCTACTGGGTGTGCTGGCCGGGTTCGCCGGTGAGCTCTTCCGGCGGCAACCAGCCGCGAAGGTGCAGCAGCGGTACGTCGCCCCCCGGGCGGCCGAGACGCCGGAGGTGCGGCCACCGGCTCCCGCTCCGGCCCCGGCGACCCGCTGAGTGGACGGGTACGCAAAGTGATCGAACTAACAGTCCACATCACGGCCACCTGATGACCCGCCGGCTGGAACCGCTGACTCTCGCTACGCTCGGCGAGATACCGGCGCCATGCCGTGACTGCGTCTTCTGGGAGCTTGACCCGGTCGCCGCCCGCCAAGCCGGCCGTAACGGTGACACCGCACTGGAGAAGGAAGCGTGGCTGTCCCAGCTCCTCCTCGACTGGGGCCCGGCCGGAGTGGTGATGTACGTCGACGACGAGCTCGCCGGCTACGCGATCTACGCGCCCTCGGTGTACCTCCCGCGGATCCAGGCGTTCCCGACCGCACCGGTCAGCCCGGATGCCGTCGTACTGGCGACGGGGCGGATCCTGCCGCGGTACCTCGGGCTCGGCCTCGGCAAGGTGCTCGTCCAGGCGGTCGCGAAGGACGTGCTGAAGCGCGGCTTCCGGGCGCTGGAGGCGTTCGGGGACTCGCGGTGGGACGGGCCCGGCTGCGTCTGGCCGACCGACTTCCTGCGAGCGGTCGGCTTCGGCGTCGTCCGCGAGCACCCGCGGAACCCACGACTGCGGCTCGATCTGCGGTCGACGATCACCTGGCGCAGCGAGATGGAGGCGGCGGTCGAGCGACTGATGGGCGCGATCCGGCCGGAGCAGACGCCGCCGGTCACAGTCCGGGAGTCCGCACCTCCGGCCCGGACGCCCTGATGCTCTGGCGGCTCCTCGCCGACGTGATGCTGGTGCTGCACGCCGCCTTCCTGCTGTTCTTCGTCGCGGGCGGATTCCTCGCCTGGCGGTGGCCGAAGGTGGTGTGGGCGCATCTGGCGGTCGCGATCTGGAGTCTGGCGATCGTCATCATCGACTACGACTGCCCGCTGACCGGCGCCGAGAAGTACTTCCTGCGCCGCGGTGGTGAGGACGTCTACGCCGGCGGCTACATCAACCACTACCTCAACGGCACGATCTGGCCCGAGGGCGCGACACCGGTGGCGGAGAAGGTCGGCTTCGCGCTCATCGTGCTCTCGTACGTCGGCTTCTTCGTTCTGCGGAGCCGGCGGCGATCGAGGGTCGGTTCAGTGAAATCCCCGACGTGAAGCCTCGTCGGTTGCCGGACAATGAGGACGTGTCCGTCGACGAGTATCTGGTGGGTCTGCGCAAGGCCCTGCCCGGCCCCCGCCGGAAGAAGGCCGACCTGCTGGCCGAGGCTCGCGACCATCTGATCGATGCCACCGAGGCGTTCGAGGCGGACGGATTCGACCGTACGGCGGCCGAACGCGCCGCAGTCGCTGATTTCGGCGAGCTGTCCGACGTGGTCCCGGCGTACCGGGACGAGCTAGCGGTCGCGCAGAGCCGCAACACGGCTGCGCTGCTGCTGGGCGTGATGCTCCTGCAGCCGCTGATCTGGCAGCCCGGAGTGTGGGCGTGGAACCAGGATGTGAGCGGGCCGAGCGATATGGCTGTCCAGCTCGAGCACTGGGTCCGCTGGATCGGCGGCCTGTCGATCGCCGGTGCGGTGGTCGCGGTGCTGGCCACCGGCTTCGGTCAGCGGATCGGCGTCGTACGACGGTACGGCCGTCGGATGACCGCCGTGTTCGCGATGGGCAGCGCGGGGGTGGTCAGCGCAGGCGGAGTGTTGATGACGCTCGAGTCGAGCTCGACCTCCGGGCACCTCGACGTGATCCCGGTCAGTGCCTTCGTGCTGCTGCCGTTGTCGCTCGTCGGAGCGCAGGCGCTACGCCTCGTTCGGGCGTAGGACCCCTTCGACCACGGTGCGGAAGGTCAGCCACTCTTCCTTGCCGGAGGCAAGCATCTTCTGTCCGGAGGACGTGAGCTGATACGTGCGCCGCTTGCGGCCGCCGACCGTCTGCCACTCGCTGGCCAGGTAACCGGCGCGCTCCAGCCGGCGCAGGGCCGGGTACAGCGTGCCGGTCGGCAGATCGAGGGCGCCACCGCTGCGCTCGAGCAGCGCCTCCATGATCGCGTACCCGTGCAACGGGTCGTGCTCGACGACCGCGAGGATCATCGGGTCCAGGTGCCCGCGCAGAACATCCGCTTTCATGTAGGCAGTCTACTCATATCGCGAGCTCCACACCCGGGCTTTGTAGATCTCCGCCCCCGGAATCGTCCGAGTGGCCGCCGGTACGTCGAAGCGCACCGTGTCGGTGCACCAGGTGGTCCGGCAGCCGCTCTTCGGGGTCGTGCGCACCTCTTGGGCGTTCGGCATGCTGTTGATGCTCTTGATCCCGGCCTCGTTCAGCGTCGTCACGATCGTGGCCGTGGACTTGCTGACTTGGTAGATCTTCGAGCCGGTCGAGACCCACAGCAGGTCATGGTTCTCCAGGACCGGAGTGAGGTCATGGCCGCCGGCGGTCAGTCCGGGGACCGAGGCGACCTCGGTCAGTTTGGGAGCGGCCGCCGTACCGGAGATCTTCAGTGCGGCGAGTTTGGTACCACCCAGCACCCACAGCACCTGTCGCGTCGGGTCCCACTGGACGCCGTGCGCGTCGGGCAGCGGGTAGCTGACATAGGCCGCGGAGGCGGAACCCTGCGACGCCGTGTAGACGCGGACGAAGCCACCGTTGCTGGCGGCAACAGCTACGTTCCCGTCCGGCAGCAGTTCGGCGCTGTGCGGATTGTTCGCCGAGCCGACGTTGGTCGCCCACAAGCGCTGACCGCTCGGGTACCCGATCAGCGCGGCGAGACCACGCGAGTCCGTGACGACAGCGACGTACGCCGTGCCCTTCATCCGCAGCTTCACGTCCGACGGCAGTCCCCAGGCACCGGTCAGGCCCGAGAACCCGTTGGCGCTGGTCGGGGACCAGGTCCACTTGAGGGCGGCCGCCGTACCCCAGTTGGCCACGGCAGGATCGAGCAACCGGATCCGGGCAGCGGACGGGCTGTCGTAGCTCTGATCAGTGACAGCCACCAAGCGGCCGGCCTCGGCGGTCGGTGCAGCCGGCGCGGCCTGCGCTGTCGGTGCCGAGGTGAGTAAGGAAGTGAGCACACAGATACTGCCGAGCAGGCGGAACATGGCAACCCCCAGGTCGGAATGTCACGGCACACAGTAGTCGTGCCGTGACAAACTCACTAGACCGTGAGTTGACCGAAGCGCAGCATGCCGGTCGCCGCGTCCTGCTCCGGCGGAAGGTAGACGCGCTGGATGGCGACCACGATCGACTCGGCGATCACATCGCGGAAGGTCGGGTCGGCCAGGCGCGCGGAGTCGTGCGGGTTGGTGACGTACCCAATCTCCAGCCGGACTGCAGGCATCTTGGTCCGGCGCAGCAGGTCCCAGGTCTTGGCGTGGGTGCGGCAGTTCAGCAGGTCGGTGCGGGCGACGATCTCGCGCTGGACCAAGCCGGCGAACTGCTCGCCGACGCTCGACGAGGCGCCGTGCAGGTCGTTGCCGTAGAAGTACGTCGCGACACCCTGAGCTTCCGGGTTCGCGGAGCCGTCGGTGTGCAGCGAGACGCAGAGGTTGGCGTCCGTCTCGTTCGCGAAGGCAGCGCGGGCGAGCTCGTCCGGCCCCTGATCGCGGCCACGAGACAGATAAGCCCGTACGCCGGTCGCTCCCAGGCGCCCCTCGATTCGGGCGGCAAGGTCGTAGGCGACGTCGGACTCACGCAGCCCGAAGCCCTCCCAGCCGTAGTCGAAACCGCCGTGGCCCGGGTCGATCACCACGGTCTTGCCGGACAACCGCGGGCCGGCCGCGCGAACGGCCTCCGAGGCGCGCAGGGCGTCCGGCCGGCCGCCGGTCGCCATCGGCTTGATCCGCTGCAGCGCCTTGAACGTCGAGGGGCCACAGGTCCCGTCAGCGGGCAGGCCCATGTTGCGCTGGAACTCGGTCACCGCGCGCTGGGTGTCCGGTCCGAAGATGCCGTCGATCCGGGCGACGGCGAACCCGAGCTCCTGCAGTTTGGCCTGCAGGGCCTGGACGTCGTCCCCGGTCTGCGGGTGCGAGACGACGAACGTCAGCAGCCGGTCACCCAGCCGCCAACGGGCGTCGTCGATCGCACGGTAGGTCTGCGGGCCGACGATCCCGTCGATCATCAGCCCGCGTTGCTGCTGGAAGCCCCGGACGGCGTGCGCGGTCGCTTCGTCGTAGACGTCATGACCGCCGGTCAGCAGCCCCAGTCGCTGCAGCTTGCCGATGATCTCGGCCACTGCCTCACCACTGTCGCCGATCCGGTACACGCCGTGCGGGCTAGCCATATGTACTGCTCCCTTGCCGTGGCGGACGGAGGTCCTACCTTGAAGAATTACGCCGTGAAGTCGGCGAGCTCCTTCAGCAGTGCCGCCTTCGGCTTGGCGCCGACGATGGACTTCGCGAGCTCACCGTTCACGTAGACGTTGATGGTAGGGATACCGGTGACACGGTAGTTGCTCGGGGTGACCGGGTTCTCGTCCACGTTCATCTTCAGGAAGGTCAGCTTGTCGCCGTGGTCCTGGTTCAGCTCCTCCAGGATCGGCGAGACCTGACGGCACGGGCCACACCACTCGGCCCAGAAGTCGACCAGGACCGGCTTGTCGCTCTTCAGCACGGTCGCGTCGAACTCGGCGTCGGTGACGGCATTCATCTTCTCGCCCACGGCGATATCTCCTTCAGAGGTTGTGAGGTTTAGACGGTGACAGGCTCGGTGGCGTCCGCGGCCGCCACGGTGTGCTCGAACTCGAGCGTGGCGAGCCAGCGCTCGGCGTCCAGTGCGGCCGCACAGCCGCTGCCGGCCGCCGTGATCGCCTGGCGGTAGGTGTGGTCGACGAGGTCGCCGGCCGCGAACACGCCCGGCTGGTTGGTCTCGGTGCTGCCCTCACGGGTCAGCACGTACCCTTCCTCGTCCAGACGAATCTGGCCGTGGATCAGCTCCGAACGCGGGTCGTGCCCGATCGCGATGAACAGTCCGGTGACCGGAAGCTCACGCGTCTGGCCGGTCTCGGTGTCGCGCAGCACCACTCCGGTCAGCTTGTCGCTGCCCTGGATCTCGGCCACCTCGGAGTTCCACGCGAACTCGATCTTGTCGTTCGCGAACGCCCGCTCGGCCATGATCTTCGACGCGCGCAGCTCACCACGACGGTGCACCAGCGTCACCTTCGACGCGAACCGGGTCAGGAACGTGGCCTCCTCGATCGCGGAGTCACCACCACCCACGACGGCGATCTCCTGCTGACGGAAGAAGAACCCGTCACAGGTTGCACACCACGAAACGCCGTGGCCCGACATCCGGTCCTCGTGCTCCACACCCAGCTTGCGGTAGCCCGAGCCCATCGCCAGGATCACCGAGCGGGCCTGGTGCACGGTGCCCGCGGAGTCCGTGACCGACTTGATCTCGCCGGTCAGGTCCATCGCGACGATGTCGTCAGCGACCAGCTCGGCGCCGAAACGCTCCGCCTGGGTGCGCATCTCGTCCATCAGCGCCGGACCCATGATGCCCTGCGCGAAGCCCGGGAAGTTCTCCACCTCGGTGGTGTTCATCAGCGCACCGCCCGCGGTGACCGATCCCTCGAACACCAACGGCTCCAGCTGCGCACGCGCGGCGTACACGGCGGCCGTGTAACCGGCCGGGCCGGAGCCGACGATGATGACATTGCGAACCACGGAGTCGCTCATGCAGGCGTTCCTCGAATCGTTGAGACGGGTACGTCGTACTCAACGGATCCTTGAGGCCGACCATTCCCACGGTACCGATTGCGGGACGCTTACGCGCCTTTGGCCCACGGGAACGGCTTAGCGATTGCGCAGAGTCACGGTGGTGTCGTAGAACGACGTACCGATGCCGCCGCCACCGTCACAGCCGGTCAGCACGAAGACCTCGATGTCACGCGGTGAACCGCTCTGCAGCCCGATCACCGTCGCCCGGGCCCCGTCGACCTTGGCCGGCTGGACCAGCCGGAGCTGGGGGTTCGGCCGACTCGAGGCGAAGGTCTTGGCACAAGTGAGCTCGGCATCGCTGCCGTTCAGCACCGGGCCACTGCTGGCCTCCAGCCACTTCTGCACCTGCGGAGCGATCTGGGCCGTGCTCAGCGACACCACGCCGGTCGGCAGGATCGCCGTCGGGTTGGTGTTCGCCGCGTTCTCGCCGGCCCGGTCCTTGGTCGCCACCACGACGCCGACACCGACCGCGGCGATCAGTACGACGGCCGCCGCCGCGCCGAGCAGCTTCGGCATGTGCCGGCGCGGCTCCTCGCGGATCTGCACGAGCGAGTGGACCCCGACCGTGGACGACCGCATCACGGCCTCGGAGTTGATCACCGCGTCGAGGTGCTCGGCGACGTCGGCCGGCATCGGAATATCCATCCGGCCCTCATCGGCGAGATCCTCGGACAGTTGCAGCAGCGCGTCGTAGGTGAGCTGGCAGTCCGGGCACGCTTTCACATGCTCACGAGCTCGGTGGGCCTCGGTGGCGGGCAGCAGGTTCTCGAGGAGGTCGGCGATGGTGTCCGTGTCGAGGTGCTCGAGGTGTTCGCTCGTCGGCAGACCGGATTCGGTCATCGTGAACTCGCCCCCAGACGGGACCGCGGTGTGGTCATCGGTGGAGTACTCCGGTCGAAGACGTCGGTGATCGGGTCGCCGGCGACGGGGCGAACCCCGGGCGACTCCGCTACGACGGACTGGCGGCTCATTCGGTTCCCATGACTTCCGCAGCGGTTTTCTCCGGTACGTCGGAGTCGCCGCCGCGCGTGGTCTGCCAATGCCGGAGCAACGGCAGCAGCCGGGCCCGGCCACGGGCACACCGCGACTTCACCGTCCCCGGCGCACAGCCGAGGATCGCGGCCGCCTCCTCGATGGAGTAGCCCTCCATGTCGACCAGCACCAGCGCACTGCGCTGATCGGAGTTGATCTGCTTCAGGGCGTTCAGGACGTCGAGCCGGCGCTCGCGCACCTCGGCGGCGTCCTCCTCGACCGGTCCGGCCAGCTCGGCCGCGCGGTCCTCGTCCTCCGGCAGCGGGTCGGCCTGGCGGACCTGCCGCCGACGGATCCGGTCCAGGCACGCGTTCACCACGATCCGGTGCAGCCAGGTGGTCACCTTGGCGTCGCCGCGGAAGGAGTCGGCCCGGCGGAACGCCGAGATGAACGCCTCCTGCAGCGCGTCGGCCGCCTCCTCGGGCTCGCCGAGGGTGCGGATCGCGACCGCCCACATCCGGTCCCGGTGCCGCTTGACCAGGAATCCGAACGTGTCCGGGTTCCCGGCCACATGCAGCCGGAGCAGCTCGTGGTCGTCCAGTTGGTCGTAGCTGACCGGTCCGGCCGCGTGCGCGGGCTGTGCAACGGGATCAGTCGTGCCGATCCGGGGGAGCGTCGGTGGAGTGGTCCCCGAATCCAGATGTGCGGTCATTTCTGGATCGAGACCTCCGCGATCGCGCCCTGGTACTTGCTCGAGCTGACCTGGGGAATGCTGGTCAGCCAGACGAGCAGGTACCGCGATTCGGTCGGCGTCGCCGGCGTCAGCGTCACCGCGCCCTCCGGCTGATCGTCCTTGTTGGCGACCGAACGCCAGCCGCTGACGGCCGCCGGCGACTGGGTGGTGTCATCCTTCGGCACCATGATCTGCAGGCTGGTGCTGTCGCCCTTGAGCGTGACGACCACCTTCGAGATCGGAGTCGAGGCACCGAGGTCGTAGATGATGCCGACCCCGGGCTTCACCCCGCCGAAGTCCGGCCGGTTGTTGTACTCCTGGGTGTCCCAGACGGTACTGGCCTTGCCGTCGTAGCTGTTCTTGACGTCCTTCGGGTGCTCCGAGCCGTTGCCGGCGGGCTCCGGGTCGAAGTCCTTCGCGTCGACGATCTTGGCGACCGTTCCCGTGGTCGACGGCTTCGAACTGGTCGCGGGCGGCGACTGCGTCCCGGTCCCGGGGTCGTCGCTCTGGCCGTTGTTCATCGCGCCCTTGAGCAGGAACTGCGCCATCGCGACGACCGACAGCAGCGCCAGGATCGCGAGCAGGATGAGGATCCGGCCGCCCCAGGAGCCCTTGCGCTTCGGCTCCTCGGACCGGCGACGGCTGCCGCCTCCGTTCGAGGGCGGCGGCGTCTGCCGACGGGCAGGCCGCGGCTCGGCCGGCGTGTACGCCGCCGTCTCCGCGTGCCCGTTGGACGACTGGTACGCCGGTGGCGTCGGGTCGAGCGCGGGTGGTGGAGCCTGCGGGACCACCTGGGTGGCGTCGTCGATGCTGCCGTTCTGCCGGGCGACCTGGACGGTCTCGTCCATCTGGTTCGGCGGCTCGTGCGAGCTGCCGACAACTCCGGACAGCGCCGCGGACAGGCCGGCGGCGCTGGTGATCGGCGGCGTGTGGTGTCGCGGCGGGTCGGCCAGCAGACGGTCGCAGATGTCGTCCAGCGACCGCGGTACGCCGGCGCGCACCTGGCGCGGGCTCATCAGCCGACCGTGCTCCACCGGTGCCGGCTGCAGACCCCAGGCCGGGGTCGCGCCAGGCCAGCGGCCGGTCAGCGAGGCGTAGAGCAGCTCACCGAGCGCGTAGACGTCCTGCTCGGCCGTGCCCGGACCGCTCGACCGCAGTGCGGCCTCGGTCGCGAGGCCGACCACCTTGATCGCACCGGCGTCGGTGACGACGACAGTCGACGGGCTGATCGAGCCATGTGCGTGACCGGTGCGGTGGAGGTTCTCCAGTGCCTCGGAGACCTCACGCGCCAGCCAGCCGGCCTGCTGACCGGTCAGGGGACCCGAGGCGAGCATCCGCTCCAGCGGACGACCACCGGCCCACTCGCGCACGCAGTACGTGACGCCTTCGAACATGTCGCAGTCGAGCACCCGCAGGAAACGCGGGTCGGCCGCTGCGGCAGCGCGCCGAGCGGCGTCGAAGAGCAGGTTGGTCCGCGGGTCGCCCACCGGCAGGACATCGACGACGACCGCTCGGCTGAGCACCTCGTCCACTGCCCGCCACACCCGGGCACCGTCGATCTCCGCGAGTAGCTCGGCGATCCGGTACCGCCCGGCGAGCAAGGCACCCGGACTGACGGTCTGGTTCGACACGGTGTCTCTCGCCCTCCTGGATGCGGTCGTCGGCAGCCACCATCGTAGTGGCATCGTGATCCAGTGCCGGTGCACTAGCGCACAAGCGTTCGATCAGCGGCGACCAGGCAGCTTCGATGTGATCATCGACACCACGTCGTTGACCTCGTGAATTCTTAGTACCCGGGCCACACCGGCGTACACCGGCAGCAGCACGATCCCCGCGACGGCCAGCTCGAGCAGCGCGCCGAGCGGCCCGGAGAAGTCCACCACCTGCTCCACACCCCACAGCACCAGCCGCCCGGCACCCGCGCCGAGCGCGGCCGCGATCACCATCGCCAGCAGCGGCAGCCCGATCCCGGCTCCGGCCACCCGCGGCACCCGTCGCCGCAGTACCGGCCTGGAGATCAGTACGGCGACTGTGTAGGACAGCGCGAAGGCACCGCCGAGCATGACACCGGAGTACCGCAGGTGCTCCTTGTCGAGCAGCACCCGGACGCCGACCAGGGCGGCGGTGATGTTCGTCGCCGCGATCACGCACTGCAGGAAGAACGGCGTACGGGTGTCTTCGAAGGCGTAGAACGTGCGCAGCTGGAAGTACTGGATCGTGTACGGCACCACGCCGAACGCGAGCGTCACGAGCGTGTACGACATCAGCGTCAGGTTGTTCTTACCGGAGCCGTAGCCCGCGATCACCGTGACGATCGGGTACGAGAACGCGATCATCGCGGCCGCGGCCGGTACGACGATCGCCAGCGTCTGCCGGATCGACCGCGCGGACAGCCGGGCCACCTCGGTGAGATCACGGTCCGCGGCCAGCGCCGACATCTGCGGCAGCGCCGCGGTCGCCAGCGAGACTGTGATGATGCCGTGCGGCATCAGGATGATCAGCATCGCGGTCTGGTACGCCGTCAGACCCGCCTTCGCGCCGATGTCGTGCGCGGCACTACCGGCCAGGGCGAGCTTGGTGACGACGACCAGCGTCACCTGGTTCACCGCGACGAACAGCATCGTCCAGATGCCCAGCTTCGCCGTCTGGCTGAGCCCGGTCCCACGCAGCCCGAACTTCGGCCGGTAGGTGTGCCCGCTCGCCTTCAGGTACGGCAGCAGCACCAGCAGCTGAACCGCGATGCCGGCCGTATGCCCGAGACCGAGCAACAGCTGTTCGCCGTGCGTGTAGGTCGCCGGGTTGTCCCCGGTCCGGTAGACGAACAGGAACGTGACGATCACCGCGCAGGCGACGATGTTGTTCGCGATCGGCGCCCACATCATCGGCCCGAACCGGCGCCGCGCGTTCAGCACCTGACCGACCAGCACGAACGCGCCGTAGAAGAAGATCTGCGGCAGACAGAGCTGGACGAACAGCACCAGGTTCGCCTTCTCGGCGAGCCGGGACGGATCGTGCAGTTCGTCCGGTGTGTAGAGGTCGGCGATCGCCGGAGCCAGCAACACACACGCGGTCGTGACGACAGCCAGGACGACGAAGCCGAAGGTCAGGATCCGGTTGGTGAAGTCCTGGCCGCCGTCATCATGGTTCTTGATCGCCCGGACCAACTGCGGGACCAGGACGGTGTTGAACACGCCACCGGCCAGCAGGATGTACAAGCTGTTCGGGATCGTGTTGGCGGCATTGAAGATATCGGCCCGCAACGCGGTACCGATGGCCGCCGCGATCAGGGCGAGCCGGACGAATCCGAGCAGGCGGGACAGCACTGTCCCAGCTGCCATCACCGCCGCGGAGCGCAGGGTGCGGTCAGCCATCCTTCGAGCCGACTCCTTCTTTCAACGAAGTGGAAGTACCGGGGGCGGCCGGCAACGGAGCCGGGTGCAACGGGTCGATCTCAGGTTCAGGACTTGCCTCGGCCGCATCATCGTCGACCGCCGGCGGATTCCGCCGCTCGGCCCGGATCCGCCGATAGATCCGCACGAACGACGTACCGAACAACAGCGCACACGCCGCGCCCACCAGAATCCACCCAACACTGCCGTACTGGCTGGCCTGGATGAGCATCGGCTCGGGATCGCCCACCGGCTCGCCGCCGACGGTGATCACCTGGGCGGTGGCGCTGATCAGACCGTTCTGCTCGGCGTTCGCGGTGACCCGGCCGGTCCACTTCTGTCCCGCTCCGACCGTCACGGTCGCGACGCGGTTGACCCGCAGGTCGTTCCGGTTCACGGGCTTCACCAGGACCGAGACCCGGATCGAGTACTTGAGCTCGTTCGCGACGGTCAGCGGGAAGGTGCCGTTGCTGCCGGCCAGGTTGACCTTGATCTCCTTGCGGAGACCTCGGTCAACGCTCGAGTTGACCAGGTGAACCTTGCCCAGCTGACCGTTCACCGAGCCGAGTTCGACGCTGCCGTAGGTCTTGGCCTCGTTCGGGGATCCGGCCCAGCCGAGGGAGGCGGACTGCAGCAGGCCCCTCGGCATGTCCAGGCTGACATCGCCAGGCCTGGCCAGCAGGCCCTGGTACGTGCTGATCGACTTCCCCAGCGCCTCGACCAGGCCGATCTGAGGGCCGCTCAACGTCCCGTTCGTCTTCGGTGCGGTCGGCGCTGCGATCGCGCGCGGCGTCGGGCTGGCCTTCACGACCTGGTCGACGGTCACCGGCGCGATCCACGGCTGGGCGAGGGCAGCAGCCAAGGCGGCGGTCGACCGGCCGTCGGCATCCCAACCCCTTGGCGGTACGACGACCGTCGTGGCGGGGGCCTTCCCGGCAGCGAGCAGCGTGGTCTCGGCAAGGAACCGCTGCCGGACCTGGAGCGGATCACTGCCGGAATCGGTGTCCGGGCCACCCGCGGTCATCGCCGAGTCGGCGACGACGGTGCGGACCTGCTGCACCGGCCCTTCGGGCGTTCGCACCTGATAGACCGCTGTTCCCGGTGTCAGGACCTTGGCCGCGTCGCCGGACCAGGCCGCGCTGTTGACCAGATTCACGTCCTGCGCCTCGTCGGCGCCCCGGAATCCGCTGGCGGCGAAGGCGAGGTAGCGGCTCGCGGCGGCGCCGTTCTCCAGCCAGAGCCCGTTGTTCCGCTGCGGAACCGCAAGGTTCGCCTGCTCGCTCTGCATCCGGGCCTGGCGGACCAGGTCCTTCAGCGCGCCACCCGCTTCGTACAGGCCGGCTACGTCCACATCGCCGTACGGAAGCGCGACGACCTGGTTACCGGCCTTCTGGCTCGCCGTGAAGTCGGTGAGCCAGGCCAGCGCGATCTTCGCGCTGGTGCCCGGGACCGAATGCTGGTAGCTCGAACCGATCCGGTACGGGGACACCGGATCGGTCATCTTCCGGGCGGCATCGATCACTGCGGGGTCGACCAGCCAGGTGACCCGGTGCTGCTTGCCGAGGTCGAGTGCCCGGCGGAGCTCACCGCCCGGCTTCATCGCCTCCGCCAGCGAGTCGTCCACGAACAGCACCCCGCCCAGGAAGGTCGGGCGGTGCTGCAGCGGGATGGCCAGTGCGGTGTTGACCTTGTACGGCAACGCCTCGGTGCCATGCACCGGCATCAGCGTCCGGGCCCGGCCGCTGGTGATCCGGCCGCCGGTCTCCACGTCGCGGCGGAACGTCACGCCGACCGTGTAGACGCCGGTGTGACTGTCGATCTTCCACTCGCCCCACGGCACGGTGAGGGTGAACGGAGCCTTGGCGCCCGGGGCGAGCTTCTCGCCGAGGACCTGGTAAGTCGTCTCCTCCGCGTTGCCGATTCCGATGCAGCTGTCGCGGTCCTTCATCGGGATGTTCTGTTCGTCCGGGACCGCGGCGATCTCGGCGGCGGAGTTCAGCCGGCTCCGGTCGATACAGGCGATCACCTGCGGGTTCGCGAAGGACGTCGTACTGGTGTTGGTCACCGTGCCCTTGATGACGACGGTCTGGCCGGGTTTGGGGGCTACCGGACCGAAGGAGTCGATGGCTACCTGGACGGTGGGGTCGTCGTCCACGGCCGCTGCCGGGACGGCCGAAATCGCTGCCGGGGCAACGATCAGCAGGCTCGCGGTCACCGCCGCGGAGAGCCTCAGTCGCCGTCTGAACACGCCGTCACCGTAACCTAGTTCCCCGTGTCACCATTTGCCGACCAGTCAGCCTCTGCTGGATCCCCTGCCGGATCCTTGTCCGCCGTACAGCGGCAAGGCGTCCAGTCACTGCTGGCGATCGCTCCCGTCGTCGATGAACTGGGGTCCCGGTTCGCCGCCGCGGGCCACGAGATCGCCCTGGTCGGTGGTCCCGTCAGGGACATTCTCCTCGGCCGCGGGAGCAAGGACCTGGACTTCGCCACGTCGGCCCATCCGGACGTGGTGGAGCGGTTGCTGGCCGGCTGGGCGGACCATGTCTGGGATATCGGCAAGGCGTTCGGCACCATCGGTTGTCGCAAGGGTGAGTGGGTCCTGGAGGTCACCACTTATCGGTCGGAGTCCTACGATCCCACCTCGCGCAAACCGGAGGTCGCCTACGGCGACAGCCTCGAGGGTGACCTGGCCCGGCGCGACTTCGCGATGAACTCGATGGCCGTGCGGCTTCCGTCGCACGAGTTCGTCGACCCGTACGGCGGGATCGCGGACGTCGCGAACAAGGTGATCCGGACGCCGGGCAGCCCGGAGGATTCGTTCTCCGATGACCCGCTGCGGATGATGCGGGCGGCCCGGTTCGCCGCGCAGCTCGCCTTCACGCCGGACCCCGCCGTAGTGGCCGCGATGACCGCGATGGCCGACCGGATCACCATCGTGTCGGCCGAGCGCGTCCGCGATGAGTTGATCAAGCTGATCTGCGCCGACCACCCGCGGATCGGTCTCGACCTGCTGGTCGCCACGGGGCTGGCCGACCACGTGCTGCCCGAGCTGCCCGCCCTCAAGCTGGAGCGGGACGAGCACCACAGCCACAAGGACGTGTACCAGCACTCGTTGACCGTGCTCGACCAGGCGATCGACCTGGAGCCGCGACTCCCGTACGAGGCGCCGGACTTCGTGAGCCGGTTCGCCGCGCTGATCCACGACATCGGCAAGCCGAAGACGCGCCGCTTCGAGGACGGCGGCAAGGTGACCTTCCATCACCACGATGTCGTCGGCGCGAAGCTGGCCAAGAAGCGGATGAAGGCGCTGCGGTTCAGCAACGAGCAGATCGACCAGGTCAGCAAGCTGATCGAGCTGCACCTCCGCTTCCACGGCTACGGCGACGGCGAGTGGACCGATTCCGCCGTACGGCGTTATGTCCGTGACGCAGGTGATCAGTTGGAGCGCCTGCACGTCCTGACCCGCGCCGACTGCACCACGCGGAACCGTCGTCGGGCCGAGTCGTTGCGGGCCGCCTACAACGACCTCGAGGAGCGGATCGCTCGCCTCCAGGAGCAGGAGGAGCTCGACTCCCTGCGCCCCGACCTGGACGGCAACCAGATCATGCAGATCCTCGACCTGCCACCCGGCCGCGAGGTCGGCGAGGCCTACAAGTTCCTGATGGAGCTCCGCCTCGACCAGGGCCCCCTCGGCGAGGAGCGTGCCCGCGAAGAACTCCTCCGCTGGTGGTCCGAGCGCGGTTAGATCGGCTGGGCTTCCTGCGAGGCGTAGGCGGCGGCGATCGTCTCGGCCGACCCTGGATGCGGCGCGTAGGTGACCTCGCCGATCGCGGCGACCGGTAGTGCCGGGTCGATCGAGTTGGTCAGGTAGGCCGCGTCGTAGCTGGCCAGGTCACTCAGCAGCACAGGCATTGTCTGGTACGACGGGAGTCCGCGCTGGAGGACCTGCTGCCTGATGCCGTTGAGGATCGGTGCGACCGGGAACACGAGCTCCGAACCGCGAGCGAAGCAGATGTTCCAGATCGATGCCTCGGAGATCTCACCGGCCGCGGTGTGGAAGACGGCATCGTCGTACCCGGCCTCTCGCGCTCGGCGGCCGTAGTAGATGAGGTCGAAGGTGCCGGTGTGCTTCAGGTGCGGGAGCGCGCGCTGGTGCTGGACCGGCTGCAGTCGCACCGGAGTAGTGCTGGGAGCGATCGGCGGATCGATGCGCAGCAACAGGTCGGCGTCGAGCACGGTCAGCCGGAAGCTCGCGTTGCCATCGGTGTGCGCGAGGCCGGCCTGCAGTACGGCGCGTATCCGGTCGGCGTCGAGTGGTCGGCCGAAAAGTTCGCGGGAGCTGCGGTCGAGGCGTTCGAAGTGCAGGTCGAGTCCGTCGACGCGGCCGGCGCGCACCTGCAGTGAGGAGAAGGTCGCGTAGGTGGTTGCCCGGAGCAACTCCGGGGTGACTGTGTGCAGGGGTTCGCCGTTGAGCAGCAGGATCTCGGTCACCGGGCCAGTCTGGTCTACGCTCGCGCTGTGGACGTCTGGAGCATCATCGGCTGGGGCGGATCGGCGTTGGTGGTTGTCTCGCTGCTGCAGACGCGGATCCTGCGGTTGCGGTTACTGAACCTGATCGGCTGCATCATCCTGGTCGGGTTCAACCTCGTCATCGGGGTCTGGCCGATGGTCGGGATGAACGCCGTACTGGCTGTCATCAACGTCGTGCACCTGTGGCGGCTGTTGCGGCACCGGCACGACGACGCCGAGTACGCGGTCCTCCGGGTCAACTCCGACGACGCGTATCTGACGCACGTTCTGGCCGCGCACAGTCGCGACATCAGCCGCTTCAACCCGGGGTTCGTGCTCGGCCGGACGCCGTACGCGTTCCTCGTCCAGCGCGGCGAGAGCACCGTCGGCGTCGTACTGGCGCACGACGCCGGCTCCGGCCGCGCGCAGATCGACCTCGACTACGTCCTCCCGGCCTACCGCGACTTCACTCCCGGCGAGTTCGTCTACCGCCGTAGCGACGTCTTCACCGACCAAGGCTTCACCCAGGTCCTCGCCCCACCGCGGATGCGCGACTCCTCGCCGTACCTGAACCGACTCGGCTTCCACCGCGACGGCAACGCCCTGGTCCTCGACCTCCCGAAGGACTAGAGCTCCTTCGCGAAGCAGAGGGATGCGGGCTCGTGCTCGAAGGGTGGGTACGGCGGGGTGGGCGTGTAGCCGTGGTTTGTGTAGAGGGCTAGCGCTTGGTGTTGCTGGGGGCCGGTCTCCAGGCGGAGGCGAGTCAGGCTCATGCTGCGGGCCTGGTCCTCGACGGCCTTGAGGAGGATGCGGGACAGACCCCAGCCGCGCGCGGATGGCTCGACGTACATGCGCTTGAGCTCGCCGAGGCCGGGGGAGATGGGTTCTAGGCCGACGCAGCCGACCGGCGTGCCGTCGAGCTGCAGCAGGATGAACGTGATGTCCGGGTGCAGGCCGACCTGGGGCTGGTCGTCGCCGTAGAGCGCGGCCAGTTCGGCCTGCTGGGCGGCGGCGAGGGCGATCAGAGCGGGTTCGGTGGCCGCGGCTGTGCGCAGCTCCAGGCCTTCGATCAGGTCCGCCGTCATGCCTTCGGACGGTAGCAAGACGGCGTGACGCAGCTGTTTCGGTTTTCTCTCGCCGGTTCCGGGACGCCGTGAGGTCTTCCGATGTTCATGAAAATCTTTCATTATTCGGGTCATGACTGTCACTCGGCGCACTGTTCTCGGCACTGTAGGTGTTCTCGGCGCGGCGGCCGCCGTACCGCTGGAGGCGTTCGGTACGCCGGCGCTGCGGACGGCGGCGGACGCGTCGCCGACCCTCGTGGTCGGGGCGACGTTCCCCGAGGGCGTGATGGCCGGCGTACCGCGGACCGACGGCGCGATGCTGTGGACCCGCGTCCCGCGCGGGCTGTTCGACGGTGATGCCGAGCTGGCGGTCGTGGTCTCGAAGCACCGCGACCTGTCCCGGCCGGCCATCGTCGAGACGGTGATCGCGGAGAAGCAGTGGGACGGCTGCGTGCACTACCCGGCCACCGGGCTGGCGGCGGGCGAGGAGTACTTCTACCAGTTCCGCGGCAAGGACAAGGTCTCGCCGATCGGCCGCTTCCAGACCCTGCGTCCCGCGGACTCGAACCAGCCGGTGCGGATCGGCTTCTTCACCTGCCAGGGTTACACCGAGGGCTACTACTCGGTGCACAAGCACCTGGCCGAGGAGGACCTCGACCTGGTGGTCTGCCTCGGCGACTACGTCTACGAGGCCACAGTCCCCGGTGTGCGCGGAATCGACCTGAACCTTTATCCACAGGTGCTCCCGTCGATGCGCGCGAAATACACGCTCTACCGCAGCGACGAGAACCTGAAGGCGATGCACGCTCAGCATGCGTTCCTGCCGCTGTGGGACGACCACGAGTTCCGCAACAACTACACCAAGAACAAGTGGTCGCTGCCGGAGCTGTTCTTCCAGGAGAAGAAGTCCGCCGCCTGGCACACCTGGTTCGAGCGGATGCCGGTCCCTCGGTGGGCCGACGACATGACGCGGACTTATCGCTCGCTCCGGCTGGGTAAGACGGTCGAACTGTTCGCCATCGACAACCGCCAGTACAAGGACGACCAACCGTGCAACGACGGTAGCGGTGTGGTTTGCGAGGCCGCGGATGCGTCCGGCCGGAGCATGCTCGGACCGGATCAGAAGGCCTGGCTGGAGAACGGGCTGCGCTCGTCGGGTGCACGCTGGAAGGTGCTCGCCAATCCCAACATGATGATGGGCATGGTCACCGGCGCCAACGGCGAGCGGGCGTTCATGGACACCTGGGACGGGTACGGCGCCGAGCGAACCGAACTGCTGTCCCTCGCGGCCGACCGGGTGTCCGAACTGGTCGTCGTCACCGGAGACGACCACGACACGTTCTCGGGTGAGCTGTGGAACACGGGCTTCGCGCCGGGAACCCCGGGCAACCCGGCCGGGACCAAACGAGCCGGCGTGGAGTTCGTCGTACCGTCGGTGTCGTCGACGAACACCGGCGACCTGCAGGGTGCAGCGAAGGCGAAGGCTGAGGAGCAGAAGCGGTTGCAGTACAACCCGCACCTGAAGCAGATCGACATGCGGCAGCACGGGTACGGCGTACTGGAGGTGACCCGCGACGAGGCGAGCTTGTCGTACCGGGCGGTCGACAAGCTGCACCCCGACGCGGGCGTGAGCACCAGCTACCAGCTGCGAACCGGACGGGGCAGCGCCCGGCTCGAGGCGATCTAGCGATAGAGACGAACGTCCGCCAGACTCCACCAGTGGTCGCTGGTGCCGTTCGAGGTGATCCGGACATAGCGCGCGTACGACGGTTTCACGGCGACCGTCGTGAGCTGGCCGGTCGACGTACCGGTCACCGGCTTCGACCAGTGGGTGCCATCGTTGCTGGTGGCAACTTCCCACCTGGTGGCGAAGTCACCGACCTGACCGCCGCTGTCGAGCGCGACCTGACGGAAGACCTGGGCCTTGCCGAGATCGAGTTGGATCGACTGGCCCGGGGCTTGTGCGGCCTTGCTCGACCAGACGGTGGATCCGTCTGCGTCAATAGCCAAGCCGGCCTCGGTGCCGTTGACGGTTGCCGTCGCCGTTGCACCAGCCAGTGACACCGGCGTCGGTGCAGAGAGTCGTGAGGACGGCCAGGTGAAGGTCCCGATCGAGCCACCCGGCAGTTCGTACTCGAAGGACTGCTCCCCGACCGCGACCGCGAACTTCCGCGGCTCGTCGTTCTCGTTGTGGACGACGAGTGCCGTCGTACCGTCCGGGTTCCGGAAGGCCGCGGTCATCAGCTGACCGTTCCAGCCGGTCGTCCCGTACGACGTACTCCCGATCCGCACGGCTCCCGGCTTCACGAACTTCGACAGGTGGCCGATCGTGTAGTACTCGGCGTCCGTGGTGACCGTGCCGTCGGCCTGCAGGGTGACCAGACCGGTGCACGTCCCGCAGCCGCCAAGGTGCGGACCGCCGGTGGAGTCGAGCGCGATGTTCCAGTTGACGACCGACTTCGCCCAGTTGCGGGTGGTGCCGAGCATCAGGTTGCGTGCGTGCCAGGTGAGCGTGCCGCGGAAGATCTGCGGCGGGGTGTCGTTCGCCCCGTGCGAACCGGAGCACTCGGTGAACCAGATGCCCTTGTCCGGGAAGGCGTTGTGCAACGCGGTCTGAGCCGCCGCGTTGCCCGAGTAGCAGTGGTACGCCGTACCGGCGATCCACTTCGCTGCCGACGTCTGCAGGAGCTTGTAGGGGTAGTCGGTCTCCGGGTCTTCGCCGGGCGGGGTGGTCCCGACGTCTCCGGCGTGCGTGGTCCAGTTGTGGTCGTAGCCGAGGATCTTGGTCCGCGGGCTGGCCTTGTGCAGCAGCGGGCCGAGCCGCGAGATGACCTCGGCCTCCTGCCGGACCGGCATGTCGGTCCCGGGATAGCCGCCGGGCTTGCGGTTCTGCGGCTCGTTCTGGATCGACAGGAAGTCGACCGGTACGCCGGCCCGCGTGTACGCCTCGACGAACTTCACCAGATAGCGCGCGTAGGCGTCGTACACCTTCGGGTCGTCCTTGAGCCGCCCGCCGACGAGCGAGTCACCGGTCTTCATCCAGGCCGGCGGGCTCCACGGGGAGGCCATCACCTTGAGCGCCGGGTTGAGCTGCTTGGCGCGGCGGAGCAGCGGCAGGACCTGCTTTTCGTCGTGCTTGATGCTGAACTGCTTCAGGCCGAAGTCGGTCTGACCGGCCGCCACGTCGTCGAACGTGTAGTGCTCAGCCGCCGCGGTGAAGTCGGACGACCCGACCGGCTGCCGCAGGAAGCTGACGCCGATGCCCTGCTTGGGGTCGAACAGCTTCCGCAGCGTCTCCTCGCGCAGCGCCGGCGACAGCCTCGACAGCACATCCGCCGACGAGTCGGTGATCGCGGCACCGAAACCGTCCATGGTCTGGTACGACGTCCGCGGGTCGACCGTGATCGTCGTCAGATCACTCGTGTCACGTTGGAAGGCCACCGGGGTGCGCTCGTGGAGCAGTTCGGCCCGGTCCGGGGTGGTGACCCAGATCCGCGCCTGCGCGGTCGGGGGATGGTGCGCCTGCGCGGTACCGGTCAGCGAACCGGCGGCGAGCGCCAGGGCGGCGGCGATTGCCGTTGTTCTCATCGCACTCCTCAGAGGGTTGAAACACAGTGCAACAAATGAGGTCAGGAAACGACTTCGAACGAGTGCTGTCAATGCCCTGAGGCGGGCGCTAGAGTGCCGAGCGTGAAACAAGGCGATGTAACAAATGTCTAAGCGGGCGACGGTTCGCGACGTGGCGGCGGCGACCGGGGTGTCGACTGCGACTGTTTCGCGGGTGCTCAACCAGCAGGGGAGCGTGGCGCCCGAGACCCGAGAGCTGGTCGAACGCGCGGTTGAGGAGCTCGGTCTGCTGGCCCCCAGCCCGCGCGGCGGTACGCCGAAGCCCGTGGCCGGCGCGGTCTACGTGCGCTGCCCGTACCTGCTGACCGACTATTTCGGGCTGATCGTCTCGTCCATCGCCGAGACCCTCGACCGCCTCGGCCGCCAGGTCGTGTTGAACGCCGGCGAAGCCGCGGCCCACGACCCGGTCCTGTCCCGCCTGCCGTCGCAGCGCGGTCTCGGCGGCGGGATCCTGATCCTCCCGCCCGAGTCGAGCGAAGACCTGGTCCGCCTCAGCTCCCGCCGCTTCCCCTTCGTCGTCGTCGACCCCCGGACGACCCTCCCGCGCGACATCCCCTCAGTCTCCGCGGCCCACCATTCCGGCGCCCGACAACTCACCGCCCACCTGACCGCCCTCGGTCACACTCGCATCGGCGTCATCGCCGGCCCCCACGAATGGCTAGCCGCCGACGCCCGCCTCTCCGGCCACCACGCCGCCCTCGCCGACGCCGGCATCCTCCCCAACCCCACCCTCATCCGCCACGACCACCCCACCACCGCCGCCGGCCACCAAGCCGCCCGCGACCTCCTCTCCCTGACCCCCCGCCCCACAGCCCTCATCGCCTTCAACGACAAAGCAGCAGTAGGCGCCCTCCAAGCCGCCACCGCCCTAGGCCTCTCAGTTCCACACGACCTATCGATAGCCGGCTTCGACGACCTCGACCTGAGCCAAGCCACCACCCCCCAACTCACCACAGTCCGCCAACCCCTAGCCGAAATGGGCCGCATGGCCGTATCCCTCCTCACCCGCCTCCTGGACCGCCACACCCTCGAAGCCCTCCACGTAGAACTAGCCACCGAACTAGTAATCCGCGCCTCCACCGCCCAAAACCCCACCCCCTAACGCCCTCCCATCCCCAGCCACCACTGCTGGCCCCGTCGCTGCGGGGACCCCGGCAGGATCGGTACGGCGGGGTGGTTGCCCGCCGCTCCAACTGCGGCCGGGAATGTGGGTTTGTGGTTGCTCGCCGCTGCGGCCGACTTACGGTGACGGGTGGCTGGCGCCCGGCGCGTGGCTGAGGGGGATGGATCCGTCAGCGACCGCGTCCACGTTGCCTGGGCTTCCGTGCTGTGGTTGCCGTCAGTAGCGACGAGGCCTCAAAGGTGACCGTCCGCAGTGGTTGGCGGCGTGTGAGGTTGCTGGAGGTGCTGCCGCGCCCGCCCGGCGGTGGCACTCGTCGTGGGCTTGCACCCCCTGTGGTGGCCGTGAACAAGTTATGACGTGTCCCCACCCACCGTTTCCTGTTCAAGCCCCCGGTTGGTGGCTCGGCCGGCGAGGTAGTGGGTGGTTGCTCGCCGCTGCGGCCGATCAAAAGCGGATGGCTGAGCCGGGTGCCTGGTTGAGGGGATGGTGCGGTCGGCGATCGCGTGTCCGTTGCCTGGGTCTGACGGGCTGTGGTTGCCGTCGGTAGCGACGAGGCCTGAAAGGTGACCGTCCGCAGTGGTGGGCGGCGTGCGAGGTTTGCTTGGGGTGCTGCCGCGTCCGGCCGGCGGTGGCGCTCGTCGTGGGCTTGCACCCCCTGCGGTGGGCGTGAACAAGTTATGACGTGTCCCCACCCACCGTTTCCTGTTCAAGCCCCCGGTTGGTGGCTCGGCCGACCGTCCGCAGTGGTGGGCGGCGCGCGAGGTTTGCTCGCGGTGCTGCCGCGTCCGGCCGGCGGTGGCGCTCGTCGTGGGCTTGCACCCCTTGTGGTGGGCGTGAACAAGTTATGACGTGTCCCCACCCACCGTTTCCTGTTCAAGCCCCCGGTTGGTGGCTCGGCCGGCGAGGTGGGTTCGTTCCCAGCGGTCGTGGTGACGAGTGAGCCTGCGGGGCTGGGGACATTTACCTGTCGTTTTCGGTCAGTTGGAGTCCCCAGCGCGGCGGGTTAGCCGACTGGCCTCCTCGGTGCTGGCGGCAACCACAGCCCGGAAGCCCAGGCAACGGGCACACGATCGCCGACCGAACCATCCCCCTCAACCAGGCACCCACGCCAACCACCCGCCACTGTAAATCGGCCGCAGCGGCGAGCAACCACAAACCCACATCCCCGGCCGCAGACGGAATGGCGAGCAACCACCCCGCCGTACCGGACAGCACCCCCGCCCCCCACATCCCCCTGATGCATTTGACCGGATATCCCCTGAAATGGTCCCTTCTCCCCTCGAATTTTGGCTCTTGTGACGTATGTGTGGGTGTTGTTGCGTGCCTGAATGAGCACACGCCGTTCTCTGCCTAGGTTTCTGAGCTGTCGAGGAACAGGAACCA
>NZ_JBITDE010000011.1:0-299313 GCF_044453945.1 Kribbella sp. NPDC051587
TGGTTCCTGTTCCTCGACAGCTCAGAAACCTAGGCAGAGAACGGCGTGTGCTCATTCAGGCACGCAACAACACCCACACATACGTCACAAGAGCCGAAATTTCGGGCAGAGAACCGGCAAATTCAGGGGTTATCCGTTCAAATTGCTGTTGGCCGAAGCCGGGGTTCACCGGCTCCACTCGGCGTGGCGATGCGCGGGTCAGGAGACCTGCGGCAGGACCTCGGACGCGATCAGGTCGAGGTGGTCGAGGTCGGCGAGGTCCATGATCTGCAGGTAGAAGTGCCGGCTGCCGAGCTCGGCGAAGCGGCCGAGCTGGTCGACCACCTGGTCCGGCGTACCGCCGACGCCGTGTGCCTTCAGCTCGTCCAGGCTCCAGCCGACCGCCTCGGCGCGGCGCTTCACCTCGACGTCGTCCTTGCCGACCACCACGCGGTGCGCGGCCGAGAGCACGAGCGAGTCGGCGGCCCGGCCGATCGCCGTACAGGCTGCCTGGGCGCGCTCGAACAACACCTTCGTGTCCTCGATCGTCTTGAAGCCCGCGTTGAACTCGGTGGCGTACTTCGCGGTGAGCTCCGGCGTGCGCTTCTTGCCTGCGCCGCCGATGATGATCGGCGGGTGCGGCTGCTGGACCGGCTTCGGCAGCGCCGGGGAGTTCTTGAGCTGGTAGTGCTCGCCGCTGAACTCGTACTTCTCCCCCACCGGCGTGTCCCACAGCCCGGTGATCACCTCGAGCTGCTCCTCCAGCAGGTCGAACCGGCCGGGCGTGTCCGGGAACTCCAGCCCGTACGCCGCGTGCTCCGCCTCGAACCAGCCAGCCCCCAGCCCGAGCTCCGCGCGGCCGCCGCTCATCTGGTCGACCTGGGCGACGCTGATCGCGAGGACGCCCGGGTGCCGGAAGGTGACCGGGCTGACCAGGGTGCCGAGCTTGATCCGCTGGGTCTCGCGAGCCAGGCCGGCGAGCGTGATCCAGGCGTCGGTCGGGCCCGGGAGCCCGTCGCCGTCGCCCATCACGAGGTAGTGGTCGGAGCGGAAGAACGCGTCGAAACCGTTCTCCTCGGTCTTGCGCGCGACGGCGAGGATCTCGTCGTACGTGGCGCCTTGCTGGGGTTCGGTGAAGATCCTGAGAAGCATGCGGACACGCTATCTCGCGTTGGTATACAACTTCTGCACGTACGACGGTTGCCAGGCGGGATCACGGCTCGTCAGCCGGCGAGCCAGGTTGCCGACGTCCAGTCGGGTCTCGACCGGGGCGTCCCACCACTCGGGCACCTGGTCGTACCAACGGTCGATCCGCAGAGTCCGACCGGCCGCGTCGAGGCGCGCGAACAACCAACCGCCGTGCTCCCCCTGCGCCTCGGTAAGCCAAAGGTCGCCGAGGAGTCCACTGAGCTTGTCTGCCGCGAACTCGGGGTCCTCGACGTTCGGGGGCTCGAGGTCGAACCGGTACGACGGTGCTTCGGGGTCGAGCACCTGGACCTGGATCGTGAATCCCGAGGGGACGATCGCGGTGCGGGCGCGGCACCAGGCGTGAAGTGCGTCGAAGGCGGCCGAGTCGGCCGGCCGGGGGCGGACCCGCTCGGCCTCGGCGCGCATCGCCTCCTCGAGGGAGCCCGGTATGAGCTCGACGCCGGGACCGTCCGCGCCGACGAGGCCGAGACCCGGGATCGACATCGCACCGGGTGCGGGCAGCGCGGCGGCTGGACGCTGCTCGCCGTACGGCGTGACATCCTGCCGCTCGTCATACGTGGGTGACGACGGACGCTCGCCGTACGCGGCTCCCTCGTCAGACTCATATGGCGTTGCCTCGTTTGCTTGGTGCTGCGTTGCCTCGTGCTGGTCGTACGGCGCCGCCTCGTGAGCCGGCTGGGCCTGGTGCGAGCCGTTGGCCGGATCACCCACCTGCTCGGCGTACGCCGACTGCTGATCGTCAACCGCCTGGTCCTCGTCCCCGAAGACCGCAGGGATCACCCCAGTCGGCTCATCCGCGTCCTCAGGCCACTCCTCACCCTGAGCCGCTGAGAACTCCTCACGCGGCTCCACGTCGTACTGCGGGTCCTCGGAGTCGTTGCCATGAGCACGCGCCTCCACCTCGCCGTACTGGCTCCCACCGGACGCCTCGGCGTACTGGCTCCCACCGGACGCCTCGTCGTACTGGGCGCGGTTGCCGGACGCCTCGTACTGGGAGCGGTCGGCCGACTCGCGGTGCTGCGTTTGAGGAGCGGCGGGCTCGGCGCGGGTGTCGGCTGCCTGGGTGGGGTTCTGGTTGCGGGTCAGCGCGTCCGAGGCGCCGGTGGGCTGCCACGGGTGCTCTTGGTCGGCGGCCTGCTCGTCAGTGGCCAGGTTGGCGTCGACAGCTGGGATGACGCCAGTCGGCTCGTCGTCTCCAAGCTCGCTGACCTGCGGGGCGGGCTGGCTCGGCTCGGCGTCCGGCCACGGGGACGGGTCGCCAGCGGGCGGCGTCGGGTCCGGTGCGGGGCCAGGCTCTGGCTGAGGTACCGGTTCCGGTTCGGGCGCAGGCTCGGGATCGGCCGGGGGTACGGGCTCCGGTTGCGGCGCAGGCTCGGGCTCCGGCGCCGGATACGGCCCGGGCACGGGCTCAGGCTGCGGTACAGGCGTCGGCTCCGGCGACGGCCCGGGATGCGGGTACGGCGACGGACGCGGATCCGGCTCAGGTCCCGGGAAGGGCGATGGGTCCGGTTCGGGAGTCGGGTACGGCGACGGACGCGGGTCGGGCTCAGGTCCGGGGAACGGCGACGGGTCCGGCTCAGGAGTCGGGTACGGCGACGGACGCGGGTCGGGCTCAGGTCCCGGGAACGGCGTGGGCTCCGGATGGGGCGTGGGCGCTGGACGCGGCGTCGGGTCCGGGGTGGGCGTCGGCTCTGGGCGCGGGTACGGGTCGGGGCCCGGCGCGGGGTACGGGTCCGGCGACGGGTGAGGGGTCGGGGCGGGGTACGGGTCCGTGGGCTGCGGCCAGGGACTCGGCTGAGGCCCAGGCTGGGGCCACGGCTGCGGCTGGGGGTGAGGGTCGACCTGAGCTTGAGGGTGCTCGCCGGTCGAGGGTTCGATGATCGCGGGGATCTCCGCGGTCTCGTCATCCAGTACGTCGTCCTGGTCGACCGAGCCCGGCGCGAACGGACTCCCCGCCGCCCCGTCATCCGTCACCTGCGGCGCAAACGGACTACCAGCCGCGAGGTCGCGATCAGCACCCTGAGCGGCGTCCCCCGACGGCCCGAACCGGCTTGGCGAGGCATCGGCGTGCCCGTCACGACTCGGGGCAAATGGGGTGGCCGACGCCTGCTCTGACTCGGCGGACTCGCCTACGCTCGGCGCGAACGGGCTTGGCGAGGCATCTGCACGCCCGTCGCGGCCTGGCGCGAACGGGGCGCCCGGCGCCTGGCCTGCCTCGGCGGACTCGGCTGCATTCGGCGCGAACGGACTACGCGCCGTCCCGTCATCCGTCGACTGCGGCGCGAACGGACTACCAGCCGCGAGGTCGCGATCAGCACGCTCAGCGACCTCGCCTGACGGCGCGAACGGGCTTTCCGAGGCATCGGCGTGGCCGTCAGGACCCGAGGCGAACGGGGTGGGGGGAGCCTGGTTTGCCTCGGCAGACTCGCCAGCGTTCGGTGCGAACGGGCTTGGCTGGGCGTCCGGACGGCCGTCGGCGCTCGGCGCGGACGGGGTTGGGTCTGCCTGGTCGGACTCGTCTGCGGGCGGGGCGAAGGGCGAGGGGCCGGTGAAGGAGGCGGGAACGGCGGCGATCTCGGCGGTGGGCGCTTCGTCGTCGCCGAACTCGGCCGGCGCGGGTTCGGGAGCCGGCTGGCTGGGGTGGTCGGGGGCCGGAGCACTCGGGTGGTCGGCTTCGGTGGGTGTGGAGGCCGAGTCCGTGGCGCCGCGGTCTGGTGCTGGGGCGTCGGAGGCGTTCCGGGCCGGTCGGGACTCGACCCACTCGCCGTTGATCCAGGCGGGTCCGTCCCAGGTGTCCTCCGATTGGGGCTGGGCGTTCGGAGCGAACGGCGAGTTGGCCGGTGCCTCGTGCTCGGACGGTGCAGGCGCGAACGGCGAGTAGGCAGCGGTCGCGTCTGCTGCATCAGGCGTCGCCGCGAACGGCGACTGCTCGGCACGCGGGTCGTGTTCGGAACGCGCAGCAGGTTGTTCCGGCAGCGGCGCGAAGGGTGTGTAGGCCGCAGTTGCGTCTGGGTCTGACGGCAACGCACCCAACGGCGTCCGCGCACCCTGAGCCGGGGCGAACGGTGACGACCCACCTCGCGTTTCCGGGGGGCGTGGCGATTGGTCGGCGCGCTCAGTCTCGTTGAAGGGGGCCGGGGCGAAGGGCGATTGTGACGGGGGTTCCTCGGCAATCGGTGCAAAGGCACCCACTGCCGTCGCATCGGGGTCAGCAGGCGCGAACGGAGACTGGTCGGCGCGTTCCGTCTGGTCAGACGGGGCTGGGGCGAAGGGCGACTGCTCGGCGCGCGCTCGCTCGTCCGACGGCGACTGCCCGCCCCTCGCGTCCGGGGCGAAGGGCGACTGGCCTGGGCGCTCAGCGGAGATCGGGGCGGAGGCGTTCGCGGCGTCTGGGTCAGATGGCGCAAAGGGCGACTGCTCAGCGCGCGCTCGCTCGTCCGACGGCGACTGCCCGCCCCTCGCCTCTGGGGCGAAGGATGACTGGGCGGCGCGGGCTCGCTCGTCTGAGGGCGACTGCCCGGCCCTCGCGTCCGGGGCGAAGGGGGGCTCGGCGGGGATGGGGGCGAAGGCGTTTGCGGCTGTGGCGTCCGTGTCTTCGGGGGCCGGGGCGGTGGGGGCGTTGGTGGTGTCTTGGAAGGGGTTGTACTGGTTGGTGGCTTCGGGGTCGGACCAGGCGGGTTGTTCGGCGGTTTCGAAGTCCTGGTCGGGGGTTGCTGCGGCGGGGGCGTCGGCGAAGAGGCTGTTGAAGAAGTCGTCGCCTTCGTGGCGGCCGTCGCCTACGCGTGGGGGTTCTGAGGAGGGCAGGCGGTTGTACGGGAGGCCGTTGTCGGGGACGTCCGTAGGCACGTACGAGCCGGGAGCGGGGGCAGCAGCGCGAGGCGCGGCAGGGGCTTCGTCTTGCTTGCGGCGGCGGAGCCAGCCCTGCTTCTTGCCGACGACGCCGTACTCGTCCTGCTTCGGCGCCTCGTCGCGACCGAACGGGACCTGCTGGTACGACGCGGGCTGGTCGGCGACGATCGGCGTACCACCGGTGTCGGTGGCGATCGGCTGGCCGGTGAACGGGCTGATTCCAGGGGGGACGACGAAGGATTCCTCTTCGTCGGCCGCCGGCCGGCCGTCGGGTGTTCCAGTCACGACAGGCTCAACGACCGAACCCCTAGGCGCGTCAGGCTCCGGCGCAAACTTTTCCGGGACCGCAACACGGTCGCTGAACATCGCCGCGGCCGCAGCGCCCGCGGGCAGGTCCGGCTGCATCGGCGACCGCGGGTTGATGTTGAACGGCGCGAAGAACGCCGCGAGCGCCTCGACCGTGATCGCTCCCCCGGCGCGGATCAGCGCCACGCCGTGCGGGAGCAGCTCGTCGAGCCCGCCGAGGTAGTCCGCCCACTCGGCGACCCACTCGATCATTTCGCGGGCGGAGTCCTCCTCGGAGGTGATCCAGCCGCCGATCTGCAGGAAGCCGTCGGGTATGGGTTCCCACGGGTCACCGTCGTACGCCGCGCGCGCCCACGTCCCGTTGAAGGCGCCGTAGACGAAGCCCAGCTCCCCCGCCGCGAGCCGCTGCCGCACCTCGGGTGAGCCGATCCACTCGGGTGAGCCGGCCAGCAGGTCGGAGCCGGCGGTCTGGCTGTGCTGGGTCTGATAGCCGAACAGGACGGCCCGGCCGTCGCCGGGGCGCTGGAGGCGCAGGATGGAGCCGGTCTCGTCCTGGTGGTAGTACCCGTCGACGTCCGCATACCACCGGCGGTCGAAACCGGTGGCGTGGGACACGGCGGCCAGCGCACTCCAGCGAGCGCGCAACTCCTCCGGGTCGTCGAGATCAACGAGCGGCATTCAGGTCTCCAGCGCATTGGAATCCAGAGCCAGAACGCTACCCCGAGACCTGAATGCCCACCACTCAGCTGTCCACAGGCTGCAAAACGGCGACGCATTCGATGTGGTGTGTCATCCCGAACAGGTCGAACGCCCGCAGCGACGCGATCCCGTACCCGAGCCGCCCGAACGTCTTCAGGTCCCGCGCCAGCGCCGCCGGGTCACACGCCACATACGCGATCCGCCGAGGCGTCAGCGCCGCAATCCGCCGTACGACGTCCTTCCCGGCACCCGTCCGGGGCGGATCCAGCACCACGAGGTCGACGTGCTCGAGCCCCTGACCTGCAGCCACGTTCAGCACGCGGTCGACGTCACCGGACTCCAGCGTCACGGTCGGCAGGTCGTGCAGGTTGCGGCGCGCGTTCTTCACCGCGTCCTTGTCGCCCTCCACCGCGAGCACAGTGCATCCAGCCTCGGCCAGGAACGCCGCAAACAGCCCCACGCCTGAGTACAGGTCGAGAGCCGACTCACCCGCCGCAGGCTCGAGTCCGCTCATCACAGCGTCCACCAGCGTCTCCGGAGCAGCCGGGTGCACCTGCCAGAACCCACCGGCCTCCACCCGGAACCGCCGGTTCCGCACGACCTCCACAACCCGGCCAGCGGGCGCAGAGTCCGTGACCACCGCGGTCTTGCCCTCAGACGACACAACAGCCTGTACGGACGACACTCCCGGCCAGCGCTGCGCCAGCACATCCGGAGTGTCCGGGTGAGCGATCAGACACTTGTCGATCGGGATCAGGTCGTGGGAGCGGTGTGCACGCATCCCCGGCCGCCCGTCGACCACGGCGTACCGCTGTCGCGTCCGCCAGCCCAGACCGTCGTCCCCCGGTGACTCCATCACCACGGTCCGCTCGATCCCGCCGATCCGCCGCAGCGTGTCGGAGACGACGGTCGCCTTCAGCCGGCGCTGCTCGACGATGTTGGCGTGCTGGAAGTCGCACCCGCCGCACAGCCCAGGGCCGGCGTACGGGCACGGTGGCTCGATCCGTTGCGGTGACGGTGTCAGCACCTGTACGGCGTCGGCCCGCAGGTACTTCGCGGTCTGCTCGGTGATGCGGGCGTGCACGAGCTCACCTGGCAGCGCGTGCCGGACGAAGACGACCTGGCCCTCGTGCCGGGCCACACAGTGGCCACCGTGCGCCACTGGTCCCACTTCCAGCTCTACTACCGTCCCGACGATGTTCTCGTCTGTCACCGATCTCCTGACGCCTTACGGGGCCCTCGACGTACCTGTCCGGCCACTCGTTCCTCCCGGTCCTGCCGTTCCTCCGCTGCCTGCGACGAGATCAGCTGGTAGGGAACGGACGTAACCATCACACCAGGTGTGAACAAGAGCCGGCCCTTGAGCCGCAGTGCGCTCTGGTTGTGCAGCACGTGTTCCCACCAGTGCCCGACCACGTATTCGGGGATGTAGACCATCACCACGTCCCGCGGCGACTGCCGCCGGATGTCCCGCACGTACTGCAGGATCGGCCGGGTGATCTCCCGGTACGGCGACGCCAGGCGCTTGAGCGGGATCGGGATCCCCATCCGGTCCCACTCGGCCTGGAGGATGTCGGACTCGTCCCGGTCGACGTCCACCGTGACCGCCTCGACCGTGTACGGCCGGGCCGCCTTGGCGAAGGCCAGCGCCCGCAGCGTCGGCTTGTGCAGCTTGGAGACCAGCACGATGGCGTGCACCCGCGACGGCAGCATCAGCGTCTCGTCACCGTCCACGGCCGTCTGCCTACCGACCGTGTCGTAGTGGCGGTGGATGCCCTTCATCAGCAGGAACAGCGCGGCCATCGCGATGATCGCGATGTAGGCCCCGTGGGTGAACTTGGTCAGCAGCACGATCACCAGCACGATGCCGGTCATCGTCAGGCCGACCGTGTTGATCACCCGTGACCGCATCATCTGGCGCCGCTTGCCGCCGTCGGTCTCGCTCTTCAGGTGCCGCGTCCAGTGCCGGATCATGCCGAACTGGCTGAGCGTGAAGCTGACGAACACCCCGACGATGTAGAGCTGGATCAGCTTGGTGACCTCGGCGTCGAACGCGATGATCAGGCCGATCGCGCAGAGCGCCAGCAGCACGATCCCGTTGCTGTAGGCGAGCCGGTCGCCGCGGGTGTGCAGCTGCCGCGGCAGGTAGCCGTCGCGGGCCAGGATCGAGCCGAGCACCGGGAAGCCGTTGAACGCGGTGTTCGCGGCCAGCACCAGGATCAGCATGGTCGCGCCGATCACCAGGTAGAACCCGGGCGGGAAGTTCGAGAAGACCGAGTCGGCGATCTGCGCGATCACCGTCTTCTGGGCGTAGCCCGGGCCGACCGGCCGGCCGTCGGGTCCCAGCAACTGGGTCGCCGGGTCCTCGGCGAACCGCAGCCGGATCTTGTCGGCCAGGAACAGGATGCTCATCAGCATCGTGACGGCGATCGTGCCGAGCAGCAGCAGCGTGGTCGCCGCGTTCTTGCTCTTCGGCTTCCGGAACGCCGGTACGCCGTTGCTGATCGCCTCGACCCCGGTCAGGGCCGCACACCCGGACGAGAACGCCCGGGCCAGCAGGAAGACCGCAGCGAGCCCGTTGAACACCTCGTGACCGGGTTCGGGCCGGACCTGGAAGCCCGAGCTCTCCGCCATCGGCAGGCCACCGACGGCGTACCGGATGACGCCCCACAACGCCATCCCGATGACGGCGGCCATGAAGATGTACGTCGGGATCGCGAAGAACGCGCCGGACTCGCGGACACCACGCAGGTTCATCGCGGTGAGCAGCAGCACCAGGCCGACACCGAGCGGCACCTCGTGACCGGCCAGGAACGGGAGCGCGGACTTCGCGTTCTGCACCCCGGACGAGATCGACACGGCCACCGTGAGCACGTAGTCGACCATCAGCGCGCTGGCCACGGTCAGGCCGGCCGTCGGGCCGATGTTGACCGTGGCGACCTCGTAGTCGCCACCACCGGAGGGATAGGCGTGCACGTTCTGCCGGTACGACGCGACCACGACGAGCATCACGAACGCGACCAGCAGGCCGATCTTCCAGGAGAAGCTGTAGGCGGCCAGACCGCTGATGGACAGGGTCAGGAAGATCTCGTCAGGTGCGTAGGCGACCGAGGACAGAGCGTCACTGGCGAACACCGGAAGGGCGAGCCGCTTGGGCAAAAGCGTCTCACCCAGCTGGGTGCTGCGCAGTTTGCGACCGAGCAGCAGCCGTTTACCGATATCGCCGAGAGCGGGAGTCACACGGGAGATGTTAGAGGGAGCCTGGTACTCCTGTAGCGTCTAGCCCTGCCGAACCGACCAGTGTGCCCTGTTGGGGCAAGGAGTGATCAGCGAGTGCACGTCGTCATCATGGGCTGCGGCCGCGTCGGGTCGACGCTGGCACGAACCCTGGAGAAACGTGGCCACACGGTCGCGATCATCGACCAGTCCGCGGACTCGTTCCGCCGGTTGAGCCCGAACTTCACCGGTCGCACGGTGACCGGGATGGGCTTCGACCGCGAGGTGCTGATCGAGGCCGGGATCGAGGGGGCCGAGGCGTTCGCCGCGGTCTCCAACGGCGACAACTCCAACATCCTGGCCGCGCGTGTCGCCCGGGAGAACTTCGGGATCGGCAACGTCGTGGCGCGGATCTACGACCCGGGCCGGGCCGAGGTCTACCAGCGGCTCGGTATCCCCACGGTCGGCACCGTCCGCTGGACCGTCGACCAGATGATCCGTCGCTTGCTGCCCGAGGGCTCCGAGCCGGAGTGGCGCGACCCCTCGGCCACCATCCGGCTGGCCGAGGTGCACGTGCACAAGGAGTGGGTCGGCCGGCTCGCCCTGGACATCGAGAAGGCCACCGGGGCCCGGGTCGCGTTCCTGACCCGGCTCGGCGAGGGCTTCCTGCCCAAGGCCGACACGGTCATCCAGGAGGGCGACCTGGTCCACGTCGTGATGCTGGAGCGGGACGCCGCCGCGATCGAGTCCCAGCTCGGCACCAAGCCTGAGGAGCTGTGATGCGGGTAGCCATCGCCGGGGCCGGCCAGGTCGGCCGGTCGATCGCCAGCGAACTGCTGGACAACGGCCACGAGGTCCTGCTGATCGACAAGGACCCGCGCGCGATCAAGGCCGAGTCGGTGCCGCGCGCCGAGTGGCTGCTGGCCGACGCCTGCGAACTCTCCTCACTGGAGGAGGCCGCCCTGCAGCGCTGCCAGGTGGCGATCGCCAGCACCGGTGACGACAAGGTCAACCTGGTCGTCTCGCTGCTGGCCAAGACCGAGTTCGGCGTCCCGCGAACCGTTGCCCGGGTCAACCACCCGCGCAACGAGTGGATGTTCAACGAGGCCTGGGGTGTGGACGTCTCGGTGTCGACCCCGCGGATCATGTCCGCGCTGGTCGAGGAGGCGGTCTCGGTCGGCGACCTGGTCCGCCTGTTCACCTTCCGTCAGGGCGACGCCAACCTGGTCGAGCTCACGCTGCCCGAGGACTCCCCGATGATCGGCCTGCGGGTCGGCGACATCGACTGGCCGCTGGACACCGCCCTGGTGTGCATCCTGCGCGAGGGACGCGTGCTGCGGCCCGAGCCCGACGGCACCCTGGAGCTCAACGACGAACTCCTGTTCGTCGCGGCCGACGAGACCGAGGAGCAGCTCGAGGACATGCTCTCCCCGCACCACCGCCGCAACAACGGCAACAGCTAGCTACGCAACACCCCGGAGGGCCCGCTCAGCTTTCGCGAGCGGGCTCTTCCTTCTTGGCCTCGGCCTTGTCCTCGACATCGTCGTCGGCCGGCGCGGGCGGAGGCGGCTGGGTGCCCTTCAGCAGGTGGGTGAAGTTCTCCTTGACCTCGTCCCACTTGTCGTCGGGCATCGAGCCCCGCAGTACGGCGTACGCGGCCCAGAGCGTGACCGCGTAGAACGGCAGTCCGAGCGCGATCTTGGCGATCCCGAGCGCGTTCACACTGTCGGTCAGGTACAGCGGCACCATGATCGCGAGCCGGATCCCGACCTGCGCGGTGAACACCATCGTGACCCGGTTCAGCGCGCGGAACAGCACCTCGTCCTGGCGCCAGGCCAGCCAGGTCTGCGTGATCGCGCCGTACAGGAGACCGAACAGCGGGTACCGCGTGATCAGCGTGATCGCGTAGCCCACGAAGAAGCACGAGTTCAGGATGATGCCGGGCAGGAAGACGTCCTCGGCCTGGCCGGTGCGGGACGCGGTGAAGGCCGAGATGCCGACGCCGAAGAAGCCACCGATCACGTTCGCGATCGGCTGCTTGCGGACCAGCCGGAACACGCCGACCACGGCCGCCGCCGAGATCGCGACGATCAGCGCCAGCTTCAGGTCGTGGTCGCTGAACGCGTAGACCACGGTGAACGCGATCCACGGCAGCCCGATGTCGACCAGGGTGCCGATCCAGCCGAGGACCTGCTGGGTGTTGCTCTTGGGCGGAGTGACCGCGGTCTCAGCCATGCGCAGCCGTCGGCCGGAGCTCGTAGCGCGGGTTGAACATCACCCGGTCGCCGTCGACGACCCCGATCCGGCCGGAAGCGGTCAGCTCCGAGCCCGGGTGGATGCCGGCGATCTTGCGCCGGCCCAGCCAGACCAGCTTCACCGTGCCGGTGCCGTCGTACAACTCACCCTCCAAGGCCGGTACGCCGCCGCGCGGGCTGAACGTGATCGTCCGCAACGTGCCGTACAGCGTCACGACCTCGCGGTCGCGGCAGCCGGTGATCGACCGCGCGCCACAGTCGTGCGCGTAGTCCTGAAGGACCTCTGCGTCCTGCTGGTCCCGGTCCCCGGCCAGCCCACGGAAGGCCCGCCGGAACAGGCCCGCGGGTTTCTCGCTACCCATGACTCTGATTGTAGTCCGGCTACGCCTGCTCGGCTTCGCCACCGACGGGCTCCGCGCCCGGCGGGAGACGCAGCGGCAGGGACTCACGCACGGCCATCGGCTCGTCGCCGCGGACGACGATCACCTCGCGCAGCGTCTGCTCGAGCGGCGGCGCGACCTCGGGGTCGACCGCGGCGCGGCCGAGGATGGTGGCGCGCAGCAGCCAGCGCGGGCCGTCGATGCCGACCACCCGGGAGGTCTGGCTGTAGATCTTGCCGTCGGGGTCCTCGACCGGCACGACCAGCACCAGCTCGGTGCCGAACCCGGTCTCGGTCTCGGTGGCGGTACCGCCCATCCGGGTCGCCTCGCCGGCGATCTCCTGCCGGACCTCGTCCCAGATGCCGCTCCGCTTCGGTGCGGCGAAGGCGCGCAGCTCCAGCGCCGACTCCTCGACCACCAGCAGGATCGCCTGCACCGCACCGGACTGCTCGTCGACCTGCAGCCGCAGCTCCATGCCCGGCAGGCCGCTGATCACGAGGGCGCCGAGGTCGATCCGGTCGTCGGCCTCGAGCAGCTCGGGGTCCACCTCGGACGAGTCGAACGGACCCTCGGCCCGGGGCTCCGCCGTACCGGTGGCCGCCTCGTCGCCGGTCTCGTTCTCGAGGTCTTCGTTCTTGCTCTTCCGGCGGAAGATCACAGCTCTTGCCTACTTCCTGAATCGATTGGTACGGCGGCGGTAGTCTCCCGCATCAGTGGTGTCACCCGTCGCACCTGATCAGCGTGTCACATTCCCGAAGCCGCCGGTCGAGCCGTGGCCACCCTCGCCGCGATCGGAGCCCGGCAGCGTGGTGACCTCGACGAACCTGGCCTTCTCGACCTGCTGGATCACCAGCTGCGCGATCCGGTCGCCCCGCTTCAGCGTCACCTCGGTGTGCGGGTCGAGATTGATCAGGCAGACCTTGATCTCGCCCCGGTAGCCCGCATCCACGGTGCCCGGTGCGTTCACGATCGACACCCCGTGTTTAGCGGCCAGTCCGGACCGCGGGTGCACGAGGGCGACGTACCCGTCCTGCAGAGCGATCGCGATGCCCGTACCGACCAGGCCGCGTTCGCCGGGCTTCAGGGTGATGTCGGCCACCGCCACCAGGTCCGCACCGGCGTCGCCGGGATGTGCGTACGCCGGGATCGGCAGGTCAGGGTCGAGTCGCTGGATGAGAACCTCGGTCACGAGAGGCGACCCTACCGACGCGCTCCGAGACGTCGCATGCCAGGCTGGGCTTGTGGGTGTTTACCGCGAAAGACTGAGCGTGCCGGTGTCCTGGTGGATCATCTCCGCCGCTGCCGTGGTGACGCTGTTCGCCATCACGGCCGTCCCGGTCAGCCTGCTGGCCGGACTGATCGTCGCCGCCGTCGCAGTGGCCGTGCTGCTGACGCTCCTGCTCCGGTACGGCGCCGCGCGGGTCGAGGTGGATGCCGAACGCCTTCGTGCCGGCAGAGCCGTCATCGAACGCGCTCACCTGGGCGCTGCCGAGGCTCTGACCGGTGAGGCGGCCCGGAACGCCTTCGGCCGCGACTGCGACCCCAAGGCCTACCTGCTGCTGCGTAGCTACGCCCCTGGGGCGGTCCGGGTCGCGATCAACGATCCGAGCGACCCCACGCCGTACTGGGTGCTCGCCACGCGGCACCCCGAACGGTTGGCAGCAGCTCTGAGCGGGCACAGCGTGACAAGATCCTGACTGTCAGGCAATTCGCTAGGAGGGCATGTCGTGGTCGGAGCCAAGATCGGTTGGAAGCTGGTGCAGGCCGCCTTCTCGATCGCAGTCGGTTTAGCCGCCAGCAAGGCGGTCAGCACCGCTTGGAAGCTCGGCTCGGGCGGTAAGCCGCCGAAGAAGGGCCAGGGCGGGTACCTCGAAGTCGCCGCCTGGGCAGCCGCCAGTGCGGCGGCCACCGCGGTGGCGACGGTGTTCGCCGAGCGCCAGGCAGCGTCGTACTACCTGAAGTCCACCGGCCACGCCCCGCCCGGCTGGGAGCAGGACGCCACCGTCCCGAGCGGGCTGGTCAAGAGCATCGCCAAGGACTGATTCGGCAGCGCTGTTTCAGACACGACTACGGGACCTTTCCCATCCGGGAAAGGTCCCGTAGTCGTCTACTGACGAAGAGAGGGCGCTCGATCAGACGCAGTCGCGGCAGATCAGCTGCGTTCCCTTCGTCTCTGCAAGCTGGCTGCGGTGGTGCACCAGGAAGCAGCTCGAACACGTGAACTCGTCGGCCTGGCGTGGCAGCACCCGCACTGCCAGTTCCTCGTGACTCAGGTCGGCACCGGGCAGCTCGAAGCTCTCGGCCGCCTCCGCCTCGTCCTCGTCGACCTTGCCGGAGTTCTTGTCGTGACGGCGAGTCTTCAGTTCCTCGATCGACTCTTCGGAAGCGTCCTCGTCCGTCTTGCGCGGGGCGTCGTAATCAGTCGCCATGGTGTTCCCTGCCCTCTTCGTACCCGTGGTGTTGCCTTGCTGAGCCCTTGAACGGGTGGAGTGGCCGAGAAATTCCGCGCTGAAGCACCGCGCCGAACGTTTCGTCCCCCGAAACCCTTGACAGCCAGGCCGGGAGCGGCAACATTCCGCTCCCGAGGACGGGATTGTGCCCTATCGAGGGCCCTTCGCGCGCGCCGGGGTCCAACTTGTGACCCGCGTGTCGCAACAATTGTCAGGACCGAACAATAGAATGCTCATTACTGCGCGTTTCGAGCAGAAACGATCACTCAACTGCAACTAGGCGCGCAGTGGGTTCGCTTCGGCCAGCAGGTCGTGGAACGGGCCGAACAGCTCCGGAGCGGCCGCGATCGACATCTCGGGCGACACCGGCTCCCCGTGCAGGCCGCCGACCTTCGCGCCGGCCTCGGCCGCGATCAGCGCGCCGGCGCCGTAGTCCCACGGGTTCAGGCCGCGCTCGTAGACCGCGTCCAGCCGGCCGCAGGCGACGTAGCAGAGGTCGATCGCGCCGACGCCGATCCGGCGGATGTCGCGGACCTTCGCGATCAGGTGGGCGACCACCTCGGCCTGGACCTGCCGCCGTACCGGGTCGTAGCCGAAGCCGGTACCGACCAGGGCCCGGGACAGCTCGGAGCAGTCCGAGGCCTGGATCGGCTTGCCGTCGAGGAACGCGCCACCGCCGAGCGTCGCCGTGAAGACCTCGCCCTTCGGCGCGTCCACGACCACCCCGGCGACCGTCGTACCGTCGACCTCGACCGCGATGGAGACGGCGTACGTCGGGTGGTCGTAGAGGTAGTTGACCGTGCCGTCGATCGGGTCGACCACCCAGCGCACCCCGCTGGTGCCGACCACGTCGTCACCCTCCTCGCCGAGGAACGAGTCGTCCGGCCGGGCCTGCAGCACGCGGGCCCGGATCAGCTCCTCGGACTCCCGGTCGACCGCGGTGACCACGTCGGTGATGGTGCTCTTGGTGGCGGCGACCGTGATGGTCCCCCGGCGCCGCTCGACGATCAGCGCCGCCGCTTCCTCGGCGACCGTCACAGCGAGCTTGAGCAGGTCTTGGGGGTTCATGCAGATTCCTTTGCAGGTCGGCGCAGGGCAGGGCAGCAGTCGGGCCGGCAGTCGTCCCAGGCCGGGCCGAGCTTGCCGACGCACGGCCGCTCCGGCTGCTCGCCGCGCTCGGCGGCGGCCCGCTCGACCACCAGGTCGCGCAACATCGTGACGAACCGCTCGTCGGTCCCGGGTGTAGCGGCCCGGGCCATCGGCAGTCCGAGCTTCTCGGCCGTCTTGGCGGCCTCGGTGTCGAGGTCGTAGATGACCTCCATGTGGTCGCTCACGAACCCGATCGGTACGACGGCCACCCCTGGTACCCCGTCAGCCGCCAGGGCCTCCAGGTGGTCGTTCACGTCCGGCTCAAGCCACGGCACCTGCGGCGGGCCGGACCGCGAGCAGTAGACGAGGTCGGTACGACGGGTCTGCCCGGTACGGCGCTCCAGCTCGGCGTCGATCTCAGCAGCGACGTCCAGGTGCCAGCTGACGTACCCGTTGCCGTCCGGACCGCTGGTGGCGTTCATCGCGTTCGGGATCGAGTGGGTGACGTAGGCGACCGCACTGCCCTCTGGGAGCGTGCTGAGCGCGTCGGCGGTCGACTCGACGAACGAGCCGACGAACCCGGGGTGGTTCGCGTAGTGACGCAGCTTGTCCAGCCGTGGCGCGTTCGGTACCTCGCGGACCGCGTCCTCGAGGTTCTCCCGGTACTGGCGGCAGCCCGAGTACGACGGGTAGGCCGAGGTGACGATCACCACCGCGCGCTGGATGCCGTCCGCGGCCATCTCGCGCAGCGTGTCACTCAGGTACGGCGCCCAGTTCCGGTTGCCCCAGTAGATCGGGAGCTCCAGACCGGCCTGGTCGAACGACTCCCGCAACGCAGCGAGCAGCGCACGGTTCTGGTCGTTGATCGGACTCTTGCCGCCGAACGAGTAGTAGTGCTCGCCGACTTCCTTCAGTCGCTCGTCCGGGATCCCCCGGCCCCGGGTCACGTTCTGCAGGAACGGGAGTACGTCTTCGGGCTTCTCGGGTCCCCCGAAGGACAGCAGGAGGACGGCGTCGTACGGGGCTGCATCTGTGGTACCGACGGGCATGCATCCAGTCTCTCAGCCAGGTGGGAACAGTGGTGCGCGGGGCCGGGAGTCGATGTCAGGACTTAGTCGTTGAGGCGCTAAGGTGCAACTGCCATGCTGAAGCCTTACCTGCACCTGATGCGCCGACCGGGCGCCGGCGCGTTCTTCAGTGCCGGGGTGCTCGGCCGGATGCCGATCTCGATGACCGGCCTCGGTGTCGTCATCCTGATCGCCCGCGAGAGCGGCTCGTACGGTCTGGCCGGCGCAGTCTCCGGTGTGGCCGTCATCGCGGGTGCACTGACCGGTCCGATCCAGGGACGGCTCGTCGATCGCTTCGGCCAGCGTCTGCTGCTCATCGTCGGCTCGGTGCTCTGCACGGTCGGTCTGGCCGGACTGCTGATCGCCGTCAAGGCCGGCGCCCCCACCTGGGTGCTCTACGCGCTGGCGTTTGTTGCCGGAGGCACCCGTCCGCAGGTCGGCTCGTTCGTCCGCGCCCGCTGGACGCATCTCCTCGGCCGCGGTCGCGCCCTGCAGACCGCGTTCGCGCTCGAGGCGGTCGGCGACGAGGTCGTCTTCATCATCGGTCCAGTCGTGGTCACCTTCCTCGCGACCGAGATCAGCCCGTACGCCGGGCTCGCCACGGCCGGCGTACTCGGTCTGCTCGGTGGGCTCTGGCTGGCCTTCCTGCGCGGCTCTGACCCGCCTGGGCGCGGCAAGGCCAACGGCAAGGAGCAAGCGCCGATGCCGTGGGTGTCGATCGCCCTGCTCAGCCTGATCGGCCTGGGCCTCGGCGCGACGCTCGGTGGCGCTGAGGTGATCACCGTCGCCTTCGCCACGCTCAAGGGTCAGGCGAGCATGGCTGGCGTCGTACTGGCCGTCTGGGCGTTCGGCAGTCTGCTGGCCGGCCTCTGGTACGGCTCGGTGCACTGGCGCGCCCCCGTGGAGCGCCGCCTGCTGATCGGCACCATCGCGCTCGCCATCACGCTGGCTCCCCTCCCCTGGGTCAACAGCGTCTGGCTGCTCGGTGTCGTTCTCTTCTGCTGCGGCATGACGATTGCCCCGACCATGGTCGCGGTCACCGCCTGCGTCGAGGAGTGGGTCCCACCCGAGCGCCTCACCGAGGCGATCACCTGGACCGTGACCGGCATCCTCCTCGGCGTAGCCCCCGGCAACGCCGCCGCCGGCCACGCAGTCGACGTCTGGGGCCCCTCCGACGCCTACTGGGTCCCAGTAGCCGTCGGCGTCGCCTGCGCCCTCATAGCCGCCGCCTCCATCACCTTCGCCCGCCCCAAAACCACCTTCGCCCACAACTAGCTGCGCTCCACGCCTTCCCCACCAACGCGTCGTACCGCCCAGCGATTACTCAAGACCTCTTGTACAACCCCCATTGCGCGGCCCCGCCGTACCGGAGAACGGGTAGTGGTCGGCGATCTCGGCACTCCCCCGGCCTCTCCCACGCTCCCGGCCCTCACCCCGCCCGAACCACCACCCGTCCGTCGGTACGCCTACCCCTAGTGGGTTCGAGGGAGGGGGGCGTTCCAGCCGCGGCGGATGGCGAGGAGGCGGATGGCGAAGCAGGTGAGGACGGCGGCGTAGGAGACCCAGACGGCGTGGTACTCGAGGGCTGAGGCGACGACCACGATGGCGGCGCCGAGGAAGGCCGGGGTGGCGTAGATCTCGCGGCGCAGTACGACGGGAACGCGGCCGCTGAGCAGGTCGCGGATCACCCCGCCGCCGATGCCGGAGATGGTGCCGAGGAGAGCCGCCGACAACGGCGAGAGACCGTACTCGATCGCCTTCAGCGCGCCGGTGACACAGAACAGGCCGAGCCCGGCCGCGTCGAAGATGTTGACCAGTCGTTCGACTCGCTCGATGCCGGGGTGCAGGAAGAACGTGATCAGGCCGGCCACGATCGGGACCACGAGATAACGCCAGTCCTTGAGCGCCGCCGGCGGCGTAGCGCCGATCAGCACATCGCGGATGAACCCACCACCGAGCCCGGTCACCAACGCCAGCACCTGGATGCCGAACACATCCAACTGCTTACGAACTCCGACCAGCGCGCCGGTGATCCCGAACACAAAGATCCCGATCAGGTCCAGCACGTGCAGAGCCACACCCGAACGCTACCCGTCCCCCGGCGCCACGCCGGGCACCGAGGGACGGACGCGCTGGTCAGCAGGGACGAACGGTGTAAACCGGCTCCAGGTTGACGCTCCTGGGCTCCGGCTCGGTGTCGACGCCGAACGCGTAGAGGAAGTTGCCGGAGGCGCCGTACATGGTGACGAGGGCGCCGCCGGTCTGCTTGTTCTTGATCGCACCCGTGTACGCGTTCGACAGGTGATAGGTGGTGCACGCGTACATGTCGAAGACCCGCCAGTTGCTGCCGGCCTCGTTCCACACGGCCAGGCAGGCGCGACCGGACGGGCAGTTGTAGTCGTAGAAGTCGTACCGGCCGATGTACGTCGCACGTTCCGGCGCGGGCGACATCCCTGGCGCCGCAGCGACCGTCTTCGCAACGACAGCGGGCGATTCGGCGGCAGTCGCCTGCAGCGACCCACCGACCAGCGCCAGCCCCAGCGTCGCCAGCGTGAGACCGATCATGCGTCCCTTGTGCATATCCCAACCCCTTCGGATCAGCTCGAACCAGAAATTTCGCTGTGATCGTAAGGGGAGACAGCGACCGCCCGCTCGACCTTTCGATCTGGGTTTCAGCCCCGTCCGATATTCAGGCGCGGTGCGGCTCGCAGCGCTCTATCGTCGGGGCATGAGTGGACCACCCGTCGTCGATTACCGTGCAACTTCTGAGCGTCCGGCCTGGGCGTCGGTGCCGGCCGAGCTGCAGGAGGCGCTGACCGTTGCCCTCGGCACCGAAATCGTCAGCGTCGGTGCCTCTGTCCGGTCCGGGTTCACGGGTGGGTTCGCGGCGCCGGCTCGGCTTGCTGACGGGCGGCGGGTTTTCATCAAGGCTTCGGACAACACGCTGCATTCGTACGGCGCCTATCAGCGGGAGGCCGAGATCGTCCCGCAACTGCCGTCGGCGGTACCTGTCCCAGCGATCGTCACCACGGCCCGCACCGATGATTGGTTCGCGGTCGTGTCCGAGTGGGTGGATGCGCGGATGCCCGGAGCGCCGTGGACGGCCGAGGACTTCGCCGTGGTTACCGCCACCTGTGAACAGATCGCGGTCGCGTTGGATCCCAGTCCGATCGCCGGGCTGGCCCCCTTCCTGAACGATCTCGAGTCCGGTGAGTCGGCGTTGCTCGTGCCGTCGCAGATCCTTTCCGGCGACCGTCCGCTACCGCGTGGGTTGCAGGAATGGTTGCCGCGGATCCTGCCCGAGCTGGCCGACCTGATGAACGCCGTACCGGAGTTGCTGACCGGCGAGGCGGCCACTCACGGTGACCTGCGGCCGGACAACCTGCTGATCGACACGACAGGCTCTTGCTGGACGGTCGACTGGAACTGGCTGGCCCTCGGTCCGCGCTGGATGGACTGGGTCGGCATGCTGCCGATCGCCCAGCACCACGGCATCGACACCTTCGCCGCGATCCGCACCAGCCCGCTCACGGCCGACGTACCGGCCGAGAAGCTCGACTGCTTCGTCGCCGTCGTCGCGGCGTACATGCTGAAGAACCCCGACAACCCACCACCGATCGGTACGACGCCCGCCCTGCGGGAGCATCAACGCCTGTCGGCCTGGACCTTCCTGGACTGGTTGGCCCCGCGACGTGGATGGACCACCTACCTTTGAGGGTATGACCAAAGCTCCGACCAGCCGGTTCAAGGTCGAGGTGCTCGACGGCGAGCGCACCTCGCGGCGTGAGGACGTCGTCGTCACCGAGGAGCCGCTCGAGCTCCGGCTCGAGTGGCCGGGCCGCGCGCCCGAGCCGCTCGTCGTGACGATGCGGACGCCCGGTGCGGACTTCGAGCTCGCTGCCGGGTTCTGCCTCGGCGAGGGCTTCGCGGTCCGGCCGGACGCGATCCGCACGGTCGCGTATTGCACCGACAACAAGCTCACCCGCGAGCAGCAGTTCAACACCGTCACCATCACCTTCGACGGTCCGCCCGACCGCGAACCACCCCAGCGGTACGGCGTGACGTCGGCCGCGTGCGGGGTGTGTGGTCAGCAGTCCCTCGACGAACTCGCCGAGCGCGACTACGACCCGGTCAACCCGGTCGAGGTCTCGGTCGACGTCGTACGGCGGCTGCCCGATCTGCTCCGCGAAGCTCAGCCCACGTTCTCCCGGACCGGCGGTCTCCACGCGGCCGGTCTGTTCACCGCGGACGGCCGCAAGGTCGTCGTACGGGAGGATGTCGGTCGCCACAACGCGGTCGACAAGGTGGTCGGCTGGACCGTGCTCAACCAGCAGACGCGGCAAGGGCTCGTCCTCGCGGTGAGCGGCCGCGTGGGGTACGAGATCGTGCAGAAGGCAGTCGCCGCCGGTCTCGGCATGATCGTCGCGGTCGGTGCGCCGTCGAGCCTGGCGGTGGATCTCGCGCGGCGGTTCGGCGTGACGGTCGCGGGCTTCACCCGCGGCGAGCGCTGTGTCGTCTACAGCTACCCGGAACGGATCATCCGTCCAGCTTGATGAACGTCGCCTTCGGGACGTACTCGTAGCGGTCCGGCATACAGGTCAGGATGATCACCTGACCGTGGTCACCGGCACGGCCGAGCAGTGCACCCATGTCCCGCAGCCGGGCCTTGTCGGACCAGCCGAGCGCGTCGTCGAAGATCACCGGCACGCTGCCGTCGCCGGTGCTGACCAGGTGACTGATCGCGAGCCGGGTGATGATCGCGAGCTGCTCCTGTGCACCGGTCGAGAGCGCCTCGATCGGCAACCGCACGCCATCCATCTCGCGCTCCGCGACAGCCAGGTCGTCGTCCAGCCAGACCTTGAACGACGGACCGTAGACACTGCGTCCCAGGGCCTCGATGCGGGTCTGCAGAGGCTCCGAGTACCGCGTCTGCGCCTCGGCCCGATGCCGGCCCAGCGTCTCGTACACCCGGCGCGCAGCCTCGGCCCGGCGCTGCAGGCTCTCGTGCTCAGTCCGTACGGCGGCCAACTCCAGCTCGGCCACGTCCCGCCGAGTCGCCAGCCCGTCTCGGCCGGACTGCTCCAGCCGACCCTCGGTCGTCCGCAGCGCGTCGCGCAGGGTGTCTCGCTCCCCCTGCATCCGCGTCGCGACCGACAACGCATCGGCCAGCTCCCCGGCGACCTGATCCGCACCGGCCGCATCGGCCTGCTCCTGGACCACGGTCAGCTCCTCAAGAACCGCCTCAACCTCAGCCGTGGCCTCCGTCTCGGCCGCCGTCACCGCTTCGTCGTCGAGCAGCTTCCGTGCAACCGCCAACGCGTCGACCGCCGCCGCCAACCGCTCACCAGCGATCTCGGACCGAGCTCGCGCCTGCTGCGCGTCGGAGCGATCCTCGTCCGCTGCCTTCCGCGCCTGTTGCGCCGCGAACTCCGCGTCGGTCAGCAGCCGCTCGACCACGCCAAGCTCGGTGCGCGCTTCGTCCAGCGCGCGCTGCGCAGCGGCCAGGTCATCGACCGGCGCCTCCGGCAGCTCGAAGTCGTCGAACAACGTGTCGAGCGGTGAGGCGAACTCCTCGAACAACGACATCTGCCCGGGCACGCCCTCGACGGCCGCCTGCTTCCCGCCGCTCTGCTCGCTGTCCTCCTCGTCGACCCCGAGGCGCGCGGTCAGCACCGCGATCCGCTCCCCCGGGTCCCCGGCGGACGTCAACGACTTCTCGGTACGACGTGCCTCCTGCAGCTCGGCCGACGCCGTATCCGCCTTGCGCAGCTGGTCCCGCGCGGCCGCGACATCCTTCACACCGGCTTTCTTCAGCAGCTCCTTCTCACGCCGTACCGCATCGTCGACCCGCGACCGCAGCGTCGCCGCCTCACCGCCCGCGCGCACGGTCACCTCGATCTGACCCGGTACGCCGATCGTCAGCTCACCGGATACGAGCAGCTCGGTCGACTCGTCGAACCCGAGCTCCTTCGGCATCCGCCCTGACCCAGGCTCAACACCTTTGCCCGACAACTCGACCGGCTCCGCGCCAAGCCGCCGTACCAGGACTTCCGGTACGCCGGCCGCCAGCGCGGCGCGTGCCTCGACCACCGCGGACCGGGCGTCCTCGAGCGCCGCGACCAACGCGTCGTCGACCTTGATCTTGTCCAGGATCGCCGCGGCCGCCACGATCCGGGCGCGCACGTCGATCAGCTCGCCCTGCTGCCCGAGCAGCCGCTCGAGCTCGGCCTGGTCCATCAGCTGGCTGACCCGCCGCTCGGCGTCCTGCGCGTCGGTACGGCGAACGTCCTTGAGCTCGATCACCTCTGCGAGCGCGGCTTCGGCGGCCTGCACGGTCTCGGCCGCAGCCTTGGCGACCGTGTCCGCATCGGTACGGCGTTCCGCGAGCTCGGCGTCGATCTTGGTGAACCGCTCGACCTCCTCGAGCAGGCGCTCCCGCTCGATCCGCGTGCGGGTGTGGTTCTCGAGCCGAGCCCGCGCAGTCTCGGCCCGGGATCGGATCGAGTCGCGGCGCAGGAGGATCTCGTCGGTCGCCTGCTTCCGTTCGCGGACCTCCTCGACCGTGCTCAGGTGCTCGCTCAGGCGCGTGTCCACGTCGGCGAGGTCAAGGGTCAAACGCTCGGCGCGGCGAATGTCCTGCTGGACCTCCTCCATCGCCTTCAATGCCTGCGCCGCTTGCAGCTCGGCCGCCGCGACCGCCTTCTCGGACCTCGCGTAGTCGCCGGTCGCCCGGCCACCGCGCGTCCAGTACCGCAGGTACTCGTGCTCGACCGCACTCACCAACGGCATCGACGCGCCATCGACCGGTGTACCGGACTCGGCCGTGACGGCAGTGATCAGCGGCTCGGCGTCAGCCGGGGTCGGCAGGACCAGCGACTGCCCCTGGCTGACCATCAGGGTCTGCCAGAGCACCGGGTCGACGTACTCGTGGAAGAGCCGCTCGGCCTCGTTGTGCGCCTCGCGCCCGGTCCACGCCGTACGGCGCCCGTCGGACTCGACGACGGCCAGTTCGGTCGACCGGTTCTTCAGCCAGCGCTTGGTGTAGGTGAGCTCGCGACCGCCCAGGGTCAGCTCGGCGGTCACTTCCGGACCGACGTCCTGCCCGACCGGCTGGATGTCGCGGACCCTGGTCGACTTGGAGTCGTCCGGGAAGTCGAAGATCAGCGCGAACGCCTCGACCAGGCTGGACTTCCCGACCTCGTTGTCGCCGACGACGACCGTCGTACCGAGGGCGGGCAGGCGAACAGTACGGTCCTTGACGCCGCGGAAGTTCCGCAGCGTCAGAGAGTGCAGCCTCATCCCGCGTCCCGCGCCAATCGGTGCATCAGCGACAACGCGGCACCAGCGCCCTCGTCGCCACCGGCCAGCGCCTGCCGCAGCTCCTCCATCGCCGCCCGCGCCGGACCGCTCAACTGCAGCGCATCCAGGTCCGCCGCGTCCGGTGCCGGCCGCACGGTCCAGAATTTCGCCCACCGCTCAACGCTCGCGAACGCCTCACCCTGTACGTCGATCATCGTGTCGAGCCGGCTGAGCAACGGCAGGCTGAGTGAGCCGTCCCCCGCCAGCCGCACGTATGTGCGCTCCTTGTCGGGCAGCTCGGCGAACCAGTCCTCGAGAGCGTCGAGCGACTCCTCGTCGAACAACTCCACGCGGTGATCCACCATGTGCCAGGCGCCGACCCGGATCGGCTCAACCTCGATCTCGCTCTGGCTGACAGTCACCTTCAGTACGTTGCCCGGGTCGGTCTCCTCCGGGGTGGTGACCTCCTGCGTCCCGGAGAACCAGATCCGGTCAGTCACTCGCGTCGTCGAGTGGCGGTCGCCGAGGCCGACGTACTGGACCTTGTTGGCGGCCACCGCGGCCTCAAGCGCCGGCTGGTCGATCGGCGGTACCTCGGACATGCCGCCGCTCAGACTCGTCAGCTGCCCATGCACGAGCAGGATGCGCGTCGTACCGGCTGGGGCTGGTTCCAGCTTGGCGTAGGCCTCCGCAGCCGGGTCGGACGTCGGCCGGCGTGACCGCCAGGGCGCACCGACCACCTCGACGCCCGGCAAGATCTCGATCGGCGTCGTGTCCGTCAGCACCGTGACGTGCTTCGGTGCATGCGCCTGCCACTGACTCGACGTCCACAGCGAGCCGGGCTCGAGCGCGTCATGGTTCCCCGGCAACAGCACCACCGGAACCGCGATCCGCTTCAGCGCCTCACACGCCCGCAGAATCGTCTGCCGCTCCACCTGGTTGTGCTCGAACACATCCCCCGTCACCACCACGAAGGCGGCCCCGGTCCGCTCCGCGACCGCACCGATCCGCGCGACAGCATCCAGGCGGCCCTGCCCCCACCGGGCCTGACCGTCCGGCCCCAGGAACCGGCGCAGCATCCCCAGCTGCCAGTCCGAACTGTGCAGAAACGTGATCGAGTCGTCCATTGCGGTCAGAACGCTAACCCGACCACCCGAAATCCACCCAACCCAACACACCCCAACCCCCCAACCGCCCACACTCCGGACACCCCTCGCTCGCGGCCCCCCACTCCAGGTGGTGGCCGGGCCGATCCCTGGGCTGCGGTCGAGGGGTGCTGGTGGTGGGCAGCCGTTGCGTACACAAGAACTGGTGACAGGTCTCACCCGGCAGGCACTTCGGCCCGCATCCACCCTTGCTCCTCCGGCCGGTGCGAGACCCATCACCAGTCGGTCTGTTCGGCTGGAAATCCGATGTCGTGGTGGGGCTTGGTCGAATAGGGTCGCGGGCATGGCTGAGGGCGACTGGAGGGAGAGCGGGTTCAGGGAGCGTCGGCCATCCGTGGTGACGCTCGACTGGGTTGCGGCGGCGATGGGGGCGGGTAGTCGCGTTGTCGGGTATCGCCGGATGACGGGTGGTGTCTGCTCTGCCGTCAATCGGCTGACTGTTGAGAACCGTGGCGTGCGGACGTTCGTCGTACTGCGGCAGTATCCGGCGGGGCTTGGTCTCGAGGAGGCTTTGGCGAAGGAGATCGCCAACCTCCGGGTGGTGGCGGGGAGCGGGTTGCCGGTTCCTGAGGTGCTTGCTGCTGATGTTGCTGGGGCATCGACCGGGGGCGCGCCGTCGTTGTTGATGTCGCGGTTGCCGGGGCATGTTGACCTCGATCCGGACGAACCCGAGACGTGGCTGACGCGGATCGCTGAGCTCGCCGTCCAACTGCATTCGCTCGATCTTCCGGCGAAGACGTTGAGACCTTGGACTGATTCCTGGATCGCTCCCCGGGATGGGCTTCGGGTGCCGGGCCGCGCGCGGAGGCCAGCGGTGTGGAAGGCGGCGTTCGAGGCGATGGCGGCGGAGCCGCCGAAGGACCCGGCAGTGTTTCTGCACTGCGACCTGCTGCCGGTCAATCTGCTGTGGTCGCGCGGGCGGATCAGCGGCGTGACCGACTGGAACGGCATTCATCGGGGATCGCGCGCGATCGACGTCGGGCACTGCCGGCGATTCCTGGCCGCGCTCTACTCGCCCGAGTGGGCGGACCAACTTCGGTCAGCCTATGAGTCCGTCGCCGGGGTGAGTCTCGATCCGTGGTGGGATCTGTATGCCCTGCTGCACTATGACGAGAGCGCGTCGAAGTGGATCCGTGCTCAGGTCGCCGGGCGCCGCCCCGTCGAGGTGCCCGGCATGACGTCCCGGGTCGAGGTCGCCATCGAGTCGACGCTCCGGCGACTCGGGTAGGACGAGGATGGAGACCGAGCGGCTGCGGCTGCGGCGATTCACCGCGGATGACCTCGACCTGCTGATCGAGCTGGACTCGGATCCGGAGGTGATGCGCTTCCTGACGGGACAGGCGACGCCGCGCGAGGAGATCAAAAACGTTGTCCTGCCGGGGATGCTCGAGGTGTACGGCGAGCATCCGGGGCTGGGCACGTTCGCAGCCGAGGAGAAGGACGGCGGCGCGTTCGTCGGGTGGTTCGGCCTGCAACCGACCGCCGACGCCGCGACTGTGGATGTCGGGTACCGGCTGAACCGGCGGTCGTGGGGCAAGGGGTACGCGACCGAGGGCACGAAGATGCTGATCGCCTACGCGTTCACCGAGATCAAGGTGGAGCGGGTCGTTGCGGACACGATGGCGGTGAATCATCGGTCGCGAGCGGTGATGCGGCGGAGTGGGTTGCGGTTCGTGCGGTTGTGGCACGAGGAGTTCGAGGATCCGCTGCCGGGGACCGAGTTCGGTGAGGTCGAGTACGCCCTCGAGCGCCGTACCTGGGAAGCTGGGCGACGTGCCTGACGAACCGCGCCCGTACGCCGTCCTCGACATCGACGCCACGCTCTCCGACACGAGCAAGCGTGTGCACTTCCTGGAGCGGAGGCCGAAGGACTGGGACTCGTTCTTCGCCGACGCCAAGAACGATGCCGTGCTGGACGAGGGGCTGACGGTCGCGACGACACTCGCGGCCAACCACGAGATCGTCTACCTGACCGGCCGGCCGGAGCGGCTGCGGCGGGACACGCTCAAGTGGCTGAAGGACAACGGCTTCCCCGAGGGCACCGTCTACATGCGGCGCAACACCGATCGCCGGCCGGGCGCCCAGATGAAACTCGATCGACTCAAGAAACTGTCCGAGGACCGTCCGGTCGCCGTACTGGTCGATGACGACATCAAGGTGTGTGCGGCCGCGGAGAAGGCCGGGTACACGGTGATGAGGGCCGACTGGGGACTCGATGCCGAGACCCAGCCGACCCTCTTCGAGGCCCAGGAGAAAGAGGGCCGGACGTAGCTACTTGCTGAGGCCCAGGATCAGCGTGTTCGGGTACGGCGGGTAGCCCGGGAGGTAGAAGTTCTGGACCTTCGAGCCGTGCAGGAACGCGTTGCGCGCGTACAGCAGCGGGACGAGCGGGGCGTCGTTCATGATCTGCTTGTCCAGGGCGGCCCAGTCCGCGGCGGCCTTGGTCTTGTCGGACTCGGCGGTCGCGGCGTTGATGGCGGCGTCCACCGTCGGGTTGGAGTAGCGCGACAGGTTGTAGCCGCCGTTGCCGATCTCCGAGGTGGCGAACAGCGGCTGGATGTTGCCGATCGCGCTCGGGAAGTCGGGCAGCCAGCTCGACACGGTCAGGTCGTAGTCGGGCTTGTTGCCGGTGATCAGGTCGCTCAGCGGCTCGCTGTCCAGCGGCTTGATGTCGACGGTGATGCCGGCCCGCTTCAGGCCCTGCTGGATCGCCTGCGCGACCGGCAGACCGGTGGCGTTGTCGGCGACCAGCGTGAGCCGCAGGTTCGTGACCCCGGCCGCCGTCAGCAGCTGCTTGGCCTTGTCGGGGTCACCCGCGGGCGGAGCCTCGTAGGTGTTGTACTTCGTGTAGCCGTCGATGCCGGGCGTGATCAGCGTCGACGCGATCTCACCACCGAACTCCGGACCGCCCTCGGCGACCTGGACCGCCTGCTTGTCGACGGCGTACTGGATCGCCTTGCGGACCTCGGGGTTCGACAGTGCGGGCCGCTTGTTGTTCATCGCCAGGTACTGCAGTGCGCCGGACGGCGAGGTCGCGACCCGCGACTTGACCGCCGGGTTGCCGGTGACGGTCGGGATCAGTGCGGCCGGGACGCTGGTGCCGGTGGAGGCTGCGGTCTTGTCGTCGCCGGCGTCCTGGATCAGGCGCTGGTTGACGGTGTTGGCCTCGAGCCCCATCTGCCAGACGTACGCGTCGGGCAGGCCGGTGCGGGCCGGGTCGCTGGCCTTGTCCCAGTTGGGGTTGCGCTGCAGCTCGAGCTTCGAGCCCGGGGCGTACGACTTCACCTGGTACGGACCGCTGGCCAGCGGCTTCTCGCCGTAGTGGGCCGGGTCGGTGTCGGCCTTCTTCGGGACCGGCGAGAACGCCGGCATGCTGACGATCCACGGCCAGTCGCCGAACGCCTTGTTCAGCTTGAAGATGATCGTGGCGTTGTCCGGCGTCTCGACCGACGCCAGGTCGCCGCCCTTGTAGGGGCCGGTGTACTTGTCGCCGCCGACGAGCAGCGACTTGTGGTAGCCGAGGCCACCGGACAGCTCCGGCGCGAACGAGCGCTCGATGCCGTACTTGATGTCGGCGGCAACGATCTGCGAGCCGTCGGCGTACTTCAGGCCGGGCTTGAGCTTGTACGTCCAGGTCTTGCCGTCGTCGCTGACCTGGCCGGTGTCGGTGGCCAGGTCCGGGACCAGCTCGGTCGGCTTGTTCGGGTCGGTCTTCCACGCCGTCAGGCCGCGCAGGATCAGGTGGATCGCGCTCGTCCCGAGGTTCTGGCTCTTGGCCGGGTCGAAGCTGATCTCCTTGCTGGTGCTCAGGAACTGCAGCGTGCCGCCCTGCTCGGCGGCCGCCGACGAGCCACCGCCACTGGGGGTGGACTTGTTGTTGGCGTTGCAGCCGGTGGCCGCCAGCGCCAGGGCGGCCGCGACCACGACCACGCGGGTGAGGTGTTTCATCGTGTCCTCTCAGGAGATGGGGGGCTCGGGGAAGTAGCAGGCGGCTCTGTGTTCAAGGTGCAGTTCAGTCTGGCCCTGGACTACTTCGAGTACAGGTCGATCCGTGGCACAGATGTCTTCGGCCTTGTAACAGCGGGTCCGGAACGGGCAGCCCGACGGCGGTGCGATCGGGGTCGGTACGTCGCCGGTCAGCACGATCCGGTCCCGCGTCACCCCGGGTTCCGGAACCGGTACGGCGGACAGCAGCGCCTTCGTGTACGGATGAGCCGGCGACGCGTAGACCTGGTCCGCCGGACCCTCCTCGACGATCGTGCCGAGATACATCACGGCCACCCGGCTCGCGACCTGCCGGACCACGGCCAGGTCGTGTGCGACGACGACGTACGAGAGACCGAGCTCGTCGCGCAGATCGGCGAGCAGGTTCAGCACCTGAGCCTGGACGGAGACGTCGAGTGCCGACACCGGCTCATCGCAGATCAGCAGGTCGGGGCTGACGGCGAGCGCCCGGGCGATCCCGATCCGCTGCCGCTGCCCGCCGGAGAACTCGTGCGGGTACCGCTCCAGGTGCTCCTCGGACAGGCCGACCTTCTGCAGCAACTCGACCAGTTGAGCCCGGGTCGGCCGCGTCCCCTGCGCACGGAACGGCGTACTGAGAATCGTGCCGACCGACTGCCGCGGGTTCAGCGAGGCCTGCGGGTCCTGGAAGACCATCTGGACCGTACGGCGAACTGGCCGCAGCCGTCGGCCACGGAACCGGGTGACGTCCTTGCCGCCGATCTCGATCCGGCCCGAGGTCGGATCGAGCAGCCGGGTGGCGACCCGCGCCAGCGTCGACTTGCCCGAACCGGACTCGCCGACCAGCCCGACCGTCTCGCCCTTGCGGACCACGAGGCTGACCCCGTCGACCGCCTTCACCATCTGGGCAGCACGCCACGGCACACCGCGCAGACCGAAGTACTTGCGCACACCGTCCAGCCGCAACAACTCGTCGCTCATGCGGTCGCCTCCGGTCGGCGGCCCAGATGGCACGCGGCTTCGTGGTCGCCCTCACCGGGACGCGGCGTCAGCTCGGGCCGCTCGGTGATGCAGCGCTCGCCGACCCGCTCGGTGTACGCGCAGCGCGGCTGGAACGGGCAACCGGTCTTGATCGACCCCGGCGACGGCGGCGATCCCGGGATGGTGACCAACCGCGGCTTCGGCGGTACGTCGATCCGCGGCATCGCGCCGAGCAGTCCCAGCGAATAGGGATGCGCGGCCCGGTAGAACAGATCGCGTACCGTCCCGCGCTCGGCCGCGCGACCGGCGTACATGACCAGTACGTCGTCCGCGACCTCCGCGACCACGCCCAGATCATGCGAGATGAGGACGAGCGCCGTACCGAACTCTTCCTGGACGTCGGCCAGCAGCTGCATGATCTGCGCCTGCACGGTGACGTCGAGCGCCGTCGTCGGCTCGTCGGCGATCAGCACGCGCGGGTCGTTCACGAGAGCCATAGCGATCACGACCCGCTGCCGCATTCCCCCGGAGAATTCGTGGGGGTAGCTCTTCGCGCGCCGCGCGGCGTCCGGGATGCCGACCTTGTCGAGCATCTCGACGGCCCGCTTGAACGCGACCTTCTTCGAGACGTCGTGGTGCAGCCGGTACGCCTCGGCGACCTGCCAGCCGACCGTGTAGTACGGATTGAGCGCCGACAACGCGTCCTGGAAGACCAGCGCGATGTCGTTCCCGCGGATCTTGCGCAGCTCGTCCGCGGGCAGGCCGACCAGCTCGCGACCGTCGAGCAGCACCTCGCCCTTGACCTCGGCGTTCGACGGCAGGATGCCCATCACGGCGGCCGAGCTGACGCTCTTGCCCGAGCCCGACTCCCCCACGATCGCCAGCGTCTGCCCGGGCGCGACGGCGAAGTCGATGCCGTCGACGGCCGGCACCAGGCCACCCTCGGTGTCGAACGTGACGCGCAGGTCGTGGACCTCCAGCACCGGCTCAGCCATGACTCACCCTCGGGTCCAGAGCGCCGTGCACTATGTCCACCACCAGGTTCGCGAGGATGATCAAGAATGCCGAGAACAGGGTGACCCCGACGACGACGGCGACGTCCAGCTGACCGACCGCGCTGATCAGCAGCTCGCCGAGCCCCTGCATGCTGAACACCTTCTCGGTCAGGATCGCTCCACCGAGCAGACCGCCGAGGTCGAGACCGAACAGGGTCACGATCGGTACGAGTGCGCCCCGCAGACCGTGGGTGACCACGACCCGTACCTCGCCGGCACCCTTCGCCCGCGCGGTGGTGATGTGGTCGAGGTTCAGCTCCTCGAGCATCTGCGATCGCGTCAGCCGGATGTACGACGCCGCCGACAGCACCGCGAGCACCAACCACGGCGTCACCAGGTGCCAGGCCCAGTCGACCGGGCTCTCGGTCAGCGGCACGTACCCGTTGACCGGGACCATGTTCAGCCAGAACCCGAAGACCAGGATCGCCAGCAGACCGAGCAGGAACGACGGCGTCGACACCCCGATCAGCGCGACCCCGACCGCCAGCCGGTCGAGCAGCTTGCCGCGGTTCAGCGCGGCGACCACGCCCAGCGAGACGCCGATGATCAGCCACAGTACGGCGGCCCCGATGGCGATCGACGCCGTCACCGGGAGGCGGTCGATGATCAGCGTGGTCACCGGGCGGGCGAGCGGGAACGAGTACCCGAAGCAGGGGGCGTCGCAGTGCACCGCGGCCGCGCCGTCGCCGTACGTGCGACCGGCGAAGATGCCCTTGAGGAAGGCGAGGTACTGCTGGATCGTGCTCTGGTCCAGCTGCATGAAATGGCGCGCCTGCTCGAGCCGGTCCGGCGTACAGGGCTTGCCGCAGGCGAGATGGGCCGGGTCGGCCGGGATCGCGTAGAAGACCAGGTAGACGGCCAGGCTCAGCGCGAGCATGACGAGCAGTGCGGCGAACAGCCGCCGGATGACGAACCAGACGATGTCGGGCATCAGTGCGTCCTCCGCAGCCGTACGTCGAACGCGTCCCGGACGCCGTCGCCGAGCAGCGTGAAGCCGAGCACGGCCACGAACAGCGCGATGCCCGGGAAGACCATGAACCACGGATCGGCGCCGGTGTAGACCCACGCGATCGAGTCCGAGATCGAGCGGCCGAGACTTGGTGTCGGCGGTGGGACCCCGACGCCCAGGAAGGACAGCGCGGCCTCGGCACCGATGTAGCCGGGGATCGACAGGGTCGCGATCACGAGAACCGGGCCGAGCAGGTTCGGCAGCAGCTCACGGGTGATCACCCACCAGCCGCTCGAGCCGACGCTCCGGGCAGCCTCGACGAACTCGCGAGTGACCAGCGAGCGAGCCTGCGCCCGGATCAGCCGGGCCAGTCCGGCCCAGCCGAAGAAGCTCAGGACGCCGATCAGCAGCAACGGCCGCGGCACCTTGGCCGGCACGATGATGCCGAGGGCAATCATGAAGACGAGCTGCGGGAACCCGAACAGGAAGTCCAGCAGCCGGGACAGCACGGCGTCGAACCAGCCGCCGACGTACGCCGCGGTGATCCCGAGCAGCGTGCCGATCACGGTCGTGACCGCGGTGACCACGATCGCGATCACCAGCGACGTCCGCAGGCCGAGCACCACGATCGAGAACAGGTCCCGCCCGGTCAGCGGCTCCACCCCGAACCAGTGCTCACCGCTCGCGCCGCCGAACGATCCGCGCGGCGCGTTCCCGCGGGCCGGATCGAGCAGGTCGATGTGATAGGTGAACGCATCCTGCCCCGACAACTTCACCAGCAGCGGCGAGACCGCCGCGACCACGATCAGCGCGACGACCAGCACCAGACCGACCCGCGCGCTCCGATCCCGTCGTACCCGGCGCAAGGCCTGCCGGGTCGGCGAGAGTGCCCCGGCAACTGACGAACTCACACACACTCCTGACGAGTTGTTTCAAACAGCCGACACAAGCTAGGCGGCATCCTCCCACCCCCCGGACCGCATCTTGAATCCTGAGAATCTCGACTCGGTAACTCCGGATTCGTTTACCTCCTGTCGTCCGGCTACTCTCCGCGCATGACAGCGGCAACTGACGGCGAACTGCGCATCGGCTCCAGACTGCTCAAGTACACTCTCTACGGTCCCACCGACGGTTTTCCGGTGGTCTCCCTCGGCGGGACGTCCAGCACCCGCTGGAAACGTCCATCGGTCGTCGAAGCCATCGCGGCTGCCGGTCTGCTGATGGCCGTCCCCGATCGCCCCGGGTACGGCGGCTCCACCCGTCAGCCCGGTCGTTCGGTCGCCGACGCGGCCGGTGACGTCGCCCTGCTGGCCGATCACCTGGGGTGGTCGACCTTCGCCGTGACCGGCGGTTCCGGCGGCGGCCCGCACGCTCTCGCCTGCGCGGCGCTCCTGTCCGACCGGGTCATCCGCTGCGCCAGTGTCGGCGGCATCGCCCCGCCCCTTACCCACGACCCCGAACCCACCGAGGCCGAGGAGCAGGCCGACCCGCGCCGCGACCGGCACGCCTGGCAGGCCGCCCGTGACGTGAACGTCCTCCGGCCCGAGCTCGAGGTGAGCTTCGCACGGGTCATGGCCGCCGTCGAGGCCGGTGGCCCGGAGTTCCCGCCGGACCCGCACGACCCCGCGCCGCCGGCGCCGCCCGCTCGCGACGACCCGGAAGCGATGGCGCGACTCACCGCCACCTTCGTCACCAGCATGGACGGAGTGCTCGACGACCTCGTGGCCTTCGCCACGCCCTGGGGCTTCGACCTCGCCGATGTCCGGGTCCCGACCAGCATCTGGCATGGCACCGCCGACGAGCGCGCCGGCAAGCAGGCCGGCTACCTGATCGAGGCGCTGCCGGCCGCCGAAGCCATCCAGTACGTCGGTGCGCACGCGCCGCCGACCGCGGCGTACCGGGAAATTCTCCGATGGTTGCGCGGCGCAACTAACTGAGCTGGTCCGACTCGGTAGGCTCGGCTGCACCAACCGCCGAAGGATGACGGAGGAACCGTGCTCGAACTCAGTGGGTCGACGTGGGCGATCACGATCGGGTTGATCGTCGTACTGCTGGCAGTGGATCTGTTGCTCGCGGCACTGCGGCCGCATCGGGTCGGGTTCAAGGAGGCGGCCGCCTGGTCGGTGTTCTACGTCGCGGTGGCGGTCGCGTTCGGCCTGTGGTTCATGAGCCAGTACGGCGGCGACTTCGGCGCGCAGTACTTCGCGGGCTACATCGTCGAGAAGAGCCTGTCGGTCGACAACCTGTTCGTGTTCGTGATCATCATGACCACGTTCGCCGTACCGGAGGAGCATCAGCACAAGGTGCTGACCTTCGGCATCGTGCTCGCGCTGGTGATGCGGGCGGCGTTCATCGCGCTCGGGGCGACGCTGCTCTCGCTGTTCTCCTTCATGTTCCTGATCTTCGGGCTGCTGCTGCTCTACACGGCGGTGCAACTGTTCCGGCACCGTGACGAGGATCCCGACGTCGAGAACAACGTGATCGTGAAGACCGCCCGGCGCGTCCTGCCGGTCAGCGAGGAGTACGTCGGCGGCAAGCTGACGGCGCGGATCGACGGGCGGAAGGTCGTCACGCCGCTGTTCGTCGTACTGGTCGCGATCGGTGGCGTCGACCTGCTCTTCGCCCTGGACTCGATCCCGGCGGTGTTCGGTGTCACGGACGAGGCCTACATCGTGTTCGCGGCCAACGCCTTTGCACTACTGGGGTTGCGGGCGTTGTTCTTCCTGGTGAAGGGGTTGCTCGATCGGCTCGTGTACCTGTCGGCCGGGCTGGCCGTCATCCTCGCGTTCATCGGCGTGAAGCTGATCCTGCACTGGGCGCACGTGGACATCCACGACGGCATTCCGGAGGTCTCCACCCCGGTCAGCCTCGGCGTGATCATCGGCATCCTGGTGATCGTCGTCGTCGCCAGCCTGCTCAAGACCCGCAACGACCCGACCGCCACCGCGCACGCCGGGTCCCTGCACGGCCAGCGAAAAACCTCGGACGAGTAGTCAACCTTCCGCTCCCCTGCCGTCATCTCCAGTCATGTGCAGCCACGATGGCTGTGCGAAAACTCGAGGGGACACAGAGAGATGAAGAAGTTCGGGGTTCTGACCGGTATCGCGGCGGTGGCGGGCGCGGGCGCCGTGCTGATCGGTGGCGTGCTGCCGAGCGACGCAGCCGTTGCCTCCAGCAACAGCCAGTTCGTGAAGCGGTACTTCGCCGTCAGCGACGGCCCGCACGCCAGCGCCTACGTGCCGAAGACCTGGAAGCACCAGACGCTCGGCGCTTGGCAGGACAAGTTCTCCGACGCCAAGCACAACCAGGCGGTCCGCTTCAACACGGCATACAACGCCAACATCAGCACCACGCAGGCGATGAAGCGCAAGGTCGTCGCCCTCAAGCACGTCCGCGGCCTGCACGTCGTCAGCACCTCGACTGCGTCGATGAAGTCCACCTCCGGCCAGGGTCCGCTGACCGTCAGTACGGTCGTCTACACCTACCGCAGCGGCAAGACCACCCGCTGGGTCGCCGACCGCTTCCTCGGCGTCGAGGGCGGCAAGTCCGCCGAGGTCGAGATCGCCGTCGCCGGTGCGCCGAAGGACTACAAGTACCTCGGGACCGTCCTGCTCACCGCGACCCGCTCGATCGGCCTCGGCAACTGAGTTCGGCGGTCGATGTCAAGAACGACTCAGCGGCTCCGACGTACCTCGTGATGGCACCCGGGAGCGGGTGCCCGAAGCAGGAGCGTGGAGCGATGGAAGCGTTGAGCATGGTTTTGAACACCAAGCTGGTGGCTGAGGAGATGCGGCACTCCGTGCATGGCGAGATGGCCATCGAGCGACCGAAGCGCCGTCTGTGGTCCGCATTGCGGCGGAAGCGGACCACAGCGGTCGGCCGGCGGGTGCACTCGGCTCGACTGGCGTGACTGTCAGTCGGCGTCGACCAGGTCCCAGCGGCGCTGGCGCAGGAAGCGGCCGGCCGCCCAGGCGAGCGCTGCGCCGACGAGGACGCCGGGCAGGATCCAGCGCCAACCGGTGAAGACGCTGGTCGCTACAACCTGGGCCTGGGGCTGCGGCGCAGGCTGTACGTCGGGCTCCGGTGGTGGTGCAGGCGATGAGTAGTCGAGGGTGGTGGGACCGCCGTAGAACTTGGAGTCGCCGGGGAGCAGCTTCAGTGAGCTCAGCAGCTTGGTCAGGGCGACCGGCTCGGTCGAGCGATGCCAGACCGGCTTGCCCAGCGTCGGCGAGCCGTCGAGTGACTCGCTGGTGGCGATCCATGGGCCGCCTGGGGCGTCGGGGTAGATGATGTCGATCCGCCAGACGTTCATGTCATGAATGAGCCAGGTGGCGCGCACGAAGTTCCCGCTCTGGTGGTCAGGCGAGTCCGGCTCTTTATGGGCACCCTCAAGACTGGTGAGCGCCTGTAGCTCGCTGTACCGCGGATCGTCGTACCCGAAGGCGGTGACGCGGGGCGGTGCGCTGAGCAGCACGCTGGTGGGACCACCCGCGTACGCGGGAGCGGCCATGGTGAGCATCGCGAGTACGGCGAAGAAGGCGAGCGTCCGTCGGATCATGTAGTGGGTACACCGCCGCACGTCAGAAGGTTCCGGCGGCCACCTGGATCGCCCGCTGTTTGGTGGCACCTTCGAGCCGGAAGGTCGTGCCGTTCAGCTCCCAGACCAGCGTGGGGCCGGCGATCCGCAGCACCTGCTCGTTCACCAGCACCAGCTCGTGCGGGGTGCTGAACCAGTAGCCGTTGACCTGCTTGATGTACTCGAGCGATTCGTAGTGCTGCTTGAGATACATCGGCGAGATCCCCGTGCGGAACTGTTCGAGCCGCAGGCTGCCCCAGCTCATGGCGACGAAGTCCTGCGACGCATTCACGGCGTCCGGCTGGCCCAAGTCCTTGGGGAGTACCGGAGTGAAGCCGGCGACCTGCGCAGCCTGCTCCAGAGACATCGCTCCCGAAGCTCTAGGCACAGGAGGTGCGCTCGCCGGTGGAGTGCCACCCGGGACAGCCTGCACTCCCCCGATCCGCAGCCACTCGGCCACAGTCGCGCGCACCGGCGGTGTCAGCGCCAGCCCGGCCAGCAGCACACACAGACCGGCCACGAAAGCCCGCCAGCGGTCGCGCAAGCGCCGTCGTACCGGCATGTCGGCCACGCGTGCCAGGACGGCAGCAGTCAGCTCGGAGTCGACCGGCGGTACCTCCACGGACCGTCCCAACGCGCGCAGCTCGTCATCCAGATTCATGGCAGCACCTCCTTCCGTAGTCGCTCCAGGGCCCGCGACAGCCGCGACTTGACCGTCCCACGCGGCCAACCGAGCACCGTCGCTGTCTCCTGCTCATCCAGCTCCAGCAAGTACCGGCACGTCACCACCAGCCGCTGTGCCTCCGGCAGACCCTGTACGGCGCTCAGCAGCTCAGCCCGTCGTTCCAGCGACACCGTCTCCTCGGCGGGATCCAGTACGACGTCCAGTGGCGCAGCGACCTCTTCCCGGCGACTGCGACGCGAACGCGATCGCAGGCAGTTCTTCGTCTCGTTCGCCACGATCCGCAGCAGCCACGGCCGGAAAGCAGCACCACCACGGAACTCACCCAGCGCCCGGTACGCCTTCACGAACGACTCCTGGACGACGTCGTCCGCGTCCGCACCGGCCCCGAGCAACACCGCCGTACGGTGAGCGATCGGCGCATGCAGCAGCACCAACTCGCCGTACGCGGCGGAGTCCCCGCCACGCACCCGAGCCAGAATCGCCGCCTCATCCACTGCGCTGATCCGGACCTCCTCAACCTCTCGGACACTCTCACTACACCGCCGCTGATCGTCCGGTTCCAGTGTGGCTAGACCCACCCAGGTGTGGGGCTGGACCTGTACTGGGCGACGCAGCCGATTTCTAACGTCGTGAGTATGAAAAACACAGTGAAGAAGTGCATCGGACTGTACGGCGTGGCTAGCGCGGTAGTGCTGAGTGTGGTGATCGCGACGGCTGCGACGCACGGGACGGTCAGCACGTTCATGTGGGTGCGCTCGGTACTGCTGCTGGCCATCACCCCCGTGCTCTACCGGCTCAGCGAACAGCGCCTGCGGACTCTGACGACCGTGTTGCCGATCGCGATCATCGGCGTCGACCTGATCCCTGGCGTCTGCCCGGTGTGGTTCGCCGCGCTCCAGGCAGCGTCTGTGATCCCCTTGATCGCAGTAGCGGTCATGATCCGGCGGCAGCCGGCTGAAGGGACGAGGACAGCATGCGACGGCTCGTAGCGGCAGGGCGAGGTCTCGTGCTGCTGGCCCTGGCCACGGCGGTACCGGCGCTCTCGGTCGTCCCAGCCGTGCTGGGTGCTCTCACCGGACGGTCCTGGTCGCCGGCCAACCCCTGGACGTGGTTCGGCTGGCTGCTCATCCTCAGCGCCTGCGCGCTCGCCCTGGCCCGGCCGATCGGCACGCTGGTACGACGCCTCGCGAACAGCTGGTGCGGTCTCCAGCTCGAGGGTGGGTACCGGCCGCCCGGTCCGGAGCCGGTCCAGCTGTCGACCGGGCACTGGTGGAACGGCCACTCGTACGAACGGACCCGCCGGGACGCCGAGATGGATGCCCGCTGGCGGCGCGGGCTCGGCGATCCGGCGTACTGGCGAGACGTGCGCTGGCTTGGCATCTCGGCCATCACCGTCGCGCCGGTGTGCGCCGTACCGCCGGTCGCACTCGCCGGGGCCGTGGTTGCCTTCACGCGGTCGGCAGTTGCCGTCGGCATCGGCCTCACGCTGGTCGGGCTGCTGACCGCGCCGTACGCGTGGCTGGTCCTCCGCCCACTCGCCAGACGCTGGCTGCGGGCGCCAGAGAGCACCGACCGGGTGCGCGAGCTCGAGCTCCAGCGCGCGGATCTGACCAGGACACAGGCGGCAGAGATCCGGCGGATCGAGCGCGACCTGCATGACGGTGCGCAGGCACGGCTGGTCGCGGTCGGCCTGTCGCTGGCCACAGCCGAACGCCTCATGGACACCGACCCCGACCGCGCGAAGGCGCTGCTCCGCGAGGCCCGGGAGGGCACCTCCACCTCACTCGCCCAGCTGCGCGACCTCGTCCGCGGCGTCCACCCACCGGTGCTCGCCGAACGCGGGCTGGTCGATGCGATCCGTGCACTCGCACTCGACAGCGCACTCGAAGTCACTGTCGTCTCTCACCTTGGGCAACGCCTCGACGCGCCGATCGAAGCCGCGGCCTACTTCAGCGTGGCCGAGCTGCTGGCGAACGCCACCAAGTACGCCGAAGCCTCCACGGTGCAGGTGGAACTCCGCCAAGCCGGTACGACGCTCTCCGTGCTCGTGACGGACACCGGCCCGGGCGGCGCTGTCGCCGTACCGGGTGGTGGACTGGACGGGATCACCCGGCGGCTGAGTGCCTTCGACGGCACTCTGACACTGGACAGCCCGCCTGGTGGGCCGACCCTGGCACGGATGGAGATCCCATGCGAATAGTCGTCGCCGAAGACCTCTACCTGCTCCGCGACGGGCTGGTTCGGCTACTCGAGACGTTCGGCCACGAGGTGGTCGCGACCGCAGCCACCGGACCGGAGACGCTCCACGCCCTCCTGACACACCGTCCGGACGTCGCGGTCGTCGACGTACGGATGCCGCCCACCAACACCGACGAGGGGCTGACCGCCGCGCTCAGCGCTCGCCGCGAGGTCCCTGGGCTACCGGTGTTGATCCTCTCGCAGCATGTCGAGCAGCTGTACGCCCGTGAGCTGATCGCCGACCAGGCAGGCGGCGTCGGCTACCTCCTGAAGGACAGCGTGTTCGACGCCGACCAGTTCATCGACGCTCTCGAACGCGTCGCCGCCGGTGGCACCGCACTCGATCCGGCCGTCGTCACCAAGCTCCTCGCCCGCCCGGCCGCCGAGCCGCATCTGGCCCGGCTGACCGAGCGTGAGCGGTCCGTCCTCGCCCTGATGGCAGAGGGGTTGTCGAACAGCGCGATCGCCCAGCGCCTGTTCCTCAGCGACAGCGCGATCAGCAAGTACACGACCACGACCTTCGACAAGCTCGGTATCCAGGCCGACGACTCCGCCAACCGGCGCGTCCTGGCGGTCCTGGCCTACCTCAAAGTCTGAGCGGGTCGACCGCCGGGTGTATAGGGTCGGGAGCGTGCCAGACATCGATGAATCCTTCCTTGCCCTTCCCCGGCAGGAGCTTGCGGAGGCCGCGTTGCAGCGGGCGCGAGACCTCGGGGCCACCTTCGCGGAGTTCCGGCTGGAGCGGATCCGGTCGGAGTCGATCTCGCTGCGCGACAGCGTGCTGGAGAGTGCGAGCGACGGCGAGGACCTGGGCCTCGCGGTGCGCGTCGTGCACGACGGCACGTGGGGTTTCGCGGCCGGGGTCGCGCTGACGACGGACGCCGCGGTCCAGGTGGCCGAGCAGGCCGTCAACATGGCCCTGGTGTCGCGGCCGATCAACGCGGAGCCGATCGAGCTCGCCGACGAGCCGGTGTACGACGACGTCACGTGGGTCTCGGCGTACGAGATCGATCCGTTCAGCGTGCCGCGGAGCGAGAAGGTCGCGCTGCTGACCGACTACAGCGACCGGCTGCTCAAGGCGGACGGCGTCGCGCACACGAGCGTGCATGTCGCCACGGTCCACGAGTGCAAGTTCTACGCGAACACCGAAGGTACGTCGTACACGCAGCAGCGGGTGCGGATCGGTCCGGAGATCACCGCCTTCGCGATCGACGCCGAAACCGGCCGGTTCGACTCGATGACCACGCTGGCGCCGCCGGCCGGGCGTGGCTGGGAGTACATGACCGGCACCGGCTGGGACTGGGACGACGAGCTCGCGCAGGTCCCGGGCTGGCTGGCCGAGAAGATGGCCGCGCCGAGTGTCGAGGCCGGGGTGTACGACCTGGTCATCGACCCGAGCAACCTGTGGCTGACGATCCACGAGTCGATCGGCCACGCCACCGAGCTGGACCGCGCACTCGGCTACGAGGCCAACTACGCCGGCACCAGCTTCGCGACCACCGACAAGCTCGGCAACCTCAAGTACGGCTCGCCGGTCATGCACGTCACCGGTGACCGGACCGCCGAACACGGTCTGTCCACGGTCGGGTACGACGACGAGGGCGTGGCCGGTCAGCAGTGGGACCTGGTCAAGGACGGCGTACTGGTCGGCTACCAGGTCGACCGCCGGATGGCGAAGGTGAACGAGGAACTGCTCGGCACCGGCCGCTCCAACGGTTGTGCGTACGCCGATTCATCCGGCCACATCCCGATCCAGCGGATGGCCAACGTGTCGTTGCAGCCGGCCGAAGGCGGCCCCTCGACCGAGGAGCTGATCAGCCGGGTCGAGAACGGGATCTACATCGTCGGCGACAAGTCCTGGTCGATCGACATGCAGCGGTACAACTTCCAGTTCACCGGGCAGCGGTTCTACAAGATCACCAACGGCAAGCTGGACGGTCAGCTCCGCGACATCGCCTACCAGGCGACCACGACGGACTTCTGGGGCTCGATGGAGGCCGTCGGTGGCCCGGAGACCTACGTCCTGCACGGCGCGCTGAACTGCGGCAAGGCCCAGCCCGCGCAGTCCGGCGCCGTCAGTCACGGTTGCCCGTCCGCCCTGTTCCGGGGCGTCCGCATTCTCAACACCACGCAGGAGGCCGGCCGGTGACCGCCATTCAGCTCACCCCGCAGGACACCGTCGAGCGCGGGCTCGCGCTCGCAGCGGCCGAGGGGGCCGACGGGTGCGTGGTCATCGTCGCCGAGACCTCCAGCGCCAACCTGCGCTGGGCCAACAACACCCTGACCACCAACGGCTCGATGCGCGGCTCGCACGTCACCGTGATCGCCACGGTCGGCGCAGGCGAAGGTACGGCGACCGGAGTGGTCAGCCGGTCCGCAGTCACCGACGACTCGTTGCGCGAGCAGGTTTCGGCGGCGGTCGCGACCGCGCGGGCCTCGTCGCCGGCCGACGACGCCCGGCCGCTGATCGACGGCACCACCAGCCCGGACTGGGACGAGGAGGCGGCCGAGACCTCGGTCAGCGTCTACGAGAAGTTCGCTCCCGCACTCGGTGAGACCCTGCAGCGAGCCACCAGCGAAGGACGCTGGCTCTACGGTTTCGCCGACCACGAGGTCGTCACCCTGTACGTCGGTTCCTCGGCGGGGCTCCGTCTCCGGCACGCCCTCCCCCGCGGTTTCGTCACCGAGACCGGCAAGTCCGGTGACCTGAGCCAGTCCGCGTGGGTCGGTGCAGCCACGCGCGACTTCACCGATATCGATCCGCTGGCGTTCGACGCCGAGCTGACTCGGCGGCTGGGTTGGGCATCGCGGACGGTTGCCGTTGACCCCGGTCGGCATGCCACCGTGCTGCCGCCGACCGCGGTTGCCGACCTGACGACATACCTGTTCTGGCAGTTGGACGGGCGGCAGGCATTCGAGGGCCGCAGTGTGTTCTCGAAGCCGTCCGGTGGGACGCGGATCGGCGACTCGCTGGCGACCAAGCCGGTGCAGCTGCGTTCGGACCCGACACTGCCCGGGTTGGAGACGTTCCCGTTCGCGGTCGCACGCTCGTCGGGCGCTTCCGACAGCGTCTTCGACAACGGCCTCACGCTGACCGCCACCGACTGGATCCGCGACGGCAAGCTCGAGACGCTGATGACGAGCCGGCACACCGCCGAGCTGATCGGCGCTCCCGCCGCTGCGCCCGGGATCGACAACTATGCCTTGTCGATCGACGGCGCCACCGGTACGACGGACGACCTGGTCGCCGGTGTGGAGAACGGCCTGCTGCTGACCTGCCTGTGGTACATCCGGATGGTCGACCCGCAGACCTCGCTGCTGACCGGCCTCACCCGGGACGGCGTTTATCTGATCGAGAACGGTGAGGTGACCGGCGCGGTCAACAACTTCCGCTTCAACGAGAGCCCGGTCGACCTGCTCTCCCGGATCACCGCGGCCGGCGCGACCGTACCGTCGTTCTCCCGCGAGTGGGGCGACGAGTTCTCCCGGACGGCGACCCCGCCACTGCTGATTCCGGACTTCAACATGTCCAGCGTCAGCCAGGCCAGCTGACGACAACGCCCCGCGAACCTGCCGAAGGTTCGCGGGGCGTTGTCCGGCTGCGGATCAGACCGTCGGATAGCCCGGCTCGGCCCCACCGGGACCGGCGAAGCCCGGGCCGCGCTCGGCGGCCTTCGGGTCCGGCCCGAACCGGTTGTCACCCGGCGTCCCGTCCTGGGCCTGCCAGACGATGAACCAGATCCAGCCGATACACGGGATCAGCCAGATCAGGACCCACCAGCCCCTGCGGTCCTTGTCGTGCATCCGGCGGACCGACACCGCGATGCTCGGAATCGCCATCGCGAGGAACAGGATCGTCGAGATCCAGCCGGTGCGGCCGAACTTCGCGTCCGGGTCGCCGTAGTCGAGGCCCAGCAGCTTGTCCAGGATGCCTGCGACCACCAGGATGATGAACCAGAACAGGAAGTACATCCAGAACTCTTTGCGCCGTGCCCGGCCGTTGAACTCCGCGTACCGCTTCGTGATCACATCGGTGAACCACTGCATTGCCGCACTCCGATTCTCTCGAGGTGAGATGCGTCAGTGCACGCTGTCGCCTCGCTCGGCGGCCCGCAACGTGGCGCGCCGTACTTCGAGCGAACTTCACCTTTTCGCGACCGTGACCCGCCACATCCGGTGCGGTTTCGGGCCTTCGGCGTACGGCGTCGTGTCGACGGAGCGCCATCCGGCGGTGAGCTCGTCGAGCCGGGTCCGGTCGAAGAAGCGGCCGACGAACCCGTCGTGCTCCCACAGCCCGGCACCGAACTCCCGCCAGTTCGCCGCACACGGATCCTCCGCGGACCAGACGGCGTACACGAACAGCCCACCGGGTCGCAGCACCCGGTGGATCTCGCCGATCAGGCCGCGCAGCTCGTCCGGCGTGAAAGCCATGTTCAGCAGCAGATTGGCGAAGACCGCGTTCACCGTGGCGTCGGCCGGCGGCAACGGATCGCGGACGTCGTGCAGCGCGGCGGTGACCCGGTCGTCGAGCCCTTCGCGCTGTGCCTGCTGCCGCAACTGGTCGAGCGCGGTCTCGCTGAAGTCTGTGGCATGCACGCTGAATCCCTGCCTGGCCAGGAAAAGCGCGTCCCGGCCGTGCCCGGACCCGAGCTCGAGAACGTCATCGATGCCTGCGGCACCGAACGTCTCCGCCGCCCACCGCGCCGCCGCCGACGGTTCGGCCCCGTGCAGTTGCGGATGTCGCGCGTAAGCCGACTCCCACCGTTCCTGCTGAGCCCGTGCGAGCTCGACGTGTCCAGTATTCATAGTGCTCCCCGTGGTCGTCACGCCGGTCTGGACGATCGGCAGACCGCGCCAGCCTACAGTGCTCGATTCCGGGGAGTCTCGGTCACGCTGTGAGCGGGTTCGGGATGTTCAGGTAGAGGGTGGACAGATTCGCCTGGCAGGGCAGGGTGTCTGCGGTCAGCCAGCGGCGCGCGAGGCGGTCACCGTCGGGGCCGGCGGCCTTCAGTAGGGGCAGGGCGAGGATGAGTCGGTCCCGCACTACATCGAGCAGTTCTCCTTCGTCGGCGACCCCGTCTGCGGCCAGGCAGCCGACTACGGCCAGGGCCTGGTTGTAGAGGAGGCTGCAGGTGAGGCGGTCGTCTGCGGTGCTGTCGTCGACCACTGCGAGCGCAGAGTCTCGGAGGCCGGTGACGGCTAGCAGTCCGCGCAGGTACGACGATGCGAGGTAGTAGCCCTGGTTGTCGCGGTAGGCGCCGCCCTTGATCCGGCCGAGGCCGTCTAGGCGGATGAGAGTGTTCTGCTGATGGGCCTCGAGGCCGATGCCGGTCTCGGTGTACAGGTGCAGCATCGGGATGAGGACGCTGTCGACGTACTGCGCCACCCACGCGGCCGGGTCGTCGGCGGCGAACTCACTCAGGCGGCTGAGGCGGTCGGGGCGTGGCGCGACCAGTCCGGCCAAGCATGCATAACTGTTGACGTCATGCGGTACTTCACGCACCGCGACGTCAAGACCGGTCAAGGTGGGTCCACCTTCGTCAAGGGCGATCCAGGCGGGGTCGCGGACGATGGTGAAGCGGGGATGCGCTGTCGCCGTACCTGCGTTGTAGGCGGCGTCCAGCAGGCGATAGACCTCCAGGCCGCGGCGGAGCTCGGTCGGGGTCGACTCACGACGGGAGTTCGTGATGCGCAGACCCAGCGACAGCTTCAGCATCACCGGCAGGTCTGGGTGGTAGAGCGTGCGCATGCTCGACGTCGGGTACCACTGTGCGCCGTGCGGGCCGAGTTCTTTCACCCGGCCTTCCTCGAGCAGTTTGGCGACCCGCGGCCGTTGCCGCAGGGCTGCCGCCTGCCACGGGTGAGCCGGGATCAGTACCCGGCCCGCCGACGGAGTGATACCGGCCAGCGCGCCCATCAGCTGCACAGCGTCCAGTCCCTGCAGCGAGGGCGCGCCGGCCACCTGGTCCGAGGACACCAGTTCGGTGTCGGCCTCGAACCAGTGCACCGCGAAACGGCCACCGAGCTCGGGCGAGTACCTCGCCAGCTCGGCGCCGCTCAATCCGTCCCGGCTCTTGGGTGCCGGGTGGTTCAGTTGACCGAACAGCAACGCCTGCTCGATCTCCAGGAAGCGGCCGGGGCCACGGTCGGCCTCACCCGCGTCGACGAAGTACGCGACGTTGCGGACCGACTCCGCCGTCCGGGCGACCAGGTCGTCGACCTCCGCCGGGTCGGCGTCGGTCGACAGCAGCCGGACCAAGGCCTCCGGGGTCGGCGGGGCACCGTCCACCAGGACCTCGGTGAACTGGTGCCACCCGCTCCGCGAGGCGTGCTCGACCCGCGCCGTGACCGTCGAACCGCCGACGGTCAGCCGCATCACTCCGGCCGTCACCGGCACCGCAGCCTCACGCGTGTAGCAACGCAGAATCGCGTTCAGATGCGCCGCGACAGCCGTCTCGGTCGAAGTCACGCTCACTCTCCTGAAGTAAGGCAACACTTACTTAGGTGAGCCTAACTTCAAACCTCCTCCGTGGCCACCCGACTACACGTGGCCATCATCACTTCTCACCGTACGGCGTTCTGGTGAGGATGAAGGTGGCGAGGTTGAGGTGGTCGATGGCGGTGCCGGTGCGGACGACGCGGAGCCGCTCTCCCGCGAAGTAGCCGTCGCGTCCCTGGTAGAGATCCGGGCCGAGCGGCGTGAAGCGGCAGCTCATCGCACCCGACATCAGCAGTCCGCCGGCGCTGACGCCGATGGTGAGCGGAGTGTTGCCCCAGTACCAGTGGCCGAGCAGCTCGTCGCCGTGCTCTAGTTGCGGTTCCGGCAGCCACTCACGTGCGAGCACCGGCTCGTACCGGACCAGGGTCGTGATCAGCTCCGGCGCCAGCGACGCGACCTTGCCGTGCGTCGCGTTCCCCACCGTGACCGCGCCGATCCGCCGTATCCGATCGACGAACAGCCCGGCCAGAAAGCCCGGCATCGAGCCGGTATGCCCGAACAGCAGATAGGGGTCGTCGGCAATCAACCGCAACCCCAGCCCGTACGACGCTGTCAGCGCCTCGCGTGGATCCGCGGCCGTCGGTGCGGACATCTCGTCGACGGTGTCGCGGCTGAGCACCTCAGGGACCGGGTCGATCCAGAAGTTCGCGTAGCGCGCCAGGTCCTCGATGGTGCTCCACAACTGACCGGCCGGAGCCATCGCGCCGGAGTCGTAGGCCGGCTCCTCGATCAGCTGACCGCTGAACGGATGGACCGAGTACCCCTGGGCAGCGGCACCGAACGGGAAGTACGACGTACGCCGCATCTCCAGCGGATCGAGGATGCGCTCCTGGACGACGTCGAGCCAGGACTCACCACGCAGCCGCGCCACGAGCTCACCCAGCAACGCGTAGCCGAGGTTGGAGTAGTGGTGCCGTCGATCGGCCGGACCGGTCGCGTGCGACTCGTCCATGCTCGCGGCCAGCTCGTCGAACGAGACGCCCGGGTTGCGCTCCCACCAAGGGCCCTCGGGCTCGGCGTTCATCCCACCGCTGTGGGCGAGCAGGTGCCGCACCGTCCGGTCGCCGAACGCGATCCCGGGCAGATGCTTGCCGACGGCATCGTTCAGCGACAGCAGCCCCTCGTCGCGGCACTGCAGGACCAGGATCGCGGTCAGCGTCTTGGTGATCGACCCGATCCGGTACTGCACGTTCGACCCCGGCGCGAGCCCGGACGCGTTGGCGAACCGGCCACGCGCGCCCGTCCACACCAGCTCTCCGTCACGCACGACGCCGGCGGTCACCGACGGCAGTCTGGTCTCACTCTGGGCAGCTGCGATTGCGGCCAGCAGGGCGGCGTCGGTGTCGGCACGTACGTCGGTCACCCGCACGAGTATGCCTCGTGCGGGGTGAACAACGTGCCGATTACTCGAACGCCTCCGGGGAGGGGCAGGAGCAGATCAGGTTACGGTCGCCGTACGCGCCGTCGATGCGTCGGACCGGCGGCCAGTACTTCGAGGCGCGGTCGACCGACTGCGGGAAGGCGGCCTCTTCACGGGTGTAGGCGTGCTCCCACTTGTCGTTGATCACCGAGGCTGCCGTGTGCGGGGCGTTGACGAGCGGGTTGTCGTCGGCCGGCCACTCCCCTGCCGCGACCCGGTCGATCTCGTGCTTGATCGCGATCATCGCGTCACAAAAACGGTCGAGTTCTCCTAGATCTTCCGACTCCGTCGGCTCGACCATCAGCGTGCCCGCGACCGGGAACGACATCGTGGGCGCGTGGAAACCGTAGTCGACCAGGCGCTTGGCGACGTCGTCGACGCTGATGCCGGTCTCCTTGGTCATCGGCCGCAGGTCCAGGATGCACTCGTGGGCGACCAGGCCGTTCTCGCCGGTGTAGAGGACCGGGAAGGCGTTCTCGAGCCGCTTGGCCACGTAGTTCGCGGTCAGCACCGCGTTCTTCGTGGCGGCGGTCAGGCCCTCGCCACCCATCATCCGGATGTAGGCCCACGAGATCGCCAGGACACCGGCGGAGCCGAAGGGAGCGGCGCTGATCGGGCCGACGCCGGACTCGGGGCCGGCCTGGTCGAGCAGCGGGTGGTTCGGCAGGTACGGCGCGAGGTGCGCGGCGACCGCGACCGGGCCGACGCCCGGACCGCCACCACCGTGCGGGATGCAGAAGGTCTTGTGCAGGTTCAGGTGACTGACGTCGCCGCCGAACTGACCCGGCTTCGCGAGCCCGAGCAACGCGTTCAGGTTCGCACCGTCGACGTACACCTGGCCGCCGTGGTCGTGCACGATCTGGCAGACCTCGGTCACGCTCTCCTCGTACACCCCGTGGGTGGACGGGTAGGTGATCATGATCGCGGCCAGCTTGTCGGCGTGCTCGGTGGTCTTGGCGCGCAGGTCGTCCAGGTCGATCGTGCCGTCATCGTTGCCCTTGACAACGACAACCTTCATCCCGGCCATCACCGCCGACGCAGCGTTGGTTCCGTGCGCACTGGAAGGGATCAGGCAGACGTTGCGGTCCTCGTTGCCCTGGGCCCGGTGGTAGCCGCGGATCGCGAGCAGCCCGGCGAGCTCACCCTGCGAGCCGGCGTTCGGCTGGATGGACACCTTCGCGTACCCGGTGACCTCGGCCAGCCAGCGCTCCAGCTGACCGATCAGCTTCACGTAGCCGGCGGCGTCTTCGATCGGCGCCAGCGGGTGCATGTCCGCGAACTCCGGCCAGGTGACCGCTTCCATCTCGGTGGTCGCGTTCAGCTTCATCGTGCACGAGCCGAGCGGGATCATGCCGCGGTCGAGCGCGTAGTCCTTGTCGGACAGCTTGCGCAGGTAGCGCAGCATCGACGTCTCGGACCGGTGCGTGTTGAAGACCGGGTGCGTCAGGTACTCCGAGCTCCGCGGTACGGCGACCTCGGGCGCGGCCAGCGTGTCGTCGTACTGGACGCCGAAGGACTGGCAGACCCGGGTCAGCGCGGCGGCGTCGGTCTTCTCGTCGCAGGAGATGCCGACGTGGTCGGCGTCGACCTGGCGCAGCCAGATGCCGTTCTGACGAGCAGCGTCGACAACGTCCGCGGCCGCACCGGGAACGCGGGCCAGCACCGTGTCGAAGAAGTCGCCGTGGACAACCTCGACGCCGCCGGCGCGCAGCGACGCGGCCAGCTTGCCCGCGTAGTCGTGCACGCGGCCGGCGATCGCCTTCAGCCCATCCGGTCCGTGGTACACGGCGTACATGGAGGCGACGACGGCCAGCAGGACCTGCGCCGTACAGATGTTGGAGGTCGCCTTCTCGCGACGGATGTGCTGCTCACGGGTCTGCAACGCGAGCCGGTATGCCGGAGCGCCGTCCGCGTCGACCGAGACGCCGACGAGCCGGCCGGGCAGCGACCGCTCGAGACCGGCGCGGACCGAGATGAAGCCGGCGTGCGGACCGCCGTAGAAGAGCGGGACGCCGAAGCGCTGCGAGGAGCCGATGACGATGTCGGCCCCGGCCTCACCCGGCGCCTCGAGCAGCGTCAACGCGAGCAGGTCGGAGGCGACCGCGACCAGCGTCTCGCGCTCGTGCGCGGCGGCGATCAGCGGCTTCAGGTCGCGGACGGCACCGCCCGAGCCCGGGTACTGCACCAGGAAGCCGAAGAAGTCGCCCTCGGGCAGACCGTCGGTGGTGTCGGCGACGACCACCTCGATGTCGAGCGCCTCGGCGCGGGTCTGCACCACGGCGATCGTCTGCGCGAAGGTGTCCGCGTCGACCAGGAAGCGGTTCGACTTGCTCTTGCGGTTGGAGCGGTGCGCGAGCGTCATCGCCTCGGCGGCCGCGGTGCCCTCGTCGAGCAGCGACGCGTTCGCGGTCGGCAGCCCGGTCAGGTCGGAGACCACGGTCTGGAAGTTCAGCAGCGCCTCGAGCCGCCCCTGGGAGATCTCCGGCTGGTACGGCGTGTAGGCCGTGTACCAGGCCGGGTTCTCGACCAGCCGGCGGACGATCACCGACGGGGTGAAGGTGCCGTAGTAGCCCTGGCCGATCATCGAGGTGGCGACGTTGTTGCGGGCCGCGAGCTGGCGCAGCTCGGTCAGCGCGTCGACCTCGGAGGCCGGCTCCGGCAGCCGCAGCGGCTCGGTGGACCGGATCGAGGCCGGTACGGCGGCATCCGCGAGCGCGTCGACATCGGCGTACCCGAGGAGTTCGACCATCCGCGCGACCTCGTCCGGGCGGGGCCCGATGTGCCGGTCGGCGAAGATTGCTGAAATTTCCGTCATCAAAGAGGCTCCGTTGCTTGCAGTAGCTTCCGGGGGCCTCCCCCTCTGTCACGCACGAGTGCACGCTTCAGAGTCGCCTGACGCACCCGGTCCATGGGCCTGAGAGGTTCCGGGGAGGAATTGCCCCTTCGGCGCCCGGTTTGCACGGGTCTCTCCCGAGTGCGGTGAACAGCTAGCTGAAAGAGTACCTCAGCCCGTCATGCGGGCCCGGCGGCGGGCAGCGAGCTCGTCGCTCGCGTGGTTCTCGTCGTCGCCTTCGCCGTGACCGTCGGCACGCTCGGTCGGCAGCTCGGACAGCGAGCCCTCGACCTCCCGCCAGACGCCACCGAGCGCGATGCCGAAGACGCCCTGGCCACCGGCCAGCAGGTCGATGACCTCGTCCGGCGAGGTGCACATGTAGACCGACGCGCCGTCACTCATCAGCGTGATCTGGGTCAGGTCGTCGATGCCGCGCTTGCTCAGGTGGGCGATCGCGGTCCGGATCTGCTGCAGCGAGATGCCGGCGTCCAGGAGACGCTTGATCACCTTCAGCAACAGCACGTCACGGAAACCGTACAACCGCTGCGTGCCCGAGCCGGTCGCCGGACGCACCGACGGCGAGACCAGGCCGGTGCGGGCCCAGTAGTCCAGCTGACGGTAGGTGATCCCGGCCGCGGCACAGGCCGTCGGCCCACGGAACCCGACATCCTCCGGCATCGGCCGCAGGTCGTCGTCGAACAGCAAGCCCTGGACGCCGGCCGCGGCGGCCGCCTCGGCGCGTGCTTCGGACGTCGACTGCGCCGTCAGATCCGTGTCGCCGGTGCGTGTCACGCCTGAGCCTCCCTGGATACCTACTGGAACGAGTCACCTGCGTGGAGTAGCAGCACCCCACAACTCCTTCACGGTAAGCCGCCGACCAGAGAGGGTCAACGACAACCGCTCCGAGCCGAATGCGTGTCGCGGCTCCCGCACGAATCGTTACCTTCCCGGTCTTGCCTGGTTCAGGCGTGCCGGAGGGGTCTCAGCTCTTGTCGAAGTCTTCCGGGGTGATCTGGTCGAGGAACTCGCGGAAGCGCTCGACCTCCTCCTCTTCCTGGACCTCGTCGACGGCTCCGGACTCGCTCTCCGGCACCGGGATCCCGGCCTCGGCGAGGATCTCGTCGGCGCAGAAGACCGGCGTACCGGTCCGGAGCGCGATCGCGATCGAGTCCGACGGGCGGGCCGAGATCTCGGTCTTGTCGTCGAAGACCAGGATCGCCTCGAAGACGCCGTCGGTCAGGTTCACGATCCGGACCTGACTCAGCGTGTGCCCGAGCACCCGGATCGTCTCCGCGAACAGGTCGTGGGTCAGCGGCCGCGGTGGCTCCATCCCCTGCTGGGCGAACGCGATCGCACTCGCCTCGGCCGCCCCGATCCAGATCGGCAGGTACCGCTCGCCGCCGACCTCCTTGAGCAGCACGATGGGCTGACTCGAGGGCATCTCGACCCGGACTCCGACTACGTCGACTTCGCGCACGCCTCAACCCTACTCCGCGCCGGTCAGCGCGGCAGCCGGGATCTCACCAGTGCCGTGTGCAACCGCACAGTCAGCGCCGCCAGTTCCTGCGTCTGATCGGTACGGCGGGGTCCGGTCACCTGCTCGATCAGCCCTACCTCGCGGTCGGCCGCGGTCCGGAACGGCCGCAGGTGCCGCGGCTCGATCCCGTACGTCGCGAGCTCGGCCGCCACCTGCGCGACCACGATCGCGTCGCCGCCGTAATGCTTGCCCTCGGCCACGATCAGGCCGTGGCTCTCCAGTTCGGCGAGCAACGCCGTACTGACTCCGGCCGCCGCGCAGAGCTCCGCCCTGGTCAGCCGCAGGTCGGTGCCGGTGGCACCGAAGTCGTCGGCGGCCGGCCCGGCGGCCGGCGTACTGGGAGCGATCGGCGGTCCACCCGCGGCCGGGCGCAGTCCGCGGTCGAGGGCACCGAGATGCTCCTTGATGACCTTCAGCGGCAGGTACTGGTCGCGTTGTGCGGTCAGCACGTAGCGCAGCCGCTCGACATCGCCCGCGCTGAACTTGCGGTAGCCCGACGCGGTACGCGCCGGTGTCACCAGCCCCTCGGCCTCGAGGAAACGGATCTTGGAGATGGTGACATCGGTGAACTCGGCCTGCAGCAGTTGCAGGACCTCGCCGATCGACAGCTCAGGCTTGGCCACTGGCGTAGTAGACGAGCCGGTACTTGCCGATCTGGACCTCGTCGCCGTTGCTCAGCTGGACCTCGTCGATCCGGTCCCGGTTCACGTAGGTGCCGTTCAGGCTGCCGACGTCGCGGACCTTCACGCCGTACGCGTCGCGGCGGAACTCGGCGTGCCGGCGGGAGACCGTCACGTCGTCGAGGAAGATGTCGCTGTCCGGGTGCCGCCCGGCGGTGACCACGTCGACGTCGAGCAGGAACCGGCTGCCCGCGTTCGGGCCGCGCTGCACGATCAGCAGCGCCGACCCGGCCGGCAGTGCACCGACCGCGGCCTGGTCGTCGGCCGACAGCGGCTCGCCCTGGTCGAAGCGCTCGGTCTCCGGCTCGGCGCTGATCGGCGTCAGCATCGCGGTGTCCGTCACACCAGGCGTCGGCGTCGCGGCGGCCGGCCGGTCCGCCCCAGGGAGCATCGCTCCGCACTGCGAGCAGAAGCGGCTGCCCTCGGAGTTCTCGTGCCCGCACTGGTTGCAGAACGGCATGCTGTGATCCTCCCGATCGCCGTTAGGCGACGTTGTGTCGTAGACCCCGTGGAACAAGTGTGTACCCAGCCTCAACCCTCTACCAGCGGTTGAGGTCCGGTAAACCTAGCAGGCAGTACCCAGGACGTGCCTAGCTCGGGTCGAGCTGGCCCTGGTAGGTCTCGGCGTCCATCAGCGCCTCGACCTCGGCGATGTCGTCCACCTCGATGTCGAGCAGCCAGCCCTCGCCGTACGGGTCGGTGTTGACCAGGTCGGGCTGGTCGGCCAGCGCCTCGTTCACCGCGCGGACGGTGCCGTTCACCGGGGCGAACAGATCGCTCACGCTCTTGGTCGACTCGAGCTCGCCGCAGGCGTCACCGGCGCGCACCGCGCTGCCGACCTCGGGCAGCTGGACGTACACGATGTCGCCCAGCGCGTCCTGCGCGAAGTCGGTGATGCCGATCCGCACGGGAGCGTCTTCTCCGGCCTTCACCCATTCGTGCTCGGCCGTGTACTTCAGGTCTTCGGGGTACACCGTCGTTCCTCTTTCTCGAAGGAATTACTTGGTCGGGCTGGGCGCCGGGCGAGCGTAGCGATGCTCCTCCTGCGCGTGCAAGGCGGTGATGGAGACGCTGGATTCCTCCTGCACGTCCGCCGTACCGCCGATCTGGGGACCGGTCACCTCACTGACCAGACCACCAGGAAAGTTGGACGCCTCGGCCAGGCTGTGCGAGTCGCCGATCGCCTCGATCACGTACGGCGAGTTCACCTTGGTGCCGTCGATCTGGATACCGGGGGCGTCGTCGACGAAGTCCGTGCTGGCCACGACCCGCGCCGTACCGTTGATCTGGATCGCCTCGGCGCCGGCGTCGCGCAGCTCCTCGATCGCGTCGAGCAGGTTGCTCGAGGTCATCTTGCCCTGCGGATCGTTCAGCGTGATCCGGATCCCGGGGCCCCGGGCGGGCAGCGTGCCGGCCAGGATGCCGAGCGTCCGGATCTGGGCGTCGGCCTGCTCCTGCGCGGTCTTGGCCTTGTTGGCGCTGGACGAGAGCGTGTTCTTGCGCTCCTCCAGCTCGGCGATCTCGCTCTCCAGCCGCCGGGTGTTCTGGCCGAGGCCGTCGAGGATCGCGATCAGGTCCTCACGGCGCGCGTTCTGGTAGCCGTCGTCAGCCCGGTTCACCCGGACCTGGACGACCGCGGTCGCGGCGACCAGGGCGAGGACCACGGCCACGATCGCCTGGCCGCGGGACGGCTTGAAGCCGGCCTTCAGCCGCCGGAGCGCGAGGTTCGGGGTGCGCGGCTTCTTCGCGGACGGCATCGGCGTCGGTTCCACCGGGTGCGCCTGCTCGGGCTTGGGCTCCGGCCGTGGCTCTGGTCGCGGTTCCGGCCGTGGCTCGGGCTTGGTGACCGGTGGGTCGAAGCGCGGTGGCTTGGCGTGCTCCGACTTCGGGCGGCGCGCGGGATCGTCCGGCGTACCGGCCTTCTTCTCCTCGGCGGGCTGCGCGGCCTTAGGGGCCTCGGCAGGCTTAGGGGCCTCGGCAGGCTTGGGGGCGTCGGCGGGCTTCGGGGGGTCGGCGGGTTTGCCGTCGGCGCTCCACCAGCTGGCGACGACCGTCGGCTGGTCGTCCGCGGCGGTCTTGTCGGGCTCCGGGGTGTCCGGCTTGTCGTCGCTCATGTCAGGCCCGGAAGATGTGCCGGCGGATGGCCGCCATGTTGGTGAAGATCCGGATGCCCAGGACGACGACCACGCCGGTGGACAGCTGCGAGCCGACGCCGAGCTGGTCGCCCAGGTAGACGATCAGCGCCGCGATCAGCACGTTGGACACGAACGACACGACGAACACCTTGTCGTCGAAGATCCCGTCCAGGAACGCCCGCAGGGCGCCGAACACCGCGTCCAGCGCGGCGACCACCGCGATCGGCAGGTAGGGCTGCGCCCACTCCGGTACGTCGGGCGCCAGCAGCAGCCCGAGCACCACACCGATGACCAGTCCCAGTACGGCGATCATTTCCCGATCACCTTCGCGTATCGCAGCGCGATGGTCGCGTCCGCCGGCACCAGCAAGGAATCCTCCGTCGTGATCGTCTTCCGGACATCGAAGTTGCTGACCAGGTACTGCACCCACTGGCCCCCTGAGCTCTGTGCGAACCGGGCCTCGAGCGTCCCGGTGTCGCCGATCGCCAGCACCGTGTACGGCGGCGTCAGCGACACGTAGTCGACAGTGATCGCACTGCCCGCACTACGGATCGCGGTCATCGCGGTGAGCCGGTGACCGTTCACCGAAACCGCCTCCGCGCCGGCCGTCCACAGCCCGTTGACGAGCTGCTGGAGGTCGACGTCGAGCAGCCGGCCCTCCTTGTCCGCGTCCTTGGCGTCGTCGACGACGACCTTGAGTCCCGGGCCGGTGACCGCGACCGCCCCGGTCTGCAGCTCGAGATCGTCGAGCTGCTGCTGGAGCGCCGTACCGTCGCTGTCGCTGCCCAGTCCCTCGGCCTGCAGCCGACGGACCTCGTCGGCCAGCTGGGTCTGGTCGGTGCGCAGCCCGGACAGCCGGTCGTCGGCCTGGTTGATCCGGGTGATCAGCTCTTTGCGCTGCTTCTCCGCCTCCGGCGCGGCTTGGTAGTTCTGCGCCGCCGCGACCGCGAGCAGGAAGCCGAGCACCAGCGCCGCAACCGTCAGCATCACCCGGTGCCGCACCCGGGCCGGCTTGCCGTCCTGCTGCGGCCGGCTCCGGGCGGCAACGGCGTACCCCTCGTCGATCGGGTGCGCCATCAGGTTGTTCAGCAGCGACATCGACGCGTCGACACGCCGCGGCGGTGCTGGTTTGGTCGCGGGCTCGGTCACTGGCTACCGGGCCTTGTCGATCGGTTTCACTGTCTGGATCAAGTGCCGCAGCTGCTCGAAGTAGAGCACCCCGGCCCAGTAGTAGAGCGCCGTACCCCAGATGGCGAAGGCCCAGCCGAAGACGCGGGCCAGCAGGTTCAGCGTGCTGTCGCCGTCACCGAGCAGCAGCAACGGGAACGCGTAGAGCAGGCAGAAGGTCGCCGACTTGCCGAGGAAATGCACCGGCAGCGCGTTGAAGCCGCGGCGGTGCAGCGCCGGCAGCGTGAACGTGAGCAACAGGTCACGCAGTGGCAGCGCGATCGCCAGCCACCACGGGATGATGTCGCGCAGCGCCAGCCCGAGCACGGTGGCGAAGATGTACAGCCGGTCGGCCACCGGGTCGAGCATCTGCCCGAGCCGGGTGGTCTGGTTCATCCGCCGCGCGATCTGGCCGTCGGCCCAGTCCGTGAACCCGGAGATCGCCAGCACGAGCAACGCCCAGCCGTCCTCCTTGGGCCCCAGGATCAGCCACAGGAACAGCGGCACACCCAGCAACCTGAGGAAGCTGAGCGCGTTCGGGATCGTGAGCACCCGGTCGGACACTTCCAAGTCCGGCACGCGCCCCCTCCTCTCTCACCCCTTGGCTCTATCGTTTGGATAGGCGGTGGTAACTGTACTTGGGGCCATGCCCCGGGCCATGGCCGGACACCCTCTACACCTGAACGTCTCGGCGGGTCACCCGCTATGGGTGCGGCGAACCGGTAATCCGATCGATACTGGACCGTGTCCAAGTTCCTGGTACTCATCTACGGCAATCCGGAATCCCGCGCGGTGTGGGACGGCCTGAGCGACGAGCAGAAGCGTGAGGGCATGGCCGGGTACGCCGCCCTGCACGAGGCCCTGGCCGAACGCGACGAGCTCCTCGCCTCCGAGTCCTTGGCTCCCCCGGCCGCGACCAAGCAGGTGCTGGTCCGCGACGGCAAGCCCTTCACCACGGACGGTCCGTTCGCCGAGGTGAAAGAGCAGCTGGCCGGCTTCTATCTCCTCGACTGCGAGTCCATGGAGCGGGCGGCCGAGATCGTCGCGCTGATCCCGGAAGCGCCGTACAGCGTGGTCGAGGTGCGGCCGGTGCGCGACCTGTCGGCGTACCAGTGACTTCACTCGAGGAGGTACTGCGTGCGGAGGCGCCACGGGTGCTGAGTGCGCTGACGCGCCGGTACGGCGATTTCGACGCGTGCGAGGACGCTGTTCAGGAGGCGTTGCTCGCGGCATCGATGCAGTGGCCTTCCAGTGGCCTGCCGGACAATCCGCGGAGCTGGCTGATCACAGTCGCATCCCGGCGGCGGATCGAGGTGCTGCGGTCGGAGGCAGCTCGGGTACGGCGTGAGTCGGTGGCCGGCGAGGTGGCGCCTGACTCGGTGTCATCGGTCGACGACTCACTCACGCTGCTGATGCTGTGCTGTCACCCATCGCTGACTACGCAGTCGCAGGTCGCCCTCACCCTGCGCGCGGTCGGCGGCCTGACCACCGGCGAGATCGCCCGGGCGTTTCTGGTGCCGGAGGCAACCATCGGCCAGCGGATCAGCCGGGCGAAGGCCAAGCTGCAGGACGCCCGGTTCGCCCTGCCCCCGGCCGACGAGCTACCGGCCCGGCTGACCGCCGTACTGCATGTGCTCTATCTGATCTTCAACGAGGGCTACACCGCGTCCTCCGGGGAATCCCTGCACCGCGTCGAGCTCAGTACCGAGGCCATCCGGCTCACCCGGCAACTCCACGCGCAGCTACCAGCCGAAGGCGAGGTCGCCGGTCTGCTGGCGTTGATGCTCCTCACCGACGCCCGCCGCCCGGCCCGCACCACCCCCGACGGCCACCTCGTCCCCCTCCCCGACCAGGACCGCTCCCGCTGGAACCGCGAGTCCATTGCCGAGGGCACCGACCTGATCACCACCACCCTCACCACCGCCCCGGTCGGCCCCTACCAACTCCAGGCCGCCATCGCCGCCGTCCACGACCAAGCGTTGGAGGCTGACGCCACCGACTGGCGCCAGATCCTGATGCTCTACGAACTCCTCGAGTCCACCGCCCCCGGCCCCATGGTCACCCTCAACCGCATAGTCGCCGTAGCCATGGTCCACGGCCCCACCGCCGGCCTCGCCCTGCTGGACGACCTGGACCCCGCCCTCACCAACCACCACCGCGTCCCCGCCGTCCGAGCCCACCTCCTCGAACTAGCCGGCGACCCCCACGCCGCCCGCACCGCCTACCTCCAAGCCGCCCGCCAAACCCAAAGCACCCCCGAACAGCACTACCTCCAATCCCGCGCCGAAGCCCTGGCCAAACCGAGCGCCTGAGGAGGTCAGTCGTAGGTGGCTTGGAGGTGCCAGGTGTTGTGGCGGAGGGTGAAGAGCCAGGCGCGGGTGTCGGCGGTGACGAACTGGAAGCGGGCTTGGCGGGAGGTGGTGGTGGGGTCCCACCAGCGTTCTTCGGTGGTCCAGGGGCCGGCCCAGGCGGTGATGGGGTGGAGCTTGTTGCTGTCGGCTACGCGGCGGCCGGGGGCGAGGCGGAAGGCGGTGGGGGCGGCGGAGAGGTCGCCGCGGGCGGTGACGGAGACGTGGGTGCCGTCGGCGGCGTAGACCTGGGCGGGGAGGGGGTCGGGGAAGACGGTGGTGGGGGCGAGGGCGGTGATGGCGCCGGGCCAGGGCTGATCGGGGGCGTGCGCCGGGACCGGGCGGTCGCCCCAGGGGATGTGGGTCTGGCGTTCGGCGAAGCCGCGGCCGCCGCCGACCACCACTGAGACGACGGCGCCGTGGCCGAGCATGCTCTGGACACGCGTCAGCGCGCGGTGGATCCGCTCGTCCGGTCCGCCACCCCACAGGCCGTCGGCCTGGGAGCCGATCGGGTCCACCTGCTCGGGGATCAGGCGGAGCCGGGTGACCGGTGAGGTCAGCCCACTGGTCGCCGTACCGCTGCCTTGGAGTTGCCAGCGGACCCGGTCGACCACGTCCGCGGCGGTGAACCAGCGCGGGTGCAGCCACTCCCGCTCGTGGATCCGGCCGGACTCGGTGCCGACCTCGACCCGCAACGTCGTACAGACTCCGCCGAGCTCGGTCAGCCGGGCGACCAGCTCGTCGGCCACCGACCGGACCGCGAACGCCACTTGGTCGACCCGGTCCACCGGCGGCTCGAAGTCGAGCGTGCGGGTGAGCTCCGGCGGCACCTCCCTCGCGACCACTGGCCGGTCGTCCACCCCACGGGCGAGCCGGTGCGCGAAAGCGCCGTCCGGACCGAACCTGGTCAGCACCTCGGCGCTGGGCAACTGCGCGAACGCCCCCAGCGACCGCAGCCCGAGCCGGCGCAGCAGACCGGTGAGCGTCGGTTGCTCGAGTACGTCGACGCTGAGCGGTGCCAGGAATCCCGGCGACTCCCCCGGCGGCACCACCAGCACCCGCGTCTGCTCCGAGCTCGCCCGAGCCGCCTGCTCGGCCGCGAACGGACCGTCCGCAACCCCGATCCGCCCTCCTGGCACCTCGAACGTCTCGAGCCGGTCGAGCAACTTCTCCGCGGCCTTGGCCTCACTCCCGTAGAACCGCGCCGGCCCGCGCGCCTGCACCGCGCACATCCCCGGCCGGATCACCTGCACCCCCGGCGTCAGCGCCTCCAGACACTCGACCACCGGATCGAACGCCCGCGTATCCGTCACCGGGTCGTACTTCACCACCACCAGCTCCGGACACCGCGCCTGCGCCTCCCGGGCCCGCTGCCCCCGCCGCACCCCCTCCCGCCGAGCAGCCGCCGAAGTAGCCAGCACCTTCCCCTTCTCCAACACCGCCACAGCCCCGTCACCCACCCCGGCCGCCACCACAGGCCAGTCGGGCACCCAGACCACCATCACCCGCCTCACCCGACTGCTTCTTCCTGCCAACTCGGGGCGGTGGTGAGAGCTGGGGGTGTGATGGTGCGGAGGGTGCCGTCGGGGGCTGGGAGCCAGAGGTGGTGACGGGTTGGGGTGGTGCCGGCTCGGCGGGTGGTGACGGCGACCGTGGCTTGGCGGGCGGCGAGTAGCCCTTCGCCCTCACCGAGGCCGGTCCAGGTGTTGCTCTCGATCTCCAGCCGCGCCTCACTGCCCGGCCAGGAGCCAGAAGCGATCAGGAGCGCACCACGTGTCCGCAACCGAGCCGCCAGCCGGGACGCCTCCCCCGGCGTCACCTCACCGGGCGGCCGGACCACCACGACCGTGAGCGCGTCGACCAGCGCCGCCACCACACTGAGCCAGTCCGTCCCGGGGTCCGGCACCAGCACCAGCCGCTCCAGGTCGACCCCGAGCGCCCGCGCCGCCTCCGCGCCGAACGACGGCAGCCCGACCACCCCGCACCAGGCCCCCTCCGCGGACGGCCCCGCCATCAGCGCCATCACCAGCGCGGTCGACCCCTGCACCGAATACACCGCGCCACCGCGCAGCGGAGCACCCGCCAGCAGCTCGGAGACCACCGGCGACGTCGGCAACCCCCGGTCCACCGTCGCCGTGTCCAGCGCCTGCTGCACCCGTGCCTTCGTCCCCCGGGTCTTGGACAGGAAGGCACGAGCCTCGTCGAGCGCCGTGATCCCCGTCATGACCCCATGTTCGAACACCTGTTCGACTGTGTCAATCCGGTCGTCCGCAACCCCTCAGAACGCTAGGGTCCGATCATGCTCCGCGTCGACCACCCCCGCTTCCGCAGCGCGTTGCAGGAGGTTGAGAACAGCATCGACGCCGCCTGGCTCGCCCTCTGCGCCGAGTCCGACGTCACCCCCGGTACGCCGGAAGCCCGTGAACTGGCCGAGGTCGTCCTCCAGGACACCTCTGAGTTCGACTGGCGAGTCGTCGACGGCGCCCTCAAACAGTTGACGTGCAGCGAGTGCGGCTCCGGCCTGGGCGCCGGCCCGCTCGGATGCGCCGCCTGCGACCTCGCGAACGGCTTCCGCTTCGCCGCCCAGGAGACCGACCGTCCGGACGCCCAGTCCCGCAACGAACACGCCCTCCGCGTCTCCTCCGCCGTCGCCCGCACCCGGCACCGCTACTCCCCACGCGCCCGCGCCGGCTACGAGCTAGCGCTCCCAATGCTGCTGGCCGGCAAGATCCCCACCACTCCCCAAGCCCAGCGCGCCAAGGACCGGATCAACCAGCTCACCGACGACCAACTGGACCAACTGATCCCCTGCGACGGAGACCTCTGATGGACACCCTGTACGACGCCGTAGTCCGCCACCACGACACCCTCGCCGCCTGGCTGAGTGGCCAAGGCGGTCCAGAGCTCCTGGACCAGTTCCGCACCGCCCACCACCCGGACTTCACCCTCATCACCGTCGACGGCGCCAAAGTCACCCTCGACGAACTCATCGGCGGACTCGCCACCGCCCACAACGCCGTACCGGGCCTGAAGATCACCATCGACCAGTTCGAGGTCCTCACCCAGTCCGGCACCACCGCCGTCTGCCGATTCCTGGAACAACACTCCATCGGCACAGCCCGCCGAACCACCGCCGTACTCACCGGCTCCCACTGGCTCGCCGTCCACGAAACCCCGGTCCTCTGACCAACCCTCAGCAGCACTCCCGCCCACCGAAGCCCCCCTCCTCGCCACTGAAGCCACCGTGCCCCGCGACCGAAGCCACCGTGCGAGTGTGAGGAGTCAGCTGCCGAGTGCGAGGACCAGGGTGTCGGCAAGGGCTTTCCGGCGACTCGGTCGTCACACTCGCTGAAGCCGTCCTGGGTGGCACGGTGGCTTCGGTGGCAGAGAACGACGCAGGGTGGCTTCAGTGGAGGACCTAGCTGTGGATAACTCACGGGGGGCAAGCCGTCGTTCCGGCATCGTGGGGTGATGGAATACATCGGTCGCGGGTTCCTGCCTCGTCGCAGGATGGACCTGCTCAGTACGGGAGTCACGCGGGCACAACTCGAATCGGGATCCTGGGTCTCGCCGCATTTCGGATATCACCGGTCCACGCAGGTCAGGGATCCCATCAGGCAGCGCATTCTGGATGCGGTCGCAGTCATGCCGTACGGCGGTGTCCTGGGTGGCTGGGCCTCCGCTTACCTGCAGGGTGTGACGACTCTGGACGGTGGCTGGGGATCGGCCGTCGCCGGGCAGGGCCGGCTCGGTGAGCCCGTGCTGGTGGCGATTCCGCCGAACAGCGTGGTGAATCGTTCCGGCATCCGGTCCTTGCGCGCAGCTTTGGGCTCCGAGGACGTCACGGAGGTGGCCGGCATCCGGTGCACCGTCGGCGTCCGGACGGCGTACGACCTGATGCGTTTTGCTCCAGACCTGACCGAGGCAGTGGTTGCAGGCGATTGCCTCATCCACGCCGGGCTCGCGGATCCGGCGGCGATCGCAGCATATGAAGCCGCACACTCACGGCGTCGCGGTGTCCGCCAGTTACGTGAGGCGATCCCGCTGCTCAACGGGCGAGCAGCTTCACCACCCGAGTCACGGCTGCGGATGATCTGCCGCGCCGCGGGCCTGACGCAGCTCCTCGTCAACGCGCCGGTCCACGATCTCGACGGGAGATTCCTCGGAATCGTCGACCTGCTGGAGGCTGTCGCCGGTCTTGCTCTCGAGTACGACGGCGAATACCACTGGGAGCTCGGCCAGCAAACCAGGGACAACCACCGTGAAGAGAATCTCGAACGCAGCGGTCTGACCGTACTTCGAGTCACCGCTCTGGACCTGCGGAACCCGTCTGGCCTGATCACTCGCATCCAAGCGGCCCACAGCGCCTGCCTGGCCAGTGCCCTCACATCTCGCCGCTGGCTCCACCACCCCCGCGTCGCCTGACCTCCCACACGCACTCGCCGACTCGAGTGTGACGACCATGCCGCCGGAAAACCCTTACCGGCGACCAATTCCCCACACTCGCCCGGCGACTCCTCACACTCGCACGGTGGCTTCGATCGCCGCGCACGGTGGCTTCGGTGGGCGCGCACGGTGCTTCGGTGGGCGAGGGAGTGACGGAATAAGGTGCAGGCATGGCTCGGACTATTGCTACGAACACGAAGGTTGATCTTGAGGGGTTGCTGGAGTTTGTGCGGCCTCGTCATCACATGCTGCTGATCACCACGCGGGCAGACGGTACGCCGCAGGCGTCGCCGGTGTCGGGTGGAGTGGACGAGCAGGGACGGATCGTCATCTCGTCGTACCCGGGGCGCGCGAAGAGCACCAACGTCGAGCGCAACCCGCAGACGAGTGTCGTCGTGCTCTCTGACGAGTGGAACGGCGCCTGGGTACAGGTGGACGGCGAGGGCGAGGTCATCAAGCTCCTGGACGCAGTGGAACCCCTCGTCGACTACTACCGCTCCATCTCCGGTGAGCACCCGGACTGGGACGAGTACCGCGAGGCGATGCGTGCCCAAGGCAAGTGCCTCATCCGCATCACCCCCACCCGCTGGAGCCCACTAGCCACCGGCGGCTTCCCCGCCCACCTCGCCGACTGACCACGTGAGCGTTGCCACGTCGTGGGACCGGATCGTCGGGTGGCTTGCCGCCAACCACCCGGCGACAGTGCCTCACATCAACCCACCGGCAACTGCAGTCGACCTGCGTTATCTCCAGGCCGCGATGAACCGTCCGCTCCCGACCGACCTGGTCGAGTACCTGCAGATCGCCGACGGGACCAACCACCGCTACGTAGGGGGTTACCTGATCCCGCCGTTCTACAACCTCCTTCCGATCATGGACATGCTGTCAGCGCGGAAGATTCATCAGGAGATTCGGCACCGGATCGACGGCACCGGGCCGTGGGCAAGTGAGAGCGAACCGGCCGGGCAGCGGCCGACGAACTGGCTCGACAGCTTCCTTCCCGTCGCAGGTGCCTATGACGGCGGTCTCCTGTTCGTCGATCTGCGCGATGGTGACCAGTTCGGGTGCATCTCGGAGTGGGACGAGGGTGTGATGGAGCCACCGCCACGCTGGAGCGGGGTCGGCGAGATGCTCGACGAGGTTGCGAGTGCGTTGGTCGACGGACACCCGGCACCTACGAAGTACCACTCGCCGGACCTGCCGCAGGTGAACGACGGCTACCTACGGTGGGGCGACGTACCTGCCTGAGGGGTGGGTCAGCGGAACAGGCCGACTACGACGCTGATCACTAGGAGCTTTAAGAGCCAGTCGCCGGCGTGGATGGCGGCTAGGCGCCAGTTGACGTTGTCCCAGATGACAGAGCCGGTCAGGAGGACGAAGGGGAAGCCGAGGAAGAGGGCTAGGCCGAGCAGGAGTACCTTGCCCACGCTGTCGGCTGAGAGGTGGGCGGCGAGGCCTGCGACGAGTGAGGCGACCAGGGCGCTGCGGAGCAGCTCCAGGGCGGCCTTCCAGGGGGCGGGGCGTTCGTCGGCCGCGGTGGGGAGGTGGGCTTTGCGTTGGGCGGCGAAGGCGACGTACCAGATGCTGCTGACGACGAAGACTGCGATGGCCGAGACGGCGATGGCTAGGGCGAGCTTCACTGTGGTTCTCCTGGTCTAGGTGGTGCGTTTGACCAGAGGTAGAGGCTCGCCCGGCGATTTCGACATCGCTGCCTGAAATCGTCAGGTTCTGTTGGTACGGCGTTCCATGGTTTCGGTGATGCGTTTCATGGCGCCCTCGAGGTGGTCGCGGAGGGCGGTTTCGGCGCCGGCCTCGTCGTGGGCGGTGCAGGCGTCGAGGATGGCTTGGTGTTCGCGGCGGGTTTGTTCGATGCGCGCCTTCGTCTGGCGGGAGCCGAAGCGGTAGCGCTCGCTGTTCTGCCAGACGGGTTCGATGGCGCGTGGGAGCCAGCGGGAGCCGCCGGCGCGGTAGATCGCGAAGTGGAACTCGGTGTGCGCCTGGCGGGAGGCGATGTTGTCGCCGAGCTTGGAGAGGCGGACGTGCTCGGCCAGCGCCGTGCGGGCGGCGGCGGCGTCGGCGTCGGTGAAGCGGGTGGCAGCGGCGCGGACGGCGAGGGACTCCAGGGCCAGGCGGGTCTGGTGGGTGTCGCGGAGGTCCTCGACGGACAGTTCGCGGACCCAGGCGCCCTTGTGCGGCACGATCTCGACCAGTCCGAGGGCGGCCATCCGGCGGAGCCCTTCGCGGATCGGCATCTGGCTCATGTCGAGCCGTTTGGCGAGCTCCTCGAGCCGGAGCGCCGTGCCGCTGGGGAGCTCACCGGACAGGATGAGCTCGTGCAGTTCGGCGGCAGCTTCCTCGGCGAGAGTACGACGGCCGGTCGGTCCACCGGGCGTGAGCTCGAGTCGTCGGGTCATTGGGCGCGGGCTGCCTCTCTCCTCCACACAGAACAGCTCTGGGAGGTAACCGTACGGCAGGCAAGGCCGTCACCGCGCCTCCACCAACAGATTGCTCAGCTCGAAGTTCCGCCAAGGGCCGTCAGGTCGAGCAAAATCCGTGCACCGGAAGCGGATCTGTCCAGCACTTCACTGATCCGGCTGGCCGGCAACAGGTCGACTTCCGGCCGCAGCCGCGCCGGTGCGATGTCCGCCAGCGCCTGTCCGACCGCACCGGGTTCGAGCGTCGTCCGCTGCACGTTGACCGGCAGCACTCGCAGGTCGCGACCGATCAGCTGATGCAGATCGAGTGTTGTGAACTCACCAGTCTTGTAACCCAGTAGGGCGATTCGCCCGCCCGGTGTGATGTGCCCGAGCACCCCGCTGGTCACCGGCCCGCCCAGAGTGTCGACCGCGAGGTCACACCACGACAGGTCCCGACCGACCTGACCCAGCTCGTCCACGCGAACGATCTGGTCGACCAGATCCCCCACCAGCGCTACGGACTCGCTGACTCCGGCCAACCCGATCACTCGCGCCGCACCGGCCGACCGAGCGACCGCTGCGCACAACCGCGCGACCAGTCCGGTAATGCCGGTGACGACAACCGTCTCTCCGGCCAGAACCTGACCAACTCGCCGTACGGCGGTGTGTGCCGTCAACGCCGGTGTCAGCAACGCCAGTGCAGTCGCCGGCTCCATCGACGCCGGCACCGCGTGCACAGCAGCATCCGGTACGACGGCGTACCGTCCCCACAGTCCGGGCCGGGTCACACCGATCCCCTCACCACGCAGCACGACCCCAGCACCGGTCTCGGCGACCGACGAGCTGATCACTACGCCGTAACCCTCAGAGCCTGGCGTGAAGGGCGCATCCGGCTGCTTGCCGCCCAGCACTGCCCGGTCCTGCGACGTCACCGCGGCCAACCGCATCTCGACCAGAGTCTCGCCCGGACCGGCGGTCAACGAGATCTCCTCGACCGCCAGCTCCGGCCCAGGTCCGTGACTGCGCAGCGCAGTCCCCTCCTGTGACCTCATCCGTCCCCCATTTGATATCTGATCACGACAACATTCACAAGAAACCGCCACCTCACCGGGCCGAGACCTCCCTGGCCAGTGGCGCGGTCAGCTCCCCAGCAGTCACCGCACGCTCGCCCACCACCTCGTCACTACCCATCGGGAACGGCCAGTCGCTGCCGGCCAGCACGTGGGCGGCGCCGAACGTCCGGACGAGCAGCTGCAGCATGGCCTCGTCGTGCACGAGGTCGTCGACGTAGAAGCTGCGGATCGCCTCGGTCACCGGCATCGAGAGCGGCTCGATCCCCGGCCGGGCTGTCTCCAGCCCGCGCTGCCACCGTCCGGCCACCGCCGCCGTCACCCCTCCCCCATGACACAAACAGAACCTGATCCCCTGGAACCTGCCCGGCACATCCGCGAAGACCAGCGACGCCGCGGCCAGCCCGGTCTCGTATGGATTCCCCAAGAGGTTCGACAGATAGAACGAGCGGAGCCGCTTGTCGTCACTGTGTCCCGGATGAATCAGCGTGAAGGCCTCCAGCTCGTGCAGCACCTGCCACACCGCATCCAGCCCCGTGTAGTCCGGCGTACCGAGGGCGAACCCGCTGAAGACTCCCTCACGCGCCAGCCCAGCAGCCACGGCCGGAGCGGCCGGATCCAGCAGCGGCAACTGGCCGAGCACCCGCAGCTGCGGAGTGGCGAGCTCCCGCAGCCCCTGGTTCACTAACTCGGCCCACTCGACGCCAGCGTCGTACCTGAAGAGCGCGGGCGGTACCGAGACCACTGCGCCTTCCAGGTCCTGGTCTGCGATCCACTGCAGTAGCGCAGCCGGGTCCGCCAGCCGCTTGAGCGGCAGCCGTTGTCCGTCGACCACCAACGAGCCGCTGTCGACGGACAGCCCATACTCACCCCGGTACGCCGCCGTGAGGACGGTCGGCGGTATCAGGTGTGTGTGGACGTCCCAGCCCGGCATGTCAGCGCGCATCCTCGTCGTTGTCGTAGAACTCCGGCCGCTCCGGATAGTGCGGACCGTCGTACACCTCCAGCAGCACCGACGTCTCCTCAGCGAGCGTCGGCCCGTGCACGCAGCCCTTGGGGTTCCAGTAGAAGCTGCCCTTGGTCAGCGTCACTCCCGTCGGCACGTACACGTACCGTCCGCTCAGGCAGAACATGAACTGATTCGACGCATGCTGATGCGACGACGGGATCCCGGTCCCCTGCTCGAAGCGCACCAGCGCGATCGACGCCTCGGTCTCCGGGTCACGCCACAACATCTTGTGCGACAGCCCGTCCAAGGACTTCTCGACCCACTCCAGGTCATCGGTCTGCACCAACAGCTCACGCAATGGTTCGTCGAAGGAAGCCACTCAGCTCTCCTCTCGCGGCACAGGTCGGCCAGTGACCCGCGTGTACAGCTCCGCGGCCACACCAGGCCGCAGCGGCTCCACAGCCGCCACATGTCCATCCGGACGCAGCAGTACGACGCTTTCCGCCGGTACGCCGTACCTGTTCGTGGCAACGCTTCCCGGATCGAACAGCGACCTGTCACGCAGCCCGGAGTCGTGAGGCGCATCCCAGCGAGACACCGCGTAGTGGCGCAGCGCAGGTGAGTCGTTGACCGGAATCTCCGGCCGCCGCCGCACGTCAGTGAAGTACAGCGCCACAAACGAATCCCGAACCAACTCATGCACGGTCACCCGACCAGCCGGCCCCTGCAGCGCCAGGTCCGGCGCCCGATCACCAGCCCGTACGGCGAGTGGCACAGCCGTCGTGGCCACCATCGACCAGTCACCCACGCCGTCCACGTCCAACCGCACACTGAGCAGGGTCCGCGTGTACGCCGTCGCCCAGTCACTCGTGCCAGCAGTCACCGCACCACGTTGGTGGGACATGTACTTCCGGGCAGCCTCGGCCATCTCACCGGACCCGTTGACCGCCACTGGTCGCTGCTCCTGCTCGTACCCGTCCAACAGCGAAGGATCGGCCCAGCCACGCAGTACCCAGGCCAGCCGCCACGGCAGGTTCGACGCGTCGAGTGCACCAGTGTTCAGACCCAGTGCCCACATCGGCGTGATCAGGTGCGCCGCATCACCCATCAGGAACACCTTGCGATCGACGGTCCACTTCTCCGCGACCCGGTGGTGCACGTTGTAGATGACTGTCCCGAGCAGCTCGATCCGGTCGACCTCACCGATGAACTGCTTCACCTTCACCAGCAGGTCCTCGTCACCCGGCGTCTCCGCCCCCGCCGCGAGCGGGAACAGGAACCGCCAGTTGTCCGGCTGCCGGATCAGCACCATCCACTCGGTGCGGTCCGCGAAGTACGCGAGGTACGGGTAGTCGCGCGCGTTGTCGACGTCCAGATCGACCGCGACATCGATCAGCATGTACCGCTCGGGCAGCGTCTCGCCCACCACCGGCACACCAAGCGCGTCACGCACCTTGCTGCGCCCACCGTCACACGCCAGCAGCTGTGCGGCCTCCAGCGTCTGCGGACCGTCCGGCGTCTCCACCTGCAGCACCACCCGGTCGTCCAGCACCTCGAACGACGTCACCCGGTGCTGCAACCGGACCGTGTGCCCGGCGCGCTCCAGGGCGGCCGCGAGGATCGGCTCCATCCGCTGCTGCGGCAGGTTGATCACGAACGGGAACTGGGTGTCGTTCACCAGCTCGGCCAGCCGCACCGACGCCCGCGGCGTGTTGGTGGCCCGGTCGATGTCACCGATCTCGTCGATCCGGACAGCGGCGTTCAGGATCTCCTCGACCGCGCCGTACCGGTTCCAGATCTCGAGGGTCCGGCTGAGCGTCGTACCGGCCTTGGTGTCCGACGACAGCGTGGCGTCCTCTTCGAGGAGCAGGAACGGTACGCCGTAATGGGCGAGACCGAGAGCCGTGGTCAGACCGATCGGTCCGGCCCCCACGACGACGACAGGCAGCTGGTCAGCAGTCAAAGGTCACTCCCTGGAAGACGCACGGAATACGCACGCTCCCGGGTCAGCGTCGACCCGGTCATCGTGGCCGCATCGGACAACAGGAACAGCAACGGGCCGACCACGTCCTCGGGGTCGCCGATCCCTATCGTCTCCCGCCAGTGCTCCCGGTCCGCGCTCTGGTTCGCACTGCGGAACTGTTCCGTGTCGATCACGCCTGGCGCCAGGACGTTCACCCGCACCCGGTCCGGGGCGACCTCAGCCGCCAGCGTCTTCGCGAACGCGACCACTCCGGCCTTGCTCGTCGCGTACGCCGATGCGCCCGGAAAGCCCGTCGCAGCCATCCCCGAGGTGAACATCACGACTGACCCGGACCGCTGCGCGACCATGTGCGGTACGACGGCCTGACACGCCCACACCACGCCGTCCAGGTTCACCTGGAGCGTGTGAGTCCACTCGGCCGGGTCCAGCTCCAGAACGGACGACCGCGGCTGCACCGCCGCACCGACGACCAGTCCGTCGATGCGTCCATAGTCAGCGACCACTCCAGCGACTGCGCGGCTCACAGCCTCCCGGTCGGCCACATCCACCTCAACAAACACGACCGCCGGATCAGCCGGTCGCACCACGTCGAAGACCACAGCAGTTCCGCCGTACGACGTGATCGCTGCCGCCAACGCCGCGCCGATGCCCTGAGCGCCACCGGTGATCACGACGACCACTCCGGTCGCGTCAAAGGTCACCTTCACGGCGTCTCCTTCTGCTGAGGCGGACTGTGCTGGCTTCCCTCGGCCCGCCTCGTCATGGTGTCCGTGATCCGCTGGAACGCACCAGCCAGATGGTCATGCAATGCCGTCTCAGCACCGTCAACATCCCGCGCAGCGCACGCGTCGAGGATCGCCTGGTGCTCAGCCCGGTTCTGCTCGATCATCGCCGCGGTCTGCCGGCTGCCGAACCGGTAGCGCTCGCTGTTCTGCCAGACGGGCTCGATCGCCCGCGGCAACCACTGCGACCCGCTGGCCCGGTAGATGGCGAAGTGGAACTCCGCATGCGCGTCCCGAGCCCCAGCAAGGTCCTGTGCCTGCGACAACCGGAGGTGGTCAGCCAGCGCGGTCGCAGCATTCTCCGCATCGGTTTCGGTGAACCGCTCCGCAGCGGCCCGCACCGCGAGCGACTCCAGCGCCAGCCGCGTCTCGTGCGTATCCCGCAGGTCCTCCAAGGACAGGTCACGCACCCACGCACCACGGTGCGGGATGATCTCGACCAGCCCGAGCGCCTCCAGCCGCCGGAGCCCCTCCCGGACCGGCATCTGGCTCATCTCGAGCCGGTTGGCCAACTCCACGAGCCGCAACGGCGTACCGCTGGGCAGCTCACCGGACAGGATCAGCTGGTGCAGCTCTGCAGCCGCATGCTCAGCCAGAGTCCGGCGACCACTCCGGCCACCACCAGTCAGAAGCTCCAACGGCCCGTTCATACCCGTCCTCGCTTCGCTACGGCCGGCCATGAACTTGGTTCGCTCTGCTTATTTGTGAACTCGCTTCGCTCGCTCACCAGCACCACCCGATTCCGCAGTTCACCGAGCTTGTCGGCGCGAGTGACCACTACGTCGCCGTCCTGCAAGAACACCTGTGGCTCACGGGCGTTGCCGATGCCCGCCGGCGTTCCGGTCAGCAGCAGGTCGCCCGGCCGCAGAGTCATCCCGAACGACAGCTCACTGATCAGCGTGGCCACGTCGAACGCCATCTGCCGCGTCGACGCGTCCTGCCGCACCTCACCGTTCACCAAACACTGCAACTGCACATCCTGTGGGTCGCCCAACTCCTCGGCCGTCACGATCCACGGGCCGAGCGGCATGGTGTTGTCGATGCTCTTGCCCTTCAGCCACTGACCGCCGTGGGCCCGTTGCAGGTCCCGTTGCGACACGTCGTTGGCCAAGGTGTAGCCCCAGACATACGACAGCGCGTCCGCGACCGGGATGTTCCGGCCGGTCTTGCCGATCACCAGCGCCAGCTCGGCCTCGTAATCCCACTTGGACGAGATGGCCGGGTCCCACGCGATGTCGTCGTACGGGCCGATCACCACATCCGGCCCCTTGGTGAAGAACGTCGGATGCAACGGCCGCTCGACGTCCTGCCCCTCGCGCTTGCCCTTGCTCTCCTCGAAGTGGTCCCAGTAGTTCCACCCCGTACAGAGGATGTCCCGCCGGAACCTGCGCAACGGCGGCCGCAGCAGCCCAGGTGAGTAAGGGATCTTCACCCCCGAGAGCTCGGCACCGTCAACGATCACCGCGGTGAGATCTGTTGCCACCAGCAACAGAACCGAGTCACCGTCGAGGACGCCGGGGCGCTCGGACCCGTCGTACCAGACCATCACGTACCGCATCTCAGGTCCACTCGACGCCGCGCATGGAATCACCTCCAGTAGGGCCTATCACCGCGATCGCATTGATCTCGATCAGGTAGTCCGGGTGCGCCAGCTTGCTGACCTCGACCATCGTCGAGGCGGGCAACGGTTCGCTGAAGAACTCCGCGCGGACCTCGTGGATCTTCGCGAAGTCCTCCATGTTGCGGACGAACACGTCGACCCGGCAGACGTCGGCGAGAATTCCACCGGCCGCGCGAACCGCGGTGGCGACGTTCTCGCACACCTGCCGGGTCTGCTCGCGGATGTCGCCGACGCCGGCGATGCTGCCGTCCGGGCGGCGCGCGGTCATCCCGGAGACGAACACCAGCCGCCCGGTCGCCGCGACCGTGGTCGCCTGGGAGAACACGCCGTTCGGGCTGTGCAGTTCGGTCGTGGAGACCTGAGTCTTCGCCATCAGTTCAGTACCCCTCCGGCCGGGATGACGGCGCCGACCGCATGTGCGGCCGCCAGGAGTCCGTCCAGTCCCGACCTCTCGATCAGTACGCCGTTGCGCCGTTGGTGAGCCGCGCGTTCCGCCTCGATCTCACCCGGCAGATACAGCCGGTCCACCCCCGGAGCGGTCGCGCTGCCGCGGACCCGGGCCGCCAGCCCGGATGACCGGCTCCGGAAGCTCTCGGCTCCACCGAGCAGCTCCGGGTCGATCGCGAGAAACAGGTGGGCACAGTCGTTCGGCTGGTCCGGCTCCCGGTACAGCGGGCGGACCTGGTCACCCCAGCCGCCACCACTGAGCACTCCGGTCAGTACGTCGATCATCAGCGCCAGCCCGAATCCCTTGTGCCCGGCGGCCGGCAGCAGCATGCCGAGCACGGCCTCCTCCGGATCCGTGGTCGGGGTCCCGGACGGGTCGGTGGCCCAGGTGTCCGGGATCGGCCGGCCGGCCGACGCCGCGAGCCGGATCTTGCCCAGGGCAACGGCCGACAACGCCATGTCGAGCACGATCTCGACCCCCGAAGCGGTCGGTACGGCGATCGCCAGCGGATTGTTGCCGACGATCCGCTCGGCCCCACCCGGCGCCGGCATCAACGGTGTCGTGTTCGACATCGCGATCCCGACGCAACCGGCCTGGGCGGCCTGCATGGCCCACCGGCTGGCCGCGCCGAAGTGATGCGCGTTCCGCACCGAGACCAGGCCGATGCCGTACCGGCCGGCGCGTTCGATCGCCTGTCCCATCGCCTGCGGGCTGGACAACTGGCCCATCCCGCCGCGGGCATCCACGACCAGCGCGGCACCGGCGTCGGACAGGACGTCGAGCTCGCGCTCGCGAGTGACCCCACCGGCGTTCAGGCGATCGACGTACATCGGCACGAGCATGACGCCGTGCGAGCTGACCCCGCGCAGGTCCGCCTCGACCAGGGCGACCGCGATCGAGGCCGCGTCGTCCGGTTCGAAACCGACCGCGCTGAAGACGGCCGAGACGGTTGCCTCCAGCCACGACGGCCGGACCAGGACGCGGCGGTCGGCGTCCGATGCCTGGGTGGTCACCGGGTCTCCTGTGCCCAGGGCAGCAGCAGATGTTCCAGCAGCACCAGACCGTAGAAAAGAATCAGGCTCATGACACTGAGCAGAGTGATCGAGGCGAAGGCCAGCGCGGTGTCCGCACTCGCCCCGGACTGCTGGATCAGGTAGCCGAGGCCTTGCGTGGCACCGACGAACTCACCGATCACCGAGCCGATCACGGCCAGCGAGATCGCCACCTTGAGCCCGGTGAAGATCTGCGGCATCGCATGCCAGAGCCGGAGCTTGAAGAACTCCTGGCTCCGGCTCGCGTTCAGCGACCGCAGCAGCTCGACCAGCTCCGCCGGGGTCGACTTCATCCCCTGCGCGGTCGAGATCACGATCGGGAAGAAGCACATCAGCAGCACCATCAGGACCTTCGGGCCCTGGCCGAAGCCCATCCACACCACCAGCAGCGGGGCGATGGCCACCTTCGGGATCGCGTTCACCATCAGCAGCAACGGGTAGACGAGCCGCTCGAGAATCGCCGACCGGACGATCAGCAGCGCGATCGGCACGCCGATCACGATCGCGAGCAGGAACCCTTCGATCGTCTCCAGCAGCGACACCAGGGCCGCCTGCAGCAGGATCGCCGGGTCCGCCACGAACCTGGCCAGGACGTCACCCGGGCTGGGGACCAGGAACTCCGGGATCGTGAAGACGATCGTGGCCAGCCACCACAGCACGATCACCGCGATCAGACCGGTGACCGGCAGCAGGATGGCCGCGGCCCGGGAGTCGGTCCACCACGACTTCCTCGTCATCGCGGCCACACCTCGTCGACCAGCCGCTCGGCGACCGGCGGCGTCTTGTCCGCGAGCAACGCGTGCAACCGCGCGCTGATCCGGGCGACGTCCTCCAGATGCGCGTGCTGACCGAGGCTGCGGGGCCGCGGGATGTCGATGTCGACCACATCGCGCAGACGCCCCGGCCGCGGCGACAGCACGACCGCGCGGTCAGCCAGTACGACGGCCTCGTCGATCGAGTGCGTGACGAACACGATCGTGGTCGACAGCTCCATCTTGATCCGCTGCAGTTCCTCGGACAGCTCGGTGCGGGTGAGCGCGTCGAGCGCGGAGAACGGCTCGTCCATCAGCATCACCTTCGGGTCGCGGATCAGCGACCGGCACAGTGACACCCGCTGCTGCATGCCGCCGGACAGCTCGTGCGGCAACCGCCGTTCGAACCCCTGCAGCCCGACCAGTTCGAGGAGTTCCTGCGCCCGGTCCTGGTACGCCGCTTTGTCGCGGGCACCGGTTGATCGATCCAGCTCCACCGGCAGCAGCACGTTGGACAGCACCGACCGCCACGGCAGCAGGGCCGAGCGCTGGAACATGAACGCGACGTCCGGGCGCGGTCCGGTGACCGGCTCGCCCGCCACCTGGACCGTGCCCGACGTCGGTGACAACAGTCCCGCGATCAGCCGGAGCAGGGTGGACTTGCCACACCCGGACCGGCCGATCAGCGTGACGAACTCACCGGCGTGGACGTGCAGGTCGATCTTCTCCAGGGCCGTGACCGGGCCCTCGCGTCCGTCGAAGACCTGCCCCACACCGTCCAGCCGGATCATCGATGACTAGCCCTTCGGCGCCAGATCGACGGTGACCACGTCGGCCGGCTTGAGCGCACCCTTGGTGAGCTGCTGGGCGTCGACGATGGTGTCGATGACCTTCTGCACCCGGTCGGTGTCGACCGCGCCGAGCGGAACGTCCTTCACCACCGAGTAGTCCTTCATCAGGTTCAGTTCCTCGGTGGCCACCCCGACATCGGTCGTCGGCACGTACTTCTTCAGCGTCTCCGCCGCGGCCGCCGGGTCCTTCATCGCGTCGTCCAGGCCCTTGAGCAGGGCCGCGGTGAACTTCTTCACCTGGTCCGGGTGCTCCTTGGCGACATCGGCACGGGCCAGGATCGCGTTGCCGTACAACTGCGGCAGTGCGTCGCCGTACGGCAGCATGATCGCCTTGCGCCCGTCCTTGTCCGCCTTCTCGATCAGCGGCTTGCCGACCACGAACTGGCCGATGGCGTCGACCTTCTTGCTCGTGAGCAGCGCCGGCAGTGCCGGCGGCGGTGACGCGACGAAGTTGACCTTGCCGGGGTCGATGTTGACCGCCTTGGCCCAGACCGGGAACATCACCTGGTTGGTCGAGCCCGGCTGGTCACCGACGCTCTTGCCGACCAGGTCCGACGGCTTGGTGATGCCCATGCCCTCGAGCGTCATCAGGCCTGCCATCGACTTCTGATGGATCATGCCCACGGTGGTGACGGGCATCTTCTGCTTGCCGAGGGTGATCACGATCGCGGTGAAGTCACCGATGCCGTAGTCGGCCTGCCCCCCGGCCACCTGCTTCATCACGTCGACCGTCCCGCTGCCCGGGGTGATCTTGACGTCGAACCCGGCGTCCTTGAAATACCCCTTGTCCAGCGCGACGTACGCGTAGGCCTCGCGGCCGAACTGACCGAAGGAGGTCTGGTAACTGACCTTCTGCAGCCCGCTGTCCGTGCCCTTGTCGTCCCCGCTGTTGCACGCGCTGACCAGGGCGAGCCCCAGGACCGCCGTCAGCGCGACGACGGAACGCCTCAACCTCATATCGACCTCTCTCATCCGATATTTGATCAAACATCAAATATGGAAAGGTGGTCAATCGGCCCCCAGGGACTTCACAGTGACTTTACCTGCCCGTTCCGCACTGTGCTTCCCGCGGTTCCCGCTGTGCCACCAGTCCTGGAGCCGTTCCCCTCGGCCTGACCCTTCCCGGTCAGTCCTCCCGCCCCGACCACAGACCGTACCCGCACCGACAGCAGATCGCGACGGCAACGAGGTGCCGATCCGCGACTTCGGCATCAAATTTACGTAAACCCTCAACCTCTTGTGATTCCGAGCACTTCTGCCCGGCACCTTCACTCCGCCGAGGGAGGTCCGGACCCCTGGGGTTTGACACCATGGGCAGGTGATCACCGCGCTCAGGTCCCTCGGCCGGGCGTCGACGTACCTGCGCTGGATCTATCTGCTGATCGGCGCCGCCCTGGTGCTGGCCGTGCTGCTGGTCGGCAGCGCGGTCGGCGCGCTCACCCACGAAATGCGGCTGCCGGGCCCCGCGAGTGTGGTGCTGCTGGCGCTGCTCGGCGTCGCGCCGCCGCTCGCGATCGGGTTGCTGCCCGCGGTGCGGGAGGTCGAGGGCATCGCGGTGTCGTCGCTGCTCGGGGTGAAGTTCGAGGAGCGACCGCTCGGCCCGGCACGGACCTGGGCGCAGCGCCGCCGGACCGCCGCCTGGCTGACTCTGCATCTGGTGATGGGTGGTCTGGTCGGCATTCTCAGCACCGTCGTCTTCGGGGCCGGGCCGGTGTTGCTTGCGGCCCCGTTCCGCGCGCAGGGTTCGCGAGAGCTGGTGCCGGGGATCGACTACGACGTCACCGGGACCTGGACCGACGCGTGGATGCCGCTCGCCTTCGTGGCCTCGCTGGTCGGTCTGTTCCTGATCTCGTCGGCCGTCGGCGCGCTGCTCGCCTACCTCGCACCCCGCATCCTCGGACCGACCGCGGCCGAGCGGATCGAACTGCTCGAACGCCGTACAGCGACCCTTGCCGAACGCAACCGTCTTGCCCGCGAACTGCACGACAGCGTCGGTCATGCGCTCAGCCTGGTCACCATCCAGGCGGCGGCCGCACGGCGGGTGCTGGCCAGCGATCCCGAGTTCGCCGAGACGGCCCTCGGCGCGATCGAGACCTCGGCGAGGTCGGCGCTGGCCGACCTCGACCACGTGCTCGGCCTGCTGCGCGACGACCGGCGCCCGGGTTCCGCCACCGCACCGCAGGCGACCCTCGCCGATCTCGACCGGCTGGTGGACGCCACCCGGGCCGGCGGGATCACGGTCACGATCGAGCGCTCCGGGGCGCTCGACCGGCTGCCCTCGACGGTCTCGCGGGAGGCGTACCGCATCCTCCAGGAGGGGCTCACCAACGCGATCCGGCACGCCGGCCACCCGGACGACCAGCTGACCGTGGCCCTGGAGATCCGGCTCGACACATCGGGGCTCCGTCTGACAGTGACCAACCCGGTGACCGGCGAATCGGCCAATGCGGGCGGTGGCCGGGGACTGGCCGGCATTCGTGAAAGAGTCGCCGTACTACGGGGCGCGGTCGCGGCCGGGCGGGACGACCAGGACTGGCGGCTGACCGTGAGCCTGCCGGTCGCCGTGACGACGAAGGGATGACGGACGTGACGCTGTCCGTGGTGGTGGTCGACGACGAGCCGCTGATCCGCAGTGGGCTGCGCGCGATCATCAACGCCGAGCCCGACCTGACCGTGGTCGGCGAGGCCGCCGACGGCGCCGAGGTTCTGCCGGTGGTCCGCCGGACGCGCCCCGACGTCGTACTGATGGACGTCCGGATGCCCGCCGTGGACGGCATCCAGGCCACCCGGTTGCTGCTCGACAGCCTCGATCCGGCACCGCGCGTGCTCGTCGTGACCACCTTCGAGAACGACGACTACGTGTACGACGCTCTGCGGGCCGGCGCGTCGGGATTCCTGCTGAAGCGGACCCCGCCGGACGACATCATCGCCGCGATCCGCACTGTCGCGGGGAGCGAGTCGCTGCTGTTCCCAGAGGCGATCCGGGCGCTCGCGCTCGCCCACGTGGGTGCGCAGTCGACGCGTCCGAGCGGGCTCGGCGAGTACCAGTTGACCGACCGCGAGCAGGAGGTCCTGCGGCTGATGGCGCGTGGACTGTCGAACGCGGAGATCGCGGCCGAGCTCATCCTCGGGTTGCAGACCGTCAAGACCCACGTGGCGAACGTGCTCGCGAAGCTGAACGCCCGCGACCGCACCCAGGCGGTCATCAAGGCCTATGAATCAGGCTTCGTGCCGCTGCACTGATCGCTAGGTCGTTGCCGGGTCGACATTCTCGTCGGCCAGTGCACAGGCGTTGTGCAGCGGGTCCAGCGCGTCCGCCTTCAGCGCGACGCGCCGCAGCAGCGTCCGGAAGCTCGACCGCTCGTCCTCGTCCAGCATGCCGAGCACCTCGTCCTCGGTGGCCGTCAGCCGGCGCTCCAGGTCGCAGAGGGTGATCTTGCCCTGCTCGGTCGGCACGATCAGCCGGGCCCGGCGGTCGGCCGGATCGGGCTGGCGCTGCACGAGTCCGGCGCCCTCCAGGTCGTCGAGCAGGTACGTCATCACGGTCCGGTCGACGCCGAGCTGCGCGGCCAGATCGAGCTGCCGCTTCGGTCCCTCGGAGTTCACCGTCGCGATCACCTGGTAGCCGCGCGGCCCGCCCGGTACGTCGCCGAGCGCGGCACCGGAGGCCTTCGCGTAGCGGCGGAACACGACGCCGAGCGCCCAGCCGAGATCCGTCTCGACCGGCGCACCACTGGCCACGCGTGGCGCTACGCCACGGGCCGTCTTGGCTCCCACATCCGCCGAAGTGCTGGTCACGAAACCCAGTCTACGTGGTCTACGCCACCCGGAATACGATCTGACTTGAATATGTTCTGTCTAGCAGACTATCTTCGGAACAGCTCGAATCGAGCAGCCCCACCGAACCCTCAGGAGAGACCGACTATGACCACCTTGCTCCGCGTCGACGCCAGCGTCCGCCTGCACGGATCCGTGAGCCGCGCGCTGGCCGACAGCGCCGAGGCCGCCTGGAAGGCCGAGCACCCCGACGGCGTCGTCGTCCGCCGCGACCTCGGCCGCGACCCGCTCCCGGCCACGGCCTGGCCGGCCATCGCCCGGATGGCGGTCGGCGAGAACCCGGAAACCGACGCCGAACGCGACCAGCTGACCGAGGCCCTCGCGCTGGTCCAGGAGATCAGCTCGGAGGTCAAGAACGCCGACGCGATCCTGCTCGCCGTACCGCTGTACAACTACGGCATCCCGCAGCACGTGAAGGTGTGGATCGACCTGTTCCTCACCGACGAGCCCTACCTGCGCGGGGTGAACCCGCTGGTCGGCCGGCCGATCATCTTCACGCTGGCCCGCGGTGGCGGCTACGCCCCCGGTACGCCGAAGCACGGCTGGGACCACTCGACGCCGTACCTGGAGCGCATCTTCGGTGACGTCCTCGGGATGAAGATCCGTACGGCGGCCGCCGAGCTCACCCTGGCCCCGGTCACGCCCGCGATGGCAGACCTGATCGACGCCTCCAAGGTGTCCGAGACCGAGGCGCACGCCACCGCCGAGGAGCACGGCAACGTAGTCGCCAAGGAGCTCGTCGCCAACGCTGCCTGACCATCTAGGCCCTGATGAGATGCCGTGCTAGCCGGCATCGACTCAGAAGGGCTTCCAGGTTGTCAGCGTGACCGAGAGCGTGACGAGCGCCGGCTCGGGCAGGACGGCGATCCGGTCCGCGAGCTCGTACGGCGCGATGTGCCGCGCACTCGGCGTCATCAGCACCAGCTGTTCCACCGCATTGCGATCGAGCCGCATCGGCTCCTCGATCAGCGTGCGGCCCGTCTCGGCGAAGGTCCCACCGAGCGCGTCCTGGAGGCGCCGCTCCTTGTCCTCGTCGACCGACACCATCCCCAGTACGCCGACCAGCTCGGCCAGGTGCTCCGGGTTCGGTGTCACTACCAGCAGCACACCGCCTGGCTTGAGGATTCGAGCCATCTCGGTGGCATTGCGCGGAGCGAACACGTTCAGCACCACCTGGGCGGCGCCGTCTACCACGGGCAGCTCGCGCCAGGCGTCACACACCACCGAGCCGATGCGCGGATCCACTTTGGCCGCTCGGCGAGCGGCGTACCGGGAGACGTCGAGCGCGAGCCCGCGTCGCGATCGGCCGGCGACGCCCGCGAGGTAGTAGCCCGTCCCCGCTCCGACCTCGACCACCAGTTCGTCGCTGTCGGGCTGGAGGTACTCGGCCGCGCGCAGGATCAGCGCGTCCCGGATCGGCGCGTAGTGACCGCCGCCCAGGAAGACCGTCCGGGCGCCGATCATCGCGGCCGAGTCGCCCTCGATCCCATTCGATGCCGAAGGCAACAGATTGAGGTAACCCTGCTTCGCCAGGTCGTACGCGTGCCCATGCGCACAGCCCGCCGTCCGGCCGGTCAGTGCCAGCCCCTCGGCACAGACCGGACAGCGCAGCACGGCGACCAGATCGGGATCCACCCGCCTATTGTCTCCTCAGACGATGTCGCGGCTCGTGATCCGGGCCCACGCCGCGCAGTAGAAGACGGCCAGATAGCCGGCCTGCAGGAGCAGGTTGCGCACGATCGCGTCCCAGTACGGCGGGTCGCGGAGCAGGTCGGCGAACGACGTCCAGCCGTACATCAGCAGCCACGGGTGGATCACGTCGATCTGTGGGATCGCCGACATGATGCCGAGCACGATGAAGGTGCCGAACGTGGCCGCCATCGCCGCGAGCGGCGTCGAGGTCAGCGACGACACGAACAGCCCGATCCCGGCGAGGCCGAGCAGCGACAACGCGATCACCACCGCGATGGCCAGGGCTCGCAGCAGCCCCTCCCCCAGCGAGATCGTCGAGCCGGACAGCAGCAGGACATCGCCGACCGGGAACAGAAGGAAGCCGACGATCAGCCCGGCGACCCAGATCGTGAGCGTCGCGGCCAGGCAGAAGACCGCCAGCGCGACCATCTTGGCGGCCAGCAGGCGCGAGCGTCCGGCCGGAGCGGTGAGCAGGTTTCGCAGGGTACCGAGGCTGGACTCGCCGGCCAGCGACTCCCCTGAGATCACGGTCACGGCGGTCGGCAGGAAGAACGGGAGCGAGAGCCCGAGGCTCGCCACGATCAGGAACAGCCCGTTGCCGGCGACCTGACCGAGGAATCCCTCGGCGCCGCCTTCGGTGCCGGACAGCTTGATCGCGACGCCGATGAGGAGCGGTACGGCGGCCAGCACGGCAAGCAGGACCCAGGTCCGGGCCCGGCCGAAGACGAGCTGCAGTTCGGACCGGAACAGCGCGAGCGTGTGCCGGCCGGCGCTCGGTGTGGCGATCGGTACGTCGGCTACCGCGCTACTCGGCGACATCGAAACCCTCTCCGGTGAGCGCGACGAAGGCGTCTTCGAGGCTGGGACGCTCCAGGCCGAAACCGTGGATGCGGACATCCGCGGCGACCAGCCCCGCGGCGAACTTCTCGATCGGCAGATCGGCCGCGTCGCCCTCGACGGTCTCGTCGGAGGTGCGCAGATCGGTCACGCCGAGCCGCTTCAGGGTCTCGGCGGCCGCGGCGACATCCGGGGTGCGGACAACCAGGCGCGGCCGCAGCTCGGAGCGCAGCTCCGCCATACTCGACTGCCGGATCAGGCGGCCGCGACTCATCACCGCGGCGTGCGTGCAGACCTGCTCGACCTCGGCCAGCAGGTGGGTCGAGGTGAAGATCGTCGTACCGTCACCTGCGAGCTCGCGGATCAGGTTCCGCACCTCGCGGGTGCCCTGCGGGTCGAGACCGTTGGTCGGCTCGTCGAGCACCAGGAGTTCGCGGCGCTGCATCAGCGCGACCGCGATCGCCAGCCGCTGCTTCATGCCGAGTGAATACGCGCGCACCTTCTTACCAGCCGCGTTCGACAGGCCGACCCGCTCGAGCGCCTCGCCTGCGCGGGCCTTGCGAGTGCGTGGGTCTGCCGTGCGGTCGGCGGCGTCGAAGCGGAGCAGGTTCGCCTGGCCGCTCCAGAACGGATAGAACGCCGGGCCCTCCACCAACGCGCCCACCTGCGGAAGCACGCGCAACGCAGCCTTCGGCATCGGCTGCCCGAGCAGCTCGACCGCCCCCGACGTCGGCGCGATCAGCCCGAGCACCATCCTGATCGTGGTCGTCTTGCCGGAACCGTTCGGCCCAAGAAAGCCGAAGACGCTCCCAGCCGGCACCTCAAGGTCGACCGAGTCGACGGCGACCTGTCCCCCACGAAACCGTTTGGTCAGCCCCCGCGTAACAAGCGGAGACCCACCCGTCGGAGTAACGAGAGGAGCCGCCGGGGTGTGCGAGGGGAGACTTGAACCCCCACGCCCCGACTCCGGCGCGGAATCCCCGACGGCCGGGCCGGGGGCAGATCCCCCGGCTACCGGCTCCGGCGTGGATCCCTCGCCGGCCAGCTTCTGTGTGTCTGTCACGGTCAGCGGGGCGCCTTGGCGGCGGCGTCCTGCAGGGTCTGCGCGGTGACCAGGCCGGCGAACACTCGTCCGTCGTCGGTGATCAGCACGTTGACCATCTTGCTGGACACGAGCTTGCCCTTGCCCCACGAACCCTGAACCGTCGGCGCACCCACCAGCAGCTGGTCGACCGGACCACCGGCACCGGTCAGCTTCACACCCTTCACCATCACCACGGCGTCCCAGCCCTCACCGAGCACGGTCGGAGCGTTCGCCGTACCGGGCTTCTTGGCGGTTTCAGGCTTCTCAGTGGGCTTGCCCGGGACGGCCTTCGGGCCGGTCGGTTTGACCGGGTGATCCGGCCGCGTCGTCGGCACCTTCGGCTGCTTGATCTCGACACCCTTCGGCGGGGTGAACGTGAACGTGCTCGCCGCCGGTACGGCGAAGTCGACCTGCGTGAAGCCGATCTCGACCGCCGGGTCCTTGCCGGTCCGCGGCAGGACACTCACCTGCAGCGGGACGTAGGTCTTGGAGTCCACCGCCAGCGTCACCGAGCCGACCGTGGTCTTGTCCGTCTTCGGCGTCAGGCGCAGCTTGTAGGCGTCCCGCCCGGCGACCTTCTCGGTGCCGCTGACATCGACCTTCGTGGTCGGGTCGATCGCGTCCAGGAACTGCTTGGCCACGGCCTGCGGGTCGTACGACTGCGGCGCCTTCTCGGGCTTGCCGCTGTCGTGCGCCGGGATCTGCAGCTTCACGGCCTCGCGCCTGGACGAGTCGTAGGCCCAGGCGGACTTGCCGTCCGACGTCCAGACCCGCTCGGCCATGTTGTCGAGCACCGAGACCCGTGCCTTGTCCGGCGCGGCGAACGCGACCCGCGCGGTGTGGTCACCGCTCAGCATCTCGGTCACCTGGCCGCTCGGCGAGCTGCTGTCACCACCGGTCACGCCGGGTAGCGCCGGCAGACCGAGATCAGCGGACGAGTGCACGGTGCCGCTCAGCCCGTCGACCTTCGCGGTCTGCACCTTGGCCAGCAACTCCTGTGCGGAGATCCCTGGCAACTTCGGTGAGGCGTCCGCGACCACCGGCCCGAGCGTCCCCACTCCGGCCACCACGGCCACCGCCGTAACCGGAACCAACCACCGTCGACTGCGCTGAGTTGCACTCATGTCCTCAAGACTCGCACCGCCAGCTTGCCCAGCCAAGGGTCTTCGGGGTCAGTTCACCCGAAAGAGTGAGCCCGCCGTACGACCGGGGTCGTACGGCGGGCTCTGTTACTGCACGATCAGCGGCTCTGGAGCGCGTCCAGGGCGACCGTCATCGCGGCCGCGACCCGGAAGTCGACCCGCTGGTCCTGGACCGTCACGCGGTACCGGTCCCGGATCGACATCTTCCGCTCGACCGACAGCACCGGCTGCCGGCTGGCGTTGTCGGTGAAGTCGAAGTGGAAGATGAAGGGCAGCGGGATCTCACCGACGAACGGGACGAAGTCCCAGACCCGGCGCAGGATCGCGATCCCGGCGCTGCGCTCGGTGCCGGACGACTCGAACCCGGCCCCGCTCAGCTGCCAGCTCGACCGCAGCAGGCTCTTGCCGAACTCCTTCTTGAACCAGCCTATCTGCTGGCCGTTCGCGTCGAAGACGTCGTATCCCGAACCGAGATCGATCCGCTTGCGCGCTTTGAACGAGAACACCACCTGCGACTTGCTGTCGTCGGTGTAGAACGTGACTTCTTCCTTGAACGCCATCCGCTTCTGCTGCGCGAACGCCAGCAGCTGCCCGTCGGACCCGTCCGGGTTGGTCGTGATCAGCTCGTACTTGTTGGCCATCAACGTGATCCGCTGCTTCATCGAGAAGGCGGGTACGTGCATGGATCCCCCACTGGGTGGCACAGTCATGCGGGTGAGTCTGACAGCTCCACCGGCTCATCACGGCATCCAACCCCGCAGGCACTCGCCCCGACCCGCAGCCCACGCCCCACCGCGGCCGCCACGTCGCCGTCCTCGACCACCTGTACGGCGATCTCTCCCACGCCCTGCAACGCCAGATCCCGCACGATCTCCACGCCCACCTCGACACCTTCCACGGGATTCCGCGCCGGCCGCCAGAGCACACCGAAATCGGCTTCAGGCTTAGCACCCAACTGTACGACGATCGTGTCCGTCCGCCCCAGGTAGTCGGCAGGATCCCCACCAACCACCACGCGAACCGACTGCCCCGACTCTCGTGGCTCCACCTCGCGGGCTGCTTGCTCGGCGTCCTGGGTGATTGAGGTTGGTTCGGCACCTGGCAGACCTCGCCTCCCCCACGACTCCTGATGCACCGCCCACGCGAGCGGACGCCGCGACGCCCACCCGGTCCGCACCAATTCCGGTGCGGGCGCGAACTCATCGACGTACCCGATGCAGAGGTACCCGACGAGCTCGATGTGCGCGGGCAGGTCCAGCACGGCGGCCACTTCACCTGGTTCGAAGAACGAGACCCAACCGACGCCCAGCCCTTCGGCCCGCGCCGCCAGCCAGAGGTTCTGGATCGCGATCGCGGCCGAGAACCACGTCGTCCGCGGATCTGCATGCCGTCCGAGTACGTGGCGTCCGCCGCGCCCGGCGTCGCACGTCACGGCGATGTTCAACGGAGTGTCGAGGATCGCCTCGATCTTTAACCCGTCGAACCGCTGCCGTCGCTCATCCGGCAACGACGCCGCGAACGCGTCCCGCTGGGCACTCGCCAGATCGTGAATCTTCCGTCGCGTCGCGATCTCGCGAATCAGCAGGAAGTCCCAGGGCTGACTGAGCCCCACACTCGGCGCCCGATGCGCCGACTCCAGCACCCGCGTCAGCACGTCATCCGGGATCGGCAGGTCCACGAACCCCCGCCGTACATCCCGTCGCTCCGCCAGCACCCGATGCACGACGTGCCGCTCCCCCGGTGCATACCCAGGAGCCGCCGCAAGCCGCCCCACCGCAACAGTCGCCGCGCCCGACTTGCGTTTGGGGACAACAAGCTCAGCACCAGTGCTCAGTACGGCGGCCTCCGCGACGCTCGGCGTACCGGCGAGGCCGTCGACCTGCTCACTCGGGCTCGGCACGTTCTGCCGGCGAAGCTCAGCCGGGGCGACCGTCTGCAACTCCGCACCGAGGTGGGCCGCGAGCCGTTGGACAGCCGGTTCGCTCTCGCGCCCATCGACTGTGATGAGGATCCGGACCCTGCCTGCATCGGCGACGGCTTCCGTGACCAGATCGCGCAGCTCACGGTACGACGTACCGGCGCGCAGGCCGACGCCGACGACGAGGTTCATTTCTCCAACCCAGCATGCACGCGCGCCGCCGCTACCAGCCGAGCCGGCACATCAGGGGTGGCCGTCCAATGCAGATGCAGGTACGACGCATGCACGCACGGCTGCGCGATCCCCTCGGCCCCGCCCGGCAGGTACCAAGCCGGAGCGACGTCACCGTCGAACTCCACCGCGGTCCGGTGGAACTCATGCCCGCGCACCCGACGCCCCTCGTCGAAGAACGCGGTCGTGGTCGCCGCGATCGCGGTACGGTAGCCGAGCGTCAGGCTCCCGGTCATGCGAGCCGTCGCCGGAAGAACGCCGGTCATCTGGTGACCGTCGAGCTCACGGCACAGATACAAGAGGCCCGCACACTCCGCGACAACCGGCAGCCCAGCGGCAATCTCGGTCGCGACCTGCTTCCTGAGTTGCTCATTGGCCGCGAGTGCCTCCGCATGCAGCTCGGGGAAGCCGCCGCCGAGATACAGCGCAGAGGTTGCCTCGGGCAACGGATCGAGCAGCGGATCGAACCGCACCACGTCAGCACCGGCAGCGGTCAGCAACTCCGTCGTCTCGGTGTAGTGGAACGAGAACACCGGCCCGCCCGCCACCGCAACGACCGGCCGGCCTTCCTCCGCCGGCGTCACCTCGGCCGCCGGATCCCAGGTCTCCGTCGCCAGCTCCGAAGCCGCCCGCGCCGCAGCGACGAACGCCTCCAGATCAACTCCGGCACGCACCAGCTCAGCCGCAGCCTCGACCGCGTTCTCCGCCTGCTGACGCTGTTCATCCGCCGGGATCAATCCCAGATGCCGGCTGGGAACCGTCAGCCTGGTGTCCCGCCGCAACACCCCAAGAACCGGTACGCCGGTCGGCGCCACCCCGGCGCGGACCTCGGCCTCATGCCGATCCGAGCCGACCTTGTTCAGGATCACCCCGACGATCCGCACCTCGGTGTCAAAGGCAACGAATCCCTGAACAACCGCCCCGACGCTCCGTCCCGCCGCAGACGCATCTACGACGAGCACGACCGGTGCCTTCAGCAACTTCGCCACATGGGCGGTCGACGAGAAACCCTCGGTTCCCAGGGCGCCGTCGTACAGGCCCATCACGCCTTCGACGACCGCGAGGTCCGCGCCCAGCGCACCGTGCGCGAACAGCGGCGCGACTCGCTCCTCGCCGCTCAGCATCGCGTCGAGGTTCCGTCCGGGCCGGCCGGTCGCGACCGCGTGGAACCCGGGGTCGATGTAGTCCGGCCCCACCTTGAAGCCGGCCACCACATGCCCGGCCCGCCGCAGCGCGGCCATCAGACCGACGGCAACCGTCGTCTTGCCGGCTCCCGACGAAGGCGCCGCCACCACAATCCGCGGAACTACCACTCGATGCCCTTCTGCCCCTTCTGGCCGGCATCCATGGGGTGCTTGACCTTCGTCATCTCCGTGACCAGGTCCGCCGCGTCGATCAGGCGCTGGTCGGCGTTGCGGCCGGTGATCACGACGTACTGGTGGCCGGGCCGGTTCACGAGCGTCTCGACGACCTCGTCGACATCGACCCAGCCCCACTTCATCGGGTAGGTGAACTCGTCCAGCACATAGAGATCGTGGGTCTCGGCGGCGATCCGGCGCTGGATCTCCCGCCAGCCCTCCACCGCGTCAGCGGCGTGGTCCTCTTCGGTACCGGCCTTGCGCGACCAGCTCCAGCCCTCACCCATCTTGTGCCACTCGACCGGCCCGCCCTGACCCGTTGCCTCATGCAACTGACCGAGCGCCTTGAAGGCACCCTCCTCGCCGACCCTCCACTTCGCGCTCTTCACGAACTGGAAGACCCCGATGTTCCAGCCCTGGTTCCAGCCGCGCAACGCCATCCCGAAGGCGGCGGTCGACTTCCCCTTCATCTCCCCGGTGTGCACCATCAGCAGCGGCCGGTTCCGGCGCTGCCGGGTCGTCAGCCCGTCCTGCGGCACGACCTCCGGCTGTCCCTTCGGCATCAGGCCACCTTCCGTTCCGAGACCGTCCGCACAAGGTTGCCAGCGGCAACGTCACCGAGGTCGAGGTACTCCGCGCCGAGATCACCCGCGAGCTCACCCGCCAGCCCCAGCCGAACCCCACGCCGGGGCTCGCAATCCACCACCACAGTCGCGACCCCGCGCTGCGCCAACCACCCAGCCGCCTGCTTGGCCCTCGCGAACGCCTTCTCCCCCTGCGTCGCCCGACCATCCGTCACCAGCACCAGCAACGGCCGCCGCCGCGGATCCCGGATCGCCGCGATCCGCAGTACCTCCGCCGCCTGCATCAACCCCTCAGCCAGCGGCGTCCGTCCACCCGTCGGCAACGACTCAAGCCGCCGTACCGCAGTCTCCACACTCCCCGTAGGCGGCAACGCCACCGTCGCCTCCGCCCCCGCGAACGTCACGAGCCCAACCGTGTCCCGTCGCTGATAGGCATCCAGCAACAACGAAACGATCGCCGTCTTGACCTCGCCCATCCGCCTCTTCGTCCCCATCGACCCAGAAGCATCCACGCAGAACAGCACAAGGTTCCCCTCCCGCCCCTCCCGCACGGACAGCCGCACATCACTCCCCCGCACCACCAACCCACCCCGCCGTCCCCCACCGCCAGCGCGCCCTTCCACCACCGCACCACCCGGGTCACCACCACCCACCCGCGCGGGGTCAGCACCACCAGCACGCGCCGGGTCAGCACCACCAGCACGCGCCGGGTCAGCACCACCAGCACGCGCCTCCACCACCGCATTACCTGGGCCACCATCACCCACGTGCGGGACCACCCCGGCGCTGCCAAGGGCCTCGGCACGCGCGTCGGCCGGGCCTGCGTCGGCGGAGTTCTTGCGGCCGCGGGCGTGTTGGTGGGGGGCAGCGGCCCGGATGGTCGCGAGGAGGTGGGGGCGGCCGGACTCTCGTCCTACGCGGGGTCGGTCGCCTACTACTCGGCCAACCTCGGTGATCGCTCGGGATCGGCGGCCGGCCACGCCTGCACCTGCTGCTTGCACGCTCAGGAGGCGGGCCTTGTAGGGCTCGGAGCTGCCGGCCACCTCACCTACCGGGGTAGGCCGACCGGGCTTCTCGGTGGACTGGTCGGCCGGATCCGGGTCGGCGGAGTTCCGGGGAAGGTCCGGCCCTTCGGCGGGGTCGAGCTCGTTCGTGGGGTTGCCGGGTGGGGTTGAACCGTCGGTGGAGGCGTCCGGTCCGTCGGTCGGAGGGGTCGTGTCGGGGTCGTCGGGTCGACCGTCGGGGTCTGTGCCGCCGTCGGGGTCGTCGTCCGGGTCTTGGGGCATGCTGTTCTGGATGGCTTGTTCGAGCTGGTCTTCGTCCATGCCGGGTGCGTCGAACGGGTTGCGCCGGCGGCGGTGCGGCAGGGCGAGCTTGGCCGCGGCGCGGACGTCGTCGACCTCGACGACCGTGCGTCCCGACCATGCCGCATGGGCGACCGCGGTTCGGGCGGTGACCAGGTCGGCGCGCATCCCGTCCACGTCGAACGACGCGCAGATCTCGGCGATCTGGCGCAACGCCGAGTCGGTCAGGATCACTTCGCCCAGCAGGTCGCGTGCCTTGACGATCCGCTCGGCGAGCTCCCGCTGCGGTCCGTCGTACCGGCTGACGAACGCTGCCGGATCAGCCTCGTAGGACAGCCGCGCGCGCATCACCTCGACCCGTACGGCGGGGTCCCGGCTCGCGACGACGTCGACCGTCAGGCCGAACCGGTCGAGCAACTGCGGCCGCAGCTCGCCCTCTTCCGGGTTCATCGTGCCCACGAGCACGAACCGCGCCGGGTGCGTCACCGACACCCCGTCCCGTTCGATCGTCGCGCGCCCCATCGCGGCGGCGTCCAGCAGCACGTCGACCAGGTGGTCGTGCAGCAGGTTGACCTCATCGACGTACAGGAGTCCGCGGTGGGCGGCAGCCAACAATCCCGGCTCGTACGCCGTGACTCCCTCGGCCAGCGCCTTCTCCAGGTGCAACGACCCCAGCACCCGGTCCTCGGTCGCACCCACCGGCAACTCCACCAACCGCGCTGCGCGGCTGACCGTCTCCAGCGCCGCATGCGGTCCGTCGGGACAGTCGGCCGCCGGAGCCTCGGGATCACACGAGAAGCGGCAACCCAGTACGACGTCCACCGGCGGCAGGATCTCGGTCAGGGCGCGGACCGCGGTCGACTTCGCCGTCCCCTTCTCACCTCGGATCAGCACCCCACCGATCGCCGGTGAGATCGTCGCGAGGATCAGAGCGAGCTGGAGGTCGTCCATCCCGACCACCGCGGTGAACGGAAAGCCGGTCGAGGGTGGCGCAGGCCGCATCAGCGGGAAGTCCCTTCGTCAGCGGGTATCCACGCCCGCGCAGCTGGTACGCCACGAAACCGCGGCGGACGTGGTGTGGATGTTCTGGCTCCCGGTCTCCCGGTCACAGTGGCGGGACCGCCCCGGAGTCCCGGCCAAACCCGGTCACCGGTGTTCCTCCACACCCGTCCGCTCGATCATGGCACACCGCCCCCGGCCGCTCAGCGACGAGGTTCACACCGGTTTATCGTCGACACGTGATCAAGGCGTGCCTCAACGGAGACCGGACCCGAGCCGACCACCCTGGTGTCCCCATCACCCCGGACGAACTCGCCCACGCAGCCGCGGCCGCCGTACAGGCTGGTGCCGACGCTCTGCACCTGCACCCCCGCGGCACCGACGAACTCGAGAGCCTTCACTGGCCCGAAATCCGCGCCGCCGTCGACGCCGTCCGAACCGCCTGTCCCGGCGTATCGATCGGCGTCTCGACCCGCGAACCGATCGTCCCCGACCTCACCGAACGCCTCCGCCTGATCGCCGACTGGGAACCCGGCCCCGACTTCGCCAGCGTCAACTTCCACGAACCCGGCGCCTGCGAGGTCGCCGACCTCCTGATCACCCGAGGTATCGCCGTCGAAGCCGGACTCTTCACCCCCGAAGCCGCCGCCACCTACCTGACCTGGTCTGGCCCCACCCTCCGCATCCTCGTCGAAGCCATCCCCACCATCTCCCCCGGCCCCGACGGCCCCACCGCCGCCCAATCCATCCTCGCCGCCCTCCCACCCCACACCCCAGCCCTGGTCCACGGCGAGAACCACTGGGCCTGGCCCACCCTCCACTGGGCCCGCGCCCACCGCCACGACCTCCGCCTAGGCCTGGAAGACACCCTCACCGGCCCCAACAACGAGCCCATCATCTCCACCGCCGACCTCTTCACCTTCCTCTGATCCACCCCGGGTCGGTACCGGACCTGTGCCACCGTCCAACCCCTCGTGCGGCGACTCGTGCGGGTGATGCTGAGCGTGAACTGTCCGAGCCGTGCGGAGTTAGACGGTGCTGGCGGTCCGCCCCCGCCACTCCACGCCCACCACGATGGCGCCCGAGGTCCTGCGATCGGACGGCAACCCTCCGGTCCGAACGCGCGAACCACCCCAACAAGAGGCCCAGGTGACGGTGCGGTCAGCTTGCGCCGACACCTCCTGTCGTTAGGAAGGTCAACACCTCGGCCGCATACTCCTCCGGCTGTTCGTAGTGGGGGAAGTGGCCGGAGTGGGTGAAGGTGATGGCGGGGCGGCCGGTGGCTTCGTAGGTGGCTACGGAGAGGGGGTCGGTGGCGGGGTCCTTGGTGCCTCGGATGAGGAGGGTGGGTTGGGTGATGTGGGCCAAGTCGTCGAGTTTGGAAGTGTAGAGGTCGGCGAGGGTGGAGAGGTGGCTGTAGCCGCGGGCCCATTGGTCTTCGGTGAGGTCGGCGTCGCGGCCTAGTTGTTCGAAGGCGGGGCGGCGGGAGGGGTCGTACCAGGAGAAGTCCTGGAAGGCCTCGCCGAGGCCGAAGGCGAGTTCGTAGGTTTTGTCGTCGGGGGTGAGGCGGCGGGGCAGGGCGGCGAGGGCGCGGCAGCGGGCGGCGGTCTCGGGGTCGCCGGCCTGGTCGTAGAGGTCGGCGAAGATCGGGAGCCGGTAGCGGTCGTTGGCGTCGAAGTCCCAGCAGGGGCAGTCGAAGATGACGGCGGAGACCGAGTCGGGATGCTGGAGAGCGTAGGAGACGGCGTAGTTGCCGCCGGCCGAGTGACCGAGGATCGCCCAGCGCTCGATACCCAACTGCTGACGGAGCTCCTCGAAGTCGGAGATCAGGAGGTCCATCCGGATCTCGACGTCAGCCGGGTCGGACCGCAGTACGCCGCGTTGGTCCGGCGAGATCACGTGCAGCTGCGAACCGAGTCGCTCGCCCTGGCACTGCGTCCAGTGGTATCCACCGCCGTGACCGTGGATGAACAGCAGCGGCGGCGCATCCGGGTCGCCGTACTGCTCGACGTACAGGCTCATCGGTACGACGACAGTCGCTTCGCCAACGCGATCGCGGCATCGTCCTCCGGCAGCACACGGATCCCGACGAGCGGGCTGACCGTGACGTAGCCGGCCCGCAGCAGCGCCTCGTCGGAACCGGCGGGTGGGTCGGGTCGGAGCGGGGCGACGGCGATCATCGGTTCGCCGGTCGGAGCCGTGGTCGCCACCAACCGCTCGCGCGTGATCGGGGTCAGCGTTGCGTGCCGCACTCCCGCCAGCTCGTCGATCGGTAGGTCCGGCACGTTGAGGCTGAGCGCGGTCCCCACCGGCTCGGCCGCGATCCACGCCAGTGCTTCGCCGGCCATCGTTGCCGCCGTCGACCAGTGCACGGGGTCGATGCCCTGGATGCTGATCGCGACGCCAGAGACGCCCTGACCGGCTGCGGTCAGGGCCGCGGCGACGGTGCCCGAGTGGAAGATCGGTACGCCGATGTTGTGGCCGCGGTTGATCCCCGACAGCACCAGATCCGGCGCCGGACCAAACGCGCCGAGCGTGGCCAGCGTCACCGCGAGTGCAGGCGTCCCGGCGACCCCGCGGTAGCTGATGCCGCCGGCTTCCTCGACGACGGTCTGGATCGGCCGGTTGGCCACCCCGACCCGCGCCGAGCCGACGCCGCTCTGGTCGTCGAGCGGCGCGACCACGAACACGTCGTGGCCGAGCTCGGCGATCGCCGGAGCGAGCGCGCGGATCCCGGGTGCCTGGAAACCGTCATCGTTGGTGATCAGGATCCGCGCCATACCTCCACCCAATCAGCCGCGGTCCTCGATGTCACCCTCCGTCTCAAGGACTGCGTTCCGCAGGGTCTCCAAGGCTTCGGGCGACGGCGCGGACCACAAGCCGCGCTGGGCGGCCTCGAGCAGCCGCTCGGCGATCCCGTGCCGGGCCCAGGGGTTGGACTTGCGGAAGAACTCGGCCATCTCCGGATCCGCGACGTACTCGGTGGTGAGCGTCTCGTACATCCAGTCGTCGACCACGCCCGCGGTCGCGTCGTACCCGAAGAGGTAGTCGACGGTCGCCGCCATCTCGAAGGCGCCCTTGTACCCGTGCCGCCGCATCGCGGCCATCCACCGCGGGTTCACGACCCGCGCCCGGAAGACCCGCTTGGTCTCTTCCTCCAGCGTCCGGGTCTTCACCTGCGCCGGTACGGCGGAGTCGCCGACGTAGGCCTTCGGGTTCGACCCGGTCAGGTGCCGCACCATCGCGATCATGCCGCCGTGGTACTGGAAGTAGTCGTCGGAATCCATGATGTCGTGCTCACGGGTGTCCGCGTTCTTGGCCGCCACCTGGATCCGCGCGTACGCGCGCTCCATCGACCCGCGCGCCTCGGCTCCGTCCAGGTCCTTGCCGTACGCGTACCCGCCCCAGACCGCGTAGACCTCGGCCAGCTCGGCGTCGGTCCGCCAGTTCCGCGCGTCCACCAACGGCAACAGGCCGGCGCCGTACGAGCCGGGCTTGGATCCGAACACCCGAGCCGTTGCCGACCGTACGTCGTTGCCCGCGGCAACGTCATCGTCGACGTGGGCGCGGAGATAGTTGTCGGCGGCATCTTCATCCAGTGCCGCGACCGTCCGGACCGCCTCGTCGAGCAGCTGTACGACGTGTGGGAACGCGTCCCGGAAGAACCCGGAGATCCGGATCGTCACGTCGATCCGCGGCCGGCCCAGCTCCTCCAGGCTCACCACCTCGAACCCGGTGACGCGGCGCGAGGCCTCGTCCCAGACCGGGCGGCAGCCGAGCAGCCACAGCACCTCGGCCAGGTCATCGCCCTGGGTCCGCATCGCCGACGTACCCCAGACCGTCAGACCGACCGAGCGCGGCCATTCGCCGGTCTCGGCCTGGTGCCGGGCCAGCAGCGAGTCGGCCAGCGCGACGCCAACGTCCCAGGCGTTGCGGCTCGGGATCGCCTTCGGGTCGACCGCGTAGAAGTTCCGTCCGGTCGGCAGCACGTTGACCAGACCGCGGGTCGGTGAACCCGACGGGCCTGCCTCGACGAACCGGCCGTCCAGTGCACGCAGCACGTTCGTCAGCTCAGCTGAAGTGCCGTTGAGCCGCGGTACGACCTCGGTCGCGGCGAAGGTCAGCGCGGACTCGACGCCCACCGACGAGCGGCCGATGACCTCGGTGACAACGACCGGCACCTTCGACGCATCCCAGTTGAGCGTCTCCATCGCGACGACCAGCTTGCGCGCGGCCGCCTCCAGGATGTCGACACCGTCTGCACCACTCACCGCGGGCAGGTCGGCCAGTGTCGCGAGCTCGGTCAGCTCAGCGGCCAGACCAGGGTTCGCGAGCAGCTCGGCCTCGTCGACGCCGAAGGTCTCCCCCAGTGCAGCCCGCAGGCCGGGGATCGAGTACGAACCGCCCCACAGCTGCCGCGCCCGCAGTACGGCGAGCACCAGGTTGATCCGCGCCTCGCCGGCCGGTACGCCGCCAAGGATGTGCAGGCCGTCACGGATCTGAACGTCTTTGATCTCACACAGATAGCCGTCCAGGTGCAGGACGAATTCGTCGAACGCCTCGTCGTCCGGCTTCTCGTCGGTATGCAGATCGTGGTGCAGTTGCGCCGCCTGGATCAGGGTCCAGATCTGTGCCCGCAGCGTCGGGACCTTCTCCGGGTCGAGCGCCTGCACCGTCGCATACTCGTCGAGCAGGTACTCCAGCTTGGCCATGTCGCCGTACGTCTCGGCCCGTGCCATCGGCGGCACCAGGTGGTCGACCACGACCGCGTGCGCCCGCCGCTTGGCCTGCGTTCCCTCACCGGGGTCGTTGACGATGAACGGGTAGACCATCGGCAGGTTCCCGAGCACGGCGTCCGGCGCGCAGTCGGCCGCCATCCCGATGCCCTTGCCCGGCAACCACTCGAGCGTTCCGTGCTTGCCCAGGTGCACGACAGCGTGTGCCCCGAACCCACCGTCGGCCGGCGCGTTCTCCAACCACCGGTACGCCGCCAGGTAGTGGTGCGACGGAGCCATGTCGGGATCGTGGTAGATCGCGACCGGGTTCTCGCCGAAACCACGCGGCGGCTGAATCATCAGTACGACGTTCCCGAACCGCAACGCGGCCAGCGCGATCGCAGTCTCGGGTCCGGAGGTGTCGACGTACAGGGATCCGGGCGCCTCGCCCCAGGCCTCGGTCATTGCCTCACGCAACGTTTCCGGGACCTGGCCGAACCACTTCGCGTACGTGGACAGCGGCACCTTGGCCACGGCGTTCTCGAGCTGCTCGTCGGTCAGCCAGTCGACGTCGTGACCGCCGGTCGCGATCAGCCGGTGGATCAGCCCGTCCGCACCGTCAGCGCCCTGCAACTCGCTGAGGTCGAGCCCGCCGAGGTCGTACCCGGCCTCCTCGAGCTTGCCGAGCAGCTGGACCGCCGAGGCGGGGGTGTCGAGACCGACCGCGTTCCCGATCCGGGCGTGCTTGGTCGGGTACGACGAGAGCACGAGCGCGAGCCGCTTCTCGGGCACCGGGACGTGTCGCAGGCGGGCGTGGGCGACCGCGATCCCGGCCAGCCGGGTGCACCGCTCCGGATCCGGCGCGTACCGCGCCAGCCCGTCGGCGTCGTACGCCTTGAACGAGAACGGGATCGTGATGATCCGGCCGTCGAACTCAGGGATCGCCACCTGCGTGGCAGCGTCCAGCGGGCTGATCGCCGCGTCACTGGCGAGCCACTGCTCGCGGGTCGACGTGAGTGCGAGCCCCTGAATCAGCGGGATGTCGAGTGCGGCCAGCGCGCCCGCGTCCCAGGCGTCGTCCGCTCCCCCGGCGCTGGCGTTCGCAGCGACCGAACCGCCCGCTGCGAGCAGCGTGGTGACCAGTACGTCGCACTTGCGCAGCAGCTCGAACAGTCCGGCGTTCTCGTCGCTCGTCGGGTCCAGCCCGCGCAGCGTCCCGCAGTACACGGGCAGCGGCTGTGCACCGGCCGCCTCCACCGCAGCAGCGAGCGTGTCGACGAACGCCGTGTTGCCGGCGATCTCATGCGCCCGGTAGTAGACGATCCCGACCACCGGCCGGTCGTCGTCAGTGAAGGTCCCACGCACCCCGTACGCCGGGAGCGCGGCCGGCGGGTCGAATTCGTCGCCGGTGAGGAGGATGGTGTCGCTCAGGAAGCCGGCCAGGTTCCGCAGGTTGTCCGCGCCGCCCTCCCGCAGGTACGCCAGCGCCTCGGTCACCGCCCCCGCCCGCACGGTCGACAGCGACATCAGCTCCGCATCAGGTGCCGCCTCACCGCTCACCACCACGGTGGGCTTGCCAGACGCGAGTACGGCGTCCAGTCCGTCCTCCCAGGCGCGCTTACCGCCCAGGAGCCGCACCACCACGATCTGCGCGGCGTCCAGCAGCGGAGCGAGCTCAGACAGCTCCAGGCGCGCCGGGTTCGCGACCTTCCACCCGGTTCCCGCCTCCGCCGCAGCCAGTAGGTCGGTGTCGGCAGTAGACAACAGCAACAGGTTCGCGGGCACGCTGAACCGGTCCTTCCTGGGGGTATCCACGCCCCGGCCGGAGGTGCGACAGCAGCAGTTCCTGACTCCCCATCGCTGGGTCACAGTGGCGGGACCGTCCCGGACTCACACCGGGTTCCTGCACAGCCGTCGCTGAACCCCTGAACCCTATCCGACCCCCTGCACAACGTCCGAAGCCCCGTAGTACCTCGTCGGCGTGTTTTCGGACGCTGCGAACAACTGGTCCACAGCGTCCGAAGGGTTGCAGCACGTGGTCGGCGTGTTTTCGGACGCTGTGTTCAGCGGTGGGCTGCGTAGTGGGCGGCGAGGAGGTCGGTGCCCCAGTCGGAGCGATGGGAGCGCCAGACGGCGTGGATGTGGTTGGCGTTGTCCTGGGTGTTGTCGTACTCGGCCAGGAAGGTCGGGGCGGCCAGGGAGTAGTAGTGGCGGTGGCCGATGCCGGGGGTGGTTTCGCCGGCCCAGGCGAAGGTGAGGTTCTCCATGCCCTGCTCGGTCAGGTCCTGCCAGGTCAGGAGACCGATCGGGCCGGCTGCGCGACCGACGTACTGGCCGAGCAGGAGGCTGAGGAGCTGGCGCTGTTCGGCGGTCATGTCGCCGTACGCGAGTCCGCGGCGCAGGAGCGACGGGTCGGCGACCGGGTCGTGCCGGGTGAGGATGTCGTCCGGTGCGTCGGGTGAGACGACAGCGACGGCTCGCTGGCTGTCGTCCAACGCGTCCAAGAGCTGGAAGCCCAGGTCGTGCTCGCCAGCCAGGAAGCGTCGGCCCGAGGGAGCCACGGCTGGGTTGGAGCCGATGAATGACGGGGTGAACGAGATCGCACCGTCGACCAGCGTCACGTGGATCGCCAGGTGGTGGCCGTTCAGCCGCCAGGCCCACGGCTCGAACGCGGCGGGGTCGCCCAGGATCCGCAGGAAGTAGCCGGGCGTGGCCAGCGAGTCCTGCCAGTCTGCAGTCGTAGGCACCGGGTGCCCGCGCAGGATCACCTCAGCGTCCAGTACGGCGAGTGAGTCGGCCAAGCCGCGTTCGCTGCAGCCAAGGGCGATCAGCCGCAGCGCCAACTGCTGCTGCTCCGGGCTGAGCGCGGACAGCGGCAGGCCGGGTCGAGGCCCGGGCAGGTAGGTCCACTCCTGGTGGTCCGGGGTGTCGAACGGCGCCTGGATCAGACTGCGCTGTGCCGGCCGCAGGCTCTCCAGCAGTTCGATGGCTGCCTGACGGGTCTGCTCTACAACCACGCGGCGCGCTCCTGTTCTTTCGGCTCGTAAGTCGTCGTCCACTGTTCGAACGGTCGGTCCAGCTTGTACCGGTAGTCCGGCTGCCGCAGCAGCACGCGTGTTTCGGCGTTGCCCGGGTTGCGCAGCGTCTCGAAGTACTTGACCGACCAGTGGAACCACCGCATGCAGAACAGCCGCATGGTCAGTCCGTGCGACACCAGCAGCACGTTGCGCGGTGCGTCCGCCTGCTCGAAGTCGCGGTGCATCGTCTCGAGGAAGCTCGACACCCGGTCGTACACGTCCGACCCCGACTCACCATGGGTGAACCGGTAGAAGAAATGCCCGTAGGCATCGCGCAGCTTCTCCTGGCGCTCGATGTCCTCGGTGTCCTGGAAGTTCGCCCAGTCCTGCTCACGCAGCCGCGGCTCCTCCCGGGCGATCCCGATCAGGTCGTCGAGATTGAGGCCCTTGAGCGTCTCCAGGGTGCGCAGGTACGGCGAGACGTACACCCGGATCGGCTCGTTCTCGAACAGGTCGCGGAGCTCCTGCCCGGCGAGAGCCGCCTGCTCCCACCCGTGCGCCGTCAGCGCCACGGAGTGGTCCGGCACTCGCTCGTAGATCGACTTGTCCAGGTTCGCCTCGGACTCGCCGTGCCGTATCAACGCGATCCGCAGTGGTCGTCGGCTCAGTCCCATAACCGTCCTCTCGCCACTGCCAGGATCGCTGCCGCGCCAGCCGCCGCGATACCGACTCGCCGCGCCAGGGTCGCCGTACGGCGGACATCGGCGACGGTCGGCGTCGGTCCGTCCCCCAGCGTGCCACGGTCCTCGGTATAGGACCCGTAGTTGTTCGTCCCGCCCAGCGACAACCCCAACGCACCAGCGAACGCCGCCTCGACCGGACCGGCGTTCGGACTCGGGTGCTGCGGCGCATCCCGTTTCCACACCCGCCGCGCCTCGCCATAGCGGCCTGCAACGACACCAGTCAGTACGGCGCACGCCCGGGCCGGCAGGAGGTTCACCAGATCGTCCAGCCGCGCTGAGGCCCACCCGAAGTTGGCGTACTTCGGTGAGCGGTACCCGACCATCGCATCGAGCGTGTTGATCGCGCGGTACGCCAGCAGCCCGGGCACCCCGAGCACTCCGCCCCACAGCAGCGGCGCCACACACGCATCCGACGTGTTCTCGGCCAGAGACTCCACCGTGGCACGGGCGAGCTCGTCGGCCTCCAGATACGTGGCGTCCCGAGCGCACAGGTGGCTGAGCCGCTCACGCGCCGCTGGGATGTCCTTCTCCTCCAGCAGCCCGGCCATGGTCTCCGCCTCGCGCTCCAGGCTCCGAGCGCCCAGCACGGTCCACGTGGCCGCGGCCGTGACCAGCGTGTGCAGCACCGGCCGTCCACGCGTCAGCCGCTCAACCATGACCCCCGCGAGTGCCGTCGTACCGACGAGTGCCGTCGTGTACGCCGTACCGGCTGCCCGCGAGTCGGCGTACAGGTGTGACTCCAGCCGGGCCGCCGTCTGCCCGAACCCGGCGACCGGGTGGAAACGCCGCGGATCGCCGAGGACACGGTCGGCGACGAACCCGAGCAAGAGCCCGACACTGGTGGACACCTGGAGAAGTGTGCCAGGTAACAAATGTGCGGGGTCAGGTGTGGGTCAGGAAAGAAATATGCGAGGGTGACGGTATGGGTATTGCGGAACTGCTCGCGGCGGTGGACGGGAGCGGCGAGTTCGGGGTGTGGCTGGGCCGGGCCGACGGGACGCCGGTGTTCGAGCACGAGGCGGAGCGGACGCACTACTCGGCCAGCACGATGAAGCTGCCGGTGGCGATGGCGATGCTGCGCAAGGTCGCGGCCGGTGAACTCGCCCTCGACCAGCCAGTGGCCGTCCACAACGACTTCACCTCACAAGCCGGCGGCCGGTTCGGTGTGAACCCGGACGAGGACGAGGCGCCGGCGACCTGGGCCAAGCTCGACACGTTGGTCCCGCTCGGCTGGCTCGCGACCGAGATGATCACGCTGTCCAGCAACCTGGCCACGAACCTCGTCCTCGAACAGGTCGGGATCGACGCGGCGCAGGCGGTGCTCGCCGAGTACGGCGACGGCCGCAGCGCCATCCGCCGCGGGATCGACGACCGCGCGGCCCAGGCAGCCGGGATCAGCAACGAGATGAGCCCGGCCGGGCTGGCCGGCGTACTCGTTGCCGTGGACAACCAGTATCTGCGCGACCTGCTCGCGGGCAACCAATGGAACGGCGAGATCCCCGCGCTGCTTCCGGCCGGCACTCGGGTCGAGCACAAGAACGGCTGGGACGTCCGCATCCGTCACGACGGCGGCATCGTGCGACCGCCCGACGCAGACCCGTTCGTGCTCACCGTCTGTACGACGTCCGACCTGCCGGATGCGCGTGCGCAGCAACTGATCGCGGAGATCGCGCTGGCGGCGTGGAACCACCGGCACGATCTGGGAGCGGTTCGATGAAGCTCACCACCCATCTGATCTCCGCGCCGCTGCACACCCCGTTCATCACCGCACTGCGGACCGCGACGCACGCCGACTCCCTGCTGGTCGAGCTGAGCGACGGCTCGCACAGCGGCTGGGGTGAGGCGCCGCAGGTCTGGAAGGTCACCGGCGAGTCGCTCGCGGGCGCCCAGGCGTGTGTCGAGGGACCGATCACCGCTGCCTTGAACGGCCTCGGTCCGGACGACCTCACCGAGGCGCTCCGCCGGGTACAGAACGCGGCCGCCGGCAACTTCGGCGCCAAGGCCGCGGTCGACGTCGCTCTGCACGATCTCGCCGCCCGCCGCCTCGGCATCAGCCTGCAGGCCTTCCTCGGTTCGACGGTCAGCACCGTGCGGACGGACGTGACGCTCTCGGTCGGGGATGCGGATGCACTCGCGGCTGCCGCGACGGCACGGGTCGCCGACGGGTTCGACGTACTGAAGGTGAAGGTCGGTACCGATGCGGCCGGCGACGTCGAGCGGGTCCGCCGGGTGCGGGATGCGATCGGGCCGGGACCACGGCTGCGGCTCGACGCGAACCAGGGCTGGTCCCGCCGCGACGCCGTCAACGCCATCCGCGCACTCGAGGACTGCGACCTCGAACTGGTCGAGCAGCCGGTCGCCGCCGCCGACCTCGAAGGCATGGCCTGGGTGACCGACCGGGTGAACACACCGATCCTCGCCGACGAGTCCGTGTACGGCGTTCGTGACCTCGTGGCGGTGATCCGGCACGGCGCCGCCGACATGGTCAACGTGAAGCTCGCCAAGTGCGGCGGACTCGGCCCGGCCCGCACCCTGCTGGAGCTCGCGCGCGAGCACGGCCTCGGTACGGCGGTCGGCTCGATGATGGAAAGTCACGTCGGAATCGGCGCCGCGGCGGCCTTGGTCGCCGCGTATCCGACCACGGCGGTCAACGATCTCGACGCGGCGTGGTGGCTCCGTGACGCACCGGTGATCGGCGGAATCCGGTACGACGGCTCGCTGATCCATCTTCCGTTTGAGCCTGGCCTCGGCGTGACAGGCTTGACCTTATGAAGCTTGCAGCCGCCAAGGTCCCGATCAGCACGGTGTGGACCGGAACGGACGCGCCCCGTGAGGTCGACGCGCCCGCCACCGCCGCGCAGCCCGATGTGGCTGCCTGGGCGAAGTCGATGGACAACGAGAGCCGCCTCGGCCTGCACGGCCGGACTCTGTCCCAGCTGCTGTTCGCAGAGCCCGTACTGGTCCGCTCCGAGCGGGACGGCTGGTCCGAGATCCTCGCGCCGTGGCAGCCGTCGTCCGGGGACGAGCTCGGCTACCCGGGCTGGGTGCCGTCGAGCCACCTGGGTGAGCTGCCGGGCAGCGCGACCGATCCGGTCGCTGTGACCGTGCCTACTGCTCCCCTGCTCGCAGAGCCAGGGACTGGTGCCCCAGTGATGACGCTGTCGTTCGGCACCGTGCTGGCCTCGGTCGAGCAGGCCGACGGGTACACGCGGGTCGCCACTCCCGATGGCGGGTCCGGCTGGCTAGCGAACGACGTACTGCGTGCTGTTGGTGAGCCGTCGACACCTGAGGACCGGCTGCGGCTCGGGTCACAGTTCCTCGGGCTGGAATACCTGTGGGGCGGTACGTCGGCGTACGGGCTGGACTGTTCCGGGCTGACGCACACCGTCAGCCGGGTGCTCGGTCTGCGGATCCCCCGCGACGCGCACGACCAGGCCGACACGCTGGAGAACATCCCGCTCGAGGAGGTCCGGCCCGGCGACCTGTACTTCTTCGCGCGCCCCGGCAAGGTCGTGCACCACGTCGGGTTCGTCTCCTCCACCGGGATGCTGCACGCCTCCGAGACCGGGAAGCGGCTCGAGGATGCGCCGCTTCCCGATGAGCGCCGGAAGACGTTGGTCGCCGCCGCCCGGTTCTGAACTAGCTGTTCTTGGCGTCCGTCGCCGGCTCTTCCTGATCAATCGCAGCAGGAGTTTCACCGGCGGCGGGCAGGCCACGGGACTTGCGCAGGCTCAGCACGGTCGTGACGCCGAGCGTGACGATGATGAAGCCGAGCGAGAACCAGATCGGGATCTCGGGCGCCCACTCGATGTGGTGACCGCCGTTGATGAACGGCAACTCGTTGACGTGCATCGCGTGCAGGACCAGCTTCACGCCGATGAACGCGAGCACCACCGACAGGCCGATCGACAGGTAGACCAGGCGCTTCAGCAGATCGCCGAGCAGGAAGTACAGCTGCCGCAGGCCCATCAGGGCGAAGACGTTCGCGGTGAAGACCAGGAACGGCTCCTGCGTGAGGCCGTAGATCGCCGGGATCGAGTCGAGCGCGAACAGCAGGTCCGTCGTACCGAGCGCGATGATGACGATCGCCATCGGGGTGACGAGCCGCTTGCCGCCCTTGACCACGGTGAGCTTGACGCCGTTGTACTCGTCGGTCGCGTTCAGCCGCTTCTTCGCGAACCGGATGACCGCGTTCTCCTTGTAGTCCTCGTCGTCGTTCTCCCCCTGCGAGGCCAGGTGGATCGCGGTGTAGACCAGGAACGCGCCGAAGATGTAGAAGACCCACGAGAACTCGTTGATCGCCGCGGCGCCGACGGCGATGAAGATGCCGCGGAAGACCAGCGCCAGGATGATGCCGACCAGCAGTGCGGTCTGCTGATACTTCCTCGGCACGCTGAACCTGGACATGATGATCAGGAAGATGAAGAGGTTGTCGACGCTCAGGCTGTACTCGGTCAGCCAGCCGGCGAAGAACTCTCCGGCGTACTCGCCGCCGGAGAAGAACCAGACCCCGAGCCCGAAGACGACCGCCAGACCGACGTAGAACGCGATCGCGATCGCGGACTCCCGGGTGGTGGGTTCGTGCGGGCGGCGGCCGATCACGAAGACGTCGAAGGCGAGCAACGCCAGCAACAGACCGACCGTGATGTACCAAACGTAGTCAGCGACGTGCATAGGTAACCTCCGGAGCGCAGCTGAAACAGGACTCCGAAGGTCTCTTCCGCCGGCCACCTGGCCGACCGGGGGCACCGGGCGTGAGCGTGAACCCACGGCCGTGATGACGATGCCGCCGCGAAGGAATACTCCCCTTCTTCAGGACCAGTGTGACGGGTCGGCGTCCCGGACTCCAAATCCGGGACACCGTGTCCGCCTGTCGAAATCATCACAAGCCGGTTGGGGAATAGTCACGGACGGTGGTCGTTCACCGCCCGCGGTCTACGGGACGCTGTACCCGCCGTCCGCCACGATCACCGCGCCGGTGACAAAACTGGACCGCGGTGAGGCGAGGAACAACACCACCTCGGCGATCTCCTCCGCCGTACCGATCCGTCCCAGCGGCGCCGAGGCACTGGTCATCGACAGCACCTCCTCCGGCACCATCCCCAGCAGCGTCTCCGTCCGTACGGCGCCCGCGCAGACAGCGTTCACCCGGACGCCGGCCGGCCCGAACTCGACGGCCCACGACCGTGTCATCGACTCCAGCGCGGCCTTGGTACCGCTGTAGGCAGCCGCCACCGGCATCCCGATCCGCGCCCCGATCGACGAGGTGTTCACGATCGTCGCCCCGGCCACCATCCGCGGCGCGATCGCGGCGGTCAGGAAGTACGCACTGCGCAGGTTCACGTCGTAGATCCGCTGGAACTCCTCCGGGCTCACCGCGCCCGTCGGCACCATCGGGTAGTAGCCGGCGTTGTTCGCCAGCACGTCCACCTCCCCCACGACCTCCGCGAGCCGCTCGACCTCGGCCATCTCGCCGAGGTCGGCCCGCACGTAGGTCGCCTTGCCCCCGGCCGCCGTGATCAGGTCGACCGTCTCCGCCCCCTGTTCGGCCCGTCGCCCGGTGACCACGACCTCGGCCCCCGCTGCCGCGAACTTCTCCGCGATGGCCCGCCCGATCCCGGACGTAGCCCCCGTCACCAACGCTTTCTTCCCCCACAACTCAGTCATGAGCCGAGGCTAGATTCCGCACCTTCCCGCCGCCCCGCCACGCCGACCGCCACCCCGAAACTGCTCAGATCAGCCCCGAACCTTCTCGACGAAGGTCGCGAGATTGGCCTCCAGACGCGCGATCTTGGCCGCGGCGGAGAGCGTCTCCTCGATCCCCGGATCCGAGACCGACTGCTTCTTGCCGCGGACATAGAGCGAGCAGGACAGGTCGGCACACAAGTACTGCCCGACCGTGTTTCCCTGCCGCCCGGCAGCGCCGGAACGCCGCGCGGCCATCAGGACTACACCGCCGCCGGTGCGAGGCGTCAGACACAAGGAACACATGGCGCGCGCAGTGAATCCACGGGTCTTACCGCGGCTTGTCTTCAGGGTGACGCCGACCAGCTTCCCGTCGTGCTCCGCCACCAGGTAGCCGCGATCAGGTGCGCCGGGATCGGTCCAGCCGAGGAAGTCGAGGTCGCCCCACGGCCGGTCGGCCAGGTCCTTGGGCATCGGCAGCCGCTGCGCCTCACCCCGCGAGCAGTTGACGAACGAGCTGCGGATCACAGCTTCCGTGACGGGTTCCATGACTCCACGGTAGGTAACCTAAACCTATTAGGCAAATGATTAATATCTATAGCCTAAGGCCGGCGGCTGCGGGGGAGCTTGGCGACGACGGTCTCGTACGACGTGTCGATGAGCTCGAGGATCTCGTCATCGGGGACGGCGGCGCCGAGGCGGACCGTGTTCCAGCCCGAGCGCCCGATGTACGGCATCGTCCACACGTCGTCGGGGTAGGCCGCCACCAGTTCGTCGGCCTCCTCCCGGTTCGCGCCGCACTTCAGACCGACGGTGTCGGTCCCGGTGAAGGCGAAGATCTTCTCGGCCACCTTCGCCACGAGGTCGCCTTCCCACGGCTCGTCCTGCCAGGCGCCTGCTTTGGCCAGGCAGTGCGCCAGTACGTCGTCCCGCTCCAACCGGCTCATGCGGGTCATCTTCCCCCGATTTACGCTGCGAGCATGAGCACAGTGGTGGTGGCGGCGGTTCAGGTCGGGTCGGTGTTGTTCGATACGGCGGCGACGTTGGTGAAGGCGGAGCATTACGTCCGGGAGGCCGCGGCGGGTGGGGCTCGGTTGGTGGTGTTGCCGGAGGCGTTGCTGGGTGGGTATCCGAAGGGGATGGACTTCGGCGTGACGGTGGGATCACGGTCGCCGGAAGGGCGTGAGTTGTTCCGGCGCTATCGGGAGGCAGCGATCGCCGTACCGGGGCCGGAGACTGCGCGGTTGGCGGAGCTTGCTGCGGAGCTGACCGTGGATCTGGTGGTGGGTGTGATCGAGCGGGACGGCGGCACGCTGTACTGCACCGCGCTGTTCTTCACGCCCGAACTCGTGGCCAAGCACCGCAAGCTGATGCCGACCGCCGCCGAGCGGTACCTGTGGGGACAGGGCGACGGCTCGACGATGCACGCCGTACCGACCCCGTACGGCGTTCTTGGCGCGGCCATCTGCTGGGAGAACTACATGCCGTTGTTCCGCCAGGCCATGTACACGAAAGGCGTTGAGCTCTGGTGCGCGCCGACCGTCGACGACCGCGACCAATGGCAAGCCACCATGCGCCACGTGGCCCTCGAAGGCCGGTGCTTCGTGATCAGCGCCAACCAGTACTTGACCGACGCCGACGACCGCGTGCTCATCAACGGCGGCAGCACGATCATCAATCCACTGGGCGAGATCCTTGCCGGCCCAGCTCGGTCCGGCGAGACAGTCCTCCTCGCCGAACTGGACCTGGCCGACCGCGACCGCGCGGTCTTCGACTTCGACCCGGTCGGCCACTACAGCCGCCCCGACATCTTCACCCTGACAGTCGACGAAACCCGCCGAGGCTGACCGCTCGGCGCTCCCCGCGCTACTTGGCGCCGGCGTTGGTCATCTGGCGGAGCTCCTTCTTGAGTTCGGAGATTTCGTCGCGGTAGCGGGCGGCCACCTCGAACTGGAGCTCGGCCGCCGCGTTGTGCATCTGGTCGGTGAGCTGCTGGATGAGGTCGGCGAGGTCGGACGACGGCAGGCCGCCGGCCAGCTCCTTGGCCTTCTCGCCGGCGCGGGCCTTGCCGCCGCCGGGGACCGGGGCCTTGCCGCGGGACTGGGTGCGGCCGGAGCCGAGCAGTTCGGCGGTGTCGGCGTCCTCGCGGGCGAGCATGTCGGTGATGTCGGCGATCTTCTTCCGCAGCGGCTGCGGGTCGACGCCCTTCTCCAGGTTGTACGCGATCTGTTTGGTCCGGCGGCGGTTGGTCTCGTCGATCGCCTGTTCCATCGACGGGGTGATCTTGTCGGCGTACATGAAGACCTGGCCGGAGACGTTGCGGGCCGCCCGGCCGATGGTCTGGATCAGCGACCGGCCGGAGCGCAGGAAGCCTTCCTTGTCCGCGTCGAGGATCGCGACCAGCGACACCTCGGGCAGGTCGAGGCCCTCCCGCAGCAGGTTGATACCGACGAGGACGTCGTACTCCCCCATCCGGAGCTCGCGCAGCAGCTCGACGCGGCGCAGGGTGTCGACCTCGCTGTGCAGATACCTGGTCCGGATGCCCATCTCCAGCAGGTAGTCGGTCAGGTCCTCCGACATCTTCTTGGTCAGCGTGGTGACGAGCACGCGCTCGTCGCGCTCGACGCGGCCGCGGATCTCGTGGATCAGGTCGTCGATCTGGCCCTTGGTCGGCTTCACGATGACCTCGGGGTCGATCAGGCCGGTCGGGCGGATGATCTGCTCGACGAACCCGTCGGACTTGTCCTGCTCGTACTGCCCCGGGGTCGCGGACAGGTAGACCGTCTGGCCGATCCGCTCGAGGAACTCCTCCCAGCGCAGCGGCCGGTTGTCCATCGCCGACGGCAGCCGGAACCCGTGCTCGACCAGCGTCCGCTTGCGCGACATGTCGCCCTCGTACATCCCGCCGATCTGCGGGACCGTCACGTGCGACTCGTCGATGACGAGCAGGAAGTCCTCGGGGAAGTAGTCGAGCAGGCAGTGCGGGGCCGTCCCGGCCTCGCGGCCGTCGGTGTGCCGGGAGTAGTTCTCGATCCCGGAGCAGGTGCCGATCTGGCGCATCATCTCGATGTCGTACGTCGTCCGCATCCGCAGCCGCTGTGCCTCCAGCAACTGACCACCGCGCTCGAGCTCGGCCAGCCGGTCGGCCAGCTCGGCCTCGATCGAGGTGATCGCGCGCTCCATCTTCTCGGGCGCGGTCACGTAGTGCGTCGCGGCGCCGATGTAGAGCTCGTCCTCCTCGCTCAGCACCTCACCGGTGAGCGGGTGCAGCGTCATCAGCCGCTCGATCTCGTCACCGAAGAACTCCACCCGGACGGCGAGCTCCTGGTAGACGGGGAAGACCTCGAGCGTGTCGCCGCGGACCCGGAAGGTGCCGCGGGTGCCGGCCAGGTCGTTGCGCGCGTACTGCACGCCGACCAGTTTGCGGAGCAGACCGTCGCGGTCCATCTCGTCGCCGACCTTCACGTGGATCATGCGGTTCAGGTACTCGTCGGCCGAACCCAGACCGTAGATACAGGAGACGGTCGCCACCACGACCACGTCGCGGCGGGTCAGCAGCGACCAGGTCGCCGAGTGCCGCAGCCGCTCGACCTCCTCGTTGATCGAGGAGTCCTTCTCGATGTAGGTGTCCGTCTGCGGGACATACGCCTCGGGCTGGTAGTAGTCGTAGTACGAGACGAAGTACTCGACGGCGTTCCCGGGGAAGAAGTGCCGCAGCTCGGTCGCGAACTGCGCCGCCAGCGTCTTGTTCGGCTGCAGGATCAGCATCGGGCGCTGGATCTTCTCGGCCAGCCAGGCGATCGTGGCCGTCTTGCCGGTACCGGTCGCACCGAGCAGCACCACGTCCTGCTCGCCGGCGTTGATCCGCCGCTCGAGGTCCGCGATCGCGGCCGGCTGGTCACCGGCCGGATCGAAATCGGACACCACCTTGAGCGGCGCCACCATCCGCTGGAGATCTGTTACCTGTCGCATGTCACCAACCGTACGTGGCGGCACCGACAAAACGATGAAACCGCAGGTCAGAAACTCTTTTCGACGCTGTCGTTCATCGACTTGAGGTTGTCCTTGCGGCGCTCGTAGACCCGCGTCTCCAGCCCCACGTCGGTCGCCGTGATCCGGTCCCACTTGTCCGAGTACGCCGTGACGAAGCCCTGGTAGTCGATCAGCCCGTTCTTGGCGGTCTTGATCTTGGCGGTGTAGTTCAGCCGGTAGCAGGCCTTGATCGCGGTGTTGGCCGGCTTGCACTCCTCGCCCTTGCCGATCACCACGTTCTGCATCCCGTTCGACTCGATGTCGACCAGGTGCTCGGCGAACCCCTTCGCGTCGTACAGCTCGGTCTGGCGGACCCAGAAGTACCCGTCGATCAGGCCGCGCACGTTGAACTGCTGCAGGATGTAGTTCTGCCCGGACTTCGACCTCGGGTCCGGCAGCCAGCCCTTGGCCGGGGTGAACCAGATCCCGCGGCCGACCTCGACGCCGACGTCGTTCGGCCCCTTGGAGTCGTCCGGCTTGGAACCGGCCGGCGGCGTGTACATGGTGCCCGGCGCGTCCGGGGTCTGGACGGCGGCCGGCTGGTCCTCGTCGCCACCGCCGGTCACCAGCAGGACAACGCCGACAGCGACCAGTACGACGGCCAGGGCCGCGGCACCGATGATGATGAACTGCGAGCGGTTCGACTTGGCGGGCCGGCCCTGCGGACGGTTCGGTCCGGGTCCCCAGCCGCCAGGCCCGGTGGGCGTCCCGGGACCGGATCCCCAGCCACCGGGTGCGGCGGCCGGCGGCGGGCCGGGCGGCGGTCCGTACTGCTGACTCATAGCTTTTCCTCGTGGTGTCGGGGGTTCGTCACAGGCTGTCGAGAACCGACGTCTTCATCTGGGCGCCGTCCGCTTCGGCCTTCGGCGCGAAGTCGACCCGGGTCCGGAAGTCCACCGCGGTGGCCACCTTGTCCTTGCGCACGTAGACCTCCACGTAGCCCTGGACCGCGACGTCCTGTCCCTTGTCGTCCTTGGCGGTGGAGGTGTAGCTCATCGCGATGCACTCCTCCAGGACGTCCTTGGGGCACGGCAGGTTCCGTTCGTCGCCGAGTTTGGCGATCTCGTTCTCGGTCTCGCCCTCGATGATCGCGAGCAGATAGGCCTTCGCCCCGACGTTCTGCTTCTGCCGGACCCAGAAGAACGCCCGCGGCTTGCCGTCGGGTGCGTAGGTGACGAGCTCCTTGCCCTGCTTCTCGGTCTCCAGCACGCTCCAGCCCGGCACCGGTACGACGGACACTCCGAACTCGACCGGGATCGCACCGGCCGGCGGCGTGTACGGCGTGGTCGGCGTCGCGCTCGGCGTGGCCGGACCGGGGCCCGGGTCCGCCTTGTCGCCGTCACCACCGGACAGCAGCACCAGCGCGACCGCGACCATCACGACCACGATCAGCCCGGCACCGATCGGCAGCAGCAGCGGTGGGATCCGCGGCCGCTTCTTCTCCGGCGGCGGGCGGCGCAGCGACGGCGGCCCGACCTTGTCACCCCAGGCCGACGACGTCTCGGTCGCCGGGCCGGGACCACCAGGTACAGCGGGAGCGGGACCGGCCTCGGTGTCCGGAACCTTGTCACCGGACCACGGCGACCCCGAACCGGCGGGCGCCGGTGGGACCTCGAGGTTCCACGGGGACGGCGGCAGCGCCGGAGCCGGCGCTGCCTCGGTGTCGTCGCCGGGGCCGGGTTTACTCACCCACGGGTTGCTGTCCCCGGCCCCCTTGTCACGTTTCCCGGTCACTGGCTCTTGAGCACCGACTGCAGCATCGCGGTGCTGTCCGGGTCCAGGGTCGCCAGCTTGTCCTTGCGGCCGTAGACCCGGATCAGCGTGATGACGCCGTCGTTGCGCTCGATCACGCCGACGAAGCCGACGATCTGAGTGCTGCCCTGCTGGCCGACCGACACACCGGAGTAGGCCTGGCTCAGCAGCACCTTGACCGGCGTCTTGTCGCCGGAGCCCGGCGTCAGCGTCTTGATCTCCTTCTTCTGCAGCGAGGTCAGGTTCTTGGTCTCGGCCGTGAACAGCTTCGGCAGCACGTTCTCGGCGTTCTCACCGGGAGCGGCCTTGAAGACCTGGGTCATGAAGTAGCCCTCACCCGACTTGAGCAGGTAGACGCCCTTGAAGTCCTGCAGCTCCTTGCGGATGTAGCCCGAGGCCGGCTTCACGAAGACGCCCTCACCGACCTCGATGCCCTCGTCGACGTTGGTCGGCTGGCTGTTGTCGCCGCCACCACCGGGGGTCGGCGGAGTCGGCTGAACCTGCTTGTCGTCACCGCCGCCGAAGATCAGTGCCAGCACGATGCCGATCACCGCGACCACGACCAGACCACCACCGGCCAGGTAGAGGATCTTGGCGTTGAGCTTGCCGCGCGGAGGCTGGCCGCCGTACTGCGGCTGGCCCGGGTACCCCTGCTGGGGGAACTGTTGCTGCTGTCCTGGGTAACCACCCTGCTGCGGCGGGTACTGCTGCTGGCCGTAGCCAGGCGGCGGTCCCTGCGGCGGCTGCTGCCCGTACGGCGGTTGTCCGGGCTGCTGCCCGTATCCCGGCTGACCCTGCGGCGGTCCGTAACCAGGCGGCGGCCCCTGCGGCGGGCGGCCCTGAGGAGGCGGTCCCTGCGGGGGCGGACCGTAGCCAGGGGGCGGCCCATACCCGGGCGGCGGTCCCTGCGGCGGTGGTCCCTGCGGAGGCGGGCCGTAACCAGGCGGCGGCCCCTGCGGCGGCTGACCCTGCGGAGGCTGCTGGCCGTACGGAGGTTGCTGGTTGCTCATGCCTGCGTCTCCCCAGTCGTCGCGTCGTACCCGCTCGCCGTCGCCGGTGCCGTCACACCGCGGGCCGACTTCGGCACCGAGCGGACGGAGTTGCCACAGGCGGAGCAGAAGTCCGAGTGCGGCAGCAGCGGCATCTCACAGCGCGAGCAGAAGGCCTGGTCGCCGGAGGCGTGGTTGGAGCCACCGCGAGCGGCGGACTCCAGCGCGGCCTCGAGCAGGCCCTTGTGCAGCACGGTGCGGACCCGGATGATCAGCGCGCCCAGCAGCAACAGGCCCCAGACGACACCGAGCACGGCGCCGATGGTCGAGCCGTGACCGCCGACGAAGCCGAGCAGGTAGACACCGCCCTGGAACAGCACATTCACCACGATGGCCTGGAGCAGGCCCATCACCCAGCGCGGCGTGAAGCCGTCGTACCCGGCACCGAGTCCGGAGAACTCCGCGCCCGCGAGACCGGTGGCCGAGCCGTAGATCAGCGGCTTGATGAAACCGTGCAGGACCACGATCGAGATCCACGTGCCGGCGCTGCTGCCCGGACCGGCGAAACCGCCGCTGATCCAGCCCCAGTGCAGGACGAGCGTCTCGAAGCAGGCGTACCCGACGCCGGCCACGACACCGAAGGTGAAGCCGTCCATCAGGTCGTCGTAGCGCGGCCGCGAGGCCAGGTACAGCGGGCCGATCTGGCGGATCAGCTCCGAGACGACCGGGAGCAGCAGGAGCAGGATCAGCAGGTCGCGTCCGGACGGGCCGACGTCGTTCGCGCCGATCGTGTCGGTGGACAGCGAGATCTTGTCCGACCACAACCAGGTGAAGACGGCCGCCAGTACGCCGGTCAGCACGAAGGCCGCCGCGACCACCGGGATCGGCTCGTCCTCCCACAGGTTCACGTCGTACAGGTAGAGGATGTAGACGATCGGGATCGAGAACGCGGCCACCATGATCGCGACCGGCAGCGCGCCGAGCGCGGCGGTGATGATCGTCAGCAGCAGCGCGACCCCGAGCGCGACTTTGTACGTGTAGGGCTGCTTGCCCGAGCCCTGCGGCATGATCGTGGAGACGAGTTTGAACGACGCCACCGGCTCATCCGGCCGCGCCGCGTACGCGTTCTTCCGCTCCGTGTCCCCCGACCGCAGGTCGTTGCCACAGTGGTGGCAGTACCGCGAGACCTCGGGGACGTCAGAGTTACAGCGCGGACACACCACGCCATCCTCCCTACATCGGGTGTTTGGACCGCACAGATTCTCTTACAGCAGGTCCCGGATTCATCATTTACCGCGCAGGGGTCACGCTTTCGTTGTGGGACCGTGCCCTCGCAACGTGGCCCACACCTCATCGATGCGCTCCTCCAGCTCGGCCGGCGTCCCCGAGTTGTCGACCACGATGTCGGCGACCGCCAGCCGCTGCTCGCGGGTCGCCTGACTGGCGATCCGTTGCCGGGCTTCATCCGCAGCCATCTTTCGTTGCTGCGTCAGCCTTTCCAGCTGAACGTTTGCCGGTACGTCGACCACCAGCACCACGTCGAACTTGTCCGCCTGGCCGGTCTCGACCAGCAACGGGATGTCGTGCACGACGATCGCGTCGTCCGGCGCCGACGCCTCGATCTCGGCGGCGCGAGCCCGCACCCGTGGATGAATGACCGCCTCGAGCCGCTTGCGCGCGGCGGCGTCGCCGAACACGATCCGCCCGACCGCCGACCGATCCATCTCGCCTTCTGCGGTCAGCACCTCGGGACCGAACGCCGCCACCACTTCGGCCAGCCCCTCGGTCCCCTTGGCGACCACCTCGCGCGCCAGGACGTCGGAGTCGATCACGATCGCACCTCGCGCCGCCAGCCGCGACGACACCGCACTCTTGCCGGCGCCGATTCCGCCGGTCAGTCCCACTCGTAGCACGGATCTACTATGTCTTATGGGGTGGAGGAAGAAACGCCAGGACCTGCGCGAGCTGCAGCACGTCCAGTTGATGGCCGAAGAGGACACGATCGTGTTCGGCGAGGAGCTGACCCGCTTCGGTGACGCTCATGAACTCGATGCCGACGCCCGGCACGACTACCAGACCGCGCTCGACGCCTACGAGAGCGCCAAGCGGATCGTCGACAAACTGCAGTCCGTCGAGTCGATCAGTGCGGTGATCGACACACTCACCGCCGGCAGGTACGCGTTGGCTTGTGCCCGCGCCCGGGTCGACGGCTCAGCACTGCCAGAACGCCGTACGCCGTGCTTCTTCAACCCGCAGCACGGACCCGCCAGCGTGGACGTGGTGTGGACGCCGCGCAGCGGCCCGACCCGGCGGGTGCCGGCCTGCGCCCAGGACGCCGCGCGGATCAAGGCCGGCGAGGATCCGCCGGTGCGGATGGTCCGGTACGGCGAACAGCAGGTGCCGGCGTGGGAAGCGGGTGCGCCGAACGAGCCGTACCGGATCGGGTTCTTCACCGGTAGCGGTGCCCGCGCGGTGGTCGTCGAGCTGAAGACCCGGATGAAGGGTGAGGGCGGCGGCACCTGGGGCAACGGCTTCCGCGACTCCAAACGCCGCGGCCCCTGAACAGTGTTGGTCCAGAACGTGCGGAACCCCCGCACCCCAAGGGATGCGGGGGTTCCGAGCACTACCGGGTAGGGACTCAGCCCTGGCCCGTCAGCTTCTCGCGGAGAGCCTGCAGGGCCTCGTCGGAAGCGAGCGCACCCTCGGCGGGGGCGTCGTCCTTCGGGGCCGAGGAGGTGCCGCCGCCGGTGGCGGAGGAGTACGTGGAGGCCTCGCCGGCCTCGACGTCCGCCGTCTTGGCGTCCTCGATCTGCTTCTTGTGGGCCTCCCAGCGCGTGTGGGCCTCGGCGTACTGCCGCTCCCACTCCTCACGCTGAGCATCGAAGCCCTCGAGCCACTCGCCCGTCTCCGGGTCGAAGCCGTCGGGGTAGATGTAGTTGCCCTGCTCGTCGTACGTCGCCGCCATGCCGTACAGCGTGGGGTCGAAGTCGTCGGAGACCGGGTCGACACCCTCGTTGGCCTGCTTCAGCGACAGCGAGATCCGGCGACGCTCGAGATCGATGTCGATGATCTTGACCATCACGTCGTCGTTGACCTGGACGACCTGCTCCGGGATCTCGACGTGACGCTCGGCCAGCTCGGAGATGTGCACCAGACCCTCGATGCCCTCCTCCACGCGGACGAACGCACCGAACGGCACCAGCTTGGTGACCTTACCCGGGACGATCTGGCCCATCTGGTGGGTCCGGGCGAACTGCTGCCACGGGTCTTCCTGGGTCGCCTTCAGCGACAGCGAGACGCGCTCGCGGTCCATGTCGACGTCCAGCACCTCGACGGTGACCTCCTGGCCGACCTCGACGACCTCGGTCGGGTGGTCGATGTGCTTCCAGGACAGCTCCGAGACGTGCACCAGACCGTCGACGCCGCCGAGGTCCACGAACGCACCGAAGTTGACGATCGAGGAGACGACACCCTTGCGGATCTGGCCCTTCTGCAGCTGGGTGAGGAAGTTCATCCGCACCTCGGACTGCGTCTGCTCCAGCCACGCCCGGCGCGACAGGACCACGTTGTTGCGGTTCTTGTCGAGCTCGATGATCTTGGCCTCGATCTCCTGGCCGACGTACGGCTGGAGGTCGCGGACCCGGCGCATCTCGACGAGCGAGGCCGGCAGGAAGCCACGGAGGCCGATGTCCAGGATGAGTCCACCCTTGACGACCTCGATGACGGTACCGGTGACGACGCCGTCCTCTTCCTTGATCTTCTCGATCGTGCCCCAGGCCTTCTCGTACTGGGCGCGCTTCTTCGACAGGATCAGGCGGCCTTCTTTGTCCTCCTTCTGGAGAACCAGGGCCTCGACGTGGTCGCCGACGTTGACGACCTCGTTCGGGTCGACGTCGTGCTTGATCGACAGCTCGCGGGAGGGGATCACGCCTTCGGTCTTGTAACCGATGTCGAGGAGAACCTCGTCCCGGTCGACCTTGACGATGGTGCCCTCAACGATGTCGCCGTCGTTGAAGTACTTGATGGTCTGATCGATCGCCGCGAGGAAGTCTTCCTCCGACCCGATGTCATTGACCGCTACCTGCGGGGTGGTGCGAACTGCGGGGTCGAGAGGTGCCTCGATGCTGGCCGTCATGTGGTGGGTTGCTCCGTGGACTGGTGGTCTCGTCAGGTTGCGTCATGAGCCGTTGGATCGCACCACACCGCTGGACTGCCTGGAGAGCACAGATACACCACCGACAAGCTGCGAGCACGAGCCTGCTCCGTCCGAGGTCGCGCAGGCTCATAGCGCATCTCACAGAATACCGGTCTTGACGGAGGCAACACAACCTGGGGCACCCGGTCACCACCGGCCGCCCGCCGAGGTGTCCCGACGTACCGCTCAACTCAATGTACGACGTCCAGCTCCGGGCGGTCTCCGGACAGGGTCCGCGTGTCTGCCATCCGGGCAACCAGAGCCGCCGCCGCAGCGGCGACCGGGTTCTCCGTCGCCCGCGAAGCGAGGTCGAGCAGAGCCCACAGATCGGCCGCCCGACCCAGCTCGACCAGCGGCTCCGCGAGTCCCAGCTCGCTCCCCCGCAGCGCGCTCAAGACCGCGCCGGCAAGGACCGGGTCGGTCTCGAACCGCAGCAGATTGCCGAGATCGTCGTACGGCGAACCGCTGTGCGTGAACTCCCAGTCGATCAGCCCGGTGATCCGGGCGGTCTCCGGATCCACCAGCAGGTTCTTCGGATTGAAGTCGCTGTGGACGAGACAGAACCGGTTCCCCGCCCCGTCCAGCAGGTCCTCCGCCTCGGCGAACACCTCGACCAGGCCTCCCTGCACGAGGCCGAGACCGGCGGCGTACTCCTCCAGGTCGGCCTTGCCGAACGGCTCGACCGTCAGCTCGCCACCCCGGAACATGCCGGCGGTCAGGAACGGCATCCCACTCAGCCGGGCCAGCAACTCCCCCAGCTGAGTCCCGACCTTCCGGCGCTCGTCCGGCCCGGCCGTCTCCAGATAGACCTGCAGGTTCACGCCGGGCAGCCGCTCCATCAGCAGGTACGGCGGATCCTCCCACGACCCTTCGCGCTTGAGATCGAGGATCCGCGGTACCGGCAGCAGCCCGTTCACCAGTTGCAGCAGTGCCGCATCGACGACCGCGCGCCCGGGGTCCTTCACGTACAGCTTCAGGACGGCGTCCTCACCGCCCGCAGTCACCGCGAAGGTCTGTCCTTGATAGCCGCCGGTCAGCGGTACGGCGCTCGCCGCAAGCCCATCCACATGCCCGATCCTGCCAGCACCCTCAAGCCTTCGAGGGCACACCCATCGCGGCAAGAACAGTCGGTACGGCGTTCCGCAGCCCGGCCGCATTCGGGTGCAACGGGACCAGACCGTTCGTGGTCACGCTCGGGATCAGCCCCTCGATCCACCGCGTCCCGGCCGGCTTGCACATGTCGTGACCGACGCTCGGAGTCGCCAGATCGACGTACGTCGCTCCATGCGCCGCAGCCTGCTCCGCCATCCGCTTGTTCAGCCGGGTCAGCGCGGCCTGCAGGTAGTCCGCGTCCTGACTCCAGACCGGGACGACCGGCCAGCAGCCGCCCTTCCGGATCCCGGTCGGGTAGCCGACCATCAGGATCTTCGCGTGTGGTGCGCGCTGGCGGATCTGCGCGATCACCGTGCCGTAGGTCGGCGCGAACGCATCGATCTTCTGAGCCAGTTTGTCCACGCCACCAGCGGTGTTGGTCGCCTTGCAGGATGTCCCGACCCCTTGCGGCAGCAGGTTCACACAGGAGAACGCGAGACCGACCAGACCGATGTCGTTGCCGCCGATCCCGACCGAGACCACGGTGGTGTCCTCGCTGAGAGCGTCGTACTGGGGTGCTGCGGTCCCCGTGATGATGCCCGGCTGCGGGTTCGCGAAGTGCGTGGTCGTGGCACCTCCGCAGGTCACGTCGCGGAACGTCGCCGGCTGTAGGTCCTTGGCGATCAGCGACGGATAGTTGACCGCCGAGCGCGCGCAGGTGAGCAGTTCCTTGGCCGGCAGCACCAGCGAGCCGGCGGCGTACGAGTCGCCCATCGCGACGTACACCATCGGCGGCGCCGCGGCTGCTTGCAGGGGCACCAGGCCCCCGGCCAGCAGACCCATCGCCGCCACCGCTCTCAACATTCTCTTCATGCCGCCGCCTTTGACGTTAAGTGACCAGTCGGTAACAGCTCAGGTGCGGACCAGCTTGAGGAAAATTCACCTTTTCGGCAAGACCTCGGCGCCCTTTGATTTATTTACGATACTGTAGTAGCGTAAATAGCATGAGCCGAGGACGACCCCGTGACACCGCGATCGAAGGCAGGCTGCTCGCCGCCGCGGCCGAAGAACTGCGCACCGGCGGGTACGACGGCCTGTCGATCGACCGGGTCGCCGACCGGGCCGGCGTCGCCAAGACCACGCTGTACCGACGCTGGTCGTCCAAGGCCGAGCTCGTCGTCGCGCTGATCACCACCATGCGCGAGGAAGTCCCGTTCGAGCCGTCCGACGACCCGCGCGCGGACCTGACCCGGTTGGTCACCACGATCGCCGCCGGACTGGCGTCGACACCGACCAGCCTGGTCGCCGACCTGGCGGCCGCGGCCGCCCGCGATCCCCGCGTCGGCGAGAGCGTCCGCGCGCTCTGGTCGGAGCGCCATCGAGCCGTCACCGCTGTCGTCGCGAAGGCGCAGCAGGCCGGGGTGGTGCTCGACCACGTCGCACCCGCCGTGCTGGTCGACCAGCTGGTCGGCCCGCTCTACTACCGGCTCCTCGTCACCGGCGAGCCGCTCACCCCTGAATACGCCCGGACGCTCGTCGTGAGCGTCCTTGGACCTGAGGAGTCCCCATGAAGCGTCGTCTGCTGGTAGGCCTTGGCGCCTTCGTGCTGCTGCTGATCGGCTATACCACCTACACGATCGTCCGTCCCACCGTGCTGCACACCGAGCTCGAGATCGACGCCTCCCCCGACCGGGTCTGGCAGGTCCTCACCGACCGCGCGAACTATCCCGCCTGGAACCCGTTCATCGTCTCGTCGACCGGTGACCTCACCGTCGGCGCGACGATCACCAACGTGCTGCGCGACACCAAAGGCTCGGAGACCACCTTCACCCCGGAGCTGCTGGCCGTCGTACCCGACCGCGAGCTGCGCTGGATCGGCCGGATCGGGTTCGGCGGGATCTTCGACGGCGAGCACGCCTTCCGGATCGAGGCGCTGCCGGGCGGCCGGACCCGACTGGTCCAGGAGGAGACCTTCCGCGGTGCCGCCGTCCCGTTCACGGCCGGCATGCTGCACGACACGATCGAGCCACAGTTCCACGCGATGAACCGTGCGATCGCGACTCGGGCGATCGCTGCTCGGTAGGGTGACCGGGTGGTCGAGCCGCAACGTATCGAGCTGACCGAGGCCGAGAGCTCGCACGCCAGCCGCACCTACTGGGACTCCGCCGCCGCCGAGTACCTCACCGACCACGGTGACTTTCTCGGCGACGACCGGTTCATCTGGGGACCTGAGGGTGTCGACGAGGAGAGCGCCCAGCTACTCGGCCCGGTGCATGGCAAACGCATCCTCGAGGTCGGTTGCGGCGCCGCGCAGTGCTCACGCTGGTTAGTTGGCCAGGGCGCCAATGTCGTTGCCTTTGACATCTCTGTGGAGCAGCTGCGGATTTCACAGCAGCTGGATGCCCGCACCGGCACGGCTGTCCGGACCGTCGCGGCCGACGCGACCGCACTCCCCTACGCCGACAACACGTTCGACATCGTCTGCTCAGCCTTCGGCGCACTGCCCTTCGTCGCCGACGCAACCACTGCCCTGCGCGAGATCGCCCGGACCCTGAAGCCGGGCGGTCTGCTGGTCTTCTCCGTGACCCACCCGTTCCGCTGGACGATGCCGGACGACCCGTCCGCCGACGGACTGCGGATCGACAAGTCCTACTTCGACCGCACGCCGTACGTGGAGGTCGACAGCGCCGGTACGCCGGTCTACGTCGAACACCACCGGACCGTCGGCGACTGGGTTCGCGCGCTCACCGAGTCTGGGTTCGCCATCGACGACCTGTTCGAGCCCGAGTGGCCGGCCGGGCACACCCTCGTCTGGGGTGGCTGGGGTCCGTACCGCGGCCGCTTCGTTCCCGGTACGGCGATCTGGTCGGCGCGCAAGGAGTGGTCCGGATGAAGCGACGCAGGTTCCTGGCACTGGACGGTCTGCGTGTTCTGGCCGCACTGGCGATGCTCACTGCTCAGGTGGCGCTGCACAGTGACGCCGGACCGCTCAAGGGCGTGCTGTCGCGACTGGATGTCGGCGCCGCGGTCTTCTGCGCGATCTCCGGCTTCCTGCTCTACCGGCCGCACGTCGAAGCCTGGTTCGAAGAAACGCAGCCACCGTTGACCCTTCCCTACCTGCGGAACCGGGCAGTGCGGATCCTGCCGGTGCTCTGGGTGGCTGTCCTGCTGGCCGTTGTCCTGCTGCACTCCGCGGACTGGACGACGTACCTGCAGCACGCCACGCTCACGCAGGTCTACTTCGAGGGCTCAGCAGCTGAGGGCCTCACTCAGTTGTGGAGCCTGGCGGCGATCGCAGCGTTCTACGTCATCCTCCCGGCGCTGGCCAAGCTCCTGACCGGTTACGACCGGCCGACCCGGCGCAGCGTGCGCTGGCGGCTCAGCGTGCTGGCTGCGCTCACCGTGGTCGGACCTGTCTGGCTGACCATTATGAGCGCCACGCATCACCCGAATGCCGCGCTTTGGCTGCCCGGGTACATCGGCTGGTTCGCGGTCGGCATGGGACTCGCGCTGTGGCAGGTGGCTCGCAGTACCGGCCGGCTCGGCTCGTCGGCGCTCGACATCCTCACCACGATCCCTGGCACCGTCTGGGGTATCGCCGCCGCGCTTCTGCTGCTCGCCTCGACCCCACTGGCCGGTCCGTACGACCTGTCCGCCGCGAGCCCTGGACAGTCGGCGGTGAAGAGCCTTCTCTACACGGGCATCGCAGCCTGCGTGCTGTTCCCGGCCCTCGCCCCGACCGAGCGAGCTTTGCATTACCTGGGCGGCAGACCGGCGCGACTGGCCAGCAACCTCACGTACGGCGTCTTCGCCTACCAGCTGATCGCGCTGACCCTGCTCACGCGCATCAGCACGCAGTTCGTCTTCCTGTTCGTTACGACCCTGCTCGCGTCCATCGGGCTCGCTGCAGCCAGCTATTACACCATCGAGCGGCCTTTAGCTGGTGTCCGGAGCGACGCGTCCGGCGCCGGTAGAAGATCGCCATCGCCATCACCGCCAGCACTGCAAGCGAGCCAACCAGGAGACCGGCCCGATACGCCCGGTCCGGCATGAACCGTGCGTTGACCAACTGTTCCTCGCCTGCGGGCAACACCCAGCCCTGCTGCCAGCCGGCCACCCGGATCGGCGTCAGCTTGCGCCCGCTGCCGTCGTACGCGACCCAGCCCTTGCTGTAGTTCTGCGCGACGGTCAGCACCGACTGCTTCCCCGAGGCCGGGACTTCGAGCGTCAGTGCAGCCGGGTTCGACCGCCAGATGTTCACACCCTGCACCGGCGTGACGGACACGTCGCCGAAGCCGGCCTTGGTCAGCACGACCTCGGTCGGCGCCAGGCCGCCGTTCGTCAGCACGTCCAGCTGGTGCCGACCAGCCTGTAGTACGACGGGCGCCGGGTCACACGTGGTGAACGCGACCGGCCGCCGCTGCAGGAAGTCGCGCATCGTCGCGGTCACGCGAGTCATGGTCGCCGTGCCGTCCACCTGGACGACCGGTCCTGACCCGCAGGCCTCGCCGACGCGGTCGTCGAGCCGCAGCGCCTGCCGCAGCTCGTCCGCACCCACCACTCGGATCTCCGAGACCGCTACCGGCTTGGTGAAACCGATCTCAACGATCCGGGCCGTCGACTCCTCGAAGCGCACATAGCCGTCAGCATCCAGCTTGTGAGCCGTGGCCGGGCCGCCGTCGAAGCTGAGCGTGACGTCGGTGGGCGCGGTCAGCCCTGACTCAGTACGGAACTGCAGAGCACTGAGCTTCCGTGCCGATGGCAGGGTCAGGGTGAGCGTCGGCTTCCGGTCCGCGGCGTCGGCGACCCAACTGGTCGTGATGTCCTGATCGACCACCACACCCGGCCGTCCTTCCGGCGCAGCGACCGCACGGGAGGAGGCGTTGACCCCGATCGGTCCCGCCAGCAGGCGTTCGAGCGCAGGTCCGTCCTGCGGCAGCGCAGTGCCCTTCAGTTCGTACGACGCCGTCTGCGGCAGGTTCACCGTTCGCAACAGCCCACCCGGCTCGTCAGCATCCCGAGCCGAGCTCTGCTGACACACCGACCGGCTGTCCAAGTGCAGACAGGCAGACCGCCCGATCTGTGGGTTCCTGAACACCAGTGCACTCGGCTGACGCCCAGCAGCCGGTACGTCGACCCGCTCGGCCCGGCTGCCCGCCGGCTGATCCACCCCAACCTCACGACGCTGCAACCCGTCGGTCTGGATCAACGGCAGGTCGCCCTGCGCACTACTCAGGTCCGGAGCGGTGATCGCCTCCCGGTCACCGCCGAGTGCCGACAAGACGGCCGGTACGTCGCTTGTGCTCCCCTGCACCTCGATGAGCCGCGATTCGGGGATCAGCCGGGCCACGTTCGCCGTACCGACGTCGTAGATCTCCACGCTCGGGTAGGCGCCGACCGTCGTACCGAAATGGGCGACGCGCTTCAGGCCGGCCTCGCCCAGCGTCTCGTGGACCGCCGCGGCCGGAACGGCCAGGTCGTTGCGGATGATGACGTACCGGACGCCGGCGTGGACCAGGGCTTGCTGGAGCGTCTGGTCCCCCACACCAGAGGCGAGGCGACGCTCTACCTCGTCATCCAGCCACTGCGGCTTGGCCGCCGGTACGACGAGCACGTTGCCGGCGGTGTTCTGCTTACGGATCCACCCACGCCACTGCGCGCTGTCCGGGTCGGTCGTCTCGCCGCGCGGTTGGGCGAGGGCGGCGGTGCGGTCGGCGGGGGTGCCGTACTGCATGACCAGGATCAGGGGGACGAGCCACCAGACGGACACGGCGAGCACGCACCCGAGCCAGCCCACAGCCACCTTGAGCGTCCAGCGGTCCTGACGGCGAGTGAGCAACCAGACGGCCGGGAGGACGAGAGTCAGACCTGCTGCGACCGGGTCGGCGCCACCAATCAGAGCCACGGCCATGGCCGACCAGCCGACCCGCCACCAGCCGGAGCGGGCACGCGGCGTCACCAGCGGCAGCAGCACCCACGGGGCCATGGCCAGCGGCCATACCTCTACCGAGGTGATCGACATGCCGCTGAGGAGTAGCGGGCTCAGCGCGTAGAGCAGTGCGACGGCGAACCGCGTCCAGGGCACGCCGTACCGCCAGGCGTTGGCCAGCTTCCACACGCCAAGGAACGCGACGCACAGCACCACGCACCACCAGACCCGCTGGCCGATCCAGTCCGGCATCGACAGTGCGTGCGTCAGCCACTGGAACGGGCCGACCGGCCACAGGTAGCCGAAGGCTTGGCTCCGCAGCTGGCCGAGCCCGCTGTCGGGGTCCCACAGGTGCAGTGCGCCACCGAGCAACGCACCCGGATCATCGATGCGGGAACCGGGGGCGACCGGTCCCGGCGCGCGCTGAAAACAAAGTGCCGACAGCAACAGACAGCCCAGCACGAGCCTCGCTCGCCAGACCACCTGCTCGGACGTTCCTGCCTTCAGCACAGGCGGACCTTAACGGATCAGGAGCACGCAATCGCTGGGCGTGGCCATAGTGATATCGAACTCCCAGCGGCTTACGGTGGCAGCGATGAATTCCGTCACAGAGCCGAGGCACAGCTTCCTCCGGAGTGCCGCCGTGGTCGCGGTCGGCATGGCGATCATGAACGTCGCCGCCTACGGCTTCACGCTGATCGGGACGCACCGCCTGGTCCCGGAGCAGTTCGGCGCGATCACCGCGCTGTTGGGGCTGCTGCTGATCGGCAACGTCGCCTCGCTCGGACTGCAGGCCACCGGTGCCCGCCGCCTCGCCACTCAGAGCGACGACGGTTCGCTGGCACACGCCATGCTGCAGGCCGGCCGCCGTACCGCCGCTGGCCTCACTGTGGTCTGTCTGCTCGCCACACCGCTGATCATGTGGCTGCTGCACATCGACTCGGTCCTCGCGGTCCTGCTGCTGGCGCCGACGCTCGCCGGGCTGACGCTGATGGGCTCACAGCTCGGAGTGCTCCAGGGCAGCCAGCGCTGGACCGAACTGGCCGCGGTGTACACGTCCGTCGGGCTCGGACGACTCGCGTTCGGTGGCGGTGCGCTGTTCATCCACCCCTCGCTGGACTCGGCCATGATCGGCCTCGCGCTCGGCGCCGTCGTACCGCCCGTTCTGGGCAGTGTCTTCCTGCGTGGAGCAAGCGGCGGCACGCCTGCGGCCGTCAAGAGCCTCCTCCTGGAGACTGCGCACGGCACGCACACGCTGCTCGCGTTCTTCGTGATCGCGAACGCGGACGTGCTGCTGGCCCGCGGCCTGCTCGACGGGACGCACAGTGGTTACTACGCCGCCGGTGTGATCGTGGCGAAGGCCTGTCTGTTCCTCCCACAGTTCGTCATCGTGATCGTATTCCCGTCCCTGGCCAACTCCCCCGGCGACACCGCCAAGCTCCGGCGCGCGATCCTCGCGGTGGCCGGCCTCGGCGTCTGCACGGTGCTGGGCACCCTCGTGCTGCCTGACCTGGTCGTGAAGGTCATCGGTGGGCCGGAGAAGTACGGATCGCTCGGTCCCTACACCTGGCTGTTCGCGATCGCGGGCTCGGCGTACGCCGTACTGCAGATGGTCGTGTACGCCGCCATCGCGCAGCAGGAGAAGCGCGCGGCCCTGGTGATCTGGGCCGGGCTGGTCGTGCTCGCGGCCACTGCCGTCATCGTCCTCGGCGACGGCATGGCCGGAGTCAAGACATTGGTCGCCCTGACCAGCGGTTGCGCTCTCCTGCTGTCGGCGCTGCTTACCAGAGGCTTGACTTTGCGAACTTCCGCGCCAGCGTATTCGCCAGCACCAGCAGAACCAGACCGATGACCGAGCGGAACAGCCCGATCGCCGCGGCGTAGCTGAACTGCGGGACCTGCGAGGCGAAGCCGAGTTTGTAGACGTAGGTGTCGAGTACTTCCGAGGTCTGCAGGTTCAGCGTGTTCTGCAGCAGCAGGACTTTCTCGAAGCCGGCGGTCATGATCGTGCCGATGTTGAGGATCATCAGGATCACCGCGACCGGACGGATCGCCGGGAGGTCGATGTGCCAGACGCGGCGCAACCGGGAGGCGCCGTCGACGATCGCGGCCTCGTGCAGCTCCGGCGAGACGCTGGTCAGCGCGGCGAGGTAGATGATCGCCGAGAAGCCCATCGTCTGCCAGGAGCTGGACCAGACGTAGAGGTGCCGGAAGTAGTCCGGATTGTTCAGTACGTCGATCGGCCCGGCCCCGAACAGCGCGAGGAACTGGTTCAGTACGCCGGTGTTCGGGTCGACGAGGACCACGATGATGCCGACCACGACCACCGTGGAGATGAAGTGCGGGGCGTAGGTGATCAGCTGCACCGACCGGCGGTACCACTTCCGCCGCGCCATGTTCAGCCCGAGCGCCAGCAGGATCGGCGGCCAGAACGTCGCGAACAGCTCGTAGACCTGCAGCACCAGCGTGTTCTTGATCAGCCGCCCGAACTGGTACGACTCCACGAACCGCTCGAAGTGCTTCAGCCCGACCCACCGGCTGCCCAGGATCCCGTCGACCACGTTGTAGTCCTTGAACGCGATGATCGCGCCGTACATCGGCCAGTAGGCGAAGATCGCCAGCCAGATCAGCGGGACGGCGAGCATCGCGTAGAGCTGCCAGTTGCGTCGCATCCGGGTGCCCAGACCGACCGCCTGCTTGGCTTTGCGGACTCCGGGGCGCGCGGGGGTACGTCGTACCAAGGTGTCGGTAGCCATCGTCAGCCTTTCAGCGAGCCGACCATGGCCCCCTTGACGAAGTGCTTCTGCACAAAGGGGTAGACCAGCAGGGGTGGGATGGTGGCGATCACGATCAGCGAGTACTTGAGCTGCTCCTGGAGTTCCTTCATCCGGATCAGCTCGGCGGTGTCGCGGACCTGGGACGGGTCGAACTGGTTCTGCAGCAGGATCTGGCGCAGCACCAGCTGCAGCGGGAACAGCTGCTCGTTGGTCAGGTAGATCAGCGCGCTGAACCACGAGTTCCACTGCGCGACCGCGTAGAAGAGCAGGTTGACCGCGATGATCGGTTTGCTCAGCGGCAGCACGATCCGCCAGAAGAAACCGAAGTCCGTGCAGCCGTCGACCTTCGCGGCCTCGACCAGCTCCTCGGGGATCGTGGCCTGGAAGAACGTCCGGGTGATGATCATGTTCCAGACCGCGAGGGCGGCGGGCAGGATGATCGCCCAGCGCGTGTTCAGCAGGCCGAGCCGGTCGACCACCAGGTACGACGGGATCAGGCCGCCGGAGAACATCATCGTGAACACGAACAGCGCCATGATGAGGCCCTTGCCCGGCAGGCCCTTGCGCGACAACGGGTAGGCCGCGAACAGGGTCAGGACGGTCGCCAGCAGCGACCCGCCGACGGCGTACAGGATCGAGTTCGAGAAGCCGCTGACGATCGAGTCGTAGTCGAAGACCGCCTTGAACGACTCGATGCTCAACCCGACCGGCCAGAGCCAGACCTTGCCGGAGACCACGTTCTTCGGATCGCTCAGCGAGGCGCTGAGCACGTAGACCAAGGGATACAGCACGGCCAGCGTGAACAGGCCGAGCGCGGTGTAGTTGCAGATCATCACGATCCGGTCCGACCGGGTCTCCTGGACCGGCGCGGGTGCACTCGCAGTCTCGATCGCCATCCTCATCACCCCTGGTAGGTCTCGTAGGCGGCCTGCTGGATCTCCAGGTACGGCTTCAGCCCGATCTGGCCGATCCGGCTCTTGTAGTCGTTCCACTGGCCGTCGTCGGCGGGGTCGAGCCGGCCGGTGACGAACTTGGCCATCGAGCCGGTCACCTCGGACTTGAGGTTCAGCCCGATCTCCGCGTCCAGCGCGGCCTGGTCGGCCTCGAGCGTTACCGGCGGGAACTGCTGCTCCATCGGCTGCCGGTGCGGGAACAGGTGATCGCGGGTCTGCTCGTACAGCGGCGACTCGAACGTCGGCTTCTTCGGGTCCACCCGCTCGGCCAGCCGGAAATCACCGGACCGGTACATGACGCCGTACTGGTCCCAGGTCTTGCCCTTGGTCGCGTCGGTGTTCCACGAGTCCATGCCGTAGATCGACTGCTTGCCGTTGATGCCCTTGTCGCCCTTGACCGACCAGCGGAAGTCCGGACCGGCGTACGAACGCAGGACGACCTCGAGATCGAGCTGATAGTCGGCCCACCGGACCAGCAGGTCAGGCCGCTTGCACTTGCGGGTCACCACCAGGGTCGACACCTCGAGACCGACCTTGAGGTAGTCCCACGGTGCGACCTGTACGCCGTTCGGTCCCTTCAGCGGGTCCATGGTCTCGTAATCGCGCCACCGGGCCTTGGGGTCGACGAGGTCCAGCGTCATCAACGTGCCCCAGTAATAGACGCGGGCGCCGCCGAGCAGCGCGGTGCCGGGGTTGTCGCCGTACCGTTTGATCTGGTCCTCGTTCGCGGTGAAGATGTCCTTCGCCAGCAGGCCGTCGGCGTACAGGCCGTGCAGGTACTTGAGTCCTTCGCGCCACTCGTCCTTGACGTAGTTGGCCTCGACCTTGCCGTCGTTGACGGCCAGCCACGGATCACCGGCGTTGTAGAGGAACGAGTTCATGAAGAACGTGTCCAGCGGCGCGTCCTTGTAGCCACCGAACGGGATCGTCTTGCCGCCGCCGGCGAGATCGGCCTTCTTGAAGGCGGTCAGCACCTCACGGAATTCATCGGTGGTCTCCGGCATCGCCAGCCCCACCTTGCGCAGCCACTCGGTGTTGAGCAGCGCGCGGCCGTTGGAGGCACGACAGTGATAGCAGTCGTTGAAGTCGGGGAAGCTGTAGACGCCCTTGTCCGGTGAGACCAGCAGCTTCGGCGTCTCGGGGTAGTCCTTCATCGCCAGCTGGAGGTTCGGGGCGTACCGCTCCAGGTACGGATTCAGGTCGACGAACAGGTTCTGCGCGCCGTACAGGTAGAGCTGCGAGCGGGTGAAGGTGATCCCGAGGAACGCGTCCGGGATGTCGCCGGCCGCCATCATCGCGTTGACCTTCGTCATCGTCTCCGGGTCGTTGCCCTTGCCGGCCACCTGCCGCCACTGGATCCGGATCCCGGTCTGCTGCTCCATCCAGCGGGTGAACTCGTTCTTGTTCCAGTCGCCGACGGTGAGACTCTGCGGGACCACCACGGTGAACGTCGCCGGCTCAGTCACGATCGTCTGCTGCCGCCGCGCCTTCGGACCGACGTACCCCGGTGGGTAGTTGATCCCCGGCTTCACCGGACCGAGCTCCGCGACCGGCTGGGTCAGGCTCTCCGGTGCCGCGCCCGCGTCCGCCGTACCGGAGCCGCAACCGCTCAGCAGGCCACTGCCGCCGGTCGCGGCGACTCCGAGTGCTCCGGCCACGAACGTCCGGCGCTTCACGTCCTTGCGCATCTCGCCTCCCGCTACGGTGTGTGAGATATCCGATAGGATCTACGATTCGGATGCCCCGCAGGATGGCAGAGATCGGATCTGTCCGAAAGGGGTGAAGGAGCGACCCCTACTACTTTCCTCAGGAAAGAAAGTTGCCGGGAGGTTCGCTAGGGTCGTCGCATGACGACCCCGAAGTTCATCCTCGAGCTGCGCGAGAAGATCGGTCACGACCTGCTCTGGCTCACCGGCCTGACCGCCGTCGTCCTCGACGACCACGACCAGGTCCTCCTGGTCCAGCGCGCCGACAGCGGCCACTGGTCCCTGCCCGCCGGCATCCTCGAGCCCGGCGAACAACCGGCCGTCGCCCTGGTCCGCGAGATCCACGAAGAGACCGCCGTCCACGCCGAGGTCGAGCGCCTCCTCAACGTCGAGTCGTTCCCGCCGCACACCTACCCCAACGGCGACCAGGTGCAGTTCCTCGACCTCTGCTTCCGCTGCCACCCCATCTCCGGCGAAGCCCGCGTCAACGACGAGGAGTCCACCGACGTCCGCTGGTGGCCCCTCGCCAACCTCCCACCCCTGCGCGACGAAGAACTCCGTTTCATCAAGCGGGCTCTCTCCCCCGACGAAGCGCCGTACTACGTCACCTGAAATGCAACGAGCGCCGGCCTTGCCGGCCGGCGCTCGTCGTAGGGCAGGTGCTAGTGGGCGGCTTCGTGCCAGGTGCGGCCTACGCCGACGGAGACGTCGAGGGGGACGTCCATGTCGACGGCGGCGCCCATGTCGCGGCGGACGAGCTCTTCCAGCTGGTCGCGTTCGCCGGGGGCCACTTCGAAGACCAGTTCGTCGTGGACCTGGAGGAGCATCCGGGACTGCAGGCCCGAGGACTTCAGCGACGAGTCCACCTTGAGCATGGCCATCTTGATGACGTCGGCGGCCGAGCCCTGGATGGGGGCGTTCAGGGCCATCCGCTCGGCCATCTCGCGGCGCTGGCGGTTGTCGCTGGTGAGGTCGGGCAGGTAGCGGCGGCGGCCGAGGATGGTTTCGGTGTAGCCGCTCTTGCCGGCCTCGAGGACGATGCTGCGCAGGTAGTCGCGGACGCCACCGAAGCCCTCGAAGTACTCGTCCATCAGGCCCTTGGCCTCGTCGACGCCGATCTTCAGCTGCTGGCTCAGCCCGTACGCCGACAGGCCGTAGGCGAGGCCGTAGTTCATCGCCTTGATCTTGGCGCGCTGCTCCTGGGTGACCTCGCCCGGCTCGACCTGGAAGACCCGCGACGCGGTCACCGAGTGGAAGTCCATGCCGGAGTTGAAGGCCGCGATCAGGCCCTCGTCCTTCGAGACGTGCGCCATGATCCGCATCTCGATCTGGCTGTAGTCGGCCGACATCAGCGACTCGTAGCCCTCGCCGACGACGAACGCCTGCCGGATCCGGCGGCCCTCCTCGGTGCGGATCGGGATGTTCTGCAGGTTCGGGTCGGTGGAGCTGAGCCGGCCCGTCGCGGCGATCGTCTGGTTGAACGTGGTGTGGATCCGCGCATCCCGCGGGCTGATCGTCTTGAGCAGACCCTCGACGGTCTGCCGCAGCCGGGTCGCGTCGCGGTGCGCGAGCAGGTACGCCAGGAACGGGTGCTCGGTCTTCTCGAACAGCGCCTGCAGCGAATCCGCGTCCGTGGTGTAGCCGGTCTTGGTCCGCTTCGTCTTCGGCATCTGCAGCTCGTCGAACAGCACCACCTGCAACTGCTTGGGCGAACCGAGGTTGATCTCCTTGCCGATCACCTCGTACGCCGCGGTCGCCGCCTCGCGCACACCGGTCGCGAACCGCTCTTCCAGCTCCTCGAGATACGAGCGGTCGACCGCGATGCCGTCGCGCTCCATCCCGGCGATCACGTCGATCAGCGGCAGCTCGACCTCCGCGAGGAGCGCCGTACCGGCCTGCTTCTCGAGCTCGGCGTCGAGCGTGTCCGCGAGGTCGGCGATCGCGCGCGCCCGCAGCATCGTGTGGTCCGCGGCCGGACCGCCTTCGACGTCGTCGAAGCTGAGCTGACCATTCTCGACCTCTTCGGTCCGGAGCTCACGCTTCAGATACCGCACGGTCAGGTCGGCCAGGTCGTAGGACCGCTGGTCCGGACGCGCCAGATACGCACTCAGCTGGGTGTCCGAGCTGAGGCCGGCCAGCGTCCAGCCGCGCTCCAGGAAACCGAGCAGCGGGCCCTTCGCATCGTGCAGAGCCTTGGGCTGCTTCGGATCCGCGAGCCACGCCTTCCAGGCGGTCTCGTCTTCTGACGTCAGCACGGTCGGGTCGAACCACGCCGCCGCACCTTCGGTGTTGGCCAGCGCCAGCCCCGTGATCTCCCCGGTCCCGCGCCCCCAACTGCCCTGCACCGCGACGCCGACGCGCTGACCGGCACTCACGTGCTTCTGCAGCCAGGCCGCGACCTCGCCCGGCTTCAGCTGCACACCATCCAGCTCGAAACCCTGCTCGACCGTCGCGTCGACCTCTTCGTGCTCGGCGACCAGCCGCTCGCGCAGCACCCGGAACTCCAGGCTGTCGAACAGCGTGTGCACCCGCTCGCGGTCCCACGGCACCCGGACCAGGTCGTCGACGGTGACATCGAGGGTGAGGTCACGGATCAGCTCGTTGATCTGCCGGTTCCGGATCACGTCGGACAGGTGCTCGCGCAGCGACTCACCGGCCTTGCCCTTGATCTCGTTGACACGGTCGATCACATCGTTCAGCGAACCGAACTGGTTCAGCCACTTGGCCGCAGTCTTGTCACCGACGCCCGGAACGCCGGGCAGGTTGTCGCTCTTCTCCCCCACCAGCGCGGCCAGGTCAGGATACAGCCGCGGGGGAACGCCGTACTTCGCCTCGACCGCGGCCGGGTCCATCCGGGCGATCTCGGAGACCCCGCGCTTGGGGTAGAGCACCGTGACGTTCTCGTTGACGAGCTGGAACGAGTCGCGGTCACCGGAGCTGATCAGCACCTCGAAGCCCTGCTCGGAGGCCTGGGTCGCCAGCGTCGCGATGATGTCGTCGGCCTCCCAGCCGTCGATCTCCGTGGTCGGGATCCGGAGCGCGTCCAGGACCTCCTTGACCAGCGACACCTGTCCCTTGAACTCGTCCGGGGACTTCGTCCGGCCGGCCTTGTACTCCGTGTACTGCTCGGAGCGGAAGGTCTTGCGGGACACGTCGAACGCGACGCAGATGTGCGTCGGCTGCTCGTCGCGGAGCATGTTGATCAGCATCGAGGTGAACCCGTACACCGCGTTGGTGTGCTGCCCGGTCGAGGTGGAGAAGTTCTCCACCGGCAGCGCGTAGAACGCGCGGTACGCAAGCGAATGCCCGTCGAGCAGCAGGACCCGCGGGCGGCCGTTTCCTGCCACCGCAGCATCCTTGGTCATCGTCGAAGAGTCGGTATCTGGAGCCACACACCGACTCTAGTGCTTCCCTGGGACAGTTTCCGAACACGGCGGTTAGGCTGCTGCGGTGACAGATATCAACGCGCTCCCGCCCGGCATGGACGTCGAAGGCAGCCTGCTGCAACTGATGGGCATCACGATCAGCGAGGCCTCCCCGGAGCGGGTCGTCGCGACCATGCCGGTCAAGGGCAACACCCAGCCGTACGGACTGCTGCACGGCGGCGCGTCCTGCGTGCTCGCCGAGAGCCTCGGTTCGGTCGGTGCCGCGCTGCACGCCGCGTCGTACGGGAAGGTCGCGGTCGGTGTCGACATCAACGCCACCCACCACCGCGCCGTCCGCGACGGGTCGGTCACCGGGGTCGCGACCCCGATCTACCTCGGCCGGACCACCGCGTCGTACGAGATCGTCATCACCGACGACCGCGACAAGCGGGTCTGTACGGCGCGGATCACCTGCCAGCTGATTCAGGCTCCGGCGGGTAGCTGACCGACTCGGCCAGGGCCGGCCGCGCGAGCTGAGCGCGGCGCTGGCCGATCACGGACCGTCGCGACGACAGCAGGGCGAGCAGGTTCGGCGCGTGCTCGGCGGCGAGCCGGCGGGCGACCGTGTGCGTGTTCGCGAACCGCAGTACGCCGGCCTGTCCGAGCCCGAGCCTGGCCAGGAACCGGTTCGCCTCCCGGGCGATCGCCGGTGCGACGACGGCCAGGTGCGGGCAGCTCTCGTGCTCGGCCCAGGCGACCGCCTCGGCGATCATCGCCTTGCCCAGTCCGTGCCGACGGGCCGCGTCACTGACGTGCAGGTACTCGACCGTGAGCGTGGTGTCGTCGTGCAGGGGGCTGACCGCCGCCCGACGCAGGTAGGCCATCGCGTGCACCTGGCCGTCCAGCTCCCCGACGACCAGCCGGCCCGACGGGTCGGACAGATGCTTGCTGACGGCAACCTCCACCGCGGCGACCGTCGGCACCCCCGGCAAGCGGCTGGCACCGGTCGTGGTCAGCTCACGCCACAGCGCGACCAAAGCGGCGGCATCACCCCGCTGGGCGTCCCTCACCGCAATGGCAGCTGCCACAGCGACCTCCTGGGTCTGGTCCACCCCCGAGGTGAACGGAACGGGCCCGATATACGCTCGCCCTCGCGCAACAGTAGGCCCTCAGGGGTCACTTGCAAAGCTGCGCCCTGCAGAGTGAGCGGAGACCTGGTTTGTTCATCGGAATCGGCACTGTCGTCAACGTTGCAACGGTTCTGGCCGGGTCGACACTCGGTGTGCTCGTCGGGCATCGGCTGAGTCACCGCACCCGCGATCTGGTCACCGACGCACTAGGCCTGGTGACACTGCTGATCGCGATCACCTCGGCACTCACCGTGGGCGACAAGGCCCTCAGCGACGCGGTCGGCGACAGCGCACCTGTACTCATCGTGCTCGGCGCGATGCTGATCGGCGGCATCACGGGCTCACTGCTCCGGATCGAGCAGCGGCTGGAGGGATTCGGCGCCTGGCTGCAGCACCGGTTCCGACGCGCCGACGGTGAGAGCACCTTCGTGGAAGGATTCGTCACCGCGTCGATGGTCTTCTGCGTCGGCCCGCTGACGTTCCTCGGCGCGTTGTCCGACGGACTCGGTCGCGGCGCGGACCAGCTGTTCCTCAAGGCGGTGCTCGACGGCTTCGCCTCGATCGCGTTCGCCGCGTCCCTCGGCTGGGGCGTGATGGCGTCGGCGCTCGTCGTACTGGTGATCCAGGGCCTGATGACCGCGGTCGGCGCCGTACTGGGCGACGTACTGCCCGAAGCCCACGTGACCGCGCTGGGGGCCACTGGTGGGGTGATGCTGATCGGTGTTGCTCTGCGACTGCTGAAGATCAAGCAGATCGCGGTCGCGGACATGCTGCCCGCCCTGATCGTCGCGCCCCTCCTCGTTCAGCTGCTGGTGGTTCTCCGCAGCTGACCACTCCCCACCGGGCCATCCCCCACCCCGACCATCCCCCACCCGACCATCCCCCACCCGACCATTTCGCTGGCCGGCCATTTCGCTGGCCGGCCATTTCGCTGGCTAGCCAGCGAAATTGGGGGTTCCGTACCCTGGTTCAGAGTGCGGAACCCCCAATCTGCCTGGCTAGCCAGGCAAATGCGGTCGGTCAGTCCTCGCCGAGGTAGGCCTTGCGGACGTCGTCGTTGACCAGGAGCTCGCGGCCGGTGCCGGACAGTTTGATCTGACCGACCTCCAGCACGTAGCCGAAGTCCGCCCGCTTCAGGGCGGCCTGGGCGTTCTGCTCCACCAGCAGGATCGTGGTGCCCTGCTTCTGCAGCTCGGTCACCGTCGACATGATCCGCTTCATCATGATCGGCGACAGACCCATCGACGGCTCGTCCAGCATCAGCAGCTTCGGCCGGCTCATCATCGCCCGGCCCATCGCCAGCATCTGCTGCTCACCACCGGAGAACGTCCCGGCCGGCTGCTTGCGCCGCTCCCCCAGGATCGGGAACAGGTCGTACGCCGCATCCAGGTCGGTGCGGACACCGGCCGGGTCCCGGCGCGAGAACGCGCCGAGCAGCAGGTTCTCCTCGACGGTCAGCCGCGGGAAGATCCGCCGGCCCTCCGGCGAGTGCGCCAGCCCGCGGGTGACGATGTCGTGCGCGGCGACGTTGTCGATCCGCTCGCCCTGGAACCAGATCTCGCCGTGGGTCGGCCGGAGCAGACCCGAGATCGTCCGCAGCGTGGTGGTCTTGCCGGCGCCGTTGGTGCCGATCAGCGACACCACCTGCCCCTGCTCCACGCTGAAGCTGATCTTCTTCACCGCGACGATCTTGCCGTAGGCAACCTCGAGGTCGCGGACCTCGAGCATCGCCGTCAGCGGCCGGTCCTGCGTGCTGTCAGGTGCTGTCGTCATGCCTGCACCTCCTCGTCGTCATCGTCGTCGTCCTCGCCGGTGCCGATGTAGGCCTCGATCACCCGCGGGTCGGACTGCACCTCACCCGGTGTGCCCTCGATCAGGGTCTCACCACGGACCAGGCAGAGCACCCGGTCACAAAGGTTGAAGATGAACCGCATGTCGTGCTCGATCACCACGACCGCCAGGCCGGCGTCCCGGATCTTGAAGATCAGGTCCATCGCCTGCTTGGTCTCCTGCGGGTTCATCCCGGCCGTCGGCTCGTCCAGCAGGATGAGCTTCGGGTCGGTGGCCAGCGCCCGCGCGATCTCGAGCCGCCGCTGGTCGCCGTACGGCATGTTCCGGGCCAGGTGCTCGGCCGACCGGCCGAGCCCGACGAACTCGAGCAGCTCCTGGGCACGGGCCCGGGTGGCCGCCTCCTCGCGACGGAACTTCGGGCCGTGCAGCACCGAGGTGAGCGCACCCGCCGACGTCCGGCAGTACCGGCCGACCATGACGTTCTCGAGCGCCGTCATGTTCGCGAACAACCGGATGTTCTGGAACGTCCGGGCCATTCCGGCCCGGACGACCGCCCGCGGCTTGGGCGGCAGCGCCGCGAGGGCGCTCGCCACCGGCGGAGTCAGGGTGACCGACGCCGGAGCCTGCTGCGGAATCTCCAGCTCCTCCAGCGTCGTCTCCTGGCCGTTGATCGCGACCTTCCGCTTGATCGGCCGCTGCGCCTTCTGGTACGGCGTCGGCGCGAACCGCACCTGGCCGCTGGTCGGCTTGTAGAGCCCGGTCAGACAGTTGAAGAACGTCGTCTTGCCGGCACCGTTCGGGCCGATCAGTCCGACGATCTCGCCCTGGCGGACGGTCAGGTTGACGTTGTTGACCGCCAGCAGACCACCGAAGCGCATCGTCACACCGGTTGCCTCGAGCACCGGTTCGCCGACGGTCGGTGCCGCAGTGGCCGGCACCGTGTCCTGGACGCTCATTTCGCCTCCTCGACGAGCTGGCTCTCCACTGCTTCGGCCAGGTGCTCGTCCTCCTCGTGGAACTCGAGCTGCCGCCGTCTGCTCGCCACCAGCCCCTCGGGCCGGAAGCGCATCATCAGCACCAGCGTGATGCCGAACAGCAGCAGCCGGTACTCCGAGAAGAACCGCAGCTTCTCCGGCAACAGCTTCAGGATCGTTGCTCCCAGCAACACACCGGCGATGGTGCCCATCCCGCCGAGCACGATCGCGGCGAGCAGGAACGCCGACTCCAGGAAGATGTACTGGTCCGGGCTGACCGCGCCGTCCTGGTGGGCCTTGATGGTGCCGGCCAGACCGGCCAGGAACGCACCGACCGCGAACGCGAGCAGCTTCAGCCCGAAGACGTTCACGCCCATCGCCTCGGCCGCCTTCTCGTCCTCCCGGATCGCCACCCAGCCGCGCCCGATCCGGCTGTTGTTCAGCCGGGAGAACGTCAGGATGACACCGCCGGTCAGGATCAGCAGCAGGAAGTAGTAGTTCGAGAAACGGGTCAGCTCGAACCCGAACGGCGCCCGGGTGGTGCCGAAGTCGAAGCCGAACAGCACCAGGTCCGGGATACCGGGGATACCGTTCGGCCCGTTGGTCAGGTTCGGGCCGTTGTTGCCGTCCAGGTTGAACATCGCGAACCGGAAGATCTCACCGAAGCCCAGCGTCACGATGGCCAAATAGTCACCCGAGACGCGCAGCGTCGGCGAACCGATCACCAGACCCAGCAGGGCCGCGACACAGGCACCGACCAGGACCACCACCAGGAACGGCGGCTTCCAGCCGATCGTCGCGAACGCCGACTCCGACAGGGTCGCCGCGACGTACGCACCCGAACCCAGGAACGCGATGTACCCGAGGTCGAGCAGACCGGCCAGACCGACGACGATGTTCAGGCCCATCGCGGTGGCCGCGAAGACCAGCACCGAGGTCGCGATCGACATGTTCGCGTCCGACCCGTTCTGCGTGAACGGGAACAGGAACGCCACCGCGAACGACGCCAGCGTCAGCACCTTGCGGTGCCGCTGCCCGGCGTGCGACAGCCACGACATCGCGCCGGTCCGGAACAGCGCCACCACGACCGTGGTGATGAACACCAGGCAGAGGATGAACGACCAGGCGTCCTCGAGCCCGAGCGCGTACGCCGCGACGAACAGCAGCGCTGCCATCAGCACCGCGATCGCGAGGATGTCGGCCCAGGCCGGCAGCTTCGCCTCGCTCATCGACCGCAACTGCCGCAACGGCAGCATCCAGGCGCCGACAGCGATCAGGAGCCCGCCGGCCAGCGTGACGTAACCACCGGGGTTGACGTTGATCAGGCCGTCGGACTCGGTCGAGATCGCGGCCAGCACCAGCACCATGTAGAACGACAGGCCGGCGCCGAGCGCGCGCAGGCCGGTGGCCGAGTCCACAAAGGAACCCAGACCGCCCAGCAGGCCCTTCTCGATCAGCAGCAGCACGAGTGCGACCACCGCGACGATGATCGTCAGGATCTGCAGACCGCCGGGATAGAAGTCGATCGACAGGTCGTTCAGGATCGTGCCGTCGTAGCTCCAGGACAGGAACGACCCGACGATCACCAGGGCCACCCCGGCCAGGCCGAGCGGCCAGGCGATCGGCTTGGCCTTCGGCGGGGCCGGAACCTCCGGCACCGCCGCGGTTTCGGTACGTACGTCCGTCATGCGCGGTCCACCACCCTCGCGCCCAGCAGGCCCTGCGGCCTGAACACCAGTACCAGAATCAGGATCACGAACGCCCAGACGTCCTTCCAGGTGCTACCACCGAACTGCCCGGGGATGTACTGCGTCGCCATCGCCTCGACGACCCCGAGCACGAGGCCACCGACGACAGCGCCGTAGATGTTGCCGATACCACCCAGTACGGCGGCGGTGAACGCCTTCAGACCGGCCAGGAAGCCCATCCGGTACTGGATGTTGCTGTTCTGCAGTCCCTGCGATACACCTGCGATCGCAGCGAGCACAGCGCCCAGGGCGAACGCGACCACGATGATCCGGTCGACGTTGATGCCCATCAGGCGAGCGGTGTCCGGGTCCTGCGAGACGGCCTGCATACCGCGGCCGACGCGGGTCCGGTTGATGAAGAACCACAACCCGATGGCGCAGATCGCCAACGCCGCGACCGTGAAGATCGCCGAGCGCTGGATCGTCACGCCGCCCACGCTGAGCGCCGTACCGGAGACCACGTCGAGCTGCGGGAACGGGATGCTCTGCTTGGCACTCGGCCAGTCGACATGGGTGATCAGCGTCCGCCAGAGCACCCAGCCGATCTCGGCCGCGACCGCCGCGACGACCGCAGCCGTGGCGATCGTCCGCGGGCTGAACGTGACGCGAGCCGTCTTCTTGGCCAGCGATGCCGCGAGCAGACCGATGCCCGTCCCGACAACCGCTCCGACGACGATCACGCCGACAGTGAGCACACCCAGGTCACGGGTGACCAGGCGGGCGACGATCCAGAGCAGGACGGCACCGCCGGCCGCACCGAGCAGCGGGGCCCGATCGGACCACTTGGACACCGGGTGGTTCAGGTTCGGCCGGCCGGGCCGCGCGCCGGCGACGTACCCGAGTGCGAGCGCGCCACTGGCGAACACGACGACCGTCCAGGCCGGCTGGTCGTACATCAGCCGGATGAACTCCTGGAGGAACACCGAGATGCCGATCGCGGTGATCAGTGGCGCCAGCCGTGGCGCGTTCCGCAGGGGACGGTACGCGACACGTTCCATCAGCACCGCGGTGCCGACCGACGCGATCATCGCGCCGATGATCATCACCGGCAGGATCCAGACCGAGGTCTTGCCCTCGAAGAACAACAGGTATGTGGTCAGTGCGCCGAACGCACCGATCATGAACACCTCGCCATGGGCGAAGTTGATGAGCTGCACGATGCCGTAGACGACGGTGTACCCGACGGCGATCAGGGCGTACAGCGATCCCAGGGTCAGCCCATTGACGAGCTGCTGGAAGAACTGGTCCACGTCGACCTCCCAACTGCCTCAGTTCCGACATGCCACGGGGGCGGGAGGATCACTCCCACCCCCGAGACATGAGGTCGACTTGCTTACTTGGTTTCGAACGCCTTGGTCTCCACGGTGGCCCACGCACCCGCGTCGACCTTGTAGACCGTCAGCACCTTGGAGGTGCTGTCGCCGTACTGGTCGAACGCGACCTTGCCGGTCACGCCGTCGAAGGAAACCTGGCTCATGGCATCGACCGTCTTCTGCCGGGCCGACTCCACGTCCGAGGCCCCGGCCAGCGACGTCTTCAGCGCGTTGATGATCGCGTTGGCGGCGTCGTAGGAGTAACCGCCGTACGCGGCGGAGTCCTCCTTGTAACCGGCGGTCTTGTAGTCGGCGAGGAACTTCTTGCCGGCCTCGGTCGAGTCGGTCGGGGCGCCGACCGAGGTCGAGAGGTCGTTGGTGCTGTTCTTACCGGCCAGCGTGATGTACTTCGGGTCCTTGATGCCGTCGCCGCCCATCAGCGGGACGTTCAGGCCGGCGGCCTTCATCTGCTGCGACAGCGGCCCGGCCTGCGGGTACTCACCGCCGTAGTAGATCGCCTGCGGCCCGGCCGGCTTGACCGCCGAGATGACCGCGTTGAAGTTCGTGTCGTCGGGGTTGATCGTCTGCGCCGCGACGACGGTGCCACCGAGCTTCTTGAACTCCTCGGTGAAGGTGCCGACCAGACCCTGGCCGTAGGCCTTCTTGTCGTGGATCGTGGCGACCTTGGTGATCTTCGCGGTCTCGTACAGGTACCGGGCCGCGAACGGGCCCTGGACCGCGTCGGTCGTGCAGGTCCGGAAGTAGTTGGTGTACGGGCGCTTCGGCGCCGTCTGCCAGTCCGCACCCTGGGTCAGGCCCGGGCCGGTGTTGGCCGGCGAGACCTGGACGATGTGCTTCGGGTCGAGCACCGGCTGCACCTGCTGGGCGACGCTGGTGTTCAGCGTGCCGACGACGCCGATGACGTCCTTGTCGCCGGCCAGCGCGGTGGCCGCGTTCTTGCCCGGCTCGGTCTTGCCCTCGTCGTCCTTCGGCACGGCCTCGAGCTTCCAGCCCGGGATCGTGTTGTTGTCGTTGGCCTGCTTGATGGCCAGCTCGACGGAGTGCTGGATACCGAGGCCCAGCGCCGACAGGTCACCCGACAGCGGGGCGATGATGCCGATCTTGGCGGTCTTGGTGCTGCCGCCACTCCCCCCGGCGTTGTCGCCACCACTGCGAGAACCGCAGGCAGTCAGGGCCAACGACGCAACGATCAGCGACGCGCCGACCCTTACTACGGAACGCTGGTGCACTGTTCCTCCCATGTCTGGATAGTCCGGCCGATCCCCGGACTCCCGCGTTTGCCGCGAGCATCCGCAGGTTAGACCGCCGGGTGCTCCCAAGCGAACAGCGCACTGGCTGTGTTGTGAGGTCGTTACAGCTGTAAGGACCATCTTGCATTCTGAGAACTGTCCCAGCGCTAATCCGATGACACAGAGTCAGTAGATCAGTCGATTGCGTGAAGGATCACGACTCTGAAATTGCCGCATCCGGTACCGTCCGTGACAAATCTTCACCAGATATCACCTTCGGGTGACAATCCGTGCCCCTGCGGACCGCACACCGCCGGTACGTCGCCCGTCCGCCCCGGCCCGCGGTCGCCCCGACGGGCAGTTCGCGTGATCGATGCCGTCGGCAACCAGGCCGCCGTACCGGCGATCAGCTGCCGCCGGCCTCGTCCACCACCAGCTCGGCCACCTGCCGCATCGACACCCGCTTGTCCATCGCGGTCTTCTGGATCCACCGGAAGGAGTCCGGCTCCGACAGCCCGAACTTGGTCTGCAGCACCGACTTCGCCCGGTCCACCAGCTTGCGCGTCTCCAGCCGCTCGGCCAGATCCGCCACCTCGCGCTCCAGCTCGGCCAGCTCCACATATCGCGACGCCGCGATCTCGATCGCCGGCAACAGGTCCGCCTTCGAGAACGGCTTCACCAGATAAGCCATCGCCCCCGCGTCCCGCGCCCGCTCCACCAACTCACGCTGCGAGAACGCCGTCAGCATCAGCACCGGCGCGATCCGCTCCCCCGCGATCTTCTCCGCCGCGCTCAGCCCGTCCAGCTTCGGCATCTTCACGTCCAGGATCACCAGATCCGGCCGCAACTCGCTCGCCAGCCGGATAGCCTCCTCCCCGTCCCCCGCCTGCCCGACGACGTCGTACCCCTCCTCGGCCAGCATCTCGGCCAGATCCATCCGGATCAACGCCTCGTCCTCAGCGATCACCACACGCTTAGCAGTCACGGTGAACACTGTATCGAGCCCCCTCTCAACTCTTCGGACCGACGAACGTATCAAGCCTCTCCACCCCTTCCTTCCGACTCACCGCGATCACATTCCGCCGCGGCTGCCGCCAAGGAATCCCCAGCACATCCAACGCGTCGGTCAGGATCTTCCGAATGTCGTCGGACTCGTTGGCGAACTGGTAGCGCACGTATTCGTATCGCTTGTCTCGTCCTGGCTTGCTCGCCCAGTTCAAGATCCGGCAGCCGTCCGAGTGAAACAGTCCCCGCAGGAGCTGTTCGGGGTACTCGGCAACGATCTCGAGCTGCCAGTCCACCAACTCGATCTTGCGCAGGTGCTTCCGCCCAGGCCCATGCTGCGGAAACACACAAGGCCAGTGCTTCCACCGCGCCTCGGTCATAATCGCCCCTGGCCGGCTCCGTGGAACCGGACTTGCCGTCGGCTTCACCCGAACGATCGTCTCGACGATCTCCCGATTGAGATCCGCATACTTGGCATCGTTGGCGATCTGCAGCGTGAACACACCTCGCCGAGCCCTGGCGATGGAGCCGTCGCCCAGATACCACCCCAGCAGCAACGCGTACGCCGCTTCATCCAGGTACGCGCCGTCACACCGCGGACACGGCGTCCCTTGAAATCCGGTCCCACGCGGCAGCCCGCGCCGCTGATACAGCCTCCGCCACCGCCGGATCGTCTTGATGGCAACGCCATGTTTGGCCGCGTTGGCCCGGTCACTGAACCCCTCGTCCGACATCCGCAACGCGGAATCAACCGTCTCCTGCGACCTGATGTGCCCCATGCCTCATGCTCTCGAAGCCGACCGACAATTTGCGGTTCAGGCACCTCGATGGGCTAGGATCTAGAACTGACAAATATCGCCAGAAGCCCTGGTAATCCAACGGCAGAGATGATGCTCTCAAACAGCATACAGTGTGGGTTCGAATCCCACCCAGGGCACAGTTTTCGTCTGTAGGGCTTGCGATTCTCGTCTTGTGTACGACGAGAAGGTGCGGATCGAGGCCCGTGAGGCGATGGCGCGTGGTGAGAGCCTCAGCGCGATCGGCAAGCGTCTTGGGGTGAGTCGTTCCACTCTGCGCGACTGGCGTGACAACGCCGACCGGGAGCCACGATCGAGTGGGTGTCCGCGATGCACCGAACAGCCGATGTCTGCGGAGTACGCGCATCTGCTCGGGTGGTATCTAGGCGACGGCTGCCTGTCGGAGCATCGGCGGCAGGTGTACGCGTTGCGGATCGCGTGCGACGACAAGTACCCGCGGCTGACCGACGAGGTCGCGGCGGTGATCGCCGCCGTACATCCGACTCGGCCGGTGCATCGGACGCAGGCCATTGGCTACACCTCGGTGGTGTCGTACTGGAAGCACTGGCCTTGTCTGTTTCCTCAGCAGGGTTCGGGCCCGAAGCACCTGCGGCGGATCGAGCTGGCGGCTTGGCAGCAAGAGATCGTCGCCGCGCAACCGGAGCTCTTCGTCCGTGGGTTGTTCAACTCCGACGGGTGCCGGGCGGCGAACTGGGCGACGCGGAGTGTCGGCGGGGTGGTGAAGCGGTACGAGTATCCGCGGTACCAGTTCTCCAACGAGTCGGCCGACATCATGGGGTTGTGCCAGGAGGCACTCACGCGGCTCGGCGTTCCTTGGCGGATGCCGCGGCGGAACGCGTTGTCGGTTGCGCGGCGGGAAGGTGTGGCCCGACTCGACGAACTGGTGGGGCCGAAGGCTTAGTGCTCGCGCCCGGCGAGGAACGTGCGGGCTAGCTCGGCGGGGTTGAGGTGGGCTGGGTTTTGGCCGGTCATGATGGCGTAGAAGGTGGGGCCGATGAGGTGGGGGGCGGCTTGGTCCGGGGAGGCGGCGGGGAGGGCTTGGGCGAGGAGTGTGCGGGCGCTGTCGCCTAGGACGTCTTTGGTGGCTACCAGGCGGGCTACTTCGGGGTCGTGCTGGGCTTCGCCGAGGAGGGCTCGGTAGGCGATGCCGGCTTGGGAGTGGGCGAGGAAGTGGATGAGGGCCGTCAGGTAGGCGGCGAGGTCTGCTTGGGGGTTGCCGGTGGGGGTTACGGCTAGTTCTTCTTCGGCGTCGGTGGCGCTGGCCTCGAAGAGGATCTCGGCCTTGGTGGACCACCAGCGGTAGACCGTTTGGCGGGAGACGCCGGCGCGTTCGGCGATGCCTTTCATGGACATGGCCGCGTAGCCGGATTCGACGAGGAGGTCGTCGACGGCGTGCAGGACGGCTTCTCTGGCCTGTTCGCTGCGCGGGCGGCCGACCTTGGCGTGCTCCATGACAGCACTATACCTGGACACGGTGACTCGATATTGCTAGATTACTGGACACAGTGCACCGAAATTGAGAGGGAGGGACACGACATGCGTGTCTTCATCACTGGAGCATCCGGCTGGATCGGGTCCGCCACCGTCGACGAGCTGCTTACCGCCGGCCATGAGGTCGTCGGGCTGGCTCGCTCGGACGAATCGGCCGCCAAGATCACCGCGAAGGGCGCGCTCGCTCATCGCGGCGACCTCGACGACCTCGACTCGCTCCGGGACGGCGCCGCTCAGGCGGATGCCGTCGTACACCTGGCCAATAAGCACGACTGGGGCAACCCGGCAGAGTCCGACCGTGCGGAGCGGGCCGCGGTCGAGACCATGCTCGACGCCCTGGCCGGCTCCGATCGGCCGTTCGTGATCGCCAACGGCTTGTCGGGCATCACCGAAGGCCGCTCGGTACTCGAGTCCGACCCGTCTCCAGCGGTCGGCCCCGGTTCGGACCGAGGGGGCAGCGAGAACCTTGCGCTGGAATCCGCCGTACGGCGCGTGCGGGCCTCGGCGGTCAGGTTCGCGCCGTCGGTGCACGGGCGCGGGGACTGGGGGTTCGTGACCTGGCTCGCGGCTGCCGCGCGCAAGCACGGTGTGTCCGGCTACATCGGCGATGGCGAGAGCACCTGGTCGGCCGTCCATCGCACCGACGCGGCGCAGCTGATCCGGCTCGCCATCGAGCAGGCGCCGGCCGGATCACGCCTGCACGCGGTAGCCGAGGAGGCCATCACCACCAAGGCGATTGCCGAAGCACTCGGTACGGCGCTCGCCGTACCGGTCACGTCGATCGACCCGGCCGAGGCGGCCGAGCACTTCGGGGTCGTCGGTCACTTCTTCGCCACCACGATGACCGCGAAGTCGGACATCACCCGCGATCTGCTCGGCTGGAAACCCACCGGCCCCGGCCTGATCGAGGACATCACCGCAGGGGCGTACACATGAGCGAACTGACGGCCTTCATCCTCGTCAAGACCCGCCGCGAGTGGCTTGATCTGACTGTGCCCGAACGCATCGAGGCGTTCGAGACCGCCGTACTGCCGACGGTGCGCGAGCGGGTCAGCAACGTCCGCTCACGCTTCTACGACACCGAGTTCTACTCGGCCCGCGTCACGGACATCTGGGTGTGGGAGGCCGATGACCACGAAGCCTTCCAGCTGGTCATCGAGGCGCTCCGCGAGACGCTGTTCTGGGATCACTACTTCGACATCGTCGAGATCCTGGTCGGGGTGGAGAACGGTTACGCCAAGCACTACGGCACCGCGACCCCGACCACCGTCAACGCCTGAGAACACCACGAGGCGGACAGCTGATCAGCTGTCCGCCTCGAAGCACGTCTTACGGGTTGGGAGTGCGGTAGGCCGGGGCCCGGCCTTCGATGGCGTCACCCATGCGGTGGACGCGCAGGGCGTTGGTGGAGCCGGGGATCGAGGGCGGCGAACCGGCGACGATGACCACCAGGTCGCCCTTCTGCAGCTTGCCCAGCTCCAGCAGGCGCTGGTCGACCTGACGCACCATCTCGTCGGTGTGGTCGACGGTCGGGACGATGTGGGTCTCGATGCCCCAGACAACGCTCAGCCACGAACTCACCGACGGGACCGGCGTGAAGGCCAGCACCGGGATCTCGGTGCGGTACCGGGCCAGCCGGAGCGCCGTGTCACCGGACTGGGTGAACGCGACCAGCAGCTTGGCGTCGAGACGCTCGGCCACGTCGGCGGCCGCGCGGGCGATGACGCCGCCCTTGGTGCGCGGCTCCCACTCCATCTCCTTGATCCGGGACAGACCGTGTTCCTCGGTCGACTCGACGATCCGGGCCATCGTGTTGACGGTCTCGATCGGGAACCGGCCGACGCTGGTCTCACCGGACAGCATCACCGCGTCGGCGCCGTCGAGGACGGCGTTGGCGACGTCGGAGGCCTCGGCCCGGGTCGGGCGCGGGGCGGAGATCATCGACTCCAGCATCTGGGTGGCGACGATCACCGGCTTCGCGTTCAGCCGGGCCTGGTCGATGATCAGCTTCTGGACCAGCGGCACCTCTTCGAGCGGGAGCTCGACGCCGAGGTCACCGCGGGCGACCATGAAGCCGTCGAAGGCCTCGACGATCTCGTCCAGGTTGGCGACCGCCTGCGGCTTCTCGATCTTGGCGATGACGGGGAGCCGGAGGCCCTCCTCGTCCATGATCTTGTGCACCAGCAGGATGTCGGCGGCGTCCCGGACGAACGACAGCGCGATCATGTCGGCGGGCAGGTGCAGCGCCCACCGCAGGTCCTCGACGTCCTTCTCGGACATCGCCGGCACGCTGACCGCGACGCCGGGCAGGTTGATGCCCTTGTGGTTCGACACCGGCCCGCCGACGGTGACGCGGCAGACCACGTCGGTCGCGGTCACCTCCTCGGCGACGAGCGCGATCCGGCCGTCGTCGATGAGCAGCTGGTCGCCGGGTTTCACGTCGCCGGGCAGACCGTCGTACGTCGTTCCGCAGATGGTCACGTCACCCGGCACCTCCCGGGTGGTGATGGTGAACCGCTCACCGTAGGTCAGCGTGACCTTGCCTTCGGCGAACTCGGCCAACCGGATCTTCGGACCCTGCAGGTCGACCAGGATGCCGACGTTCTTGCCGGTCTCGGCGGCGGCGGTGCGGATCCGCTGATAGATCCGCTCGTGCTCGGCATGGGCACCGTGGCTCAGGTTGAGACGAGCCACGTCCATACCGGCTTGGACGAGTTCCAGGATGCGCTCGGGGGCGGCAGTAGCCGGGCCGAGCGTACAAACGATCTTTGCGCGACGCACGTCACAAAACCCTACTCCTACAAGACCACTGCTCCGCTGGTCCACCCCCATTACTTGCGGGTCACCACCTTGTGACGAGCCGCGGCAGAGCCTGAAAAGTCAGGAGGGCAAGGGGGTGTAGGCGCCGACGGTGAGCTCGCCGGCCAGCCCGGCGGTGACCGTCTGGAGGCCGATCGGCTTGCCGTCGGTATAGGTGACCAGCGTCATCTCGCCCGGCCGCCGCAGGGTGTACCCGAGTGCGAACGCGTACGCCGCTCCCCCGGTCGTGCCGTTCGTGTACGTCGTCACCGGCCGCTCGTCGACGACCTTCGTCTCCGGCCCGACCTGCCGGTGCAGATGTCCGGACAGCAGCAGCGTCGCGCAGCCCCGGGCGGCCGTGTCGGCGAACGAGGACGGATCGTGGACGACCATCGTCGAGATGCGTTTGTCGTCCGGCTGCGCGCAGGCGACGTCAGCGAGCCGCTTGGACTGCTCGGCGGTCGTCTCGTCGCCGGGGCTGTCCGCGCTGCCGAGCCCCGTCTTGGTCGGGTCGCTGTCGCCCAGGAACCGGATGCCCTCGACCTCGACCGGTTTGCTGTCGAGCACGGTGAAGCCGTTCTTGCGCATCGCGTCCTCGATGTGCCCACCGGCGTCGTGGTTGCCGGCCACCGCGACCACCTTGAGGTCCTTGAAGTGCTCTCGCAGCGAGTGGATGCTGAACACCTCCCACGACTGCCCGGACGACGAGTCGTCACCGGCGTCGATCAGCAGCTTCGCGCCGGCCACCTTGGCGACCTCGCTGGCGACCGGGTCCATCCCGATGTTGTCGTGGCGGTCCGAGACCAGCAGGGCAACGGTTTCCTTCTCGGTCGCCTGGTGGATCCGGCCACCGACCCGGCTGACCTGCTCACGCAGCCGCCCGTAGAACTCGGTGGAGCGCTCGTACGTCTGCACCGCCGTCTTGATCACCCCGACCCCACCGGTCGTGGAGAACCCGGACGCCACCTCGACCCGCTTCAGCCGCGGATCGAGCGACAGTTGCGGGAGCAGTTCGGCCAGTGGCCGCCATTCGGTCGGCGCGACCTCCGCCGTACGCATCCGTCCTGGTCCGAAGATCGACGCGATCGTGATCAGCATCGCGACCAGTACGACGATCGCGCGGTGCTCGAACCGCCGTTCGTGGCGGTGCACGAGATCCCACAGCTCCCGGCGCCGGCGACGACCGAGCGACGTCCACAAGGTCGTCACCACCACGACCACGAGCAGCCCGGAACCGGCCCCGGCGACCAGGTTGTCGATCGCCATCTCCTGGATGACCTGCTGGATCCGCGCGATCTCACCGTCGGGCTGCGAGGCGATCAACGCGTCCCGGTTGAGCAGCTCGGTCAGGTTGTCGGCGTCAGTCTCCTGTACGTCGACGTTCACACCGATCCCGCCTGGTGTATCGGTTGCGATCCGCAACCGGGGCAGTACCGCGCCGAGGTCGAGTGTCGCGTGCCCGTCGAACGTCGGCGAGATCGTTGCCGCGTGCGCCCCGATGGTGACCCGCTCGGAGTCGTGGGAGAACCCCATCGCCCCGATCAGCACCGTGGTCACCGCCCAGAGCACGAACAGCCCGGCCCACGGCGCCACCGCGCGGACCCGCCTCTTCGTCACCAACCGCCTGACCACAACTCCAACCTATCGGCCCCCTCCCCCCAATCAACCGACCCCACCACCCCGCCGTACCGAATTTGCCTGGCTAGCCACGCAAATCAGGGGTTCGGCACCCTTAACCAGAGTGCAAAACCCCCAACGGCGGTGCCTAGCCAGCCAAATGGGGGCGGGTCAGACGGCGAGGGGGCGGGCGGTGGGTGGGATGGGGGTGGGGAGGGTGGAGGAACCGGTGAGGTGGGCGTCGACGCCGTTGGCGCAGGAACGGCCTTCGGCGATCGCCCAGACGATCAGCGACTGGCCGCGGCCGGCGTCGCCGCAGGCGAAGACGCCCTCGACCGAGGTGTGGTAGTTCTTGTCCCGCTTGACGTTGCCACGCTCGTCGAGCTCGACACCGAGCTGCTCGAGGAAGCCCTCGCGCTCGGGGCCGAGGAAGCCCATCGCCAGCAGCACGAGCTGCGTGGGGATGGTCCGCTCCGAGCCCTCGACCGGGTTGAACTTGCCGCCCTCGAACTTCACCTCGACCAGGTTCAGCCCGGAGACGTTGCCGTCGGCATCGGCCTCGAAGTTCACCGTGGAGACGGCGTACACGCGCTCGCCGCCCTCCTCGTGCGCCGAGGCGACCCGGTAGATCATCGGGTACGTCGGCCACGGCTGACCGGCCGGCCGGTCGTCACCGGGCCGCGGCATGATCTCGAGCTGGGTGACCGAGCGCGCGCCCTGGCGGTGCGCCGTACCGAGGCAGTCGGCGCCGGTGTCGCCGCCACCGATGATGACCACGTCCTTGCCGGTGGCAACGATCTGGTCCTCGACCGGCTTGCCGAGAGCGACCCGGTTGGCCTGCGGCAGGTATTCCATCGCCTGGTGGATACCGCCGTACTCACGACCCGGCACCGGCAGATCACGCGCCGCGGTGGCGCCGGTCGCGATCACGACCGCGTCGTAGCGCTGCTTGAGCTGCGTACCGGTGACGTCCACGCCGACGTTGACGCCGGACCGGAAGACCGTGCCCTCTTCCTTCATCTGCTGGATCCGGCGGTCGACCTGTTCCTTCTCCATCTTGAACTCGGGGATGCCGAACCGCAGCAGCCCGCCCGGCGCCTCGGCGCGCTCGTAGACCGCGACCGTGTGCCCGGCGCGGGTCAGCTGCTGCGCGACGGACAGCCCGGCCGGGCCGGAGCCGACGACCGCGATCGTCTTGCCGGTCAGCCACTCCGGCGGCTGCGGCCGGACGTGCCCGGTCTCCCAGGCCTTGTCGATGATCGCGACCTCGACGTTCTTGATCGTGACCGGGTCCTGGTTGATGCCGAGCACGCACGAGGTCTCGCACGGTGCCGGGCACAGCCGCCCGGTGAACTCCGGGAAGTTGTTGGTGGCATGCAACCGCTCGATCGCCGAGGACCAGTCGTCCCGCCAGACCAGGTCGTTCCACTCCGGGATCAGGTTGCCCAGCGGGCAGCCGCTGTGGCAGAACGGGATCCCGCAGTCCATGCAGCGGCCGGCCTGCTTGGTGATGATCGGCAGCAGCGCCTTGCCCGGTCCACCGGGGTAGACCTCTTTCCAGTCCTGCAACCGCTCCTCGACCGGACGCCGCTCGGCGACCTCACGACCAGTGGTGAGAAAACCCTTCGGGTCAGCCATCAGATGGCCTCCATCATCGCTCGCGTGGTGGCGTCCTCGTCCAGCCCGTCGCGTTCGGCAGCCGCCTTGGCTGCCAGAACCCGGGCGTAGTCGCGGGGCATCACTGTTGTAAACCGCGAACCGGCCGCCTGCCAGTCGCCGAGCAGCTTGGCTGCCCGCTCCGAACCGGTCTCCTCGTGATGACGCCGGACCAGGTCCTGCAACAGGTCGGACTCGGCCTCGGTGAGCGGGAGCAGGTCGACCAGCTCCTTGTTCACCAGGGCGCGGTCCAGGTCGAGCACGTGGGCCACGCCGCCCGACATGCCCGCTGCGAAGTTCCGTCCGACAGCGCCCAGTACGACGACGCGCCCGCCGGTCATGTATTCGCAGGCGTGGTCGCCGACTGCCTCGACGACCGCGGTGGCTCCGGAGTTCCGGACACAGAACCGTTGCCCGGCGCCACCACTGATGAACAGTTCGCCGGACGTCGCGCCGTACGCGATGACGTTGCCGGCGATGATCTGGTCGGCCGCGTCGAACCGGGCGTGCCGGTCCGGGCGGATGACGACCCGGCCACCGGACAGCCCCTTGCCGACGTAGTCGTTCGCGTCGCCTTCGAGGCGCAGCGTGACACCGCGCGGGACGAAGGCGGCGAACGAGTTTCCGGCCGACCCGGTGAAGGTCAGGTCGATGGTGCCGTCGGCCAGCCCGGCCGCGCGGTACCGCTTGGTGATCTCGTGGCCGAGCATGGTCCCGACGGTCCGGTTGACGTTGCGGATCGCGAGCTGGGCCCGGACCGGTTCGCCGTTCTCGAGCGCCGGCCGGCAGATCCGGATCAGCTCGTTGTCCAGGGCCTTGTCGAGGCCGTGGTCCTGCTCGATGACCTGGTGCCGGGAGGCGCCCTCGGGCAGCGACGGCACGTGCAGGATCGGCGTCAGATCGAGACCGTCGGCCTTCCAGTGGTCGACCGCGCGCTTGATGTCCAGCACCTCGGCGTGCCCGACCGCCTCTTCCAGCGTCCGGAACCCGAGCTCCGCCAGGTACTCGCGGACCTCTTCGGCGATGAACTCGAAGAAGTTCACCACGAACTCCGGCTTGCCCGAGAAGCGCTCCCGCAGGACCGGGTTCTGGGTGGCGACGCCGACCGGGCAGGTGTCCAGGTGGCAGACGCGCATCATGATGCAGCCCGACACGACCAGCGGCGCACTGGCGAACCCGTACTCCTCCGCTCCCAGCAGCGCCGCGATCACGACGTCCCGGCCGGTCTTGAGCTGACCATCGGTCTGTACGACGATCCGGTCGCGCAGCCCGTTGAGCAGCAGCGTCTGCTGGGTCTCGGCCAGGCCGAGCTCCCACGGACCACCTGCGTGCTTGAGCGACGTCAGCGGCGCCGCGCCAGTGCCACCATCGTGCCCGGAGATCAGTACGACGTCCGCGTGCGCCTTCGAAACGCCTGCGGCGATCGTGCCGACGCCGACCTCGGAGACCAGCTTCACGTGGATGCGGGCCTGCGGGTTCGCGTTCTTCAGGTCGTGGATCAGCTGCGCCAGATCCTCGATCGAATAGATGTCGTGGTGCGGCGGCGGCGAGATCAGGCCGACGCCGGGGGTCGAGTGCCGGGTGCTGGCCACCCACGGGTAGACCTTGTTCCCGGGGAGCTGACCACCCTCACCGGGCTTGGCACCCTGCGCCATCTTGATCTGGATGTCGTCGGAGTTCGTCAGGTACTCCGACGTGACACCGAACCGGCCGGACGCGACCTGCTTGATCGAGCTCCGCCGGGCGGGGTCGTGCAGCCGCTCGGAGTCCTCGCCGCCCTCCCCCGTGTTCGACTTGGCGCCGAGCTGGTTCATCGCGATCGCGAGCGTGGTGTGCGCCTCGGCGCTGATCGAGCCGTAGCTCATCGCACCGGTGGAGAACCGCTTGACGATCTCGCTGACCGGCTCGACCTCGTCGATCGAGATGGGCTCCCGATTCTCCTTGAAACCGAAGAGTCCACGCAGCGTCATCAGCCGCTCGGACTGCTCGTCCACGCGTGCCGTGTACTGCTTGAAGATGTCGTACCGCCCGCTGCGGGTGCTGTGCTGCAGCCGGAACACGGTCTCGGGGTCGAACAGGTGCGGCTCGCCTTCACGCCGCCACTGGTACTCACCGCCGACCTCGAGCTTGCGGTGCGCGGTCAGGATGCCGTCGGCCGGGTAGGCGCGCAGGTGGCGCTGCCGGACCTCCTCGGCGATCGTGTCCAGGCCGATCCCGCCGAGCTTGGACGACGTACCGGTGAAGTACTGCTCGACCAGCTCCGGCGACAGGCCGTTGGCCTCGAAGATCTGTGCACCCGTGTACGACGCGACCGTCGACACGCCCATCTTCGACATCACCTTGAGGACGCCCTTGCCGAGCGACTTCACGACGTTGCGAACAGCCTGCTCGGGCTCGACACCCGGCAGGTAGGTGCCGCGACGACACAGGTCCTCGACCGACTCCAGCGCGAGATACGGGTTGATCGCGGCAGCGCCGTACCCCATCAGAAGTGCGACATGATGAACTTCGCGTACATCTCCTGCTTCCACGACCAGGCCGACCTGGGTGCGGGTCTTCTCCCGGACCAGGTGGTGGTGCACGGCCGCGGTCAGCAGCAGCGACGGGATCGGCGCACTGTCAGCGTTCGAGTGCCGGTCGGACAGTACGACGATGCGCGCGCCCTCCCGGATCGCCTCGTCGGCCTCGGCGCAGATCTCGTCGAGCCGGGTCTTCAGGGCCTCGCCGCCGCCCTCGACGTCGTACACGCCGCGCAGGACCGTGGTGGCCAGGCCGGGCATGTCGCCGTCGAGGTTGATGTGGCGGAGCTTCGCGAGCTCGTCGTTGGTGATCACCGGGAACGGGATCACCACCTGACGGCACGACGACGGGCTCGGGTTCAGCAGGTTCGACTCCGGGCCGAGGCTCGACGACAGCGAAGTGACGAGCTCCTCGCGGATCGCGTCCAGCGGCGGGTTGGTCACCTGGGCGAACAGCTGCGCGAAGTAGTCGAACAACGGCCGCGACCGGTCACTCAGCATCGCCATCGGCGTGTCGGTGCCCATCGAACCGATCGGCTCGGTGCCGCTCCTGGCCATCGGGGTGAGGATGACCCGCAGCTCCTCCTCGGTGTACCCGAACACCTGCTGGCGGCGCGTCACCGACGCGTGGCTGTGCACGACGTGCTCGCGCTCGTGCAGGTCCTCGAACCGGATCAGGCCGGCGTGCAGCCATTCGTCGTACGGGTTCTCGTTCGCGAGCGCGTTCTTCACCTCGGCGTCGGTGACGATCCGGTGCTTCTCGACGTCGACGAGGAAGATGCGGCCCGGCTCGAGCCGGCCCTTCTCGGTGACCGTGGCGGGGTCGATGTCCAGCACACCGGCCTCGGACGCGAGCACGACCAGGCCGTCCTCGGTCACCCAGTACCGCGAGGGGCGCAGGCCGTTGCGGTCGAGCACCGCGCCGACCTTGGTGCCGTCGGAGAACACGACCGAGGCCGGTCCGTCCCAGGGCTCCATCATCGTCGAGTGGAACTCGTAGAACGCGCGCCGCTTCGGGTCCATCGTGGTGGCGTTCTCCCACGCCTCCGGGATCATCATCAGCATCGCGTGCGGCAGTGAACGACCACCGAGGTGCAGAAGCTCGAGCACCTCATCGAACGACGCCGAGTCCGAAGCGCCCGGCGTACAGATCGGGTAGAGCTGCTCGAGGTCACCCGGGATCAGGTCGCTCGACAGCAACGCCTCGCGGGCGCGCATCCAGTTCCGGTTGCCCTGGACGGTGTTGATCTCACCGTTGTGGGCGATGTACCGGTACGGGTGCGCCAGCGGCCAGGACGGGAACGTGTTGGTGGAGAACCGGCTGTGCACGACGCCGATCGCCGAAGCCAGATCAGGGTCGGTCAGCTCGGGGAAGAACTTGTCCAGCTGGTCGGTGGTCAGCATCCCCTTGTAGGTGATGGTCCGGCCGGACAGCGACGGGAAGTAGGTCTCGGTCTCCTTCTCGGCCCGCTTGCGCAGCCGGAAGGCCATCCGCTCCAGGGCCAGCCCCAGCACCCGGCCGGCCCGCGCCGCCACGAACAGCTGCTTGAACGTCGGCATCACCGAACGCGCCGTACTGCCGAGCAGCTCCGGCGTGGTCGGCACGTCGCGCCAGCCCAGCACGGTCAGCTTCTCCTCGGCCGCGATCTCCTCGATCCGCGCGATCGCCTTCGCGGCGTCGTCGGCCTCGGCCGGCAGGAACGCGATCCCGGTCGCGTACCCACGCGCGACCGGCAGCTCGAAGTCGCACACCTTGCGGTAGTACGCGTCCGGGACCTGGATCAGGATTCCGGCGCCGTCGCCGGAATCCGGCTCCGCGCCGGACGCACCACGATGCTCGAGATTACGCAGGGCGGTCAAAGCCTTCGCCACGATGTCGTGGCTGGGAATTCCCGTCAGGGTTGCGACGAAGGCGACACCACACGCATCGTGCTCGTGGCGGCCGTCGTACAAACCCTCACGTGGAAAGGGGGCGCGACCAAACATTCAGGGGCTCCCGTCGTCCTACGGTCAACAACTGGCCGCGGGACAACATTGGCCCAAGCCGGGTGTCCCGAGACTACCTCATGACGCCCGACAGGTGGACAGACATTCCACCGCCAGCACGCCGTTCACTGTCAACAGTCACGCCTCGTAAGCAAGCGCTCACTCCTTCGTCTACCCATGGTGACACCATCGGGTTAAATCTGGACGATGAGACCCCTCCAGCCCGGCACCGGCCAGTCCAACGGCGGCGTCTGGATCACCCCCGAAGGCCTGGTCGCCAAACGCCTCCTCCCCGGCGTGACAACCGCCCGCCACCACGCCTACTGGGAACGACAAGCGCTCGTCGCCGAGTCCGGCATCGTCGCCAGTACGCCGGGACTACGCTCGCCGCGCTACGTCGCCGTACAGCGTGACGCAGACGGGATCACAGTCCTGTCCGAGTACGTCGAGCCTGCACCCGTGGATGCCGGACGACTCGCTGACGGGCTTCGGCGATTCGCGGACGCTCAGCTCGAGGAACCGGCGTGGGGTGCGCGCGACGTCCTGCGGGACCGCATGGCAACCGTCGAGGCACGAGGTGGTTGGGACGTGTTGTGGGATCACGTCTCCGGGACGTTGCTGGAGCACCTGCGGCGTTTGTGGGTACGGCGATCCGCCGCGCTCGCGGAACTCGACACCCTGCCGCGAGTCCCCACCCACGGCGACGCGCATCCGGGGAATCTGAACGGCTGGGACGGCGACAACGTGCTCGCCCTCGACTGGGAACAGTTCGGCCTCGGCCCAGCCGGCTTCGACCTCGGCTACCTCCTGATCGCCCTACCCACCGCCGCTCACCACATCCTCCCCGCCAACCCCGTCGTACGGCGCGGCGCCGTACTGACGGCGGCGCTCACCGCCGCATCACGAGCTGCATGGGCGCTAGACCAGCCCACCCCTGGTGATCACCTTGAGCGACTGGAGCAGCTGGGTTATGTCATTGAGGAGGCTTCTAGCCAGGCGCTGTAGAAGGCTTGGTAGCTGTCGTAGCGGGTGGTGGTGGCTTGGTGGAGGACGGCGTACTGGGGGTTGGTGCCGCGGAAGGCGGGGCGGTCGAGGGTGCCGTCGCCTAGGAGGATGAGGGCGGTGCGGGCCATGACGAAGGCTGTGGTGCTGTCGTCGATGAGGGCGTCGAGGGTGAGTTGTTCGGGGGCCATGAAGCGGGTGGAGCCGAACATGCGGCCCATGTCGTTGCGGTAGGCACCGGGGCGGTAGTCGTCGAGGTCCATGACGGTGAGCTGGTGGGTGTCGTAGTCGTAGAGCATGGCGCCGTCGTAGAAGTCGCCTTCGACCCAGCCGGACGAGGTCAGGACGTCGTGCAGGTCGTAGAGCTGGTCGAGGGCTTCGCTGATCTCGTCGGCGGACAAGGCGCGGAAGCGGTCGAGGTGGGTGCCGAGGTGGTCGCCTTCGCGCCAGTCGAAGACGAGGGCCGGGCCCCAGGGGGTCTCGATCAGGCCGTGGTAGGCGGGGAGCAGGTCGTGTTCGATCTCGGCGGCGAGGCGGCCGGCGCGGCGGACTGCTTCCTGGCGGCGGGGTGCTGGGGCGAACGGCTTGGGATCCTCCGGGATGCCGGGCGTTTTGACGAAGTAGCGGTGGCCGTCGATCGTCACGCCGTACGAGATGTTGCCGGAGTCCTGGGTGTGCTCGCCGAACTCGGCGAACACCTCGCCGACACTCTTCAGGTAGGTATCGGGCTGCTCGTCGATCTTCGCGGGGAACACCCGCTGACGGTAGCCGATCGGAGGCGGACCTGTGCCACTCATCAACCCGGCGTCGGCGTGGTTCGCGCGGGGATGCTGAGCGTGGAACGGACGGGTCGCCAAGAGTTGGTGAGTGGGGGCGGTCCGGGTTCAGCCGATGCCGGGGCCGACGAGGGAGCCGACGAAGTAGGTGAGGGCCGCGGCCGCGCCACCGAGGAGGAGTTGGCGCAGGCCCGAGTACCACCAGGAGCGGCTGGTCACCCGGCTGACGACCGCTCCGGCGGCGAAGAGCGCGGTGAGGCTCATGATGAGCGCCGGTACGACGGTGGTCGCGCCGAGCAGGTACGGCAGGAGCGGGATGAACGCTCCGACCGCGAAGCAGACGAAGGACGAGCCTGCCGCGAGCACCGGGCTCGGGAGGTCGTTCGGGTCGATGCCGAGCTCTTCGCGGACATGTTCGTCGAGGGCCTGGTCGGGATTCGTGTGGAACTGCTTGGCGACCTTGTCGGCCAGGTCGGGATCCAGGCCCTTGGCGCGGTAGGTCTCGGCCAGTTCGATCTCTTCGTCGATCGGGTGGCGGGCGATCTCCAGCCGCTCGACCTCGATCTCGGCGCGGGCGAGCTCACGCTGGGATGCGACCGAGGTGTACTCCCCCGCCGCCATCGAGAACGCTCCGGCCGCCAGCCCGGCCAGTCCGGCCAGCACGATGAACTTGGAGCCCGATTGCGTACCGCCGTCCATGCCGGCGATCAGCGCGAAGTTCGACACCAGGCCGTCCATCGCGCCGAACACGGCCGGCCGCAGCCAGCCGCCGTTCACATCACGGTGCTTGTGGTCACCGTGATGCTCGGAGGAAACCTGCGGACGGTCAGTCACGAGCCCCGTCGCCCGGTACGGCGGGAGCGGTGGTGTTCGTGTCCTTGACGGCCTCGGTGCTGGTCCGCTCGCCACCCGCAGCCGGTATGTCGCTCGCCGGGTCGGCGTTCTCGACCACGATCGCCTCCGCATCCGTGGCTGCCGCGGCAGATGGCGAAGTGGCCGCGTCGGGTCCGGTCCCACCCGTCGAGTCGAGCTCGGCCTCGGGCTCAGTGGACTCGGGCTCGGTGGACTCGGCGACGAGGGTCGCGCCGGCGGCGGTCGCCGTACCGGTCGCGGACTCAGCCGATGCTGCGTCGGTTCCGGAGGCTGCGCCGGCGCTGACGATCGGGGTGGGCTGGCCGGCGGCGGGGCCGCTGGACAGGTCTTCCTGGCCGGGCTTGGTGCGGGCGCTGATGATCAGCGCGACGACGGCCAGCACGAACAGGATGATCGAGGTCCAGACGTTCAGGCGCAGGCCGAGGAAGTGGTTGACCGTGTCGATCCGCATGTTCTCGATCCAGACGCGGCCGGCGCAGTACGCGGCGACGTACAGGAAGAAGGCGCGGCCGTGGCCGAGGGTGAAGCGGCGGCCGACCAGGATGACGAGGGCGACGACGCCGACGTTCCAGATCGCTTCGTACAGGAAGGTCGGGTGGAACGTCGCGAAGTCGGCGAAGCCGTCGGGGCGGTGCGCCGGGTCGATCTCCAGGCCCCACGGACGGGTGGTGGGCCGGCCGAAGAGTTCCTGGTTGAAGTAGTTGCCGAAGCGGCCGAAGATCTGGGCCAGCGCGACGCCGGGGGCGACCGCGTCGAGGAAGCCCAGGAACGGGACGCCGGCGCGGCGGCAGGCCAGGTAGGCGCCGAGGCAGCCGAAGCCGACCGCACCCCAGATGCCGAGGCCGCCGTGCCAGATCTTCAGCGCGTCGATCGGGTGCCGGCCCTCGCCGAAGTACAGCTCCGCGTCGGTGATGACGTGGTAGATCCGCGCGCCGACCAGGCCGAACGGGATCGCCCAGAACATCACGTCGGACAGCACCGTCGGCGAACCGCCGCGGGCGACCCAGCGCCGCCGGGTCAGCCAGTAGCCGGCGAAGATCCCGGCCAGGATGCACAGTGCGTAGGCGCGGATCGGCAGCCCGGCGACGTGCCAGACACCTTGGCTGGGACTGGGAATGAAGGCCGGCACGATCACGGCGGGGATCAGACTAGACATGGCATCCGGAACGCTACTCGACGGCCCAGCCCACCGGCCAGGAACCCAGGGTCACGATGGGGACTCGGTGCGTGAGACATGGCGTCAGCTCGCCGACTTCACCGCGTCGTCGACCGCCTTCTGCAGGCCTTGCGGCGTCAGGTCCTTGGTCTCCAGCTTCTTGCCGTTGACGAAGACCGTCGGTGTGCCGGTCACGCCGCGCGTATCGGCGGCCTTGCCGACCGACGCGACCCAGCTGCCGTAGGTGTTGTTCTGCACGGCCTGCTGGAACTTCGCGTCGCCGATCCCGAGCTGCTTGCCCAGCTCGATCAGCTGGTCATCCGACCAGGACTTGCTGAAGTCGGCGTACATCTCGTCGGCGTAGCCCAGCGCCTTCCCGTTCGCCGCCGCTGCCGCGAACGCGTTCGCCAGCCGTGGTGAGGCCTCCGGGTTCACGAAGGCCAACGGCCAGTAGGTGAGCTTCGCCGTACCGTCCTGGACGAGCTTGTCGACCGTCGATCCGGTCATCTCCTCGAACTCCGCGCAGTGCGGGCAGCGGAAGTCCAGATACAGGTCGATCTGCGCCTTGGCGCCGGCCTGACCGACCGTGACGCCCTGACCGGACTGTCCCGGCCCGGTGATGACGGCTGGCTCGGTGTGGTTCGTCCCGCTGACCTCGACCTTGGAGTGCCCGCGCAGGTACTGGAACCCGACACCGGCCAGCAGCGCCAGCACCAGGACGATCACCACGACGACGCCGGGTGGCACCCGCTTCTTCTGCTCCTGCAGCGGGCTGGCGTTGGTGTTGCTCACGGTACGGCGTCTCCTGTCGAGGTGTTCGGATCAGTTTCCAGCGCAAATCTGCTGGCCGGCTTCACGCAGAGCCAGATCGCCAGCACGAGCAGACCGACATCGCGGAGGATCTCCTCGAGGTACTTCGTCCGGCCGGGATCGACCCGTCCGCCGCCACCGAAGCAGCCGCAGTCGATGGCCAGCCCGCGCGCCCAGGCAGAGCCCACGGCGGCGATGAACACCACCATGAAAACACCCGCGGCCGCCGCCGAGTGCCGGACACCGAAACCGAGGATCAACAGCAATCCGATCGCGATCTCCAGGAACGGCAGACCCCAGCCGACCGGGTCGGCCAGCCCCGGCGGCAGGATCTCGTACGCGCGGACGGCCTGCGCCGCGGTCTCCGGATCGGAGACCTTCAGCGCGCCCGCGACCAGCATCACCCCACCGAGAATCAGCCGTGCCACCAGTGAAACCCAGGCCCCCCGAGGCTTCACTGGTTCGCCTCGACCAGCTTCCCGAAGTCGTGCACCATGTCACCGATCGACGTGTTCGACATCCACAGCACGGTGGCCTTGTCGTCCTTGCCGAACCCGAGCACCTGCGCGCCGTGGCCGATCTCGTAACCACCCGAGGGCAGCTTCTTCATCCCTTCGACCGGTACGCCGACCGCCTGCGCGATGTCCTTGATCGACGTCAGCGACCCGGTCAGCCCGATGAACGACGGATCGAACCGGTCCAGGTACTTGTGGATCACCGGGCCGGTGTCGCGGGCCGGGTCGGTGGTGATGAACAGCACCTGCACCTGCTTGCGCACCGACTCGTCCAGCTTGGTCAGCGCGGACGCGACGTCGGCCATCACCGTCGGGCACACGTCCGGGCAGTTCGTGTACCCGAAGAAGATCAGCGTGACCGGCTTCTTGGTCGACGTGACCAGGTTGAACGGGTTCCCGCCGGTGTCGGTCAGTGTGGCCGCGGGCAACTTGTACGGCTGGTCGAGCGTGGCACCCCGCATCCCGTTCGGGTCCTGGCTGGTGCGGATGATCGCACCGCCGGGGTTGTCGGGTTTCTCTTCCTTGCCGCCACTGCAGCCCGCGAGGGCAAGCAGAGTCACCGCGGCAAGGAGAACGGCCGCGTTCCTGGTTCGACTCACAGCTGGCTCAACGTCCGGCCGCCGCTGACGGTTCCCGGCGGACGCCCTCGGCCAGGCTCTGGGTGAGCGATCGCACACCAGCCGGGCCTTCACCGTCGAGCAGCCGCTTCACGAACGCCGACCCGACGATGACCGCATCGGTGAACGCGCCGATGGCGGCCGCCTGCTCCGCGTTCGAGACGCCGATCCCGACCCCGACCGGCAGCCCGGTCGTTGCCTTGGTCCGGGCGACCAGCGGCTCGGCAAGATCCGAGGCAGCCGACCGTACGCCGGTCACACCCATGACTGCCGTCGCGTAGACGAACCCGCGGCACGCGGCCGTGGTCGACCGGATCCGTGCGTCCGTCGAGGACGGCGAGACCAGGAACACCTTGTCCAGCTCGTTCTTGTCGGCGGCCGCGATCCACTCCGCGGCCTCCTCCGGGATCAGGTCGGGCGTGATCAGGCCCGCTCCCCCGACACCGGCGAAATCGGCGGCCCAGCGATCGACGCCGTACCGCTCGATCGGGTTCCAGTACGTCATCACCAGCACCGGTACGTCGGAGTACGCAGCGACCGTCTCGACCGTGCGCAGCAGGTCCTTCACCCGGAACCCACCGGCGAGCGCGGCCTCGGCGGCCCGCTGGATCGCCGGACCGTCCATCACCGGGTCGCTGTAGGGCAGGCCGATCTCGAGCACATCGGCACCACCGTCGACGAGCGCCTTGATCGCGTCCACGCCACCGTCGTACGACGGGTAACCGGCCGGCAGGTAACCGACCAGACCCGCGCGGCCTTCGGCGTTCGCCTTCCGGATCGCGGTCCCGGCCTTGCCCAGGGCAACTACTTCACTCACGACCGGCCTCCCCGTCGATCAGCCCGAACCACGAGCTCGCGGTGTCCATGTCCTTGTCACCGCGACCGGACAGGTTCACCAGGATGGTGGAGTCCGGGCCGAGCTCCTTGGCGATCTCCAGCGCACCGGCGACCGCGTGCGCCGACTCGATCGCCGGGATGATCCCCTCGGTCTTGGCCAGCAGCTTGAACGACTCCATCGCGTCGGCATCCGACACCGGCCGGTACGTCGCCCGCTTCGTCTCCGCGAGCCACGAGTGCTCCGGCCCGACCCCGGGATAGTCCAGCCCGGCCGAGATCGAGTGCGACTCGATCGTCTGACCGTCCTCGTCCTGCAGCAGGAACGACCGCGCACCATGCAGTACGCCGACCTGTCCGGCCGTGATCGTGGCTGCGTGCCGACCGGTCTCGAACCCGTCACCACCGGGCTCGATGCCGTACAGCTTCACGTCCTCGTCGGGGATGAACGCGGCGAACAGACCGATCGCGTTCGACCCGCCACCGACCGCGGCGACGGCCGCGTCGGGAAGCTTGCCGAGCAGCTCGAGCGACTGGGCTCGCGCCTCGTCACCGATGCCACGGACGAAGTCGCGCACCATCGCCGGGAACGGGTGCGCGCCGGCCGCCGTACCGAGCAGGTAGTGGGTCTTGTCGACGCTGGCGACCCAGTCGCGCAGCGCCTCGTTGATGGCGTCCTTCAGGGTCCGGCTGCCGCTGGTCACCGGGATGACCTCGGCGCCGAGCAGCTTCATCCGGGCCACGTTCAGCGCCTGGCGCTGGGTGTCGACCTCGCCCATGTAGACCACGCACTCGAGGTCCAGGTAGGCACACGCGGTCGCGGTCGCGACGCCGTGCTGGCCGGCGCCGGTCTCCGCGATCACCCGCGGCTTGCCCATCCGCTTGGTCAGCAAAGCCTGCCCGAGCGCGTTGCGGACCTTGTGCGCACCGGTGTGGTTGAGGTCCTCGCGCTTGAGCAGGATGCGCGCCCCGGCCACCTCGGACAGCCGGGTCGCGTCGTACAGCAGGCTCGGGACGCCGGCCCACTCGCGCAGCATCCGGTCGAACTCGCCCGTGAACTCCGGATCGGCCATGGCGCTCTGCCAGGCCTGCGTGAGCTCGTCGAGCGGCGCGATCAGCGCCTCCGGCATGAACCGGCCGCCGAAACGGCCGAAGTGCCCGAGCTGGTCGGGCAGCGTGTTACTCATCCGACAAACCTTCCGAACCCGGCCCACGGGCACGGGAGAGAGTCTCTGCCCCTACCCGTTTGGACCGGGAGGAGAGGTCAGTGCCGCTGCTGGATGGCGGGGTGCGATCCGGCGGCGACGAGGTCGGCGACCGAGGCGCGAGGATCGCGGCCGGTCACCAGGGTTTCACCGACGAGGACGACATCGGCCCCGGCGCGCGCGAACTCGATTACATCATGCGGGCCCCGGACGCCGGACTCCGCCACCCGGACCAGGTTGTTCGGGATGATCGGTGCGACCCGGGCGAACGTGGTCCGGTCGACCTCGAGGGTCTTCAGGTTCCGGTTGTTCACGCCGATGAGCTGAGCGCCGGCGTCCACCGCACGCCGGGTCTCCTCCTCGTCGTGGACCTCGACCAGCGGGCACAGCCCGATCGAATGCGCGCGCTCGATCAGCGAGACCAGTGCCTCCTGCTCGAGGGCCGCGACGATCAGCAGCGCCATGTCGGCACCGGCTGCCCGCGCCTCCCAGAGCTGGTACGAGGAGACGATGAAGTCCTTGCACAGCACGGGTACGTCGACCCGCCCGCGCACTGCCCGCAGGTCGTCCAGGCTGCCGTTGAACCGGCGCTGCTCGGTCAGCACGGAGATCGCGGACGCGCCGCCGGCCTCGTACTCACCGGACAAGGCGGCCGGGTCGGTGATCTCGGCCAGCTCACCCTTGGAGGGGCTGGACCGCTTCACCTCGGCGATCACCGCGATCCCGTCGCCGCGGAACACCGGCATCGGGTCCTTGGCGTCGGGCTTGCGCTGCGCCTCCAGCTTGAGGTCGTCCAGGCCGACTAGAGCCTGGCGCTCCGCGAGGTCCTCGCGAACCCCGGCGAGAATGTCGTCAAGCACAGTCATGGTCCGTCCGCCCTTCAGTGGTCGTCGGTGGGGACGCCGAAGCCGAGCAGCTGCAACACCTTGCCGGCCAGTGCACCCAGCACCACGATCCCGACCGAGATCCAGAACAGCAGCCAGTTCGGGCCGAGCACCATCGCGATGGCACCGACGGTGAACCCCACCAGGATGATCGCCACCGCGGTCCAGGCCGCGGTGCTGTTGCCGTGCGCGTCGTGGGGAGCCTCGTCGCTCACCCGGGTCGCCCCTTGATCGGCAGTCGTATTGTCCATGGTTGCCGCCACTCCTCGTCGTCGTCCTGTCCTATTGTGGCGGTAGCCCGCCGCGATCAGAGAGTCGGGTCCTCTCCCGCGTCGATCGCCTTCCACTGATCGACCCCGTCCTCGGTGCCGGGGCCCGTTTGCTTGCTGGCGGTCGCCGCCGCCGGTTCACGCTCATACCGATCGGTAGGCCGCTTCCATCGCTGTGCGGTCACCGCGGTGACCAGACCTGCGAGCAGCAACGCCACGCCCCCGGCCAACGCCGGCCACGGCGCCGGTCCGGCGCTCAACGTGACGGTGTCGGTCACTGCCTGGCTGAGCTCGGGCCGCAACCGGCTGAGCTCCGCGACATCCGGCCGCACCTGCAGCGACACTGCGATCGCCGCAACACCCAGCAGCGCGATCAGTACGCCGATGATGCGGCGCAGCGCCGTACCGGCGAGCTTGGTGACCACAACGGCGACCACGGCCGCCATGGCCAGCGTGACTGGCGCTCTGGTGACGCTGTACCCGCTGAAATGCACCACTGGCCGCCCACTGCCCGGATCGGCCGTCGACCACGTCAGATAGGCAGCCAGGGCCAGCAGAGCCAGGGCGATCAGGGTGAGCAGGTCGACCAGTCGCTGTGGACGCATCAGACCTCGCTGAACGTTCCTGCGACGGCGATCGCATTCAGCACGGCGGCTGCCTTCGTGCGGCACTCGGCGTCCTCGGAGGCCGGGTCGGAGTCGGCGACGATGCCTGCGCCGGCTTGGACGTAGGCCGTGGAGCCACGGAGAACCGCCGTACGGATGGCGATCGCGGTGTCGGCGTCACCGGCGAAGTCGAGGTAGCCGACGACACCGCCGTACACCCCGCGGCGCGTCACCTCGAGCTTGTCGATGATCTCCATCGCCCGCGGCTTCGGCGCACCCGACAAAGTGCCGGCTGGGAAGGCAGCGGTGAGGGCGTCGAACGCGGTCTTGCCCGCGGCGAGCTGACCGGTGACGGTCGACTCCAGGTGCATGACGTGGCTGTAGCGCCGCACATCCATGAAGTCGACCACCTCGACGGTGCCGGGGGCGCAGACCTTGCCGACGTCGTTGCGGCCGAGGTCGACGAGCATCAGGTGCTCGGCCCGCTCCTTGGCGTCGGCGCGCAGCTCCTCTTCGAGAGCGTGGTCCTCCTCCGGCGTCGCACCGCGGCGGCGGGTGCCGGCGATCGGGTGCAGGATCACCTTGTTGTCGGTGACCTTCACCAGCGCCTCGGGGCTGGAGCCGACGATGTCGAAACCGTCCAGGCGGACCAGGTACATGTAGGGACTGGGGTTCGAGCGACGCAGGACCCGGTAGATGTCGAGCGCGGACGCGGTGGTCTGCAGCTCGAAGCGCTGGGAGACGACGATCTGGAACGCCTCGCCGGCCCGGATCTCCTCCTTGGCCGTCTCGACGGCCTCCCGGTACTCGACGCTCGACCGCTGCCGGTGCGGGTCCGGCTGCGCGTCGCGATCGGCACGGACCACGTACGACGGAGTCGGCCGGGCCAGGTCGGCCTCCATCGCGTCCAGCCGGCGGACCGCATCGGCGTACGCGTCGTCGACCCGCTCGTCGGTGTCGTCCCAGTTGATCGCGTTCGCGATCAGCCAGATCTCACCGGTCTCGTGGTCGAGCGCGGCCAGGTCGGTGGCGAACAGGAAGGTCAGCTCGGGCAGGCCGAGGTCATCGGTCGTTGTGTCCGGCAACTTCTCCAGCCGGCGGACGGCGTCGTACCCGAGGAAGCCGACCATGCCTCCGGTGAGCGGGGGCAGGTCCGGCAACCTAGGCGTGTGCAGGATCTCGAGCGTCTGGCGCAGCGCGGCCAGCGGGTCACCGGTCTGCGGCAGGCCGACCGGCGGGTTGCCGGTCCACACCGCCTGACCGTCCCGCTCGGTCAGCGTCGCGGCCGAGCGAACGCCGATGAACGAGTAGCGCGACCAGACGCCGCCGTTCTCCGCGGACTCGAGCAGGAACGTGCCCTCGCGCTCGGCGGCGAGCTTGCCGTACACGCCGATCGGCGTCTCGGCGTCGGCGAGCAGCCGGCGCGTCACCGGGATGACGCGGCGGTCCTTGGCGTAGTCGCGGAAGGTCCCGAGGCCGGGGATGTTCATGCCGTCACCTCGATCGATCCGTGCTCGAAGCAGCTGCGGGTGCCGGTGTGACAGGCCGGGCCTTCCTGGTCGACCAGGACCAGCAGGGTGTCGGCGTCACAGTCGACGAGGATCTCCTTCACGTGCTGGCGGTGACCGCTGGTCTCGCCCTTCATCCAGAACTCCTGACGGCTGCGCGACCAGAACGTGCTGCGGCCCGTCGCCGCCGTCCGGCGGACGGCCTCGGCGTTCATCCAGCCCACCATCAGCACCTCGCGTGTGTCGTACTGCTGGACGACTGCCGGGATCAGCCCGGCCGCATCGAAGGTCAACTCGTCGATACTCACTCCCCTATTGTCGCCGATGGATCGGACAGTTCTGACCAGGGAGGGTGGAGATGGACCTGCAGACCTACTACGCCGAGAACCGCCGGCGGATGGAGATCGCGCACCGGGAGTTCGCCGAGCGCGACCACGGCTGGTCCTTCACGCTCTCGCCGGATGCGCTGTCCTGGGCCGCTCGTCAGCCCGCACCTGTCCGCGATCTCGTCCGGCTGGTCGAGCGAGCCGATGCGGACGACGTCTTCCGCAAGCCCGAGCCTGGCACGATCCGCAGCGCGTTCGCGAGCCGGGATCCGGAGACCGAGGTGGAGACCGGAGCCGGGTTCGGGTTCTGGCCTTCCGACGCCGAGCACCTCGTCGTTCACGCGAGCGGAGCCATCCTGTACGCCGACCTGCCCGCGCTCGACGTGTACGACGTACTCCGGCGCGTGGTGGAGACGTTCGCCACGCCGCGGGCGTCGTACCAGCAGAGCTGACAGGATGCCTGTATGACGAGTCCGCACCTGGTGATCGACGGGCACAACGATCTTCCGATCGCGTTCTACGAGCTGTGCGAGTACGACCTGGACGCACACGACCTGAGTGGGTCGGTGCCGCAGCTGCACACCGATCTGCCGCGGCTGCGGGCCGGGAACGTCGGTGCGCAGTTCTGGTCCCTGTGGGTGCCGCAGGACGAGCACGCTGTACGGCGGACCTTCGAGCAGCTCGACTTCGTGCACCAGCTCGTCGCACGCTTCCCGGATGCGCTGCAGCTCGCGACGACAGCGGATGACGTGGAGGCGGCGATCAAGGCCGGCCGGATCGCCTCGCTGATGGGGATGGAGGGCGGCTACTCGATCGGTGAGTCGCTCGGCGTCCTGCGCACCATGCGCACACTCGGGGTGCGCTACATGACGCTCACGCACAACAACAACGTTCCGTGGGCGGACTCCGCGACTGACAAGCCCGTGCTGGGCGGACTGAACGACTTCGGTGAGCAGGTGGTTCGGGAGATGAACCGGATCGGCATGCTGGTCGACCTGTCCCACGTCTCGGCCGACACGATGAGGCATGCGCTGCGGGTCACTAGTGCACCAGTGATCTTCAGTCATTCGTCAGCCCGTGCGGTCTGCGACGTACCGCGGAACGCACCGGACGACGTACTCGAGACGCTGGCCGGCAACGACGGGGTGTGCATGGTCACCTTCGTTCCGTACTTCGTTTCGCAGGAGTACGTCGACTGGGTGGCCGGTGCACTCGAGACTGCCGAGTCACTCGGCCTCGACAAGGACGACCCGTCACAGCGGGACCAGGTGATGGCCGCCTACGAGAAGCCGAAGCCGCTGGCCTCACTGGCCGATGTGGTCAAGCACGTCGAGCATGTCCGTGAGGTGGCCGGGATCGACCACGTCGGGATCGGTGGGGACTACGACGGGGTTCCGGAGACGCCGGTCGACCTGCCGGACGTGTCGTCGTACCCGCTGCTCTTCGAGGCCCTGGCCGAGCGCAAGTGGAGTGACCAGGACCTCGAGAAGCTTGCTGGAGGCAACATCCTTCGGGTACTGCGCGCCTCGGACGACGTAGCGGTCTAGGCGTCGCGGCGGAGGTCCCTCAGGTCCTCACCGCGGACGAAGCCGGCCGCCTCGTAGGTGGCGATCGCGCCGACGTTGAAGCCGGGCGTGCAGGTGTAGGCGACCGAGGCGCCCATCTCCTGCAGAGCGTGTGCTGCAGCCAGAGTGATCGCCTCGCCGTACCCGCGACCACGGTGCATCCGGTGCACGCCCATCGGCTCCAGATAGCCCGGCTTGCCTTCGCCGGCCGACCACACCGTCACGGCAGCTACTGATTCGCCCAGCTGGTTGCGGCCGACGAGACACCGCGCATCGGCGTACGGGATGCCGTCGGCCATCGTGAACCACCGCTCGTTGGTGAACGTCGAGCCGTCGAACGACTCCCGCTGCACCGTGACCCGCTCGTGCGCCTCCTCCGAGCCGATCACGTCCACCCGCAGTTCTGGTACAGGCACCGGCTGGCTGAGATCACGCCGTACCGGCACCCACGGCTCGTCGAGGTTCCACCCCGCCTTGAACAGCATGTCCTTCACCAGCGAACCAGCCGGCGCCTCCACGAACACCTTGCCCGCGACCAGTACGCCGCGCTCCGGCTCCGCCACGTCAGCAGCCACCTGCTCGGCCAGCTCCGCATCCTGCAACGCAGCCGGATCGAACGCGATCCGAATCAGGTCAGCCTCGTCCAGCAACCCCAGAGCGACGATCGCCCCGTCCCGCCGCCACGTCCGGATCGACGCCGCCGTCTTCTCCGCCCCGAACCGCCAGAACCACCCCACGTCCCCCGGGTGCAACTGATGCGGAGTGTCATCCCCCTGCCAGTCCCGCAACGCCCCCACCACATCGCCCAGCCCGTCAACACTGGCCGTCGCCATCTCAATCGCCATCCCCCGATCCCACACCATCCACTCCCCCCACACCCCACCACCCCACCCCACCTTGAGCACCCACCAACCACTTCCACACCCCCAGCACGACTGAACGGTGCTCAAAGTGGTCGACGCGCACCTTGAGCACGGGTCAACCACCTGCGACGCGGAGATGCGGTTGAGGGGTGCTCGAAGTGGTGAGGGGCGTCACCTTGGGCACGGGTCAACCAGGTGGGGCGCGTGGGTGTGGTCGAGGGGTGCTCGAAGTGGGGGTTTGGGGTGTGGGTGGTCGGGCACGGGGTGGGTTCAGTGATGTCTAGAGGTTGGAGCTGTTGTGCTTACCCTGACTGAGAACGCGACCCTGGTGATCAAGAGCATCACGGGGGTCGAGGGCGCGCCGGAAGGTGCCGGCGTGCGGATCTCGCAGGAGAATCCGGCGGACCCGGCGCTGGCGGTGACCACGACGGAGGCGCCGCGACCGGGCGACCAGGTGGTCGAAGAGGCTGGGGCGCGGGTGTTCCTGGAGCAGAACGCGGCCAGCACGCTGGATGACAAGATCCTCGACGCTGCGGTGGACGACAAGGGCGGGGTCGAGTTCCTGCTCGTGCCGCAGCCTGGCGGTGCCCCCACCGCCTGAGGCCGGGTACGGCGGGGCGCCAACCTGACTGTGGTGCCGCGAAGTACCTGAACCCGGTGCGGCCGGTTCGTCCCTCCCAGGGACCGGCCGCACCCGGGGGTTCAGAGGGCGCTGCGTTGAGCGATCCAGCTCTCGTGCAGCCGTGAGTAGACACCGCCCGCGTTGACGAGTTCCGCGTGCGGTCCACGTTCGACGACCTCACCGTTGTCGAACACCAGCACCTCGTCCGCGGCTTCGGCCGTGGACAGCCGGTGCGCGATGGTAACCGATGTACGGCCGGTCATCAGTCGCTCCAGCGCCGCGTTGACCCGGACCTCGGTCCCGGGGTCGACTGCGGACGTTGCCTCGTCCAGGACGAGCAGGTCGGGGTCTGCGATGTTCGCGCGGACCAGTGCGACCAGCTGACGCTCACCTGCCGACAGGGACTCACCACGCTGGCCGACTGGCGACTGCAGCCCGTCCGGCAGTGACTCCAGCCAGTCTGTGAGACCAAGTGACTCAAAGGCCGTCAGCAACTCGGCGTCCGTCACCTCAGGCCGCCCGAAGCGGACGTTCTCGGCCAGCGACGCGTCGAACAGGTAGCCGTCCTGCGGCACCATCACGACGCGCTCCCGCAGCGTCTCGAACGAGATCTCCCGTGCGTCCACACCATCCAGCAGTACGGCGCCGGACGTCGGATCCATCAGCCGGGTGAGCAGCTTCGCGAACGTCGTCTTGCCCGAGCCCGTCTCCCCCACGACCGCCACTCGCCGATGCGGTTCCAGGCGGACGTCGACGTCGCGCAGTACCAGCTCACCTTCGGGGTAGGCGAAGTTCACGTCTGCGAACTCGACCGTGATCGGTCCGCGGGCCTGCTGCACCCCGTCCTCCCCCGGGTCGACCACATCGGCCGGCGTGTTGATGACGCCGAGCACTCGTCGCCAGCCGGCGAAGGCGCTCTGCGCATCGGTCAGGACCTGCGTGGCGATCTGCACCGGGTCCGAGAACAGCGCCACCAGGAACATGAACGCGAGGATCTCGCCCAGCGTCGCGTGCCCGTCCACTCCGAGCAGCACGCCCGCAGTCAGTACACCCGCGTTCGCCAGACCGGCCGCCAGACCACCGATGGAGAAGGTGATTCCGGTCAGCGTCTGCGCACTGGTCGCCGTACGGCGGTAGTCGTCGACGGTCGCGTCGATCCGGGCCTGCGTGCGCCCCTCGATCGCGTACGCCCGCACCACCTGCGCACCGACCACCGGCTCGGCGACCGCGGAGAGCATCTCGCCGACCTTCGCCCGGACCACGCCGTACGCGGCCGACATGCGGCGCTGCAGTGCGCGCAGGCTCGCGAACAGCGGGATGAAGCAGACCAGCACCACCAGAGCGAGCTGCCAGGAGTAGAAGAACATCACCACGGTCGCGAGCAGCATCTGCCCGAGGCTGACCAGGAAGATGAACCCACCGAACTGCAGGAACTGCGAGACCGTGTCCACGTCCGACGTCACCCGGCTGACCAGTGCACCCCGCCGCTCGGTGCTCTGCGTCAGCACCGGCAGGTCGTGCACGTGCCGGAAGGCCTTGATCCGCATGGTGGCCAGTCCGCGCTCGGAGTTCACCGCGAGCCGCACAGTCGTCAGGTACGACGCTCCGGCAGTCACCACGATGCCAACCGCACACACCACGACCATCCAGGCCACGAACGACATGTTCGGTCCACTGGGTCCGGACAGGCCCTTGTCGATGGTCTGCTGGACAGCGATCGGGATGACGATCCGGCCGGCTGTCATGGTCAACGCAAGCAGCCCGGTGATCCACCAGCCCTGCGCGAGCTCGGGTGAGATCCGCAGCCCCTGCCGCAGCGTCTCCAGACCACCGGCGTCATCGCCTTGGTCCATCCGAGTCGCTTCTGCCGAGCTCATGCCTTCACTCCGTCCAGGTCATCAAGCTCTTTGTCCAGCTCGGCTTCTTCGAGCCTGCGCTCGGCGTCCTTCTCGTAGGCGTCCACCAGCTCCCGGTACGCCGCTGAGGTCTCCTGCAGCTCGGTGTGAGTGCCCTGGGCCGTGATCCGGCCCTCGTCCAGGAACAGCACCTCGTCGGCGAGCGAGATGGTCGCCTTGCGGTAGGCGATCACCAGCACGGTGGTCGCCGCGGTCGCGTCCTCGCGCACTCTGGACCGCAACCCAGCCAGGATGCGTGCCTCGACCTGTGGGTCCACCGCACTGGTGGCGTCGTCCAGGATCAGCAGCCGTGGCCGCCGTACCAGCGCACGAGCCAGTGCGATCCGCTGGCGCTGCCCACCGGACAGCGTTGTACCGCGTTCGCCGACCTTGGTGTCCAGACCGTCCGACAGCGTCTTCACGAAGGCGTCGCCCTGGGCGATCCGCAGTGCGTCCCAGATGTCGTCGTCGCTGTAGTCACCGCCCAGCGTGATGTTGCCGCGGATGCTGTCGTCGAACAGGAAGGCCGTCTGCGCCACCAGCGCAACGGAACCCGCCAACTCGCCACGGGCCAGCCCACGCAGGTCAGTGCCGTCGACCTGGACGGAGCCCTCTTCCGGATCGACCAGTCGGGTCAGCAGCGTCGTCATCGTCGACTTGCCCGCACCAGTCGGTCCCACCACGGCAACTGTCCGGCCGGGCTCGACGGTGAAGTCCATGCCGCTCAGTACGTCGCGGTCCGGCAGGTACCCGAACCGCAGCCCGGACACGTCGAGCCGGGCCGCCGTAGTCGACGTGAGCCGGTCCTCGCCGTACTCCATGCCGCCCTCAGCCGTCAGCACCCGCTGCACGCGGTCCCAGCCGACCACGGACCGCGGCAGCTCACCGAGCACCCAGCCCAGCGCCCGGATCGGGAACCCGATCAGCGTGAACAGGAACGCGACCTGCACCACGTCACCCGCATCGGCAGCACCGGAGCGCACTCGGCCCACACCGACCAGCAGCACGATCAGTACGCCGATGCGAGGCAGTGCGTCGATCACCGGGTCGAACATTCCGCGTGCCTTGTTCACTGCGATGTTGGCGTCCCGCAGCGCGTACGTCGGCGCCCGGAAGCGCTCGGTCTCAGCAGCCTCGCGGCCGAGCGTCTTCACCACCAGTGCACCGTCGAACGACTCGTGCGCGACCTCAGACACGTCTGCCCGCAGCTGCTGCGCCCGAGTGGCCAGTGGCTGCAGAATGCGCTGGAAGATCACGTTGGCCACGAAGACCAGAGGGAAGACCAGACAGCCGACCAGAGCCAGCCACACGTCGGCCATGAACATGGCCACTGTCGCGAACGCCAGCATGGCGAGCACACCGATCGCCATCGGCAGCGGTGCGATCACGAACCAGATCGACTCCACGTCGGCGTTCGCGTTGGACAGCAGCTGACCGGTCGGGTGCTGGTGGTGCCACTCCAGCGGCAGCTTCTGGTACTGCCGGGTCACCCGGCGCCGGTACGTCGCTTGGAGGCGGAACTGCATGACCCCGGCACCGACGCGTCGTCCGACGACGCCGATGGCGCGCAGAATCGCGATCCCGAGGAAGAGCGAGACCAGCCCGGCGAGTGCACCGAAGGTGGTGTCACCGCGCTCGAGCGCCGGCCGGATCACGTGGTCGGTGGCCCAGCCCAGCGCCCAGCCGTCGGCCACGGTCATCGCGCCGTACAGCATGCTGGCGAGCACCGAGACCGCGAAGACCCACGGCTCCTCCCAGATGGCGACCCGCAGGACCGCGAACCCACGCCGGGTCGCGCTCCCTTTGTCAGGGACTTTCGGCACGGGCAAGAGTCACTCCAGGACAGTCAGGTGCGAACAGCAGTCACAATCATGACAACGATTGACATTCTGCCATTCCCGGCGCCGGACTACGATCGGGATCGTGACCGATTACAGCCGGGTGGAAAGACTTGCTCTGTGTGACCTCTTCGACGAGCTAGGGCCGGACCAGCCGACGCTGTGCGAGGGCTGGGACACCTTCGACCTCGCCGTGCACCTGTACGTGCGGGAGTCCGATCCGATGGCCGGTCCGGGCATCATGATCTCCGCGCTCGCCGACACCACCGAGAAGCGGATGGAGCGGGCGAAGGCGAAGCTCGGCTTCGCCGGTGTGGTGAACAAGGTCCGCAGCGGGCCGCCGCGCGCCTCGATCTACGGGCTGCCGCTGATCGGGCACCAGCTGAACACCACCGAGTACCTCGTGCACCACGAGGACGTCCGCCGCGCCCAGCCGGACTTCACCGTGCGCACACTGCCCGCCGACCAGCAGGCCGGTCTGTGGAAGGGGCTCCGGATCGCGGCCCGCGCGATGGCCCGCAAAGCGCCGAGCGGCATCGTGCTGCAGCTGCCCGACGGCCGCTCGACGGTCGCCAAGGCGCCGGTCGACGGCCGCACGGTCACCGTGATCGGTGAGCCGGTCGAGTTGACCCTGTTCTGCTTCGGGCGCCAGCAGGTGGCCGAAGTTCAGCTCGACGGTGACCCGGCGGTCATCGAAGAGCTGAAGGCCACCTCATTTGGCTTCTGACCGTTTGTGGCGGAGCTTCTGGACCAGACTGCTGACCACTGTGGTCAGCAGCACCAGACCGATCGCCGCCACGACGCCCTGCCACGGCTCGGGGAACAGCGCGTAGCCGAGCAGTCCGATCGCCATGTAGACCGCGGCCCACAGCGATGAGGCGGCAAGGTCGACCACCGCGAACCGTTCCCACTTGTAGCCGGCCAGACCGGCGGCCAGCAGCACCGGGACCCGTCCGCCGGGGACCAGCCGCGACGTCAGCAGTACGCCGATCTCGTGCTCGCTGAGGCGCTCCCGGAGCGCCTCGAGCTTCTCGTTGTCGCGCAACCACCCGATCCGCTTCGCGAGCTTCTCTCCACCGAACCGGCAACCGGCGTACACGATCAGGTCGCCCACGTACGCGCCGGCGGCACCGGCGATGAGCACTCCGACCAGTCCGATCGGATTGCTGTGTGAGGCCAGTACTGCGCCTGCCGAGACGGCCGCACCGGTCGGCAGCACGGGCAGGACGGCACCGATCAGTACGGCGCCTGCGAGCGCGAACAGGTACCAGAGGTCGAAATCTGCGTTCCCTGTCATCCCGCCACCTCGGTCGACTCTCCTGGTACCAACACATCCACCTTCACCGCAGGGTCCACCTCAGCCATAGCGGTTCGGAACTGCTCCCCCGGCGGCAGGAACAGTTCGGGCTTGATCCGCTCGAACCCGATCGGCCAGAACGTGCCGAAGTGGATCGGGATCGCCACGCTGGCTCCGACGCGCTGGACCGCCTCAGCGGCACGCGACGGGTTCAGATGGCCAGGCCCGAGAGACGGTCCCCAGCCGCCGACCGGGACCAGCGCCAGGTCGACCGGACCCGCCTCAGCCGCCAGGTCGTCGTACAGGTCGGTGTCTCCGGCGAACCAGACGCTTGGCGCGCTGTCGACGCGATAGCCGACCGCAGGTCCGTCGTACGACGACCAGGGCAGACGGCGACCGTCGTGATGCGCAGTGATCACGGTGATGTCGAGTGAGCCGATCCTGAGCTGATGTCCGGGCGCTACCTCGATACAGCGGTCCGAGAAGGCCGCACCGTAGTCATGGTGGATCAGCCGGGCCGCACCGCGCGGTACGACGAGTGCCGCGTCCGGATTGACCCGTGGCAACGAGGTGAGGTGCAGGTGGTCGGCATGCATGTGTGAGATCAGTACGGCGTCGCACTGACCCGCCTCCGCGGTCGGAACCGGACCACGACGCCGCCGCAGGTGGGCGATGCGTGAGGTCAGTACCGGGTCGGTCAGGAGCCGCGTACCGTCTGCCTCGATGGTGGTGGTCGCATGCCCCCACCAGGTGATCCGCACGCTTCAGGCCTCTACCTTCGTCTCGACCGACTCCTCGATGTCCTTGCGCTGACCGAGCTGCTCGAGCCAGCTGACCAGCAGTGCATGGACCGCGTCGGAGCCTACGGGAGGCTCCTTCAGCTCCCAGCGAGACGGGTGTACCAGCACCGCCTCGGTCTGCCAGCCACCGATACCGCCGTGGCAGCCGACCAGCTCCTCGAACGCGGCCACCTCGTGGGTGTAGTCGTCGACCCTGCTGACCACGACGACGTCGCCGTTGTGCGGCAGCTCGGCCTGTCGCAGGATCGACGTCGGTGCGAACGGCCCGTACGGCGCCAGCGGGTCCTCGCCTTCGACGCGGCCGGACTTGAGAACCCGGACACCGGCCCTGCCGATCGCGACCGGGCCTTCGGCCAGGGAGTCGACCACGACGAACCCGATGCCAGGGTGCGTCGCCAGGCCGGGGATCAGTTTCGGATGCAGCAGCTCGATCTCTTCCAGCGGTACCCGGCCCGGTGTGGTCGCCAGGTAGATCAGCGCCAGGTTGCCTGAGGCCGTGACCACCATCTGCTCGTCGGAGTTCACCGCCGGCTCACAGTCCTTCGGGCCCAGCTCTACTTCGCCCCGCCCGGCCTTGCCGTGCAGTGCCTTCCGAGTCACCGAGCCGGCAACGCTGCGACGCAAAGAGAGCTCGGTCAGGAACGCGTTCACCGGTCCCCAGCCCTCGGACTTGCCGACCGCCGCCACCGGCTCACTGGTCGTGTCGACCAGCTCGTCGACCACCTCGGTCAGCGTCCGGCCGTAACGCTGCAGGAACGTCGCTCCCTGGCTCTGGCCGTGGTCGGACAGGACAACGATCTCGTACGAGTGCGGGAGGATATCGATGAACCGCTGGAGCGCTCCGAGCACCCGGTCCAGGCCCTCCAGCGTCTGCATGGACTCCGGCCGGGTCGGACCGGCGTGGTGTGCCACCTCGTCGTAGTCGACGAAGTCGCAGTAGATGACCGGTGTGCCCTTCACCAGCTCGTCGGTGATCAGCGAGACGTTCAGATCGCGCAGCAGCACGTTGGTGATCGCCCGCAGGAAGATGTAGCTGCCGCCCCGCTTCACCCGCGGCACCAGGTTGCGCCGGCGCTGCCTGCGAGCCTGGAACAGCTCCTTCACCATCTCGGCGAAGCACAGCACCAGTCCGCGGGCAGCACCCTGCGGACTCGAGAAGAACCGGACGTAGCCCCGACTGCGGCTGTTCGGCAGCGCGGCGCGGCTGAACACCAGCTCACAGTGCTCGGCGTCCCCGGACCAGTTATTGCTGATGCTGACGCCACCGTCCGCGAGCAGCCCGCGGCCGGTCGACATCCGGGCCTCGATCTCGGCGGCGTCCCGGCCCCGGTTCGTCACCATCACCCGGCCGGTCTCTTTCTCGTACCACCGGAACGCGGGGATCTGGCCGGAGCCGCCGTGCAGGATGCCGGCCTGACTGGCCGGAGTCGTGGCCGGTACGCCGGTGTGCCACTCCACCATCGAGTGCTTGCCGTCACGGATCCAGCCACCCAGATGCGGCAGGTTGCCGGACATCACCATCCAGTTGAGCAGCGGTGCCGACAGACCGTCGATCTGGATGATCAGCATCCCGGTCTTCGGCGCCGCGGTGACCCTGCGGGCACGGCGATGGACCACCCGCATCACCTCGGAGACGTACGCGTCGTCACTCCCGGCGTACGCGAACCAGCCGACGAAGGCGCTGACCGACGACATCACGATCGACACCATCAGCACCGCCTCGGGGCCGCCGTGCAGGTGCACACCGGGGTCGACGGTGATGCCGAGGTAGACCACTCCGAACTGGGACAGCAGTCCACCGACCAGTACGCCGATCGAGCCGATCAGGACCGCGACTCCGGCGAGTATCCAGCGCATCAGCACGCTGAAGACCGCCAGCAGCACGACCAGCCGCAAAATCGGGAGCCGACCCTCGCTGCTAATCTGCGGCAGCGTCCAGAAGGTGATGATCAGGGAGATCAGCGACAGCAGCCCGCCGACGAGCATCGCCTGCAGGCCGCGGCCGGTACGCCGCCAGTCCAGCCAGAACGGCCGACGTGATCGCCGGTCGCCGGAGACCTGTTCCGGTGGTTTCGCCATGTCGTGCCCGTGCTCCCCGTGCCCGTCCGGTGTGGTGCTGTCGCTGTGGTGCAGTACCGAGCGTACGAGGCGAGGTACCGCCTGGACGCACCGCGCCACGCACCGGACGGGCTGTTCCCGGGTCAGGGCCGGGGTCGTGCCCGGCAGGTCCCTGACCCGGCAGCAGTGCCGCTACTGCAGTTCCAGGTAGTCCACCTCGGTGTAGAGGTCGCCCTTGGAGAGCCGGACGGTGTTCCAGCCGACATTCAGAGTGACCGGGACCGCGCTCTCGTGCCAGTTGTCCCAGCCGGTGACCGGGTAGCTCACGGAGCCTTGGCTCACACCGTTCACCGCCAGCCCGTGGCTCGCCGTACCGGCGGAGCCGTTGGCGTACCGCACGTTCAGCGTGTAGCCACCGGCAACCGGTGCGTAGACGCGGTTCTCGACCCAGGAGTCCGCGTAGTCGATGTAGCCGACCACCTTGCCGTCAGAGGCGCCGTTGGCGTTGGCGCGCACCACACAGTGGTTCAGCTGGCCGCTCTCGGACTCGGTCCGGACCCGGCTGCCACGCACGACCGGGTAGTCGTTCGGCCAGCCGACATCGGCGACGTACAGGTGCCGGCTGTTGTTCTTCCAGCCGTGCAGGAACACCTTGTCCCCGACGAAGTCGGCACCACCCGGCCCGCAGACGTGGTCATCGAAGGTCTGGGTGGTCATCAGCGGACGGCCGGCGACGCTCCAGGGTCCGGTCAGGCTGGTCGCGGTCGCGTACGACGTCTGGTAGTTGCAGTCGTTGTAGCCACCGGTCGAGAAGAACAGCAGGTAGCGGCTGTCGCGCTGGACGATGTCCGGCGCCTCGATGATCCCGCTCGAGCTCAGCAACGCGGTGTTGGAGCCGACGAGCGTTCGGCCGTTGTTGGTGGTCTTGGTCAGCCACAGCGTCGAGGGCTTGCCGATGGCGTTGCCGTCGTTCTTCCAGACCAGGTAGCGGGTGCCGTTGCGGTCCACGAAGGTGTTGGGGTCGATCGCCCCGCCGAGGTCGAGCGGGCAGATCAGCGGTTCGGTCCCGACCGGCGTGAACGGGCCGCGGGGCGACGTGGCGGTTGCTACTCCGATGCACTGGCGGCCGGAGGCCTTGTGCCAAGCGGTGTAGGTCAGCGTGTAGGTGCCGTCGGGGTTCGGGTACACGTCCGGCGCCCAGGTGCGGCCCGGCTGAGCCCAAGCGGCGGATGGGCCGCCTGGCATCGCGTCACCGCGGATCGTCCACGGTCCGCCGGGGCTGGTGGCTGTAGCAACCGGAACCGTCCCGGGGCTGCTGTTGGTCGAGTAGGCGTACCAGGTGCCGTTCTGCTGGAAGACGTCCGGATCCGGGAAGTCCTGGGCGACGATGTCGGTCGGGAAGACCGCACCAGCCAGTTGTGGTGCGGCGTGGACGGGGGCGGCAGTCAGGCTGAGGCCTGCAGCTAGTGTCGCCGCGAGTAGTCGTCGAAACATCTGCACTCCTTGGAGTGGGGGCGGATCTGCAGTTTTACATCGATTCACCAGCCACGCGACCCCCTGAAGGTAGAGACTCGCTCAAGTCGATTCTCGATGGTCAAGGGAGTATGGAGTGAGCTATTCACCGTGGGTTTCAAGGCGCAAGCTGCTCGCGGCTGCGGCAGTACTGGCCGTAGCCGCGGGAGCCGTGGTCTCGCAGGCCGTCGGCTCGACCGCCTCGGCTGACGAGACCCCGCTGCAGACCCAGCTGGACCAGCTGCTGACCAACCCGGCCTACACCGGGTCGCAGGTCGGTTTGGTCGTCCGGGACGCCACCACCGGCGAAACGCTGTACAACCGCAACGGCGGCAACCGACTGATGCCGGCGTCGAACACCAAGTTCTTCAGCTCGACTGCCGCACTCGCGGTGCTCGGTCCGTCGTTCCGCTTCCACACCGACGTGCTGGCGAGCACTCCGGCCAAGAACGGCAAGCTCAAGGGCAACCTGTACCTCAAGGGGTACGGCGACCCGACCACGCTGGAGGCGGACTACGTCGCTCTGGCCAAGCAGCTCAAGACCGCCGGTGTGACCCGCGTCGATGGCGACCTGGTGGCCGACGACTCCTACTTCGACCACACCCGGCTGGGCGACGGCTGGGCCGGCGACGACGAGTCCTCGTACTACTCCGCACAGATCTCCGCGCTGACGCTCGCCCCGAACGGCGACCTGGACTCCGGTACGGCGATCATCGAGACGCTGCCCGGTGCTGCGGCCGGTGACCCGGTGAAGCTCAACACCGTGCCGGCCAACGACGTACTGAAGGTCGTCAACACCGCCACCACCGGCGCTGCCGGCTCCGCGAACACGCTGGTCGTCGAGCGTGAGCACGGCACCAGCACCGTCCGGGTCAGCGGCTCGTTCCCGCTCGGTACCGCCAAGTCGAGCAAGTGGGTGACCGTCTGGGAGCCGGAGCTGTACGCGGCCGACGTGTTCCGGCGGGCGCTCACCGCCGAGGGCATCCGGGTCAACGGCAAGATCAAGAACGCCACCACTCCGACCGGTGCCACCGTGCTGGCCAAGGACGAGTCGATGACCGTCGGCGAGCTGATGAACCCGTTCCTCAAGCTGTCGAACAACATGCACGCCGAGCACCTGGTGAAGACCATGGGCGCGGTCAAGAAGGGCCAGGGCACCTGGGCGGCCGGTCTGGCCGTCGTCAACGACTACGTCAAGAGCAAGGGCGTCGACACCAGCACCATCCGGCTCAGCGACGGCTCCGGTCTGGCCCGCAAGGTCAACGTGACCGCGAACTCGATCACCACGCTGCTGCTCGCCGTACAGCAGGAGCCGTGGTTCCAGCAGTGGTACGACGCGCTGCCGATCGCGGGGAATCCGGACCGCTTCACCGGCGGCACTCTGAGCGCCCGGATGCGCAACACTCCGGCCGCGAACAACCTGCACGGCAAGACCGGATCCCTGACCGGTGCCACTGCCCTTTCGGGCTATGTCACCAACAAGGACGGCCGCAAGTTGGTGTTCTCCATGCTGAGCAACAACTACATCACCTCGCCGCGTCCCGTGGAGGACCAGGTGGGCGTGCTGCTCGCCTCGTGGAGTGACCAGGCTCCCCCGGCCGCGGCGATCGCACCGCAGACCCGGCAGAGCAACCAGCCGGCCTGTGAGTCGGAGTGGGTCAAGGCCTGTTAAACCAGTCGACAGTACGGCGGTCGTTCTCCACGCTGTGGACATGACCGCCGTACTGCCAGACACCTTCACTGTGCGACCACCTGTCGAAGCCGACGCCCGAGCCGTCTTCGACCTGGTCGCCGCGTACAACACGAGCGTGGTCGGTTTCGCCGATTACACCCTCGACGATGCCGTCGACGAGCTCACCGAGCCCGGGTTCGATCCGGCGACCGACGGATGGCTGGTCTTCGAAGGTAACCAACTGGTTGGTTACGGCTCGATCTTCGGCAAGGGCGAGTTCCACGTCCTCGACATGGACGCCGTCACCAGCGACCCGGCCGTCGAGGCCTACCTGCTCGGTGAGATCACCCGGCGCGGCCGCGAACTCGCCGCCGCCCACGGGCACACCTCGGTGCAGCTCGACACCGGCGTCTACCGTCTCGACACCGCCCGTCGCGAGCGCCTCGAGGCGCAGGGCTACGTTCGCGGTACGACGTTCCACCGGATGCGGATCGACCACCCCGGCCCCGTCTCAACACCGGAGGCGCCCGCCGGTGTCGTAGTCCGTCGAGGCACACCGGATGAGGAGTCGCAGCGAGCGGCCCATCACGTGCTCATCGAGGCGTTCACCGGCCAGTACGGCTTCGAGGTGCGCTCGTTCGAGGAGTGGCGCGCCTCCCACGAGGCCCAGTCGACCTTCGACTGGGCCGGGATGACGCTGCTCGAGATCGACGGCAAAGCCGTCGCGATGCGCGAGTGCACCGACGCGTTCGTCGAAGACGAGAACTGCAACTACATCGGCCGCCTGGCCGTGCTCGACGATGCCCGCGGCAAGGGACTGGCCAAGTTCCTACTCCGCGACCAGTTCGCCCTGGACGCCGCTGCCGGACGCACCGGCACCCTCCTGCACGTCGACACCAACAACCCGACCCCAGCACTGGGTCTGTACCTGTCCGTCGGCATGACGGAGTCCCTCGTCATCGACTCCCTGCGCTGCACGATCGACGTGTGAAGCGACGGCCGGCCGGGGTGGTCGCGGTCCACCCCGGCGAGCCGTCAGTACTGGAGGATGCGCTTCCCGGCCGCGCCGGCGTACACGGTGCGGGCGCCCAGCAGCCGGCGCAGGTTGAGCTGGACGACCTGATGCCTGCCCTCGATCCGCACCGGAAAACACTGCTGCCCCACGGCCTCGTCCCCACCCGGCCGGTAGCGATACGCGGCGACCCGGATCGACGTGTCGTCCTGGCGCAGGATCCGGACCACGGTGTCCGGCAGACAACTCACGGACGACGAGGTCGCGTCATGCGGCAGCTGGACGGTCAGGTACTCCGGGTGGTCCGGCTCTCCGTTGACACCGACGATCCGCACTTCACTGGCCAGCACCATCGTCGTCTTGCCGTACTTGAACTGCTTCGGCGGCGGACCGTCGTCCAGCAGACCGGGGACGATCAGCTCGCCGGTGCGGACGTCCTGCGTGATGACCATCTCCGGTCCTGCCGGGGCCGGGTCAGCAGCCTGGGGCCGGTCGATCACGGCGAGCATCCCACCGGCGGCCACGACGACCCCTGTCACCAGTGTCGCCGTCACCCGGTTGCGGGTCTTCCGGCCGCGGGCAGCGCGTTCGACGTACTCGAACGGCGGCGCCTCCTCGGGTGTCTGCTCGTCGACGTACTGGGTCAGTAACTCACGCATTCTCAGGCACCTCCTTGACCTCCAGCAGCGGCTGTAGCGCCTGCCGCGCCCGGGCCAACCGGGACTTCACCGTGCCCATCGGCACCTGTAGCTCCTCAGCGATCTGGTCCAGCGGCAGATCCATCACGTGGTGCAGCACGACCACCGCCCGCTGCGCAGGCGGCAGCGTGGCCAGCGCCGACGACACATCCAGCGCCTCACCATCAGGCGGCGCCACCACCTCGGCCCGGCGCCCAGTGAGCCGCGTCAGCGCCTTGGCCGCCACCTGCTGCCGCCGAAGCCGGCTGATCAGCGTGCGCACCGCCACCGACCGCACCCACGCCTCCGGGTCCTCGTACTTGCTGATCGACTCCCACCGGCCGAGCAGCTTCACATACGCGTCCTGCGCCACCTCCTCGGCGTCGGGCCGGGACCCACCGATCGACACCAGGACACCGATCAGCCGCGGCCAGCTCCGCCGGTACAGCACGGCCACATCCGGCACCTGATCCCGATCCACCGAACCCCCTCGTCCCGCCGCGTCTGGTGGTAACACGCGCCACCCCACCACCAGGTTCCACGAAATCCGGAACTTGTCGAGAGGAGATCTGAGAGATTACTCTCGAAACATGTCTCTCAGAAATCCGTACGGCGATTTCGAGATCACCGACCCGCAGGCGATGCGGGCGTTGGCGCACCCCGTCCGGCTGGCCGCGCTCAGCTGGCTGCAACGCCATGGGCCGGCCACCGCGACCCAGCTGTCCGAGCACGTCGGCGCCTCCCCCTCGGTGACCAGCTGGCACCTCCGCCACCTGGCCCAGTTCGGCCTCGTCACCGACGGCCCACCCCCGACCGGCACCGACAAACGCCAACGCTGGTGGAACGCGGCGAGCCGCGGCTTCCGCTACCGACTGCCGGAAACGCCCGAGGGCACCGAAGCCGGCCGCCTGCTGCGCGTCGAGATGATGAACCAGATCCTGGAGACCGCACAGCGATGGCTGGCCGAGACCGAGCCCGGCCTCGACCCTCCGTGGAGCCGGGCGGCCGACTCGGCCAACACCCGCTTGGTGATCACGCCCGAGGAGGCCGAGGAGATCGGATCCGCGATCGAGCAGGTGCTCGCGCCGTACGTGCAGCGCCGGAACACCGAGGAAGCACCAGAGGGTGCCGCCTCGGTTCGCTACCTGCACCTGCTTCTCCCAGAAGCATGAAGCGCCCGGCCGCAACGAGCCTGTGGCGCGACCGCCGGTTCCGGCGGTTCTGGTCCGCGCAGTCGGTCTCCGAGTTCGGAGACCGCATCACTGAACTCGCGCTGCCGCTGATCGCGGTCACTCTGCTCGATGCCTCCCCCAGCCAGGTCGGTCTGCTGACCGCTGCGGTCTGGCTGCCGAACCTGCTGTCGCTGTTCGTCGGCGCGTGGGTCGACCATCGGCCCGACAAGCGGCCACTGATGATCACAGCCGACCTGTCCCGGATGATCATGCTGCTCAGCGTGCCGGCGGCGTACTGGCTGGACCTGCTCACGCTCGGCCAGCTCTATCTGATCGCGATCCTCACCGGCGCGGCCCGGGTCGTCTTCAACACGGCGTACTCGGCGTTCTTCGTGCGCCTGGTGGATCGCGACCATTTCCTCGAGGCGAACAGCAAACTCTCCGCGACCCGGTCGATCTCGTTCATCGCCGGCCCGGCGGCCGGCGGCGTCCTGGTGCAGTGGCTGACAGCGCCGATCGCGCTGGTCGCGGATGCAGCAACCTTTGCGTTCTCAGCTCTCCAGCTCACCCGGACGAAGGTCGCTCCAGCGCCCGCGGAGGCGACAGCCGAGTCACTGCTCCGCCGGGCTCGCAGCGGGATGGGGTACCTGCTCCGCCACCCGTACCTCCGGCACACGCTGGCCTGCTCGACCACGATCAACTTCTTCAACCTGATCGGCAGCGCGATGCTGGTCCTGTTCGCCAGCCGCGAGCTGCATCTGTCGGCGGGCACGATCGGCCTGGCCTTCGGCATCGGCTCGACCGGCGCACTGGTCGGCGCAGTGGCCGCGGCGCCATTCAGTCGCGTGATCGGGATCGGGCCGCTGATCGCCGTCGGCGCGATCGTCTTTCCGGGCGCGATCGCGATCGCCGCGTTCGCCGCCGGCCCGGTCTGGCTCAAGGCCGCCGCGTTCGCCGCCGCTCAGTTCGTCGGTGGGTTCGCGGTGATGTGTTACGACATCCCGAACAACTCGCTGCAGGCCGCGGTCACGGACGACCGGATGCGCAGCCGGGTCTCGGGGGCCTACAGCACCATCAACTACGGGATCAGGCCGCTCGGCGCGGTGGTCGGCGGGTTCCTCGGCACCTGGATCGGTGTCCGCGCGACCCTGTTCGTCTCCGCGGCCGGCGGCCTGTTCGCCGTACTGTGGCTGGTCCGGTCGCCGATCCTCAGGACCCGCGACCTGGACAGCCTGGAGCCTCAGCTCTTGTCGATGTCGGAGAAGCCGGAGTAGAAGGCGTTGATGCACCAGCCGGAGCTGTCCTGGCGGGCGGAGACGCCGCCGGTGTAGATCAGGTGCTTCTCGTTGCCGACGGCAGCGACCTTCGGAACCTCACGCTTGCCGAGCTTCCCGCCCAGCTCCAGCCCGGCCAGGTTCGACACCGACCTGCCGGAGTTGCCGTACTCGATCACGTAATGGGGGCCCTGGGCAACCGCCGCGGTCACCCGCGGGATCGTCAGCCGCTTGCTCTTCTCGTCCTTGCAGGTCATCGCGTTCGCGGCGGCGGCGTTGCGCGCGTTCACCTTGGCGACGAAGGACTCCATCGGCTTCATGTACGCCGGGTCCTGCTCGATCCCCGTGGACGAGGTCGGCACGGACGAGGTGGGCTGATCACTCGGCTCCGAGCTGGGCGGCGCGGAGGACGCCGGCGGCGACGCCGGGAACGTCGAATCGGGCGCCGGGTGCGCGGTGTCCGAGTCGCCGCCGACCAGGAAGCCCGGCGCGACGAACGCGGTCACCACGAACACGATCAGCATCACGCCGAACGCCACCGACGAGACGATCAGTCCGGTGTTCCGCTGCCTGGGCGGCGGCGGAGGCGGACCCCATTGCGGCTGCTGCTGGTACCCCGAGCTCATGACACCCTTTCCGGCCAATGGTCTGTACCGCAAACTTAACCACTGACCGGTTCAGGAATCAGTCATGCCCTGCTTAGTCGTGCACGGCTCGGTCGGCCAGGTCCTCGACGTCGTCGACCTTCCGCACGGTGGTCCGCAGCGGGACCTCCTTGATGAAGAAGACCGCGATCAGGCTGACCGCCGCACACGCGGCCGCGATCAGGAAGATCCGCCCGGTCGCATCGCCGTACGCGTGCCGAACCAGCTCCGCCAGCTGCGGCGGCAGGTGGTTGACGTCGAGCAGGCTCTGCCCGCCTCCGGACGCCTGACCACGTGCACTCGCCGGCAGGCCGGCCAGGATCAGGTCCTTCACCCGGGCAGCCAGTACGGCGCCCAGCGCCGCGACGCCGACCGCACCACCCAGGCTGCGGAAGAACGACACCGTCGCACTCGAGGCGCCGATCTGCGAGACGTCCACCGTGTTCTGTACGGCGAGCACCAGGTTCTGCATCATCATGCCCATGCCGATGCCCATCGACAGCATGCCGAGACCGACATACCAGTACGGCGTGGCGTGGTCGATCGTGCCGAGGACGACCAGGCCGATGACCAGAAGGATGCCACCGGCAACCAGGTAACGCTTCCACTTGCCGAACCGGGTGATCATCTGACCCGAACCGACCGAACCGATGAACGAACCGAGCATCATCGGGATGGTGAGCAGACCGGCCTCGGTCGGGCTGTAGCCGCGCGCGACCTGGAAGTACTGCCCGAGGAACAGGGCGCTGCCGAACATCGCGACACCGACCGCGAGGCTGGCCACGATCGCCAGTGCGGTGGTCCGCTCCCGGACGACCTTGAGCGGGACGAGCGGCTCGGCGACCTTGCTCTCGACCAGGACGGCGAGGGCCCCGAAGACCAGCGTGCCGACGACGAAGAGCGCGGACTGCCAGGACATCCAGTCGAAATCAGTCCCGGCGAAGGTGACCCACAGCAGCGGCAGGCTGGCCGCGATGCTGATCAGGATCGCGCCGAGGTAGTCGACCTGGACCTTGCGCTTGATCAGCGGCAGGTGCAGGTACTTCTGCAGGATGATCAGGCTGATCACGGCCAGCGGGACGCAGACGTAGAAGCACCAGCGCCAGCCGAGCCACGAGGTGTCGACGATGACGCCACCGATGAGCGGACCGGACACGGTCGCGACCGCCATCACCGCACCCATGTAGCCGGAGTACCGGCCGCGGTTACGGGGCGGGATCGCCGCACCGATGATCGACTGGGCCAGCGCCATCAGGCCGCCCATCGCCAGCCCCTGCAGGACCCGCGCACCGATCAGGAACGGCATGTTGTGCGCCGTACCGGCAAGAGCGGAACCGACCACGAACAGTGAGATCGCCAGCTGCACGAGCAGCTTCTTGCTGAGCAGGTCGGACAGCTTGCCCCAGATCGGGGTGGAGACCGTCGTGGCCAGCAGGCTGGCGGTCAGTACCCAGGTGTACTGCGTCTGGGTCCCCTGCAGGTCGGCGGTGATCGTCGGCAGCGCGTTGCTGACGATCGTCGAGCTGAGCATCGCCGTGAACAGCGCGGCGAGCAGGCCGATCAGGATCTCGAGGATCTCGCGGTGGGTGAGTTCCGGAGCGCTGGGCGCTTGGCTCCGGGTCCCGGAATCCGCGGTAGTGACAGTCATCAGTCTCCCGTTGTCTTCGATCGCCTCACGGAGTCGGCGGCCTCGGTGACGGCGCGGGCCAGCCGCTTCAGGACACCGGCGGCATCGGTGAGCGCGTCATCGTCGAAGTCCGCCAAGGCGGAGCGCAGTTGCTTGGTGTAGGCGGAGTACATGGCCTCCAGCCGGGTCCTGCCGTCGTCCGACACCCGGACCAGCCCGACCCGGGCATCCGCCGGGTCCGGCCGACGGCTCACCAGGCCGTCGGCTTCGAGGGCGGTCAGCTGCCGGCTCACCACGGACGCGTCGACGCCGAGCTTCGCGGCGATCTCTCCGCCACGCTGCTCACCGTCGACCATCAGGACCTTCAGCACACTGGCGTCGGACCGGCGCAGGCCGTTGCCCGGCATCAGGTGCTTGTGCTCGATACAGCGCACGGCCCGGATCAGCGAGCTGACCCCTTCGATCAGCTCCTGGGCCGACGCGTCCCGCTCCACCCCCGGGACGAGGGGTTGCTGAGCTAGTTGCATAACTCAACTATATACACGAATAGTTGGTTTCTGCAACCATATGTGCGGAGCGAAGGGCTTCGGCTACGGAGGGTTACCTCAGGTCAGGTCGCCGTTCAGGCGGCCCAGGAGGCGGCCGAGGTCGGAGAGGTCCTCGGGGTTCCAGCCGTTGAAGATGGCGCGGAACTCGAGCTGGCGCTGGGCGCGCAAGGCGTTGAAGCGTTCGGCGCCGACGTCGGTAAGTTTGAGCAGGCGGGCGCGGCCGTCGTCGGGGTCACCGATGCGTTCGAGCAGGCCGAGGCCCTCGAGTTGGGTGATGCCACGGCTGACCGTGGACTTGTCGAGGCCGAGGGACTGCGCGACCTCGGAGGCGCGGACGCCGGCGCCGGCGCCGCCCATGAACTCGACCTGGGAGATCAGCGCGTACCCGGCCGCGTCCATGTCGGGGTGCACGCGGCGGGCCATCATCATCGAGGCCGAGCGGGCGCGGCGGAAGAGCGCGGACAGCTGCTGCTCGATGTCGGCGACCAGCGGCTCAGGCGCCTGCTGGACCTCGGGGGTGGTCTCGGTCATCGGACCACGATCCCGGCGTCGCGCAACGCCTTCTTGACGTCGGCGATCCGGAAGTCGCCGAAGTGGAAGACGCTGGCAGCCAGTACGGCGTCCGCCCCGGCCTCGACCGCGGGCGGGAAGTGCTCGGGCGCGCCCGCTCCCCCACTGGCGATCAGGGGTACGTCGACCACCGCGCGGACCGCCGCGATCAGCTCCAGGTCGAAGCCCTTCTTGGTGCCGTCGGCATCCATCGAGTTCAGCAGAATCTCGCCCGCACCGAGGTCGCAGCCACGCCGGGCCCACTCGATCGCGTCCAGTCCGGCCGACCGTCGGCCGCCGTGCGTGGTCACCTCGAAACCGCTCGGCTGCTCGGCCGAACGCCGTACGTCGAGAGACAGCACCAGCACCTGATTGCCGAACCGGTGCGCGATCTCCTTGATCACGTCGGGCCGCGCGATCGCGCCGGTGTTGATCCCGACTTTGTCGGCACCGGCCCGCAGCAGCCGGTCGACGTCGGCGACCTCGCGCACTCCCCCGCCGACCGTCAGCGGGATGAAGACCTGCTCCGCCGTCCGGCCGACCACGTCGTACGTCGTCTCCCGGGATCCCGAGGACGCCGTGATGTCGAGGAAGGTGAGCTCGTCGGCGCCCTCCGCGTCGTACACCTTGGCCATCTCGACCGGGTCGCCGGCGTCCCGCAGCCCGACGAAGTTCACACCCTTGACCACCCGCCCGGCATCCACGTCCAGGCAGGGAATCACTCGCACGGCAAGAGTCACGCGGGCCAGGATATCGGGCCACCCTGAAACCCCGGTCGAATAGTTCCGCGTTTCCAACTCCTGACCCACCCGCTGGATCAGAGTGGGCGAGGTATCCCATCCCCCAGGAGGTAGTTGTTCATGCAGCGAACGGTGCGCCGGATCGGCGTCACGGCGGCAGTGGCGAGTCTGGCGCTGCTGTCGACGGCCGCGATCAGCTCGGCGGCCACGGCCGGAACCGGGACGCCGGGCGCTCCCGGTGTCGGTGACTCGGTCTTCCCGAACCTCGGCAACGGCGGCTACGAGGCCGAGCACTACCTGATCGAGATGAAGTACGACGCCGCGACCAAGCTCATCGACGCGACCATGACGATGGACGCGCGATCCACCCAGCACCTCTCGACCTTCGACCTGGACTCCTACGGGCTCGACATCCGGTCGGTTGAGGTCGACGGCCAGCAGGCGCAGTACCAGCAGGACGGGCACGAGCTGGTGATCACACCGGCCGGGGAACTCGGCTCGACGTTCACCGTCAAGGTGCACTACCAGGCCGACCCGCGCCTGCTGAAGCCGCCGCTCGGTGGGTTTGTGGCGACGCCGGACGGCTTCAGTACGGCGCCGCAGCCCGATGTCGCGCACACCGTGTTCCCGAGCAACGACCACCCGTCGGACAAGGCCGGCTACACGTTCAAGGTCACCGCGCCCGCAGGCACGATCGGTGTCGCCAACGGGTCCAAGACCAGCGAAGAACCCAACGCCGACGGCAGTACGACGTACACGTATCAGTCTCGTGAGCCCCTGCCGACCGAGCTCGTGCAGATCTCCGTCGGCGACTTCGACGTGATCGATCGCGGTACGACGTCAGGCGGCGCGCGGCTGCGGGACGTCGTACCGAAAGCTCGGGTGGCCGACCTCGAGCCAGCCTTGCAGCTCACCAAGGGTCAACTCGGTTGGGTCGAGGAGCGGCTGGGCCCGTACCCGTTCGAGGCGTACGGCCTGCTGCCCGCGAACTCCGATGCGTCGGACGCGTTCGACTTCACCGGCCTGGAGACGCAGACGCTGACGCTCTACAAGCCGAACTACCTCAAGCGGCCCGAGAACCAGATCGGCACCCACATGGTGCACGAGGTCACCCACAGCTGGTTCGGCAACAGCGTCTCCCCCGCCGACTGGGGCAGCCTCTGGCTGAACGAGGGCAACGCCAACTACTACTCGTTCCTCTACCAGTACGAGCGCGGCTGGACCGACACCCACGGCAAGACCACCATGCTCGACCGGATGAAGGAGACCTACGGCAACGGCGACATCTGGCGCGCCAAGTCAGGCCCGGTCGCCAAGCCGAACGCCGCGCACCTGTTCGACGACATCCGCTACACCGGCGGCACCCTGACGCTGTTCGCCCTGTCGGAGAAGATCGGCCTCGACAAGTTCAACCAGGTCCAGCTGGCCTACCTACGCACCTACAAGAACCGCTCCGCCACCACCGAGGACTACATCGCCCTAGCCACCCAGGTCTCCGGCGACCCCACCGTCCGTCCCTTCCTCGAAGACTGGCTCTACGGCACCAAAGAACCCCCGATGCCCAACCACCCCGACTGGACCATCACCCCACCCACCGCCAACGCCCTACGCACCACCAACGTCCAACGAGACCGCCACGAAGGCTGACCCGGGTCTGCGCGGCCGTCCCCTGTGGCGACCGCGCAGACGGGTGGTCAGTTAGCCGGGCCGATCAGCTTCCACGGTTCGTGGTCGGGGTCGGGGCCGGTTCCGGGGGCGTTGTTCTGGGTCCACCATTTGGCTTTCCAGACCTTGCCGTTGTACTTCACGGTCACCTGCTCGACCGCTTGGGTGGTCGGGTCGTAGACCTTGGTCGAGTCCCAGTTGCCGGCGCTACATCCGCCGGCCGGTGGGGTCGCCGTACCGAGTCCCTTCAGGTTGTCGGTCACCGGCGCGTACGGCGTACCTCCGATCGACAGGCTCGTATTCACGGGGCCGGTGATCGGGAGGAAGTAGATGATCGGCAGGTCGAGGGTCTTGCCCGCGGGGATGATCTGGCAGTAATCGAGCGTCGTGGTCACCCGGTGGAAGGTCGAACCGGAGGTCAGTTGCCACTGACCACCTTGGGCACCGGTCTGCCAGTTGACGTCCTTGACCAGCGGGGACGTGGACGCCGGAATGTCGAACGACAGCTTGGTGTCCTTGCCGCCACCGAGCGTCCGGCCGGTGTTGTTGGTGATGCGGACGGTCGGCGTCAACGGCCAGAGGTTCGCCGTGGTGGTCGGGTAGTTCACCATGTCGACGCTGATGTTCGCGGTCACCGTCGGCGCCGTGCCGGAGCTTCCGCTGCGGAGATTGTTGTCATAGGCACCTGAATTGCCGAGCTTCTCGTTGAGCCGCGTGGTCAGCGTGTAGCCCATCCCGCAGGGGTGCTGGGCGTCGACCGTGTCGGGGCACGCGAAGTCGCCACCGAGTTCCCACATCATCACGCCGCCGGCGCCCGTGGACTTCACGAGATCGGTGACTGCGTCGATGCCCTGCTCGTCCTCGGTGGACAGGAAGACCTTCTTGTCGTTGTTCCACAGCCAGGACGTTTTCGTGGTGTTGTCCCAGTAGCGGGAGTACTGACCGCTCAGCTTGTCAGCGGCATCGTTCGGGTCGAGACCGACGTTCGGCGCATACCTGGGGAGGATGTTCTTCTCCAGGTTCTTCGTGTGCCACAAGGGGTTTGTCCCCGAGCCGAGCTCACCACCGTTGGACGTCTCGTCGTGCCAGATGTTGTCGATCCCGATCGCGCCGTCACCACAAGGACGCCGTACGCCGGTCCCTGGTTCGCAACCGGTCTTCTGCGAGTTCCCCCACAGACCGTTCGTCCCACCGGTGACGTTCTTCCAACCGCGGGTGTAGTACGGGATGCCGATGTTGACTCGCCCGGCCTGCATCGCGCCGCGGAGATACTTCATCGCCCAACTGGTGTTGAAGTAGCCGATCCCGCCGTACTCGGGTGTCGCGTAAAGGTCGGCCAGCTCCGGGTCCTTGCCATCATCGAACAACGCCGCGTTCGGACCGACGACGTCGTTCCAGGTGCCGTGGTAGTCGTAGGCCATCAGGTTGGTGAAGTCCTGGTAGTCCAACGCGGTCTGATTGGCCATGCCACGCACGAGGTAGCCGGAGGCCGAGGACGCCGACGTCAGTTGGTAGTACTTGTCATCGGCAACAGATGCGCGGTTCAGCGAATCGCGCAGCGTCTTCATCAACGCCGCGTACGACGTGGGCAAGCCCTTCCGCCGCGGATTCGCCGTACTCCAGTCGTTGGGGTTGCCGGTGTCGTCGAGCACGGTCGGGTACTCGAAGTCGATGTCCACACCGTCGAACCCGTAGGTCCGCAGGAAGTCCACCACCGAACTCGAGAACGTGTCGATCCCACCCTGGTTGACCGAACCGTCAGAGTTGGTGGTCATCGAGTAGAAGCCGCCCGACCCGGCCCAGCCACCGACGGAGATCAGCGTCTTCACGCGCGGATGCAGGCGCTTGTACTTCGTGAGTTGGTTGAAGTGACCCTTGTACGGCAGCGACGGGTCCATCTCGGCACCCGTCTGACCCGGCCACTCCATCGTGGTCGCCGCATCGTCGACGGTGATGTGGTTGTTGTTCACGGACGCGAACGCGTAGTTGATGTGCGTGACCTTCGACCACGGGATGTTCTTCACCAGATAATGCGGCGTCCCGTCCGCCCCGGTGCGCCCACCGTTGAAGTAGGCAACGACTCGGCGATCGCGACCCTGGCCCAGCCACTCCCGGCCGTCGCCTTGATAGATCTTGCAGTACGGCGTTGCCACGCCCGGCGTCGTCGCCAGACCGTCCGGGCGGCAATCAGTGGCTGTCGTCTTCGACGCAGGCCGCGAGCCACCGTCGTCACCACCCGGGTGCTGTTCCATCGGGTCGCCGACGCCGCCGTTGTCGTCCACGGGGTCCGGGCCGGTGCGGTTGCGCTTGACGATCTCGTCGATCAGCCCACCACCCGGGAAGTCCATCATGATCACGCCGGTCCGCGACATCGACGGCTCACCGCCGAACTTGTCGTCGCGACCCGGGTAGAACTCGGGACACCGGCCGTCGGTGTTGTGCAGACACTGGATCAGGAACTCGTTGACGCCGTTCGCGGTCGGCGTACCGCCGGCCACGGTGAACGGGTGCGCGCCCGAACCGGAACCGCTGGTGTAGTTCACGTACATCGAGTTCGGCTGGTAGACGTGCTCCTTCTCCCCCGGCCGGCTCAGGTCCCAGACGCCGTTCGTGCGGCGCAGGTGGGTGCGGACCTTCTCCCACTTGTCGTCGATGTCGCTGATGTCGTCGACCTGGTAGTCGTCCTGGACCCATTCGTCGTTGGACCCACCGCCGGGGTACGGAATCTTCAGCCCGTAACCGCCGTAGATCCCACCCCGCACCCCACGGAAAGTCGTCAGCACGATCTTGCCGCGCGTCTCGCTCAGCTTCGGGGTGTCGGCCTGGTCGGTACCGGTCACCGACGGCGCCCAGAACAGACTGCTCCAGTTGGTTGCCGGATTGGAGTTGTCGCCGTCACCCGTGTACGCCTTGCCCTCCAGGTACGACCGCAGCGTCTTCAGCCGCCACTCGTCGTTCCCGTAGCCGTCGGCGTCGTTGCAGGACCCGGTCTCACCGGTGCACTCGGCCTTCAGGTGCAGCAGGATCGTCTCGCGCGGATGCGCGGCGAGGAAGTCCCGCGCCTTCGTCAGTACGTCGGCGAAGTTCGCCCACTGGTAGTAGGTGCCGTGATGGACGGTGAAGCTCATCCCGGCATCACCCTTGTCCACACGGACCCGGATGTCGATGGCACGGATGCCGGCGTTGAACTGGGTGGTCAGCGTCTGCGCGCTGTACCCGTGGTTCTCCTGGGTCTTGGTGATGCTGGTGGTCACCGGGTCACAGCTGTCGCCGCCGGTACCGGAGTACCCGCACAAGGCGAGGCTGTCATGGGTGCCGGGGACGGAGAGCTTGTCGAGCGTGGTGTCGCCGGGGACGCGGCTCATCCAGTCGACATTCGAGGCCGAGGCGCTCTCGATGCTGTTGTAGTACTCGTTCGCGGAGGCAACTCCACTCGTCATCACCAGCGATGCGGCGGTGATCGCGAGCGTTGTCACGGCAGCCAGAAGCAGCCGGGATCTGGGCATGGGTCTTCACCTTCGGTCGACAGGGGGCGGACGTCGAACGCGATGATCGTAGGCCCATGAAAGCGCTCCCACAATCCCCTGGAAACGATCCCACAACGTTGGAACGCTCCAATCCCACGCCAACGTCCGAAAACCCGGAGACGGGCACTCCGGTCCTTCGGACGTTGGCCGGGAGGAGGGGGAAGGTGAAGCGGCGGCTGCGCGGGGTCTACTTCCTGACCTTCTCGATCGCCCCTCGCGAGGCGATCGACCCGACGCAACCCTTACCGTCAGGTCGGCCGCGGCACCGATCTACTTCCAGGCTTTACGGCGGCTGTCGGTTGCCTTGACCGGGCGGGTGGATTCCCAGACGCGGCGCCAGCGGGCGGAGGTTTCGGGGCCGGTCTGGGCGGGTGAGGTACCGGCGGCGACGCGGCGGCGGGACTCGTACCAGGTGGTCGACTCCTCGTCGAGCAGCGCGGCGACGGCGGCCGCGATGCGCGGGGCGAAGTCACGGGGGCTCTCCCCCTCGGCGGCGTGCAGCGGGTCGCCGTACCGGACTGCGACCGTCGGACGGCCGGGGACCGGCCAGCCGCGGCCGCGCGGCATCGCGGCGAACGAGCCCTTGATGCCGACCGGGATCACCGGCACGTTGTGCTCGACCGCGAGGTAGGCCGCGCCCATCCGGAAGCGCTGCAGCCAGCCGTCCGGGGAGCGGGTGCCCTCGGGGAAGACCACGACGTTCCAGCCGTCGGCGAGCAGGTCGCCGGGCGTCGCGCTGAGCTTGCCGCCGCGGCGCTCGATCGGGAACGTGTTGAACACGATCGCCGAACCGGCCGCCCGCCACCAGGTGTCGAAGAAGTAGTCGGCGGCCGCCGCCATCGCCGTACGGCGACGCATCGCGTCCGGCAGCGACAGCAGCAACAGCGGCGTGTCCAGGTGCGACGAGTGGTTCGCGACGATCAACGCCGGGCCGTCGAGCTTGAGCAGCGAGTCGAGCCCGCTCACCTGCGGCTTGACGGTGCCGTTGACGATCGCGTTCAGCGGGCCCTTCTGGAGCAGATCGCGGACGGCGATCGCCCCCGGCGTCCGGGCCCACTTGGTCGGGAAGACCGAGGTCTCCTTCGGTACGACGTACGGCTCGGCCGAGCGCGGGACCTGCGCGCGCCGGCCCCAGCGCCAGCCGCGCGCGACCAGCTTGACGTCCTTCGCGGTCTCGGAGGTGAACTTCACCAAGCTGTTGCCCATCAGTGCACGTCCGCGATCAGGTGCGGCGGGTTGTGCAGATAGGTGATGGACGGCGACCGGCCGACCGAGTGGCTGACCATCTCGAGCGCGTCCTGCAGCGTCGAGGCGGACCGGAAGCCCATCCGCTCGACGGTCTTGCGGTTCGCGCCGACCCAGACGATGTCACCGCAGTGGTCCAGGGCGTGGCTGATCCAGTACCACATGTAGAACGGGTGCACGCCGTGGTAGGCGTACGACGTCCGGTACAGGTGGATGTACCACGGGTCCTCGGCGTACTGCTTCTCGAACTTCGCCTCGATGGTGGCCGGGTCGGTGGACTCCGACAGCACCTCCTCGAAGAAGTCGACGTACGACGGGTGGTGCAGCTGGCTGAACTCGTACGGCACCGGGTGGTAGAGGATCAGCGCGCCGTCCTTGCGGACGATCGGGTTCCCCCGGTAGGCGTTGAAGTGGTAGCCCATCCCCATCACCGCGGCGAGGATCGGGTTCATCACCGAGTTCACGTTGTAGGGGCTCAGGTACGGCACGCCGATGACGCCGACGTCGGCCTGGCCCTGCACCTCGACCATGTGCTGGCGGTGCACCATCTCGATGGTCTTCTCGTGCACCGGCTCGATCTTGCCGGCGTTGATCCCGGTCAGCCCGTACGGCGAGCGGACGTCGGTGTAGATCTTGTGCCGCACCTTGCTCGGCGCCGCCGCCAGTCCACGCTTGGCCGCGAGCATCGAACCCTGGTCCTTCAGCGACCACTCCCACTCCCGCTTCTGCAGGAACGACAGGCCGCCGGAGAACAGGTCGTTGTTGAGCGTGGTCTCGATCTGGAAGACCTTGACGTGCTCGGTCAGCACCTCACCCATCCGCCAGGCCGAGTGGTGCATCTTCGAGGCCTTGTGGTCCATGAAGGACCGCGAGTGGATCATCGTGTGGCTGTTGTGGTGGTGCTTCAGCGACTTGTACGACGCCAGCCCGATCGAGGTGGACTTGTGGCCACCGTCCATCGCCACCAGGTTCACGTTCACGTAGACCAGCAGGTCGGACTCGGCCGCCCGCTTGGAGATCTCGACGTCCTCGCCGTGCCGGGTCTGGCCCAGGTGGGTCAGGTTCTCGGCGTCCTCGGCGTCGAAGTTGTAGAGCTTGCCGTCGGGGAAGAACGACCGGAAGATCCGCTCGCCGACGATGTCGCGCAGCTCGTTCGGCGTCAGCCGCCGGTGCAGCGCGTTGGCCGAGATGATCTCGACGTCGTCAACCCCGGCCGCCGCCGCCATCTCCAGCACCGCCTCCATCACGCGCTGGCGGATGTCCGGCTTCTTCATCGGCGGCAGCGGCAGCGAGATGTCGTCGAACGCGATCGTCAGCCGCATCCCCGCGTGCAGGAGCTCGGGCAGCGGCTCGGACTCGATCGGGTTCAGCAACGCGTTCTGGATCGCCTCCTCCACGTCGCGCACCGCCGGCAGTGCCTCCGGCGGGTACACCACGCGGGTGCCGAGCGGGAACCGCTCGAGCAGGAAGCCCTCACCGTTGTGCACGATCAACGGCGGCGTGCGGTCGTCAACCTCAAGCACAAAACCTGGCCGGGACATGTCAGAAACCCTCTCGTCGTACGGCGGGCGCCCTCATGAGGCCCTCACATCGAAAGCAACCTTGACCGTGCCGAGGCGGCCGGCCGAATGCGCGTGGTCGAGTGCCTCACGCCAGCGGTACAGCGGGTACTTGGCCCCGACGACCCCGTCCAGCGGGGCCTTCGCGGCGAGCTCCAGCGCGGTCTCGAACGCCGGGCGGCCGTTCGGCTCCGACGTCGAGGACGCGTAGGTGCCGGCCACCTCCAGCTCCCGGAACCACACCGGGGACAGGTCGACACCGGTCGACGGCATGCCGGACAGGACCACCCGGCCGCCGGCCTTGGTGACCCGCAGCACGGTGTCGATCGAGTCCTTGCTGCCGACCGCGTCGACAGCGACGTCGACACCGCCGAGCAGGAACTCCTTGGCGCCGAGGTCCGGCTTCAGCCGGAACGCCCCGGTCGCGCGGCGAACGCCACGGAACACCTCGTCGGGCGCGACCACGTCGCTGGCCCCGAACGCCCGGGCGAGCTCGCGCTGCTTGGCGTGCTTGGCGACCACGGTGATCCGGCCCGCCTGGGTCAGCTCACGGATCGCCAGCGTCGCGAACAGACCGACCGCACCGGCGCCGCTGATCAGCACCGACTGCCCGGCCTGAACGTTGGCACGCAGCGCGGCGTGCACAGCACCTGCCAGCGGCTCAACCAGTACGGCGCGCTCGTCGCTCAGCCCCTCCGGTACGGCGTACAGCTGGCTGCGGTGAGCGATCATCACGTTGCCCCAGCCACCGCCGGTGTCCTGGCAGAAGCCGGTCTGCAGACCCGGCTTGAGGTGCCCGACCGTGATCCGGTCGCACCGGTTGGTGTGGCCGGACGCGCAGCCCTCGCACAGCTCGACACCGCGCGTGGCACAGGTCAGGACGCTGTCCATGACTACTCGGGTGCCCTTCGGCAGGTCCTCGCAGTCGTCCAGCAGCTCACCGACGACCTCGTGACCGGGCACGAACGGCAGCGACACCACGGCGGAGAAGTACATCTTGGTCGAGCCGGTCACCATGCCGAGGTCCGAACCGCAGATCCCGGACAGGATCGGCCGGATCCGCGCCCAGCCCTCCCGGTCGGCCTTCGGCTCGTTGATGGTGACGAGGCGCAACGGTGCCGCCGGTCCGGTCAGCATGCCCGGGATCCGGCCGCCGACCGCCTTGGCCGCCAGGTACTTGGCCGGCGACCGGTACATCTCGAGGGCCAGCATCATCGGGCGTTCACCCCCGGGAGCTCGAGACGGGACGAAGTGGACGGGGTCTTCCAGTCGACGATCTGCCAGCGTCCGGCCCGGGCGGCCCGGAACAGCGAGACGTCCGGCGAGACGGCGACCGGGTTGCCGACGGTCGCCAGCATCGGCAGGTCCGAGTGGCTGTCGGCGTACGCGAAGGACTTCGACAGATCGATGTTGCCGGTCCGCGCACGGTGCTTGATCCACGCGGCCCGGGACTCACCGACCAGCGGCGGCCCGGACAGGTAGCCGGTGCAGCGGCCGCGGTCGTCGACGGCCAGCTCGGCCGCGACGATCTCGTCGAACAACGGCTCCAGCGGCCGGGTCAGCGGCCGGATCGCGCCGGTGATCAGGATCGTCTTGTGCCCGGCAGCCCGGTGCTCCCGGATCCGCCGTACCGCGGCACCACTCAGCCGCTCGAGCACGTGCTCGGCGAGGATCTCGTCGACGATCCGGTTGAGCTCTTCCAGGTCCGCGCCCTTGTACCGGCGGTAGATCGTGCGCAGGAACGCACCGCGGTCCTTGCGCTCGGCCGAGATCAGCTTCGGCAGCCGGCGCAGCATCTGACCGATCTCGCCGACCCGCTGCGGGCCGTCCAGCTCGGGCAGCCGCATCCACAGGTAGGTCTCGATCACGTTCGACGACAGCAACGTGCCGTCCATGTCGAACGCGGCGATGATCTCGCCGTCGTCGGAAGGCTTCACCTTCTTCAGGACACCCGCGGTCTCGGCCAGCCCCTTGTTCCGCTTCTTGCGGACCACGTCGAGGCGGCGCATCGACTCGGTGATGCTCGGGCAGTGCACTTCCTGGATGTAGTGCTGCCAGTCGACCACCGCAGTGTCGCAGGCGAACTTCTCCCGGTCGTCACCCTCGAGCGCGTTGTGCAGCGCGAGCACGTTGTCGTCGATGAACTGCAGCTCGACCTGCGCGTACTCGGAGTACAGGTCCATGTAGCGGCGCAGGAAGTCGATCCGGCGCTTCTGCACGTCCAGCTCGCGAGCGAACTTGCGGGCGCGCTCACCGCGCGGGACGCGGGTGACGACCGCATCCGCGAGCTTGTGCGCGCGTTCGCCGTACCGCAGCATCGACTCGACCGAGTCGCCACCGGGGAACTTCCAGACCGGCAGCCGGACCGCGCCGCGCTCGCCCAGGTCGAACGGGTGCTTGGAGAAGTACGCGCGGATCCCCTTGTACAGCTGCTCGAACGTGAGCGGGTTCCGGGCGCCGGAGCCGACGTGGTAGTACTCCGGCTTGTTCAGCTCGGGCTCGGTCGCCATCACCGCGCAGATCGCGCCGACCACGTGGTCGACCGCGACGATCTCGATCACGGCGTCCGGGCTGGCCGGGAACTCCGGCAGCTCACCGCGGCCGTAGGCCAGGATCAGCGGCTCGGCCATCTTGAAGCCCTCGATCCAGCCCGGGTGCGGGCTCTCGACCGCGGACTCGATGATGGCCGGCCGGACGATCGAGGTCGGGAACTTGGCCGAGAACTCCTCCACCACGCGCTCGCCGAGCGCCTTGGTGAACGTGTAGCAGTCGGTCCAGCCGAGGCTGCGGGCGCGCTCGGTGCCGGTCTCGACGAGCCGCTTCGCGACCCACTCGGTACGGCGGCGCTCGGTGTCGGCCGCCGCGGTCAAGTGGCCGGCGCGGCGGTGGATCTTCTCGGCCGCCTTGCGGAACTTGGCCAGCATCGGCGCGGACCGCGACTGCTCCTCGATCCGGGGCCGCATCGCCATCCCGGCCTCGGCCTCGACCCGCCAGTCGACGGTGTGGTCGACCGACGCCTCCGGGATCGCGCCGCGCCGGCGGCCGGCCGTGTAAGCGGTGGAGATGTGCACGTAGTGGATCTTGCGATCCGTGCCCTGGCGGCTCTCGTCGATCCGCTCCAGCAGGCTCTTGGTACCGAGCACGTTGGTCGTGAACGCCTCGTGGATCGGCGGGTCGAAGCTGACGTCACCGGCACAGTGCACGACGATGTCGAGATCGGTCGGCAGCGCCGGCACGTCGGACAGGTCGCCCTCGACCACCTCGATCCGGGCCGCGGTCAGCGCCTCGGCGTCGGCGTACGGGGTGCCCTCGCCGTAGAACGGCTTGAAGATGTCCTTCTTCAGCAACTGCGCCATCCGCATGGCGCCGGTCAGCGAGCCCTTCGGCCGGATGATCGCCACCACGGTCGTGCCGGGCAGATCGCCGATCATCCGGTGCAGCAGGGCCTCGCCGACGAAACCGGTGATCCCGGTGACGAGGACCTTCTTGTCCTTCAGCTGGTCGGCCAGACTCACTTGTCGCCTCCACGCGTGAGTTCGAGTGCCTCGGTCAGAGTGAACGCGCCGGCGTACAAAGCCTTACCCACGATGACGCCCTCGACCCCGTCGGCGACCAGCGTGCTCAGCGCGCGCAGGTCGTCGAGGCTCGAGACGCCGCCGGAGGCGATGATCGGCTTGTCCGTGCGCGCGCACAGGTCGCGGTACAGCTCCAGGTTGGGTCCCTGGAGCATGCCGTCCTTCGTCACATCGGTGACCACGTAGCGCTCGCAGCCGGCCGTCTCCAGCCGCTCGAGCACCTCGTACAGGTCACCGCCTTCCTTCGTCCAGCCACGCGCGGCCAGAGTCCGGCCCCGCACGTCCAGCCCGATCGCGACCCGGTCGCCGTACTGCTGGATGATCCGGTCGCACCACACCGGGTCCTCGAGCGCCGCCGTCCCGATGTTGACCCGTCGGGCACCGGTCGCCAGCGCGGCCTCCAGGGAGTCGTCGTCGCGGATCCCGCCCGACAACTCGACCTGCACATCCAGCTTCCCGGTCACCTCGGCCAGCAGCTCACGGTTGCTCCCGCGCCCGAACGCCGCGTCCAGGTCGACCAGGTGCACCCACTCCGCCCCTGCCTCCTGCCACGCCAGCGCGGCCGCCAGCGGTTCGCCGTACGACGTCTCACTCCCAGCCGCACCCTGCACCAGCCGAACCGCCTGACCGTCCGCCACATCGACGGCAGGTAGCAGCACCAAGTCACCAGACACAGACATGGGCCACACCCTAGAGGGCGTTGGTGACCGTTTTATAACCAGATGCCCTGCTGAATCACTCAGATTCGATCTGTCTCAGCAATACCAGCTGGGCAGGTGGTCTACCTGATTAGGCTAGTGAAATGGTCACCCTGGAAGAGCTGGAACGCGACCCGCATGCCGCAGTGGCCGCCATCCGTCCGATCGGTTGGATGGACGCGTTGGGCGGCTGGGTGGTGAGCGGCCGAGCCCTGGCGATCGCTGTGATGCGCGACCCCGAGACCTTCACCGTCGACGATCCCCGCTTCTCGACCGCCCAGGTCGTCGGCCCGTCCATGCTCTCCCTCGACGGCCCCACCCACGCGACCCACCGCCGGCCCTTCGAGTCCCCTTTCACGCTTCCAGAAACCCGCCGCCGCTTCACTCAACCCGTAGAAGCCACCGTCGCCGACCTGCTCGCCAGGTTGCGCGACACCGCCGACCTGCGGACGACGCTGGCCGGTCCCCTCTCGGTGGCGGTGGTCGCGTACGCGCTCGGCCTCCCCCAGGCTTCCGCCGCCACTGTCCTCGACTGGTACACGGCGATCTCCGACTCCGTCACCGGCGTCACGGCGGGCCGACCCGTCACCCCGGAAGGCGCAGCCGCCTTCGCCGAACTGCACAAACACGTTGCCTCAGGCATCGACTCCGACGGCTTGCTGTCCGCTGCCGCCCACGACCTCAGCACCGATCAGGTGGTGGCCAACGCCGCCGTCCTGATGTTCGGCGGCATCGAGACCACCGAGGGCATGATCACCAACGCCCTCTGGCATCTCCTCACCCATCCCGACCAGCTCGCCCTCGTCCGGGCCGACCCCGCGCTGCTCCCCAACGCCCTCGAGGAATCCCTCCGCCTCGAACCAGCCGCCGCCGTCGTCGACCGCTACGCGACCCGCGACATCGAACTCGCCGGCGCCCACATCCGCCGCGGCGACCTCGTCGTCGTCTCGCTCGCCGGAGCCGGCCGTGATCCCGAGATCTTCACCGACCCCGACACCTTCGACGTACGGCGAACCAACGCGCGCCGCCACCTGGCCTTCGCGAGCGGCCCGCACATCTGCCTCGGCATGCACCTGACCCGGCTGGAGACACAGACCGCGGTCGCCGCCGTACTGGACCTTCCCGACCTGCAACTCCAGCCCGACTCACCAGCCCCGCGCGGCCTCGTGTTTCGCAAGGTGCCGGCGCTCAACGTGACCTGGTCGGCCTGATCCCGTTCAGGCGAAGAAGACGTCGTACCCGAGGCGCAGGATCAGGGCGGAGACGACAACCAGGAAGACCACGCGGACGAACTTGCTGCCGCGCGCCACCGCCGTGCGCGCACCCAGCAGACCGCCGACCATGTTGGCCGCGCCCATGATCAGACCGAGCTGCCACAACGGTGCGCCGTGCAGAGCGAAGATGCCGATCGCGCCGAGGTTCGTGGCCACGTTGGCGATCTTGGCCTTGGCGCTCGCCTGCAGGAAGTTGTACCCGAGCAGTCCGACCAGCGCGAAGATCAGGAACGACCCCGTCCCCGGGCCGACCGCACCGTCGTAGAAGCCGATCACGACCCCGACCCCACACGCCGCGAGATAGTGCTCGCGACCGTCGAACCGCAACGCGGTCCGCGCCCCGAGCGTCGGCTTCATCGCCGTGTAGATCGCGACGCCGATCAGCAGGACCAGCACGATCGGCTTGAACCACGACATCGGGATCCGCGTCGCGACCAACGCTCCCGCCGCCGATCCGAGCCCGGCCAGGATCGCCAGCGGGATCACGGTCCGCTTGTCCGGCCGCACCTTGACGCCGAACGTGACCGCGCTCGTCGTCGTACCGAACAACGACGAGATCTTGTTGGTGGACAGGATCTGCGCCGGTGAGGCGTTCGGCAGCCCCAGCAGCATCGCCGGCAACTGCAGCAGACCTCCCCCACCGACCACAGCGTCGATCCAGCCCGCCGAGAAGGCGGCCAGTACGAGGAAGATCAGGGTCCAGGTGGAGATGTCAGGCACACGCGCCATTGTCTGGTAAGGCCATTGTCCCAAACAACCTTTACGTGACCCATCCCACCTCAGCGCGCCAGTACGGCGGCCAGCACCTCGCGCAGCTCGGATTCCGGATCGGCCGACGCCCCGACGGATCGCCAGGCCACGAACCCGTCCGGGCGAACGAGAACCGCGCCGTCCCCCTTGATTCCATAGGCGTCCAGCGCTCCGTCGAACCCGTGCACGACCACCTCGTCGGACAGCTTCGCGCCCGCATCGGCCCACTCATCGGACCCCGCCAGGAGGACGAAACTGTCGGCGTACAGGTCGATCGTGGAGACCTGGTCACCGATCCAGACGTGCGGCGCTCGTAGTCCCGGTCGCCCGCTGGACTCGCGCGGATCCGCGACGGCGCCGCCCGGGTCGGTGGGCTCGGTCAGTACGGCGGCCGACGCGTACCGGTAGCCGAAGATCATCGTGATGTCGTCGATCCGCTGGATGTCCTCGGCGGACCCCGCGTGGCGGTTGTGCAGAAGGTCGAGCGCGACCCGCAAGGTCGTTTCGGCGACCGGCCGACGCTCGGCCTCGTAGGTGTCGAGGAGCGCGTCGCCCGCCTGTCCGTTGACCACGGCGGCCAGTTTCCAGGCCAGGTTGTGCGCATCCGCGATGCCGGTATTGGCGCCGTACGAACCAGACGGCGGTACGACGTGCGCCGCGTCGCCGGCCAGAAACACGCGGCCGTCGCGGTACCGATGTGCCACCCAGCCGCCGATCTGCACACTCGACACCTTGTGCGTCCAGCCAGGGACCATGGGGACGATCTTCACGTCGAGGTCCGGCACACCGGTCGCTTGACGGACGAGTTCGATGCAGCGCTCGTCGGTCCAGACCTCGTCACCATCGGGGTCATAGGGGACGCCGAGCATCCAGCGACCGACCTGTTGCAGCGGCGCGATCACCGTTCCTGGTCTTGGCCGATCGAGGTAGGCGAGCAGGAAGCGCCGATCGCCAAGTACTTCACTCAGGTCGGCTTCGAAGACGAAATGCATGGCGTGCCCGAGCTCGGTCGCCGCCTCGGCACCGATGCCTAGCTCATGCCGTACGCCGGCCCGGTGCCCGTCGGCCCCGGCCAGATAGTCCGCTCGTACGGCGTACTCGACGTCCTGCTCGACGTCGCGCAGCGCCGCGCGGATGCCTTCGTCGGTGGTCTCGAAGGAGACCAGTTCGGTGCCGAAGCGGATCTCGGCCCCGTGGCGCACGGCCTCGGCGCGGAGGATGCGCTCCAGGTCGTCCTGGTCGATCAGCGCCCAGTCGGTCGGGCTCACGCCTTCCGGCGGACGCACTTGCGCCAGCAGGTCGAAGCGGAAGCGTTCGGCACCGGCCAGGGTCTCGGCGCCGATCATCTCGGGGAAGTCGGCGAGCAGTGACGTGTGCGCACGAATCTCGTCCTCGAGGCCGAGCGCGCGGTAGACCTCCAGCGAGCGCGGATTGAACGCGCGCGCCTTCGGCATGATCGCGGTCGACGGGTGGCGCTCGACGAGCAGCGGGCGAATCCCCTGCCGGGCCAGGAAGAGCGCCAGCGACAGGCCGGTCACTCCCCCGCCGACGATCAGGACGGGTGTGTGGTCAGTGGTCATGCCATCGATGATCATGTGTTCTCATGATCTTGTCAACCAGATGGATGATTGATGCAGGCGGCTGTATGATCAGCGTCATGAGCACACCGCGTCCGCGTCGCTCGCCGGAACCGGGTGAGCGGCAACGCGACCCCGAACGCACCCGGAAGCTGATCCTCGACGCGGCCGTCGCCGAGTTCGCCGCCCACGGTTTCGCCGGCGCGCGGATCGCCGCGATCGCCACCCGGGCCGGGGTCAACCAGCAGCTGATCTCGTACTACTTCGACGGCAAGGAAGGCCTCTACCAGGCGATCTCGGCCGCCTGGCGCGACCGCGAGAGCGAGCTGGTCGGCCCCGACCAGACCCTGGCCGAGCAGACCCGCCAGTACGCACTCGAAGCCCTGAACAACCCGGACGGCGTACGGCTACTGGCGTGGGGCGGCCTCGAGTACGCCGGACCAGCATCCGACGCCGATCACCAACCCCGCGCCGATCGCCTACAACGTTCCGTCGACCAGATCCGCGCCTTACAAGCAGCCGGCACCCTGCCCGCGGAGCTCGACCCAGCCTGCCTGCTAGTCATGCTGATGGGCGCAGCCATGGCGACCACCACACTCCCCCACGTCATCGAAGGCCTCTGCCAGACCGACCCCCGCTCCCCCGAGTTCATCCAGCACTACGCCAACCAACTCGCCCTACTAACCAAACACCTCGGCCTCACTTAACCCCCAACGTCCGAACGATCGCAGTACGTGGTCAGCGTGTTCTCGGACGCTACGCAAGCCCCAAAGCCAACGTCCGAACGATCGCAGTACGTGGTCGGCGTGTTTTCGGACGCTAGCCAAGCCTTTCGCCTTATGCACCTTGAAGGAGCACGCTCTGGGGATTACTCAAGAACCCTTGTACAAGGTTCATTGCAACGCGTTACGCCGGGCAGCAGGTGATTCAGGCCTGGTCTTGCGTTCCGCCGCCCAGCTGCAGGTGAATCTCGTCAAGCGTCGTCGAGGCCCCTGGATCCTCGGACCAATCATTCAGCGGGCGGTCACCCGTCCACCGCGGCACCAGGTGGAAGTGGAGGTGGAAGACCTCCTGACCGCCGGCGACGCGGTTGGCTTGGAGGACGCTCAGGCCGGCAGCGGGAAGGCGGTCGATGAGCAGGCGCGAGGTTGCCTGCAGGGCCGCGGCCACATCGGCGATGGCCTCGGCGGCGCCGTCGGAGGCCAGGTCGGCGACATGAGCACGCGGTACGACGAGAGTGTGCCCTCGCCGCAGGGGGCGAATGTCGAGGAATGCCACTGCCCGGTCGTCCTGGTGGACGAACCGGGCAGGGAGGCGTCCTGCGATGATGCGGCAGAACGTGCAGTCCACTGGGGTCAGCTGCGGACCGTGGTGACGAGGTGCTCGACGACGTCGGCGACGGGGACGTCGGCGCGGTCGCCGGAGCGGCGGTCCTTGACCTCGATGGTGCCGTCGACGAGACCCTTGCCGACCACGGCGATGGTCGGGACGCCGATCAGCTCGGCGTCCTTGAACTTCACGCCGGGGCTGACCTTCTCGCGGTCGTCGTACAGCACGGTCAGACCGCGCGCCTCCAGCTCGGCGGCGATCTCGGCGGCCTTCGCGAACAGCTCGGGATCCTTGCCGGTGGCAACGAGGTGGACATCGGCGGGAGCGATCTCGCGCGGCCAGACCAGGCCGAGCTCGTCGTGGTTGCCCTCGGCGATCGCGGCCACCGCGCGGGTGACACCGACGCCGTACGAACCCATGGTGACCGTGACGAGCTTGCCGTTCTGGTCGAGCACCTTCAGGTCGAGCGCGTCGGCGTACTTGCGGCCGAGCTGGAAGATGTGACCCATCTCGATCCCGCGCGCCGACTCCAGCGGGCCGGAACCGTCCGGCGCGTCGTCACCGTCGCGCACCTCGGCGGCCTGGATCGTGCCGTCGGCGGTGAAGTCGCGGCCGTGCACCAGGTTGATCACGTGGAAGCCGGTCTTGTCCGCACCGGTCACCCACGCCGAGCCCTCGGCCACCCGCGGGTCGAGCAGGTACCGGATCTTCGACGCGTTCTCCGAACCGAGCACGCCCGGCCCGATGTAGCCCTTGGCCAGCGCCGGGTTCTTCTCGAAGTCGGACTCCTCGAACGCGACGACCTCGGCCGGCTCGACCTGCGCGCCCAGCCGCTTCTCGTCGATCGCCCGGTCCCCCGGTACGCCGATCGCCAGCGGCTCGCGGGAGCCGTCCGGGTTCACCAGCATCACGATCACGTTCTTCAGGGTGTCCGCGGCGGTCCAGTCGCGGCCGTCGGTGCGCGGGTGCTTCGCGTTCAGCGCGTCGACCAGGGTGTCGATGGTCGGGGTGTCCGGGGTGTCGACGACCTCGGCCGCCGGGACCGCGGACGCGTCGACGGCCGGGGACTGCGCGACCACGACGGCCTCGACGTTCGCGGCGTACCCACCGGCGGAGCGGACGAAGGTGTCCTCGCCGTTCTCGGCGATCGCCAGGAACTCCTCCGAGCGCGATCCACCCATCGCCCCGGACATCGCCTGGACGATCACGTAGTCGAACCCGAGCCGGTCGAAGATCTTGATGTACGCCCCGCGGTGCGCCTCGTACGACGCGGCCAGGCCGGCGTCGTCGATGTCGAACGAGTACGAGTCCTTCATCACGAACTCACGCCCGCGCAGCACGCCGGCCCGCGGCCGGGCCTCGTCGCGGTACTTGTTCTGGATCTGGTAGATCGACAGCGGCAGGTCCTTGTACGACGAGTAGAGGTCCTTCACCACCAGGGTGAACATCTCCTCGTGCGTCGGGCCGAGCAGCATGTCCGCGCCCTTGCGGTCCTTGAGCCGGAACAGGTTCGGCCCGTACTCGGTCCAGCGGCCGGTCGCCTCGTAGGGCTCGCGGGGCAGGATCGCCGGGAAGACCAGCTCCTGCGCGCCGATCGCGTCCATCTCCTCGCGGACGATCCGCTCGACCTTGCGCAGCACTCGCAGACCGAGCGGCAGCCAGGTGTAGACACCGGGCGCCGTGCGGCGGATGTAGCCGGCGCGGACGAGCAGCTTGTGGCTCGGGACCTCCGCGTCCGCCGGATCCTCGCGAAGGGTGCGAAGGAACAGCGACGACATACGCAGAATCACGGGAACTCCAAAAGAGATGGAACAAAGGACGTCTCAGAGGATATCCGTCTCCCGGAGCTCGCCCGACCAATTATCCCCAGGCAGGTTGTCCCAGGCCGGCGTCACTTCGTTTCGCGGGAGGCTTTCAGTGCCCATTTGATCAGCGGAATCTGGAACGGCAGCCGTCCCCAGGCGATCGCCTTGGCCCGCGGCGACCCCTTGCGCTGGATGTCCGTGGCCATCTGCACGTTGGCCGGCCACATGGCCACGAGCAGACCGGCGCTCATCAGCCCGGCCACCCGGCGGGTCTTCGGGTGCAGCAGCCCGGCCGCGCAGGCCAGCTCGGCCACACCCGAGGCGTAGACGAGCTCCTTCTTCCGCGGCAGCACCTTCGGCACGATCTTCTCGAACGGCTCGGGCTTCACGAAATGCAGCACTCCGAGGACGCCGAACAGCGCCGACAGGCCGGTCGTGGTCTTGCTTCGGGACGCCATGGGCGCCACCTTACTACCGGGTAATCAGAACAGGATGGTGGCAAACGTCTCGACGGTCCGGAAGCCCACCCGCTCGTAGGACCGCCGGGCCGGAGTGTTGAACGCATTCACGTAGAGCGTCACCACCGGCGCGATCTGCCGGGCCAGTTCGACCACGGCCGCCATCCCCGGCGCGGCGATCCCCTGCCCGCGGTACTCCGGGTCCACCCAGACCCCCTGGATCTGGCACACCCCGGTGCCGACCGATCCGACCTCGGCCTTGAACACGACCCGGCCGTCCTCGATCCGCGCGAAGGCCCGGCCGGCCCGGATCAGCTCGGCCACCCGCGACCGGTAGAAGGTCCCGTCGGGCCCGGTCTGCGGCGGTACGCCGACTTCCTCGGTGTACATCGCGACACACGCCGGGTAGAGGATCGGCAGCTCGACCGGCTCGACCGCGCGGACGAGTGGATCGGGCTCGACGGCCGGCGCGCCCTCGATCACCATGAACGGCTGCTCGCCGCGCACCTCCCGGGCCGGGCCCCAGTGCGGTTCGAGCGCGGTCCACAGCAGGTCGACCGCGCGGGCCGGGCCGAGGATCTGGAAGCAGTTCCGCCCCCGGCGCAGCGCGTACGCCGCGAACGCGCGCAGCGCGGGATCGTCGGCGCCGACCGGAACCATGTTCCCGCCGGCATGACACAACGCCTCGAGCACGCCCTTGTCGACGTACCCCCAGACCTCGGCGCCACGCCGCGGATCGAGTCCGGACGCTTGCACAAGACTGTCGACGAACACGTTGACGACCGGGTCACGGGCGATCACCGCGCGCGCCGCCGCGAGGTCACGAGGACCGAGAACCCGTACGCCCACGCGCAGAACCTAGCGGATGAATCACCCGAAGGCACTTAACGGGGGTGCCGCAGTGGTGAGGTCCAGGCCACAATGACGCCCACGAAACTGGCGGTGCCGACCAGCACCATCGCGCTCCGGATGCCGAGCTGATTGCCGAGCAACCCGCCCACGAGCGCGCCCAGGGTCCAGCCGACCGCCCAGGAGAGCATCCGGCCAACCATGTTCACCCGGCCGAGCAGATGCTCCGGTGTGACCTGCTGCCGGTAGGAGACCGAGTTGACGATCACCAGCACGTACGCCGAACCCCAGACCAGCAAGGCGAACGCGGCCACCACCCAGTCCGGCGACAGCGGCGCGAGCACTCCGATCACCGCGGACGCCGGGAGTGCGTAGAGCGTGATCACGGCCGGAGTCCGCCGTTTCAGCAGCCGCGGCAGGGCGAGTGCGGCGATCAGCCCACCGATCCCCCACGTCCCCCAGACCAGTCCGAAGCGGAGTCCCGACGTACCGACGTGCAGCACGCGGTCACACCAGACCACCATCAGCGCCATGAAGCCGCCGCCCGCGAAGGACTGCAGGCTGCCCACGATCGTCATCGTCCGGACGCCCGGGTGGCGCACCAGGTAGAGGACTCCTTCGGAGATGTCTCTGAGCACCACCCGCGGCCGCAGCGGCGCCTGGCCGTCGCGCGGCTCCGACATCGCCCGCACGATGCCGCGCACCGCCAGTGCAGACGCCACGAAGCTCAGAGCATCCAACGCGAGCAGTCCGGCCGGGTTGAGGACTGCCAGCGACAGTCCGACCAGTGGTGGCACGAAGAGCTCGATCAAGCTGGAGGTCGACCAGACTGCCGAGTTCGCCTGTGCCACTCGGTCACGGCCGACCAGCACCGGCAGCGCTCCGAAGTTCGCGCCGTCGAAGAACGTATAGACCGCCTGTACGACGAAGGCGACCGCCAGCACCTGCACAACCGTCAGCACCCCGAGCAACTGCGCTACTGGCACTGAGCCGATCAGTACGGCGTTCACGAGGTCGGCCGTCACCATCACGCGCCGCCGGTTCCATCGGTCGGCCAGTGCACCAGCAAACAGCCCGGTCAGCAGGTACGGCGCTGCCTCGAGCGCAGTCACCGCAGCCGTCAGCACGGTCGAGCCACTGAGCCGGTAGACCAGCACCGGCAACGCAATAGCCGTCGCCATCGACCCGGTGATCGACAGCGCCCGCGCGGACCAGTACCGCCGGAAGTCCGGATCGTCCCGCAACCGCACTGGCGGTACTGCTGTCGTCATAGCCCGAGTCTCATCCACATCAGCTCATCTCCGAGCTCCCGATCCGGAGTCGTAATCGGCGCTCCGAATCCGTAGGCCTCATAGAAGCCGATCGCCTTCTTGTTGTCGACCATGACATCGAGCAGCAGCTCCGGCGTACCGGCTGGGAGTTCTTTGACCGCAGCGTCGAGCAGAGCCTTGCCTGCGCCCTTCCCCTGCTGGTCCGGCAACACGTAGAGCTTCCAGAGCACCCAGAAGCCGTCGTTCTGCCCAAGGCCAGCCATGCCGATCAGTACGTCGTTCTCCTCGGCAACCAAGGTGATACCCGTCCGGATGCCGCGCTCGACCACCTCAGGCGACCACCACTGCGCTAGTCCGTCGGCGATGAACTCAGGGGACGCCAGACCGGCGTACGCGACTGGCCACGTGGTGAGCCCGATCTGCCGCACCGCGTCGACGTCCGCGACCACAGCCCGCCGTACGGCGATCATCCGCGGACAACGACGGCTTGGCCGTCCGGGTCGGTGATCTCGAGGGTGTCGTCAACGCGCGTGACCTTGTGACCCGCCGCAGTCAACCGTTCGAGTACGTCGTCCAGCGGCTCGGTGGTGGTGAACTCCAGCCGCACCTCATCACCGGGCGACCCGAACCGGAAGGTGTCGGTCAGTCCGAGCACGGCCAACAGCTTCTGCCACCCTGCCTGGCTCGCGGCGTCCAGCAACGGCGTGAGCGTCACCCGCTCGTCCGGACGGCCGCTGCCCAGCTTGTAGCCGTACAGGTCGTCGTTGCGCTCGTCGATCCAGAGGTTCTCACCAGCCGGCCCCGACACGCGCAGCACTCGCCCATAGGCCTCGTCCCAGATCGCAACGTCGCCGTACCCAGCGCTCTCCAGCGCATCCTTCAGCCGGTCGATGTCAGCGGCCTCGAACGACAGCCGCGTCTGTCCCTGCTGCCCACCGGTCGAGCTGGACGCCGCGCTGTGCAGTGCGACCATCCCGCGCCCAGCCAGCATGTCCACCCAGCCCCCGCTCTCGGACTCGAGCCGCGACTGCAGTCCCAGCGTCTCCAGGAACGCCCGCATCTCCGCCACCTGGTCCGTGAACCGCAACGGCCGCACCACCACGTCACTCATCCGCGTGCCTCTCCATGCTTGTCCAGGTACTCCGTCAGGGCCTGCTCGACCAGGGCCGACAGACTCGCCGCCTCGTCGATCGCCTTGTGTTTCACCCGCCGCACCAGCCCCGGCGGCAGGTACACGTTGAACTGCACCTTCTTGTCACCGTCACCGCTCATGGCTATATTGCTAGCATCCTAGAGAGCTACCAGTCAACCCAGGGAGAGCGACGATGAATCTGAGCTTCGACCACCTCGGCCTGCTCAGCGACACAGCCGAGAAGAACCAGGACCTGGCCGACTTCTTCGCCGGCGTCCTCGGCCTCGAGGTCGACGGCGACGCGAGCCAGGGGTACGCCGAGGTGAAGGCGGGCGCGATCACGATCGCCCTGCACACCGGGGCGATGATCGACGACTTCGGCCCGCACGGCGGCACCCTGCTGCAGTTCCGCAGTGACGACGTCCGCGCCGATGTGGAGGAGATCCGCGGCCGCGGCGGCAAGATCGCCCTCGAGGCAGTGGACACCGATTGGGGGACGACCTCCGCGTACGTCGCCGGACCGCACGGCGTCCTCGTGGAGCTCTACGAGTGGACGACGCGCAAGTAGGTGGTGTCGCGTTTGTGCAGGGTGATCGGCAGCACGACGTTGCGCGGGGCGGCCGGGTTGGCCAACAGGTCGACCGCGGCGCGACCCATGTCGTGCACCGGAAGAGACGCGGCGGCGACGGTGAGCGGAAGGACGCTCGCGGGGCCGGCATCGTCCATCCCGGCCAGTTCGATGTCGCCGGGGACCTCGTAGCCGAGATGGGCGAGGTCGCGGGCGGCTGTCGTGACGATGAAGCCGTCTGAGCACAGCAGCACGGTGGGCGGCTCGGAGTGGTTCAGTAGCGCGGCCAACCGAGCCTTGCGGGCCTCAGGGGTCAGGAACTGGTGCGTGGTGAGCGCAGTGAGGTCCGGCCGGGTCACCAGGCCGTGAGCGCGGAGCGCTTGCTGGTGACCACTGAGGCGGTCCCGCACGCTGGTGCAGTCGACCTCGCCCCACAGCGTGGCCATCCGACGGTGCCCCAATCCGATCAGGTACGTCGTGAGCTCGTACCCGACGGCGAATTGATCAGCCAGAACCGCGTCGGTCGGCACGTCGGGTTGGTACCGGTCGATCAGCACTACCGGCAGCGAGAGCTCACGGAGTACCTGCGACGAACCCTCCACCGGGTAGAGCGCGATCCCACCCACTCCGCCCGCCACTGCACGCCGGAGCGCGCGCTCCTGGAGTTCCAGCGAGCCCTTGCTGTCATAGAGGACCAGCTCGAACCCGAGCTCCTCGCACCGCGACTCCACGCCGCTGATGATCCCCTCCTTCACCGGCCCTTGCCCGTGAATCACCAGCGCGACCGCACGCCGCCGTAGCGGTGCAGGCTCTTGCGAAGGGCGCTCGGCGACGAACGTCCCGCGCCCCTGCTGCCGGACCAGCACTCCCTCGGCGACCAGATCGTTCAGTGCGCGGATCGCAGTCGTCGTACTGACGCCGTACCGCTCGCAGACCTCGCGCTGGGTGATGAACGGCCGGTCCGGGGTGTGACCGCCCTGGGCGATCAGCGCGAGCAACTCCCGCTTCACCTGCTCGTACCTGGGGAGCATTTGCACCACCCTCGAATCCTTTGCCGTGTTAATGCATTAAATCCTACGGTTCGATCATGCGACTCCTCGCCACCGCCCTGACTACCGCCCTGACTACCGCACTGACCACCGCCCTGCTGGCCGCCGGACTACACTCCACGGCCACCGCTGCCCCGGCAGCAACCGCAGCCGCGACCACCATGACCGCCGACTTCTCGGTCGACAAAGGCCCGGCGTACGCCGAGGTCTTCGGCTCCGGCATCAATGTCCCGTCCCTCACCGACACCGCCAAGATCGACACCCTGCACCAGGCCGGCACCCGCTTCGTCCGCGGTGACGCCTACCTGCAGCAGATCCTGCCCAAGAGCACCATCGAGGACTACCAGGCCAGTGTCGACGCGGGGGACAAGCCGGGCAGCGTCTCCGACCCGAACACCTGGAACTGGCAGGACTACGCCTGGATCGACGCGCATCACCAGCGCGGCACCAAGACGATCCTGATCCTGAGCTACTCGGCCGACTGGCTCGGCTACCACCCGGACAAGTGGCCGGACACCAGTCCTCCGAACGGCCCGGCCGGCTTCCGCGTCTACGAGGACGTCGTCAAGAAGATCTACCTGCGGTTCCGCCACAAGGTCGACCTCATCGAGGTGTGGAACGAACCGAACCTGGAGCGCTTCCTCAACCTGAAGAAGTCGCCCTGGGAGACCACGCCCGACGGCCAGCTCGTCGCCTACCAGCAGATCTACCAGCACGCGTACGACGCGATCCGCAGCGTCGACCAGGAGATCCCGATCGGCGGACCGGCCGTGTCCTGGCCGGACGAGGGGGTGCGCTGGGTCGACAAGCTGCTGGCGAACCCGGATCTCAAGAACAAGTTCGACTTCCTCAGCTACCACGAGTACAACCCGTACACGCAGTACCGCGGCGAAGCCGTCGAGACCATCCGGCAGCACGCGGCCGCGCAGGGCCGGCCGACCATCCCGATCTACGTGACCGAGTGGAACTACTCCGCGGCCTACGAGCGGGTCCTGATGAACGCGAGCGATGCCCGCAACCTCAGCTACTCGGCGCTGCGGCTGACGAACCTCTACAACCAGCGCGCGGCCGGGGCGAACGTCTTCGCCGACAACGACGAAGCCATCGACGCGGACTTCTTCGGTGTCCACAGCAACGGCATGCTCCCGGCCCGGGCCCGCGCCTACCAACTGCTCTCCCGCGACCTCGGTCTCGGCGACGGAGTCGGCAGACTCCGCCAGGTCTCCGCTCCCCCGAACCCCTCCACGGGCTTCGGCGCCGCCACCACCGCGGGCGGCGACAACGTCAGCTGGGTCGTCAACAACACCGCCGAGCCCCTCGAAGTCGCCCTGCAGCTCAAGGGTCTGGCCGGCTCGACCGTTGCGAACCTCTTCGAGGCTGGCCCGAACCAGAACCCGGTCACCCCGAAGTCCTCGCTCCCACTGACACTCAGCAGCGGTACGGCGAACCTCCGGCTGACCGTTCCGCCGTACTCGGTCGGTGGTGTCCGACTCGGAACCAATGCCCTAGGCAACAATCTCGCCCGGTCCGCGACAGCCACCGCCTCCTCGGTCAGCTCCGCCGACCCGCAACTCACCGCCGCCAACGTCATCGACGGCACCGTCGGCGTCCATGCCACCGGCGAATGGGCGTCGAACCAGGAGCTCAAGCCGACCCTCACACTCGCCTGGCCCACCGCGCAGGCCGTCGGCCGCGTCGTCCTGTTCGACCGCGCCAACCCGACCGACCAGATCCGCGCCGGCCGCCTCGTCTTCAGCGACGGCAGTACCGTCCCAGTCCCCGAACTACCCAACAGCGGCCTCGCCAAGGACATCACCTTCGCACCGCGCAGTACGACGTCGGTCCGGCTCGAGGTCAGCAACGGCGCCGGCCTGAACGTCGGCCTGTCCGAGATCCAGGTGTACGACGGTGCTGACGTCGCTCGCGAAGGCACCATCACGGCCAGCACGGGTTCGCCGTACAACGCGATCGACAGCCGCCCGGCCTCGGAGTGGGTCTCGACCGAGACGAACCCGTCGGTCCGGATCGACTGGGTGAACACACACCAGCTCGACCGCATCGTCCTCAACGACCGCCCCGATCCCGTCAGCAACATCACCGGCGGCACTCTGACCTTCAGCGACGGCAGCAGCCTCGCCATCACCGGTATCCCGGCCGACGGCTCGGCGAAGGTCGTGAGCTTCCCGGCCAAGTCAGTGACGTGGGTCAAGTTCGCCGCGGCCGGTTCGGGCAGCAACGTCGGCCTGTCGCAGATCCGCACCCTGTCCGCCCCGAACATCGCCTCCAGCGCCGTGGCGACGGCATCATCGGCGTACCAGAACGATCCCGCGTACGGCGCTCCGGCCGCGACCGACGGTGTGGTCAACCAATGGTTCGCGGGCGAATGGGGTTCCAACGGTGAGGTGAATCCCCAGCTCACGTTGACCTGGGCAACTCCGCAGCGCCTCAGCCAGGTCATCCTGTTCGACCGCAGCAACCTCGAGGACCAGGCGCGCGGCGGCACCCTCACCTTCAGCGACGGCAGCAAGGTCACCGTCTCCGGCATCGACAACTCCGGCACCGGCCTCGTCGTCAACTTCCCGGCCCGCACCACCACCTCGCTGCTCTTCGAGGTCGCCGGCGGCCAAGGCCTCAACAACGGCCTCGCCGAGATCCAGGCGTTCGCCGTCAACGACACCCACCGCATCGAGTCCGTCGACAAGCCCGGCAAGTTCTGGCGGCACCGCGACGGCTTGGCCCGCATCGACCTTCCCGGTCAACCTGCGGGCAGCCCCGACGCGGACTTCGACTTCCGCGTCGTCGCCGGCCTCGCCGATCGCGACGCCGTCGCCTTCCAGTCCGTCAACTACCCCGGCTCCTACCTCCGGCACGCCAACGGCCTCCTCCGACTGGATGCCTACAGCAACCAACCCCTCTACCGCGCGGACGCCACCTTCCACCCCGACGGCCGCATGTTCCGGGCCCACAACTACCCCGCCAGCACCATCCGGCACACCGCCGACGGCCAACTCCAGATCGGCCCCGGCACCACCCCCGCCGCGGAGTTCTCGCTCCGCTAGCCGGGATTTCGGTTTCCGATTTCGACCCTGTTCGAATGGTCCATCGACGACTTCGAGCAGGGTGGAACGGGTTGCCGCACCCACCGGTCAATCGTTGGAATACCAGGGCCCACGCCCAACCGTCCCGAAGAGAGCACCCATGCCCAGTGCCCACTCACGCCGGCGCCACCTCTGGCGCCGGACCGGCCGGATAGCGATCTCCACCACGGTCGCCTCCGCCCTGATCGCCACCCTCTGGGGCCCCGCGGCCAACGCCGCACCCCTCAAGGACGACCCTGCCTGGAAGCCCCAGAAGGAGAAGTCCGTCCCCACCAAGAACTTCAAGCCGATACCGAAAACCGCGGATGCGGCCGAGGCCGCAGCCGCGAAACCCGCGTCGCGGAAGGTCTCCTGGCCGGCGGCAGGCTCGGCCGAGGTCGCCGTACCCGCCGTGTCGTCCGACTGGTCGGCGATGCTCGCGGGCGGTCGTCAGGCCGGCGCCAAGGCCCAGGCCGGCAAGCTGCCGATCTGGATCGGCGCCGCGCCGGCCCGCACAACCTCCGCGGCGACCGCCGCCGACGTGACACCCACCAAGCTCAAGGTCGACCTGGCCCGCCGCTCGACCGACGGCCTGACCGTCAAGCTGACCCGCGCCGACGGCCTCAAGAAGGCCGGCAAGGTCTCGCTCCAGCTGCGCTACGAGGAGTTCCGGGACGCCTTCGGCGGCGACTGGGCGACCCGGCTGCGGCTGATCGACCAGTCGACCGGCAAGGCCGTACCCGTCCAGAACAACGGGTCGGGAACGCTCACCGGCGACGTACCGGTCGCAGCGACCGGTACGACGTACGCCATGGTGGCCGCCGCCGACGGAGGCGCGGGAAACTTCGGTGCCTCCGCCCTCGCTCCGACGGCGACCTGGCAGGTCGGCGGTTCCTCCGGCGACTTCGCCTGGAACTACCCCATGAGCGTTCCGCCGAGCAACGGTGGACCGACACCGCAACTGGCCCTGAGCTACTCCTCGGGCAGTGTCGACGGCCGCACCTCGGCCACGAACAACCAGCCCACCTGGGCCGGCCAGGGCTTCGACCTCAACCCCGGTGGCTCGATCGAGCAGCGCTACGCCTCCTGCGGCTCGAAGTCCGAGAGCTCCGGCAACAACGGCACGAAGGTCACCGGTGATCTGTGCTGGGCCACCGAGAACGCCACGATGACGCTGAACGGCAAGGGCGGCGAACTGGTGCGCGACGACGCGACCGGGAAATGGCGTCCACGCAACGACGACGGCTCGCGGATCGAGAAGCTGTCCGGCGCCGACAACGGCGACGACGGCGCGACCCCGGAGACCCGGGGCGAGCACTGGCTGCTGACGACCAAGGAAGGCACGAAGTACTACTTCGGTCTGAACAAGCTGCCCGGTGCGTCCACCCAGCGCACGAACTCCAGCTGGACGGTCCCGGTGTTCGGCAACCACCAGGGCGAGCAGTGCCACCAGACCGCCTTCGCCGACTCGTGGTGCCAGCAGACCTACAAGTGGAACCTCGACTACGTCGTCGACCGGCACGGCAACACGATGAGCCTGTACTACGACACCGAGCCCAACTACTACGGCCGCAACCAGACGGCGACCGCGGTGACGCCGTACATCCGTGGCGGCAACATCCGCACCATCGAGTACGGCCAGCGCGAAGGCGCGCTCTACACCACACCACCGGTCGGCCGGGTGCAGTTCACCACGACCGAGCGCTGCCTGGACGGCAGTACCTGTTCGGCCCCGGCGGACTACCCCGACGTCCCACTCGACCAGCGCTGCATCGGCGCCGGTGGCGCGCCGCCGGCCAACTGCGACAACAAGTTCAACGCGACGTTCTTCACCACCAGGAAGCTGTCCAAGATCAGCACCGAGGTCGCGCGTGGCACCACCTTCACGCCGGTCACGAGCTGGACCCTGCGGCACACCTTCCCCGACAACAGCGACGGCACCAAGCCGGGGCTGTGGCTGGAGGCCATCACCTCGGCCGGTCACGTCGGCAACGCCGGCGGGATCGCGATTCCCGAGGTGAACTTCGACGGTGTCCAGCTCGCCAACCGGGTCGACGCGGTCGGCGACAACCTGCCCGAGATGAAGTGGTGGCGGATCAACCGCGTCAACTACGGCACCGGCGGGCAGCTGGCGGTCGAGTACTACCCCACCGACTGCAAACCCGGTGACGTCCCGGCCCCGGCAACCAACGAGCGGCGCTGCCACCCGATGAAGTGGACCCCGCCCGGCTCGACGACCGAACGCACCGACTGGTTCCACAAGTACGTCGTGAAGACCGTGACCGAGAGCGACCTGATCTCGGGGACCGAGCCGATGGTCACGACGGTCAGCTACCCGCGGCCGCCGGCCTGGCGTCACGACGACGAGGACGGCCTCGTCGAGATCGGCCAGAAGACCTGGTCGCAGTGGCGCGGGTACGACCTGGTCGAAGTCCGCAAGGGCAACGCCGGTGGTCCGCAGACCCTGACCGTCAACCGCTTCTACCGCGGCATGGACGGCGACAAGCTGAACGACACCGGCGGTGTCAAGCACGTCACGATCAAGGACTCCACCGGAGCCGAGGTCCCCGACCTGTCGCCCTTGTCCGGTCAGCCGCGCGAGGTCTCCAACTACAACGGCACCGAGCTCGTCGACCGCACGATCACCGACCAGTGGGTGTCGGACCCGACATCGACCCGGGTCCGCAGCTGGGGAACGACCAGCGCGTTCCAGACCCAGCAGTCCGGCAACCGGCAGGTGGAGACACTTCCGGGCGGCAAGGAGCGGCAGAGCGTCTCGACGAATTCGTACGACGGCAACGGTGTGCTGCTCAGCAGCAACAAGCTCAACGACCTGAGCACCGCGGCCGACGACACCTGCACGACCATGGAGTACACCAAGAACGATGCCCTCGGCATCGTCGAGGTCCCGAAGCGTGAACTCACCGTCGGCGTGGCCTGCGGCAAGACGTACGCGCAGGACCAGGTCATCTCCGACGTCCGGACCTACTACGACGACGCCACCTCGGTCGACGCCGCCCCCACCAAGGGCAATGTCACCAAGACCGAGCGGCTGAAGAGCTTCGCCGCCGACGGCACTCCGCAGTACCAGACCGCGAGCGCCGTCAAGTACGACGCCCTCGGCCGGACGGTGGAGATGACCAACACCATCGGCCAGAAGAGTGTCACCAGCTACACGCCGGCCGGCGCCGGTCCGGTCACGAAGGTCGAGTCGACCAACCCGGTCGGGCAGAAGACCACCATCGAGCTCGAGCCTGCCTGGGGCACGCAGCTGTCCACGACCGACATCGCCGGGAAGCGCACCGAGGCCACCTACGACCCGCTGGGCCGGACCACCAAGGTCTGGTACCCGGGGCACAGCGGCTCGGCCACCTTCGCCGCCAAGACCGCCGGCAAGGCCGGTGCGAATGTCGCGGGCCTGTCCGCGGCCTCCGACAACTCCGCCGTCCCGGACGTCGAATACACCTACGGCATCCACTCCGACGCGCCGATGTCGGTCACGACCAAGACACTGCAGACCGACGGCAGCATCGACAGCACCATTCAGCTGTACGACGGCCTGATGCGCCCGCGCCAGACCCAGCAGGCCGCGCAAGGTGGCGGCCGGGTCGTCAACGAGGCGCTCTACGACAGCCGCGGTCTCGAGGTCAAGGAGAACGGGCCGTACTACAACGACGCCCCGCCGGTCGCCGAGGTGGCGATCCCGGAAGAGGCGCAGCTGCCGACCCAGAAGGTCACCGAGTACGACCTGGCCGGCCGTCCGACGGTCGAGAAGTTCGTCTCCGAGAACTCGGTGAAGTGGCAGACCAAGCACCTGTACACCGGTGACGGCGAGGCGGTCGAGCCGCCGAACGGGGAGACCCCGACGCAGCGGATCACCGACGTCCAGGGCCGGCTGCTGGAGTACCGCCAGTTCACCGGCGACACCGCGTCCGGCACCTACGACAAGACCACCTACACCTACGACAAGCGCGGACTGCTGCAGGCGGTCGAGGACCCGGCGGGCAACCGCTGGTCCTACGAGTACGACGTCCGCAACCGTAAGACCAAGGAGGTCGACCCCGACAAGGGCATCACCACCTTCACCTACGACGACCTCGACCGGATCGCGACCAAGACCGACCCCAGCGGCACTCTCGCCTATGACTACGACGAGCTCGGCCGCAGCAAGTCGGTGCACGAGGGAACCCTGGCCGGTCCCAAGCGGGCCGAGTGGACGTTCGACACGCTGCTGGCCGGCATGCCGACCTCGTCGACCCGGTACGACGCCAAGGGCAACGCCTTCACCAACCGGGTCACCGGCTACGACGCCGTCGGCCGGGCCCTCGGCAACGAGTACGTCATCCCGCCCTCGGAAGGCGCACTGGCCGGTACCTATCGGTTCGAGAGCACCTACCGCGAGGACGGCACCGTCGACACCGAGAAGCTTCCCGGCGTCGGCGGCCTGCCGGCGGAGACGCTGACCCACGGCTACGACGCCGAGGACCAGCCCTCCACCCTGAAGTCCGACACCACCACGTATGTCCGTGGTACGTCGTACACGCCGTTCGGTGAGGTCCAGAAGGTCACGCTGGGCTCGACCGGAGGCAAGTGGGTCCAGCTCGGCTACCAGTACGAGACGGGCTCCCGCCGGCTCCAGGCAGTGGTCACGGAGAAGGAGACATTGCCCCGGCGGATCTCCGAGGTGCAGTACGGCTACGACGACTCCGGCAACATCAAGCAGATCACCGACACCCCGTCGGCGACCACTGGGGAGAAGACCGACACCCAGTGCTTCAACTACGACTACCTGCGCCGGATGACCGCGGCCTGGACCCCGGCCCCGGACGCGGACAACAACGCCGGTGACTGCTCGGCAGCTCCGACCGCGGCCGGGCTGGGTGGCCCGGCGCCGTACTGGCAGTCGTGGACGTTCGACAAGATCGGCAATCGCCAGACCGAGACGAAGACCTGGAACGGCGGCTCCACCACGGCCACCTACACCTACCCGAACGCCGGGCAGGCGCAGCCGCACGCGGTCCAGAAGGTGGTCACCACCGGTACCGGGATGCCGGCCGGCGGACGGACCGACAGCTACACCTACAACGGTACCGGTGACCGGACCAGCCGGACCGTCGCCGGAGTCGGCGAGAACTACAGCTGGGACGCCGACGGCAACCTGGAGAAGGTCACCAAGGGCAGCCAGGAGACCAGCTACCTGTACGACGCCAACAACACCCGGCTGCTGCGCAAGGACAACACCGGGACGACGCTGTACCTCGGCGACACCGAGCTGCTGCTCAAGCCGAACGCGACCGTTGCCGAAGGCACCCGGTACTACCAGCACGGCGAGAAGACGATCGCCATCCGGTCCAAGGGCGAGCTGACCTGGCTCGGCGCGGACCACCACGCGACGTCGACCACGGCGGTCAGCGACAACGCCGCCCAGACGGTGCAGAAGCGCCGGCAGGACCCCTACGGCAACAGCCGCGGGACCGCACCGGCGGCGTGGCCGGGCCAGCGTGGCTTCGTGGACGGTACCGAGGACGCCAGCACGGGTCTGGTCCATCTCGGCGCCCGCGAGTACGACCCGACGATCGGCAAGTTCATCTCGGTCGACCCGGTGATGAACCCGGACGACCCCCAGGCGCTGAACGCCTACGTGTACGGGAACAACAACCCGATCACCTTCAGCGACCCCGACGGGATGTCGTGGTTCAGCAGCATCGTCGAGAGCATCAAGACGGTCGCCACCACGGTCACCAACCGGGTCGTGGAGACGTTCAAGGAGACGATCAACGTCGCCTCGACGGTGATCAACTACGTGCAGGACGCAGCGACGAAGGTCGTCGAGGCGGTCGCGTACGTCGTCACCCACCCGGTCGAAGTGATCAAGAAGATCGAGAAGACCATCAAGACCGTGGTGAAGACCGCGATCAAGGTCGCGGTCAAGGTGGCCAAGAAGGTCAACGACATCCGCAAGGATCCCGTCGGTGAGCTGAAGAAGGCTGCCGCCGCGGCGGTCAAAACGGCCAAGGCGGTCGCCCATCAGGTCGCCGCGGTGGCGCAGAAGGCCGCCAAATGGGTCTACGAGAACCGCGCCATGATCCTGCAGGTGGTCGCCGAGATCGCTCTCGAGGTGGCCGTCGGAGCACTGACCGGGGGCGTCGGCATCCTGGCCGTGCGCGGTGTGATGGCCCTGGTCCGGGTCGCGTCGAGCATCAAGCGGGCCAGTCAGATCGCCCGGGCCGCTCAGAAGGTCGAGCGGATGATGACCTCGGCCGAGAAGGCGTCGAAGGTCAAGGGCCGGACCGAGGTCGGGCAGTCGTACGCCAAACACCGCCGGACGGCCGGCGGCAAGCGGGCCAACAGCGTTTACGAGCACGTCCCCGACAAGGAGGTGAACGGCGCCGGCAGCAGGACCCTGCGCAACCTGCTGGAGGATCCGAGAACGGCTGTCCAGCAGTACACCCACAAGGACTTCGGTAAGGTCAGCGAGTACCGGTTGCCGGACTCGGCGGCACGCTTCAACGGGCGGAAGGGGGAGGACTTCGTGGGCCTCATCAACCCGTGGTGATGCTGGAGGACAACGGCCGGCTGATCGAGGTCACCGAGCTGGCCGACGGGTCCGCCGACACCGCAATGATCTACGAGGTCTGGGACATCACCGTCGGAGACAACGGCGGCCAGCTGTTCACGCTGACCGAGCGGGGTGACCGGGTCGAGCTGAGCGTGGCCAAGGAGTCGGTCGACCTCGGCCTGGTACTCCGGGTGGCTGCCGAGTTCGGGCTCACCGCGCCGGACTGATCGGCACCGGGACCGGGCACCGTTTCGAGCTGAACCGAAACGGTGTCCGGTCCTTTCGACGCATGTGATGGTGGGCAGGGCCCAGCGCCAGGTCGCTTCGGCTTGCCCGTTTCGTGAGGTCTTCACAGTGAGGTGATCGCAAGATGCGATGGGGAGCACTGACGGCAGGACTTGCCGCTGCAGGGTTGTTGTGGACGTCGGCGGTGGTTCCCGCCGAACCCGCCAGGGCGGCGCAGACCGGACCGGAGGCAGCGCCACCGGCTGTGGACCTTTCGCCGATGGGCAAGGCGGCAACGGCTGCCAAGCAGAGCGGCCACCGGGTCGAGATCGAGAACCTGCGGTCGGAGACCGCGGAGGTGTTCGCCAATCCGGACGGAACCAAGACCATGGAGCAGCACGCGCTGCCGGTCCGGGTCCGGCAGGGGCAACGGTGGACGACTCCGGACGCCACCCTGGTCAAGGGAGCCGACGGGAGCATCCGGCCGAAGGCCGCGGTCACGCCGATCGTGTTGTCCGGTGGGGGTTCCGGTCAGCTGCTGACGATCGGGAAGCGCGGGCAGCGGATCAGCATGGGGTGGCCTGGCGTGTTGCCGGCACCGCGGTTGGCGGGCGACACAGCGACGTACCCGGAGGTCCTGCCGGGAGTGGACCTGCGGATCGTTGTCGGCGTCACCGACTTCCAGCATCTGCTGGTGGTCAAGAACCGCGCCGCCGCGGCGAACCCGGCGCTGCGGACGCTGCGCTACCCGATCAGCAGTGACAGCCTGAGGCTGTCGGTCCGCGAGGACGGTACGACGGTTGCCCAGGGCAAGAAGGGTGAGACCGTCTTCACCGCTCCCCCGCCGGCCATGTGGGACGCGACCGAGAAGCCGGCCCGGCTCGGGATCACGTTGTCCGGCTCGACGATGTCGCTGACGCCGGACCGCGAGCTGCTCACCGGTCCGAAGACGAAGTACCCGGTGCTGATCGACCCGTCGATCGGTGGCGGGCTGGTGAACTGGCTGCACGTCAGCACGAAGATGACCGGCAGCGACCAGGGCTGGACCTACGACCGCAACGACGAGGGCGCCAAGATGGGCGCGATCTACGGCGAGTCGAGCCAGAAGTACCGGTCGATGTTCTTGATGAACACCACCAACGGCGCCCAGACGATCGCCGGCAGCCATGTCATCAGCGCCACCTTCCGGATCACCATCAACAAGTCGCCGGACGGTACCGCCCGGCCGGTGCAGCTGTGGTGGCTGAACGACCTGCACACCACGGACGTGGTCAACTGGGGCAGCCAGGAGGGTTACTGGCGCGAGAACGTCGCGACGTCGTACGGCGAGGCCTATCCCTGGAACGAGGACAACCCGATCGAGTTCGGCAACGAGCGGCTCCGGCAGATCCTGCAGGGGGTCGCCGACGCGCGGAGTCCCCAGGTGTCGTTCGGGCTGCGGGCCGCGAACGAGGGCGACCAGCTGCAGTGGAAGAAGTTCCACCCGAACACCGCGGTCATCTCGATCACCTACAACACCCCGCCGCGGATCCCGAAGAGCTTCAACTTCACCCGTCCGCAGCCCTGCGCCCCCCAGGACAAGCCGCTGCCGATCGCCACCCTGCAGCCGCAGTTCGGGGCGATCGCCAACGACCCCGACGCCGGTGACAACGTCACCACCAAGCTGCAGATCGTCGACGAGACCGGGGCCGAGGCCTGGTCCTCCGACGTCGGCCCGACGGTCAGCGGCGCGGCGTTCTCGTGGCCGGAGGTCCCCGCCGACAAGCTGGTGTCCGGCAAGAAGTACAGGTACACCGCGACATCGCGCGACGACGTCGAGAGCGGCGCGACGACGCCGGCCTGCTGGTTCGTGGTCGACAAGGTCAAGCCGGCGACCCCGGTGGTGACGTCGAGCGACTTCCCGAACGGCGAGCCCGTGCTGCAGATCCGGACGGCCGGCAAGGTCACCTTCAAGGTGGGCTCGGCCGCGGACACCGACGTCACCGAGTTCCTGTTCGGCTACCAGCAGGACAAGATGACGATGCGGGTCAAGGCGATCAACGGCCAGGCCACGATTCCGGCCACCGTCTTCGTCGATCCGGCGACCCAGACGCCGTCTGCCACCCTGTTCGTGAAGGCGGTCGACAGCGCCGGCAACATCAGCGAGAAGTTCAAGCAATGGAGCCTGCAGGCCCTCGACGACAGCCCGCCACCGGTGACCCACGTCCGCAACGACGTCAACGGTGACGGCCGGGCCGACATCACGTCGGTGGTCGACCACGGCTTCGGCCGGACCACGGTCTGGAACTTCGACTCCCAGGGCGACAGCACCTACTACCCCGGCTACATCGGCTGGGACAGTCGTGAGGGCGGCGGCTTCAACCTGTACCGCACGCGGCCTGTCCAGGGCGACCTCGACGGCGACGGCCGGACCGACCTGGCGCTGTTCCGTGAAGGCGCCGGCCGCCAGATCTATCTGTACAAGCTCACCTCGGACGGCAACCGGTACGACGCGCCGCCGGCGCTGTGGAGCAGCGGGCCGAACGGCTGGCCCCTGAGCACGGCACGGATGATCGGCGGTGACGTCGACGGCGACGGCAAGGCCGACCTCGTCGTACAGAACGCCGGCAGCGGCAACTGGAGCGCACTGGTGTTCCGGGCCGCGAACAACTTCTCGGCGCCGACCACCTGGACGACCTCGGCCGCGGGCAATCCGTGGTCGGCGAGCGCTCCGCTGCTGGCCGACGTCGACGGGGACAAGAAGCTCGACCTGCTCAGTGTGCGCAACCTGAACGGCTGCCGCACCACGGTCGACCTGTACAAGTCGACGGGGAGCGGGTTCGCGGCCGCCCAGACGATCTACGACTCGGGCGCGGGGAACCTCTGCTGGGAGAAGAGCCGCCCGGCGGTGGCCGACGTGGACGGCGACGGCAAGGACGACATCGTCGCTCTGTACGAGTACGGCACGGCCAACAACCAGACCGACGCCGGGCTCACAGTTCTCAAGTCCACCGGTACGGCGCTCACCCAGAGCTCGTGGTGGCGCAAGACGGTCGATCTCGACCTGTCCAAGGCGACCCTGACCACCGGCGACTACAACGCCGACGGCAAGGGCGACGCCGCCATCCTGTACGCCGGTGGCACCGCCCCGGTCGACCGCCAGGTCTTCAGCTTCCAGTCCTCCGGCACGGCGTTCGCCGACCGCGTACTGGGCTGGCAGGGCGAAGTCGGCGCGGTGACCGGTCCGAAGTTCGACATCGAGCACCGCGAGTACGAACTGGTCAACCGCAACAGCGGCAAGTGCCTGAACGTCTCGGGCGCCAGCGTCGACAATCTGGCCAAGTACATCCAGTACCAGTGCCTCCCGGTGGACCTCAACGCCAGGTTCCAGATCGCGCAGATCGCCGGCACCGACCAGTACGCCTTGAAACCGATGCACACGGCGACCGGTGAGGGGCCGCTGAAGTGTGCGGACATGGACAACTGGAGCATGCAGGACGGTGGCCAGCTGATCCAGTGGCCGTGCGGCAACGGGAACGGCGAGGCGACCGCCAACCAGCAGTTCACGCTCTCGTACGTCGACGGCGCCAGCTACGACACCGTCGTCCAACTGAAGCTCGCGCACAGCGGGAAGTGTCTGTCGATCATCGACGCGTCACCTGCCGACTATGCGCCGGTGCAGCAGGAGACCTGCGGGCAGGGGTCGAACCAGCAGTGGATTCTGCGGCCGTCGTACAACGCTGTACCGCTGGGCGAGAACCTGAACGCCAAGTACCGAACCTCGGCGGCGACCAACGCGGCGGCGGTGCTCGACGTACAGGACTGCCAGACCGACGACGGCGCCAACGTGCGGATGTGGGCCGAGGTCACCGGCAGTCTGTGCCAGTCCTGGAAGCTGCAGAGCCTCGGTGACGACCTGTACAAGATCGTCGACGGCAAGACCGCGAAGGTGCTGGACCTGGTCGGGTGCTCGAAACTGCCGGGGGCCTTCGTCAACTTGTGGACGAGCAACGAGTCCGAGTGTCAGCTGTGGCGGATCGAGCCGACACCTGGCGGCACCTACAGCGTCATCCAGGCCGGCAGCGGTCTCTCGATGGATGTTGCCGGGTGCAACCGGACGACCGATGCCGACGTGATCACGTGGTTCTACCACGGTGGTCCCTGTCAGCGGTGGAGCTTCCAGAAGCGTTAGCTGGGGTGGCGGGTGCGGTAGTTGCCGACCTTGTGGCGATTGCCGCACCGCTGCATCGAGCACCAGCGGCGGTTGCCGGGGCGTGAGGTGTCGTAGAACATCAGGGCGCAGTTGTCGCCCTCGCACATCCGGAGGCGAGCGACCTGGTCGCTTCCGATGATGTCGATCAGGTCCTGGGCGGCTGCGCCCAGGACCTGACGCATGGTGATGGGGGTACGGCGGCGGATCCGGCCGGCCTCGTCGAGCTCGGCCAGCGGCGGTTCGCCGACCGTGGCGTTGATGAGCGCGCGGTCCTCGGGGGTCAGCTGCCGCGTGGTGATGCCGGGCAGCGTCTTCGCGTCAGGGATCATGCCTGGTACGACGTGCCACAACAGCGCGCGGAATTCCTTCAGCCGTGCCAGGTCCGCTTTGGTGACGCGGACGTCGTCCGCGGTGAAGGGCAGGTCGGCCGCGAGGTAGGACTCGGCCAGCCAGGCGGCCGCGTCGTCCGGGGTGTGCAGGAGCTCGTAGCGGTCCCACGGGGGCGGGCCGCCGCTGAGGATCAGCTCCAGCGCGAAGCTGCCCGGATCGAAGGTGTGGCTCACCCCGTCCGTGCCGGTCAGACGTCTTGCCCCTGGCTTCATGTAACCACTATATTCGGTGTCTCACACCGGTTTAACCAGTTACAGGAGCATTCATGTCCGTCCAGGAGACCCTGCTCGACCTCGAGGACCAGCTGTGGCGCGCGAACCGCGAGGGCGACGGATCGTTCTACGCCCAGTGGCTGCGCGACGACGCGCTGGCCGTCAGCAAGTACGGCATCATCGACAAGACCGCCGCCGTCCCCGGGATCCAGGCCAACCACAACCCCTACCTGAAGACCCCGCGGACGGACGAGAAGGTGATCGTCATCGACGACCACACCGCGATCGTCACCTACCGCGTCGAGGTCACCGTCCTACTGGACGGCCAGGAACAGCAGTTCCCGTCGTACGCGAGCACCGTGTGGAACAACGGCTCCGGCGACTGGCGCGTCATCTTCCACCAGCAGACCGCTCTCTAGACGGCAGCCAGCAGGGCGTCGTCCAGCTCCTTGAGGAGCTTGGCCTTGGGGCGGGCCCCGACAACCGCCCAGATCGGCTGACCGTGGTGGAACAGCATCAGGGTCGGCAGGGCCATCACGCGATAGGCCGCGGAGATGGCCGGGTTCTCGTCGGCGTTCAGCTTCACGACCGTGAGCTGATCGTTGCGCTCGGCACCTATCTGGGTGAGGATCGGCAGGATCTGGTGGCACGGCCCGCACCACTGGGCCCAGTACTCGACGAGCACCGGCTTGTCGGAGCGCAGTACCAGCTCGTCGAAGGTGGTCTCGTCGACTGATCGCAGGTCACTCATGTTCGGTTCGTCCTCCAGCTCTCGGCATCGGTCAGGAGGTCGGTCAGCCGGCCTCGCAGCGCGGTGAGCTCAGCGATCCGCTGGTCCACCTCGGCGATCCGGATCCGGTACGCCGTCAGCGACGCCGGGCACACGTCGGCCCGGTCGTTACCGGCGCGCAGACACTCGATGAACGGGTACGTCTGCTCCGCGGTCAGGCCAAGGCTCAGCAACGCCTTCACCTCCCGCACGATCAGCACGTCCTCGGCGTCGTACGCGCGGTACCCGTTCGATTCGCGACGCGGCTTCAGCAGCCCCTGCGACTCGTAGTACCGCACCGCCTTGATCGTCACGCCGGCCGCTTGGGCCAAGTCCCCGATCCGCATCCCGCCTCCTCTGCCTCGACGCTAAACCCTGCCCCCAGGGTCAAGGTCAAGCCTAGGCTTCGTCGCTCGTCGGTTCGAAGCCGCAGCGCCGGCATCCGGGGTCGGCGCCCCGATAGTCGTGGACGTAGCCCCGCGACTTCTCCGACCTGCAGACCGTGCACGCCACGATCTTCAGGCAGTCGTCACCGAGCTGCTCCCGGTAAACGTGCGCGACGTCCGCCTTGCGCGCACCGCAGTCCGCGCAGGTGAAGGTCGCCGTACAGGAATCGCCGGCTCGGCGAGGGCTTCCCCAGTCGTGGAACGTTTGCGCCTGCATCTCCACCGCGCATCGCTTGCAGCGCCGGACCTGCTCGCAAGGATGGGCATCGGAGCGCATCGTCCACACATCGACCCGATGGAAGTTCAAGCGGCACAACAGCGGCTGGCTTGCCTGGAGTTGAGACATCAGGCATTGTCCGTCGCAGCACGCGTCGCCGTCCATCTCCAGGAGCGCAGTTGAGCGCACACCTCGGCACGTTCACCGCACCAGGCCTCCCCGCCGACGGACGGGTCGTCGAACGGACGGCGGTCCGCGGCGTGCTGTTCGACGGGCCGCGATTGTTGTTGCTGGGTTCACGCCACGGGGATTTCAAGTTCCCCGGGGGCGGAGTAGAGGCGGGTGAATCGTTCGCGGCGGCGCTGGTGCGCGAGTTCCAGGAGGAGTGCGCGTACGACGGAGTCGTGGTCGGTGCAGAGCTGGGCACGACGCGGGAAGAGGTGGCGGCCGAGGACACGGAGTACGAGGTGTTCGGCATGACGTCGCACTACTTCGCCTGCTCAGGCGGCACAGCCATGGGCGCCCAGCAGTTGGAGGGCTACGAGGCTGAGCTCGAACTGACACCGCGGTGGGTGACCGTCGCCGAGGCGTTGGCAGCCAACCGCGGTGTGTTGGACAGCGGTGTGGGCGTGATGCGGTGGCTCGTGCGTGAGACCGCCGTACTCAGCTGGCTGGCCGCACGAACTGAGTGAGCCACTCCCCCAGGACCTTGGCGCTGGCGTCGACCTGCGCCGGCCAGTCGAGGGCAGCGTCGTCAGCTGAGTCGGAGACGTGCTTGACGACCTTGACCGGTACGCCGAACTCACGGCACGCGTAGACGACGCCGTACGCCTCCATGTCGACCAGGTGCGCCCGCTCAGCCAGCCGATCCCGTACGGCGGGGTCGGCCACGAACACGTCGCCGGATGCCAGCACCGTCCCGTCACCGCCGTCGACCGGCAACTCCTCCTGCGGGTCGAGCCCGATCGCCCGGATCGCGTCCGCGTTCAGGTCGTGGTTGATCACCGAGCTCGGCAGGTAGATCCCGGACAGCCCGTCGCGCAGGGCGCCCGTCGTACCGACGTTCAGGACAACGAGGTCCGAGGTGTCACGCGACGCCAGCGCCCGCGCCATCGCAACCGCTGCCTGCGTCTTCCCGACACCGGTGATGACCACCGGCAGTCCCTCGGGAACGTAGCGCGCCTCACCTGGCACCGCACTGACCACCAAATAGTCGGTCATGTCAGAGAGATCCCTTCGGGACAACCCACTCGACCGGTTGCCCGGTAACCTTCGCGATCCGCTCGTAGTCCTCGTCGTAGTGCAGCACCGTCAGCCCGGCGAGCTCAGCCGTGCCCGCAATGATCAGATCCAGCAGCTTGAATCCGCGATGCTGACTCTTGGCCGCGAGCGCCCGATGCACGTCCAGCGCCCGGTCCATCACCTCAGTGGTGACATCTGCCCACCGCTGCTCGTGAAGATCCGCCCACATCCGCTCGTACGACCGTGGATCGGGTGCATTGTTCAGGCACTCGAGCAGAGCCATCTGACAGAAGGTCAGCCGGCCCTCGATCAGCAGGGCGTCGAAGCGCTGCTTGACCTCGATCTGCCGACCGCGCAGCACGACGACCGAGGTGTCCACCAGATAGGCGGCGCCGGCCATCATGCGCTGGGCGCCTCTCGCGCATCTTCCTCGAGCTTGCTCAAGTCACGACCGCCGCCATAACGCCACGCGTCAGCCGATCCACTCGTATCCAGCTCGACGTCATCCAAGGTCGCGATCAGAGCCCTGGCCCGTTGCCGTCGGGCGAACTCGTGCAAGGCGGCATTGATCGTCTCCACCTTGCTGTCGGTGCCCAGCTCGGCACGAGCGGCGTCCAGCCACTCGTCGTTCACATCTACGGAGATGCGCGTCACAGGAGCAACGGTACGCCAATCTCAAGCGAATAACGCACCAGTCGATCGCCTCTGTGCGCACCATATTCGACCCGAACGTGGTGCTACCCGACTGTTACGGTTGGTTCGCCGGTGCTGGTGGTCTCGCCCATCTCCTCGGCGATCCGCATCGCCTCTTCGATCAGGGTCTCGACGATCTTGGACTCGGGGACGGTCTTGATCACCTCGCCCTTGACGAAGATCTGGCCCTTGCCGTTGCCGGAGGCAACACCGAGGTCGGCCTCGCGGGCTTCGCCGGGACCGTTCACGACGCAGCCCATGACGGCGACGCGGAGCGGGACCTCCATGCCCTCGAGGCCGGCGGTGACCTGCTCGGCCAGCGTGTAGACGTCCACCTGGGCGCGGCCGCACGACGGGCAGGAGACGATCTCGAGCTTGCGCTCGCGCAGGTTCAGCGACTGCAGGATCTGCAGGCCGACCTTGACCTCCTCGACCGGCGGGGCCGACAGCGAGACGCGGATGGTGTCGCCGATGCCCTTGGACAGCAGCGCGCCGAACGCGGTCGCGGACTTGATCGTGCCCTGGAAGGCCGGGCCGGCCTCGGTGACGCCGAGGTGCAGCGGCCAGTCGCCGCGCTCGGACAGCAGCTCGTAGGCGCGGACCATGATGACCGGGTCGTTGTGCTTGACCGAGATCTTGAAGTCGTGGAAGTCGTGCTCCTCGAACAGTGAGGCTTCCCAGACCGCGGACTCGACCAGCGCCTCGGGCGTGGCCTTGCCGTACTTCTTCAGCAGCCGCGGGTCGAGCGAGCCGGCGTTGACGCCGATCCGGATCGAGGTGCCGTGGTCCTTGGCGGCGGCCGCGATCTCCTTGACCTGGTCGTCGAACTTGCGGATGTTGCCCGGGTTCACCCGGACCGCCGCACAGCCGGCCTCGATCGCGGCGAACACGTACTTCGGCTGGAAGTGGATGTCGGCGATCACCGGGATCTGCGAGTGCCGCGCGATCTCCGGCAGCGCGTCGGCGTCGTCCTGCGACGGGCAGGCGACCCGGACGATGTCGCAGCCGGCCGCGGTCAGCTCCGCGATCTGCTGCAGCGTGGTGTTGACGTCGGAGGTCAGGGTCGTCGTCATCGACTGCACCGAGACCGGCGCGTCGCCACCGACCAGCACCTTGCCCACCTTGATCTGGCGGGTCTTACGGCGCGGGGCCAGGACGGGCGGCGGCAGCGCGGGCATGCCCAGGGAGATGCTCATGATTCCTTACTCGTTCGGTGAGAGGGTCAGCCGTTGAACAGACGGATCGGGTTCACGATGTCGGCGATCACGAGCAGCACACCCATCACGGTGATCACACTCGCCATCACGTAGGCGATCGGGAGGAGTTTGGCGACGTCGACGTACCCGGGGTCGGGGCGGCCGAACAGCTTCGCGAAGCCGCGCCGGACGCCCTCCCAGATCGCTCCGATCATGTGGCCGCCGTCGAGCGGCAGCAGCGGGATGAAGTTGAACAGGGCAAGGAAGAGGTTGAGCGAGGCAAGCAACGAGACCAGGAAGGCGATCCGCTCGCCGCCGGACAGGGACTGGTTCGAGGCGATCTCGCCGGCCACCCGGCTGGCGCCGACGACGCTCATCGGGCTGTTCTGGTCGCGCTCGCCGCCGACGATCGACTTCGCGACACCGACCAGCTTGGCCGGGAAGTTGCCGATCGCCTTCACGGTGGCGACGGTCAGCTCGCCCATCTTGTCGACCACGAAGCCGGGGCCCTGCCGCTCGAGCTTCATCTCCGGCGACACCCCGAGGAAGCCGACCGAGACGATCTCGTCCGACCCGGCCTCCTTGGGCACCTGGTTGATGATCGTCTTGGTCTGCAGGGTCTGCTGCGCACCGTTGCGCTCGACAACGATCGTCGCCGGCTTGTCGGTGTTGGCCCGGATCAGCGGCGTGAGCTGGTCCCAGCTGGAGATCTGGGTGCCGTTGAACGACAGGATCTTGTCCCCGACCTGGAATCCCGCGGTCTTGGCCGGCGACACCGTGTCGGTGTTCGTGCACTTGCGGTCCGCGCTGGCCTGACTGGCCGGGATCACACAGTCGGTGACGGTCGAGACGGTCGTCTGCGCGACATTGGCGCCGTACAGCATGAAGAGCCCGCCGAAGAGCAGGAACGCGATCACGACGTTGACCAACGGGCCGGACGCCATCACGATCAGCTTCTTCCACCACACCTTCTGGTAGAACAGGCGGCCGTCGTCGGCGGGGTCGATGGTCTCGTACTCCGCGTTGCGGGCGTTCTCGGCGATCGACTGGATCGGGCCGGTGCTGGCCTTGCGCACCTTGTTCGGGGCGTCGCCCTTGGCGGGCGGGAGCATCCCGATGATCCGGACGAAGCCACCGGCCGGGATCGACTTGAAGCCGTACTCGGTCTCACCGCGCTTGACCGACCAGACCGTGCGGCCGAAGCCGACGAAGAACTGGGTGACCTTCATCCCGAAGGCCTTGGCCGGGAGCATGTGGCCCAGCTCGTGCAGGGCCACCGACACGATGATGCCGAGGGCGAAGACCACGATGCCGAGGATGGTGAGCAAGACGGTCATGCGGTGGTGGTCTCCTGTACTCCGGTGATCTCGCGCGCCCGGGTCCGCGCCCAGGCATCCGCGGCCAGGACGTCGTCGACGGACAGCTCCTCGTACGAGGGTACGTCGTGATCGGTCAGCACCTGAGCGACCGTGTCGACGATGCCCAGGAAGGGCAGTTTCCCGTCCCGGAAGGCCTGCACGCAGACCTCGTTGGCCGCGTTGAACACGGCCGGGGCGGTCCCGCCCAGCGTCCCGGCCTCGCGGGCCAGACCGACGGCGGGGAATGCCTCGTCGTCGAGCGGCAGGAACTGCCAACTGCTCGCGGTCGCCCAGTCCCAGGGCGGCGACGCGTCCGGTATCCGGTCGGGCCAGCCGATCCCGAGGGCGATCGGGAGCGTCATCGTCGGCGGCGAGACCTGCGCGATCGTCGAGCCGTCGTGGAACTCGACCATCGAGTGCACCGCCTGCTGCGGGTGCACGACGACGTCCACGCGGTCCATCGGGATGCCGAACAGCAGGTGCGCCTCGATCAGTTCGAGCCCCTTGTTGACCAGGGTCGCGGAGTTGATCGTCACGACCGGGCCCATCGCGAAGTTCGGGTGGGCGAGCGCCTGCTCGACGGTGACATTCGCGAGCTCGGACCGCTTGCGGCCGAGGAACGGACCACCGCTCGCGGTCAGGAGCAACCGCCGTACCTCATCCGGAGCACCGCCACGGAGGCACTGCGCGATCGCACTGTGCTCGGAGTCGACCGGCACGATCTGGCCGGGCTTCACCCGCCGGGTGACGACGGGGCCGCCGATGACGAGCGACTCCTTGTTGGCCAGCGCGAGCGTGTTCCCCGCGTCCAGCGCGGCCAGCGTCGGACGCAGGCCGACCGAGCCGGTGATGCCATTCAGTACGACGTCGCACGGGGTCGCGGCCAGCTCGCTCGACGCATCCGGACCGGTGATGATCTTCGGGATGCGGAACTCGCCCTGCGCGTATCCCTGCCGCTGCGCCTCGGCGTAGAACGCCAGCTGCAGATCCTGCGCCACTGTGGCCTTCGCCACCGCGACCACCTCGACCTCGAACGCCAGCGCCTGTTCGGCCAGCAGCCCGACGTTGTCGCCGCCGGCCGACAGCCCGAGCACCCGGAACCGGTCGCGATTACGTCCGATCAGCTCAAGGGCCTGAGTGCCGATCGAACCGGTCGAGCCGAGGATGACGACGGAGCGCGGGTTCACACCGCCATTGTCCCAGGTGGTGGTGTGAGCTGTAACCGTCGCCCCGGAGTAAACGGCGTACCGTTGTCCCATGAGTCTGGAGCAGCCGCCGCCCAGTCAACGGGCCTCTGACAAAGACCGGGAGCGCGCCGCCTCCGTCCTTCAGGAAGCGCACACCGACGGTCGCCTCGACTTCCAGGAGCTGGACGAGCGGCTGACGCAGGTGTACTCGGCCAAGACACAGCTCGAGCTGCGCGACGCGACCGCGGACCTGGTCCCGGTCCGCGACACCAGCAGGCCGGCCGAGGTGATGATCCGCGCCACTCACAGCTCGCAGAAGCGTGAGGGCGCCTGGCACGTCCCGGAGCGCGTCGGCGCCGAGCTCGTGCACTCCTCGGCGCGCCTCGACTTCACCGACGCCGCCGTGCACTGGCCCGAGGTGACCGTCACCGCGAACCTCACCCACAGCTCGATCACGATGATCGTCCCCGTCGGCTGGTCCGTCACCCTCGACGACGTCGAGCTCCACGGCGGCTCCGCCTCGAACAAGACCACCCCCGCGGGCCCCGACGCCGTGCACCTCGTCGTGACAGGCAGCGCCCGCTACAGCTCCCTCACGGTCCGCCATCCGCGCAAACGCCGCTGGTGGTGGCCCTGGTACCGCAAGTGATCTAAACCTCGTTCGCGGTGGTCTGGTTGCCGATACCGTGAGCGCATGACCGTTTCGCTGGATCTTGTGGACGTGGACTCGCTGCTCACCGCGGAGGAGGTCGACGTCCGTACGGCGGCTCGGCGGTTCGCGGACGAGCGGTTGCGGCCTTCGTTGCCGGAGTGGTTCGAGAGCGCGAGCATTCCGGCGCGGGAGCTGGCCAAGGAGCTGGGGGCGCTCGGGTTCCTGGGCATGCACCTGACCGGCTACGGCTGTGCGGGACTGGGGCCGGTGGCTTACGGGCTGGCGTGTCTGGAGATCGAGGCGGCCGACTCGGGGATGCGGTCGCTGGTCTCGGTGCAGGGGTCGCTGGCGATGTACGCGATCTGGAAGTACGGCAGTGACGAGCAGAAGAACGAGTGGCTGCCCCGGATGTCCGCGGGTGAGGCGATCGGGTGCTTCGGGCTGACCGAGCCTGACTTCGGCTCCAACCCCGGTGGGATGCGGACGAACGCGCGACGCGACGGTGACGACTGGGTGCTGAACGGTTCGAAGATGTGGATCACCAACGGGTCAGTGGCCGACGTGGCTGTGGTGTGGGCCCGGACCGACGAGGGTGTGCGCGGTTTCGTCGTACCGACGGCGACGCCTGGCTTCTCCGCTCCGGAGATCAAGGTGAAGATGTCGCTGCGCGCCTCTGTCACGTCAGAGCTCGTACTAGAAGATGTGCGGCTGCCGGCTGACGCGGTGCTGCCTGAGGCGCGTGGGCTGTCGGGTCCGTTGGGCTGCTTGAACGAGGCGCGGTTCGGCATCATCTTCGGCGCGATGGGCGCGGCCCGCGACTGCCTGGAGACGGCGATCGCGTACGCCGGTGAGCGGACCGTCTTCGACAAGCCGCTGTCCGGCTACCAGCTCACGCAGGCCAAGATCGCCGACATGGCGGTCGAGCTCAACAAGGGCATCCTGCTGGCAGTCCACCTCGGCCGGCTGAAGGAGAAGGGCACGCTCCGCCCGGAGCAGGTCAGCGTCGGCAAGCTGAACAACACCCGCGAGGCCATCGCCATCGCCCGCGAGTGCCGCACCATCCTGGCCGCCAACGGCATCAGCGGCGAGTACCCGATCATGCGGCACGCCAACAACCTGGAGTCCGTCCTCACCTACGAGGGCACCTCCGAGATCCACCAACTCGTCATCGGCCAAGCCCTCACCGGCGAAAACGCCTTCCGCTGACCCCATGCTCGCCGAACCCACAGTCGACCGCGAAGCACTGCTCACAGCGATCAGTACGTCGTACGGCGTGGCCGGCGAGCTGACCTTCATCCCCCTCGGCTGGGGCTCAGTCTGCTACCGCCTGGACGACAAATACTTCGTCAAGCTCTGGACTACGCCAGACGACGCGACCAACGCACTCATCCGCTTTCCGTTGGTCGCACAACTGCAGGACTCCGGTTTCCGCGTGCCCTACGCGATTCCCACCGGCACTGGTGAGCTTTCCATCACCACCCCCGACGGCGTCGTCGCCTTGTTTCCGCTCTTACCAGGCAGGTCTCCTGAGGAGTGGACCGTCCCCCTGCTCCACGAACTCGGCAGGGTGCTGGCGAGACTCCACTCGGTCGTTCCGACCTCCACACTCCTTCGCGAGGACTTCGCCGTACCGCACCAGCCACAACGCGAACGCCTCCTGCGGCTGCAGAGCGCGGTACGACGATTGCCGGCGCAGATGGTGGTCTGTCACACCGACCTGCACGGCGGGAACCTGTTGGTGGACGACTCCGGACAACTGAGTCTGCTGGACTGGGAGGGTGCTAGGTGGGCTCCGCCGGAGTGCGAGCTGGCCCTCCTCCTCCAGAAGGCGCAGCCTGCCGACGCCCACGCGCTCAAGCACGTGCTGGAGACCTACCCGGCCGACGTACCGCTGCATCTCGACCTGTTCGCGTTCTTCCTGCTACGGCGCTACGTGGCCGACTATTCGGCGCGGGCCTGGCGGCTGGAGCAGAGCGGTCTGACGGCTGCGGACGAGGCTGAGGCGCGGGAGGGGATGGTGACGTGGGGGTCGGCGCAGTGGGAGGCGTTGGATCGAACGCTCGAACTAGTGCGTGACGTGTTGCGCATGCGGGAGTGACGGGGCGGGTACAGTGAGTTAGGACCACTACTCCACGTCACGGGGCCAGGAGTTCCGAGAGGAGTCAGGCATGCGTATCGGAGTCGGAATCGCGCTCGTCACGGTCGGGGCGATCATTGCGTTCGCTGTTCGCGACACATCGGACAGCCTGAACCTCCAAGCCCTGGGGATCATCATCATGCTGGCCGGCGCTGCCGGGATCTGGCTGTCGTACCGGCTGGCCAATCCGCGCAGCCGCGACGAGGCCACCATGCTGAAGCCCGAGGTCGAGCAGCAGTACAGCGTCGCGCCGCACGAGAAGGTCGCCGAGACCGTCATCGACGTCACCCCGACCCACCTGCGCGAAGACCACAACGGCTTGAGCAAATAGCCGTACCGCCACGCGCAGCCGCCTTTAAGGCTGGATGAAGACCTGGGCGGAGGCTGGAGCCATGGACCGGAATCGGGAGTTGCTGGAGCGGTTGTGGCCGTCGGACGGGCAGTTGGCGCTGTCGGCGGAGGCGGAGCACGAGATGCGGGCCGAGGACTACGTGCTGGAGATGCCGCAGTCCGGGGAGCGCATCGTCGGACGGGACCGGATGCGCGCGATGCAGCGCGAGTACCCGAACCCACCCTCGATCCAGGTACTGCGGATCACCGGCGCCGGCGACCACTTCGTCGTACTGGGGCGGTCGGACTACGGCGGTGAGATCTACTACGTGGCGAATGTCGTCGAGTTCGCCGACGGCCGGATCGCCCGCGAGACCCGGATCTACGGCTCGCCGTTCGAACCGCCGGCCTGGCGGGCCGAATACGCTACTTCGCCACTTCGGTAGCGCGGGACTCGCGAACGACCGTGACCCGGATCTGGCCCGGGTAGGTGAGCTCTTCCTCGACCTGCTTGGCGATGTCGCGCGCCATCACCTGCGCGGCGATGTCGTCGACGGCGTCCGGCAGCACCATCACCCGGATCTCCCGGCCGGCCTGCATCGCGAACACCTTCTCGACACCGTCGTGATGCATCGCGATCTCCTCGAGCCGCTCGAGGCGCTGCACGTAGGCCTCCAGCGACTCACGCCGCGCGCCCGGTCGCCCACCACTGACCGCGTCCGCGGCCTGGGTCAGCACGGCCTCGACGGTCCGGACCTCGACCTCGTTGTGGTGGGCCTCGATGCAGTGCACGACGTCGTCGTTCTCACCCCACTTGCGCGCCAGGTCGGCACCGACGATCGCGTGGCTGCCCTCGGACTCGTGCGTGAGCGCCTTGCCGATGTCGTGCAGGAACGCGCCGCGCTTGCACAGCTTCGGATCGAGCCCGAGCTCGGCCGCCATCATCCCGGCGATGTGCGCGGACTCGATCAGGTGCTTGAGCACGTTCTGCCCGTACGACGTCCGGTAGCGCAGCAGCCCCATCGTCCGGATCAGCTCCGGGTGCAGATCGGTGATCCCGACCTCCGCCATCGCGTCCTCGGCCGCGCGCTCACACAGCTCGGCGACTTCGCCCTTGCTACGCTCGTAGATCTCCTCGATCCGGCTCGGGTGGATCCGCCCGTCCAGCACCAGCGAGTCCAGGGTCAGCCGCGCGGTCTCCCGTCGTACCGGATCGAAGCACGACAGCAGGACGGCTTCCGGGGTGTCGTCGATGATCAGGTTCACGCCGGTGGTCTGTTCGAACGAGCGGATGTTCCGCCCCTCGCGGCCGATGATCCGGCCCTTCATGTCGTCGCTGGGCAGGTGCACCACCGACACCACGGACTCGCTCGTCTGCTCCGACGCCAGCCGCTGCACGGCCCCGGTGATGATCTTGCGCGCCTTGGTCTCGCCCTCGTCGAGCGCCTGCCGCTCGATGTCGCGGACGATCGTGTGCGCGTGCCGCTTGGCCTCGGCCTCGATCGACGCGACCAACTCGGCCCGCGCCTGCTCGGTGGTCAGGTTCGCGACGCCTTCGAGGATCCGTCGGCGTTCGTCCTCGAGGTCCTTGATCTCCGCCTTGCGCTGGTCGAGCTCGGCCAGCTGCGCGGTCAGCTCGAGCTGCCGCTCCTCGCCCTGGCGGTGCTGCTCGTCGATCCGCTCCTCGCGCTCGGTCAGCCGGTGATCACGCCGCTCCATCTCCAGGCGCTGCTCCCGCAGGTCGTCCCGGATCGACTGCGCCTCCGCCTCGGCCTCGCGCCGGACGTCGGCGGCCCGCTGCTCGGCATCCCGCCGTACCTCCGAAGCCCGGTCCTCCGCGGCGCGGCGGATCTCCTCCGCGCGCTGCTCAGAGGTCTCCGCCCGCACCCGCAGTACGGCGGCCTCCTCCTCGGCCTGGCGCTTGATCAGCTCGGCCTGCGACTTGGCGCCCGAGGTGATCGTGCTCGCCTCGAGCTGGGCGTTCGCCAGCGCCGCGGTGTTGTCGGCGGCCTTGCGGCGGGAGAGTGTGAAGCCGATCCAGGCCAGCAGGCCCGTGATCACCAGACCGATTACGGTCAGGCCGGCGGAGCTCGCCATCGGCAACATCGGCCTCTCCCCTCGTCGAGTCACGCACCGGGCGGGACTGTGTCAGTCGGTCGAAGGGGTCACGCAGTGTCACCGGGTACGGCGATTCGCCCTACCGGCAACGGGGGCATCGTCGCCAGCGGTTCTCCGGACGACGTCTGTGCGGTCGCACCGTCCGGTACCTGTCCCGGCCGCCGGAGCGCCGTCGATCCGGCGGCCTGTGCAGATCGCCGCCGATCCCTGCAGCTCGCTATAACCGCCACCGTGAGGTGGAGTGATCCCTTCGTATTCCCGAGGCTAGGCGTGCCCCACCACCCGGTCAAGACGGACACTCGGCCACGCCTCGACCGCATTCGCGACCCGTTCGCATCCACAGACCAGCCACCCCACTGGTCCACCGATGCCGGGCGGGCACCGCGGTCGCGGCGCCGCCCTCAGCGCTACGGAACGACTACTGTCCGCAGTCGATCACTCGCGCGGACCCGGCAGGCCGGTGGCGGTTCCACCGGTCTCGGCGCCCGCGGTGGAAGAGCCGGCCGAGGCCGCGTCTCCTGCGTCGGGTACCTCGCCACCCACGGTCCAGCTCGCGGGATCGGCCGGAGCGGCGTCCTCCTCGGCACCGGCCGTATCTTCTGCTGCGCCGGCGGCGTCTTCTTGAGCGCCGACTGCATCCTCGGCCGCGCCTGCCGCGTCCTCCGAGGCTCCAGCCGTGTCGTCGGCCGTTGCTTGGGGCGCGTTGTCGGCCGCGGCGGTTTCACCCGTTTGGGAGTCGACGAAAGTGCCGACCTTTTCCTGTACCGCGTCGACCTTGGCCGCGTACTTCCCACCGGTCTGCTGGTCGATCAGATCGCCGGCTTTCGCCACGCCGGCCTTGATCTTGTCCGGGTTCTGCTTGACGACGTTCCGGAGCCAGTTCTTCGCCTGTTCCTGGAATTCGTTCATTGCACCCTCCGCGGTGTGTCAGGGGCGGATCGACGGAAAATCCCCAGCGTACGGTCCCAGCCAAACAACTGAGTCCTCTTCGGATAACACACCGTCGCAACCGACCCGTCAACGCCCCTCGCCGCCGACAGCGTCACGGATTCAGCCGGCGAGCGCGCGGCTGGTCGGCGTCTCCCGGCCCAAATAGTCCCCAGGCCGCCCCTCGAACAGCACCGTTCCACCGTGCCGGCCCGGTCCGGGCCCGAGGTCGATCAGCCAGTCGGCCCGCCGGATCACCTCCAGATTGTGCTCGACCACGACCACGCTGTGCCCGTGCTCGACCAGCCGGTCCAGCACTCTCAGCAGCGTCTCGACGTCGTCGAGGTGCAGCCCGGTCGTCGGCTCATCCAGCACGTACGTCGTACTCCCGTCCGCCGCACTGAGCTCCTTCGCGATTTTCACCCGCTGGCATTCCCCACCGGAAAGCGTGTCCAGCGACTGTCCCAGCCGTAAATAACCCAGCCCGACCGCCGCCAACTGCCGCAGTCCACGCGCGATCCCGGCATCGGAGAACTCGGTGATCGCCTGGTCGATCGTCAGCTCGTCGACATCCGCGATCGAATACCCGTTCACCAAGTAGGTCAGGGATTCCGGCGAAAAACGCCGCCCGCCACACGCCGGGCAAACAACCTCCTGGCCTTCCAGGAATGCGAGATCGGTCCGCAGCACACCGAGCCCGCGGCACTCCGGACAAGCACCGGCCGAATTCGCACTGAACATCGCCACCGGTACGCCGTTGCGCTGGGCAAAAAGTTTCCGAATCGCCGGCGCGATCCCGGTATACGTGACCGGTGTCGACCGCCGGCTCGTCCCGACCGCCTTCTGATCGATCACCACCGCCGGGCACTGCGCCACCAGCTCGGCCGCCAGGCTCGACTTCCCCGACCCCGCGACGCCGGTCAGCACCGTCATCACACCGGCCGGAATCCGCACCGTCACATCCCGGAGGTTGTTCCTTACGGCGTTCGCTACCACCAACTCCCCCACGCCCGGCCGAGCCGGCTCATCCGCCCGCGCCCCGCCACGCTCATCGGTCCGCCTCAGGGCGCGGCCCGTCGGGGTGTCGGCTGCCCGGAGTTCGTCGTACGGGCCCTGGAACACCACGCGCCCACCCGCGGCGCCGGCTTCCGGGCCGACCTCGATGATCTGATCCGCGTGCCGCATCACCGCCGGGTCGTGCTCCACCACGAGCACGCTGTTCCCGCTGTCGCGCAGCTGCTCGAGCAACGCGATCATCGACTCCACATCGGTCGGATGCAGTCCAACGGTCGGCTCGTCGACGACGTACGTCAGCTCCGTCAGGCTCGAACCGAGCTGCTTCACCGTCTTGATCCGCTGCGACTCACCACCCGACAAACTCGTCGTCGCCCGCGCGAGCGCCAGGTACCCGAGCCCGATGGTGACCATTGCCTGCAACCGTTCGGTGAGTGCCGCCACCACCGGCGCGACGGCCGGTACGTCGATCCCCCGCACGAACTCCAGCAGCTCGGTGATCTCCCATCGAGCCAGCTCGCCGATCGTCCGGCCGTCCACGGTCGCCGTCCGTGCGTCCTTCGCGAGCCGATCACCGTCACACTCCGGGCAGACACCCGACTGCGTGAACCTCTGAATTGTCTCCTGCTTACGCTCTGAGAGGTTGTCGGCGGTGTGCAGGTAGATGCGCTCGAATCGCTCGACCACACCCTCGTAGTCCTTCGGCAGCTTGCGCCCCAGGTCGGCCGCTGCGCGTCCGCCGTACAGGAGTGCCTCGCGCTCGCCCTTCGACCACTCGCGCAGTGGGGTGTCGATGTCGAACGCGCCGATGTCGGCGTACTGCGAGTACCAGTACTTGCCCGGCCCGAAGCCGGGCAGGCTGATGGCGCCCTCGTTGAGCGACTTGTCGAGGTCGAGGAATCGGTCGGCGGCGCTCACCACGACCTCGCCCAGCCCCGAGCACTCCGGGCACATCCCGCTCGGGTCGTTGAACGAGAACCGGTTCGACTCCCCGACGTTCGGCTCGCTGAGCCGCGAGAACAGCAGCCGCAGGTACGTCCACGCATCCGTCACCGTGCCGACTGTCGACCGCGCGTTGCCGCCGATCCGGCGCTGGTCGATCACGATCACCGGTGTCAGGCCGTCGATGTGGTCGACCTCCGGCCGCGTCCACTTCGGCAGCCGGTTCCGTGCGAACGGCGGGAACGTCTCGTTCAGCTGGAACCCCGCCTCGGCGGCGATCGTGTCGAACACCAGTGACGACTTCCCCGACCCTGAGCGCCCGACGAACACCACCAGCTGATTGCGCGGTACGTCGAGGTCGACGTCCGCGAGGTTGTTGGTCCGGGCGCGGCGCAGGGTGATGGCTCGTTGGTTCATGCGGACGACGCTATGAGCAGATGTGGCCGGATTCTGGCCGCATCTTTTGTCATCATGGGTGGATGGCCGATGTCACCGCACGCATGCTCGCGCTGCTCTCGACGCTGCAGACCGGGCGCTCGTTCAGCGGCGACGAGCTGGTGCAACGCCTCGGCACGAGCGCCCGCACGCTGCGCCGCGATGTCGACCGGCTGCGCGGCTACGGGTATCCGGTGGAGACCCAGCCCGGTCCTGGCGGCTACTACCGGCTCACGGCGGGCCGCACGATGCCGCCGCTCGTGCTGGACGACGACGAGGCGGTCGCGACATTGCTCGCGCTGGCGTCGCTGGGTTCGGTTGGCTCGTCGGCGGAGGGCGGGATCGATGACGCGGCCACGCGGGCGTACGGGAAGGTCGATCAGTTCCTGCCGGCCAGGCTCCGCTCCCGGGCGGTCGCCGTCCGGGAGAGCGTGGAGACGAGTCATCAGGAAGCACCCAGCGTGCCGGCCGAACAGCTCGGGGAACTCGCTGAAGCCATCGGCCACCAGGAGCAGATCTCGTTCGCCTACCGCAGTGCGCGCGGTTCCGAGACGGTCCGCCGCGTCGAGCCGTACCGACAGATCCACCATCTACTGCGCTGGTACCTGCTCGCGTGGGACCTCGACCGCGACGACTGGCGCGTCTTCCGCGTCGACCGCATCAACGACCTACGCCGCAGCACAACCCGCTACACCCTGCGTCCCTTGCCTGCCGACTCGGCCACGGCCTACCTCCGCGAGGGTCTCCATAAAGCAAAGCATCCCGTCCGCCTCGTGATCGACGCGCCGGCCGCGGCAGTCATCGATGCTTTCAAGTACCAGGACGCTGAGATCCAGGCAGTGGGTCCTGCCACGACCGAACTCACCGTCGCCCTGGACACCTGGCACTGGCTTCTCATGCCGCTGGCCTTTCTCGACGTCAGCTACCGCATCGTCGACGCGCCGCCCGCCTTCGCTGCCGCCTATCAATCCTTCGCCGAGCGTCTCCTCGAGGCGAGTACGTCTTTCGCTTCTGCAGCTGGGGCGAAGAGCAGCCAGCCGTCGAGCAGTGCCTCTCGAAGGACAGGCTCGGAGACCTGATCCAGCTCGACCAGTACGGCGGCGTAGTTGTCGAAATGCGGGATCGTGAAGAAGCCGTCGTTCGAACGGGCCGTCAGCACCGCTTCCTTCTCGCCCAGGTCCTCGACCCGGATCGCGAGAATCGGCTCGGCCGGCGGGGTCTCGTCGCCGAAGCGCTTCAGATCCGCCTTGCTGTACGGGCGTTCCCAGGCGAATCCCTTGCCGCCGACCGCCCAGGTGCGATGTCCGTGCCGCTCGGTCTCCTCGGTCCCGGGCAGCTCCGCGACCAGCCGCTCGACATCCTCCAGGCTCGCCATCACTCGACCTCGATTCCTGACGAATCCAGCAACGGAAACTCTTCGTGGGACGCGTCGAGCTCCTGCTTGATGATGCTCATCGCCATCCCGCCGGGATAGCCCTTGCGGGCCAACATCCCCAGCAAGCGTCGCATGGCCACCTGCCGATCCAGCGAACGCATCGATCGCAGCTTCTTCCGAACCAGCTCCCGAGCCTTCTCTTCCTCCTGCTCAGGCGCCAGCTCCTCCAACGCATCCCGCGACAGCTCGTCGTCCACCCCGCGCCGCCGCAACTCCTGCGCCAGCGCCCGCTTCCCCAGCCCACGCCCCCGGTGCCGCGACTCCACCCAAGCCGTCGCGAACGCCGCATCGTCGATCAGCCCCACCTCGGTGAACCGATCCAGCACCTCATCAGCCACCTCGTCCGGAATCCCGCGCTCCGCCAGCACATCCGCCAGCTCCGCCCGAGTCCGCGGCTGCCCCGACAACTTGTCCAGCAAGATCCCCCGCGCCACCTGCGCCGGATCCGACTCCCCATCCAGCCCCACATCCACCGGCGGCTCATCCCTCTCATCCCGCCGCCGACGCCCGCCCCCCACCGGCCGCCGAGCCCCCAACCCCCGCCGAACCCCTTGGCGCTCCCCCGCCCCACTCCCACCCGACCCCGAGCCCGACCCGGAACCCGAGCCCGAACCACCAAAACCCCGCCCGCTCCCCCACTCCGAACCCGACTTCCGGGCCCCACCCGACCCACCAGCCCCATCAACCTCACTGTCCCCACCAGCCCCCCGCACCCCGAACGCGCTACTGACCTCGCTGGTCTCACCGGCTTCACCAGCCCCTACGGATCCACCCGTCCCGTCAGTCCCAGTGACCTCACCAGTCCCACCGGACACCACGGCCGCATCCGAACTACCAGCCCCACCAACCTCATAGGACTCACCAGGCGCCGCGGCCCCACCCGCCTTGCGCCCCCCACCAACCCCACGCGCCCTAGCAACCTCGACGCTTCCACCGGACCCACGAGTCCTATCCGACCCACCAGCCCCACTAGCACCATCCACATCAAGAACCTCACCGGCCCTGCCAGCATCACCAGCACCAGGGGACCCGTCCGAACCCCAAATCCCATCGCCCCCACCGGCCTCACCCGACGCAACAACCTCCTGCGCCCCAGATGCCTCAGCCCGTGACCTCGCCCGCGTCTTGGCCGCAGATCCCGCACGCGTCTCGGGCGTGGACTCCGCAGTCGTCTTGGGAATGGACGGTGAAGGTGTGGCCGGCGTGGACTCCGCCCGGGTAGTGGGCGCTGGCGCAGCGAGCCCAGCGTCAACTGTGCTCTCATCGCATTCTTCAGCGACGGTTGGCTCGGGGTTCCACACGCGGGTGGGTGTGCGGTCGGTGGGGCTTTGGGCCGGCCTGGTTGTCTTTGGGTTGGGGGCGATCGTTGCGTCGTCGCCCCACGGGTCGAAGGGCTCGCCCGTATCGCCCGCCTCGGAGGTCCCAGCCTCTTGCGAGGTGGCATCTCCGGTCTCTTCGCCGCCGGCGAACGCCTTCGCCTCGGCCAGGTAGTCCGTGGCAACAGTCCGCCGGATCCCAGTACTCCGGCGCCGTGTGCTCCCCGGGTCGTCCCCGGCAAAGTCGTCGTCCAGCTCACCCCATGGATCAACCACCGGACCCACAGGTTGGCGGGCAGCCCTTCTCTTACCGGCTCCCGCCCCGGGATCATCCGCGAGCGTCTCGTCGGGCGCCTGCTCACGCCGAGCCGAACCACGCTCCCGACCGGCCTCCGCCGCCGACCCGCCAGCCGCCGTACGGCGACCGCTCGACGCGCGCGCCCCACCAGCACGCCCGCCGGAACCACGGACCGCACCAGACCTCCGCGCTGTCCCATCGGCCGCTTCGGAACCAGGGGCGGCGTCAGACCTCCGCGCCGTCCCATCAACCGCTCCGGAACCACCGGCCGCGTCAGACTTCCGCGCCGTTCTATCAGCCGCTTCGGGAGCACGGGCCGCACCATTGCGCGCCGTCGCATCAGCCGCTCCGGGACCTACCTCCGAACGAGCGGCTCCCGCAGCAGCATCCGCCGAGCCGGAAGGTTCCGCCCGACCGCGCCCGCGGGTGGCGGGAGCGGTCGGCGTGCTTGCTGCACTGTCGAGTGCGGCGGTGCCGCGGGCCAGGAGCTCGCGGGCGTAGGCGAGGCGTTCCTCGTGCGGGAGAGACAGCGCCGCGGGGGCAGCTTCGGCAGGTGAGTGCCGAGGATCGCTGCCGCCCGCGGTGGGTCGATCAGAAGTCGACATCGACCTCGGCCGTGGCCTTGGGGTCGGCCGGCGCGTCCAGCGTCGGGCCGATGCCCATCTTCTCCTTGATCTTCTTCTCCAGCTCGTTGGCCAGATCGGGGTTGTCGCGCAGGAAGTTCCGCGCGTTCTCCCGGCCCTGGCCGAGCTGGTCGCTCTCGTAGGTGAACCACGCACCGGCCTTGCGGACGAAGCCCTGGTCGACACCGAGGTCGAGCAGGCTGCCCTCGCGGCTGATGCCCTGGCCGTAGATGATGTCGAACTCGGCCTGCTTGAACGGCGGTGCCACCTTGTTCTTCACGACCTTGACGCGGGTCCGGTTACCGACCACGTCGGTGCCGTCCTTGAGCGACTCGATCCGGCGCACGTCGAGGCGCACCGACGCGTAGAACTTCAGCGCCTTACCACCGGTCGTGGTCTCCGGGGAGCCGAACATCACGCCGATCTTCTCGCGCAGCTGGTTGATGAAGATCGCGGTCGTGTTGGTCCCGCTGACCGCACCGGTCATCTTCCGCAGCGCCTGGCTCATCAGCCGGGCCTGCAGACCGACGTGGCTGTCACCCATCTCGCCCTCGATCTCGGCCCGGGGCACCAGCGCGGCCACCGAGTCGATCACGACGATGTCGATCGCGCCGGAGCGGACCAGCATGTCGGCGATCTCCAGCGCCTGCTCACCGGAGTCCGGCTGCGAGACCAGCAGCGCGTCGGTGTCGACACCCAGCTTCTTCGCGTACTCCGGGTCGAGCGCGTGCTCGGCGTCGATGAAGGCCGCGATCCCGCCGGCGCGCTGGGCGTTCGCCACCGCGTGCAGGGCGACCGTCGTCTTACCGGAGGATTCCGGGCCGTAGATCTCCACCACGCGACCGCGCGGCAGCCCGCCGATCCCGAGCGCGATGTCGAGCGCGATCGAACCGGTCGGGATGACCTCGATCGGCGGCCTGTTCTGCTCACCGAGACGCATCACCGAGCCCTTGCCGCACTGCCGCTCGATCTGCGTCAGCGCGGTCGCAAGCGCCTTCTCGCGGTCCGCTTCCTTGCGCTCCGCGCTTGCTGTTGCACCAGCCATCTGACTGCCACCTGACCCATCTCGTAAGTGGGGCGAACTTGCCAGCCGCCCAGAGGATTCCGTCTCGCCAGAGAAGATATTCGGCGCCACGGACAGTTTTCGCCGCCACCACGAATCTGTGGACAACTCGGCCGTCCGCCGCCCTTCCCGGAGCACAAACTATCCCGAACACGTGTTCGAATCACAAACTGACACGCCGAAGCCGGCCCGGACAACCGGACTGGCCCACCGGCTCCCTACTCTTGCGGGCGTGACCGACCGTCCGGACGTCCCCGATTCCGCCGTCGTCCTCGCCCTCAGCCGGGTCGAGTTCGGCATCGACTCCGTCCTGGACGCGCTCCGCACCCAGGATCCGTTCGGCATCCGCAGCCTGCTCACCGAGTACTCCGCCCAGGAGCGTCCCAACCTGGCCGAGCGGGGCCTCATCCTGGCGATCGACCGGTTGCTGCAGATGAAGGTCCCGGGTCACGCCGAGTGGCCGACGCTGCCGCTGGCCAAGCGCTGCGACTGGTGGGTCGAGCGGCTCGGTGGGTTCGCCGCCGTGATCGCGGGCCTGCCCCGGATCAGTGGCGCCGCGGCCGACCGGCTGCCGATCAAGGACACCCTGGGCGCCTCCGTCCAGGCGATGGTGATCGGTGCGGTCTGCCGCGAGTACGGCGTCGAGGCGCATGCCGACCGGACCGCGGTCATCGCCCGCGTCCTGACCGACCGCCCGATCACCCCGGACGACGTCCTCGAGTACGACGACCCGACCATCGCGGGCCAGGACGTCGCCAAACAGCTCGGCTTCGGTGACGACTCCGAGGAGGCCGGACTGCGTAAGGGGGTCCGGCTGGTCTGGCGGATCAGCAAGCTGCTCGGCGGGCTCGGCGAGGTCTTCGAGGACCGTCCGCGGGGCAGTCTGGGCGCGCGGTTCATCGGCCAGTTGCCCGGGATCGGAGTGGTCGGCGGGTTCTTCGACGAGCGCAAGGGCATCCGCAAAGCGGCGTACAAGGCAGCGGATCTGCTCACCACCGGCACGTTCCGGGTCAAGCCGCTCTGATCGACCCGGGGCTCCACGGCTGGGATGATCAGGCCATGAACGCGATCGCCATCGTGCGCCCCGACGACACCTGGCCGGCCCAGTTCGAGAAGACCGCGCAGACGGTCCGGGGTGTGCTCGGCGAACTGGCCCAGCGCGTCGACCACATCGGTTCGACGTCGGTCCCCGGGCTGCCGGCCAAGGACATCCTCGACATGCAGGTGACGGTCGCCGCGGAGCCGGACCTGGACGAGGCCGTCGAGCGGATGGTCGCAGCGAACTGGGACTTCCGCCCGAAGGCCCAGCGCGATCATCCGGTGCCCGGACTGCCCGTGGACGAGCATCAATGGGTGAAGCGACTTGTGGTCGAGCCCATGTACCGCCGCCGGGTGAATCTGCACATCCGCGTGGCCGGCCGGGCCAACCAGCGCTATGCGTTGCTGTTCCGCGACTACCTACGCAGCCACCCGGAGACAGCCCAGGCATACGGCGAGTTCAAGCGCCGCGCAGCCGCCTTGCCGTTCGACAACATCGGCGACTACGCGGATCTCAAGGACCCGGTCTGCGACCTGATCTACCTTCCCGCCGAGGAGTGGGCCACCCGCACCGGCTGGGCCGTCTGAGCGCCGCTCAGCGCTCGCTGGCCGGCAGCCGCAGGTGCGCCCACACGGCGCGCCAGACGGTCTTCGCGGCTTCACCGTCGGCCAGAGCCTCGATGACCGTGCGGCCGTCCAGCTCCTCCACCACCTGGGTCTCCGCCCAGGTCCGTGCGTACGCGGGACCGAGATGATGGTCCATGCGCGTCCAGAATTCGGTCAGTCTCATGCGGGTCCGTCGTTGTCCTTCGGAGGCTGCTGGCTCCACCCGCCCTGCTGAGGCGGCTGCTGCCCGTACGGCGGGCCCTGAGGGGGCGGCGGCCCCCACTGACCGGGCTGCGGCTGTCCCGGGTACTGCGGCTGTCCGGGCTGCGGGCCCGGGTACGGCGCCTGACCGGGCTGGGGCGAAGGCTGACCGCCGTACTGTCCGGGCTGTCCCTGACCGGGCTGCGGGCCGTACTGACCCGGCTGGCCGTACTGGCCCGGACCTTGCCCCGGGCCCTGCGGCGGGTACTGCTGGCCGGGACCGTAGCCCGGCTGGCCGCCGTACTGAGGTCCCCACTGGCCCGGCTGCGGCTGGCCCGGATACTGCCCTGGGTACTGCCCGTAGCCCTGCTGCGCCTTGGCCTTGCGGCCGCGCAGCACGAAGAAGACGACCGCGCCGGCCGCGAGCAGCAACAGCACCACGATGAGAACGATCGCCCAGACCGGGAACCCGCCGCCGGCCTTCGAGGTCAGCGCGATGTTGCCCAGCTTGTCGATGCTGTCGTAGGTCGCCGTCCGGCCGTCGATCTTCGCGCCGTTGTCGTGCTCGAGAATCGTGCCCGGCATGGTGATCTTGAAGCTCACCTGCGGCTGCTGCCCACCGCCGACCAGCGAGCTGAGATCGGGCGCCTGGACCGTGACGGTGACCTTGCCGTCGGCCTTGCGGAAGTTGACCCCGTCACCGCTCGACTGGCCCATCTTCTCGAACGGCACGCTCTCGAGCGTGCACTTCTCGCCGACGGTCTGGTCGTCGTCGACAGCGCTGCAGGTCACGCCGTCCGTGGTCAACTGCTTGATGCTGGAGGCGATCTGCTGCTGAATCTTCTCCACCGACTGGCCGCTGGCCGTCAGCAGTTGCTTGTCGATGCCGATCTGCAGCGTCCCCGACACGGTCTCGTCCGATCCGACCTTCAGGTCGGCATCGAACGTCCCGCACCCGGCGAGGGCGAACAGACAGGCCACGACGATCGCGGCACGGACGCGTTTCATCATGTCTCCGATCATTCCAGACCGCTCCGACAACCTTCGCACCGGACGAGTGGCGACCAGGCTGCTCGAAACTGTCGGAGGCACCCGGCAAGATGGTCGTCGTGCAGAAGTCCAGCGCGTTGAGCCGGTTCTCGCCCGCCACCCGGGCGTGGTTCGGCGACGTCTTCGAGGCGGCCACCCCGGCCCAGCTCGAGGCGTGGGACGCCATCACCGCGGGCCGGGACGCGCTGGTGGTCGCCCCGACGGGCTCCGGCAAGACGCTGGCCGCGTTCCTGTGGGCGCTCGACCGGCTCGCGACGACCCCGCCGCCGGAGGATCCGAAGCTGCGCTGCCGGGTGCTCTACGTGTCTCCGCTGAAGGCGCTGGCGGTCGACGTCGAGCGCAACCTGCGGGCTCCGCTGATCGGGATCCGGGAGACCGCGCGGCGGCTCGGCGAGGCTCCGGTCGACGTCGAGGTCGCAGTGCGATCCGGCGACACCCCGGCGGCTGACCGGCGGCGGTTCGCCACCCGGCCGTCCGACGTGCTGATCACCACCCCGGAGTCGTTGTTCCTGCTGCTGACCTCACAGGGACGGGAGTCGCTGCGAGGCGTCGAGACCGTCATCGTCGACGAGGTGCACGCGGTCGCCGGCACGAAGCGCGGTGCGCATCTGGCGCTGACGCTGGAGCGGCTGGACTCGCTGCTCCCCAAGCCCGCGCAGCGGATCGGGTTGTCGGCAACGGTGCGGCCGGTCGAGGAGGTCGCGCGGTTCCTCGGCGGTGAGCGGCCGGTGACGGTCGTACAGCCGAAGTTCACCAAGCAGTGGGACCTGAGCGTCGTCGTACCGGTCGAGGACATGGCCGAGCTGGCGAGCACAGAGCTGGAGACCTCGGGTTCGGCCGCCGGGCCGCCGCAGCACGCGTCGATCTGGCCGCACGTCGAGGAGCAGGTCTTCAACCTGATCGAGCAGCACCGCTCGACCATCGTCTTCGCGAACTCGCGCCGACTCGCCGAGCGCCTGACCGCCCGGCTCAACGAGATCGCTGCCGAGCGCGCCGAGCTCGAGCTGGCCGACGAGGGATCGCCCGCGCAGGTGATGGCACAGTCCGGCGCCTCGCTGGCGGCGCCGCCGTTGATCGCCAAGTCGCACCACGGCTCGGTCAGCAAAGAGCAACGCGCGCTGATCGAGGCGGATCTGAAGTCCGGCCGACTGCCCTGTGTGGTGGCCACCAGCAGCCTCGAGCTCGGCATCGACATGGGCGCGGTCGATCTCGTCATTCAGGTCGAGGCGCCGCCGTCGGTCGCGAGCGGGCTGCAGCGGGTCGGACGCGCCGGTCACCAGGTCGGTGCGGTGTCGCGGGGTGTGCTGTTCCCGAAGTTCCGCGGCGATCTGATCGACACCGCGGTGGTCGTGCAGCGGATGCGCGACGGGTTGATCGAGAGCCTGCACATCCCGGCCAATCCGCTCGACGTGCTCGCCCAGCAGATCGTGTCGATCGTCGCGCTCGACGCCGTCGATGTCGACGAGCTCTTCACGCTGGTACGGCGCTGTGCCCCGTTCGCGACGTTGCCCCGCTCGGCTTACGACGGGGTGCTCGACATGCTGTCCGGCCGCTATCCGTCGGACGAGTTCGCGGAGTTGCGGCCGCGGATCGTGTTCGACCGGGTCAGCGGTGAGATCACCGGCCGGCCCGGAGCCCAGCGGCTCGCGGTGACCAGCGGGGGCACGATCCCCGACCGCGGGCTGTTCGGCGTCTTCCTGGTCGGCGAGTCGACCAATCACCGCGTCGGCGAGCTGGACGAGGAGATGGTCTACGAGTCGCGCGTCGGTGACGTGTTCACGCTCGGGGCGTCGAGCTGGCGGATCGAGGACATCACCCACGACCGGGTGCTGGTCTCCCCCGCGCCCGGTCAGCCGGGACGGTTACCGTTCTGGAAGGGTGACGCGGTCGGGCGACCGGCTGAGCTCGGCGCGGCGACAGGCGCCTTCGTGCGCAAGATGGCTGCGTTGCCGGCGGCCAAGGCGATCGAGCGCGCGCGAGCCGCGGGCCTCGACGAGTATGCGGCGAACAACCTCGTGTCCTACCTGGCTGAGCAGCGCGAAGCGACGAGCCGGGTGCCGGACGACGTGACGATTCTCGTGGAGCGATTCCGCGATGAGCTGGGTGACTGGCGGGTCTGCATCCATTCGCCGTACGGCGGCCAGGTGCACGGACCGTGGGCGCTCGCGATCGCCGCGCGGTTGCGCGAGCGCTACGGGATGGACGCGCAGTCGGTGTCCGGGGACGACGGGATCGTGCTGCGGTTGCCAGAGACCGACGAGGCGCCACCCGGTGCCGAGCTGGTCCTGTTCGATGCAGCCGACATCGAGGATCTGGTCACGACCGAGGTGGGTGGGTCGGCGCTGTTCGCCGCGCGATTCCGTGAGTGTGCCGCGCGAGCCCTGCTACTCCCCCGGCGGAATCCGGGGCGTCGATCACCGCTGTGGCAGCAGCGTCAGCGATCCGCGCAGCTGTTGAGCGTCGCGAGCAAGTACGGCTCGTTCCCGATCGTGCTCGAGACTCTGCGTGAAGTGCTGCAAGACGTTTACGACCTGCCGGCTTTGAAGGATCTGCTGACCGGGATCAGCGAGCGCCGGATCTCGGTCGTCGAGGTCGAGACCTCGGAGGCGTCGCCGTTCGCGAAGTCGCTGCTGTTCGGCTACGTGGGCGCCTTCATGTACGAGGGCGATACGCCGCTGGCGGAGAAGCGGGCAGCCGCACTTTCGCTGGATCAGAGCCTGCTGTCCGAGCTGCTCGGACGCACCGAGCTGCGGGAGCTGCTCGACGCCGAGGTCGTGTTGCGGACCGAGGCCGAGCTGCAACGCCTGGCCGAGGACCGGCGAGCGCGAGATGCCGAGGGACTCTTCGACGTACTGCGCCTCGTCGGGCCGCTGTCGGTGTCCGAGGCGTCGCAGCGTTGCGTCGACGACGCGGATGCCGAGACCTGGTTGACGGATCTGGCTGCCGCCCGGCGAGTTGTGCGGGTCAGGATCGCCGGTGAGCATCGCTGGGCGGTCGTCGAGGACGTGGCGCGATTGCGCGACGCACTCGGCGTACCGCTGCCGCCGGGGATCGCCGAAGCACATGCGGAGCCGGTCGCGGATCCGCTCGGCGATCTGGTGTCCCGGTATGCGCGGACGCACGGTCCGTTCCGCGCGATCGATCTTGCGACCCATCTCGGCATCGGTGTTGCGGTCGTCAACGAAGCGCTGCGTCGGCTGGCTGCGGCCGGGCGGGTGGTCGAGGGCGAGTTCCTGCCCGGCGGGATCGCGATGGAGTGGTGTGACAGCGAGATCCTGCGCCTGCTCCGCCGGCGTTCACTGGCCGCACTGCGCAAGGAGGTCGAGCCCGTCGATCCGACGGCGCTCGCCCGGTTCCTGCCGGCGTGGCAGGGCATCACCAGCAGCCGCGGTCGTGGATACGACGTACTCCTGGGAGCCGTTGAACAGCTGGCCGGATGCGCCGTTCCGGCGTCCGCGCTCGAGTCGATCGTGCTGCCCTCGCGAGTCCCCGGCTATCAGCCGTCGATGCTGGACGAGCTGACCGCGACCGGTGAGGTGGTGTGGGCCGGGTCGGGCTCGTTGCCGGGAACGGACGGCTGGGTGTCGCTGCATCTGGCCGACAACTGTGATCTGACGTTGCCTGATCCGGACCCGGCGTTCGAGATCGGTGACACACACCAAGCCGTGCTCGACGCTTTGTCCACCGGCGGCGCGTTCTTCTTCCGTCAGCTCAGCGATGCCGTGGGCGCGGCAACCGGAGTGGTCGATGACGAGACCATGGTCACCGTGCTGTGGGATCTCGTCTGGGCGGGCCACCTCACCAACGACACGCTGACCCCGGTGCGGTCACTCGTCGGTGGCGGTCGGGGCAGTCACCGCACGCGTCGGGCAACCCCTCGGGCGCGGCCCGGGCGTCCGATGCGGCCGGGCCGGCCGGCGATGCCCGCGCGCAGCGGTCCGCCGACGGCTGGTGGTCGCTGGTCGTTGCTCCCAGCCCGCAACGAGGACACGACGCGGCGGGCGCATGCAGCGGCGGAGACCTTGCTCGACCGGTACGGGATCGTCACCCGTGGTTCGGTCATCACGGAGCGGACTCCGGGTGGGTTTGCGGCCGTCTACAAGGTGCTGAGTGCCTTCGAGGAGTCCGGGCGCTGCCGACGCGGATACTTCGTCGCCGGATTGGGCGCTGCGCAGTTCGCGCTGCCGGGTGCGGTCGATCGGTTGCGTGCGCTGGCTGAGCTGCCTGGATCCGTCAGCGGCAGCGGGCGCGGCAAGCGTGACGAGGAGCCGGCGACGCGGGCCGTCGTACTGGCCGCGTCCGATCCTGCGAACCCGTACGGCGCCGCGCTCCCCTGGCCGGAGCGTGATGGTGCGAGTGGGCATCGCCCGGGTCGTAAGGCCGGAGCCCTGGTCGTCATGGTCGACGGGCGGTTGATCGTCTACGTCGAGCGCGGCGGGCGGACCGTGCTGAGCTTCACCGAGGATGTCGACCTGCTGCAGCCCGCGGTGGATGCACTGGCGCTGTCGATCCGGGATGGCCAGCTCGGGAAGCTGAGCGTCGAGACGGCGGACGGCGAGCAGGTTCGGCATACGGCCTTCGGGGATGCGCTGGCCAAGGCCGGCTTCCACGCGACTCCTCGCGGACTCCGGCTCCGTGCCTGAGGGCGACACCGTCTGGCGGGCCTGCAAGCGCCTCAACCAGGCGCTCGGCGGTCAGGAGCTGGCGCGGACGGACTTCCGGGTGCCGACGCTCGCGACGACCGACCTCAGCGGCCGGACGATGCTCGAGGTCGTTGCTCGCGGCAAGCATCTGCTGATGCGGCTGTCCGGCGGCGTGACCATCCACAGTCATTTCCGGATGGACGGCAGCTGGCACTTGTACCGGCCCGGCGAGAAGTGGCGTGGTGGAGCGTCCCATCAGATCCGTGCGGTGCTCGAGACAGCGTCCTGGACCGCTGTGGGCTACCGGCTGCCGGTGCTCGACCTGGTCGCGACAGACGCGGAGGACACCGTGGTCGGGCACCTTGGCCCCGATCTACTGGCACCCGACTTCGACCGGTCGCAGGCCATCGCCAATCTGGAAGCCGAACCGGACCGCACCATCAGCGAGGCCTTGCTCGATCAGCGCAACCTCGCCGGCATCGGCAACTTCTACCGCACCGAGGTCTGTTTCCTGCTCGGTCTGCATCCCTGGCGCCCGGTCTCGTCGGTCGATGTCGCGGCCGCGGTCGATCTGAGCCGCCGGCTACTAAAGGCCAACCTTCGCAACGGCACCCAGGTCAGCACCGGCGTCGACCGGAACGGGCAACGCACCTGGGTCTTCGAGCGGGCCGGCAAACCCTGCCGTCGCTGCCGGACCACGATCAGTACGGCGATGATCGGCCGAGCGCCCCAGGAGCGGATCAGCTACTGGTGCCCGGCCTGTCAGCCCGAAGCCGATCCCGGCCCGGACTGACCCTGTGGAAAACTCCGGCTGAGGCGGAAGCCGATCAGGCCGCGGAGGCCACGACCTCGGCCTCGATGGTCGTCGGATGCGCCAGGACCAGGGCCTCTTCGCGGGCCAGGTCTTCACTCACCTCGGCGAACACTGTCGACAGCGGCACCTCGAGGGCCATGCAGATCGCCGCCAGCAGCTCGCTGGAGGCCTCCTTCTGGCCGCGCTCGACCTCGGAGAGGTACCCGAGACTGACACGCGCGTCGGCGGACACCTCGCGCAAAGTGCGCCCCTGGCGCAGCCGCTTACGCCGCAGGACGTCGCCCAGCAGGCCACGAACCAGCACCATGAGGTTTCTCCCTTCCGCCTGTCCGGCCGTCTCTACTCGCACCGTAGCCCGACCGTGGGAACCAACGGTACCTGTTGCCGGGTCACTACTTCTCGCAATGTCCACCTTCGGTGCGCCGTGCCAGTCTGCCCTACCTGTCGCCATGCTGGTCTCAACACCCCGATCAGTCCAGTTCTTCCGTCACAAGTGACGCCACGAGCTCCAGCGCGGCCTCCACAGTGGCCTCCCGCACCGCGCTGCGATCACCGCTCAACTGCAGCTTCCGCACCTGTACGGCGTTTGGTCCGGCCGCCGCGATGTATACCGTGCCCGCCTCGACCCCCGCCTGCGGGTCAGGACCGGCCACACCGGTCGTGGCGAGCCCATAAGTGGCCCCCAGACGCTCCCGGACGCCGGTGGCGAGCGCTGCCGCAGTGTCGGGGTGCACAGGGCCCACAGCGTCCAAAAGGTCCTGAGGGACGCCCGCAAGCTTGGCCTTCAGGTCGGTCGCATAGACCACCACACCACCCCGGTACACCGCAGACACCCCCGCCACGTCCGTCAGAGCCGCACCAACCATTCCCCCGGTCAACGACTCAGCAGTAGCCAAAGTCTCGCCCCGCGCCTTCAAAACTCCGACCAACCTGGCGACGCCGCCCCAACCGGTGCTCTCCATGCCCCTATTCCACCCCATCGGCCGGGGTCGTGGAGGCTACGGGAGGGGGTGTTTGGCGGCGGCGCGGAGGCGGAGGGCGCGGACGAGGTAGTCCCCGCCGGTGATCAGGGTGACGGCCACGGCGGCGGTCATGATGATGATCGCGCTCCAGTGCAGGAGGGCGAAGGACTGCCACGGCAGCAGGTAGAGGCCCAGGGCGATGGCCTGAAGGACCGTCTTGAGCTTGCCACCACGACTGGCAGGCATGACGCCGTGCCGGATGACCCAGAACCGGAGGGCGGTGACGCCCCATTCACGGACCAGGACGACGACCGTGACCCACCACGGCAGTTCGTGGAGGAGGGACAGTCCGATGAAGGCGGCTCCGGTAAGGGCCTTGTCGGCGATCGGGTCGGCGATCTTGCCGAAGTTCGTGACCAGGTTCCAGCGCCGGGCGATGTCGCCGTCGAAGCGGTCGGTGACGATCGCGACGACGAACGCGGCCGTGGCCAGCAGCCGGGTCCCGGTGTCGGTGCCGTCGTGGCGGAGCAGCAGCCAGACGAACAGCGGGACCAGGACGAGCCGCAGCACGGTGAGCGCGTTCGGGACGTTCCACGCGCTCGGCGCGTGGACCCGCCCGGCAGCGCTCGGAACCGGGTTCGGCGGGTTGGTCACGCGGTCAGGTTAGCGGCCGGACGGTCGTCCTGGGGATTCACCACCGCCGCGAACTCCGCGATCAGGTCGACACCGTCGCTGCCGACCACCTTCGCGGAGACCAGATCACCGATCCGGACCCCCTCGGGGAGGCCGACCAGCGTGGTCGAACCGTCCACCTCGGGGCCCTGGTGGGCGGCCCGGCCTTCGCCGGTCTGACCGTCCACCGCCACGGCCGCAGCGCTGTCGGTGTCGGTGTCGTCGGTAGAGCTGCCGAGGGATTCGACGAGGACCTCGACGAGTTCGCCGATGCGGGCTTCGGCGCGGGCCGAGGTCACGTCCTCGGCGAGGCGGGTGACGCGGTCCAGGCGGGCGGCGATGGTGTCCTCGTCGAGTTTGCCGTCGTAGGTCTCGGCCTCGGTGCCGTCCTCGTCGGAGTAGCCGAAGACGCCGATGGCGTCCAGGCCGGCGCGGGACAGGAAGTCGCAGAGGATGTCGACGTCTTCCTCGGTCTCACCGGGGAAGCCGACGATCACGTTGCTCCGGATACCGGCGGCGGGCGCGGCGGCGCGGACCTGGGCGATGAGTTCGAGGAAGCGCTCGGAGTCTCCGAAGCGGCGCATGCGGCGCAGGAGCGGGCCGGAGGCGTGCTGGAAGGAGAGATCGAAGTACGGGACGACACCAGGGGTCGAGGCCATCGCGGCGAGCAGCGTCGGACGCATCTCGGCGGGCTGCAGGTAGGAGACCCGGACGCGGGTGATGCCGGGAATCTCGGCGATCTCGCCGACGAGGGTCTCGAGCAGGCGAAGGTCGCCCAGGTCCTTGCCGTAGGAGGTGGAGTTCTCCGAGACCAGGAAGAGCTCGCGTACGCCGTTCTCCGCGAGCCACTGGGCTTCGCCGAGCACCTCGGTGGGACGGCGAGAGATGAACGCACCGCGGAACATCGGGATCGCGCAGAAGGCACACCGACGGTCGCAGCCGGACGCCAGCTTCAGCGGAGCCATCGGGCCGCCGTCGAGGCGGCGCCGGACGACGCGCGGGCCGCTAGCCGGGGCCGACGCGAGGTCCGGGGCGTCGATCTTCAGCTCCTCGCGGGCGCCGGAGGAGCTGACCATGCGGCCCTTCAGCGGCTGACCGGCGGTCGAATCCGGGGTGCTCTGGTCCGCGTCGCCTGTGGCTCCGACCGGCTTGAGCGCGGATGGGATGTGGTCACCGAGCGTGCCCGTAACGGCGCCGTGGGCGTGGTCGCCGTGGCCGGGCGTGGCTACCGGGCTGGCGGACTGGCGGGCAGCCGGCGAGAGCGGGAGGAGCTTGCGGCGGTCCCGCGGCGTGTGGGGGTGGTGCTTGTTGCCCGCCAGGATCGAACGGAGACGGTCCGAGATGTCGGCGTAGTCATCGAAGCTCAGGACCGCGTCGGTCTCCGGGAGTGCGTCGGCGAGCTGGTCGCCGTACCGCTCGGCGAGGCAGCCGACGGCGACGACCGCCTGGGTACGGCCGGAGTCCTTGTAGTCGGCGGCGGCCAGCAGCGTGTCGACGGAGTCCTTCTTGGCGGCCTCGACGAAACCGCAGGTGTTCACCACCACGGTGTCCGCGTCGGCGGCGTCGTCGACGAGGCGGAAGCCGCCCGCTTCGAGACGGCCGGCGAGCTCCTCGGAGTCGACGTCGTTGCGGGCACAGCCCAGCGTGACCAGGGCAACAGTGACGGGTGGCGTAGTCATCACACCGAGTATGACGCGCGGTCCAGCCTCACACCTAACCGCGACCGGCCTCCGGCACGCGGTCAGGCCGTGAGCGTGGCCACACGCTACTTCTTGGCGAGGGTGCCGTTGGGATGGGCGACGAAGCGGTAGAGCTTGGTCGCCTGCGGCTTGCCGTTGACCTTGATGACGAGATTGCCCGGAGCACCGGCGGAGACCCGGATGTCACCCACCGCGGTCACCGTCTGCACCGAGCCCGGACCGACGAGGCCCTGGAAGAGCCGCTTGCCCTTCTTGTCGCGCAGCGTGACATAGGAACCGTTGTTCTTCGCGGTCAGCGTGAGCGTGGTCTTGGTGGGAACGACCGGCGGTGCGACGGGCTTCTTCTTCGTCGGAACCACGGTCGGTTTCGGCGTCGGCTTCGACGGCTGAGTGGTGACGGTGGCGGTCGCGGTCGTCTTGGACGCGTTGGCCTCGACGTCACTCGGCAGCTGGAAGAGCCGGATCATCCCCCAGCCCATCAGGCCGACCAGGATCGCGCCGAGAACGATGCCCCAGCGTGGGCGGGCCGGGTGCAGGGTCGGGCCCTTGACCGCGGCACGTTCCTCGCGGCGGGACTTCTCCTCCTCCGCGGCGTGCTCGGCGTCGAACTTCGCCACCAGCGGGTCCGGGTCGGCCTTGACCACGCGCGCGATCGAACGGATGTGACCGCGCGCGTAGAAATTGCCGCCACAGCGGGAGAAGTCGTCGGCCTCCATGGCGGTGAGCAGCCCGGTTCTGATCCGGGTGGCGGCACTCAGCTGCTCGATCGTCATGTCGGCCCGTTCACGGGCCGCCGTGAGCTCGCTACCGATGCTCACGTGGTCACCGTCCTCTCCGTCGCCCGATCCGAAGTGCGGGCCATCAGCATCGAATGAAATTCCTCAATGCCGGCAGCCGGACCGCCGACACCTTGCTCAACGGTCGTCGCCCGATGGGGTCACGGACAAGTCAGAGTTGCTCGCGCACCGGACATCTGGCGTCCGCGAGCATATGCAAAGCCTGGACCACTTCCCCGTTCGACGGCCGTGCCGTCAACCCGAACGGTACCGCGAGTGAGGACCCGGTCAGGCGACGGTTGGCGTCCGTGGTCTTGCGCGTCGTGCTCGGCATCGCGGCCAGCGTGGGCCCAGGATCCAGCAGGTGCACGGCGATCCGGCCGTCGTCGAGCGGGTGCCGGCGCTTCAGAACCGTCACTTCCTCGATCTCCTGCCAGCGTGTCCCGATCCATTCGTTGCGGATTCGCAACCGGATCCCGACGTCGTCGGCGACCAGCATGTCCCCGACGGTCAGCGCCCGGGCACAGATCACTGCCAGTACGGCGAAGGCTGCCGCCGCGAACCACCGCAGTACGCCGGTCGCCGTACCGGATGCGGATGCCGCGAAACCGACGGCCACCAGGCCGGCGCCGAGGGCCAGTCCCCCGTGCACCTTCTGGGAGGCGCGGATGGTGAAGGGGACGGGCCGGTCGTCGAGGTCGAACCCGTCATGACGCGTCACGGCGCTCGCTTCGGTCACGATCACTCTCCTCGGAGGGTGGTGATGAAGTCTTCCAGGTCGTCCGGTTTCACCAGGACGTCGCGTGCCTTGGATCCCTCGCTGGGACCGACGACACCCCGGCTCTCCAGGATGTCCATCAACCGGCCGGCCTTGGCGAAGCCGACCCGCAGCTTGCGTTGCAGCATCGACGTCGAGCCGAACTGGGTCGAGACGATCAGCTCGGCGGCCTGGACCACCAGGTCCATGTCGTCGCCGATCTCGTCGTCGAGATCCTTGCTCGGCGCCGCGACGACGGTGACGTCCTCGCGGTACGTCGGCTCGAGCTGGGTCTTGGTGTGCTCGACCACCGCGTGGATCTCGGCCTCCGTGACCCACGCGCCCTGGATACGCATCGGCTTGCTCGCGCCCATCGGCAGGAACAGACCGTCACCCTGACCGACGAGCTTCTCCGCGCCGGGCTGGTCCAGGATGACCCGGCTGTCGGCCAGCGACGAGGTCGCGAACGCGAGCCGGGACGGCACGTTGGCCTTGATCAGACCGGTCACGACATCCACCGACGGCCGCTGGGTCGCGAGCACCAGGTGGATACCGGCCGCCCGGGCCAGCTGCGTGATGCGGACGATCGAGTCCTCGACATCACGAGGCGCGACCATCATCAGGTCGGCCAGCTCGTCGACGATCACCAGCAGATACGGGTACGGCGTGAGCACCCGCTCGGATCCAGGTGGCGGCTTCACCTTGCCGCCGCGGACCGCCTTGTTGAAGTCGTCCACGTGCCGGAACCCGAACGCCGCCAGGTCGTCGTACCGCATGTCCATCTCGCGGACGACCCACTGCAGCGCCTCGGCGGCCTTCTTGGCGTTGGTGATGATCGGCGTGATCAGGTGCGGGATGCCCTCGTAGCTGTTCAGCTCGACCCGCTTGGGGTCGACCAGGATCATCCGCACCTCGTCCGGCGTGGCCCGCATCAGCACCGAGGTGATCAGCGAGTTCACGAACACCGACTTACCGGATCCGGTCGCACCGGCGACCAGCAGGTGCGGCATCTTCGCCATGTTGGCGACCACGAAGCCGCCCTCGACGTCCTTGCCCAGCCCGGCCACCATCGGGTGGTGGTCGTTGCGGGCGGTCGCCGAACGGATCACGTCGCCGAGGCTGACGATCTCCTTGTCGGTGTTCGGGATCTCGATGCCGATCGCGGACTTGCCGGGGATCGGCGACAGGATCCGGACGTCGGCCGAGGCGACGGCGTACGCGATGTTCTTGGACAGCGCGGTGACCTTCTCGACCTTGACCGCGGAGCCGAGCTCGACCTCGTACCGCGTCACTGTCGGGCCGCGGGTGTAGGCGGTCACCTGGGCGTCGATGCCGAACTGCTCGAACACCTCGGTGAGCCGGTCGACGACCGCGTCGGACGCCTTGGTCCGGGCCTTGTGCACCGAACCGGGCTTGAGGATCTGGCCGTCGGGAAGCGTGTAGGTGATATCGCCGGACAGGCTGAGCTGCTCGACGCGCTGCGGCATCGGGGTGTGCGGCGGCGGCTCCGGCGGCGGCGCGTCGGTCACCTTGAAACTCGGCTTGGCAGGCGCGGCGGCCTCGGCCTCCGATGCGTCGACGTCGTACGCGTCCTCGTCCGGGACCGGTGCGACCTTCGGCTTGCGGCCGCGCTTGGAGATCTCGCGGCCTTCGAGCACCGGTGAGTCGTACGGCTTGAGCAGCGGCTCGCCGTCGTCCTCGAGCGCGGCCTTGGCGCGGCGCTCCTTACGGGTCAGCCGCACGGTGTCGTCGGTGGGCGCCTCGTGAGCGGGCGCAGCCTCCTCCGGCAGCTCGGTCCGGCCCATCAGTACGTCGAACGCCGCGCGCACCCGGACCGGGATGGCGTAGATCGCCGTCCCGGTGATGATCAGCAGTCCGAAGATCGACAGCAGCACGAGCAGCGGAGCGGCGACGTACTGGGTGAGGAGATCGGAGAGCACGGCCGAGACGGCGTACCCGATCGCGCCACCGGCGTCGTGCAGCGGGGCGTCGTTGGGGTTGCTGGGCCGCGGGATGCCGTTGGCGATGCTCACCAGACCGAGCACGCCGAACGTCAGCAGTGTCCAGCCGATGACCTGACGGCCGGCGGGTCCGTTGCGTTCCGGGTTGCGCAGAGTGCGGTAGGCCATCGCCAGCAGGAGCAGCGGGACAGCCCAGCCGACCATGCCGACGCTTTCGCCGACGACGGTCCGGACGCCCTTGCCGACCGCGCTGGGCATCTGCCACCAGACCGAGGCGGCGACCACGATCGCCAGCGCGATCAGCAGCAGGCCGGCGCCGTCACGGCGGTGCTCCGGGTCCAGGTCGCGGGCACCGTTGCCGATCCCGCGGACCATCTTGCCGAGCAGGTGGGCGATCCCGATCCACAGCTTCACGATGCCGCGGCCGATCGCCAGCATGGCGGCCGCGAAGGGCCCCGGTCCACTGTTTTTGGGTGTGCTGGTCCGCGCAGCGGTACTACCACCGCGTTTGGAACTCTGCCCACGCTTCTGGGCGGCTGACGTACGGGAGCGTCCACCGGAAGCCGTTCGGGCCGTACTCGGCCGTTTGGCTGCCGACTTCTGCGCCCGCGCCGGGGAAGACGTGCGGGTCGCCATATCCAGCAGGCTACCTCCAATACCACTCGAGTCTCACGTGTCACACGCCGATCACGCTGCCCCATCCGTAGCGTCACGGCTCAGAAGGATGGCCACGTCCCACTGGGACGCTGCTGACCGAGGCCTGGTGCCTTCCAGTCGCAAACACCCTGCGGGAAGGCCCTTCGGAGGGCACCCCACTGGGTCGCGGTGAACTTGGCCTTGTAGTCGGACGGTGACAGTGGGCGCAGTCGGCACTTGATGACGTCGTTGGCGACGGATGCACCGGCTACCTGGCGCGGTGCCGGCCAGACGGGGTACAGGGTGTTGCAGCGCGTCGTACCGATGCCGTTGACCTGCTTCTCGGCGATCTTGGTGCCCTGCGGAGTCCAGCAGGCTTCGACGAGGGACGACGGCTTGTTGCGAACCAGCCGCGCATGCGCCGAGCCCGGGCCGTTGTCGGCGTCCATGGCGTCCATCCACTGGTCCAGCGCCTTCAGAGCGGACAGAACGACCGGATTGCTGCTGTTGAAGCCGGCGGTCGACTCACCGGACTGCACCAGCATCACCTGGTTGTCCGCGTCGCCGTTGGCCTTGATCAGCCGCTGCCGCAGTGAGAACGAGTGGAACATCAGGTGGATGTCGCCGTTCGGCAGTTCGTCCAGGTACTGCCGGTAGTCGATGATCGGCGTGTTCGCCAGTCCCCCGCCGCCGTTGAGCAACTGTCCGGTCCGGTACGCCGTTCTGATCGCCGACGGATCGGCGACCGTGCGACCGGGGACGAAGTTGGCGTCGGCGTCGAATCCGCCGATCGCGCGGTTCAGGTCGACGAACTGGGCAGCGGTGATCCTGCCCGCGTTGAGCGCGGCCAGACCGTACTGGATCCCGACGTTGTCGAGCGGCCGCCGCAGCACTCCCGCCGCGTTCTTGCCCCAGATGTTGACCTGATGGTCGTAGACGTCGCACCGAGCACCTGACGGGTTCGCCACCGGGTCGTACCGCTGCTGCACAGGAAGTTGCTCAGGGCAATAAACCCGCGGATCGATCCGGCGGCCGGCGGCGGCCAGGTTCGCGATCGTCCCGACCTTGCCGAACCCCGCCGCGGCCTGCTTCTCGGCATCGCTCCAGCCGTCGGCCGACCGGAAGTAGTGATCGAGCAGCAAGGCGTCGGTGATCGTGTGCAGCGTCGCGAACCCGACCTCGGGGAACACACACGAGGCGACGATCCCGTCGAGCAGGCCCGGGTAGTTGTCGGCGATCTGGAACACCTGGTACGAACCGCCCGAGCAGCCCCAGCCGATGGTCTGCCGCGGTACGCCGATCGTCTCGACGATGTGCTCGCGCGTCATCGCCATCGTCTCGGCGGCGAGCACCCCGTTGCAGTTCACCCCGAACACGTTCAGGGTCGACGAGGCAACGGCGTACCCGCGACCCAGCAGGACGTCGTCGTTGATGCCGCCGGTGGCACTCCCCTGCTGGTACCAACCGCCGGGGCAGCCACCACCGAAGGTGTAGATGAGTCGGCCGTTCCAGCCCGACGGCGGCCGCAGCGCGCTCGGCGCACCCTCCGCGCGATCGTGCAGGACGGCGTACTCGTAGATCGACCGGTTGATCACCCCGGTCTCGACGCGGACGATGTACGGCACCCGCCGCCCGTCCGACGTGGTCGTCGTGGCCAGGTCGGCGGGTTTCGTTGCCGGAAGCACCTTTAACGACCGGTCGACCGTCGAGCGGTACAGGTAGTCGACGCGGGTCGGCACCGAGCAGTCCGGCCCGGTCGCCGGACCGAGCTTGACCTTCGCGAGCGTGACGAAGCCGGCCGTCCCGCAGATGTACGGCGTCTCGTGCGGCCCGGCCAGCATCGGGCCGGAGCGCGGGTAGTTCGTCAGGCCGAGCCGAGCCTCGCCCGCGGTCACCGTGTTCCTTCCGATGACCAGACCCCGGACCAGACCGACCAGTCGGCCAGCGGTCCGGGTGAAGGCGTCGGTGACGTCACGACCGTTGAGCTCGACGGTGACGTTCTCGAGGTTACGACCGGTGATGCCGATCAGCGCATTACCGTCGCTGACGAAGTCGGGCCGCGGCGTCGACAGCACCTCGATCCGAACGCCGTACGCAGCACTCGCCGGCGCGACAAGCAACGCGGTGAGCACCGCGAAGACAAGCGCGACGAGGGCGGCCGGACGCTTCATGGCAGGAAGTTGACCACAGCGCCCGGGCCATCGGAAGGGTTGTTACCAGATCGATCAGGCTCCGGTGGTGCCGTCGAGTTGTTCGCGGAGCAGGTCGGCGTGGCCGCAGTGGCGGGCGTACTCGCCGACCAGGTGGATGTAGATCATCCGGAGCGTCGACTCCGTGCCGCCGAACTCGAAGCGCTCGTCGAACGATCGGCCGGCCGCCGCTTCGTCGGACAGCTTCCACTCCGCGATCAGACTCTGGTACGCCGATTCCGCGTCCGCCGGATCGATGATCTCGAAGTCGGCGTCCTTGCCGAACTCGGGCGCGAACAGCGGCTCGGCCTTCTCACCGGCCGCGAAGTGGATCCGGAACCAGATCCGCTCGACCTTGGTCAGGTGCCGGATCAGGCCGAGCAGCGACAGGTTCGACGGCGGCGACGGCCGGCTGGCGAGCTGCTCGGCGGTCAGACCGGCGCACTTGTGCAGCAGCGTGGTCCGGTAGAAGTCCAGATAACCGCGCAGCAGCTCGGTTTCCGGTGCCGTCAACGAGCCTTCGGGCCGCTCAACCACGGGTGCGGTCCACGCCGCGATGTCGTTCATCCCGCCATCCAACACGTCGTACCGGACGACCGCGAATCGATTACGGGTTGACCGGCGGCGCCCAGCCCGGCCGAGGGATCAGACAGAACGGATGACCGGCCGGATCCGCGTAGACCGCGCCGCTCAGATGCCGAGCCCCCAGGGCAATGACGGCCGCCCCGGCCGCGTCGACGTCGTCCACCATGACGTCGAGGTGCATCTGCTGTGGCTGGGCAGGATCGGGCCAGCGCGGCGGGCTGTGATCCGCCGCACGCTGGAAGGCGAGCCCGGAGGTCCGGTCGTTGTCCGCCACGACCACCCAGTCGTCACTGCGGTAGGTGATCGGTTTGCCGAGCACCGCGGCGTAGAACTCGGCCAGCCGCAATGGATCCGGGCAGTCAATAGCGAGGTGGTGCAGTCGTCCGATCACGCCTCATCCCTCCGTGTCGTCCCACGATGTGTTTGTCGATCTCACTGATCGAGATTGGGGCTGGCGCGTTCGTGGCCCGTTCGTTACCGTTCTCGGCAGGTCATGAGCGCCAGCGTCAAGCCCCGGCTCGCTGGCCGGCAACCCTCCTCCGCGGTGGGGTGCCCCGGGTGAAGACCAGGCCGTGCGGATACGCCGTTCGGCAAGTGCGGACTTCCCGGGAGCGAAGCCATGTCGATCCTCTCCATCCTCGAGCCGGCCAGCAGCACCACCCCCCGTGCGGCGGTCACCCGGCTCAGCACCGGCACCATCCCCGCCACCGTCGGCTCGGACCTGCTGGTCCCGCTGGCCGACGGCCGCGTGACGGACTACGCCAACTTCGACCACGGTGCGAGCGCGCCGTGTCTGGAGTCGGTGCGGGCCAGCGTCGAGGCGGCCCTGCCGTCGTACGCGTCGGTCCACCGTGGCAACGGCTACGCCTCCCGCATCACCACCCAGTGGTACGAGCGGGCGCGCGCCGAGGTGCACAGCTTCGTCGGCGCCCGTGCGGACGACCAGGTGATCTTCACCCGCCAGACCACCGATGCGCTCAACCTGCTCGCGCACGCCGTACCGGCCGACGCGACCGTGATCGTCTTCGAGTCCGAGCACCACGCCGCGCTGCTGCCCTGGGGCGAGGAGCGTACCGTCCGGCTGGCTGCCCCGGCCTCGGCCGGTGAGGCTGTGACGGCCGTCGCCAACGCACTGCGGACCGCTCCGGAGGGACCGCGCCTGGTCGTCGTCACCGGCGCCTCGAACGTGACCGGTGAGATCTTCCCGATCGCCGAGCTCGCCGCCGTCGCCAAGGCACACGGCGCCCGGATCTGCCTGGACGCCGCGCAACTCGCGCCGCACCGCATCGTCGACATCGCCGACCTGGACGTCGACTGGGTCGCGCTCTCCGGTCACAAGCTCTACGCGCCGTACGGCGCCGGTGCGCTGATCGGCCGCGCTGACTGGCTCGACGCCGCCGACCCCTACCTGTACGGCGGCGGCGCGACCACCTCGGTCACCGGCGACGGCGTGGTCTGGGCGACCGGTCCGTCCCGCCACGAGGGCGGCTCCCCCAACGTGATCGGCGCGATCGCCCTGGCCTCGGCCTGCGCGACGATCAGCCGCAACCGCGACGCGATCGAGCAGCACGAGCGCAGCCTGCTCGCCCGGCTCCGCACCGGACTGGCGCAGATCGCCGACGTCACGACGTACTCGATCTTCGGCGCCGAGGCCGACCGTGTCGGCACGGTCTGCTTCACGATCAAGGGTCTGAGCTCCACGCTCGTCTCCGCCGCTCTCAGCGCGGAGTACGGCATCGGAGTCCGCGACGGCAAGTTCTGCGCGCACCCGCTGGTCGGCCACCTGCTCGCCGACGCACCCGAGCACGGTACGGCGGTCCGCGCCAGCCTTGGTCTCGGCACGACCCGCGAGCACGTCGACCGGCTCGTCGGCGCAGTGCGCACCCTGGCCACCAACGGGCTGCGCGCGGAGTACGAGGACACCGACCACGGCTGTCAGCCGGCCGATGACCCCCGTGACCTCCACGCACCCCGCATCTGGTGACACAGCAGTCCTAGAGCTCCTACTGCTCAGGAGTCTTGAGTCCTACATGGTGAGCAGCGAACGCCAGTAGGTCCGCCCACTCCGCTGCGATCATCGCGGCGGGTTTGCCGAAGCCGTGACCGGTGTTGACCTCCACTCGGGTCAAGACGGGTTCGGCCGCGGACTGGGCATGCTGCAACGCAGCGATGAACTTGTGACTGTGCAACGGGACGACCCGGTCATCGTGGTCACCGGTGACCACCAGCGTGGCCGGGTACGCCGTACCGTCCTGCACTCGATGCAGTGGCGAGTAGGCCAGCAGGTCCTCGAACTGCTCCGGGTTGTCCGGATGCCCGAAGTCGGAGGCCCACGCGGCACCCACCGTGAAGAGGTGGAACCGCAGCATGTCCAGTACGCCGACTCCCGGCAGCGCGACCTTGAACAGGTCCGGCCGCTGCGTCATGGCCGCGCCGACGAGCAGTCCGCCGTTGCTGCGACCGTGGATGGCCAGCTGCGCCGGAGTGGTCACGCCGGTGTCCCGCAGGTGCTCCGCGACCGCGATGAAGTCGTCGAATACCTGCTGCTTGTTCTTGAGCCGCCCGGCGTCGTGCCAGGCGCTCCCGTACTCACCGCCGCCGCGGAGGTTGGCGATCGCCAGCACTCCCCCGGCCGCGAGCCACGCCGGCCAGCCGGGCTTGTAGTCGGCCAGGATCGAGATGCGGAAGCCGCCGTACCCGTAGAGGAGTGCTGGGCGCGGTGCGCTGAAGTCGAGGTCAGAGCGAGTGATCAGGAAGTACGGGACGTCGCCGGCCACCTGGCGCGTGACGATCACCGACGGCGACTCGTAACCACCAGAGCCACGGACGAGTTCGGGCAGCGCTCGCACTGCGCCGGTCGACGCCGAGACGACGTACGAGACCGTCGGGTCGGTAGTGGTCGACAAACCGATGAAGAGCTCGTCGTGCTTGGTACTGCCGTTCAGAGCAAGCACACCACCACCCTGTACGTCGACCACCTGCGCACCGGAGCCATCGAGCGCGTAGAGGGTCAGCACGGGCTGGGCGTCGACCAGCGTGATGGTCGCCAGCCCTGACGCCGTACCGCGGACAGCCTGCAGCGTGTCGGGCCCCTCGGGGATGAGGTCCGTGAAGGTGCCATCCAGCGACGCGAGCACCACCCGGCCACGGGACGCATCGCGGTCGGTCTGCAGCACCAACTGGTCACCGGACATCCGGATGAAGAAGATCTCGTCGACGAGCTCGTCCACCACCTTGATCGGCTCACCGAGACCGTCAGAGGTGATCGGGTAGACCCACAGCCGCGACGCGGGGTCGGTGCCGGCGTTGATGTGCACAACGACGTACCGGTCGTCGTCGGACACCTCCGGGCTGATGAACAGCCGGTCGTCCTCGGGGAACGCCAGGACCAGTTCGTCGTCGGACTGCGGCGTACCGACGCGGTGCAGCTTCAGCTGCCCACCAGAAAGCGTCTTCGTCTCGGTGCCCTCACTGCGCCCACTCGTCGGGTAGTGCAGATACAGGTACGACGAACCGTCGGGCAGCCACGTGGCCTCGCAGAACTTCGCCTCGGTCACCACGTCGTCCACCGGATCCCCAGTGGCGATGTCGAGCAGCCGGAACGTCGTCCAGTCGCTACCGCTCTCGTTGATGCCGTAGGCAAAGTACTTGCCGTCCGGGCTCACAGTGAACGTGCCCAGTGAGTCGGTGCCGTCCTCGGACAGGGTGTTCGGGTCGATCAGGACCCGGCCGCTGTCCAGCAGTTCCTCGAGGGACTCTGCGACGTACACGACATCCTGAGCCTGAGTGCCGTCGTTGCGGCCGACGAAGTACCAGCCGCTCTTCTTGGCCGGCACTCCGGCCCGCGGCCGGGCCAGGATCGCGGACAGCGTGGTCTGGAACCACTCTCGCTCCGGATAGCCGGTCAGCTCGGCCTGAGTGAACGCGTTCTGCCGGTTCACCCAGTCCTGGGTCTCGGCGGAGTCAGGGTCTTCCAGCCAACGGTAGGGGTCGGCGATCGCGTGCCCATGCAGCGTTTCGACCACATCGTCGCGGCGGGTGTCCGGAGCAGTCATGCACCAAACCTACGTCGTACCCAGGGCCTCCGGTGGGCGGCATCCCGCACAGGCGCCGGAGGCCACTGGGTACGACAGGGCCCTTAGTGGCGGGCCGGATTGATGTCCTTGGTCCACAGGACCTTGCCGAACAGGTCCCGTAGTGACGCGGTGAACACGCCCGTGTGCGGATCGATCTCGACATGGCCGAAGAACTGGTTGCCACCGCTCGGCGGCTGGTTCGGGAAGTCGGCCGCCTTGACGAACTCCGCCTTCGGTCCGAACGTCGGGTCCAGCGCGTTCGGGCCGAACGTACCTGCGTTCACCGGACCGGCCACGAGCTCCCAGAAGGGGTCGAAGTCGGTGAAGGCGGCCCGCGACGGGTCGTAGTGGTGTGCAGCGCAGTAGTGCACGTCCGCGGTCAGCCAGACCGCGTTGCGCACCTTGCGCTTCTTGAACTGGCTCAGCACCCACGCGATCTCGTGCTCGCGGCCACCGGGTGCACCGGCGACGCCGTTCGCGACCGCCTCGATCAGCGGGCCGTCCGGCACCAGCAGTCCGAGCGGCATGTCGCTGGCGATCACCTTCCAGGTGGCCTTGGACGCGGCCGCCTCGCGGACCAGCCACTCGGCCTGCTCGGCGCCGAGCATCGCCACCGGTCCGACCGTGTCCGGTGTCGGGTTGGCGCCACGGTAGGTGCGCATGTCGAGGCAGAAGACATCGAGCAGCGGACCGTAGCTGACCTTGCGGTAGATGCGGTTCCGGCCCGCGGTGTGCACCATCGGCAGGTACTCGAGGAACGCTTGCCGGGCTCGGGCCGCCAGGACGTCGACCCGCCGCTCGGTGTAGCGCACGTCATCGAGGATCTCGCCCGGGTACCAGTTGTTCAGCGTCTCGTGGTCGTCCCACTGGCTGACGATCGGTACGTCGGCGTACAGGTCCCGCACGTTGTGGTCGAGCAGGTTGTACTTGTAGCGGCCGCGGTACTCGGCCAGCGTCTCGGCGACCTTGGAGACCTCCTCGGTCACCACGTTCTTCCAGACCGTGCCGTCCGGGATCGCCACCGAGGCCGCGATCGGCCCGTCGGCGTAGATGTTGTCGCCGGAGTGCAGGAAGAAGTCCGGCCGGGTCTCGTGCATGGCCTTGTACGCGATCATGCCGCCGAGGTCCGGGTTGATGCCGTAGCCCTGACCGGCGGTGTCCCCGGTCCAGACGAACGACAGGCCGCGATTGCATCCCGGCGTACTGAAGGTGCCCTCGAGCGACTCACCGCGGCGGCCGTAGGCGTCCTCGAACGCGATCCGGTAGTCGTAGCGCTGCCCGGGCCGCAGGCCCCGCAGCAGCACCTGCGCGGTGTAATCCTGGTCCGGTCCGGTGATCGGCCCGTGCAGGCGGACGGCGCGGTCGAAGCGGCCGTGGCTCGTCAGGTCGACAACCATCCGGGCCTTGCGATCGGTGCGCGACCAGACCACGGCAGAGTTCGCTGACACATCGCCCGACATGATCCCGGACGGCAGTGCGGGCCGGTCCCGCCGTACGACGTTGGGGGCCGCAGCGGCGACGCCTGGCACAGCCAGGGAAGCACCGGCGGCAGTGGATGCAGCCAAGAGTTGGCGGCGACTCAATTTCATACGGCAAGCCTGATCCGGCCGGATGGCCTCCGCGTGAACTGGCGGTGATCGGTTGGCGCGGCGCGGGACTCGCCTTGCGAAGGGTTGCCTTACGTGGTTCCGTTGGGGCCAACAGCCACAGTTGTGGCGCTGCCCAGGACCTGGTGGCGCATCGACACGATGTACTACCGGACCGGGGTGTCTCCTTTTGTCACAGCTCGTCGCGGACAGTAATCCGCAACAGCGCTTCACGAACCTCTACACCGATCTCGCTCGCACAGTCCGCGAACTAGGCCTGTTGCGCCGGCGGCAGGGCTACTACTGGGTCCGCATCGCCGCGGTCCTGGTGGCCTTCGCCGGGGTCTGGGTGGGGGTCGGACTGCTCGGCAACTCGTGGTTCCAGCTCCTGATGGCCGGCGCCTTCGCGCTCGTGCTGACCCAGGTCGCGTTCCTCAGCCACGACAGCTCGCACCGGCAGATCTTCGAGTCGGCCAAGTGGAACGACTGGACCGCGCGGCTGCTGGCCGGCGGCCTGATCGGGATCAGCTCCGCCTGGTGGAAGTCGAAGCACAGCCGGCACCACGCCGCGCCGAACCAGCTGAACCGCGACCCCGACCTCGACATCGGCGTGATCGCGTTCACCCCGGACCAGGCCGCGAAGCGCACCGGCTTCCAGGCCTGGCTGACCGCGCGCCAGGGCTGGCTGTTCTTCCCGCTGCTGACGCTCGAAGGCCTGAGCCTGTACGTCTCGAGCGTGGGACACGTGTTCCGCCGGGGCGCGAGCAAGATCGAGCGGGTCGAAGGCGCCCTCGTGCTGAGCCGGATCGGCATCTACCTCGGTCTGCTGTTCTTCCTGCTCCCGCCGGGTAAGGCCTTCGCCTTCCTCGGCTTGCAGCTCGCCGTCTTCGGCGTCTGCCTGGGCGGCTCGTTCGCACCGAACCACAAGGGCATGCCGCTGGTCCCGGCGTCCATGAAGGTCGACTTCCTGCGCCGCCAGGTGCTGATGTCGCGCAACATCCGCGGCGGGCTGTTCACCGACTGGGCGATGGGCGGGCTCAACTACCAGATCGAGCACCACCTGTTCCCGAGCATGCCGCGGCCGACGCTGCGCAAGGTGCAGCCGATCGTCCGCGAGTACTGCGCACTGCACGGGGTGAACTACACCGAGGTGTCCTTGGTGGCGTCGTACAAGATTGTCGTGGACTATCTGAACAACGTGGGGCTCCGGGCACGCGATCCGTTCCAGTGCCCGCTGGCCACGGCCTACCGAGGGTAGGCACCAACCTTTGCCCGCCCGACCACGCTGGTCTACCTGAGCGCACACGGAGTGTCATGAGCGATCTCGATCCTGGGCGTGTGCGCCCTCAGCAGCAGTACGCCAGTCTGTACACGGACCTGCTCCGGACCGTGCAGGAGCTCGGGCTGCTCCGCCGGCGCCGTGGCTACTACTACACGCGGCTGAGCCTCGTCGGCGTAGCGCTGGTGGGTGTAGCCGCCGGCGTCCTCGTGCTGGGTGACTCGTGGTTCCAGCTGGTGATGGCCGCAGTTCTGGCGCTGGTGCTCGTGCAGGTGGCGTTTCTGAGCCATGACAGCGCGCACCGGCAGATCTTCGCCTCACCCGCGCACAACGATTTGACGGCTCGGGTGCTGTCCGGCGGCGTGCTGGGGATGAGCGTCAGCTGGTGGCGGACAAAGCACAACCGCCACCACGGTGCACCGAACCAGGTGGACAAGGATCCGGACGTGCAGATGAAGGTGCTCGCCTTCTCGCCGGACGACGTCGTACGACGCAAGCCGCTCGGCAAGTGGCTCGCTGCGCGGCAGGGGTGGTTCTTCTTCCCGTTGCTGATGCTGGAGGGCGTCGCACTGCACGTGTCGAGCATCCGGCACCTGATGCGGCGAGACGCGAGCCGCATGGAGCGCATCGACCTCGCAGTGGTGCTCACCCGGCTCACGGTGTACGTCGGCGCGGTGTACCTGCTGTTGCCGGTGGAGAAGGCCACTGCCTTCCTGGGATTGCAGCTGGCGATCTTCGGCCTGTTCCTGGGTGCTGCGTTCGCACCGAACCACAAGGGCATGCCACTCGTGCCGGCCGGGATGAAGCTCGACTTCCTGCGCCGCCAGGTGCTGACCTCGCGCAACATCCGCGGCGGCGTCCTGACCGACTTCGCCATGGGCGGCCTCAACTACCAGATCGAGCACCACCTCTTCCCCAGCATGCCCCGGCCGACCCTGCGCCGCGTGCGGCCGATCGTCCGCGAGTACTGCGAACTGCACGGCGTCGACTACGCCGAGGTCGGTCTGTTCTCGTCGTACCGGATCGTCATCGGCTACCTGAACAACGTCGGGCTGCGGGCCCGCGACCCGTTCCAATGCCCGTTGGCGGCCTCACTGCGTGGTTAAGTGGCCCTATGGGGTTGCTGTGTGCGCTTGCTGCTGCGGTGGCCTATGGACTGGCGTCGGTGCTGCAAGCCGCGGCCGCGCGGAGTACTCCGGATGAGAGTGCGCGCGGCGTCCTCCGCGTAGTCGGGCAGTGGCGGTTCCTGGTCGGCATCGCGATGGACCTGCTCGGCTTCGGACTTCAGATGGTCGCCCTGCAGTCGCTGCCGTTGTTCGTGGTGCAGGCAGCGCTCGCAGCGAGCCTCGCGGTGACCGCAGTGGCGGCACGGGTGCTCGGCGTACGGCTTGGCACGAAGGAGTGGTCAGCGGTCGCCGCCGTCTGCACTGGGCTTGCGCTGCTGGGGATGTCGGCCGGCAGCGAAGGCAGTACGCCGGTCAGCCACGGGTTCCGGTTGTCGTTGATCGGGGCAACGATCGTCCTCGGCCTCGCCGGACTCGCGACGAGCCGTGCACCGCAGCGGCTGCGCGCTCCCCTGCTCGGCCTGGTCGCAGGACTCGCGTTCGGCGTGGTCGCGATCTCAGGCCGGATCATCACCGACTTCCACCCACTCAAGCTGCTCGCCGAGCCCGCCCTCTACACCGCGGTCGTGAGCGGCGCACTCGCCATGTACTTCTACGCCTCAGCCCTACAGCGCGGAGGCGTCACGATGGCAACAGCCATGCTCGTCGTCGGCGAGACCGTGTTCCCCGCACTGGTCGGACTGATCGCGCTCGGCGACCACTCTCGACCCGGGTACGGCGTCGTCGCGGTCGGCGGTTTCCTCGTCGCAGTCACCGCCGCAGTCGTCCTGGCCCGGTACGGCGAGATTACGACGCCGGCGGAATCTCTCCCGAGCCACGAATCGTCAGCTTGACGGGCACCCGAACGGTCCGGCCCGGCCGGTGCGGTTCGGGAAGCCGCTCGGTCATCAGCTGAATCGCCGTACGGGCCATGACGTCAGCCGACTGAGCAACCGCGGTGAGACCCGGCTTGAGCAGGTCGCCGAGGGCCAGGTCGTCGAAGGAGACGAGCGCGACCTGATCACGCCGACCGGCGAGACCGCGCAGAACCTCGGCGGTCGTCATGTTGTTGGCCGACAGCAACGCCGTGGCCGGCTCCGGCCGGTCCAGTACGGCGGACAGTGTGATGCCGATGCCCTCCGTGGTGGGCTCGGACAGGTGCACGAGGTCTTCGTCGACGTCGATGCGGTGCCGGGCCATCGCGGCCCGGTAGGCGACCACGCGCTCGCGGGCGGTGAAGATCCGCTCGTCGTCACCGAGGTAGGCGATCCGGCGATGGCCCTGGCGGACCAGGTGGTCGATCGCCTGATCGATACCGCCCGCGTTGTCGGCCAGTACGGCGTCCGCCTCGATCCCGTGCGCGGGGCGGTCGATGGTGACGACCGCCATCCCCGCGTCGACGTGCGGCGCCAGGTACTCCTGGGTCTCCCCGATCGGCGCCATGATCAGCGCGTCCGGACGGCGCGCCACGAACTCGAGACAGACGTCGCGCTCGCGCTCGGGGTCCTCGTCGGTCAGACCGATCATCACCACGGAGCCCGACGAGCGGGCCCACAGCTCGACCGCGCGGCCGAGCGAGGCGAAGAACGGGTCACCGATGTCGCGGATGACGACCGCGATCGTGCCGGTCTTGCCGCGGCGCAGCATCCGGGCCGACTCGTTCGGCGTGTAGTTCAGATCCTTGATCGCGGCCTGGACCTTGGCGGTCAGCTCGGGGCTGACGTTCGGCTCCTCGTTGACCACGCGCGACACCGTCTTCAGTGCCACCCCGGCCCGGGCCGCGACCTCCTTCATCGTGGGCCGGCGCTGGCCCGTTCCGTTCACACCGTTGAGGCTCATCGCCGGCTCACTCTCTGCTCTGTCCTAGCTCTGCACGACGACCGGGATGATCATCGGGCGGCGGCGGTGGGTGTCGCTGACCCACTTGCCGACGACCCGGCGGATCACCTGCTGCAGCTGGTACATGTCGTCCACGCCGCCACCGATCGCCTTCTCGATCTCCGCCTCGATCTTCGGCTTGAGGGTGTCGAAGACGGTGTCGTCCTCGGCGAACCCGCGTGCCTGGATCTCCGGTCCGGCGGTCAGCTTCCCGGTGACGGAGTCCATCACGGCGATCACCGAGATGAACCCCTCGTCGCCGAGAATCCGCCGGTCCTTCAGCGAGGTCTCGGTGATGTCGCCGACCGTGGAGCCGTCCACGAAGACGTAACCGCACTCGACCTTGCCGGCCACCACGGCCTTGCGGTCGATCAGGTCGACCACCACACCGTCCTCGACGACGACCACGTTCTCGCGCGGTACGCCGGTCTGGATGGCCAGCTCGGCGTTCGCGTGCAGGTGCCGGATCTCGCCGTGCACCGGCATCACGTTGCGCGGCTTGACGATGTTGTAGCAGTAGAGCAGCTCGCCCGCACTCGCGTGACCCGAGACGTGCACCAGGGCGTTGCCCTTGTGGATCACGTTCGCGCCGTGCCGGGTCAGCCCGTTGATCACCCGGTAGACCGAGTTCTCGTTGCCGGGAATCAGCGACGACGCCAGTACGACGGTGTCGCCGGGCTGGATCTGGACGACGTGGTGGTCGTTGGCCGCGATCCGGGACAGCGCCGACATCGGCTCGCCCTGGGACCCGGTGGAGACCAGCACGACCTGCTCGGGCGGGTAGTTCTCCAGCTCGCGCATGTCGATCAGGGTGTCACCGGGCACGGTCAGGAAGCCCAGGTCGCGGGCGACCGCCATGTTGCGCACCATCGAGCGGCCGACGTACGCGACCTTGCGGCGGTGCTTCACGGCGGCGTCCATGACCTGCTGGACGCGGTGCACGTGCGAGGCGAAACAGGCCACGATGATGCGCTGGTTCTTCGCCTTGGTGAAGACGCCGTCCAGCACCGGCGCGATGTCGCGCTCGTGCGTGGTGAAGCCGGGCACCTCGGAGTTGGTGGAGTCGACGCAGAACAGGTCGACCCCCTCCTCGCCGAGCCGCGCGAACGCGTTCAGGTCGGTGATCCGGCCGTCCAGCGGCAGCTGGTCCATCTTGAAGTCACCGGTGTGCAGCACCATGCCGGCCGGCGTCCGGATCGCCACCGCGAGCGCGTCCGGGATCGAGTGGTTGACCGCGACGAACTCGCAGACGAACGGGCCGATCTGCAGCTTCTCGCCCTCGACCACGGTCTGCTGCGGCACGTTGCGGTGCCGGTGCTCCTTCAGCTTGCCCTCGAGCAGCGCGAGCGTGAGCTGCGACCCGATGACCGGGATGTCGCCGCGCTCGCGCAGCAGGTAGGGCAACCCGCCGATGTGGTCCTCGTGGCCGTGCGTCAGGACGACCGCCACGACGTCGTTCAGCCGGTCCCGGATCGGCTGGAAGTCCGGCAGGATCAGGTCCACGCCGGGCTGGTTCTCGTCCGGGAACAGCACACCGCAGTCGACGATCAGCAGCTTGCCGTCGTACTCGAACACGGTCATGTTGCGGCCTACTTCACCGAGGCCGCCGAGCGGGATGACCCGCAAAGCGCCCGGAGCCAGCGGTCCGGGCGCGGAGAGATCGGGATGGGGATGGCTCATGCAATCAGTCCTGCCTGTTTCAAGTCGGTGGTGAGCCGGTCCACTTGTGCGGGCGTCGCCTCGATCAGCGGCGACCGCAGGGTCGCGTGCTCGAGGACGCCGGCCAGTTTGAGTGCGGCCTTCACCATGATGGCGCCCTGGGTAATGGTCATAATCGTTTCGACAGCGGGCACCAGCCGTCGATCAATCTCTTGTGCGCCTGCGAGGTCGCCGGCCACCACGGCGTCGATCAGCTGCCGGTACTCCGGGCTGGCGACATGGCCGACCACGCTCGCGATCCCGACGGCACCGATCGCCAGCATGGCGAGGTTCAGCTCGTCGGCACCGCAGTAGTAGAACAGATCGGTGTTCGCCAGCACCTTGGTGGTCGCGGCGAGGTCACCCTTGGCGTCCTTCACCGCGACGATCCGCGGGTGCTCGGCGAGCGCGATCAGCGTCTCGGTCCTGATCTCCACCCCGGCCCGGCCGGGGATGTCGTAGAGCAGGTTCGGCAGGCCGGTCGCGTCGGCGACCTGGGCGAAGTGCTGACGCAGACCCTCCTGCGGCGGCTTGTTGTAGTACGGCGTGACGACCAGCAGCCCGTCGGCACCGGCGGCCTCGGCCTGCCGGGCGAGCTCGATGGTGTGCGCCGTGTCGTTGGTACCGACGCCGGCGACGAGCTTGACCCGGTCGCCGAGCGCCTCGCGGACGGCGCGGATCAGGTCGGTCTTCTCCTGGTCCGAGGTGGTCGGCGATTCGCCGGTCGTCCCATTGAGGATCAGGGCGTCGTTCCCGCCGTCGGCGAGATGGATGGCCACCTTCTGGGCGGCGGCGAGATCCAGGGATCCGTCCGCACGGAAAGGCGTGACCATAGCCGTCGTCAGGCGGCCGAAGGGCAGCGCCGGTGCGGCGAGATGTTCTGGCGAGGGCATGGTGCTCAGATTACCGTCCCGACGCCCTGAAGAAATGAGTAGGCCTGGTGGCTGTCCGCTCGGGGGTCCGGGCAGCCACCAGGCTCACTCGTCCTATCGGGCTGGCCCAGGGAGTCGTTACACGTTCCACGAAAAAAGTCCGGAAAAAATTCTGTGAACACTTTGCGTAGCGCTCCCATCACTGAATGTAGACAAAACGAACGGAAAGACGCCTGGCAGCAGCAGTACGCCGGCCACCAGCAACGCCGGTACGACGATCAGCCGCTCGACCCAGCTGTTCGTACTGAACCGAAGAAGCCGGGGCAGCCGGATCTCGTACCAGGTCTCACCCCGGATCGGGAGTGGCCAAAGCCACGGACAGCCCGAGCGGGTCAGGCTGTCCCCCAGACAGTGCGTGAACATGCCGAGGCCGACCGCCACCCCGATCCAGCCGCCGATCCCGGACAAGCCCGCCTGGAGGTAGTCAGCAGGCGTCGTACCGGGAAGCGCCGTACCGAAGACCGAGTAGGCCGTGGCCGCGAGGGTGGCGATCAGGATCCAGTCGCCGAGCACGTGGGCCGCGAGCAGCAGACCCGTGACGGCGACGGCCAGGACTGCCCACTTGCCGTGGTCCCCCAGGCTCCCGGCCAGGAAGCCGAGCCCGATCGCGGCCGCGAGGGTGTGCGTGGCATGGCGATGCTTGCCGGTGCTGTCCTCATCGCGCGGTCCCTTGGTGAGTTTGTAGAGCACACCGGAGAAGGTCCGGATCCCGCTGGAGATCAGTCCGGTGACCGGTCCGAGCACGCGCGAAGCGCTCCCGCCCGGGTGATCCAGGTCCGGGACCAACGCGTAGCCCGCTGTGGCGGCCGCGAACGGCACCACCTCGGCCACCGAGGTCAACCCGATCATCGGCGCCACCGCCAGGCCCAGAACCCACCCCGACAACGCATGCGACCGCCCCATCATGGTGCGCCTCACTCCCCTCCAGCTGCCCCCATCCTCTCAATCCAGCCTCATCAGTCACAACAGCCACACCCATCACCGACGTTTTGCATAATCATTCAGAGGCATGCATACTCTTCCTATGTCCAAGGTGCTTACGTCGTTGCCGGTTGGTGAGCGGGTCGGGATCGCGTTCTCGGGAGGTCTCGACACGTCCGTCGCGGTCGCGTGGATGCGCGACAAGGGAGCGGTGCCCTGCACGTACACCGCCGATCTCGGTCAGGCCGACGAGCCCGACATCGCGTCGGTCCCGGGGCGGGCGACGGCGTACGGCGCCGAACTCACCCGGCTCGTGGACTGCCGCGCCGCGATGGTCGAGGAGGGGCTGGCCGCGCTCACGTGCGGCGCCTTCCACATCCGGTCCGGCGGGCGCACCTACTTCAACACCACTCCGATTGGCCGGGCGGTGACCGGCACGCTGCTGGTCCGGGCGATGCTCGAGGACAACGTTCAGATCTGGGGCGACGGTTCGACCTTCAAGGGCAACGACATCGAGCGGTTCTACCGCTACGGGCTGCTGACCAACCCGAACCTGCGGATCTACAAGCCCTGGCTGGACGCCGACTTCGTCACCGAGCTCGGCGGCCGCAAGGAGATGAGCGAGTGGCTGGTCGCCCACCACCTGCCGTACCGCGACAGCACCGAGAAGGCGTACTCGACCGACGCGAACATCTGGGGCGCGACGCACGAGGCGAAGACGCTCGAGCACCTGGACACCGGGATCGAGACGGTCGACCCGATCATGGGCGTGAAGTTCTGGGACCCCTCGGTCGAGATCGCCACCGAGGACGTCAGCATCGGCTTCGTCCAGGGCCGGCCGGTGACGATCAACGGCAAGGAGTTCGGCTCCGCGGTCGACCTGGTCCTGGAGGCCAACGCGGTCGGCGGCCGGCACGGGCTGGGCATGTCCGACCAGATCGAGAACCGGATCATCGAGGCCAAGAGCCGCGGCATCTACGAGGCTCCCGGCATGGCGCTGCTGCACGCCGCCTATGAGCGGCTGGTGAACGCGATCCACAACGAGGACACCCTGGCGGCGTACCACAACGAGGGTCGCAAGCTCGGCCGGCTGATGTACGAGGGCCGCTGGCTGGACCCGCAGTCGCTGATGATCCGCGAGTCCCTGCAGCGCTGGGTCGGCTCGGCCATCACCGGCGAGGTCACCCTCCGGCTGCGGCGGGGCGAGGACTACTCGGTCATCAACACCACCGGCCAATCCTTCAGCTACCACCCGGACAAGCTGTCGATGGAGCGCACCGAGGACTCCGCCTTCGGCCCGGTCGACCGGATCGGTCAGCTGACCATGCGCAACCTCGACATCGCCGACTCCCGCGCCAAGCTCGAGCAGTACGCCGGCCTGGGCCTGTTCGGTACGTCGAACCCGGCGCTGGCCGCCTCCACCGACCTCATCGGCCCGATGCCCACCGGCGGCGCCCAGGCGATCGCCTCCCGCGGCGAGGGGTCCGAGGAGGACCTCCTCCTCGACCGCGCCGCCATGGAGTCCGGCACCGACTGACCGCCGTACCAGCTCGCGCGTTTGGTGGGTTCACCACTCAAGCCGGAGGTTCCCCCAGCGAATTACGGGGCGGAAACCTCCCAAGCGGTGGGTGCACCCATCAAATGGGGTCGGTGGCGAAGCGGGTGGTGAGGGCGGCGAGGAGGTCGGCGGGGCGGGTTTGGTGGATGTTGTGGCCGGCGCCTTCGACGGTGACGAGCGTGCAGTCGGGGATGGCATCGGCGGCTGCGGCGAGCTTCTCTTGCGGGACAGGGCTGGTGGAGCCGCCGCCGAGGATGAGAGCCGGTACGGCGATCTTCGGGAGATCGGCCACGTACGACGGGTCGGGGTCGGCCAGCTGGGCGAAGATCGCGGGCAGGCAGTCCCAGTCGAAGCCGGGGTCCTCGCTGGGGCGCGCCGGGACGGTCCAGTCGCCGTCACCGTCGGGCGGTGGGGCGTCGACGAGGACCAGGCCGGTGAGGCGGTCGGAGTGGTGTTCGGCGAAGAGAGCTGCGACCGTGCCGCCCATGGAGTGGCCGACCAGAAGGAACGGCGGCAGGGCCAGGGCATCGACGAACTCCAGGAGGTCGTCGCGCATCGACTCGAACGAGTACGACGGAGTCCGCGCGCTGGCGCCGTGGCCGCGCTGGTCCAGTGCCAGGACGCGGCGGTGCTTGGCGAGCTCCGGTGCAATGTGGTCCCACCGAGTGATGTTGCCGCTCAGCCCGTGCAGGAGCACCACGGGTGGAGCGGCCGGGTCACCGCTGTCGACGTACTCGAACTCCCCTGCAGACAAAGAGATGCGCATGCCTGCAGTACTAACCCCGCCAGGGGGTCAGGCGTCGAAGTCGACGGTCACGGCCGAAGTGGTCGGGTGGGACTGGCAGGTGAGGACGTAGCCGGCCTTGATCTCCTCGGGCTCCAGGGCCCAGTTGGTGTCCATGCGGACTTCGCCGTCGATGACCTTGGCGCGGCAGGTGCCGCAGACGCCGCCCTTGCAGGCGAAGGGGGCGTCGGAGCGGACGGCCAGTGTGGCGTCGAGGATCGCCTTGGCGTGCTCACCGAGCGGGAAGGTCGAGCGACGACCGTCGAGGATGACGGTGACCTGGGCTGCGTCCGCGTCGGAGGTGGTTTCCTCGACGGGAGCCTTGGGAGCTTCGTCACCGACGTGGAACAGCTCGGCGTGCACGTGGGCGCGGTCGACGCCCTCGGCGAGCAGGAGCTCCTGAGCGCCGACCACCATGGCGTACGGGCCGCAGAGGAACCACTCGTCCACACCGGCGACCGGCAGGATGGTGGCGAACATGCGCTTCAGCCGGTCCGCGTCGATGCGGCCGCTGAACAGCTCCACCTCGGTGGACTCACGCGACAACACATGCACGAGGTGCAGGCGCTCGGCGTACACGTCCTTGAGGTCGGCCAACTCGTCGGCGAACATCACCGAGCCGGCAGTGCGGTTGCCGTAGAGCAGGGTGACGCGGCTGTCCGGTTCCACCGACAGGATGGTGGCGACGAGCGAGAGCACCGGGGTGATGCCGCTGCCCGCTGCCACGAACGCGTAGTGCTTGGCGTTGGCCGGGTCGAGCGTCGTACCGAAGCGGCCGAGCGGGGTCATCACCTCGAGCTCGTCACCCGGCTTGAGCTCATTGGCGGCGTACGCCGAGAACGTGCCACCGGGGATCCGCTTCACCCCGATCCGCAGCACACCGGAACCAGCCGGCGAGCAGATCGAGTAGCTGCGCCGGACGTCCTCACCAGTACGGCGAACAGTCAGGTGCTGGCCCGCGGTGAAGTCGTACTCCCCCGCAAGCTCCTCCGGTACGACGAACGTGATCGCCACCGAGTCATCGGTGATGGCCTCGATCGCCGCCACCTTCAGCGCATGGAACGCCGCCCGGCGCCGCGGGGCCACAGTCGTAGTAGTCATCAGATCGCCTTGAAGTGATCAAAGGGCTCACGGCAGCTGTTGCAACGCCAGAGCGACTTGCAGGACGTGGAACCGAAGTGGCTGAGCTCCGTCGTGTCAGGTGAGCCGCACAGCGGGCAGCGGATCGTCAGCGACAGCATCACCGGTCCGCCAACAGCACGGCGTCCGGTCGGCGGTGCGATCCCGTACTCGGTCAGCTTCGCCTTGCCCGCCTCGCTCATCCAGTCCGTCGTCCAAGCAGGTGACAGCACCGTCTCGACATGACCGTCGACACCGAGGTGGTTCAGCGTGAGCTCGACCTCGTGACGGATCAGATCCATCGCCGGACAGCCCGAGTACGTCGGGGTGATCGTCACGACGACCTCATCACCCTCATGCCGCACACCGCGCAGCACTCCGAGGTCAGCGATCGTCAGCACCGGCACCTCTGGGTCAGCGACCTCACCAACCGCGTCGAGGATCGCAGCGTCGGTCACCATGTCGCCCCCGGGTGTGAACGAGCCACATGCTGCAGCTCGGCCAGCAGGTAGCCCATGTGCTCCGTGTGCCGACCACTCCGGCCACCTGTGTGCTGGTACGACGCTTCCGGCCGGCTGCACGTGGACTCGTCGATCACCGCGAACACCCGGCGCTCCCACTCGTCGTGGAGCGTCGACGGGTCCACAGCAACCGGCAGACGTCGTACAAGCTCGTCGGACTCGAACAGCTCGGCTGTGTACGGCCAGAGCTCCTGCAGTGCCGCCTGCATCCGACTGTGGCTTTCCGGAGTCCCGTCACCGAGCCGCACGACCCACTGGGTCGCGTGGTCGACGTGGTACGCGACCTCCTTGACGGCCTTGCCCGAGACACCGGCGAGCGTCTCGTCGGCGCTGCCGCGGAGCTCGTCGTACAGGAGGTGCTGGTACGTCGCGAAGTACAGCAGACGGGCCATCGCGTGGGCGAAGTCGCCGTTCGGCAGCTCACACAGCTGCACGTTGCGGAACTCGCGCTCCTCGCGGAAGTACGCCAGGTCGTCCTCGGTGCGGCCGTCCAGCGAACCGGCGTACTGCAGCAGCGTCCGGGCCTGACCCAGCTGGTCGAGGCCGATGTTGCCGAGGGCAACATCTTCCTCGAGCTGCGGCGCGTTCGCGATCCACTCGGCGGTCCGCTGCGCCGCGATCAGCGCGTCGTCACCGAGCCGCAACGCGTAGACGAAGAGGTCGTCGCTCACAGGTGGTCGACACCTTCCGGGACGGTGTAGAACGTCGGGTGCCGGTAGACCTTGTCACCCGCCGGGTCGAAGAACTCGTCCTTCTCGTCCGGGCTGGACGCGGTGATGTCGGTCGCCGGCACCACCCAGATCGACACGCCCTCCTGCCGACGGGTGTAGACGTCACGCGCGTTCCGCAGCGCCATGGTGGCGTCGGGAGCGTGCAGCGAGCCCACGTGCGTGTGGGACAAGCCACGCCGCGAGCGCACGAAGACCTCCCACAGTGGCTCGATCATGCGGCACGCTCCAGTTGCTTCGCTGCGTACGCCGCCGCGGCCTCACGGACCCAGGCGCCGTCCTCATGAGCCTTGACCCGGTTGGCGAGCCGCTTCTCGTTGCACGGCCCGTTGCCCTTCACTACCTCGTACAGCTCGGTGTAGTCCGGCTCGGTGAAGCTGTAGTGACCAGTGGCCTCGTCGTACACCAGTCCGTCGTCGGGCACGCGCAGACCCAGTACGTCGGCCTGCGGGACGGTCATGTCGACGAAGCGCTGCCGCAGCTCGTCGTTGCTGTGCCGCTTGATCCCCCACGCCATCGACTGCTCGGAGTGCGTGGACGACGCGTCCGGCGGGCCGAACATCATCAGCGACGGCCACCACCAGCGGTCGAGCGCGTCCTGCGCCATTGCCTGCTGCCCCGGAGTACCAGTGGACAGCGTGTGCAGGATCTCGAAACCCTGCCGCTGGTGGAACGACTCCTCCTTGCAGACCCGGACCATGGCGCGTGCGTACGGCCCGTAGGAGCAGCGGCACAGCGGCACCTGGTTCACGATCGCGGCACCGTCGACCAGCCAGCCGATCGCGCCGATGTCGGCCCAGGTGAGGGTCGGATAGTTGAAGATGCTGGAGTACTTCTGCCGGCCGGTGTGCAGCAGGTCCAGCAGGTCGGCCCGGTCCACGCCGAGCGTCTCGGCCGCGGCGTACAGGTAGAGACCGTGACCGGCCTCGTCCTGCACCTTGGCCATCAGGATCGCCTTGCGGCGCAGCGACGGCGCCCGGCTGATCCAGTTGCCCTCCGGCTGCATGCCGATGATCTCGGAGTGCGCGTGCTGCGCGATCTGCCGGATCAGGGTCTTGCGGTAGCCGTCGGGCATGGCGTCCCGCGGCTCGATCCGGCCGTCGGCGTCGATGGTCGCCTGGAAGCTGTCCATGGCCCGAGCATAGCCCAGATGTGACACTTTTTCTCCAGATCGACAAGAAGTGTCACAAGGGTGGTGCTGGGCCTACCCCGGGAAGGGGGCTCAGCGCTCTGGGGCGGACCAGCCCGCGGCGGGAGGATCGTCTCAACAGTTCAAGGGCTAAACAGTTCGGAAGGACCCTCCCGTGACGATCCAGCAAACCCTCCCGACGGACCACCGTGGTCCGGTCACCGGCAAGGAGCGGGCACTGGCCCCCGACTTGATCCGCGGCGCGATGCTGCTGCTGATCGGCCTGGCCAACAGCTCCAATTTCGCGTTCGCCGGCCAGCCCGGTGTCGAGACCGCGCCGCAGGGCTTCGAGCGCATCCTGAACTTCCTCAAGCTCACCTTCGTCGACGCCCGGGCGTACCCGGTCTTCGCGGTGATGTTCGGCTACGGCCTGGTCCAGCTCGCCCGGCGGCAGAAGTCCTCGGGTGCCACGCCCAGCGCCGTACGGCGGATCCTCATGAAGCGAAACGCCTGGCTGATCGCCTTCGGCGCCGTCCATGCGACCCTGCTGTACTTCGGCGACTTCCTCGGCGCGTACGGCATCGTCGGCATCCTCTGCACACTGCTCCTGCTCAACCGCAGTGACAAGTTCCATCGGATCGTCATCGCCATCTGGGCCTTCGAGCTCGTGTACGTCGTCTACCTCGGCATCCATGGCCTCATCGCGGCCCTCACCAGCAGCGGCCCGGCCCACGCAATCGTGAACGACCCGAACCCGTCGCTGGCGGCATCGTCGTACGGCGCGAGTCTCCTCGACCGGCTGCACGAGTACCCGCTGCACACCGCCACCGTTCTCGGCTTCGTCATGGTCGTCTGGCTCGGTATCTGGGCTGCCCGCAAGCAGATTCTGGAGAACCCGGCCGCACACCGCACACTGCTCACCCGCGTCGCCGCCGTCTGCATGAGCGTCGTTGTCCTCGGCGGGCTGCCCTACGCACTGATCGGCGCCGGCTGGTTGCACGTCGACGAGGCCGCGGTCGGTTCTCTGAGCATGCTGTCCCACGTGAGCGGCATGTTCGGTGGACCCGGGTACGTCGCCCTGTTCGGCCTGCTGGTCTCCCGCATCACCACGCTGTCGCTGCCGGTCCGGATGATCTCGTCACTCGGCCAGCGGTCGATGTCGGGCTACCTGTTCCAGTCCGTCGCCTGGATGACCCTGCTGGCTCCGTTCACCCTCGACCTCGGTCACCGCTTCGGCAGTACGGCGTACACGGCGCTCGCAGTCGCCGTCGGGGTCTGGGTGATCTCGGTGGTCGCCGCCTACACCATGAGCCGCCGCTCCTACCGCGGTCCCGCCGAAACGCTGCTCCGCCGACTCGTCTACTAAGCCCCACCTTGAGCACCCATCAGCCACTTCCCGCGGGGGATTGTGGCTGGTGGGTGCTCAACGTATGTCCCCGGCGGGCAGCGGGGCGGCGGGGTTTGGGAGGATGCGGGGTGTGAGTGACGACTTCGGCGTACCCGAGCCTGCTAACCTGTCCGACCTGTCCGGTGAGCCGCCGGTGGCCGAGACGAGTGTGCGGCTGGCGCTGCCCGCCGAGGCGAACGCGATCGGCGAGATCCAGGTCGCGGCTTGGCGCGCGTCGTACGCGGGTCTGCTGCCGGCCGACGTACTGGCCGATCTGAACCCGGATCAGTTCGCCGCGCAGTGGCGGGCCGCGCTGATCGCTCCGGGCGAGGCGCGCAACCGGGTCATGGTCGCGCTGGCCGGTCGCACGCTGGTCGGGTTCGCGGCGATCACCACGTCGGACGACCCGGACGCCGACAGCCGGTACGACGCTCTGATCGCCGAGCTGGCCGTTCAGCCCGACGCCACCCGCGCCGGCCACGGCTCGCGGCTCCTGAACGCAGTCGTCGACACTGTCCGTGCCGACGGCTTCCGCCGGATCACCGTCTGGATCAACTCCACCGACGACGTCACCCGCGCCTTCTACACCGACGCCGGCTGGGCCCCTGACTCCGCGCACCGCGAGCTCGACCTGTACGGCGACGGCTCGGTCCGCATCAAGCAGGTCCGGTTGCACACCGACCCTGCCACCGAAGACGACTGATCAGGCCACGCAGAACTCGTTCGACTCGGGGTCCTGCATCACGACCAGGTCGTCCGCTCGCCGCAGGACCGTAGCGCCCAGCTCGATCAGCCGATCCACCTCGGCGTCGATCGCCGTACGACGATCGTCGCCGGCCAGGCCAGGTGCCACCTTGATGTCCAGGTGCAACCGGTTCTTGAACAGCTTCTCCTCGGGCACCTGCAGGAAGAAGATGTCCGGCCGGTCCCGCACCTTGTCCACCAGGGTCCGTCCGGTCGGCCGCTTGTCGACCGGGATCTGCTGTGCGTCCGCCCAGTCCTCCCAGGTCAGGAACCCGTCCGGCACCGGCATCGGGAAGTCGTACCCGCCGAGAGCCGCCCGCCAGAACTGCGCCACCCGCTCCGGATCCGCGCAGTCGAACACGATGTGCAGGTCGAAGGCCGTCATGCCCCGACCTTAGGGCACTCTTACCGCCATGACTGAGGTGCGGGTTAATGAGGTCGGGGACATGGTGCTCACGGGCGCCGAGGCGATGCGCGTGCTGGCGGAGCCGGTGCGGCTGGCGATCACCGACCGGCTGACGCGGCACGGCGCGGCGACGACTGCGGAGCTGGCCGAGGCGGTCGGGGTGGACGACGTCGTCGCGCATCTGGAGCGGCTGACTGAGGTGGGGCTGGTCACGCGGGACGGCGACACCTGGGAAGCCTGTGGGCGCGGGATCTTCTTCGAGATCCCGGAGGAAGGCGATGAAGAGGTTCAGCAGGCAGCGCGCGCGTTGAGCAACGCCATGTTGCTGAGCTACGAGCACCTTCCGCGCCAGTGGGTCGAGGGCACCGAGCCTGAACTGGAGCTCGACTGGGCCCGGTCGGCCGGATTGTTCAACGCGGGGATGTGGCTGACCGCCGAGGAGCTGCGCAAGGTCCAGGAGGATCTCGAGGTCTTGCTGATGCCTTATCTGCAACGCAAAGAGCCGACCCCGGACTCACGCCGGGTCCGGATGCTCGCGTATTTCCTGCCGCCGAAAAGCGACTAGGGCGTGTCTGTTGAGTCCGCGCCGTAGCGAGCATGTGCTCGGTGCGGTGGCTCGGTGTGCTGGAGGGGAGGCCTCGATGCTTTTCCATCGTGGCCTTTCCTCCAGTGCGGCGAGGTGCCGTGCCGAGTGCAGCGCAGTAGGCGGGGACTCGACAGACACGCCCTAACCGGGGGTGGTGCTCGACCCCAGTCGACTGACATGACAGATTGCGACGGTCCGATCACGCTTTGCCGTTGGAGTCTTCATGAAGCTCGCCTCCCTGGCCGTCGGCCTGGGGCTGTCCGCCGCCGCCGTACTGGTTGTTCCCGGATCGGGAGCCACCGCCTCGATGACCGCGGGGGTGATCGTCGACAAGGCGCGGCCGGTGGCGAACAAGTACCTGCAGCAGAAGCTCAACTGGCGGCGTTGCGGTGACGAGGAGCTGCGGACGTACTGCGCGAAGATCGCCGCGCCCCGGGACTGGGCCAACCAGTACGCCGGGAACGACATCCAGCTCGCGGTCAGCAAGGTCACCCCGGCCCACGGCAAGCCGAGCCGGGTCGTGTTCGGCAACCCGGGCGGGCCGGGTGGCGCCGGACTCGGGATGGCGCCGTACCTCGCCAGCCAGGCGCCGCTGGCCAAGGACCACCTCGCGGTCGGGTTCGACCCGCGCGGTACCGGCGACAGCACCAACGTCACCTGCCAAGGCACCCCCGGCTACACGATGGACGCCCGCGACCGCGACTCATGGAACCTGGAGCTGATCTCACAGGCCTCCAAGCTGGCCCAGCCGTACTGCGACGGTCAGTCCCGCGGCCTGCTCCCCTACCTCACCACCGGGCAGACCGTGCAGGACATCGACCTGATCCGGCAGTTGCTCGGCTTCGACAAGATCGACTTCGTCGGGTACTCCGGCGGCACCTGGATGGGCGCGTACTACCAGACCTACTTCCCGCAGCACGTCGGCCGCTTCGTGCTCGACTCGAACACCGACTTCACCAAGCCGTGGCTCGACACGTTCGCGGCCCAGCCGGCCGCGTTCCAGCGCCGGTTCGAGCAGGACTTCGCGACCTGGGCGGCCAAGTACGACGACAAGCTGCACCTCGGCATGACGTCCCGCCAGGTGGTACGCAACTACGAAAAGTTACGAGCGGCACTCAAGAAGCAGCCGGTCGTCGAGGAGTTCCTCGAGGCCTCGGTCCGGATCACCTACGACCAGAACACCCTGGACGACATGATCTCCGGGGATATGTATACAAAACTCGACTTCTACTCGCTGGCCCTTGATCTGGCATTTCTCCGCGGCCTTTCCGAAACCCAGACAAAGAGCGGTCCGCAGGCCGCGCAACGCACCGTCGACGCACTGTCCCCGGCCCGTCAGCAGGAGCTGGTACGGCGTGCGCACCGCAGCACCGTGGGCATGCCCTCACTCGGCGACGACTACGAGAGCGCGACGTTCACCGCGATCACCTGCAACGACACGGAGTGGCCGCAGGGCCGCGAGTACGCCGACCAGCTGGCCGGCCGCATCGGTCCGCGGAACCCGCTGATCGGCTGGAGCATGAACGAGAACCCGTGCTTCTACTGGGACCGCCCGCGGCTGAACCTGCCCGAGCCGACCGGCGCCGGACTGCCCACAACGCTGATGGTGCAGAGCCAGAACGACCCTGCCACCAACTACACGCTGGCCGCCGACGCCCATCACCGGTACGCCGGTTCGCGGCTGCTGACCATCACCGGCGAGGGCGACCACGGCGTGTACGGCGGCGTGAACAAGTGCGCCGACCGGATCATCAACGCGTTCCTCACCACCGGCAGGACGCCGGCCACCGACGTCAGCTGCCGCGGCGAAGGCATCCCGGCGCCGTCCACCCCGGAGCCGGTCGGTACCGAGGGCGGCGAGGCCGCCGGGGCACCGACCGGATCGCCGCTGCGCCGGGTCGCCGGATTCACCACGGCTATTTCCGGCTATCTCCATTGAATGCACTATCCAAACGCTTGACCCAGGCCCCGGACCGGTAATTCCCGGGACCCGGGAAATCACCCACCGGCAGGCTCCGATCACGGTCGGCGAAATCCGGTGGGTGCTTTCGTTGTCAGGACATATTTGTCAGGGCGATGTCAGGGTTACGTCCCTGTGCGACACAGCGTGACTTCGACACTCTTGTGTCAGCGCGGGAGAGCCGGGCGTCGACCGGGAGGGCTCGACGAATGGCTCGAACGCCGGACGTGGCTTCGGCCGGCTGCTAGGTGGGGGGACTGCCTGGGGGGTCAGACAGAGGCGCAGCCGGCCGAGTCACGTATCAGGCGTACCGCGCACCCAAGTCCCTCGCGGGGCATCGTCGATCCCCCAGGTCGTGATGCTCCGCGAGGCATGTACGGAGGACCGGGCCGATCAGCAGATCTGGTGGACCGCTGATCGGCCGGGTCTCACAGGTACCTGGAGCCGTCCGGGGCGTTGTGCACCGGATAGCCGTCAGCCACTGCGGCCAGCGGCGCTGCTCGGCCGGCCGACCAGGCCGTCCGGAAGGCGCGCCGCTCGAGGGACTCCTCGACCGCACTGCGCGTAGCGAGGTAGTCGGGTTTCTCGACCTCGGGCACCGGCGCCTGGATCACGTCCCGTACGCCGTCCGCCGCACCCAGCAGGAATGCCGCGTACTCGCTCCGGCCCCGCTGTTGAGCGACAGCCGCGAGCTCTTCCAGCACACTGGCCGATCGCCACCGGTCGCCAAGGTCTCGGTGCTCAGCCAGGCTCTCGTCGAGCAGATGCACCGCACGCTCGGTCAGACCGCGACGCCGCTCCACAATGCCGAGCTGGTTGAGCGACCAGGCCACACCCTCGCGATAGCCGAGCCGCTGCGACAGCGTGAGGCTCTCCTGCAGCAGATCCTCCGCCTCCACCAGCTCGCCCTTGTACTGCGCGATCGCACCGAGGCTGATCAACGACCAGGCAAGTCCTTCGCCGTCACGCAGAACCCGGAAGCTGTCGCGTGCCTTGATGCAGCGACGCCGGGCGATGTCCAGATCACCGCGCAGCCAGGCAGCGAAGCCCAGGTGGTTGTGCGCCCACGACATCCCCGACTGGTCGCCAACGCTCTCGAACTTGTCGTAGCTCTGGCAGTGCAGCTCCTCAGCGGCCCGGTAGTCGCCGCGCTCCCGAGCCACTCCCCCGAGTCGTTGCAGCACCAGCCCAGTACCCGCGTCGTCTTTCAGTTCCTTGTACTGCGTGAGCGCGGTCTCGAGCCGAGTGGTCGCCACGTCGTACTCGCATTGCAGGAACGCGAGCATGCCGGCGCCGAGGTTCGCCTTCGCCAGTGCCGGCGTCATGTCCTCAGCTGCAGGCAGGAGCGCGAGTGAACGCTCTAGCCACTGACTGCCCTCGGCGTAGTGACCACGCAGGTAGCAGAACAGCCAGAGGGCACCAGACAGTCGCAGTGCCTCATTGACCGATCTCGTCTGCAGGGCCCACGCCATGGCGGATCGCAGGTTGTCCAGCTCGCTCTGCAAACGCTCGAGCCACTCCTCCTGGTTGGCGCCGCGCAGCTCACGCTCCGCCTGCTCGGCCAAGCCGATGTAGAAGAGCGCATGGCGACGAACCGCCTCGTCCACACTGGCTGTCGCCTGCAGGCGGTCGGCCGCGAACTCCCGGATCACGGCGAGCATGTAGTACCGCGCGACACCGCCCTGCCGAGTCACCCGGATCAGCGACTTGTCGACGAGCCGCCCGGTCAGATCGAGCGCCTCTGCTCGGGCTACCGGCCCCGGAGCGCTCTCTCCCGACATCACCATCGCGGCCGCGCCCAGCGTCCACCCGCCGACGAACACCGACAGCTGCGCGAAGACATCACGCTCCGCCGGCGTGAGCAGGTCATGACTCCACTCGATCGCGCCACGCATCGACTGCTGTCGCGGCGACGCCGTCCGGTCGCCACCGGCCAGGATGCCGAACGACGTCTCCAGCTCACCGGCCAGCTCTTCGATCGTCATCACGTTGGTCCGAGCGGCCGCCAGCTCGATCGCGAGCGGCATCCCCTCCAGCCGGCGCACGACTCGAGCCACCTGGTCCAGTTGCCCGGTCAGGTCATAGCCGCGTGCCCTCGCCCGGTCCACGAACAGCCGGACCGCCGCAGCCGCCTCGGTCTGATCCTCATCGGGTGGCAGCGCGAGCGGCGGTACGACGTACACGTTCTCGCCGGGGACCCGGAGCAGCTCGCGGCTGGAGGCGAGAATGGACAGGTTCGGGCAGGACTCCAGGAGCGCTGCGCACAGCTGGCCGACGGTCGACACCACGTGCGAGCAGTTGTCGAACACCAGCAGCAGAGTCCGCTGAGCGATCTGCTCGGCGATCTCCTCGGTCAGCCGGGTGGTGTCCAGCGGGTGCAAGCCGATCGAGGCCGCCACGGCCTGAGCGACGGCGTCCGCATCGGTCAGTGCGGCGAGCGGCACCCAGCAGACGCCGTCGGGAAAGTCATCGGAGAGCTCGCTTGCGACCGCCATGGTGAGCCGGGTCTTCCCGACACCGCCCGGACCGGTCAGCGTGAGCAGCCGGGTGATGCGCTGCCCCAGCAGCCGCTTGGCCGCGGTCACCTCGACAGTCCGGCCGATCAGCTCGTTCGGCGGCGCTGGTGGGCGGCGCAGTACCGGCTGCGGCGACTCGGTGTCGTTGCGGGCGGACGTGGTGAGCTGAGTGCGCTCAGCGCTGTTCAGTCGCAGTGCGTCCGCAAGCAGTCGCAGAGTGTGTGCTCTCGGGGCACGTCGGCGTCCACGCTCCAGCGCGGCGATCGCGTCGACACTCAGACCGGCCAGCTCCGCCAGGCCCTCCTGCGACAGCCCGGCGTCTCGCCGATGCCGGCGCAACAGGCCGCCGAACCCAGCCCCCTGCACGTCGTCCGAACCGCGGCGTGATCCGTCGGACGACACAGGACGGCTCCACCCAGTTTCCGGCCTGTACGTGGCGGTTGCCACGTACGTTTTAGCGAAAATATCGCGATCCGGGCCGCCTTGTCAGGCGATCCGGGCCGTTCCCAGCGAACTCACAGGAAACATGCAGCCTGTTCAGCCCGCCTCGGCGGCGTGCCGGGCGATCGCCTGGCGCATGGTCGCCCGTGCGCGTTGACGGTCCCCAGCGGCGTCGTACGCCGTCGACAGCCGGAACCATACCCGCCAATCGTCAGGCGAAGCCTCCGCTTCGGTTCGATACTGCTCGAACGCCGCATCGGCCGCCGCCCGGTCGATCCGCCCCGACGGCCGCCGCGGCAGGTCGTCGACCGGCAGACCACCGCTCGCCTCCAGTTCCCGGGCCAGCGCCTCGGTCTGGGATCCGAACCGCAACTCCCGCCAGACCAGATAGGCGCCGAGCACCGGAATCACCAGGACGGCGACGCCGAGGCCGACCGCGACCGGATCCCCGGTCCCGATCAGCAACACGCCACGCCAGCCGAGCAGGACGGCGTACGCGACGAACACGACCGCCAAAACGATCGCCGCGGTCTTGGCTCTCATCGCTGTTTCATGCCTTCCCCGCCCCACCGCCCCGGTCAGGCGAGATCCATGAAGTGCTCAAGGCCTACGGTCAGTCCCGGCGTGGTCACAACATTGCGGACGCCCAGCAGCACACCGGCCATGAACGACACCCGCGCCATCGAGTCGTGGCGGATCGTCAGCGTCTCGCCCTCGTCACCGAACAGCACCTCCTGATGCGCGATCAGCCCGCGCAGCCGGACGCCGTGCACCCGGATCCCCTCGACATCCGCACCGCGCGCCCCGTCGAGCGCCGTCGTGGTCGCGTCCGGGATCGGCCCGCTGCCCGCCTCACGGCGTGCGGCCGCGACCAGTTCCGCCGTACGGCGTGCTGTTCCCGACGGTGCATCGACCTTGTCCGGGTGGTGTAGCTCGATGATCTCGACCGACTCGTAGAACCGGGCCGCCTTCTCGGCGAACTGCATCATCAGCACCGCACCGATGGAGAAGTTCGGCGCGATCAGCACACCGACGCCCGGCGCCGCGTCCAGCCACGACTGCAGCTTCGCGAGCCGCTCGTCGTCCCAGCCAGTGGTACCGACGACCGCGTGGATCCCGTTCGCGATGCACCACTCGAGGTTGTCCATCACGACCTCGGGCCGGGTGAAGTCCACGACGACCTGCGTGCCCGCCTTGGTCAGCTCGGCCAGGTCGTCGCCCTGGTCCAGCGCCGCCACCAACTGCACGTCCGCGGCCTCATCCACCGCAAGGCACGTCTGGGCGCCCATCTTGCCCTTGGCTCCCAGCACACCGACCGTGATCATCCGCACCCTCTCAACGCACCGACAAGACCCCCAGGATCTCATCCGCCCCCGCCGAACCCGCTCACCCCACCCCAGCCAACCGCACAGCGTCCGAAGAGATGGAGGGCGTGGTCGGCGTGTTTTCGGACGTTAGGTGAGGGAGGGGGTGTAGGCGGCCTGGGCGTCTTCGGCGAAGTGGCAGGCGACGGCCTGGCCGGAGGGGATGAGGCGGAGCTGGGGTTCTTCGGTGCTGCAGCGGGATTCGGCGCGCAGGCAGCGGGTGTGGAAGCGGCAGCCCGAGGGTGGTGAGACGGGGGACGGCGGATCGCCGGCCAGGACGATCCGCTTGCGGCCTTGGCGGGCCAGGCCGGGTTCGGCGGACAGGAGCGCTTGGGTGTACGGGTGCGCCGGTACGTCGTACACGTTCTGGTGGTCGCCCAGCTCCGCGACGCGGCCGAGGTACATGACCGCGACCCGATCAGACACATGCCGTACGACGGACAGGTCGTGCGCGACGAAGATGATGCTCAGCCCGAGCTCACGCTGCAACCGCATCAACAGGTTCACGACCTGCGCCTGGACCGACAGGTCGAGCGCCGAGACCGGCTCATCGCACAGCAGGATGTCGGGGTTCAACGCAATGGCGCGGGCGATCCCGATCCGCTGCCGCTGACCACCGGAGAACTGGTGCGGGAACTTCGTCTCGTCCTCGGCCCGCAGACCGACCAGCTCCAGTAGTTCGCGTACCCGCTTGCGGATGTCCATCCCCTTGGAGACATCCGGGTGGACCTCCAGCGGTTCGGCGATGATCTCGCCGACACGCATCCGCGGGTTGAGGCTGGAGTACGGATCCTGGAAGACCACCTGGACGTTCTGCCGCCACTTCCGCAGTTCGCGACCACGCAGCTTGTTGACCTCGACACCGCCGTACCGGAGCTGTCCGGACGTCGGCTTCTCCAGTGCGGCGAGCAGCCGGACGAGTGTGGACTTGCCGCAGCCGGACTCGCCGACGATGCCGAGCGACTCGCCCTTGCGCAGCGTCAGGTTCACGCCCTCGACCGCGCGGACCAGGACCTTCGACCCGAAATGCAGCGCCGGGCTGATGTCGTAGTGCTTCACCAGATCCGTTGCCACCAGCAACTCTTCGGCCATCAGACGGCCTCCCTCTCGGCCAGCGTCGTCCGGCGGATACACGCGGCATCCCGGCCGGGCGCGACGGTCAGCAACGGCGGTACGTCGTGCGCACACTCCTCGATCGCGATCGGGCACCGCGGCCGGAACGCACACCCGGACGGGATCGACCGCAACGACGGCGGCGTACCGGGGATCGTCGGCAGCTCCTGCCCCTTGAGCTCCGCCGACGGCATCGAGCCGAGCAAGCCCTCGGTGTACGGGTGCACAGGATGGTCGAGCGCCGCGGCGGTCGAGGCCCGCTCGACGACATGACCGGCGTACATCACCACCACGTTGTCCGCGACATCGCTGACGACACCGAGGTCGTGCGTGATCAGTACGACGCCCATGTCGCGCTCGGCCTGCAGTTCCGCGATCAGCTCGAGAATCTGCGCCTGCACGGTCACGTCGAGCGCGGTCGTCGGCTCGTCGGCAATCAGTACGTCGGGATCCAGCGCGAGCGCCATCGCCAGCATCACGCGCTGCCGCATACCGCCGGAGAACTCGTGCGGATAGTCGCGCACCCGCTTCGACGCGGCCGGAATCCGCACCTGGTCGAGCATCTCGGCCGCCCGCTTCATCGCGTCCTTCTTCGACAACCCGCGATGCACCCGGAAGCACTCGGCGATCTGCGTCCCGACCGACTGCACCGGGTTCAGCGCCGACAACGAGTCCTGGAACACCATCGTGATCCGGTCCCCGACGATCCTCCGCCGCTCCTTCGTGGTCATCGAGATCAGATCGGCGCCGCGATACTCCGCCGTACCGGAGACGATCCGCCCCGGCGGCATCTCGAGAATCCCGGTCAGCGCCTGGGTCGACACGCTCTTGCCCGACCCCGACTCCCCCAGGATCGCCAGCGTCTCCCCTGCCCGCACCTGCCACGACACCCCGTCGACCGCACGCACCGGACCCCGCGGAGTATCGAACTCCACGGTCAGGTTGTCGACCTTGAGCAGTACTTCACCGGTCCCGGTCATGGGGCCCCCTTTCTGGACTGAGGAGCGCAGGGAGCGAAGCGACTGGAGTGACGAGGGAAGAAAGGGAACCAGGCCCCAGGACCTGCCGCGCGGAGCGTGGCAATGTGCACAGTCATCGCATGAGTTTCGGGTCGAGGGCGTCGCGGATCGAGTCGCCGATGATCATGAACGAGATCGTCATCGTGGAGATGAACAACGCCGGCCAGATGAACAGGTGCGGAGTGTCCCGGTACGACGCGGCCACGCCGAACTGTGATCCCCACGAGATCGACGGCGGTTGCAGTCCCACGCCGAGGAAGGTCAGCGCGGCCTCGAGGCCGACCATGCCGCCGATGCCGAGCGTGGTCATCGCGAGCAGTGGGGCCATCGCGTTCGGGAACACGTGTTTGCGCAGGATCCGCAACGGCGGAACGCCGATCGACCGCGCGGCCAGCACGTACTCACGGTTGCGGACCGAGAAGACCGTGGCCCGCATCAACCGCATGCCGCCCGGCCAGCCGATCAGCAGGATGACGCCGACAATGATCCAGATGCTGCGGTTCGGCACCGAGTTCAGGATCACGATCAGCACCACGAGGCCGGGGATCGAGAACAGCACATCCGCAGTCCGCGAGATCACCGCGTCGACGGCGCCCGGGAAGTAGCCGGCGAGCAGGCCGAAGGTTCCGGCCAGCACGAAGACACCGAAGCTCGCGCAGATACTGACCAGGACCGACGGGCGAGCGCCGTACACGACGTTGGCGAAGTAGTCGCAGCCCTGGATGTCGAAGCCGAACGGGTGCCCGGGGCCGTGGCCCTGGCGGCTCTTGCCCAGCTCGCAGAAACGCGGGTCGGCCGACGTGAACAGCTTCGGCACCGCCGCCATCGCGAAGAACACGAGCAGCAGCAGGCTGCACAGGATGAACTGCGGTTTGCGCAGGAGCGCCCGCAGGAGCTCCCGGTTCGACAGGGTCCGTCCGTCGCCGAGCTCCTGGGCCTCGGCGCTGACGACCGCGGTGACATCAGACATGGCGCACCCTCGGATCCAGGATTCCGTAGAGGAGATCCACGAGCAGGTTGATCACGATGAACGACAGGAACGCCAGCGTCGACAGCAGCACCACGACCCCGCCCTCCTTCAGCTTGATCGCCTGGAACATGAACTGCCCCAGCCCCGGCAGGTTGAAGATGGACTCGGTGATGATCGCGCCGCCGAACATGCCGGCCAGGTCGAGACCGATGAACGTCACCACGGGCAGCAGCGCGTTCGGCAGGATGTGCCGCCACAGCACCCGCTGCTCCCCCAGGCCCTTGGCCCGCGCGGTCTTCACGAAGTCGGCGTTCACCGTCTCCACGATCGACGTCCGCATCAGCCGGGCCAGCCCGGCGAAACCGAGCAGCCCGATCACGAGGGCGGGCAGCAGGTACGACGTCGGGAAGCCTTCCAGCACGCCGGAAACGGGGAACCACTTGAGCTGGACACCGAACACGAACTGCGCGGCGAAGTACGCCACCAGCCCCGGTACGGCGAGCAGCACGAGTGTTGCCAGCAGCAACGACCGGTCCACCCAACCGTTCCGCTTGAACCCGGCGTAGATCCCGAACAGCAGCCCGAACGTCCACTGGAACGCGTTGGCCAGCAAGGTCAGCTTGAGGGTGACCGGGATCCGCAGCCGGAGCTGGTCGGCGATGTCCGCGCCGGCGAACGTCGTACCGAAGTGGCCGGTGAGGATGTCCTTCATGCTCAGCAGGTACTGGACGATGAAGGGATCGTCGAGGTGGAACTGGGCCCGCTTGGCCGCCAGCACCGCGGCCGGGATCGGCTTGTCACCGGCCAGCTCCCGCAGGGGGTCTCCGGGCATCGCGAAGACGAGCGCGTAGACCCCCAGCGTGACGACGATCCCGATCGGGATCGCCGCGATGACGCGGCGAAGGATGTACCGGATCATCTACTTGAACGTCGCCCAGAGTGCGGAGACGCCGACGTACTTGGAGACCCGCGGCTCGATCTTGTCCGAGTGCAAGTAGGCGTTGGACTTGGTGAACAGCGGGATCAGCGGCATGTCCTCGAGCGCGATGTCCTCGGCCTGCTGGTACAGCTTGATCGCCTTCTCCGGGTCCGGCTCGGCGTCACCCTTGGCCAGTACGGCGTCCAGCGCCGGGTTGGCGTAGTGGGCGAAGTTCGCGTCGCCGTTGGACTTGAACATCGGGGTGAGGTAGTCCTCGATCGACGGGTAGTCGTGCCCCCAGCCGCTGAATCGCAGCCCGTCGAGCTTGCGCTCGTCGGCCAGCTGGGTGATCTCCGAGCCCGTCTTGCCGGTGTACTTGACCTCGAGGCCGAGGTTCTGCCGGATCATGTTGCCGATCGCCTCGGCGTTGACCTGACCGCTGGCCGAGGTCGTGCTGTAGTTGATGTTGACCGGGCCGGAGAAGCCACCGGCGTCGACGAGCAGCTGCTTGGCCTTGGCCGCGTCGAAGTCGCAGAACTTGCAGGCGTCGGCGCGGTAGCCGTCCATGTCCGGCGAGACCAGGGCCTTGGCCGGCTCGGACAGCCCGACCAGGTCGGCGAGCGCCTTCCGGTCGATCGCCATCGAGATCGCGTGCCGCAACGTGGGGTTCTTGTAGCGCTGGTCCCAGGCCGGGATCGTCAGGTAGTTGGCGCCGGAGCTGACGCTGGTCACCCACTTGTCCGGGGCGTCGTCCTTGAAGCTCTTCACCTTGGTCGACGGCACGTCGACGAAGTCGAGGTTGCCGGCCAGGAACTCGTTGTACGCCGTGTCCGCGTTCGGGATGAAGCGGTAGGTGATCGACTCGGCCTCCGGGACCAGCGACCCCTTGTAGCCGTCCCACTTGGCCAGCTTGATGTCGTCACCGGCGTTCCAGTCGGCGGCCAGCTTGTACGGGCCGTTGCCGATCGGCTTGCGCTTGTAGGCGTCCGGGTTCTTGCGGACCTCCTCCGGCAGCGGCGCCAGCCCGAGGTACTGCAGGGTCAGCCCGAACTGGGAGAACGGCACCTTGAGCTTGACGGTGAACGTGAGGTCGTCGACCTGCTTGAGGCCGCTCAGTGCCTTCACCGAGGTCGGCTTCGGCGTGGCGCCCTCCGGCGTCTCCGGGTTCAGCGCGTCGTAACCCTCGACCTTGGAGAAGAAGCCGTTGTTCTTCCAGGCGTTCGACCCCTGGGCGGTCAGGTTCCAGCTGTCCACGTAGTCCTTGGCGGTCAGCGGCTGACCGTTCTGGAACGTGTTGCCCGGGTGCAGCTTGATCGTCCAGGTCTGGCTGGTCTTGTCCGGCGTGACCGAGTCGGCCATCACGTTCAGCAGCTTGCCGCTGTTCGGATCGGTCGTCACCAGCGGCGCGAACATCGCCATCGCGACCTGGATCCCGGGGCTGCCGTTCTCGTTCAGCGGGTTGATGTACTCCAGCGGTTCGGCCGCGATCGCGATCACCTCGCTCTTGGCCCCACCACCACCGGAGCCGTCACCCCCCGACTTGCCACCACACGAGGCGAGCACCAGCGAAAGCCCGAGTGCCACCCCCACAACCCCAGTCAGACGTCCCACGGTCGAACCAACTTCCTCGGCAAAGCGCCGATCGGCGGGCGGAGCATTGCGCCATCGTGGCTGGTCGAAACTGCGCATGTCAACGTTGTCAGCACATAAACAAGCCCGCGTAACGCAGGCGTTATCAACCCAAGACCTCAGATGACCCTGCTCTCACTACCCGCAACCTGCCCACTTTAATCGCCCTGGCGCCCCAAGTCATCAGATGTCACGGCAGATCCCTGCCAGGCCTGTTTGTGCACACAACTGCGCACTCAGCACCTCGCGCTCCCACGCCACTACTTGCGGCCGGCGCCGGGAGGTCACGGCGGAAGCACCGGGCAACAGGTCTCCCGCAACCACCCGGCATCTCTGGGTGCCACTGGTGGCGGTCGCCGGCCGCCGGCCGCGGCTCAGGTCGTGTGCCGGCCCTCGCCATTTCAGGGGGTATCCCTTGAAATGGACCCTTCTCCCCTCAAAAAATGAGGGGAGAACCGGCAACCTGAGCCGATATCCCCTGACTTTGCCCACAGTCGCGGCCCGCGAGTCACCTTGAGCACCGCTCAACCACGCCACGACCGGCGAAACGGTGAACCGTGCCCGAGGTGGGATGCCCAGTTCACCTTGAGCACCCCTCAACCGTCTTTGGGCCCGGCAGGTGACTGAGCCGTGCTCAAGGTGGGGACGGGTCGCCCACTTTGAGTACAGACCGACCACGTTCGGGGCCTTGGCCTCATCCGGTTGTTGCACATGATCTGGTGTGATGACTGGAGGTAGTGATGCCGGGGAAACGGTTGGACGTGCGGGAGCGTGAGGTGATCGAGAGGTCGCT
>NZ_JBITDE010000012.1:0-287031 GCF_044453945.1 Kribbella sp. NPDC051587
CGAAGGGGCCTTACCGCTCGACTTGCATGTGTTAAGCACGCCGCCAGCGTTCGTCCTGAGCCAGGATCAAACTCTCCGTTGAAAAATATAGACAAGCCGAACCCCCGAAGGAATCCGACATAGTCAACAACATCGGTTGATCCTTTGAACATCAGAGACAATCAAACTGACTGAATCCAGAAATTACATTCAAAGGAATCCGAACACAGACAAAACAAACCCCACACCCAAAAGGTCGAAGACCCAGGGCCCGGAGATTCGCCACTGTCTATGCACGGGGTTAATGCTTTAATTTCGGCATTGACTTTCGGCACGCTGTTGAGTTCTCAAGAATCGGACGCACACCGCGCTTCAAACTCTCATTCGAAGCTCCGGGGCAACCCGCCAAACATTACTGTTTCGATTCCAGCCGGTCAAATCGGCCGTTTTCGTCCCAGTCACCCGTGTCTCAGCGGCCGATCCGAGTCCGTAGACGCGTCTCAGCTACGCTTCCTTAGAGGGTGGTCAGGAGGTCCGGCCGCTTCCGCGTCCTGCACTCGCTCCCAACAAGAAGAACATTACTGTCATTCACCAGACGGATGCAAATCGGGGTCCCCCAACGCTCCGCCAGGCAGTTTCGGCCCGCCTCCCGCACGATCACCGCCGCCACCCCCTCCCCCTCGAACTCTCCCCAAACCGGTTCGAGGAGACGCCTGTCCCCCGAAAAGTCCATCTGGGGAGGATCGACACCCCGAACCCGTCCTGGATCCTCCCCAAACCAACTCGGCGCCCCAAACCGGTTTGGGGAGGACGACCGCCAGACGGCGACCACCACGGAGCGGGGCTACGACCGCTCACGTTGCTCGTGCAGCCCGGTCGCGGCCGACCCGGTCAAGGACGCGGCCGTCTTCTCGTCGCGGGATCGCTGTCGCGCTACCAGTGGTGGCAGGAGAGCGTTTGGGATCGTCGGAGGCGTGGTGTCCGCCGTCTCCGGCCACGACTTCCTGTCTCCGGGTATCAGTGGTGGCCGGGGACAGGAGGCGCTGGGGAGTTCTGCCTGTCGATTGAGGTCAGTTCCGCTCCCCGGCCCAACCGCGCACCGGGCACGGGGCACGGGGCACGGGGCACCCCGGCGTACCGGCTCACCCGCGCGGGCCGGCGCGGCACGGAGGTCGGGGCGTTAGCGGGTGCGGTCGGTTTCTTGTACGGCGGCGCTCGCGCGCGGGCGCGCGTCCGGAGAGGTGGCCACTCGCTGGGCACCTGCGGGGGTGGGGTTGAGGCCGGCTTGCAGGGCCTTGTTCAGCTCGCCGGTCTCGCGGTCGTACTCGTTCGTCGCCTTCACCATCATGGTCAGGCCTTTGACGACCCTCGGATCGGGCGACGGGTTCGCGAGGACCTGTTGTAGTCCGGCCTTGGCCTCGGTGCGCATCTCGTCCCTGGTCTCGGGACCCACCAGGTGGAGCCAGGCCTTCAGGGGTGGGGTCTCTTTGGTGAGGTTGAGTGGGGTGTCCTGCCAGGGTTCGGCGCTGTCGGCGGCCATGACGACGCTGATCATGCATTCGGGCATGCTGTGTTCGCCGCTGGCGACCATGTCGGCGACGGCGAACGCCATCAGGTCTTGGGCCTCGTCGGTCGAGAGACGGTCTTCCTGCACGAGCATGGTTGCGGCGGACAGGTAGAGGGCGGCGCTGCTCGAGCGGCCGCCGACGAAGCGGTCCGGTGTCGAGTTCGTCAACTCGTGGTACCAGCCGGGGTCACTGACGTCGATCGTCGCCGCCACCGGCAGGTCGGGCTTGTACGGCGCTGGGTCCGGGTGCTCGGCCTCCGTGAACATGGCATCGCCGCCGAGCCTGCGGTGCGGCGGCACGTGCAGATCCCACCCGGCTTCGTGGAAGTTCAGCCGGGTCCGCGTCGGCCCCAGCGTCCGGGCGTATCCCTGCTCCGGCGCCTCCACGTTGTTGTAGACCGTCCGGATCTGGTCGAACAGCTCGTCGTTGACCGCGCGGCTCGGGCCACGATTGCGGTTCTCGGGCCGACCGGCGCCGGGCACGTGCATGCCGACGCCCTCGTTCACCCGGGTATACCCCTGGTGATAGGCGAAGGTCTCGAACGTCGCCTTCCAGTCGCTGCCCGCGGACTCCCCGTCAATCGTCAGCTCACCGGTCGACCCGTTCTTCTGCAACGACACCGGCGAGCCCACCGTCAGCCCGCGGTTGCCGACCGGGCCGGCGAGCACCGCCCCCTGGATCGCCCCGTCCTCGGTCACACCCGTCACCCGCAGCCGCAACTCGTCGGCATCCACGTGTACCCGGACCACGTGGCCGACCCAACCAGCAGCCGCGGCGGCCGTCGTACCGGCGTCGAAGGAGCCGACGTGCTTGGAGATCGCTCCGTCGGGCAGCATCGCGTACGTCGTGTCCCGCTGATAGGTGATGCCCAACTGCTGCTGCGGGTCGTCACGCGGTGCGTGCTCGCGGGCTGCGGCGATGGCGTTCAGCTCGTCCTGGTTCGTACCCGTGACCTTGTAGCCGTTCTCCTGCAGGAACCAGTTCGGCTGGGTGCGCTCGACCTCGGGGACGAAGTCGTCCATCGCCTGCTGAAAGGCCTCCCAGCCGGGCCGCTGCGGCGGGTTGCCCGCATCCCGGCTCGCGAGCTCAGCGCGCCAACTGCGCTGCTGGACCTGGAGGTAGCTCGCGACGGTGGCGATCTCCGCCTGCTCGTCGCTGGCGGCGTGTAGGCCGTAACCGAACTCGGAGCTCCGTTCGAGCGCCGCCATCCGGTCCGCGGGCGTCCGGTACTGCGCGAGGATCCTCGCGACAGCCGCGTCCTGCTCCCCCACCCCCGGCATTACGCCTCGTCGACGGCCCGGCGGACTTGGCGTTCGACGTAGTCCCAGGCGTGGTTGGCGGCGATCTGGTCGTCGTAGTACTCGGCCAGGGCCTCTTCGGTGAGCTTGCGGACCAGCGCCTCGCCCTCCAGTACGGCGAGGTCGGCGCGCGGCGGCCGTAACTTGGCCAGCGTGCTCGCGTGGATGGCGTCGTACCGGTCCTGCTCGTTGGCGTACTGCATCACAGGAGTCTAGACAGCGAAGGGGCTAAGGTGACCGCGTGGCGAACCGTCGGATCGTGCTGATCGGGCTGGCCGTGGTCGTGGTGCTTGCCGCCGGCCTCATCGTGGTGAACCAGTTGCCCAAGGCATCCGAACCAGCGGCGACCATCGAGGCTCCGCCGCTTCACGCCGGGCTCGACTATCAGCTCGGTGGGCCCTATCCGCCGGCCGCTGATGTCAAGGTCGTGGTCCGGGACCGGACCGCGCCGATCGTCCAAGGCCTGTACAACGTCTGTTACGTCAACGCGTTCCAGACCCAGCCCGGCGAGGACGGCGACTGGGATCAGGACCTACTGCTCCGCGACGGCGCCGGCAAGCTCGTGATCGACGAGGACTGGGACGAGCCCTTGCTCGACCTGCGGACGGCTGACAAGCGGACACGGATCGCGGCCAAGCTGAGCACCTGGATCGACGGCTGCGCCGCGAGCGGCTACAAGGCCATCGAGCCGGACAACTACGACAGCTACACCCGGTCCAAGGGACTACTGACGCCCGACCACGCCAAGGCACTGCTGACCCTGCTCGCTGAGCACGCGCACAGCCGCAGCCTGGCGATCGGCCAGAAGAACACGGCTGACCTCGCCGCCGACCGCAAGACCGTCGGGCTCGACTTCGCCGTCTCCGAAGAGTGCGGCCAGTACGACGAGTGTGCGACGTACGCCGAGGCCTTCGCCGACAACGTCCTCGTCGTCGAGTACACCGCCGACGGCCTCCGCAAAGCCTGTACGGCGTTCGGCGGCCGACTGAGCGTGGTCCTGCGCGACCGCGAGGTCACCGCTCCCGGGAGTCCGACGTACATCCGTAGAACCTGCTGAACAACCACAGTCCTTGGGCTGAGCTGATGTCAACGCTGTCAGGGTCTGCGACGCTCGGGTGAACCGCCCCCAGGGAGTTCACCCATGCGAAAAACGCTTCTGGTCGCTCTGACCGTCCTGCTGTCCTTCGTCCTCGCCGTACCGTCGAACGCCCAGGTCCTGGCAACCAAGAAAGGTGCCAGCACCAACAACGTCGCCGGCGCCTCGCAGGCCCTGACCGCTGTCAACGCCAGCTGGTTCTACTCCTGGGCCACCAACCCCCAGGGCGTCGCGAAGCCGGCCGGCGTCGAGTTCGTCCCGATGATCTGGGGGCGCGGATCGGTCAACTCCGGAGCCCTGAACGACGCCAAGGCCAACGGCAGCACGCTGCTCGGCTTCAACGAGCCCGACATGGGCGGCCAGGCCAACATGTCGGTCGACGAGGCCTTGAACCTGTGGCCGCAGCTCCAGGCGACCGGCATGCGGCTCGGTGCACCCGCGGTCGCGTACGGTGGGGCCGATCCCGGCGGCTGGCTGGATCGCTTCATGTCCGGCGCCGCCGCGCGTGGCTATCGCGTCGACTTCATCCCGCTGCACTGGTACGGCGGGGACTTCTCCTCGAATGCGACCGGCCAGCTCGAGAGCTACGTGAACGCGGTCCGCGCTCGCTACAACAAGCCGGTCTGGATCACCGAGTACGCGCTGGTCGACTGGTCCACCGGCACGGCCCGCTACCCGAGTGAGGCCCAGCAGGTCGACTTCATCAAGCGGTCGACCGCGATGCTGGCCGGGAAGAGCTTCGTCGAGCGCTACGCCTGGTTCACCCTCAACACCCAGGTCTTCCCGACCGGCCTGTGCAACGGCGCGACCCCGAACGCCTCGGGCAACGCCTACCGAGCCGCACCGGCCTGATCGGGCAGTGCCCGCGCGGCCGAGACCGCGCGGGCATCGGTGGTTACGGCACCCAGTGGTTCTGGGTGACGGTGATCATGACCTGCAGCTGGATGCTGGCCGCGTAGTAGCTGCTGGTGTCGACCGGCGTGGTCAGCATCTTGTTCCAGATGGCGTCGAGCCACGCCTGGCTGCCGGAGTCCGTCATCGCCGTGACCGCGAACGGCGCGAAGAAGGCCGCGTCGCTGCTGGAGTCGATCGCGGTTCCGTTCAGCTTGTAACCGGTGGCGATGCTGCTCGCGTTGCCGCCGGTCTTCGACTTGATCCAGGTGTTGAGCTTGCGGGCCGAGGCGAGCGAGGCGGCATCCCCGCTGGTGACCGCGTCGGCGCCGATCCGCCACGGGTCGCGGCAGGCGTTCCACCAGAACTGACCGTCGTTCGGGTCCTCCAGGACCTGGCCGGCGGCCGGCTTCGGGGTGCTGTTGGTGTTGATGACGAAGTCGGGTAGCAGGCCGGTGCTGGCCGCGTAGTTGTTCTGCAGGGACGTGGTCACGGTCTGGTGCTTGGTGCGGATGGTGTCCCAGACCGCGTTGCCGGTGGCCGTCTTGAAGGCGCGGAAGTGGTCGATCATCCAGTCCGACGTGCGGGACATGTTGTAGGTGGAGTCACCGGAGGTACTCCAGTCGCCGAACGTGAGCAGGTTCGTGTTCGGGTTGATCTCGCTCGCCTTGATCGCGTTGATGTGCTTGATCGCGAGCTGCTTGTAGTTGTAGGTGCCGGTGCTCCCCCACTGCTTGTCGGCGAGCAGGAGGCCGTAGGCGACATCCATGTCGCCGTCGGTCGCGCTGTCCGAACCGTTGACGCTCTTACAGGACGTGTCTTGCTCGGCGGCCAGCAGGTCGGCGTTGTTCACCGACGGGTGGGCCAGCATGTACTTGACCAGGCCGTCGAAGATCGTCTTGGCGTTCGGGTCCGCACCGGCCATGGTCGCGGTGATGACCATTCCGTAGCCCTGCGCCTCGGCGACGTACGGGTGATCGGCGTCCGGCGAGATGATCTGGTACCAGCCGTTGCCGCAGTTCTGCTTGACGAAGGCCGACTTCCACGCCTGGTAGTAGTCCACGACCTTCTGGTCGATCGTGGCCTGCGAGCCCGACGGCTTCAGCATGCCGGCCGCGTACGGGAACTGGTGGCTGCCGAACGGTACGGCGGGTCCTCCGCCGCCACCACCGGCTTGCGTGGTCGCCGTCACGGAGTTGCTCACCGCGGACAGGTTGCCGGCCGCATCACGTGCCTTGACCGTGTACGTGTAGCTGGTCGACGCCGTACGGCCGGTGTCCGTGTAAGTAGTGCCGGCGCTGGTGGCGACCTCGGTGCCGTTGCGATAAACGACGTACCCAGTCACGCCGACGTTGTCCGTGGACGCGTTCCACGCCAGCGAAACGCTGCTCGACGTGGTCCCCGTGGCCGCGAGACCGGTCGGCGTACTCGGGGGTGTGGTGTCACCCGGGTTGCCGCCCGTCGTCCCGTAGACCTCGAAGTCGAACAGCGAATACCCGTACGACGTCCCGCGCGCGGTCCCGTAGACGCGAACGTACCGGCCGCTGCCCGACAGGGTCAGGTCGTCGGTCGCGCCGTTCCCGGTCGTGGTCGAGAAGACATCGGTCCAGCCCGTCGAACCGTCGGCCGACGTCTGGATCTTGTAGCTCTTCCCGTACGCCGCCTCCCAGTTCAGCTTGACGCGGGAGATGGTCGCGGTGGCGCCGAGGTCGACCCTGATCCACTCCGGATCATGACCTTCGACGCTGGCCCACCGAGTACTGGCGTTTCCGTCCACGGCCAGGCCGGCCGCGAACCCACTACTCTCGACGGACGACGCGGTGGCGGGCTTCCCCTGGGAGAGCAAGGTGTCGGCCGCTTGCGCGGCCGGAGCAGGTGGGACGAACAGTGCAGAGGCAACGACCGCCGCAGCGGTCAGCCCACGAAGTAGATAAGACATCAGCGGTGTCCTCCGGGCGGTAAAGGAAGCTGCAGAGACTCAACCGTTAGGAAACTTTCCTAATGATTAGTCGGAAAAGTAGGCTCCGATCCGCCCGAGCGCAAGAGCTCGCCGAACAATCAATCGTTGGCTTGGCACCGTTTGCGGCTGGGCACCGACAGACTGTGAGTGATGCTGTCGTGGTCGGTGCGGGCCCGAACGGGCTGGTGGCGGCGAACCTGCTGGTCGATGCCGGGTGGGACGTTGTCCTGCTCGAGGCGAACGACGCGGTGGGCGGTGGGGTGCGGAGTTCGACCGAGGTCGATCCGGCGTTCGTACACGACACGTTCAGCTCGTTCTATCCGTTGGCCGCGGTGTCGCCGACGATCAAGAATTTGAACCTCGGCGAGTATGGGCTCGAGTGGTCCAACGCGCCCGCGCCGGTGGGGAACCCGGTCTCGGGTGGCGGATGGGCGCTGGTGCATCCCGATCCGACTGACACGGCTGCCGCGCTGGACACGCTGCAGGCCGGTGATGGGCAGGCTTGGCTTGAGCTCTACTCCGATTGGGAGCGTGTCGGGCCGGCTGTGATCGATGCGTTGCTCAGTCCGTTCCCGCCGGTACGCGCCGGGGCCGGCGTACTGCGACACCTCTTGGGGGTGCGGGGGTGGAAACGGCTGCAGCTGTTGCTCGGACCGACCCAGTGGGTCGGCGATCGGCGGTTCACGGGCGAGGCCGCAAAGATGCTGATGGCAACCAATTCGCAGCATGCCGACATCGCTCCGACGGCACCGGGGTCGGGGTTGATGGGGTGGCTGCTGGTGATGATCGCGCAGCAGTACGGGTATCCCGTTCCACGCGGTGGTGCTGGTGAGTTCTCGCAGGCACTGGTCAAACGGTTCGTCGCGCATGGCGGCCAAGTCGTCTGCCAGGCTCGCGTCGATCGGATCCTCATCCGCGGTGGCCGGGCGATCGGCGTACGGACAACTGACGGAACCGAGTACGGCGCCGCGCGGGCGGTGCTCGCGGATGTCTCGGCGCCCGCGTTGTATCGGGACCTCATTCCGCGCGAGCAGTTACCGAAGCATGTGCACCAGCGGTTGCGGGCGTTCCGGTGGGATCCCGGCACGATCAAGGTCGACTGGGCGCTGAGCTCACCGATTCCGTGGCGGGAGCAGCCCGCACTGGCGCCCGGTACGGCGCATCTCGCGGACTCGGTCGCGGATCTACGGCGATGGTCCGGGCAGCTCGCCGCCGGGTACATCCCTGACCGGCCGTTCCTCCTGATGGGCCAGATGACGACCGCCGATGCCACCCGCTCTCCGGCCGGCACGGAGTCCGCCTGGGCCTACACGCACGTCCCGCAGGAGACGCGCGGTGACGCCGGCGGCGCCTTGACCGGGCACTGGGATGACGCCGAGGCCGAGTTGATGGCTGCGCGGATCGAGGCTCGGGTCGAGCAATTCGCGCCAGGGTTCGCCGAGCGGATCACCGCGCGCCGGATCCTCAGCCCGCGTGAGCTCGAACGCCGCGATGCCAACCTGGTCGGCGGCGCCGTCAACGGCGGTACGTCGGGCCTGCGCCAGGAACTGTTTCTCCGGCCGATGCCCGGTCTGGGCCGGTCCGAAACCGCGATCAAGTCGCTCTACCTCGCCTCCGCCTCAGCGCATCCCGGCGGTGGAGTGCACGGGGCCTGCGGTTCCAATGCCGCCCGCGCCGCGCTGTTCCACGCCCGGAAGGGTTGAGCCGGGGGTACTGGACCCGCATGAGTGAAACCGAGCGCCTGATCAACGCGTCCGTCGAGGACGTGTTCGCCGTACTGACCGACGGGTGGAGTTATGCCGCGTGGGTGGTCGGGGCCTCCCGGATCCGGGACGTCGAGCCGGGCTGGCCGGAGCCCGGGCACAGCATTCACCACTCGGTCGGCGCCTGGCCGCTGCTGATCAACGATGCGACGACCGTGACCCGGTACGAGCCGCTACGGCTGCTCGAACTGAAGGTGCGGGCCTGGCCGACGGGTGAGGGGAGGGTCGAGTTCGAGGCGACCGAGAAGGACGGCGTCTGTCACCTCGTCATGCGTGAGCACATGACGAAGGGGCCGGCGACGCTCATCCCGGCCCAGATCGCCGACCCGATCCTGCATGTGCGCAACGCGGAGACGCTGCAGCGCCTCGCGTTGCTGGCCGAGGGCCGCGGCCTCAGATGATGTAGCGGTCGTCCGGTCCGACGACGCGTAGCCAACGGACTCCGTGCGGCTCCAGGTCCAGCGACAACGTGCCGTCCGCGGCCACGTCGGTCGTCCCGGCCCGGAGCAGATCGACCGCGCGGAGATCCGCCCCGGCGTCCGCGACCTCGAGCTTCACCTGTACGAACTCGTCGGCAAAGTTGTGCACGGCAACAATCACGCCGTCCTCGTACGTCGAGCGATGCGCGAAGACGGTCGATGAGTTGTGATCGAGAATCGTGCACTCGCCCCAGGACAACTCCGGGCTTTCGCGATACCGCCGTACCAGCAGCTTGATCCAGTTGAGCAGTGAATTCGGATCGCGGCGCTGAGCGGCCACGTTGACGTTCGCCGGGCCGAACTCGCCCTCGGTGACCGGCGCCGCGAGTTGCGACGGGTCGGCCGTGGAGAAGCCGCCGTTGAGTCCGTCGGTCCACTGCATCGGAGTACGGACAGCGCGTCGGCCCTCGATCGCGAGGTTCTCCCCCATCCCGATCTCCTCGCCGTAGAAGAGCACCGGCGTCCCAGGCATCGAGAACAGCAGGCTGTAGACCATCTTGATCCGGGCCTGGTTGTTGTCCAGCATCGGTGGCAGCCGCCGGCGCAGACCGCGGCCGTACAGCTGCATACCCTTGTCGGGGCCGAAGGCGTCGAAGACCTCTTGCCGTTCGGCATCGGACAGTTTGTCCAGGGTCAGCTCGTCGTGATTGCGCACGAACGTGCCCCACTGGCCTTGCTTCGCGGCCAGCGGACGCTCGCGCAACGCCTTCACCAACGAGGCCGGGTCGTTGCGGGCCAGCGACAGGTAGAGCGCCTGCATCCCGATGAAGTCGAAGCACATCGTGAGTTCGTCGCCGTCCTCGTCACCGAAGAAGCGCCGTACGTCGGGATACTTGAGGTTGACCTCGCCGAGCAGCATCGACTGGCTGCGCCGCCGCTCCAGGAACGCCCGAAGGTCGCGCAGGTACCCATGCGGATCCGGCAGGTTGCCCGCGTCGACCGCACCGGACGTGTCGAGCAGGAACGGTACGGCGTCCACCCGGAACCCCGACAGACCGAGCTCGGCCCAGAAGCCGATCACGCGCTGGATCTCCTCGCGCACCTCCGCGTTCGCGATGTCGAGATCCGGCTGATGCTTGTAGAACTGGTGCAGGTAGTACTGCCCCGCCTTCTTGTCGTACTCCCACAGGCTCGTCTCCTGGTCCGGGAACACGATCCCCTCGTGCTGGTTCGCCGGCGGCTCGTCGCGCCAGACATACCAGCCCCGGTACGGCGAATCCGGCGACGACCGCGCGCTCTGGAACCACGGATGCTCGTTCGAGGTGTGGTTGACCACCAGGTCCGCGATCACCCGGATCCCGCGATCCTGCGCCAGCGTGAGCAGCTCGACCAGATCGCCGTGGGTGCCGAGCCGCGGGTCGACGCCGTAGAAGTCCGTGATGTCGTAGCCGTCGTCGCGGTCCGGCGTCGGATAGAACGGCATCAGCCACAGACACGTCACGCCCAGATCGGCCAGATGATCGATCCGCTGGCCGACGCCGCGCAGATCACCCGAGCCGTCGCCGTTCGTGTCGAAGAAGGTCTCGACGTCGAGGCAGTAGATCACTGCGTTCTTCCACCAGATATCGGCCGTCTCCGTGAGTCGCATGGCTTTCCCGTGCCCCTGCGCGTCCCGCCGTACACGTTGGTTCCGCCTGGGTACCGGAAAGCACCGAACCATGACGCACGAAGGAGCACCATGACCGCGGACGTAGTCGACCTGATCATGCAGGACCACCGAGAGGCCGAGCGGCTCTTCGATGAGCTCAAGGAGAACCCGGAGAAGCGACCGACGCTGCTGCCGGTGCTCACCACGCTACTGACCGCGCACAGCCGCGCCGAGGAGGCCGAGGTCTACCCGGTCGCCGCCTCGGAGGCGGGCGAGAAGGAAGAGGTCTCGCACAGCCAGCAGGAGCACATCGAGGCCGACAAGTTGCTGGCCAAGCTCGCCGACACCGATCCGAAGTCGCCGGACTTCGACAAGGTGCTGCAGAACCTCGTCGACGCGATCTCGCATCACGTCGAGGAAGAGGAGACGAAGCTCCTGCCCGGGATGCGCAGCAACCTGTCGGCCGAACGCCGTACCGAGCTCGCGGATGCCTTCGCGACGAGCCGTGCCAAGCATCTCGGCGAGCAGCCCGGCGACATGACGCGCGACCAGCTCCTGACGCAGGCGGCGAACGCGGACATCTCCGGAACGTCGGGACTGCCCAAGAACGAGTTGAAGAAGAAGGTTGAGAGCGAAGGAGAGCTGTGAGCCAGGTTGTCGTAGTCACCGGCGCCAGCGCCGGAATCGGCCGGGCGAGCGCGATCGCGTTCGCCCGGCGCGGGGCCAAGGTCGCGCTGCTCGCGCGGGGTGCGGAAGGGTTGCGCGCCGCGGCACGTGACGTCGAGGCAGCCGGCGGTACGGCGTTGCCGATCGCGGTCGATGTGGCCGAGTACGACGAGGTGGAGGCGGCCGCGGCCCGGGTCGAGGCCGAGTTGGGGCCGATCGACGTGTGGGTCAACGTCGCCTTCACCAGCGTCTTCGCGCCGTTCACCGAGATCGAGCCGAGCGAGTTCAAGCGCGTCACCGAGGTGTCGTACCTGGGGTACGTGTACGCGACCAGGGCGGCGCTCGACCGGATGAAGCCGCGTGATCGCGGCACGATCGTCCAGGTCGGGTCGGCTTTGGCCTACCGCGGGATCCCGCTGCAATCGGCGTACTGCGGAGCGAAGCACGCGATCCAGGGGTTCCACGACTCACTGCGGTCGGAACTCCTGCATGACAAGACGAATGTGCATGTCACGATGGTTCAGATGCCGGCCGTGAACACCCCGCAGTTCTCCTGGGTGCTGTCCCGGCTGCCCGAGCATCCGCAACCCGTCCCGCCGATCTTCCAGCCCGAGGTCGCCGCCGACGCGGTCGTCTTCGCGGCCGATCATCCGCAGCGTCGCGAGTACTGGATCGGCGGTCCGACCCTGGGCACGCTGATCGCCAACAAGTTCGTCCCGGGGCTGCTCGATCGCTACCTGGCCCGGACCGGTTACGAATCCCAGCAGAACAGCGAACTCACCAAGCCCGACGCCGAGAACCTCTGGAAGCCGGCCGACGCCGATCGCGACTTCGGCGCGCACGGCGCCTTCGACGACAAGGCCACCAGCCGGAGCTTCGAGTTCTGGTCCTCACGCCACCGCAACGTACTCACCGCGACCGCGGCCGGGGTGGCGACAGCCGCGGGTGCTTTGCTCTTCCGCGCCGCCCGCAAGTCCTGACAGCACGTGCGAGCGCGAACAAAATCCTCCCCAAACCGGTTTGGGGAGGATTCCAGCCCGGGACCGAGCTGGTTCGGGGAGGATCCACGCCCGCTTCGGGGGGTGGATGCTCCCCAGATCGCTGTCCAGGGTCCGCGGGCATACCGCGGATCAGTTGAAGATGCTGACTCCACCCGGACCGACCAGCAGGCCGACCACGATCAGGATGATTCCCCACATCAGTCCGCCGCGCACGATCGAGACGATCCCGGAGATGACCAGGATGGCGGCGATGATCCACAGAAGGAAAAGCATGGTGGTGGTTCCTTTCGTTCACTCCGGCAGACGATCCACCGGTCCCCCGTGACAGTTCACCCAGTACCCCGGTCCATGCATCAGCCGCGATCGTCTTCCAGCCTCAGCCCGCTCACGAGTCCGGACAGACCGGCGCGATCCTTGCGGAAGACCACCAGGACGAATGTCGCGAGCGGTAGCAGTTGCGCCAGCCGCTCGAGCGCCGGCACGTAATCGCCCAGGCTGTAGAAGACGAAGTACCCGAAGGTCCCGCAGAACAGAGCCACCACCATCCGCCCGCGAGCCGGCCCACCGCCCGGCCGCACCCGGCGCAGCCGAACGGCTAGCTGACCGATCGTCGCCTGCCGCCGGCTCAGTGCCGGGAGGGCCAACAGCAGGATGACCGGCAACCACGTGGTGAGCGTCAGGTTGACCAGTCGTCCACCGGCACCGCCATCCAGCCAGCCGCCGGTGACACCGTGGTAGACCAGGTTGGTGAGGATGGCGAAGGTGCCGCCGAACGCGGTCACCGCCACGAAGTCGACCACCATGCCCAGCAACCGGCGCCAGACCGTCACCGGCCGCGGCTCGTCGGCGGTGACCCCGTGGCGACGACGATCGAGCAGCGAAAGCAGTGGCGCGAAGAGCAGGCCCAGCGCCGTACCGACGGTGTTGGTCAGCAGATCGTCGACGTCGAACAACCGGTAGGGGCACCGGAACAGGAACCAGTTGCCGGTGAGCTGGGTCAGCTCGATCGCCAGCGAGACGCCGAGACCGATCGCCACGATCGTCAGCGGACCACGTCGCGTGTAGTGCCGCAGGTACGCGCCGAGTGGGATGAAGAGGAAGACGTTGAAGACCAGCTGTTGCACCGCCGGATTGGCGAGCAGGCTGCTGTGGTACTTCGCGATGTCGTCCACGAACTGAAGTGGGTTCAACTGCGGATGCGTGAGCGCGGTGTGCGCCGAGCACCAGGCCGCGTCGATCGCCGGAATCGGGAAGAGCACGTACGCCACCAGCGCCAGCCCGTACAGCAGCGAGCCGAACGCGAGCACTGTCGGCCAGAAGCCGAGCTCACCCCGTCGCCGATAGGTGCGATAGACGAACGGCGTCAGCAGGACGAAGGCCAGCGCACCGCCGAGGAAGATCGCCAGCACCGCGGGCAACACAGTCGACATCGCTCGATCCTCGCGGCCCGGCGCCGGCAAATCCAGTTGCCACGCGCAACGAAACAGCGCCCGGGGAGCTCCCCGGGCGCCGCCGGTACGGCGTCAGCCGATCGTCTTGACCGCGGTGATCAGGGCGCCGTTGCTGGTGTCTCCGGACAGTTCCCAGAAGAACGCGCCACCGAGGCCCTGGCCGTTGGCGTAGGTCATCTTGCTGCGGATGGTGGCAGGGGTGTCGTAGCCCCACCACTGTCCGTTGCAGAACGCGTACGCCGTACCGCCGACCGTGCCGTTGGACGGGCAGCGGGTCGAGATCAGCTTGTAGTCCTCGATGCCTGCCTCGTACTTGCCGGGTGCGGCGCCGGTTGCACGGCCGCCGGGAGCGGCCTGGGTGACGCCGGTCCAGCCGCGACCGTAGAAGCCGATGCCGAGCAGCAGCTTCGAGGCCGGGATGCCCTTGCTCTTCAGCTTCTGGATCGCGGCGTCGCTGTAGAAGCCGGCGGTCGGGATCCCGCTGTACGACGTGAGCGGTGAGTGCGGAGCGGTCGGGCCCTGCGCGTTGAACGCACCGAAGTAGTCGTATGTCATCGGCATCAGCCAGTCGAGCTTGCTCGCGGCCGCCGCGTAGTTGGTGGCGTCGATCTTGCCGCCGTTGGTGCCGTCCGCGGTGATGGCGGCGGTGACGAGAGCCGAGGAGCCGAAGCGGTTCCGCAGCGCGGTGATCACGTTATTGAACGCGTTGGGGCCGCTGGTGTCACAGGACAGACCACAGGCGTTCGGGTACTCCCAGTCGACGTCGATACCGTCGAAGACATCGGCCCAGCGCGGGTCCTTGACCAGGCTGTAGCAGGAGTCGGCGAAGGCCGTCGGGTTCTGAGCGGCCTGCGTGAAGCCGCCGGACCAGGTCCAGCCGCCGAAGGACCAGACCACCTTGATGTTCGGGAACTCGCGCTTCAGCTTCCGCAGCTGGTTGAAGTTGCCGCGCAGTGCTCCGGCGTCCCAGGTGTCCGCGACACCGTCGACCGACCCCGCCGCGTCGTACGCCTTGTCGTAGGCGGCGTAGCTGTCACCCATCGTGCAGCGGCCGTTGGTGGTGTTGCCGAAGGCGTAGACGATGTTGGTCAGCTTGGCCGCCGAACCGCTCGTCTTGATGTTCTTGACGTGGTAGTTGCGGTCGTAGACACCCCACTCGGTGAAGTAGCCGACAACCCGCTTCCCGGCCGCGGGCGCCGCCGCCGCGGTCTCGCGAACGGTCAGCCCGGACGGTTCACCGGGCGCAGCCTGCGGTACGGCGGATGCTTCGACGGCCGGCAGCAGACCGGCCCCCAGCAGCGCGACCGCGGTCAGAACGGATGAGACGGGGCGGAATCTCATAGGGGTTCCTCCAGATATGACAAGTGCGATTGCCCGCAGTATCCCCACCGTCCCGAATAAGAAACGCAAGTTCCTAAAGTAATTCATCAACCGTTTGCCCGGCGGGCCCGTGGGTGGGCTACGAACAACCGCCTGCGACCGAACCCTTCCCCTCAGCGTGGGTCCCGGCTTACTGTCCGCTCATGTGAGAGCGCTCTCACATGACTGCAGTCACCCGCCCTGTTCCGCCCGGAGGTGGTACCCCGTGATCGAACGAAGTCGTACTCATTGGCGTGCGGCGATCGTCGCGCTTGTTCTGGCCGTCTGCTCGACCCTCCTGGTGGGTGGCGTAGCGACGGCGGCCGACGACTACACGCAGTCGGTCACGTCGCTGAACGCGACCCAGGCCCAGATCGCCTTCACCCCGACCACGGCGGCGGTCTACGTCGACGTGCACTACACGGTCGCAGGCCTTGGCCAGCAGAACCTCCGGATGGACCTCAGCGGCGGGACCTGGCGCAAGACCGTGAGCGGTCTGTCGTCGGGAACGGTGGTCGACTACTGGTTCACCTACGAGAAGAGCGGGCCGCAGTACGACACTCCGCACTTCAGTTACACCCACGGCGGCACGACCACGCCGGCGGTCGAGACGCCGACCTTCTCCCCCGCCGGCGGCAACTACACGACCGCGCAGACGGTGACGATCTCGACGGCCACCGCCGGCTCGACGATTCGCTACACGGTGGACGGATCCACGCCGACGGCCTCGTCGACGCTGTACAGCGGTCCGATCAGCGTGCCGTCGTCGCGCACGGTCAACGCGATCGGTCTCAAGTCCGGGCTGACGAACTCCGCGGTGGGCAGTGCGACGTACACGATCGGTAGTGCACCGGTCAGCTGTACGACGCAGCCCGACGTACCGAACTTCGGTCCGAACACGCGCATCTTCGACCCGAGCATGTCGTCGACGACCATCCAGGCGCAGCTCGATGCGGACTTCAACGCGCAGAAGGACACGCTGACCGCGCAGATGGCGAACCGTCGGGTGGCGCATCTGTTCAAGCCCGGCTCCTACAGCGTGCATGACGATGTCGGCTACTACACCTCGGTCGCGGGCCTCGGCCAGAACCCCGGCGACGTCGTCATCAACGGCGCCATCACCGTCGACGCGTTCAACGAGTCCGACCAAGGCGTTGCCCTGCAGAACTTCTGGCGCTCCGCCGAGAACATGGCCGTGAACCCGATCGGCGGCTCCAACCGCTGGGCGGTCGCGCAGGCGGCGCCGTTCCGCCGGATGGACATCCGCGGCAACCTGCAGCTCTACCCGGCGAGCTACGGCTTCGCCAGCGGCGGCTACATCGCCGACACCAAGGTGTCCGGCCAGACCGCGTCCATCTCCCAGCAGCAGTGGTACACCCGCGACAGCAACCTCGGCAGCTGGGCCGGTGGCGTCTGGAACATGGTCTTCTCCGGTACGCCGGGCGCTCCCCCGACCACGTTCCCGAACCCGCCCGAGACGACTCTCGCGACCACGCCGGTCTCGCGAGATGTCCCGTACCTCTACTTGGACAGCGCCGGTAAGTACCGCGTCTTCACGCCGTCGCTGCGTACCAACGCGTCCGGCGCGAGCTGGGCGAACGGCTCCACCCCCGGTACGTCGATTCCGATGAGCCAGTTCTACGTCGTGAAGGCCGGCGACACCGCGTCGACCATCAACTCGGCGCTGTCGGCGGGCTGCAACCTGTTCTTCACGCCCGGCGTCTACCACCTCAACCAGACCCTCAACGTGACCAGGGCCAACACCGTCGTACTGGGCATCGGCTACCCGACGCTGATCCCGGACAACGGGGTCAACGCGATGCAGGTCGCCGACGTCGACGGCGTCCGGATCAAGGGCCTGCTCTTCGACGCCGGTACGACGAACTCCGCGGCACTGCTGACCGTCGGCCCGTCGGGTTCATCGGCGAGCCACGCCTCCAACCCGACCTCACTCCAAGATGTGTTCTTCCGGATCGGCGGCTCGATCGCCGGTCACGCCACGACCAGCCTGGTTGTCAACAGCAACAACACGCTCATCGACCACATCTGGGCCTGGCGCGCCGACCACGGCAACGCGGGCACCTGGGGCTGGACCCAGGCGACCGCCGACACCGGATTGCTTGTCAACGGCAACAATGTGCTCGCCACCGGCCTGTTCGTCGAGCACTACCAGAAGACCCAGGTGATCTGGAACGGCCAAGGTGGCAAGACGATCTTCTTCCAGAACGAGATGCCGTACGACGTCCCGAACCAGGCGAGCTGGAACCGGCCGAGTGGCCGTAACGGGTACGCGGCGTACAAGGTCGGCGACAACGTGACCTCACACGAGGCCTGGGGCATGGGCAGCTACAACTTCTTCAACGTCAACCCCTCGGTCAGCGCCTACAACGCCTTCGAGGCACCCACCAACGCAGGAGTGCGCTTCCACAGTCTCTGCACGGTGTCCCTGAACTACCAGGGCACCATCACCCACGTCATCAACGACACCGGAGCCGTGACCCCACCGGGCACAGTCCCGGTGAACGTGGTCAGTTACCCCTAGTCCCGCCCCGGCCGGCCCGGATCGCGTCAAGTGATCCGGGCCGGTCCTAGTCTGACCCGTCGATCGCGGCACGGCGGCGACGGAGATCGGCCGCATGCAACGGGGTCATCGGCCCAAGCCTGTCCAGAGCCTCGTCGAGGAGCGCGGCCGCTTCGTCGTCCGTGCCTTCGGCCTCGGCGCAAGCCGCCAACCCGTCGAGGCCGAGCGCCGCGATCCGGGCTCGGTGACTGTCCTGAGCGCTGGCGACCACCGCACCGAACTGCGACCGGCTGTCGGCGAGCCGACCGGCCGCTAGATAGGTACGGCCGAGCTGCAAGCGGGCCTCGTCGATGCCATACACGTCGGCGATCTCGAGTGAGATGTTCAGCGACCGCTGCAGGATCTCGATCGACCGGTCGTAGTCGCCCAGCAGGCAGTACGCCGCACCGAGCTGGCACAACGAGTCCATCTGGCTGTAACGCATCCCGATCTCCTCGGCGATCCGCTGCGACTCGGTGACCGCCTCGATGGCCTCGTCCGGACGGCCGAGTCCGTTGCAGGACTCGGCGATGCCGTTGAGCAGATGCGGCTGCAGGGAACGGTCGTCGTTGGTCCGCGCCATCGTCAGCGCGCGCTGGTACGACTCCAGCGCTTCCTGGTGCTCGTGCCGGGCGCCCTGGGTGATCGCCAGCTCCATCGTCGCGTAGGTCAGCATCCGCCGGTCGCCGATCGCTTCCGCGAGTTCGAGCGCCGCGGTGTGCGCCGCGATCGCCTCGTCGCCGGGATCGACGAGCCGCAGCAGCTGGGCGAGCCCGTCGAGAAGCTCCACCCGCAGTACGGCGTCGCCGTCGTCGGGCATCAGGTCGAGCGCTTCGCGCACCAGCTCGATGCTGCGCAGCGGTCCCTCCTGAACCTTGATGAAATTGGCCATCCGCCACCGGAGCCGTGCCTCTGCCTCGTGGTTGCCGAGCCGGCGAGCAGCCGCCAGACCGAGTTCGAGCAGGGCGTCACGCTGATGGACCTGGTTACGTTCGTGGAAGTGCCGTGCGAACACACCGGCCAGCAGCCAGCTCCACTCGTCGGCGGATCCGTCGGCCACCCGCTGCAGCGCGGCGAAGATGTTGCCGCTCTCCCGGTCGCCCCAGAGCAGACCTTCCTTGGACGTCGCCAGCTCGGGCCCATCGACGCGCGGACGGTCGCCGAGCCGGATGAACTTCGCTTTGGTCAGCAGCAGACTCGCCCGGTCTGCCGTCTGCAGGTAGTACTCCAGCAGGCGCTCGAGGGCAGCACGCCGCTCCGGCTCCGGATCGGTCTGCTGACTCAACTCAGTGGCGTACTGACGCAACAGGTCATGGAACTGAAAGCGATCGGCCGCCGGCTGCAGGAGCAGGTTGGCGTCGAACAGATCCTCCAGCACGAGTCCCGCGTCGAGCGGATCCACGTCGGCGAGCGCGCCCGCGCCGTACCGGTCGAGGTCGCGACCCGGCAGCAGGCTGAGGCGGCGGAACATCGTCTGCTGCTCGGGACTGAGCTGCTCGTACGACATCGCGAAGGTCGATCGGACGCCGCGGCCGTCGATGCTGAGTTCGTCCAGACGCCGGTCCTGGGCCTGGAGCCGCTGGTTGAGGTGTTCGACCGTCCAGGCCGGGCGGTGCCGCAGCCGGGCACCGGCGATCCGGATCGCCAGCGGCATCTGCCCGCAGCGCTCCAGCAGCTCGCGGGTCGCCTCCGGAACCTCGGCTGCACGAGCGGCGCCGATGACGTCGGCCAAGAGTCTCGCCGCATCCGCAGGATCGAGGACGTCGAGTGAGAACTGTTCGGGTGTGTCGAGCCCGGTCAGCTGCCGGCGGCTGGTGACCAGGACGCCACAAGTTGATGCCCCAGGCAACAAAGGCAGAATCAGCCGGCTGCTGGGGGTGTCGTCCAGGACGATCAGCAGCCGGCGACCGGCGACCTCGGATCGCCACAGCGCGGCCTGGCTGTCCAGGTCTCGCGGGATCCGCTCCGGGTTGACACCGATGCTGCTCAGCAGATGATCCAGCGCTGCTTGGGTGGCCAGCGGTTCGCGGCCAGGAGTGTGGCCGTGCAACTGCAGGTAGAGCAATCCGTCCGGGTACACATCGGCGGCCTCTCGCGCGGCCCGAATCGCGAGTGCCGTCTTGCCGACGCCACCCATGCCGGCCACTGCGACAACCGGTGGCGCACTGCGCTCGGCCGGCGTGAGCGCCGCAACGATCGCGGCCAGTTCCCGGTCGCGTCCGACGAAGGCGGCGTCCTGATACGGCAGCTCGTCCTTGGTGGTCGATGCCGTGCTCTCGTTGCGCAGGATCCGTTGGTGGGTCGCTCGCAGTTCAGGGCCGGGCTCGACGCCGAGCTGATCAACCAGCGTGTCCCGCGTCGACGTGTAAACGGCTTGCGCCTCGGCCTGCCGGCCACCGGCGTACAGGGCAAGCATCAGCTGGCCGGCCAGCCGTTCGTCGAGCGGCCGCTCGGCCACGACGGCCACCAGCTCCGGAGTGATATCCGCGTGCCGGCCACCGGCCAGGTCCAGCTCGATCCGATCACTCAGCACCTTGTAACGCCGCTCCACCAGCCGCTGCCGATGCACCGCCAGATAGTGCCCCGGCAACCCACTCAGCGGCTCACCCCGAAACAACTCGAGTGCCTCGGTATAACTCGCAGCGGCAGCAGCCGTGTCGCCCTCCTTCTGGCGAGCGACCGCGGTCCGCACCGCGGCATCGAAGCGGCCGACATCGGTGACCTCTTCGGGCAGCCGCAGGATGTAGCCCTCCCGCGTCGTCTCCAGCAAACCTTTGAGCGGCAGGACCTTGCGCAGCCGATAGATGTACGACGGCAGCACCCGCAGCCCACTGGCCGGTGGCTTGTCGGCCCACACCGCGTCGAACAGCTCCTCGGCCGTGCACACCCGGTTGGCCTGCAACGCGAGCACAGCAAACAATGCCTGCTGGCGCAGCGGCCCAGGTTCGTACGAGGTCTCACCGCGCCGCACGACCAAGGGGCCGAGCAAATCGACGCGCAAGGGAGCGGTCACAGACCGTACGATCCCCGATGAGCAGGCCCACCGCCAAACTTCGTCAGCTGTCCGGTGGGAGTTCGAGCCATTCGAGGTCCATCGGCACCAGAGTCGTGGACTGGATGAGCTCCCGGATCAGGTTGACGGTGAGCGTGAGACCGATCGGTTCGCCGACCTCCTCACGGCGCAGGCCGGCAACTCCGGAATCGGACAGCCGCTGCCGCAGTCGCGACACGATGTGCTCGACCCGCTTCGCGGTCCAAGCCTCGCGCGGCCGCAGTTCGGCGAGCTCGGCGGCGGTTTGCTGCCTGGTCAACGGCATCGGATGCGGGTCGTAGGCGAGGTAGCGCTGACCCATGACCGTGAGCGTGACGTGCTCTTCCGGGGTCAGCCGCCACCGCTTCGGCGGCACGGTCATCTGGCTCGGTCGTGGCTGCGACGCCCTGTCCTCGCCATCGGAGACCAGCACCTCCAGGAGATGTTCGCGCTGCCGGTTGCCGCGCAGAAAGATCGTGGTGTAGCCGACAGCCAACGGAAGCGGCTCGCTGCCGGTGTGAAGCAGGACGGTGTTCACCCGGATCGGCAGCCGACCGACATTGCGCAGCCACCAGTAGCCGTGCTGATAAGTGAAGACCCCATGCACCCTGCTGATCCGGAGGTCGTCCTCACCGACACACAGGTCCACGTCGAGACGGTTCCGCCCGAAGCTGGCCTCAGCGCCAGGCGTCGGAGGCAGCACGATGTTCTCGCTGATCGTCAGTGCGCTGAGGGTGCCCGGCTGGGGCTCCCCCGGCCCGTGCCGCAGACTCCGCAGCTGGTTGTACTTCGCTCGCGCGGGATCCGGGGTCATGCGGGACCAGGCAGCGATCGCACCACGGCCTCGGCCAAGGTCCGCGTCGCCTGACAGGTCGCGGCGGCCGTGGGCGAGGTCGGATCGTCGAGCCGTACGACGACCACCTCGTCGTAGCTCTTCTCGGTGACGTCCGGGATGGGCACGCGGGGCGGGTAGTTGCGATGCACGACCCAGGCCTCGCAGGCCGTCTTGTCGTCCTTCTCCGGGATCAGGCGCGCGAACCGGTTGCCGATCTTGACGACCGTGCCACCGACCTCCGGATCCGCGATGATCGGCCATTCGCGGGAGAAGCGAATGCTGATGTCGTGATCGTCGTCGCCGCTCCAGCCGCAGCCCCAGCCACCGAAGTCCTTCTCCGCCGCGGGGACCTTGCCGAGTTCCTGGCTGATCTGCGGCCCGGCGAGCAGTGTGCAGGCGTCGACGTGCTCCAGTGACTGCGGCGGGAACTCCCAGCTCCGCGCCGGCAGCGGTCCCTTGGCGAGCATGGTCAAGGTGTCGCCCAGTAGCGTCTCCGAGACCAGGCACATCGGCGCCTTGTCGGCGTCCTGGTTGTTGTGGGTCGTGATGACGACGCGATTGGTGTCGGCAAGGGTGATGCTGCGCTTGCAGGCCCCGTCCTCCTCGGGCGGAGGTCGCTCGATGGCGCCCAGCTGACCGGGCGTGACCGGACGATCCGGGGACGGGTCGGGGCCCATCAGGTCGAGGACGCTCTGGATCTTGCCCCCGTGATCCTTGAGGGTCGTCGTGGCGATGCAGCTACCGAAGTTCAGCACCTCCGGATCCACGAACGGCGTACCGAACTCACGCAGGGCGTCCAGCGAGATCGCCGCGCAGGGATCGGCCTTGGTCAGATCCGGACCGGCCTGCGGTGTTGCGGGCGGTTGCGTGTCCGGGCGGTGGGGCAGATACCAAGCCAGTAAGGCGGTGCAGACCGCCAGCACGCCCACGCCGTACAGGATCTTGGTGCGTCGCGGGCTGCGCTTCCGCTTGACGCGGGCTTGGGCGTCGTCGCCGCCTTGCAGCATCGCCAGGGCTTCCGTGGCGGTCGGGCGGTTCGCGGCCTCGCGGGCCATCAAGGCGTCCAGCAGCGGCGCGATCTCTCGAGCCCGTTCGTAGGGGAGCGGCTGGCCTTCGGCGGCTCGGCGCATCTGTGCGAACGGCCCGTCCGCACCGTCACCCCACGGCGAGCCGCCCTCGACGGCGGCGTACAGGGTGGCGCCGAGGGCGAAGACGTCGGAGGCTGCGGTCGCCTCGGCACCATTGGCGACCTCAGGGGCGACGTACCCCAGCGTGCCGGTCAGCTGGGCGCCACCGCTCTGGGTGATCTCCGTCCAGCGCGCGATACCGAGGTCGGTCAGCTTCGCGACGTCGTCATCGGCGATCAGCACATTCGCCGGCTTGAGGTCGCGATGGACGATGCCGCGTTGGTGGATCGCGACCAGCGCCGCCGCCAGCTGGGCGCCGATCCCGAGCACCCGAGACTCGGGAAGGGGACCGTCGGCCTCGATGATCTGATCCAGGCTGCGCGCGGGCACGTACTCCGTGACGAGCCACTGCGCGCCGTTGTCGGTGACGCTGTCGAAGACCGCGACGACGTTGGGGTGCATCAGCCCCGCCCCGACCCGGGCCTCGCGGCGGATGTGGCCCGAGCTCTCCCCCACGGATCGCTTCAGCGCGACCTCACGCCCCAGGTGCAGATCGAAGGCGCGCCACACACTCCCCATGCCCCCTCGGCCGAGCTCGGCCTCCAGGCGGTAGCGATCCGCGACGAGATCCCCAGGAACCATCCCTCCATCGTAGGGAACGCGCAGTGCACCTGGGGACCGGTCCCCACGAGTTCCGCCTACAAAGGTCGAACACGCCCGACAACCGTCCCAGGAGGACTGCGATGAACCCCGTTCGACCACGCCCGCTACCGATCGACGACCGCGGCGGCGCCTGAGCCGTACCAACCAACTGGTAGTGGCCCCCAGATGCCCCCGAATCGCCGTCGCCCCACGCCGTACCCTCGTCTGTCACGCCGACCACTACCCGTCCGTCGGTACGCGGCCCCGTCAGTCGCGCGTGGTCTTTGTCCGGAACCCGCGGCTTCGGCTACTGAAGGCGGCGGGCCTTCACGGTGCCGTCCTGGTAGTGGAACTCCTTGCCGTCGATCACCTTGAGGCTGTCGTGCGCGGCGCTCGTCAGGATCTCCCAGCGGCCGTCGTCGAGGCCGAGGTCCGCGACCACCTCGGCGGGGGTCGGGAAATGGACGTCGCCATGCGCCTCGTGGCGGGACTTGTCCGGGAACTCGAGGTGTCCTTCGACCAGCAGTACGCCGCCGACCGCGACCGCCTCGGCGGCCTGCCGGAGGATCTCCTCGCGCGGCAGGTCGATCGTCGAGTGCAGGAACTGCGCCGACACCAGGTCGAAGGATCCGTCGGGGAACGTCTTGCCGAGCTCGTGGTGCTGCCAGTCGATCCGGTCCTCGACACCAGACTCCTTGGCGTGCTCGGCACCCCGGCTGAGCGCGATCGGCGAGACATCGACCGCGGTGACGTGCCACCCCTGCTGGGCCAGCCAGATCGCGTCGCCGCCTTCACCCGACCCGAGGTCGAGCGCCCGCCCGGGCTCCAGCCCGGCCACCTCGGCCACCAGCGCCACGTTCGGCTTACCGCTCCAGATCCGGGTGCTTTCGGCGTACCGGGCGTCCCAGTGCTCTTCTGCTGTCGTCATGGCACCAGCATCCTTCGTCCAGCCCGAATTGGCACGCTTTGTTGCCGATCCGGCAAATCGGTCAGTCCGCTGGAAGGCCGTCAGGCACGGCTGCGGGCTGGACGGTGTCGCGGCGGGCGAGTTTGACGATGACGAGTGCGGTGACGGCGATGACTGCGGCCATCACGAGTTGGTCAGGGAGAGTCTTGGCACGGGTGATGAGGCCGAAGATCGAGTGACCGACGAGGGCGGCGCCGACGACGATGAGGCGGTGCCGTTCGGTCCACTCCGGGGAGGCGCTCCAGCGGGCCAGTTGGCGGGCGACGCCGATCGCGATCACGGCGGCGACGACCATCGGGATGAGAACCCAGTTGCCGTGGGCAAAGGCCGGTTGGCGGGCATCGCCGATCGGGAACAACAGGGCGAGGAACGCGAGGGACGCCGTACCGGCGATTAGTCCAGCCACGGCCGGTGCTGGCACTCGGGCAGCAGCCGGTACGGCGAAGCGGTGGCGCGGGAGGATGCGCAGGGCAACGATGCCGGCCACGACGATGAGGGCGAGGACGGTCAGGATCGCGGCCAGCGACATCTGGTAGCCGGGGTCCTCCGACAGCGGCACGGCCAGGCGGAGCAGGACAGCACCGAGGAACGTCACGAATCCGGCGAGCACCATACCGCCACGACGCAGGTAGGGCTGGCGACCGTTGCGGCGGAAGATGAGCTCGACCAAGGCGATCGGGACGATCACGCTGAAGACCACGTGGTACGGCAGATTCAGTTCCGTGTACGTCGTGTTGATCCCGAGCCACCGCGGTCCCCACTCGGCAGCGCCGTACAGGTGTGGACTGGTCAGGCTCTGCAGCGCGAGCCCTTCCTCGAGGAGGCCGTAACAGAGACCCAGCACCGCGATCGTGGGCCAGCCGCCTCCGACGCGGCGGGCGAGTTCGCGGATCAGCAGGGTTCCGGCGCCGTAGATCGGGATGTAGAGGAGTACCAGGTAGAGCATCCGCACCGGCACAGTGCCGAGGGAGAACTCCGCGATCAGCGGCGTGAGCAGGACCAGGCTCCACGCTGCCTTGCCGGAGCCCTTCTCGCGCGGGGCCTTGGGCGGGCGTGGGAACGCGGCTCGCACCGGGCGGAGGTTGGTGACGATCACGAGGGCCAGCAACACGAGCCACTGGATGACCTGCACCCCGCGCAGCCACAGCGGGTACGCGGCGGTCGCCAACAGGTAGCTGACGGCGACAAGACCGGCGAGCGACAGGGTCCGAACCCGGACATACGCGCCGCGCCGGCCACGGAGCATGCGCCGCGCGATGAACCAGTAGAACGCAGCGATCACCAGCACCATCGCCGCCCGGATCCACAGCGAGATCCGCAGCTCCTCGGCCGTCTTCGCACTACCCGCCGCCAGCTGGTAGTCCACGACATTGGTCGCGAACGCCACCGTCAGTACGGCGAACGCCGCGCTCACGACCAGATTCACGAACAGCAGCACGACCGCCCGCCGTACCCACAATGCAGCGACCGGCTCGAGCGGCGCATCCCCAGACTTCGTCATGCCCAGGAGGCTAGAGACATCCCGGGCCACCGGCATCCGACCAAAGTCGAATCCTCCTAACCGAAGGAGAACCGTGAGTCAGCTGAGCGCCTTCAGGAGGGTTTCGGAGAAAGCGGGGAGGTCATCGGGGTTGCGGCTGGTGATGAGGTTGCCATCGACCGCCACCTCCTGGTCGACCCAGCTGGCACCGGCGTTGCGGAGGTCGGTCTGCAGACTGGGCCACGACGTCAGGGTCCGGCCGCGGACGGCGTCGGCCTCGATCAAGGTCCACGGGGCGTGGCAGATCGCGGCCACCGGTTTGCCGGAGGCAACGAAGTCCTTGACGAAGGCAACCGCCTTCTCGTCGCGACGCAGGGCGTCCGGGTTCGCGACACCGCCCGGAAGAACGAGCGCGGCGAAGTCGTCGACGGCGGCCTTGGCGACCACCTGGTCGACCGGGAACTTCTCCGCCGCGGTCAGGTGGTCGAACGTCTGCACCTCGCCCTCGTCCGGGCTCACCAGCACAGGTTCGTGACCAGCCTCCTGCACAGCCCTCCAAGGCTCGGTCAACTCGACCCGCTCGATCCCTTCGGCGGCGACCAGGAATGCGATCTTGCTCATCGAAATTCTCTCCTTCAGCTTGCGGGGTAGGCGTCGGCTCGCAGGAGCCGAGCCAGGTGTGCGGCATTGGCCGCGGCGGTCTTGGTCGTCGTACCGGTGGTGTCCGGCTTCGGGCCGGCGTCGTTGTAGTCCACCGATCCCATCGCCTCACCCACCCAGTACGTCGCTCCGGCCGCGGGAACCGTGAATCCGACGTCGTTCAGCGCCTGGAACACCTCGGCGCAGACGTGATGGGCGCCATCCTCGTTCCCGACGACACCGACGATCGCGACCTTGCCGTAGACCAGCGGCCGGCCCTGGTCGTCCTTCTCGGCCAGCTCCGCGTCCAGCCGCTCGAGCACGACCTTGCAGACGCTGGCCGGCTGCCCCATCCAGATCGGCGTCGCGATGATCAGGATGTCCGCGGCCAGCACCTTCTCGCGCAGCGCAGGCCACTCGTCGCCGTCGCCCTCGTCGACGCTGACCCCGAACCGGACGTCGTGATCGACCACCCGGACCAGTTCACCGTCGACGTCGTGATCCGCGAGCGCGGCCAGCAACTCCCGGCCGATCAGCTCCGAACTCGACTTCGCCGGTGACTTCTTCAACGAACAACTCAGCACTAGCGCGTGCAGTGACGACATCGACAACTCCTTCACCCGAGACGACTCGCCCCGCCGGTACCCGACCGCCTGAACCTCAGACATGTCGTACCGGCCGGCGGCGCCTGAAGCCGGAGCGATCGCTCAACGGCGGCTGACTGGGTGATGGATCGACCGGGCGTACGCCCGTCCGGGGCAGGGCCGGTCCGCGTGCCTGCACTCCAGCGCGGGATCACTCCCCCGCCCGGCTCCGCGCGGGCCGGCCTTGCCCGCGCGGAGGTACGGCTACTAGACCTGGCCGGCCTTCTCCAGCGCGGAGCAGCAGGTGTTCACGATCAGGCGGGCGACGTTGTAGGGGTCGATGTTGGCGTTGGGGCGCCGGTCCTCGATGTAGCCCTTCTTGTCGACCTCGACCTGCCACGGGATGCGCACCGACGCGCCGCGGTCGGAGACGCCGTAGCTGTACGCGTCGTGCGGCGCGGTCTCGTGGTTGCCGGTCAGCCGCTCCTCGATCCCGTCGCCGTACCCGGCGATGTGCTCCTCGACCTTGCCCGGCGCACCGAGCGACTCGCACGCGGTGATGATCGCGTCGTAGCCCTCGCGCATCGCCTTGGTCGAGAAGTTGGTGTGCGCACCGGCGCCGTTCCAGTCACCCTTGGCCGGCTTCGCGTCCAGCGTCGCGGCGACGTCGTACTCCTCGGCGATGCGGTAGAGCAGCCAACGCGCCACCCACAGGTGGTCAGCGACCTCGGCCGGTCCCGCCGGGCCGATCTGGAACTCCCACTGGCCGGGCATGACCTCGGCGTTGATGCCGGAGATCTTCAGGCCCGCGTCGATGCAGGCGTCCAGATGCTTCTCGACGATCTCGCGCCCGAAGACCTCGTCGGCGCCGACACCGCAGTAGTACGGTCCCTGCGGCGCCGGGAAGCCGACCGCCGGGAAGCCGAGCGGGCGTCCCTCCTGGAAGAACGTGTACTCCTGCTCGATCCCGAACCACGAATCCTGCTCGGCGAACTGCTCCGCGATCGGCAGCAGCTTGGCCCGGTTGTTGGTCGAATGCGGCGTCCCGTCGACGAGGTACACCTCACACAGCACCAGCTTGTGGTCCCCGCCCCGGATCGGGTCCGGGCACGAGAACACCGGCTTGAGCACACAGTCCGACTTGTCGCCCGGTGCCTGGTTGGTGCTCGACCCGTCGAAGCCCCACTCCGGCAGCTCAGCGCCGTCCGCAAGGATCTTCGTCTTCGAGCGCAACCGCGCGCTCGGCTCGGTCCCGTCGATCCAGATGTACTCGGCCTTGTAACTCAACTGCCTGCCCCTTCGTCGCGGTCGTCCCCTCAGGTGTTCCTGAACGCACCACGTCCGACAGTTTCAACTACCCATGACGGCCCTGTTCCACCCTGATGAACGCCGTGTTACACGGATCCCTGCGAGCTACAGGTCGCCGAGATACCCGGTGCGGTCCTGGGGCCGGACATCCAGCAACTCCAGCAAGGACGCGGCCGCCCGCACCGCCTGGTCGGTCACGCCGTCCTGTGCGTCCCGGGCGAAGACCTCGGTATCGGTCAACGTGACGACGCCGCACCGGTGCGGACCCATCCGCTCGGCGAACGCCTCCAAGCGGTCGGCCATCGCCCGGCACTTCGCCAGGTCGTATTTCCAGACGTCCGCGCCGAACTCCAGCAGCCTCGGACCGACCCTGACATAGACGAAGAACTGGTCGGTCCGCTCCGCCAAGGCGTCGATCACGGGTTCCTCGAACGCTTCCGGGTAGGCGCAGGTCCAGACTGTCCGGCGCGGGAATCCGTCCCGGCGTTCCAGGTTGGTCTGCAGCAACCGGGCGCCGCTCTCGGCGACGTCCTGGTTCGACGGTCCCAGGCCGAGCTCGAAACGCGCGCAGATCTCGGAATAGGAGTTCACGTAGCCGTAGCCGACGGCATCGGCGGCCAGCGCGCCCACCAACTCGGCGTGCGCATACGGAACGCCGAGCACCGCGATGACCGGCGGCAGGGGCGTCGGGGTGGCATCGCTCCTGGTCGCCGCCCGGGTGCGCTCAAACTCGGGAACCTCCAGTAGCAGGTCGGGCGCGTCAGGCCAGCCGGGAACCCGTCGGTTGCGCCAGCGAACGCCCAGGCTCGTCAGGCTGGGACCGATCGCCGCGTCCAGCTCACGCCGGATCTCGTGCAGCGGTCGCGAATTGCCGCGTGGCTGCCGCAGCCCGATCAGCGTATGGCTCGCGATCGGGTGAGCTTGACCTTTCACGTTCGGCCGGAGCGTCAGCTCCCAGGACTTGTCGTGGTCGAGGATCAAGCCGGCGGCGTGGGCGGCCGGAGTAAGCCCGGTCGCCTCCAGCGACTGCTCGGCCCATCGCCTGATCGACCGGTACAGGCCGCGCTGAGTCTCAGTTGCCTGGATGACCGCCGTCGCCGGGGCGTAGCTGTCGGGCAGATAGCCCGCAAGCTCGTGCAGGTACCACACCGAGAGCCCGGTGAGCCGCGCGATGGCCGGGAGCGCCTCGACGCTCGGGCGGGTCACGCCGTTGGCCCAGGACGTGAACGTCGCCGGGCTGACGTTCACCCGCTGCGCCGCCGCGTTGTTACTGATGCGCCGCTCCTGCAGAGCGCCGGTCAACTCGCGGGACCAGTCCCGCAGATCGTCCCGCATATGCCCTCCTCGACTTTCGGATAGCGTATACCAACAAACTGACAACGTTGCCTATCAATTTCCTGACGAAAATTGTCAGGAAACTGTTGCTTACAGCGTGAAGATCGCTGACTCTGAGAGGCATCCACGCAGTGAGCGCATCCGGCCTGAGCTGCGCCCCCGACGCAGGCCGGTGCACAACCTTCATCTCGGAGGCTGCTTTGTCCACCTCGACTCCCACCCCATCAGCGTCCCCCACGCCCGCGCCGACGCCGCCCTCGAAGCCCCGCATCGGGCGCACCGTGACGATCGTCGCTGCGGCCGTGCTCGCGCTCGGAACCCTCATCGGGGGCGTGGCCGCCTTCGTCAAGCACGACGACGGCCCGGCCAACAGCGACAACACCGGCACCGTCGGCAACAACGGCTGCAACATCAACGGTGACCAGTCCAGCTGCACGGTGCAGCAGATCATGGGCGACGAGACGCTCACCGACCCCGAGTTCCGCAAGGAGATGGCCAAGGCCTCCACCGCGGCCCCGGCCGGCGCCGGGCCCTACCAGTTCGTCGTCGTCGACACCGGGAAGCTCGGGCTGATGGTCCGGACCGGACCGGAGGCCGACGACGAGCAGTTCGGGTCGGTCGGGAACCGCGGCATCGTCTGGGCCGACTGCCAGCAGCGCTCGTCGTTCAACGGCGACCCGAGTATGGGCGTCGGGCCGGTCTGGCTGAAGATCCACTGGCCGCAGACCACCGGCAAAGAGTTCGCCAACTCACAGCCCAAGGATCCGGCCCGCGGCTGGGTCTTCCGGGGCTACGTGATCCCGGCCGGGCACAACGGCAAGATCCCCAACTGCTGAACCCTCGAACCTGCCCTTCCTGATCGATGCGAGAGGCCGCTGTGACACAGACCCGACGGAGCCGATGGACCGAGGCGATCGTCATCTCGCTGATCACCGGCATCGTGACCGCCGGCAGCGCCCCCTGGTGGTGGCCGCCCGCTCACCGTGGTCTCGACCACCTCCTCGGCCACGAAACAACAGCCTTCAGCGGCGGCTGCGGGGGCTACCAGCTCTACGCGCAGAACCGCTGGAACCCGGTCGGCGCCTCGATCCGGCGCGCCCCGGACCCGCTCTCGGCGAAGGTCGGCGGCTTCGGCGCCAACGAGATCGTCGCGGTCAACGGCTGGATCCACGCCAAGGTGGCCTATCCGAACAACCCCTCGCCGTGGGACAGCGACATCTGGTTCCACCTCGCCGACAACCGAGGCTGGATCTCCTTCGCCGGCCTCCGCGCGGCCCCCAGCGACTACGACCCCACCGGCCGGTCCACCAACGGCGGAATCGCCCCAGCCACAACAGCCTCCTGCGAGGGCCGCCTCGGCTAGGAGCTCATCCGGCGGCTAGGCCTGCACCGGTGCGTGGATCAGGCGTCGAGGTCCACCTCGGCGCCAGCCGGCGTTGCGCATAGTCCGCCGGCTGACCGAGTCACGCGCCTGGCGGCGTTCCGGCAAGGCGGTCGATCTTGACGACTCCGACCTTGTAGCCGCGGCTGATGATCGCCTCGGCATGCATCTTCAGGGCTGCTCGCGAGAAGAAGTACATGATGTCCTTCAGCACACCTGGTTTGCTGGTAGCCAGGGCATACACGACGGTCCACTCCTGAGCGACGCCGAACTCGGCGCTCGGATCGAGTTCGCGCAGTCGACTCATCAGCATGGCTTGGTAGTCGTCATTGCCAAGAGCCAGCTGAGCAGACACTGATCCCTGCTGAAACAGGTGACTGAGTTTGTCGCTACCGTCCATGCGCTTCACGCAGATCAGGTGCTTTGCCCTGGTGAGCAGATCGCAGATCTCGACCTTTTCTCCTGCTCTGCCTCGGTAGAGCTCTCGGTCCAGGACTGCATACCCGAGCCGATCCCCTACCCAGATGTTGTAACGCTGCTCGCCGTACTTACCTACGACGTTTTCTTCGAGGAACTTCTCGTCCCAGACCGGCAAACCGAGCACCTCGGTCAGATCGGGCACCTTGGCACTCAAGAAGCGATCGACCTGTTCGACATACTCCTGGTCGACCCGAAACCAGATACCAGCGGTCAAGGTGTATTGCTGCTTGACCTTCCCGACGAGGCGCTCGACCGTCGCAACCACGTACGACCTCAGAGGGCGCGACCTGCTGACGAGGTCGCCGTTCATGTCGTAGGACTCGACCTTGACCGTCGTCAGTGGAGCCTCCCAACCGCCGACTGCGTCGATCGCCGTGTAGATCTCATCGGTCAGCAACTCGTAGACATCGTAGGATTTCCGACGCTTCGCAACGCGGTACCAGTCGGCGGTGACTCGAAGCTCATCCGGAAGTGCGAAGCCGACATCGGGATCGCGAGCGCACAGGAGGGTCTCGACTGCCTCGTCCAACTCTGCAATGAGTACCTTGTCGGCGATCCGACGGAAGTAAGTCAGGAACGGGAAGCGGGCTTTGTAGTCGTTTGCCTGCCAGAGCTGGAGAGCTTTCCCCAAGGTCGCCGGCAGATCGGCGAGGCGATATTGGTCGATCGCAAGGCTCAATGAGTCCGCTCCAGCGATCGTGCGTGCGAAGCCCGGGAGCTCGACCACCCCACCGAAACGCCGTACCCACTCCTCGTCGGTCAGCAGGCCCAGGGCGAACATCTCGTTGGGCGTCGGCAGCGTACTCAACGCATTGCGCCGTCCCTTCCCCATGCCTCGCGCCTCCGCCAGCATCACCTGCGCCGGATCAACCGAGTTCGCAGCAACGAGCAGGCCGAAGTCAGGTTCCTTCAGGCTGTCATCGATGGCATGGAAGCCTGTCCCGAACGTGACCGCGAAAACCCGTCCGTGCGCCTTGACCAACAGCACCGCGCCCGGAGACAGGCCAAAGCTGGCAACCGGCGGTGGACCGGAGAAGAGCGGGCGGACGTGCTTCAGCCACGCGGCATCCAGGGGAATTCCCGGGTCCATGAAGAGTCGCCACTCGACGTCCTCGGCTCCTGGCCGTACTACGGCGCACTCCTTGAAGCGACGGTGGTCCCGGAGAGTCTCTTTTGCCAATTGCGCACTCGGGCGTAACAAATACACCGTGATCCGCACCATGCCTCCCCGGACCAACCCGTCTTGCTCCGAGGCTACCCAGAGTTATGGAGGCCGAATCCCCGACGGACCGTCAGCAGCATCCGCACCCCGGGGCCGAACAGGCGATGCGGGCCCACCTCGAGAATTCGCGGACCCGCCTCCTGGCTGCCTGGTAACGCGATCAGTGCTCCGGCGGCTGGTAGTTCTCGCAGCTCCCGGTGTTGATCAAGGTGTCCTGGTAGGACGTGTCGTGCTTCCGGTACGACGTCACGCGGGCCGCGGCCTGTGAGGGCGAGACCGTCTCGTTCTTGGCGTAGTACGCCCAGTCGATCTGCTGGTGGTACTCGCTGGTCGCCGTGCCCTGATGCGCGTCCAGATCGATGAACCACAGATTCCAGTTCATGCTCATGTCCTGGCGCGGCAGGACCGTGTTGCCGTCCTGGTCGACGGTGTGGTCGGCGGTGAGCTTGCCGTCGATGTAGTACTTCGCATGGCCGTGACCGACCTGGGTGACATAGGTATGCCAGCCGTCGAGTGACCTGGCCTGGTTGTCGGCCGCGGACCGCGCGTCCCAAGGATCCTCGCGGAACGTGTGATAACTCGTCTGGAAGTTGATCGGGCCGGTCTCGCCCCAGCCGCCGTTCGGCAGGTATTCGGTGAAGTCGAGTTCGCTGTAGATCGGGTCGTAGTCGAACTTCGTCGGGCCGATCGCGAACGCCGTCTCGTTGATGTGGTCACCGTCCGGTCCGGCGGCCGGCTTGTCGGCGTACCGGACCCGGGTCGCATAGGTTCCGTTGCGCAGATTCATCGTCGTACGGCGAAGTTCGGCGTGCGTCGTCCCAGCCGCCGTGCCGTTGGTCGTCGCCCGGAGCTGAGCGACGTTCTGCCCGTCCTGCTTGACGAAAGAGACGTTGCTCGCCGGCCAGCTCGCGCCCGGTATGCCTGGACCACCGACCTCGCTGCGGGCATTCCAGCCGTGCGCGGCCAGCGCAGGATCGGCCGACGACTGGTAAAGGAAATCGTCGAACAGCACCCCACAGCGGGCTGACCCGTGATCGCCGTGCCCGGTCGAGCCGACCGCGACCGAGCCGCCGCCCAGCAGCGAGGCGATCGAGGTGGCGGTGACGAGGAAGATGGTCGTTCGTTGCCGTGCCATGTTTCTCCTTCGCTGGTTCAGGAATGCGTGATGGGATCGGACAGTCCGAGGTCCCACACGGCGAAGCCGTGCACCCCGCGATCGGTGACCAGCGACTGCCGGTCGGCCAGCGACTTGGCGTCGGCCCACCACATGATCGATCCGTCGGACAACGTCGCGTGCCACTCGTGCGCCGCACCGTCCCAGACGGCTTTCGAGCCGGCCAGTGAACGCGCCTGGGCGTCCGACACCTGGTCGACGTGACCGCTGCTCCAGTCCTGGTACCAGCGGTATCCGTAGCCGGCCTCACCGAGGATCACCTTGTCGTTGTGGCCGTCCATCTCCCCCAGCACGATGTCGAGACCGGTCGACTGCCACGCCAACGCGCCGACCGAGCCCGGCCCGGAGTCGCCGAAACCGTGCTGGTCGTACGCCATCAGCACAAGCCGGTCCACGGCCTGCCCGATCGCCCACAGGTCGTAGCCGTTGTCCTGGAACTCCTGCTCCGTGGTGAAGGTGGTGACCGCGATACCGACCGGCTTCCCCGGAATCGCTGCCTTGAGTGCCTTGATGAAGTTGACCAGCCCGGGCCGGTCGCGTGCCTGCAGCGCTTCGAGGTCGATCTCGACCCCGTCCCAGCCCTGCGAGTTCACCGCGCTCTTCAACGTGCCGACGACCGTGTTGATGTGCGCGGTCGACGACAACAGCTTGTACGCCGCGGACTCGTCGAAGTCGCCGATCGACTCCGAGAAGTTTCCGATCAGGAACTCGGCCTTCTTCCCGCGAGCATGGGCAGCAGCCAGCTGGCCGGTCGCCGCCGAGTCCGGCAGGCCGACACTCGCGCCGTTCGAGGCGATGTTGACTCCATCGACCCCCACCATCTCGATGGCACCGGCACTGGCCGCGATCAGCGACGTCGCGGCCCCCTCCTCCTGATAGGCCAGCACCGGCGAAGACACCGAGGCCTCCGCCGGAAGAGCAACCAGCCCGAAGGCCGCCACCACCACACCTGCGGCCAGGAACTTGCTTGAGCGAGCCATGGGTTCACACCTTCGTCTCGGGGCGTCTCCCCGCAAAGATGGGTTATCCAACTGGTAAAGTCAAGGTCAAAAGTGAGCGTGAAAGATGCTCGGATCGGTCTAACCACTGGTCAACCACTCACACCTCCCCCGCCCGGAACGTTCAGTTGCCGGACGAACGAACCGACAGGAGGCGCTGTGAGCAACCCCAAGGCCGCACCGTGGCGAGATCGCGTCGAGAACGGGGACTGGCCAAGCATCACCGCGGAGCTCGACGAGTACGGCGGAGCGCTGCTGCCCCGCCTGCTCGACGACACCGAGACCGCGACCATCCGCGACCTCTACACCAACGACGACGCCTTCCGGTCCACCGTGAACATGGGCCGGCACCGCTTCGGCGAAGGCGAGTACCGCTACTTCGCAACGCCGTACCCGGCCGCGATCGAAGAGCTCAAGCAGGCGCTCTACCCCCGCCTCCTCCCGATCGCCCGCGACTGGTGGACCAGGCTCGGCCGTGAGGCTCCGTGGCCCGACACCCTCGACGAGTGGCTCGTCATGTGCCACCAGGCCGGCCAGACGAAGTCGACTGCGATCCTGCTGAAGTACCACCAGAAAGACTGGAACGCGCTCCACAGAGACCTGTACGGCGACCTGGTCTTCCCGCTGCAAGTGGTCATCAACCTCAACGACCCAGGTGTCGACCACACCGGAGGCGAGTTCCTCCTCCTCGAGCAACGCCCCCGCGCCCAGTCACGCGGCACCGCAACCCTTCTCCCCAAAGGCCACGGCTACGTCTTCACCACCCGCGACCGCCCGGTCCCCTCACAACGAGGCTGGTCCGCGGCCCCCATACGCCACGGCGTCTCCGCCATCCGCAGCGGCGAACGCCACACCCTCGCCCTCGTCTTCCACGACGCCGCCTGACATGCCATCACCCCTGATCGCACCCGCCCGTCTCCACGCCGTCGACGGCGCTTTCGACGTACCGGCTCCACACACAACCGAGGAGATCGCCTGCCTGGTAAGGCTTGCACGCCAGTACGACGCGCGCACCGTTGCCATCGGCCACGGACCCGGCACCGCGCCCGCCGTCGCTGCCTTCGCCCGAGCCTGGGCGGCTGCCGGCGGTGAAGTCGTCCAAACGGTCCTCTGGCCCGACCAAGCAGCCTCGTGGCTCCGCCACGCCAACCGCTTCGTCGAACACGACCCCGATCTCTGGGTCATGACCGGCGCCCCAGCCGGCACCGCCCACATGATCCGCCGCCTTACCTGGTCAACTCCTTGGCGCGCCGACCGCACCCTCGGTTTCGCCTCGCTCGCCCACCCCGGCATCGCAGCCCTCGCCGGCCCCGAACATCTGCAGGGCCTGCGCGGCGCGACCGCGCAGGGTCGTGTGTGGCGCGCAGTTGGGTGAACTGGGTGCGCAGGAAGGGTGACATAGTCCGCGACCCAGAGGAAAAGTCATTCGGATGAATTATTGACGCTGTCCAGGACCTGGATCAGACTCGTTCGAGATCCCCAGCCGCCGCCCCATGGAGGAGCTTCGAATGTTCGGACTGCGTCTCGTCGCGCCCGCCCTCGTCCTACTGGCCGCCTCGCTCACACCCGCCCACGCCGCCCCGGCTGCCGTCGCGTACTACGTCGATCCGGCAGCCGGCTCGTCATCCAACCCCGGGACCGCCGCCAGTCCGTGGCGCACCTTGCAGGAGGTCTTCGACTCCGGCCGCACGTTCGCGGCTGGTGACGTGATCTATCTGCGCAGCGGCAACCACGGCAACCCCGTGATCCGCGGCGGCCTGTCCTCCGGCCTCCGAACCATCAGGGCCGAACCGGGGCAGACCCCACGGATGCGCACGCTGCGCTTCCAGAGCGGCGCTACTCGCTGGACCGTCGACGGCGTGGTGGTTTCTCCGCAGGAAGCCGACGGTTCGTTCACGGCGGGCAACCTGATCCAGTTCGACGCGGGCGCCACCGATGACGTCGTACAGAACTCCCAGATCCGGGCAGCGAGTGACAGCAGTGCGGCCGGCTGGGCGAACAACGACTGGGTCAACCGCAGCGGTACCGCGGTACTCGTGGCCGGTAGCAACAACCAGGTCCTGAACAACCGGATTCGCAATGTCCGCAACGGAGTCATGCTCGAGCGGACGAGCACCGCGGGCGCCGGTGCGACCGGAGCGGTTGTCCGAGGCAACAGTGTCGATCACTTCTGGGAGGACGCGTATCGCTGCAAGGTCAGCGGCTGCCTGCTGGAGCGGAATACCGCGACCAACAGCTACGCCGTCGTACCGCCGGGCACCGAGGACGACCCGCCGCACCGCGACATGTTCCAGAGCTACCGGGGCGACGGCAGCTTCACGCCGATCACGAACGTGGTCCTGCGCGGCAACGTCTTCATCAGCCGCCAAGGGACCAGATACACCAAGATTCCCTTTCAGTACAACGGGAAATACACCGTCCAGGGCATCGGCGCGTACGACGGGCCGTACGACAACTGGACCATCGAGAACAACGTCGTGATGGTCGAAGTCGGTCTGGCGATCGGCCTCTACGGCATGGACAACAGCCGGATCGTCAACAACACGGTCGTCCCCGCGGCACCCGCCACCGACAGCGAGATCCGGCTGACCGATCAGAAGGACGGCAACCCGTCCGACAACGACGTCATCCGCAACAACCTTGCGCACGCCTTCAACACCGGCGCCGCGACCAACGCCCGGCACAGCAACAATCTGACGGTCGGCACCGACTACTCGACGTACTTCGTCGACTATCCCGCCGGCAACGTGCATCTGAAGGCCGGCAGTCCCGCGATCGGCTTCGGTACCACCACCGACGCACCGGCGACGGACGCCGACGGCCGAGCCCGTACGGCGCCGTACGACGCGGGCGCCTACGAGTACTGACCCACCGGGCCGGTCGAGTCGCGGACGACGAGCTCGGGCACCAGGGAGACCTGGCGTCGCGGGGACCCGGGCTCGGCGAGCCGGGCGCGCAAGGTCTCCACCGCGATGCGGCCGACCTCGAACTTGGCCGGCGAGACCGCCGTCAGGGGGACATCGGACAGGTCCGCGACCTCGTCGTCGTAGCTGATCACCGACAGGTCGCCGGGGATCGAGATCCCCTTGACCGCTGCCGCGTTGACCAGCAAGGTCGCCTCGCGGTCGGCGAAGCAGATGACCGCGGTCACCCGCTCACGCACGAGTTCGGCCAGGAACCGGTCGGCATCGGCGCTCGTCCACCGCTCCCGCGACTCCGACACCACCGGTACGTCGCCAAGTCCGGCCCGCAACTGTGGAGCCGTGTGCGGACTCGTCCGTTCCAGGTAGGCGATCCGCTCGTGCCCCAGTCCGCGCAGGTGGTCGACCGCGGCCCGCGCCCCAGCGGCGTGATTCGACCCGACGAACTCGTGCGTCGTACTCGGATCCTCCAGCCCACGCTCCACCAGCACCACCGGTACGCCGGGATCGTCCAGCCCGGGTCCTTCCGTCGCGAGGATCAACCCGGCCGCGCCGGCGCGCACGAGCGCATCGACCGCCTGCCGCTCGGCCGCCGGCTCCCATTCCGTGGAGCGCAGCAGCATCTGCGCCCCGTGGCGAGCGAGTTCGCGCTCGATCCCGACGATGATGCGCGGAAAGTAGTAGGTCATCGACGGCACGGCCACGCCGATCAGCGGCCCGGTCTCGTTGCTCGCGATGTACATGCCCGAGCCCTGCCGCCGGTAGACCAGGCCGTCCTGGACCAGCAGATCGACCGCCCGGCGGACCGTGCTGAGACTGACGCCCTGCTCCTGGGCCAGTTGCTGCTCGGTCGGCAGTTTCCCGCCGGGCCAGCGCAGCTCGGCGATTCCGCGGCGCAGGTCACCCGCGAGGTGCCGTGCTTTCTGCCCGCGTCTGGCGTCCGCCGCGGGAACCTCGGATCCGCTCACGCGCTGACTCTACTGGGCTGGTCGACGGAAATTCATTCGTATCAATCTGTTGACCCAGAGGATGACCTGACCCACACTCATGCGAACACCCCCTGAATCCGCCTCAGGAGATCCCCGTGCATCGACGTACCTTCCTGGCCGGCGCCACCGCCGCCGCAGCCGCCCTCACTCTTCAGCTCCCGGCCGCCGCGGCCCCCTCGGACTTCGCCGCGCTGCGCGCGAAGTGGGCCGCCGACCTGACCGGTAGCACCGCGATCGATCCAGCCGACCCCGACTACGCAGCCGCCTTGCAGCGCCTGGACTCCGCAGTGGTGTCGACGCTGGCCAAACTCGACCGCACTCCGCTGCGGACCCGCGTCTTCACCGACCAGCCGCTGACCGCCGACCCGTCGATCCCGAACACCTACGTCCGGCTCGAACAACTCGCGACGGCGTGGGCCACCCCAGGCTCGAAGTATCACGCCGATGCCGCGCTGCTGACCGACGTACTGGCTGCCCTGGAATCCATGAACCAGCTGATCTACAGCACGGCCACGGTCGAGTTCGGCAACTGGTGGTCGTGGGAGATCGGCGCGACCCGGCCGCTCGCGAACATCATGGTCCTGCTCTACGACAAGCTGCCGGCCGAGGCTCGCGACCGGTACTGCGCGGCCATCGACCACTTCGTCCCCGACCCGTACCTGATGTTCCCGCCCGAACGCGGTCCGATCGTCTCGACCGGCGCGAACCGGGTCGATCTCTGCCAGGCGATCATCGTGCGATCGCTGGTCACCGAGGACGAGACCCGGCTCACCCACGCCCGCGACGGTCTCAGCGACACCTGGCAGTACGTCACCAGCGGCGACGGCTTCTACCGGGACGGCTCATTCGTCCAGCACACCTGGGTCGCCTACACCGGAACCTACGGCCATGTGCTGCTCAACGGCATCGGCAAGCTCCTCGCCCTGCTGGCGAACTCTCCCTGGGAGGTCACCGACCCGAAGCGACAGATCCTGTTCGACTCGGTCGCCAAGGCGTACCTCCCGGTCGTGCACGACGCACGGATGATGGACTTCGTCCGCGGCCGCGCGGTCTCGCGTTACAACGCGTCCGATCACAACGACAGCTACACCGCCATGGAGGCGATCCTGCGCCTGGCCAACGGGGTCGACGCGGCACTCGCAGCGCAATGGCGGGCGGCCGTCGCCGGCTGGGTCAAGCGCGACACGTTCGGCAATGTGTTGTCCGGGGCAACCATTCCCCGCGTCGCCCTGATCAAGAGCTTGCAGGGTGTGACTGCGGCGCCCGAACCGAACGGCCACACCCTGTTCGCGAGCATGGATCGTTCAGTCCACCGTCGCTCGGGCTGGGCGTACTCGATCTCGATGGCCAGTGCGCGGATCGCGTACTACGAATGCGGCAACGGCGAGAACGACCAAGGCTTCCACAGCGGCTCCGGGATGACGTACCTCTACACCAGCGACAACGGCCAGTACGCCGACGCCTTCTGGCCCACCGTGGATCGCTACCGCCTCCCCGGGACCACGGTCGACAAGTTGCCGCTGGCACCAAAAGCAGGAGGCGAATGGGGTGCGGCCCGGCCCACCACCACTTGGGTAGGCGGCGCCACCCTCGCCGGGTACGCCGCCATCGGCCAGGATCTCCAAGGCCCCGCCGCACCGATGCGAGCGCGAAAGTCCTGGTTCTGCCTCGACCAGTACGTCGTAGCGCTCGGTGCCGGCATCACCAGCACCAGCGGTCATTCCGTGGAGACGATCGTCGAGAACCGCAACCTGCACAGCGACGGCACGAACCCCCTGATCGTCAACGGATCCCCAGCGGTCCCCCAACTCGGTGACACCGCGACCGTCGATGCACGCTGGGCCCAACTGGACGGGGTCGCCGGCTACGTCTTCCTCGACGGCAGCCCCCAACTGCACCTGCACCGCGAGACCCGCACCGGCTCCTGGCGAGACATCAACACCGGCGGCCCCACCACACCGATCAGTCGTCGCTACCTGACGATGTGGCTCGACCACGGCATTAATCCGGCCAACGCGACGTACAGCTATCTCGTCGCCCCCGGCGCAACCGTGGCACAGACCAAACAACTTGCCCGCCGCAGCCCGCTGCTCGTCCTCCGCAACACCGCCGACGCCCAAGCGATCCTCAGCGGCCAGCTCCTCCTGGCCAACTTCTGGACCCCCGGCCGGGTTGCGGAAGTCATTGCCGACACACCCTGCTCAGTGGTTCGGAGAGCCCGCGGTCGCGAACTCGACCTCGCACTCTCCGATCCCACCCAGCTGGCCGGTGTCGTACACCTGCGTCTACTGTTGCCCGGGGCCACGATCGTCCAGGCCGACGAAGGAGTCCGCGTACGGCGAACCCTGCTCGGCCTGGAGATCACCGCCGACGTCAGCAACGCAGCCGGCGCCACCCGAAACCTGACCATCCGCCTCTGACGCAGTGCTCAGGCGTCGTGGGCCTGCGGGGCGGCGCTGCCGACGTACTCCGGGAGATTCGACACCAGGTCGTTGATGTCCGGCATGGTGTCGTAGCGCCGCTTGTGCAGCGCCGCGATCTTGGCACCAAGCTCCGGGTCGTCGTCGTCGGAGATGTCGAACGACACGAACTTCTCGACCAGGGGCAGCCCGACCCGGTCGGTGTTCAGATGGGCCGGGTGGACGAGGTACTCCCAGTACCCGTCCAGGTCCTCGAGCACGTAGGTCGCGCCGTACTCGAACTCGCCGCCGAAGTCACGGCCGACGACGAACGACTTGACCGCCGGGATCGAGCGGCCCTGGTTGCGCAGGCTCTCCAGCGCGACCTCGACCTGCTCGGGGTCGGCGCCGGGCTTCAGGGTGAATCGGTTGCCGTGGTAGATCATCGAACTTTCCTTTCGTTGTGAATAAATCGGACCAATGCGGCCGCACCCGCGACGGCGATCACCAGACCGCTGGCGGCAAACGTCGCGCGGATGCCGAGGGAGTGAATGAGAGGTTGCGCCACCAGTGGCGACAGGAACTGACCGAGGAAGATGCCGGATACCAGACCGCCGAGGACCTGAGCCCGTTGGCTGCTGCGGGCAAGTTCGGACAGCCGCAGGTTCAGGTTCGGTACGACGACGCCCACGCCAGCACCACCGATCAGCAGCCCGACCAGCACCACGACGACTGACGCCGTACTGCCGATCACCGACCAGCCGACGCCGAGCAGCACCACGCTCGCGGCGGTGATGGTCGCCGGCGTGAACCGGCGACGCGCTGCCGGAAACACCAGCGCACCAAGAATCCCGGTCACGGTACTGGCGGACACGACGATGCCGGTGACCACTGGCCCCAGGCCAAGACTGGCCATCAGGAACGGCAACTGCGTCGGTGCCATGAAGAACACCAGCGTCGCTCCCAACGCCAGGGCATAGATCCCCAGCACCCGCGGCCACTCGGTCGGCCGCTCAGAGAGCGAAACGGCCACTCCCCTGGTACGGCGTTCGTCCCGCACCGAACTGATCGCGAACGGCACGATGAGCGCGGCGACGACGTAGATCCAGAACGGCCATCGCCAGTTCCCAGCGGCCAGCAGCCCCGCCAGCGGCAGAAAGATCACGCCACCCAAACTGGCGAACGCCTGCTGCAACCCCAGGAACGAAGCACGCCGCGGACCGTCGAACCAATCGGTGATCAACGCGCTGACCGTCGTCATCATCCCGCCGACCGCCAGCCCGAGCAGGACCCGCGTCGCGATCAGCACCGCGAGGTCCCGCGCGAAGTAGCCGGCGCTCCCGGCGACGGCGTACAGGAGCAAGCTCCCGATCAGCAACCGCCGCCGCCCCCATCGATCGGCGAAGCGACCGGCCACCGGTGCACTCACGGCGATCGCCAACGACGTGATCGTCAGCGCCAGCCGCACCAGTACGGCGGACCCGAAGTACCTGCTCATCTCCGGCAGACTCGGCGCGATGATCGCCGCCGCCATGATCGTCGCCATCGAAGTCGCCAGCAGCGTCCCCCGGGCCGTCCGTGTCGGTCCCCTCGTCATCAGCTCCATGACCAGCAGCCTCGCAGCGCCCGCGCACCGCGCGCGTCGGTGAGAATTACGTAGTTCCCGCCCTTACGTAGTCCTGCACCTAGACCGTAGGCAGCAACTCGCTCTGCCCCCGTGACGTTGCGGCGGGTTGACTGTTAGCGTTAACTGCTTCCAGTTCTTCCACCACGCCATCCCTGGCCGCATCGTAGAGGGCACGCCATGATTGAGAGTGTTAACGCTCACAGCGGGTACGTCGTCGGGGTCGACTTCGGGACCTTGTCGGGGCGGGCCGTGGTGGTTCGGGTCTCGGACGGGGCCGAGGTGGGGACGGCGGTGTCCGAGTACCGGCATGGGGTGATCGAGGACCGGCTTCCCGGGTCGGATATCACGCTCGGGCCGGCGTGGGCGCTGCAGGCGCCGAACAATTGGCGTGACGTCCTGCGGCATGCGGTGCCGGAGGCGGTCGCGGCGGCCGGCGTCTCGGCGGACGAGGTGGTGGGGATCGGCACGGACTTCACTGCGTGCACGGTCCTGCCGACGCTTGCCGACGGTACGCCGCTCTGTGAGGTGCACGGGATGTGGTTCCGTCCGCACGCGTGGCCCAAGCTGTGGAAGCACCACGCGGCACAGGCCCAGGCGGACCGGATCAACGCTGTCGCGGAGCAACGCGGCGAGCGCTGGTTGTCACGGTACGGCGGCCGGATCTCGTCGGAGTGGGAGTTCGCCAAAGGGCTGCAGGTGCTGGAGGAGGACCCGGAGACCTACCGCCGGGCCGATCGCTGGATCGAGGCGGCGGACTGGATCGTGTGGCAGTTGACCGGTGTCGAGACCCGCAACGTCTGCACGACCGGATATAAGGGCATCCACACCGAGGACGGCTACCCGTCGCGGGAATACTTGGAGGCGCTCAATCCCGCCTTCGGTGATTTCACCGAGAAGCTCGGGCACCAGTTGTCTCCGCTCGGCGGACGGGCCGGGCGTCTCACCACCGAAGCGGCCGCTCTGACCGGACTCCCGGCAGGCATCGCAGTAGCCGTTGGCAATGTCGATGCCCATGTCACCGCGGCCGCGGCGGACGCCGTACGGCCCGGTCAGCTGGTCGCAATCATGGGTACGTCGACCTGCCACGTGATGTCGTCCGAGGAACTGGCCGAAGTACCGGGCATGTGTGGCGTCGTCCGCGACGGAATCGTCGACGGGCTGTGGGGCTACGAAGCCGGGCAGTCGGCGGTCGGCGACATCTTCGGCTGGTTCGTGGACACCTGCGTACCCAGCGAGTATCACGCCGCGGCCGAGCAGCGTGGTGTCACCGTGCACGACCACCTCGCCGCGCTCGCCGAGCAGCAACCGGTCGGCCGACACGGCCTGATCGCGCTCGACTGGCACAACGGCAACCGCTCCGTCCTCGTCGATCACGACCTGTCCGCCGTGGTGATCGGCCAGACGCTCGAGACCCGACCGGAGGACACGTATCGCGCGCTCATCGAGGCCACCGCGTTCGGGACCCGCACGATTCTCGACGCCTTCGACAAGTCCGGCGTACCGGTGAACGAATTCATCGTCGCCGGCGGTCTGCTGAAGAACCAGCTGGTGATGCAGATCTACGCCGACGTTCTGCGCCGGCCGTTGTCGGTCATCGGTTCCACCCAGGGCCCTGCCCTCGGGTCGGCGATCCACGCGGCCGTTGCCGCCGGCGCCTACCCGGACGTCAAGGCCGCGGCCGCCACCATGGGCGGGCGCACCGAGGCGGCCTTCGTCCCCGACCCCGACCGCGCCGACGTGTACGACCGTCTGTACGCCGAGTACCGCGCCCTGCACGACTATTTCGCGGGCGAGCGACACGGCGGCAGCGGCGTACTCCATCGGCTTCGCGCCCTCCGGAACGAGGTGGCCCGATGACGCTCAGCCGGATCCGCGAAGAGGTCTGTGCGCTGCACGCCGAACTGGTCCGCTACGGCCTGGTCGCCTGGACCGCCGGCAACGTGTCCGGCCGGGTGCCCGGCGAGGACCTGTTCGTCATCAAACCCAGTGGGATCTCGTACGACGACCTGAACCCCGCCGCGATCGTGGTGTGCGACCTGGACGGGAAGGTGGTGGAGGGAGATCTCGATCCTTCGAGCGACACCGCCGCACACGCCTACGTGTACCGCGAGATGCCTGAGGTCGGTGGTGTCGTGCACACGCACTCGACGTACGCGACCGCTTGGGCCGCACGCGGCGAGCCGATCCCGTGCGTGCTGACCGCCATGGCCGACGAGTTCGGCGGCGAGATCCCGGTCGGGCCGTTCGCCCTGATCGGGAACGACGACATCGGCCGCGGCATCGTGGCGACACTGGCCGGCCACCGCTCCCCCGCCGTACTGATGCGCAACCACGGCGTCTTCACGATCGGCAAGGACGCGAAAGCCGCCGTCAAGGCGGCAGTGATGTGCGAGGACGTCGCCCGCACCGTGCACCTCGCCCGGTCCGCGGGCGACCTGGTCACGATCGCCGCGGACGACGTCGACCGGCTCTACGACCGCTATCAGAACGTGTACGGCCAACGATGACGGAGACCTCTGTGACCTCGACCGAAGTCTGGTTCCTGACCGGCAGCCAGGGCCTGTACGGCGAAGAAACCCTGCGCCAGGTGGCTGACCAGTCGCGCCATCTCGCCGAACAACTGCAAGCGTCCGGCGATCTCGCCCCGCGAGTGGTGTGGAAGGAGGTGCTCACCGACGCGGACTCGATCCGCCGGGTCTGCCTGGAGGCGAACGCCAGCGACTCCTGTATCGGCGTGATCGCGTGGATGCACACCTTCTCCCCCGCCAAGATGTGGATCGCCGGCCTCGACGCGCTGCGCACCCCGCTGCTGCACCTGCACACGCAGGCGAACGTCGAGTTGCCCTGGGCAACGATCGACATGGACTTCATGAACCTGAACCAGGCCGCGCACGGCGACCGCGAGTTCGGCTACATCCAGACGCGCCTCGGCGTCGCCCGGACGACGGTCGCGGGCCACGTCGCCGACCCGGCGGTCCGGGCCCGGATCGCGGTCTGGGCCCGCGCGGCGGCCGGATACGCGGCCATGCGGACGATGCGGGTCGCCCGGTTCGGCGACAACATGCGCGACGTCGCCGTGACCGAAGGCGACAAGGTCGAGGCCCAGCTGCACTTCGGGGTCTCGGTCAACACCTACGGCGTCAACGACCTGGTCGCGGTCGTCGACGAGATCTCCGACACCGCCGTCGACACGCTGCTCAAGGAGTACGACTTCGACGTCGTACCGGAACTGCGCCCCGGCGGTGAGCGACACGAATCCCTGCGGTACGCCGCACGGATCGAGGCCGGTCTGCGCGCGTTCCTCACCGACGGCGGCTTCACCGCCTTCACCACGAACTTCGAGGACCTCGGTGGACTGCGCCAGCTCCCCGGCCTCGCCGTACAGCGCCTGATGGCCGACGGCTACGGCTTCGGCGGCGAGGGCGACTGGAAGACCTCCGTGCTGCTGCGCACGCTGAAGGTTGCTGCCGGCAACCTCCCCGGCGGTACGTCGTTCATGGAGGACTACACGTACGACCTGACACCCGGCGCGGAGCGGATCCTCGGCGCCCACATGCTCGAGGTCTGCCCGTCCATCGCCGCCGGCACGCCCACCGTCGAGATCCACCCGCTCGGCATCGGCGGTCGCGAAGACCCGGTCCGCCTCGTCTTCGACGCCGCACCCGGCCCAGGCGTGGTCGTCGGTATGGCCGACCTGGGCGACCGCTTCCGCCTGGTGGCCAACGAGATCGACGTCATCACACCCGACCACCCACTCCCCCAGCTCCCGGTCGCACGAGCCGTCTGGAAGCCCCGCCCCAACCTCCGCACCTCGGCCGAAGCCTGGCTGACCGCCGGCGGCCCGCACCACACGGTCCTCAGTACGGCGATCGGCGTCGAGGAACTCGCCGACCTCGCCGAGATGACCCGCACCGAACTCGCGGTCATCGACGCCGACACCACCACCCGCCGCTTCACCCAGGAACTCCGCTGGTCCCAGGCCTACCACCGTCTCGCCCAAGGCTTCTGACCCGGCAGGTCCCCCAACGTCCGAAAGATCGGAGAGCCTGCCTCCGGTTTTTCGGACGCTACGGTTTGGCGGGGATGCGGGGCCGACGGCACAGTCCGCACAGTCGATGGTTCCGCGCCGAGTGGGTTCAGTGGGCGGGGCCAGTTCCGCGTCTGCTCCGGTGACACCTACTACCGCGCCCGCAACGTCTACGTCGGCCGTTCTAACGGGCAGTAGCTACGGGCAGCCAGACCCGCATCGCGCCGGGCCCACGATTCGCCCAGGCGTGGTACGGGATTGCGGTGACAGTGATCGGCGTACCGGCTGGAAGGTCTGGCTGGTACGCCGCGTACAGGTCCGTGTCCAGCGGTCTGGCGATGGCCGCGAGGCGGAGCCGGACGGGAGTCAGGTCGTCGGGTACGCGTTCTTCGGTGATCGGCACCGAGGTGTCGAGACGTAGTTGCTCGATGAGGACGCCGTCGGGGAGATCGGCCTGCTCGACGCAGTACACGATCGGCCCGCGGGCGATCGCCACGCAGCCGCGGACAGCATCGACTCGCTCGTCAGCACGGATCAGTCGGGGAGTCATCGGGAGCTTCAGCCGCACCCTCGCGCCGTCTTCACAAGCCACCCGGAGATACGCTCCCGGCTCCGGATCGACGAGCACCGTCGCGCCGGTCACGGTGAGATCGGCATCAGCTGCCCACGTGGGGACCCGGATCGCCAGCTCGCCTTGTCCGCTGACGGTGACCACGACGTCGCCGTCCCAGGGATAGCCGGTCTCGACGACGGCGGTCATCGTGTCCGTGGCGAACGTGCCCGCGCTGAGCAGGTGCAGCTGCAGTCCGGATACATCCGAGGTCGCCGCGTAGCCGTGCAGCGATGCGAGCAGCCGGGCCAGATTCGGCGGGCAGCAAGCGCAGTCGTACCACGGCAGCCGTTCGCTCGGCGCGTCCTCGCTCGAACCGTCGTGACCGGTGCGGAGCTGTAACGGGTTGGAGTAGAAGAAGGCGGTACCGGTCGTCGCCATGGAGGCGGCGATGGCGTTGAAGAGTGCGCGCTCCATCTCCTCGGCATACCGGGCCTGGCCGGTTGCCAACAGCATCCGCCAGCACCATTGCAGGGCAGCGATCGACGCGCAGGTCTCGGCGTACGCACGGTCCGGCGGCAGCTCGTAGGGATCGCCGTACGCCTCGTCGCGGTGCCGTGACCCATGTCCCCCGGTGACGTACATCTTGCTGCCGAAGGCACTGTCCCACAGTCGTTCCATTGCCTTGAGCAACGACTCGTCGCCGTTCTCGAGGTAGAGATCGCTGACGCCGGCGGCCAGATACAGCTGCCGTACGGCGTGCCCAGTGGCTTCGCTCGCCTCGCGCACCGGGAGATGGTCTTGATAGTACGGCGGGCCGAAACCGCCGGTCAGGGTCTCCTGCCCCCGTCGCTCGACCTGCAGCTCGGCTGCACGCAGGTAGGACTCGTCGCCCGTCTCGCGGTAGAGCTCGACGAGCGCGGTCTCCACCTCGGGGTGCCCGTCGATCAACGGCAGGTCGACGATTAGGTCGGCCACTCGGCGCGCGACCGCGAGGATGCGCTCGTCACCGCCACCGCGGTGCAGAGCTACGGCAGCCTGGACGAGGTGCCCTGCACAGTACAGCTCGTGACTCTGTTCAAGACGGCCGAAGCGTTCCTGGCCCGCGGTCCCCTGCACGTAGGTGTTGAGGTAGCCGTCGGATTCCTGCACGTTCTCTAGAAGATCCGCCACCTCGGACAGCACCTCTGCCCACTGGCCGGTGCCGCTGCGACCCATCTCCCAGCCGATCGCCTCGAGCGTCTTGTAGAGATCCGAGTCGGCGAACCAGAAGCCCAAGAACTTGCCCGGCGGGTCGTCCTCGGTGAGCCGACGGAAGTTCTCGATCACGCCGGTACGCCGGATGTTGTCCAGGCAATGGGGAATCGTGGCCACCGCGTTGAGCTCCTGCCAGCTGCCCAGCATCGACGCAGGATCGAACCGGACGGCGCTCAGTGGTAGCGGAGCGACGTACGGGAGTCTTCGCGGTACTGCGGGTCCAGCGATGGTCATCGGGTGGCACCGGCTCGGCGTTTGTTGTAGATGTCGAAGGCAACGGCCAGCAGAAGCACCAGGCCTTTGACGACGGACTGGGTCGACTGCTCGACACCCATCAGCTGCATGCCGTTGCTCATCACGGCCATGATGAGGCCGCCGACCACTGCTCCGACAACGGTACCGACACCGCCGGCGACCGCGGCACCGCCGATGAAGGCCGCCGCGATCGCGTCGAGCTCGAACATGTTGCCGGCCGCGGGCTGGGCGCCGTTGGAGCGGGACGAGTAGATGACACCGGCGACGCCGGCCAGGAAACCCATGTTGACGAAGATCCAGAAGTTGACCTTGCGAACCTTGACCCCGGACAGCATCGCGGCGGACAGGTTCCCGCCGATCGCGTAGACCTGACGGCCGAAGACGCTGCTCTTGGTTACCAATCCATAGGCGATCACGAGGACGGCCAGCACGATCAGCACGATCGGCAGTCCGCGGGCGTGGGCGAGCTGCCAGGCGAAGTACATGACGATCGCCGCGACCAGCAGCACCCGGGCGACGAACAGCGGGAACGACTCGACCGGCTGCTCGTACCGGATCCGGGCCAGCCGGGTGCGGAACACGCTGACCGTGTACCCACCGACTGCGAGCGCGGCGATCAGCAAAGTGAACGCGTCGTACCCATTGCCGCCGATCAGCCCGTTCAGGAAGCCGCTGGCCACCTTCTGGTACGCCGTCGGGAACGGCGACAGCGAAACGTTGTCGAGCACCTGCAACGTCAGACCACGGAACAACAGCATGCCAGCGAGCGTGACGATGAACGCCGGCATCCCGACGAAGGCCACCCAGATGCCGTGCCAGGCACCGACCGCGACCCCGACCGCGATGGCGGCCAGCGCCCCGACAGCCCAGGGCTGGCCGTGCTGGATGACCAGTACGGCGGAGACCGCGCCGGTCAGCGCGACGATCGAACCGACCGACAGGTCGATGTGACCGGCGATGATCAGGATCACCATGCCGATCGCGAGCACCAGGATGTAGGAGTACTGGAGCACGATGTTGGTGAGGTTGCCCGGGCTGAGCAGGACGCCGTCGGTCAGCACGGCGAACAGTGCCACGATGACGACGAAGGCGATGTAGATACCGCTCTGGCGCAGGTTGCGCATGATCAGCATCCGGGGATCGCTGGTCCCGGCGTGCAGTGCGGCGGCCGGGGCGCTCTCGGCCACCGTGGCCTCCCGGTCTTCGGTCGTGCTCATCCAGCGAGCTCCTTCTCCATGGTCATGAGCGCCATCAGGCCTTCCTGGGTCGCCTCCCGGACCGGGACCTCCCCGGTGATCCGGCCGGCCGACAGCGTGTAGATCCGGTCGCAGGTGCCGAGCAGTTCGGGCAGCTCCGACGAGATGACGACGACCGCCTTCCCCTGGGCCACGAGCCGGTTGATGATCGTGTAGATCTCGAACTTCGCCCCGACGTCGATGCCGCGGGTCGGTTCGTCGAGGATCAGCACGTCAGGATCGGTGAACAGCCACTTCGACAGCACGACCTTCTGCTGGTTGCCGCCGGACAAGGTGCCAACGACGTCCAGCACCGTCCGGGTCTTGATGTTCAGATCCCGGCGGCTCGTCTCCGCGACCTTGATCTCCTCGTGGCCGTTCACCCAGCCCGCTTGCGCGAGCTTGCCGAGCGCGGCCGCCGACACGTTGGTCCGGACGTCGGCGATCAGGTTCAGGCCGTACCGCTTGCGATCCTCGGTGGCGTAGGCGATGCCGTTGCTGATGGCCTCGGCCACCGTGCGCGCCCGGACCTCCTGGCCGTGCATGAACAGCCGGCCGCTGATGTTGCGGCCGTACGAGCGCCCGAAGACGCTCATCGCCAGCTCGGTCCGGCCCGCGCCCATCAGGCCGGCGATCCCGACCACCTCGCCGGCCCGCACGCTCAGGCCGGCGCCGTCGACGACCTTGCGCGGCTGCACCGGGTGCCACACCGTCCAGTCCTCGATCCGGAGCACCTCCGCTCCGGGCGCGGAGTCGCGAACCGGGTAGAAGCTGTCCAGGTCGCGCCCCACCATGCCGCGGATGATCCGCTCCTGGGTCATCTCCCCGGCCTGCATCCGCAGCGTCTCGACCGTGCGACCGTCGCGGATCACCGTGGTCGAGTCGGCGATCGCGGTGATCTCGCTGAGCTTGTGCGAGATCATGATGCAGGTGATGCCCCGGTCGCGGAGCCGGCGAAGCAGGTCGAGCAGGTGCGCGGAGTCGACGTCGTTCAGCGCGGCGGTCGGCTCGTCGAGGATCAGCAGCTTGACCTCCTTCGACAGCGCCTTGGCGATCTCGACCAGTTGCTGCTTGCCCACGCCGAGCTGGATCACCGGCGTGACCGGGCGCTCGTCCAGCCCGACCGAGGCGAGCAGTTCCGCGGCATCGGCGTTGGCCCGGTTCCAGTCGATCAGCCCACTGGCCCCGCGGCGCTCGTTGCCGAGAAAGATGTTCTCCGCGATCGACAGGTACGGCACCAGCGCCAGCTCCTGGTGGATGATGCCGATCCCCGCGGCCTCACTGTCCCGGATCCCGGCGAACGGGGCCGGCTTGCCGTCGAACCGGATCTCGCCGTCGTAGCTACCGCTCGGATAGACCCCGGACAGCACCTTCATCAGCGTCGACTTGCCGGCCCCGTTCTCACCGCAGATCGCATGGATCTCGCCCCGCCGGACCTCCAGTGAGACGTCCTGCAGCGCGATCACCCCGGGGAATCTCTTGGTGATTCCCCGCATCTCCAGCAGTACGTCGGTCACTTGGTCTTACCGGCGGCCACCTGCGCGGCCGTGTAGTAGCCGGAGTCGACCAGCGCCTTCGTCACGTCGTCCTTGAAGACGGCCTGGATCGGCAGCAGGTACGCCGGTACCACCTTGACGCCGTTGTCGTAGGTCTTGGTGTCGTTGGCCTCGGGCGTCTTCTTCTGCAGGAACGCCTCGGCCGTGCTGACGGCTTCCTCGGCCAGCTTGCGGGTGTCCTTGAAGATCGTCGAGCTCTGGACGCCGTCGTTGATCAGCTTGACCGAGGCGATCTCCGCGTCCTGACCGGTGATCGCCGGCATCGGCTTGGCCGCCGTACCGTAGCCGGCGTTCTGCAGGGCGGTGATGATGCCGCGCGAGATGCCGTCGTACGGCGAGAGCACACCCGCGACCTTGGCGCCGTCGTTGTAGCTCGACGTCAGCAGGTTCTCCATCCGCTTCTGCGCGGCCTCCTGCTGCCAGCGCAGCGTGGCGATCTGCTCGACCTTGGTCTGCTTGGACTTGACGACCAGCGTGCCGTTGTCGAGGTACGGCTGCAGGCTGTCCATGGCGCCCTTGAAGAAGTACTGGGTGTTGTTGTCGTCCAACGAGCCGGCGAACAGCTCGATGTTGAACGGTCCGGTCTTGGTGCCCTTCGAGCCGTCGGCGTTCTCCAGGCCGAGACCGCGCAGCAAGGACTTGCCCTGGGCGACACCGACCTTGTAGTTGTCGAAGCTCACGTAGAAGTCGACGTTCTGGCTGCCGCGGATCAACCGGTCGTAGGAGATCACCGGGATCTTCTTGTCGGCGGCCGCCTGCAGCTGGCCGCTGAGCGCGGTGCCGTCGATCGCGGCCACGATCAGGACGTCGGCGCCCTGGGTGATCATCTGGTCGACCTGCTGCGACTGCGTCGGGATGTCGTCGTTCGCGTACTGCAGATCGACCTTGTACCCCTTCGCCTCGAGCTTCTCCTTGACCGACTTGCCGTCGGCGATCCAGCGCTCCGACGTCTGCGTCGGCATCGACACGCCGATGGTCAGGTCCGCGGGCTGCTGACTCGCCGTGTCCGTCGTCCCACCCGCTCCCTCGCCGCCACAGGCCGCGAGACCGAGCACCAGCAGGGCGCCACTCAGGGTGGCCACAAACCTCTTCATCACAACTTTCCCTTCCGGGGACTCGGACGACTGTTAGCGCTCACATGTTGGCGCTCACAGTGGTGGAGGTCAAGACCTCGACCCGGTCAGCGCTGCAGGCGGATGAGCCGTGCGGCCGGGCCGGCGGGGAGACTCACCCCGAGCCGGTCATCAGCCAGGGCGAGGGTGGTCGGCAGGTCGGTCGGGAAGAGCACGTCCGCGGTTCGCCAAGAACCTGGCAGCGGTACGTCGACAGTCGTGGCGCCGTCACCGCGATGCCAGACCGCCAGCAATGCGGTGTCCTCACCCACGAGTGCCAGGGCGAGCTGTTCGTCGTACCAGCCCGGGAGACCGAGCGGCCAATGCGGCTCCGCCCGCGCAATGAGCGAGCGATGTTCCTTGTACATCGAAACTGCCGCGGCGACGCGGGTGAGCTGCTCAGCGTTCATTTCGTCCGGCCGCCCGGACAGATGAATCCTGCCCAGCAACGCATTCACGAGCGCGAAAGAGGCTTCTTCCGGAGTGTGCACAGGCCGTGGATAGGCCCACACCGCACCCTGCTCAGGCGTGACCGCACTGGGCGCTGCCGCGGCGATCGGCGCGTACGCGACCAGATCGACCTGATCGCTGGTCGAGTGCAACGTCATCCGGGCCAGCATCGCGTAGTCAGGTCGCATGCCACCGGACGCACAGCTCTCCAGAACGAGCCCGGGATGGCGGTCCAGCAGGCCGTCGAGCCAGGACAGGTAGGCGCGATTGTGACCGAGCAACCCGGCACCCGGAGCCTCCCCGAGCGCGTCGGTGCCCGGTAGGTTGATGTTGTAGTCGAACTTTGAAGTATCCGACTCCGTACTGCGCGATCAGGCCGTCCACCACCGCGTCCATCCGCTCGCGAACAGCGGTTGACCGGTAGTCGAGGTGGTAGCGACCGGTCTCCGCGATCCGGCGTCCGTTCCGCCAGAAGAACGCGTCCGGCGGCAACTGGTCGGCGATCTCGCTCCGCACCCCGACCACCTCGGGCTCCAACCACACCCCGGGCACCAGGCCGGCGTCGCGGATCTCCTGGATCGTCTTGCCGAAGCCATCCGGGAACCGGACCTGCGACGGCTCCCAGGCCCCGACGGTGTCCCACCAGCCCGAATCATCGGCGTACCAGCCGGCGTCGATCACGAAGTACTCCGCGCCGGTCTCGGCGGCGGCCTTGATCAGCGGGGTCAGCTTGGCCGCGGTGGGATCACCCCACAGGCAGTTCATGTAGTCGTTGAAGATCACCGGCAGTTCGCTGTGGTCCGCCTGCGGCCGCCGCATCGCCCGCCGGTACGACGTGAGCGCGCGCAACCCGTCGTCGAGACCACCACGAGTGACCGCCACGGCGACCGGAACCGCGGTGAACGACTCCCCCGGCGCCAGGCGTTGCCGCCATTGATGCTCGCCATCAGTGGGACCGGACACCTGCAGGTACAGATCTTCCTTGAGTCCGCCGAGCTCCCAGTGCCACGCACCCTGGTGTTCGATCTGCCAGGTCCACGTCAGCCCGTCGGCGACATTCTCGACGGCACCCATCGGCAGCAGTTCAGCGCCCGACCAACTGCCGGCATTGGTTGCGGCGAACCGGTCCTTCGGATCACCCGAGCCCAGGATGCTCACCAGACCGGCCTGCTCCGGCGTCAGCACCTGCCAGCGCAACTCCGCACACCACGAGTTCCGCGCCTGGTGGATCCGCGTGCCCGCTCTCAGCCCACCGCCGAACCCCGCCAGCGCGAATGACGAGACGTAGGTCAAGGTGAGCTCGCCGTCGCTTCGGTTGATCACCTCGGTCGTCGCACGCAGGACCGATATACCGGCCCAGCTCTCGAGCCGGCTCACGACCTCGAGGTCCGGGGATGCCTGCCGAACCAACAGAACTTCATTGCCCTCGGCATCCGTCTGCTCAGTGACCTCGACGAGGCGGAGCGCATCGGCGGCCGCGTAGGTGCGGTGCCGGGTCCCCGGCGGCTGATGGATCCGCCCCTGACCGGCCAGGTTCAGCTCGACCAGGTTGACCGCGAGCTGCTCGGCCGGCAGTTCCGCAGCGCCCGGACGCAGCGAGCAGACCCGGACCGGCGCGGCCGGGTCGGTCAGCAGGTCGAGGGCAACCGCCCCGGCGGTCCACCGCAGCCGGCCCGGCGCGGATTCGTCGATCGGCACGAAAACTCCTTCAGGTGGTGGGTTGTTCACGCTAACAGGAATCGGGTCACGATTCGGCCGGATCCTCGCCGAGGTCTTGGCAAGAGTTTTTCTGATGGTTAGGTTAACCCCCACCTCAACCCGGATCGGAAGGAGCACGGCGATGGCATCGACGTCGAACGGGGGTCTCTCGCGTCGAGGCTTCCTCGGACTGGGCCTGTCCGCGGGCATGATCACGCTGACGGCCTGCGGCGCGGACAGAGACAAAGCCTCCGGTGGCGACAGCTCGGCCGAACTCGTGATGACCGTGTGGGGCGGCGAGAACGACAAGGCGACGTACCAGAAGCGGATCGATCTGCTGGTCGCGAAGTACCCGGAGCTGAAGGTGAAGCTGCAGCTGATCCCCAGCGACGGTTACGCGCAGAAGGTGCAGACGATGATCGCGGGCGGCAAGGGCCCGGACATCATGCAGGTGGCCGAGAACGTGAACGTCTACTCCAGCAAGAACCAGTTGCTGCCGCTGGACGACCTGGCGACGAAGGCGAACCTCGACCTCACCCAGCGGTTCGGCTCGATCGGCAAGATCTACAGCTACCAGGACAAGGTGTACGCGATCCCGGACCGCTCCGGCGCGATGATCCTGTACTACAACAAGGGATTGTTCGCGGCCAAGGGCATCAAGGCGCCGACCGCGGACTGGACCTGGGACGACGCCCTCGGCGCCTTCAAGGAACTCACTGTGCCTGGTAAGCAGTGGGGATACTCCGGAGCGGGCTGGTGGGCGCAGTGGTGGAGCTTCGTGTACCAGAACGGCGGCAAGATCATCGACGACGCCGGCAAGCCCGCAGTCGCCACCGACGAGGTGATCGAGGCTCTGCAGTGGGCCGGTGACCTGGTCACCAAGCACGGCGTCGTACCGACTCAGAAGCAGTACGCCGATCTGGGCGCCGACGTCGGCGGTGATGCGGCGTTCGCCAGTGGCAAGGTCGCCGTGAACACGACCGGCTTCTGGGCGATCAACGGTCTGTCCAAGGCCACGATCGACTGGGACATCGCGCCACTGTGGCGGGGCAAGCAGCAGGCGGTGACGGCGTTCGGCAGCGGCCTGGCCATCTCGCGGACCACCAAGAATCCGGACGCCGCGTTCAAGGCGATCGAGTTCCTCACCTCGCCACCGGCCCAGCAGCAGATCATCGCCACCGGCGAGGACGTCCCGGCCGCCATCGAGGTGCAGAAGAGCGACGCGTTCCTGAAGCCGGCCTGGATGACCAAGCCGGTCGACCTGAAGGTCTTCGGCGAGTCCAGCGAGTTCATCTACCGGGCGCCGTTCATCCCGGCCTGGAACGAGATGCAGAAGGCCTTCGACGACGGGCTGGCCGACTTCTGGCTGGGCAAGACCGACGCCCGGAGCGCGCTGACCGCGATCCAGGCGAAGCTCGAGTCGGTCATCAAGCCGGCGGGGTAGGCCCCCGCATGTCGACGTTGTCGAAGCTCCGCCGCCGCGAGGCGCTCTGGTTCTACCTGTTCGCCTCGCCCTGGATCATCGGCTTCGTGGTGTTCCTGCTCGGCCCGATGGTTGCCTCGATCTACTTCTCGCTGACCGACTGGGACTCCTTCACGCCGCCGAAGTGGGTGGGCCTGGACAACTACCGGCGCCTGCTCACCGACGACCCGGTGTTCTGGAAGGCCCTGTGGAACACGTTCTACTACGCGGCGATCTCGGTCCCGCTCGGGCTCGTGCTCGGGCTGTGGCTGGCGAACCTGCTGAACAAGCGGGTCCGGATGCGCAAGCTGTTCCGGACGCTGATCTACCTGCCGACCCTGGTCCCCCTGGTCGCGACCGCGATGATCTTCAAGATGGTGCTCGCACCGTCCGGACCGCTGAACGACCTGCTGGGACTGGCCGGCATCCCCGGCCCGTCCTGGCTGCTCGAGGCGGCCTGGGTGAAACCCGCCCTGATCCTGCTGTCGGTCTGGGGTGCCGGCGGCGCGACCGTCTTGTTGCTGGCGGCAATGAAAGGCATCCCGCGGGAACTGTACGAAGCGGCCGAGGTGGACGGTGCCAGCTCGATCCGGCAGTTCTGGAGCATCACCGTCCCGCAGCTCACCCCGATCATCTTCTTCAACCTGATCATGGGGCTGATCGGTGCGTTCCAGGTGTTCTCACAGGTCTACATCCTGACCAAGGGCGGGCCGAACAACGCCAGCCAGACGATGGTTCCGCTGCTGTTCGACCAGGCCTTCTCCTTCTACCACCTGGGGTACGCGTCCGCGCTCTCGTGGTTGCTGTTCGCCGTGATCATGGTGTTCACGCTGATCGCGTTCCGGAGCGCCCGCCGCTGGGTGTTCTACGAAACGGAGGTGCGGTAGATGTCCGTGCGTGCGTTCCGCGCCACGCCGTTGAGTTACGCCACGCTGATCATTGTCGCCGCCGTCTTGTCGGTTCCCTTGGTCTTCGTGGTCTCGATCGCGCTGTCCAGTGACCAGACGGTCAACGCCAACACCTTCACGATCATCCCGCGCGAGTTCCACTGGGAGAACTTCACCCGGGTCTTCTCCACCGAACTGCCGATGCAGCGGTTCCTGCTGAACTCGGTGATCATCTCGGTCGGTGCGGTGGCCGGGCAGGTGCTGTCCAGCGGACTGGTCGGTTACGCGTTCGCGCGGCTGCGAGCGCCGGGCAAGAACGCGTTGTTCCTGATCGTCATCGCGACGATGATGATCCCGGGCCAGATCACGATGATCCCGCAGTTCATCCTGTTCAAGGAGCTCGGCTGGGTGAACACGTTCCTGCCGCTGATCGTGCCGAACTTCTTCTCCAACGCCTTCAACGTCTTCCTGGTCCGGCAGTTCGTCTCCCGGCTGCCGAGCGAGATCGACGAGGCGGCGATGGTGGACGGGCTCGGCTTCTTCGGCATCTACCGCCGGATCATGCTGCCGATGCTGGCCCCGGTCCTGATCGCGATCGGCATCTTCACCTTGACCGCCACCTGGGGTGACTTCATGGGTCCGTTGATCTACCTCAACGACGAGTCCAAGATGCCGTTGGCGCTCGGCGTGCAGTACATCACCAGTACGTCGCAAGCCCTGCAGGCCCCGCCGTGGAACCTGGTGATGGTCGGGTCGATCCTGCTGACGCTACCGATGATCCTGGTCTACTACCTCGGCCAGAAGTACCTGTACGAGATGGACATCAGCGGCGGCAGTGCGGGGGTCAAGTGAGAACGGTCCGGATGGATGCCCAAGGCATCGAGATCGACGGGCTCCCGCAGGTCGTGCTGTGCGCGTCGCTGTTCTACTTCCGCCTGCCGCGGGAGCAGTGGCGGGCCCGGCTCGACCAGGTCCGCGCGTCCGGCTACACCTGCGTGGACGTCTATCTGCCGTGGAACTTCCACGAGCTCGCTCCTGGTCGGTGGGACTTCGAGGGGCGTCGCGATGTCGCGGCGTTCCTCGATCTCGCCCAGGACGCCGGGCTGTCGGTGATCGCCCGGCCGGGGCCCTACATCTGTTCGGAGTGGGACGGCGGTGCCCTGCCGGCTTGGCTCGGGCTCGATCCCGAGCTCCAGGTCCGGCAGAACGAGCCGCGCTTCCTGGAGCAGGTCGCCGCCTGGTTCGATCAGGTGCTGCCGATCGTGGCTGCCCGGCAGCATTCGGCCGGCGGCCCGGTGATCATGGTTCAGCTGGAGAACGAGCTGGACTTCTTCGACTGCGCCGATCGGCCGGGCTACCTGAGCGCCTTGCGGGAGCTTGCGATCGGGCACGGCATCACGGTTCCGCTGATCGCCTGCGCCGGACAGGGCGATCTGTACGGCGCAACCGGTGACGCGGCGGACGTCGTACCGGCGTGCAACTTCTACCCTGACGACGAGTCCCCGCACCTCGAGGCCGAGGTACGGCGCTATCGCGATCTGCTGACCGAGCGGGACCTTCCGCTGCTGGTGACCGAGACGAACCGGCGGCATCGCACTCTGCGCCGGCTGCTGATCTCGGGCGCCGCGCTCATCGCGCCGTACCTGCAGTCGTCCGGCTGGAACTTCGGGTACACGCCGTCGACCGGGAACTGGGGCGATCCCGGCAACTTCATGAGCCATGGCTATGACTTCGGCGGCTATGTCTCCTCGACCGGGCAGGAACGAGTCGAGTACGCCGAAGCCCAGGTGCTCGCCCGATTGATCGACGTACTGGGTCCGCGGCTGGCGCTCGCCACCCCGGGAACAGCTGCTGTCGAGGTGCTGACCGACTTCCGGACCAGCTCGGCTATGGGTGCACTGGATCTGCGCGATGGTGGCCAGCTGATCGCCGTACCGAATCTCGGCACGACCGACGGACACGCGATCATCGCCGGTGTGCCGGCGCAGATCGCGGCCGGGGCGTGCCCGCTCCTGCCGGTCGGTCTCCCGCTGACCGCCTGGGCTTCCCCGCACACCCTCACTTTTGCTTCAGCGGACCTGGTCGGCGCCGCGAAGGGCGTGCTGGTGTTCTCGTCCGCGGTACCAGTGACCGTCGTCATCGACGGAAACCTGGCTGTGGTGCCGGTCGGCGGACGCGAGAGTCTGGCGGACCTCGAACTGATTGCGCTGCCACCGGTCGAAGCTGCCCGGCTCACGTCGATCGAGCCTGATGGCGTGCTCGAGTTCGCCCCACAGCCGGTCCACAAGGCGGGTGTCATGACCGAAGTGACCTCGGTACGCCGCCGCTCGGCATCCGCTCCGGCGGCAGCTGCCGGTGAGTACGAACTGCCGCCGGCGCTGGAGTCGCTCGGTGTGTTTCGCGGCCGCGGCGCGTACAGCACGATGGCTGACCTGACCGGTGTCGACGAACTGCTGGTAGCCGGCGCCGCCGATATCGTCGACCTCGCGATCGGAGGTTCGGTCCGGCCTCCACTGGTGACGTACGGCGCGAACCGGCGGATCGACGTACCGGATCTGACCGGACCGACGCCGATCCAGGCGACCGTTGAGATCTGGGGTCACGCGAACTTCGACGACACCCGGCTCCCCGCGCTGCGACTCGGCGCCCTGCGCGGTCTCGGCACCGTGTGGAAGGTCCGCGCCGTCCACGACGTGTCGGCGTTGTGGACGGTCAGCGGTCATTGGGCCGGGCAACCGGCACCCGTTCGTCAGCTCGGCGGTTGGAGCAGTACGCGAGGCGGCGAACGAGTGACCTACACGCGGCTCATCCACTCCCCTACCGCTGCGGCCTTGCTACTGCGCGACCTCGATGAACCCGTCTTCGTCCGGATCGACGGCGCGGACCCAGTGACCGTCCCGGCGGAGAATCCGTGGATCCTGCTTCCGGCCGGCAGCAGCCAGGTCGCCGTCACGCTGCCGCACGATCCGAGTCGTGCTGGTCCGGGCGCCGAACTGCTGACCCTGGAACCGGTGACGGGCTGGTCCTGCACCGTCCAGGACGATGAACTACTGACAGCCTTCGCAGTGTCGTCCAGCCCGGGTCAGACGGTTGAGCTACCGCTCGAACTCGAGGCGGGCGAGGAGGCCTGGCTCGACGTGGACCTGGAGGCTTCGAACTCCGGCCAAGTGCTGAGGCTCGAAGGTACCCAGGTGCGAGTCACCGGCTGGTCCGGTGGTGAGTGCATCGGACGAGTCTGGCTGGGCGATCGGCCCGCGTTCTCGGGCGGTGATCCCGACGTGCTCTGGATACCGCCCGGCTGGGCCGGTCTGACACTGCTGATCCGCGGGGTTGACGGCCCGACCCGTCCCGAACTGCGTACGCTACGGCTGGAGCCACCGACGATTTGAAGGAGATCTGGTGCCACGGCAGACCTCCCATGACCTGCGCAACGAGAACCGGTTCGAGGTCCTGCATGCGCTGTTCACGCTCGGGCCCTCGACCCGGCAGGAGCTCACCCGGCACACCGGGCTGAGCCCGGCCACCGTCGCGACGCTGGTCAACGAGTTTCTGGCCGCCGGTGTACTACGGATCGCGACGGTGGAACGTCGTACGGTCGGGCGTCCGTACGAGCGGCTCAGCATCGACCCCGGCCGGGGCCGGATCGTCGGGGTCGACGTGGCCGAGACGTATGTCGACGCGACCGTCTTCGATCTGGGGCTCGGCGCGCTCGGGCACAGCGCGATCACCCTCGACGAACACAAGAACGATCCCGCGTACGTCGTCGACGGCATCGTCACGGCGACCCAGAACGCGCTGGCCACCGTCACCGCCGAACCGGCCGAGCTGATCGGGGTCGGGGTCAGCATGCCGGGCCAGGTACAGCCCGACGCCGGCGTCTCGGTGTTCGCACCGAACTGGCAGTGGCACGACGTCCGGATCGAGGAGATGCTGGAGAGCCGCCTCGGCATCTCCGTGTACGTCGACAATCCGCTCAAGGCGATCACGCTGGCCGAGATGTGGTTCGGCGTCGGCCAGGTCACCGGCAACATGGCCGTGGTCAACCTCGGCACCGGTGTCGGCGCCGGGCTCGCGATCGAGGGCACGCTGATCCGCGGCGCGACCAACAACGCCGGTGAATGGGGCCACACCCTGCTCCAGTTAGACGGCCGGCCATGCCGCTGCGGGCGGCGCGGCTGCGTCGAGGCCTACCTCGGCGTGCACGGCCTGGAGATGACGCTCGCCGAGATCGACCCCGACCACCCGGCCCTGCGGCAACCTCTGCAACGCGGCTTCGTCGACGCTGTCGCGGAGGGCCTCGCCGCCGACGACCCCGTGCTCAGCGAGCTGGCTCGCCGTACGGCGCACTATCTGGCGGCCGCCCTCGCAGACCTGGTCAACCTGCTCAACGTCCCGCACCTGACCCTGACCGGTTGGACCTCAACCGCGATCGGGCAGTGGCTGATCCCGGCGGTGCGCGACGAGCTCCCCACTCACGTGCTGCCCGGTTCGCTGGCCGGCCTCGTCGTGGAAGCATCGGCCGTCCCGGGCAACCCGGTCGCGCTCGGCATGGCCGCCTTCACTCTTGAGCAGTACCTGGGCCATCTCGGCGTACCGAGTCCCGCAAGTGCGACGACGCCACGCCGCCGGCGGTCATGACCCCTACTGCTTCGTCCACGGCGCCCCGAGTTCGCTGAAGAGAGCCAACTCGTCGGAGGCGCGGTCGATCCAGTGCTCGACGTCGTGGACGATCGGGTGCCGGTCGGCGCCTTCGCCTTCCCAGCGGACGACGGCGTCCGCGATGACGGCCGGTACGTCGGCCAGCCGGATCGCTTCGACGACGCGGGTGAAACCGCCGGTCGCCGCGAACGAACAGTAGAGCGGTACGGCGGGGTCGGCGCGATGCGCGATCAGATTCTGCAACAGGTCGCCCCGCGCAAGGACTTGCCGGCTGTCCGGGAGTTCGAGGGTGTCCGTGGTGTAGTTGAGTACGGCGCGGCCGCGCGAACCGTGGACGATCACCGCGGGATCGAGGTGCTCGGCCGCACACAGGGTCACCGCGATCAGGATCGACGTACCGCGCGTCGTGGTGATGCGGACCGTGGAGGTGTCGTCGGACTCGATGTCGTTGGCCCGGAAGAGGTCGGTCTCCACCGAGGCGATGTCGTCCACGCCGGTCGAACCATCGAGCAGCAGCGCGGCAGCAGTCGAGTGCGCCAAGGGATTCGTGACCGCACCGTCGACCACGGCGACGCCGTTCAGCGTCCGCCGGCCGGCCCACGGCGCGCGATCGAAGTACGCGGCCTTCCGCAGCCATTTGCCGGTGGCACTGATCCCCCGGATCTCGCCGAGGCCGCCGTCGGCCATCAACTGCGCGAGCTGCAGGGTCGCCGCCGAGGCCTGGGCCTGGAAGCCCACCTGGCAGGCGCGGCCGGTCTCCTCGATCACCTTCGACAGCTGGTCGAACTCGGCCAGCGAAGCGGTCGGCGGCTTCTCCAGCAGTACGTCGGCGCCCGCGCGCAGCGCCAGTCCGGCCAGCGGCACGTGCGTCTGGATCGGCGTGCTGATCACGACGACGTCGACTTCGGTTGCCGCCAGCAACTCTTCGAGCGACGGGAACACCGGTACGCCGGCAGCGTCCGGCGGGCGCGGATCCGCGATCGCCACCAGGTCGCCGTACCGGCGGGCGTTGTGGACGTGGGTCGCGCCGTGGCCGTGCACACCGGCCACGGCGATGCGGGTGGCTTTTATTTGAGTTCTCCGTTCACCTCGTCGAGGAACTGGCTCGCCGCCTTGTCCGGCGTGAGCCGCCCGAACAGGACCTCGGTGGTGTAGCGCTGGATGATCTTCTCCACCTGACCACCTCCGACCGGCGGCGCCGGTGAGGGCTCGCCGAGCTCCGTGCCGATCTCCTCGATGAACTTCGCCGAGGCCGCGTCGGCCGGCTGCAGCTTCGGCGTCACGGCCGCGCGGATCTCGGTGTTCGGCGGTACGCCGCGCTCGGCCAGCAAGATGTTACCCGCCGCCGCGTCGTTGGCCAGGAAGTCGACGAACTGCGCCGCCTCGGCCCGGTGCTTGGACCGCGACGAGACCGACCAGAACATCGAGCCCTTGTAGTACGAACCGTTCTTCGCCGACTGCCCGGTCGTGCTCGGGATCCGGAGCAGTTTCAGCTCCTGGCCGGACGCCTTGCTGAAGGCGTTCAGCTGGTTGCTCCAGCTGAAGCCCATCGCGAGCTTGCCGGTGGCCATCGCGGTCTGGTCGAGGGACGCGGTCATGTCCTGCGCCACGGCCTCCGCGGGCGGGATCGCCTTGCTGTCGCGCAGTTTCAGCACGTACTCGAAGAACTTGGTGGTCTGTCCGGCCGAGACGCCGAGCTTGCCGTCGGGCGTCCACAGTGACTCGCCGTTCTGGCGGGCCCACAGGTTCAGTCCGGCCTCGTTGGCTCCGACCACACCGGTCCCCCAGCCCTTGCCGTTGAGCTTGGTGGTGATCTCGGCGGCGATCCGGTTGTAGTCGTCCCAGGTCCAGGTCTTGTCGTTCGGCAGGGCGACACCGGCGGCCTTGAACACGGCCGGGTTCGCGAGGACCGCGAACGAGTTGATCCCGGCGTTCAGTCCGTACAGCCCGCCGTCGAACTCTCCGGCGCTCAGGGTGTCCGGGGCGAACTTGTCGGTCTTCAGGTCACCGGCCTTCTTCAGATCCAGCAGCGCTCCGCGATCGGCGTACTCGCGCAGGTACTTCTCGTCCATCTGGATGATGTCCGGGGCGTCGTTGGCGGCGACCGTGGTGGCGAGCTTGTCCCAGTACCCGGCCCATTCGCCGTACTCGCCCTTGATCTTGATGTTCGGGTGTTCCTTCTGGAACGCGTCGATCGTGGACTGGGTGAGTTTGGTCCGGACGTCACTGCCCCACCACGTGAAGCGCAGGGTCACCTCGCCCTTGTTCGCGGCCGGGCCGCCCGAGTCGCCGCCGCAGGCGCTCACGACGAGCAGGGTGGAGACGAGGGCGACGGCGGCCAGTGCCTTGAGGCGTGTCATGGCAGGCTCCTTACTTGATACCGGTGGTGGCGATGCCCTTGACCAGGAAACGCTGGCCGAGCAGGAAGGCGAGGAAGACCGGGACCAGCGAGACGACCGACATCGCGAACATCGAGCCCCAGGACGAGCTCGAGGTCGCGTCGACGAACGACCGCAGGGCGACCGGCACGGTGTACATGTGCGGGTCGGTCAGGTAGATCAGCTGGCCGAAGAAGTCGTTCCAGGTCCAGATGAACGTGAAGATCGCGGTGGTGGCCAGCGCCGGGACCATCAGCGGCAGGATCACCCGCAGGAAGATGGCGGCTCGCCCGCAGCCGTCGATCGTGGCCGCCTCGTCGAGCTCGCGCGGGATGCCCCGGATGAACTGGACCATCAAGAAGACGAAGAACGCGTCCGTGGCCAGCAGTTTCGGGACGATCAGCGGCAGGAACGTGTTGATCCAGCCTGCCTGTGAGAACAGGATGTACTGCGGCACGATCACCACGTGGATCGGCAGCATGATGCTGAGCAGCATGATCGCGAACCACAGCTTCTTCCCGGCGAACTCCAGCCGGGCGAAGGCGTACGCCGCCATCGAGCACGAGACCAGGTTGCCGAGGATCGAGCCCAGGACGACGACCGCAGAGTTCAGCAGGTAGCGGGTGAACGGCTCGGTCAGCGCGTTCCAGCCGGCCCGGTAGTTCTCGATCCGCAGGTCCTTCACCAGCAGCCCGGGGTCGCGGAAGATCTCGTTGCCCGGCCGCAGCGAGCTGACGATCATCCAGATCAGCGGGTACAGCATCACGAGCGCGGTGGCGATCAGCGCCAGGTGGATCAGCAGCGTCCGCGGGCGCAGGTCAGTTCTCATAGAACACCCAGTACTTCGAGACGAGGAAGTTGACCCCGGTGAAGATCGCGATGACCACCAGCAGGAACCAGGCCATCGCCGACGCGTAGCCCATGTCGAAGTTCCCGAAGCCGCGGTCGTACAGGTAGAGCGTGAAGAACATGGTCGAGTCCGACGGACCGCCGCTGCCGCCGGAGACCACGAACGCCTGCGTGAACGACTGGAACGCGTGGATGATCTGCAGCACCAGGTTGAAGAAGATGATCGGGGTGAGCAGCGGGAGCGTGATCCCGAAGAACCGCCGGAGCGCACCGGCCCCGTCGACGGCCGCCGCCTCGTAGTACATCGACGGGATCTGCCGAAGCCCGGCCAGGAAGATCACCATCGGCGAACCGAACGTCCAGACGTTGAGCACCACGAGCGTGCCCAGCGCCGTACTGGGGTCGGAGATCCAGCCCTTGCCCTCGACCCCGATCAGGGCGAGCACTTGGTTGAGCAGGCCCTCGGTCCCGAACACCTGCCGCCACAGGATCGCGATCGCGACACTCGACCCGAGCAGCGACGGCAGGTAGAAGACCGAGCGGTAGAACGCCATGCCGCGGACGCCCCGATCCAGTACGACGGCCAGCAGGAGCGCGATCGCGAGCTGCAGCGGCACCGAGACGAACACGTAGGTGAACGTCACCCGCAACGAGTTGTGCAGCCGCTCGTCCGACAGCATCCGGGTGAAGTTCTCCAGCCCGATCCACTGCGGTGCCTCGATCAGGTTGTAGTCGGTGAACGCCAGGTAGAGCGACGCGACCATCGGGCCGATGGTGATCGCGAACAACCCGACCAGCCACGGCGACAGGAACAGGTACGCCGTCACGTTGTCGCGCCGTGCCATCGACCCTCCTCCAGCGGTTGGAAAGCGCTTGCTGAGGTGCGCCAAGTTAGCGGGCAAGCGGTTCCGGAACAAGAGGTCGAAGCGCTTCGACCTGGCCGGATCCGGACACGGTCAGGAGGCGCTGACCAGCAGCCAGCTGACCTGGATGTCCGGCGATCGGGTCGGTGCGACGGTGACGGTGATCTTGCCGTCGGCGCCCACCACGACCCCGCCGTACGCCGCGGCTTCGTTGGTGCCGGTGAACAGTCGCTGCTGGTCGACGACGGCCCCGTTGATCGTCACCTGTGCGGCACGGTTCGCCCACGGCCACGGGTCGAAGTACCCGGCGTGAACGGTGTAGGTCCCGGGCTCGAGACCACCGAAGGTATAGACGAGCGGCTCGTGGTTCTTGGCGTACCGCAGGGTGCTGTAGAGATCGCCTGTCGCCACTCCGGAAGGCGCGCCGGCCCCGGTGTAGCCCCACGTCTTTCCGGTCACCGGGTCGGTTCCCAAGGGCTGCTCGGGATTCGAGTTCAGCAGCGGACCGGTCCTCGTGAGCACCTGCCAGTCGGCCGTGGCGATCCCGCCGGCGTTGACGGCGTACCGCAGGTTGCGCGGAGCCACCACGATCGAGCGCGTGAACGTTCGTCCGTCCGCGAGGATGCCGCGCAGATGCGCGGTTCCGGGCTTGGCGACCGTCGAGACGTCCCAGGTGACGGCCAACGTCTGCGTCCGCGATCCCGTGCGCACCTGGACCTTGGTCGGCAACGCGCTCGTGTCCCCGAGCAGAACATAGTCCGGGAGCTTGGTCTCGACGCTCCAGCGCCGGTACGGCGTCAGGTCGCCGAGCGTCCATTCCTGATCCGGGCCGATCGACAGGCTGCCGCCTTCGCCGAACGACATCGGCATCCAGACGTACGGCGCGTTCTTGAGGTCACTCGGGGTCCACCGGTCGCCCATGAAGACGAACTTGTTGCGCTCGGCATCGACCGTGATCACGTTGGTGCTCTGGGATCGGTAGGTGTCGGCGGCCCCCGGTGCGGTGATCGGGTTGCCCTGGTCGGCGTACTGGCCGAGGACCGTGCTGGCGGTCGCATACCTCGCGGGGTTCGGGTCCCAGCCCGTGGCACCGGACGTCACCAGGTAGTACCGGCCCTCGGACTTGAACATCGCCGGCGCCTCACGCTGGTTGCAGGCCAGGGTGCGCACAAAGTCCTTACCCTGTACGGCATTCTCGGGCCGCGCGGACAGGTACGTGTAGTCCCGGTTGAGCTTCGAGACGTACATCGTCCGGTTCTCCTCGGACGAGTAGATGATGTACGCCTTGCCGTCGTCATCGACGAACAGGTTCATGTCCCGCGCCATTCCACCGGCCGGGTCAAAAGCGGACGACGTACCGCACCAGGGCACCGAGTCGCTCGGCACATGATTCAGCCGGTACGAGTCGATCCAGCGGAACGGACCCTTCGGCGAATCCGCGATCGCCACTCCCGCCTCGGCCCGCGCGTACGTCGACGTACTGTCCGGTGCCGACGGTCCGTCGGAGTGCACCCACATGATCCACTTGCGAGTGGCCCGGTTGTAGATCACCTTCGGCCGCTCGAGGATCGACGGCCGGGACCAACCGTCGGTACGGACGGCGTTGGTCGACAGATCCCGCCAGACGACATCCTTCTGCGCAGGCGTGTACTTCTTGTAGAGCTTGCTGAAGTACTTGTCGTTCTCGAACTGGTCGACAGAACTCATCGCCCTCAGCGCGAGTCCCTCATCCTTCCAGTTGTAGAGGTCGTACGACGAGTACAGGTGAACACCCGGACTGTCGTAGTACCCGTTGCTGCGATCCTCGCCGTACCAGTACCAGATCTTGCGGCCGCGGTTGTCGGTCGAAGGCACGACCTGACCACCGTGCGCCTGGATCACCTGACCGCTGGTATCGCGCCACTCGGCGCCCGGCCGGAACGAGTCGTACGCCGGCGCGACCGGAGCGGCGACCGCGGCCGGACTGAGCACGGCGCTGAGCACCGCGAGCGCAAGCAGGGGGCGGAAAAGCTTCATTCGGTTCTCCTCATCGACGATGCCCGCGGGTGAGCGTGAGTTCGAAGCGATCGTTGCCTGCAGCAAGGATCAGGCGATGGACCGCGGGTCCCCAGACACTCCTGAGCAGCTCGTCGTCCACGGCTCGCTTCTCGAGCTGCCCGGTGCCAAGAGCAACGTCCCAGTGCAGTTCAGCGATGCCGCCATCCAGGGTCTCGACCGTCAGGCGACCGGGCTCGTGCGCGACAGGGTGTCCGGCGATCACGAAGTGTTCGGCGATCTCGGTCCCAGGCGCCCAGGTGTCAACGACGCGGATGGCCTGCCCGGGCCGATCGAGCGTCGCCGTCCGGCGCAGGTTCCCGCTGGGATAGGCATCCGACAGGTCGATCTCGACTCCCGCATCATCCTGTACGGCGAAGTCCGCCGCTCGCCATTGCGAACCGGCCTCCTGCTCCCGCCCATCGACCACCGGCACGTTGTGCCACTCGCTACGAACCACCCACTGCTCGTACCGGCGATCGGAGAACGAGATCGCCGTATACGTCGGCTGCCCCAGATCGACCAGTACCGGCGTCCCGTCCAGCGCAGCGATGAACGAGCCGACGTCGTTGTGGTTGTGGTTCTCGTCGTTGTGCCCACCCTTGACCGCCAACGTCCACCCCGCGGCGGAGCCACCCTCCTCCCGAGCCACCAGCAGTTGCACATCAGGCAGCCAGCTAGAGCGAGGCAATGGCATCGGTACGACGGGTGCCTGCCACCACTCGTCGTCGACCAACGCGACCAACGCACGTCCGAGACCGACGACGGCGTCCGACTGGTCGCGATGTGCGGCCGCTTGCGCCATCACCGCCTGATCACCAGTCCTGCGTCCCCAACGGTGCAACACATCCCACGGCTGCGCGGGGTCCGGCCGGGCCGGTCCATCACCGACGTTCACGTACCAGCCGGCGCCCAACGCCATCCGCTGCGGATACCGCGCGAGCTCGGCCAGCGGCTCAACAGACCAAGGATCCAACGCACCCAGCGTGATCCGATCGAGCAGCTCCACGGCGGAGGCCAGTCGGGCCGGACCGTTCCACCAGTACGCAGAGCCCTCGTCGCAACCGCCGTCGGCCGGAAGCGCTCGGAGGTAGCGGTCGAGACCGTCCACGACCAGGTCCACCGCCTTCGTTCGCCGTACCGGGTCGGCTTCAAGGAAAAGGGCCGCGGCCAGCACATGCCCGTGGATCCACGGGTTCCAGTTGTGCAGGTGACCGTCGAGCCCGAGCCAGTGCCAGCGGCGGTCGGTCAAGAATGGCTCGAGCACGCGCCGGTTCGCCTCAGCCCGCAGCCGGCGACGGAGGCCAGGCACACGCTCATCCAGCGCCGGTCCCAGCACGAGATCGGCCCACGCCAGCACGTCCACCGTCTCCGCGGCGCCCAGATCCAGGTACGGCGTCTCAGGATCCGCCACGACTTCCCCACGAGCCGCCGCGAACGACTCATGCGCTGCCCAGCACCACGTCGTCTGCTCGCAGAGCAACAACAGTCCGTCGGCCGCCTCGTCGACGTACCGCTGCTCTCCGGTCAGTGCGGCCGCGAGCACCGCCGTACTGGTTCGCTGCCGGAGCTCCCCCGCCGGATTCTCGTATGCCGTCCGGACGCCGTCCCGCCAATACCGGGCGAAGTCCGAGAGCAAGGTATGCGGCCAAGGCGTGTGACGATCCGCGTCTGCACGGGCCACGATCGCGGACCGCACGGAGGTCGGACCGGAGTTCCAGCGGTCACGGTGCCGCAGCTCCGGAACACCGAGGCGATCCCTGGCCGAGTCGACGGCCGCTCTGCGGATCGCCGGACTCAGGGCGTGCCAGCGCCGGGCGATTGACATTCGACCAGACCTTCCGTTGCGGTGGAGGCGGGCGCACAACCGGAATGTTCACGTTAACATAGCGTCGGGATCCACGGACTGCAATGGCTCACGGCCGTGCTCGGACGCTAGACCGCGGGGCGAGGCGGCGGGGCGGTGCTGGCGCGGACGATCAGCTCGGTGGGGACACTGACGGGCTGGTGGTGGTGCTCGCGGGAGTCGAGTTCGGCAATCAAGGCATCGACTGCTTGGCGACCTACGTCGGCGAAGAACTGCCGGACAGTGGTGAGCGGCGGCCAGAACTGGGCCGACGACTCCTGGTCGTCGAATCCGACGACGCTGACCGCACCGGGAACATCGCGGTGCTGTTCGTGCAGCGCCCGGAGCAGCCCGAGGGCCATCTCGTCGTTCGCGGCGAAAACCGCCGTGACCGTTGGGTCCGCGGCCAGCTGGCGGCCGACGTCGTACCCGGACGCCGCGGACCAGTCGCCGACGAGCAGCGGCGGCACCACGCGGCCTCGCGCGGTCAGGGTGTCTTCCCAGGAGCGGCGGCGACGGGTGGCGGCGAAGGAGCTGGGCGGGCCGCCGAGGTGCCAGACAGTTTCGTGCCCGAGGTCGAGCAGGTGCTCGGTGGCGATCCGGGCGCCCTGAGCCTGATCGGTGTCGACGATCGGGTAGTCGTAGTGCGCGCTGGAGTCGACGACGACGACTGGCAGGCCGTCGGGCAGGTGGATCTCCGCCTCATCGAGTCGATGGGCCTCGATCAGGATGATGACGCCGTCGACGGCCTGCTCCTGCAGCCGGGTGAAGGCACCGGCCACCTTGCCCTGGTCCGCGTCGAGCAGCGGGATCAGGTTGATCGCGTAGCCCGCGGCGGTGGCTGCCTGGCTGACCGCGTTGAACGTGCGGGTGTTGCCGAAGCTGGACAGCTCGAAGACGATCACCCCGATGTTGCGGAACTGGCCGTTGCGCAGCGCCCGGGCCGCACTGTTCGGCCGGTAGCCGACCTCGCGCATCGCGGCCAGCACCCGGTCACGGGTGGCGCCGTCGACGTTCGGCCGGTCGTTGGCGACCCGGGACACGGTCTGTCCCGAGACGCCGGCCAGCCGCGCCACGTCGGCTATCGAGGGTCCTCGCCTGCGCATTCAGCACCTCCGTCCGCCGAAGTCTAGACATGTTGACGTTAACAAGCTAGCGTCCCCGCCGTCGGTGTTAACGTCAACAATGATCCGGAGGTCACCGCCATGGCGCGGCGTCAGGAGGCGAAAGGGTGGGTCTTCGTCGGCCCGTTCCTGACTGTCTTCGCCCTTACCTTTCTCGCCCCGATCGGCTACGCGATCTATCTGAGCCTCTATCGCGACCAGGCCTTCTTCGGCGGGACCGTGTTCGTCGGCCTCGACAACTACGCCGAGGTGCTGAAGGACGCGAAGTTCTGGGAGTCGGCCGGCCGGGTGCTCGCGTTCCTGGTCGTCCAGGTCCCGGTGATGCTCGCCCTGGCGCTGCTGGCCGCGCTCGCGATCGACAGCGCCCGGCTGCGTGGCGCCGGCTTCTTCCGGATCGCGCTCTTCCTGCCGTACGCCGTACCGGGGGTGGTCGCGGTCCTGATGTGGGGCTTCCTGTACGGCGACACCTTCGGTCTGGCCGCGGATCTCAACAAACTGTTCGGTACCGCCGCCATCCAGCCGCTCAGCGGTTCCTGGATGCTGCCGTCGATCGCCAACATCGTCACCTGGGAGTTCGTCGGCTACAACATGCTGATCTTCTACTCGGCGCTGCGCACGGTCCCCGGCGAGCTGTACGAGGCCGCCGCGATCGACGGTGCCGGAGCGATCCGGACGATCCGGGCGATCAAGCTGCCCGCCCTGCGCGGCGCGATCGTGATCGCCACCATCTTCTCGATCATCGGCAGCTTCCAGCTGTTCAACGAGCCCAACATCCTGCGCACGCTCGCGCCGAACGTGATCACGACGTACTACACGCCGAACATGTACGCCTACAACCTCTCGTTCGCCGGCCAGCAGTTCAACTACTCCGCCACGGTCGCGATCGTGATGGGCGTCCTGACCGCGATCATCGCGTACGTCGTCCAGCTCCGCGGATCCCGGGAGGCCCTGTGAACGGCCCTGTGAACAAGTCATCGCGGGTGCTGACCGGACTGATGGTCCTCTACCTCATCTACACGCTGGTGCCACTGATCTGGCTGGTGATCAGCGCGACCAAGACCCAGGACGACCTGCTGTCGACGCCAGGACTGTGGTTCGGCGACAGCTTCGCGCTGTTCACCAACATCAGGCAGACGCTGACCTACGACGACGGCATCTTCCTGCGCTGGCTGGGAAACACCCTCCTGTACGTCGTGGTCGGGGCGGGCGGCGCGACCCTGCTCGCGACCGCGGCCGGCTACGGATTGGCGAAGTACAAGTTCGCCGGCCGCCGTGCGGTGTTCGCCGTACTGCTCGGCGCGATCGCGATCCCCGGTACGGCGCTCGCCGTACCGACGTTCCTGCTGTTCTCCAAGCTCGGTCTGACCAACACGGTCTGGGCGATCATCATCCCGTCCCTGATCAGCCCGTTCGGCCTGTACCTGATGTGGGTCTACGCGAACGAGGCCATCCCTTACGAGCTCCTCGAAGCAGCCCGCATCGACGGCGCCGGCGAGGTCCGGATCTTCGCCACGGTGGCACTGCGGTTGCTCGCGCCCGGGGTGGTGACGGTGCTGCTGTTCGCCGTGGTGGCGACCTGGAACAACTACTTCCTGCCGCTGATCATGCTCAGCAAGCCGAACCTGTATCCGCTCACGGTCGGCCTCACCCAATGGAACAACCAGGCGACCGGCGTCGGGGCGCACCCGATCTACAACCTGGTGATCACCGGGTCGCTGCTGACCATCGTGCCCCTCGTCGTGGCCTTCCTGTTGCTTCAGCGTTTCTGGCAGTCCGGCCTCTCCGCCGGCAGCGTCAAGTAAGGAGTTCGGATGAAATCCACACTCTGGCGAGCGGCCGTGGCCCTCGTCACCGTCGCGGCCACCCTCACGGTCCCCGCGGCGGCCGCACCGCCCCAGCCCGACACCGCCGACTTCCGCGGTGTGAACTGGGCGGACCCACGCGACAACTACGCCGACGACGAGGTCGTCCCGTCCGGCCTCAGTACGGCGGACAGCTACTGGACGACGTACCGGAAGTCGACCGGCATCCTCGGCGAGTTCCGCAAGGAGCTGCGGGCGAACACGGTCCGGCTGCCGATCAACCCGTCCAGCGTCGGGACGAACTGGTGGTCGTCCTACCGCGCGGCGATCGACGCCGCCACCGACCAGGGCTTCAAGGTCATCCTGAGTTACTGGGAGGCCGACAACGCCAAGGACGGCCGGGTCGACGACACCGCGGCCTTCACCACCATGTGGGACACCGTCTTCACGACCTACCGGAAGAACCCGAAGGTCTACTTCGAGCCGATGAACGAGCCCTTCGGCTACTCGCTGCCCGAGTGGGTCTCGCTCACGTCGTCCTGGGTCGGCCGGCACTCGAACGTTCCGCGCGGCCGCCTCGTCATCTCCGGCACCGGCTACAACGACAACGTCACCGGTGTCGGCGCCGCGCCCGAGCTGAAGGGCACCCTGCTCTCGTTGCACTTCTACGGCTTCTGGGCCTCCGACACCACCGAGGCCGCCTGGCTGGCCAACCTGAAGCCGCGGATCGGCGAGTACGGCTGGCGCACGATCATCGACGAGGCCGGCTCCCCGATGACGATCGGTCTCAACTACGGCAATCACGAGGGCAACACCTCCACGGCGTACCTCGGGGCTCTGACCGAGACCGCACGCGCCCAGAAGATGGGCATCGTCTACTGGCCCGGTCTGCGAACCGGTGACTCGTACTCGATGACCACTCAGGTCAGCGAACGCGATCTGAAGGTCAACAGTGCAAGCGGTCTGGCGCAGTTGCAGTGGGGTTGGGGTCTGCTCAAGAAGGAACCGGTCAACACGTTGCCGCCGTCCCCGCCCGGCCAGCCTTTGCGTGGAGTCGAGAGCAACCGGTGCGTCGACGTACCGGGTTTCTCGACCACCAACGGTACGGCGCTCGACCTGTGGGACTGCAACGGCGGCGGCAACCAGAGCTTCAACCTGACAGCGAGCAAGCAGCTCACCATCTACGCCAATAAGTGTGTGACGCCGGGTGCCGACAGCTCGGTGGTCATCACCGACTGCACCGGTGCCATCAACCAGACCTGGCAACTCAACGACGACAAGTCGATCTCCAGCATCAACAACCCGGCGCTCTGCCTGCAGGCCGCCGGAACAGCGAACGGCACCGCGGTGGAGCTCCGGTCCTGCACCGGGCAGCCGAACCAGCAATGGGTGCGGGCGTAAACAGTGAAAGGGCAGTACCAATGAGAGGCATGGCCATGAAGTCATTCCAACGACGTCGGCTGGTGGTTGCCGGCGCGACGATCGCGGCGCTGTCGCTCGTCCTGGCGGCCTGCGGTTCGGGCAACGACTCCGGCGCCGGCGGCGACAGCAAGCAGCAGGGCTCCCCCGCCGCGGTGGACGAGGCGCTCACGAAGGGCGGCACGATCACCTACTGGAGCTGGACGCCTTCCGCCCAGGCCCAGGTCGCCGCGTTCGAGAAGGCCTACCCGAACGTCAAGGTGAACTACGTCAACGCCGGGACCGGCAACGACCACTACACCAAGCTGCAGAACACGATCAAGGCCGGTTCGGGCGCCCCCGACGTCGCCCAGGTCGAGTACCAGGCGCTGCCGCAGTTCGCGCTCCCCGGCTCACTCGTCGACCTGCGCCAATACGGTTTCGATCAGTTCCAATCGGCGTACACGCCGTCGACCTGGGCCGCGGTGCATGCCGGCGAGGGTCTGTTCGGGCTGCCGCAGGACTCCGGCCCGATGGCCTTGTTCTACAACAAGGAGGTCTTCGACAAGTACGGCCTGACCGTGCCGAAGACCTGGGACGAGTACGTCGCTGCGGGGAAGAAGCTGCATCAGGCCGACCCGAAGAAGTACATCACCAACGACAGTGGTGACGCCGGCTTCACCACCAGCATGATCTGGCAGGCCGGCGGCAAGCCGTTCAGCACGAACGGCAAGAGCGTCACGATCAACCTGGCCGACGACGGCTCCAAGAAGTGGACCGCCGAGTGGAACCAACTGGTCCAGGGCGGACTCGTGTCCAGCATCCCCGGCTGGTCCGACGCCTGGTTCAAGGCCCTCGGGGACGGCACGATCGCCACCCTGCCCACCGGCGCCTGGATGCCCGGCGTGATGGAGGCCTCGGTCAAGGCCGGTGCCGGCAACTGGCGGGTCGCCCCGATGCCGACGTACGACGGGCGGCCGGTGACGGCGGAGAACGGCGGCAGCACGCAGGCCGTCCTCAAGCAGAGCCAGAACCCGGCGCTCGCGGCCGCGTTCGTCCGTTGGCTCAACAACGGTGACGGTGTGAAGACGTTCCTGGCCAGCGGCGGTTTCCCGGCCACCACGGCCGACCTCGAGGCGCCCGGGTTCGTCGGCAAGAAGAGCGCGTACTTCGGCGGCCAGGAGATCAACCAGGTGCTCACGGGCGCGGCGAGCACGGTCGCACCGGGCTGGAGCTACCTGCCGTACCAGCTCTATGCGAACAGCATCTTCGGTGACACCGTAGGCAAGTCCTATCAGGCGAAGTCCAGTCTCGACGACGGTTTGAAGGCGTGGCAGGACGCGCTGGTGGCCTACGGCAACCAGCAGGGCTTCCAGGTCAACGGTTAGTAGTACTACCTACAAGAGGGAGATATGCCAGACTTCGCGATCGGTGAGTCCGAGTTCCTGCTCGACGGCCGGCCCTTCCGGATCCTGTCCGGTGCGCTGCACTACTTCCGGATCCATCCGGACCAGTGGGCCGACCGGATCGAGAAGGCGCGGCTGATGGGTCTCAACACCATCGAGACCTACGTGCCGTGGAACGCGCACTCACCCCGGCGCGGTGTCTTCGACACCAGCGGGATGCTCGATCTCGAGCTGTTCCTGCGCCGGGTGGCCGAAGCGGGTCTGCACGCGATCGTCCGGCCCGGCCCGTACATCTGTGCCGAGTGGGACAACGGCGGCCTCCCCGCCTGGCTTTTCCGGCAGCCAGGAGTGGGGGTTCGCCGGCACGAACCGCAGTACCTCGCCGCGGTCGGCGAGTACCTGAGCGCGGTACTGCGGATCGTCCGCCCCCTACAGGTCACTGAGTCGACCGGGGATGGGGGCGGACCGGTTCTGCTGGTCCAGGTGGAGAACGAATACGGTGCCTTTGGCAACGATTCGACGTACCTGAAGTGGCTGGTCGAGCTGTTCCGCGCCGAGGGCATCACGGTGCCACTGGTCACCGTCGACCAGCCGGAGGACGAGATGCTCGTCGCCGGCGGGATCGACGGCGTCCTGCGGACCGGCTCGTTCGGGTCCCGCAGTGTCGAGCGCCTGGCGACACTGCGGGACCACCAACCGAGCGGGCCCTTGATGTGTATGGAGTTCTGGGACGGCTGGTTCGACTACTGGGGCGGTCCGCACCACACCACCTCCGCGACCGAGGCCGCCGCGGAACTGGACGCGCTCCTGGCTGCGGGGGCATCCGTGAACATCTACATGTTCCACGGCGGAACGAACTTCGGGTTGACCAACGGCGCCAACGACAAGGGCGTCTACCGGCCCACGGTCACGTCGTACGACTACGACGCACCCCTCGACGAGGCCGGGCGGCCGACCGCGAAGTTCCACGCCTTCCGCGACGTCATCGCCCGGCACGCGCCGGTCCCGCCGCTGCCCGACCTCGAGCCGGTTTCGCCGACGCCGGGGTTCACCGCGACACTCGGCGAACCGATCCGGCTGCTGGACCGTCCGGACAGCTGGGGTACTTGGCGCGCGCACGACCGACTCCCAACTCTGGACGACCTGGATGCCCAGTTCGCCTTGTACCGGACCGAACTCGACCTCGACGGCCCCGCGATCCTGCACCTCGGCGAGGTCCGCGACCGCGCACACGTCTTCCTCGACGGCGATCCGACCGGCGTCCTCAGCCGCGAGGACCACGACCGCGCGATCACCCTCCCCCGCGGACGCGGCCGCCTCGACCTGATCGTCGAGGACCAGGGCCGCGTCAACTACGGCCCCCGCATCGGCGAACCGAAGGGTCTCATCGGGCCACTCAACGTCGGCGCGACCACGCCCTCCACTTGGCAGACGCTCACGGTCGACCTGAACGCCGTACCGGACCTGTGGAAGTCCACCCTGCCGTCCGCGCCCGGCGTCGGGCCGACTGCCTACCGAACCGCCTTCGTGCTCGAGGATCCCACCGATCTCTTCCTGCGGACCGATGCCTGGGGCAAGGGATTCGCCTGGGTCAACGGCTTCTGCCTCGGCCGCTACTGGCGCCGCGGACCCCAGCACACCCTCTACATCCCCGAACCCGTCCTCCGCCCCGGCAGCAACGAACTCGTCATCCTCGAACTGGACACCCTCGCCGACCCCACCGCCCGCTTCGCCCCCACCCCGGACCTCGGCCCGACCGACCTCTGACCCGACCTCACCCTCCTCAGATCCAGGCGAAAGTCCACCCCACCGCCAGTGAACCCACCGTGTCGCGCGAGCGGTCCCACCGTGCACCGCGACTGAAGCCACCGTGCGAATGTGTTGAGTGGGTCAGCGAGGGTGCGAACCTTGTTGCCGGTAAGGGGTTTCCGGCGACAAGGTTTCCCCAGTCGTGTGCGCGGCGGCGACGGGGATCACCGGGTGATGGTTAGCGGCGGGGGACATGGGTTGGGGTGATGCTGGTCAGGGTCGGCTTGACCTTCGTCATCGTGCCGTCGGTGGCGAAGGTCAGGCGGTCGATCGTGGTCTCGCGGTGCTGGCCGTCGCCGCCGGGCATCCCGAAGCGGTGATAGGCGACGTACCAGTTGTCGGTGCCGGGGATCTGGATGATCGAGTGATGTCCGGTCGCGAGGATTCCTTGCGCCGGGTCCTTCTCGAGGATGACGCCGCGATAGGTCCAAGGCCCGTTGATGCTCGTCGCGGTCGCATAGCCGACCCGATAGTTGGGTGAACCGGTGTCGTCGATCGAGTAGGTCAGGTGGTAGAGACCCTGCCGGTAGTTGACGAAGGCCCCTTCGCGGAAGCTGGTCAGCCCACTGATCGGCTTCAGCGTCTCCGGCTTGATCGTCAGCATGTCCGCGTTCAACTCGGCGTACACCGGCGAGCCGTTGCCCCAGAACAGGTAGTACTTCCCCGTCCGGGGATCGCGGAACGCGGCCGGGTCGATCGCCTGACCCGACGTGACCGCCTCGTTGTTGAGGATCATCGCGGTCGGCTGCGCGGTGAACGGACCCTCCGGGCCGTCGGCGACCGCAACGCCGATCGTCTTGCGGTTGTACGTCGGGTTGTGCCCCGAGAAGTAGAAGTAGTACTTGCCGGCCCGCTCGATGATCGTCGGTGCCCACGCGTTCCCGCTCGCCCACGGGACGTTGCCGTTGGCGCCGTCGAGGGTCAGGAACGGTCTCGCCGACCGTTGCCAGTCCCTGAGGTTCTTGGACTTCCAGACGTAGAAGTCCTTGCCGCCCCAGCCGGGGAACCCGTCGCTGGTGACATAGAGGTAGTAGGTGTCGCCGAAGACGGCGATGTTCGGGTCGGCGTTGTAGCCCGGCAGTACTGGTGAACGCATCTCGACAGCCCTGACCTTCCAGGCCCGCATGGTCCGGTCCTTGGCCTTCACGATGAAGGTCTTGGGCGAGCGGAGGTCGACGGTGCCGGTCGGCGAGATCTTCGAGGTGGAGACCACCGTGAACACCGGTGCGAGCTTGCCGAGATCCGTTCCCGGGACGACTGGCAACGTCACGGTGGACGACGCATCGTCGATCACGGCGGGCACCTTGAGGCTGTCCAGTCCGACGCCCAGGACCGCATGCGGATCGGCGTCCGCGTCCCTGATCTCGGTCGCCGAGAGGGCACGGTTGTAGATCCGGACGTCGCGCACCTTGCCCTTCAGATACTTGTCGGAGGTGTACACGGAGCGCCCGATGTAGTTGGCCGTCGTCCGGCCGCCACCGATGTCACCCGGGTCGACGGTGACCCCGGTCTTCTGGCCGACCTGGACTCCGTCGAGATAGATCGTCGCAGCGCCTTGTGGCGTGAGGGTGTAGGTGAGCGCCTTCCAGACTCCCCGCGGTACGGCGCTCGACGCGGAGGCGGTCTGCTCGGTCGACCAGTTGCCGGTGGCAATCGACGTACGGTAGGCGTCGCCGGTCGTGAACAGATAGCCGTTGCCGACGTCGTTCGCGGTATTTCCTAGTCCCCAAAGGAAGTACGGTGTCGCCTGCCCGGGATCGATCCAGACCCGGGTCGAGACCGTGATCGCGCCGAGCCCGGCCATCAGGTTGTCGGGGAGCTTCACGTGGCCGTTGGTACCACCGAGAGTGAGTGCGCCGTTGGCCCAGCTCGCGTCGCCGGCCACCACACCGTCGTACCCGTGTCCTGTCACGTCGGTTGCCTTGGTCCCGCTGGTCTGGTTCAGCGGGTAGTGCGCGACGAGTCCGTTCGGATCCGCTTTCACCGGGTCGGGCAGGACGAGGCCCTGACGCAGCCGGTCGAGTTCGGCCTGCGTGACCGGTAGCACGGTGCCGTGGCGCGGGCTGGCCGGCAGCGAGTACTTCGGCGGGACCTTCCAGTCCGGGGCTTCGAGGTCGTTCGTGCCGAGCGGGATGTACCCGCGACCGCCGTACTCGTCGACGAACAGGTTGTACTTGGAGCCGGAGGTGTCACCCGGGTTGGACTTGAAGACCGTCGGCCCTTCGACCGCCGACGTCCCGGCATCTCGACCGATACACGAGTCCTGCATCGCCCAGGCCGGCTTGCCTGGCAGATCGACCGCGGTCAGGGACGAGGACTTCTCCTGGATGATGTCCGAGCACCCGGTACCACCACCGCCCTCGTCCTTGGTGAACCGGTAGTAGGCGCCGTTCTCCTTGATCACCGTCGAGTCGATGCGGGACTCGCCGCGGTCCTGCCAGATCGCGGGCGCGCTGAAGGTCCGGAAGTCGCGAGTCGTTGCATAAAGCATCCGGTTGTACGTCGAGCCGGTGTGCCCGGGATCGTCAGCGGCGTACAGCTTCGAGGCCCAGAACACGACGTACGACTGGAGATCCTCGTCCCAGTAGGCCTCGGGCGCCCAGGTGTTGCCGGCCGTCTCCGGTGAGACCAGCACATGGCGCTGCTCCGACCAGGTGACCAGATCGGTGGACTCCCAGACCTCCAGGTAGCGACTGCCTTGGCGCTGCGCGGCATCCCAGTCGCCGTTGCGGCCGATCGACAGGTCGGTGGCGATCAGGAAGAACCGGTCGCCACCAGGAGACCGGATCAGGAACGGATCGCGCAGCCCGAGCGTGCCCTGGGTGGACTCGATCACGGGCCGGCCGTTGTTGAGCTCGTCCCACTTGAGTGCGGTGTTGCCGCGGCTGGCCGCGAAGGAGATCTTCTCGCCCGCGATCGAGTTGCCGGTGAAGTAGGCGAAGACATAACCGGCGTACGGCGCCGGAGCGTCGTCGGCGGCCGCTTGAACGCCGGGCACCAGGATCTGCCCACCAAGGAGAGCAAGGACGGCGGTCGCTGCGTGGAGGATGCTGAGCTTCACCAAGACCTCACCAGGGTGTTAGCGTTAACAGTCCTGGTACTGTGGCCGAGCGAACGCGGTCCGTCAAGACCTGGCTACCTGGGTCCGGTGCTTTCCCGGACGATCAGCTCGGCGGGGACCAGGTCGCGCGCGGCGGGCTCACCGCCGTCGATCTGTTCGGCCAGCTGGCGGAACGTCCGGCGGCCGACCTCGATGAAGTCCTGCCGGACCGTGGTCAGCGGCGGACTGAAATAGGCCGCCTCCGGGACGTCGTCGAAGCCGACGACGTGCACGTCCTTCGGTACGGCGATGCCGGCTTCGGCGAAGGCCCGCAGCAGGCCGAGCGCCATCTGGTCGTTGGCCACGAACACCGCGGTCAGGTCCTTCTCACGGGCCAGCGCCTGGCCCGCGGCATACCCTGACCGAGAGCTCCAGTCACCGCGGACAATGCGCGGCGCCCGGACGCGGTGCCGCTTCAGCGTCTGCCGCCAGGCCTTTTCGCGGTCCTGGGCCTCGAGCCAGTCGACCGGCCCGGCCACGTGCCAGACGGTCTTGTGACCAAGAGCGAGCAGGTGCTCGACAGCGCGGCGCGCGCCATCGGCCTGATCCACGGCGATCATCGGAACCGGCGCTTCCTGCCCGCCACCCACTGCGACCAACGGAATGTCGCGCGGCGCGACCTCCAGTGACTTGCTCGCGGCCGCATGCGGCGCGATCACCACGATGCCCTCGACCGCCAGCCGGCGGAGCGTCTCGATCGCCTCCGCGATCGCCGAACTGTTCGGCGTACCGACGCTCGTGATCGTGACCGAGTAGCCCGCTTCCCGCGCCGCATGCTCGATGCCGTACAGCGTGCTGGCCGGGCCGTAGAGGGTCGAATCCAGCGTGACCACGCCGAGGATGCCGGACTTCCCGGTCACCAGGGCGCGAGCCGCCGAATTGGGTCGGTAGCTCAGCTTCTCGACGGCCGCGAGCACCTTGGCCCGGGTCGCTGCGCTCACCGGACCGGTCTTGTTGACCACCCGGGACACGGTCATGTGCGACACGCCCGCGAGGTCCGCGACATCGGTCAAGCTCGCTTGTCTACCGCCGGTCAATCCGAACCCCCTGGTTGCTGCGTACGTGCGCCACAGGCCAGTGTTCGCGGTAACAACGCCTTGGTCAAGGACCGTTAGGCCGTCCTGATCTCGAGTCTCTGCCTGCCCGGAGCTCGACCGGTCAGGTAGACCAACAGCCCGTCGGGGACGAGATTGCCGTTGAGCATCCGGTACCGCTCGCCGGGATCCATCACCACCCGCGCCGTACCCGAGCCGGGACCGAACTCGATCCGATCGTTGCCCACGGCGTACACCCCGGTACCGGACTCCAACTGGTAGTTGCCGGAGCCATCGATCGCCTCGACCCCCGACAGCACGCCGCCCGGCCGGAAACAGAGCTCGATCGCGTACGGCGCCTCGGACCCGGCCAGCTCGAAGGTCAGGTCGAACCCGTGCTCGACCTCGGCCACAGTGATCGCGGTCCGCAACGTCCGGTGGTCACGCGGCCGTTGATCGAAGGCCATGGATGCGTAGAAGCGGCCGTCCGGCGTCAGCGCGTAGCGGCCGTCCGCGGTACGGCGTTCCGGCGGTAACGGCTGGTAGTACGGCACCGCGACCTCGGCACCGAGTTCGACCACGGATGGCGACCACCGGCGCAGGTACTCGCTGTGGAAATGCCCCGTGCCGAAGAACTGGGGTGCGAGCCGGACCGAGTCGAGGATCGCGTCCCCGTGGCGCATCTTGAAGAACGTCGGATTGACGGAGAGGCCGGAAGCGATCACCGGCACGTCGGCGAGGTCGGTCCCGCCGAAGACCGTCGCCGTCCGAGTCCCCCGCCGGATCCGCACCGACGTCTGGGACGGGAACTCCTTGACGAAGTCCGTCGGCAACTCCGTCGCCTGCGGTAGTGCGGCGGCCAACTCGGGACGCTCGAGTACCTCGGCCAGGCAGTCGCCCAATTCACCGGGATTGCGACGCTCGATGTCCTGCGCGACGGCAGCGAACCTGCCGTCATCGTCCAGCAGCGCCAGCTCGCGAAACTGGAGGAGGTAGTCCGAGACGTCGCGGATGTGGAACTGGTCCTGCCGGCGGGACGCGACCACGTCCACCTCGCCGTTCGGCTCCAGCAGGTACAGGGTTGCCTCCAGGTTGCGCCGGACGAACTCGATCAGCTCGGGCCGGTCCTGCCGCCAGGCGATCGTCAGCAGCGAGGGGTTCGTCACCGCGGCCGCGTAGATCGCACTCCGCTCGCTGTAGATCCCGTCCGGACCGGCATCGATGCCCTCGGCCAGCCACTCGTCGATCCGGTCGACGTACCGCTGGTCGGGGAGGATGTGATTCACCCGCGCCAGCGCCGCCGACACCTCCCACCGGTGATTCGGCGTGTGCACACCACCGCTCGCCAGCGCCGGGCCGGCCTTCTGCAGGATGCCGTGGATCTCCGATCGGATCGGCGCTGCCGCCGCGTCTGCGTAGCGGTCGAGCAACTCCCAAACCACACACAGATCCTGGATCAGGAAGGCTGTATCGGGCGGTGAATGCAGGTTGCCGATGTCGTAGGTCCCGTCCGCGTGCTGCCATCCGGCGAGCTGCCCGGACAGCAGCTTCAATCGGTCCAGGACAGCCGGATCACCGCCGTACGACGACTCCCCCACGTACCCAGCCACCAGCCGCCGGACGTCCCGCCCGACCCGTCTGGGCTCGACGCCGACGGGCTGCTCGGAACGCAGTACGCGCTCGATCTGCGCCGTACCGGCGGTCGTCAGCAACCCCAGAAATTCTTGGTCCATCGTGGCGTCCTCACGCTCCAGGGACTTATGTCAGGACTTAAATGTATATCGATACACCATTTCCTCTTGACGCGGTAAGCGCTTGCCTCCTAGCGTCCGACCGTCGCCACCCCGGCGGCACGGAGCACAGGGAGACAACGATGAGCGGTTCGCTTCGGCGGTGGCGGTGGCTGACGGTAGGCGTGGCGGCCGCGATGGCGTTGACCGCTTGTGGTTCCGGCTCCGGTGACTCGGGCTCGGGCGACGCGAAGAAGATCACCTTCTGGCTGTCGACGGCCGCCCAGATCCAGGGGTACACCGACCTGGCCAAGGAGTTCCAGGCCAAGGAAGGCATTACCGTCGAGGTCGTCAACCAGCCGTACGACGGCTACCAGGACAAGCTGCGGCAGTCCGCCCAGGCCAACTCCCTGCCGGATGTCGCCAGCGTGCCCTCGCTCGACACCTTGTGGATCAACCAGCTCCAGGACCTGAGCGCGACCGCGAACAACGAGACCAACCAGATCCGCAAGGACCTGGTCACCGAGCAGGACGGCAAGGTGCTCGCCATCCCGTCCGACCTCACCGCGGCCGGGCTGTTCGTGAACAAGACCCTGTTCACCAAGGCGGGCGTCGCCGTACCGTCCGATCCGGCCAAGACCTGGACCTGGGACGAGTTCCTCGCGGCCGCGTCGAAGGTCCGCACCGCGACCGGCGCCAAGTACGACCTGGTCTACGACAACTCGGCGGCGCGGATCCGGGCCTTCATCTACAACAACGGCGGCAAGGGCTTCCAGCTCGGTGCCGACGGCAAGTACCAGACGCCGGACGCCGCGACCGTCGCCGCGCTGACCAAGTTCAAGGCGATGAACGACAACAAGGTGATGCCGAAGTCGGTCTGGACCTCGGGCGCCGATCCGAACGCGCTGTTCAAGAGCGGCCAGGTCGTCGCCTACTTCTCCGGCGTCTGGCAGGTCCCCGACTTCGCCGACGGCATCACCGGCTTCGACTGGGCCGCCGCGCCGACCCCGGGTCCGGTGCACGCCACCGACATCAACCTCGGCGGCAAGGTCGTTGCCTTCAACAACAAAGACACCGCGGCCGCGGCCAAGAAGTGGGTCGACTTCCTGTTCCAGCGGGACAACTACACCAAGCTGGCGCAGTCCAACGGCTACCTGCCGGTCGAATCCGGGCTGACGCTGAAGTACCCCTTCAAGTCCAAGGCCGCGCTCGACGGTTTCGCGCTGTACACCCAGGAGATCGAACTCGCCGACCCGATCTCGGCCTCCGGCCAGGCCGCCGGCACCAAGCTGCTCCTCGAGGGCAAAGCCGCCGCGGACGACCCGACCAAGGCCGAGCTCGCCAAGTTCATCAACGGCGAGCAGGACGTCCAGAAGACCGTCGACAACATCGTCAACGGCCTCAACGCGCAGCTGGGCTGACACCGGTGCAAGCAATCTGGCCGCGCCGCCGGCTGAACCACTACACCGCGGCGCCGCTGGTACTCATCTCGGTCAACCTGCTGCTGTTCGTCACGTTCTTCGTCTGGCCGGCGGTGACCGGCCTGCTGTACTCGTTCACGAGCTACACCGGCATCGGTACGGCGCCGTACGTCGGACTGGACAACTACCAGCGGCTCGTCCAGGACGACGCGTTCTACGCGGCGCTGACCCGGACCCTGGTCTTCACGGCGGGCGTCGTACCGCTGACGCTCGTGCTCTCCCTGAGTACGGCGGTGCTGCTCGTCACGAACTACACCAAGGGCAAGGCCGTCGCGCGGATCATCTTCTTCCTGCCGTGGCTGATCTCGCCGATCATCGCCGGGGTCATCTGGCGCTGGATGTTCGGCGAGAACTTCGGCCTCGTCAACTACCTCATCACCTCCCTCGGCGGCAGCGAAGTGCCCTGGCAGTCCAACGCGAACCTGTCGATGCTCGTGGTCGTCATCGCGGCGGCGTGGGGCGGCACCGCGTTCAACATGCTGCTGTTCGTCGCCGCGATCAAGAACGTGCCGACGTCGTACTACGAGGCGGCCTCGCTCGACGGCGCCGGCTCGTGGGCCAAGTTCCGTCACATCACCTTGCCCGCGATCGCGCCGACGACCTTCATCGTCGTACTGCTGAGTGTGCTGGGTTCGATGAAGGAGTACGCGCTGATCCAGGCGATCAACGCGGGTGGGCCAGGCACGGCGAACAACCTGCTCGTCCAGTACATCTACACCAAGGGCTTCCAGCGCGCCCAGATCGGCTACGCGAGCGCCGCGTCGTTCGTGCTGATGCTGATCCTGATGGTCATCGCGCTCGTACAGCTCGCCCTCAACCGGCGGAAGGACTCCTGACATGGCCGCCACCACCACTGGGGAACTCCCCAAGAAGATCTGGGCGACCGCGGTCATGTGGCTCCTGGTCGCCGTGTACGGCGTGCCGGTCCTCTGGTTCCTGCTCAGTTCGTTCAAGCCGGCCGGTGAACTGTTCTCCTATCCCCTGACGTTCTTCCCCAAGCACCCCACGATCAAGGGCTTCACCCAGGCCTGGACGAGCTTCGACGTCGCGCACTACTTCGTCAACACGCTCATCGTGGCCGTGTCGGCCACCATCCTCACCATCATCGCGAGCGCGGCCTGCGGCTACGCGCTCGCGAAGTACAAGAACTGGTGGGTCAAGGCATTCACTCTCTGCATCCTGGCCACCACCATGCTGCCCGGCGAGGTCATCCTCGCCCCACTGTTCCTGGTGGTCCGCAACCTCGGCCTCTACAACAGCCTCGCGGCCGTCGTCGTACCGTCGGTCATCACCGCCACCGGCACCTTCATGTTCCGCCAGTTCTTCCTCACCGTCCCGAACGACCTCCTCGAGGCCGCCCGCATCGACGGCTCGGGCGAACTGTCCACCTTGTTCCGCATCATGCTGCCGCTGTCGCGCCCGATCATGCTGACGCTGGCCATCTTCTCGTTCCAATGGCGCTGGAACGACTACATCTGGCCTCTCGTCGTCCTCAACGACCCCAGCAAGTACACGCTCCAGATCGGCGTCGCCACCATCGTCGGCGCCGAGAACGTCAACTGGTCCGTCCTCCTCGGCGCCTCCGTCCTGTCGATGATCCCCCTGGTCGCCCTCTACCTCGTCTTCCAGAAATACGTCATGAGCGCCGACATCGACGCCGGCCTGAAGGACTAGATCTGCCTGGCATCGCCGGGCCGAGTCGCAGAAGGTGGCCGCCCGAGAGGTGGTTTCGGGCGCTGCTGGTCTGAACGCCCGAAACCTGGCGCCGCTGTTCTCGAGAACCTCTACATCGGTGCGTCGCGTACTCAACCTGTGCCCTGCGCCATTCACCACGCGGTTCTCGGTCGACACGGACGAGCGTCGTTGACTCCAGTACCGGGGTCATGGTCAAGTCGTCGGCAGCAGAATTCAGCACGAGAGGCCCCGATGACACAGACCGATGCTTGCGGTGACGGCGCGCGTCGGCCGGCCGGCCAGGATCTGTTCGCGACCGATCGCGAGATCGGGCCGGACCTGTCTCAGGTCGACTGGTCGGCCACGCCGCTCGGCGAGCCGGCGGGCTGGCCGCAGAGTCTCCGGACGGCGGTCAGCATGCTCCTCGCCTCCCGCTTCGCGATGTGGATGGCGTGGGGTCCCGAGCTGACCTTCTTCTGCAATGCGGCCTACCGCCACGACACCCTCGGCGGCAAGTACCCCTGGGCCCTCGGCCGGCCCGCGAGCGAGGTCTGGTCGGAGATCTGGGACGACATCGGTCCGCGGATCGACACCGTACTGGCCACCGGCCAGGCGACCTGGGACGAGGGGCTGTTGCTGTTCCTCGAGCGCGCGGACTACCCCGAAGAGACCTACCACACGTTCTCCTACAGCCCGCTGCGCGACGACGACGGCGCGGTGGTCGGCATGCTGTGCGTGGTCAGCGAGGAGACGGATCGAGTCATCGGTGAACGCCGGATGGCGACGTTGCGCGATCTGGGCTCCGACCCGAGCGTGGTTCGCGACGAGGAAGAGACGCTCGCGTTCGCCAGTCAGCAGCTCGGCCGCAATCTGCGCGATCTCCCCTTCACGCTGACCTATCTGTTCGACGACCAGGGCGATCCGCGAATCGCCTCGACCACCGGGCTGGTCACCGATCTGTCCGCGAGCTGGCCGGTCGACGGACCGGCGCGCGGCGAGTCGATCGTCGTACCGCTCGCCGAGCTACCGGCGGCCGAGCTTCCGACCGGGGACTGGCCGGAGCCGCCGACACACGCGTTCCTGGCTCCGTTGCTGCGACAGGGCGATCGTCCGTACGGCTTCCTCGTCGCCGGGCTCAATCGCTACCGGCCGCTGGACGACGGCTACCGGGGCTTCCTCACGCTGGTCGCCGGTCACGTCGCGACCGGGATCGCGAGCGCCCGCAGCTACCAGGCGCAGCAGCGCAGAGCCGACGAGCTGGCCGAGCTGGATCGCGCGAAGACAGCCTTCTTCTCCAACATCAGCCACGAGTTCCGGACGCCGTTGACGCTGATCATGGCGCCGTTGAACGACCTGCGGCAACGGTCCGGCGACCCGCGGCTGCAGCAGGAGCTGGAGGTCATCCACCGCAACGGCCTCCGACTGGGCAAGCTCGTCAACAGTCTGCTGGACTTCTCCCGGATCGAGGCCGGCCGGATGCAGGCCCAGTTCGAGGCCGTCGAGCTGTCGACGGTGACGGCCGAGCTCGCGAGCGTGTTCCGCTCGGCCATCGAGCGGGCCGGGCTGACGTTCGAGGTCGACTGCCCGGCCGGGGCGCGCGCGGTCCGCCTCGATCTGAGCCTGTGGGAGAAGGTCGTCCTGAACCTGCTGAGCAACGCCCTGAAGTTCACCTTCGAGGGCTCGATCAGGATCTCCGTCGGCGCGGACGGCGAGACCGCCGTGGTGACTGTCGCCGACACCGGCGTCGGCGTACCGGCGGACGAGATGCCGCGGCTGTTCGAACGGTTCCACCGCATCGAGAACGCCCGGTCGCGCTCCCACGAGGGAAGCGGCATCGGGCTGGCGCTGGTCAAGGAACTGGTCGAGCTGCACGGCGGCACGATCTCGGCGAGCTCGGTGGAGCACCAGGGAACCACGTTCACCATCCGCCTGCCGTACGGCGCCGAGCTGGTGACGCCGATCGACGAAGCCGAGGCCCGGGCGGGGACGAATCCCCAGCCCTTCGTCCAGGAAGCGCTGCGCTGGCTGCCGGATGCGGCCGGCTCGGACGAGATCGCGCAGCTCGCGGACCGCTCCGCCTCGACGACCGAGACCGCCCGGATCCTGGTCGCCGACGACAACGCCGACATGCGGGAGTACCTCGCTCGCCTGCTCACCGACGCGGGTCATCAGGTGACGCTCGCCAACGACGGGCAGGAGGCCCTGGAGACAGCTCTCACGACGCTGCCCGAGCTCGTCATCAGCGACGTGATGATGCCTCGGCTGGACGGTCTGCAGCTGGTCGCCGCGCTGCGTGCGGAAGCACGAACAGCCGGTACGCCGGTCCTGCTGCTGTCGGCGCGCGCCGGCCAGGAAGCCTCGATCATGGGGCTCGAGGCGGGAGCTGACGACTACCTCGTGAAGCCGTTCTCGGCCGCGGAGCTGCTGGCTCGAGTCCAGACCAACGTGCGGCTGGCTCGGCTCCGCAACCACCATGCCCGCTGGCGCACCGCGCTCGTGGACTCCTTGCAGGAGGCCTTCTTCGTCTGCGACGCCGACGGCGCGGTGGTGGAGATCAACAGCGCGTTCGAGCACGTCCTGGGCTACGGCGCGGACGGCCTGCCCTATCGGCCGGTGCACCCCTGGTGGCCGGACGAGAACGAGGACCCGGATGGCCACCGGCAGGTGGCCGGCGCCTTCGCCACGCTTCTGCAACGGTCGCACGGCAGCTACACCATTCCGGTGCGGCATCGCGACGGGCACCGGCTGTGGGTGGCTGCGGCCTTCAACGCGGTGAACGAGCCCGAAACCGACCGCCGGATGGTGGTGGGGACATTCCGGGACGTCACCGCCGAGCACTACGTCGTACAGCGCGACAACGCGCTCGCACGACTCAGCCTGCGGCTGTCGGAGTCGGACACAGTGCCGGACGCACTGGACGGGATTCTCCAGGAGCTCGAACACCTGTGGCAGGCGTCGCTCGTGATCGCGGCCGTCTTCGACCACTACGGCTCACCGAGCATCTCCGCTACCGGACTCGAAGCGGACTGGGACGACCTCCCGCCGGACCTTCGCCAGGAGCTGACCGCACTGAGTGAGCGACCGCTCCTCACGCCGGTGGCCACGGCCGGAGGCGGACTCGGTATCAGCCTCGATCATCCCGAAGGCACCGTCGTACTGGCGATCGACCCCGGTCGCACGCGTCCGCTGACCGAGGAGGACCAGACACTGCTCGCCCTCCTCGCCGGCCGGATCGGTCAAGGCCTGCACCGGGTCCACCAGATCCAGCAGCAACGCGAAGCGGCGATCGCCTTGCAGCGCGCGATCCTCGGCCCCTCGCAGCTGCCCGACGGCTTCGCGGTCCGCTACCAGCCGGCCGCCAGCCCGCTGAAGGTAGGCGGCGACTGGTACGACACTGTCGAACTCATGGACGGCAGGATCGGCATCGTCGTCGGTGACTGCGTCGGCCGCGGCCTGGAGGCCGCAGCCGTGATGGGTCAGCTCCGCAGCGCCTGTCGTGCGCTTCTCCTGCAGGACGCCGGTCCGGCGCAGACGCTGACCGCGTTGGACCGCTTCGCCGCGACCATTCCCGGAGCGGACTGCTCGACGGTCTTCTGTGGCGTTCTCGACCCGCAGTCGGGCCAGCTGATCTACTCCAGCGCCGGCCATCCGCCGGCGCTCGTCGGGCTGCCCGACGGCAATGTCCAGTCACTCGACGGCGGTGGATCCATCCCGCTCGCGGTCCGGCCGGAGATCAACCGGCCGGAGGCCGAGTACGTCGTACCAGCGCGGGCCACGTTGCTTCTCTACACCGACGGTCTGGTCGAACGACGCCGGGAATCGCTGGACACCGGGATGGCGAAGGCAGCCGCCGCGTTGCTCCGCCGGCGCAGTGACCCGATGGACGAACTCGCCACCGGCCTGATGGCCGAACTCGCGCCTGCCACCGGGTACGAAGATGACGTGGCGCTGTTGCTGTACCGGCATCCCGGGCCGCTCGACCTCGCCGTACCGGCCGAATTCACCCAGCTGGCGCCACTGCGTGCGACCTTGCGCGGCTGGCTGCAGCGCTGCGGCCTGCAGCAGCCCGCCGTACAGAACGTGCTGGTCGCGGCCGGCGAGGCCTGCGCCAACGCCATGGAGCACGGCTGCGGTCTCGATCCGGACCAACACATCCAGGTGTCGGCCACTGTCACGGCCGACGACGTCCAGCTGAAAGTCAAGGACGGCGGTCAGTGGCTGCAGCCCAGGCCGGTCGAAGACATCCAGCGCGGCCGCGGTCTCGTCCTCATGCGCGGGCTCGTCCACCGGGTCACAGTCACCACCGGCAGCACCGGAACCACCGTCAACCTGCAGACGAGGATCACGTCATGACCAGAACCGGACTCGAGCTCGACGCGACTCTCCGGGCCGACGGAACAACAGTCCTCACCGCCGTCGGCGAGATCGACGCGACGAACGCCGACCGGTTCTCCAGCGCGATCGCCACCGCGGCGGCCGCCGGAGCCGTGATCGTGGACCTCACCGCGGTGCAGTACCTGGACAGCGCGGGACTCGTCCCCCTGTTCGCCAACGCGGATCAGGTCGAGCTGGTCATTCCGCCGCTCCTGGAGCCTGTCATCACGGTCTCGGGACTCGGCACGCTGACCACCGTCCGCCTCGGCTGACCGGCAGGTCACGAAGCCGACGGCACCTCCGGACAGATCTCGAACATCCGATCCAGCATCGAGATCGACAGCGCCGCCAAGAGCTGCGGCTGCGGACGCGCGAGCTTCAGATCGCCGCCCGCAGCCTTGGCGCTGCGGTGCAGCCGCACCAGCACGCCGAGCCCACTGGAGTCACAGAAACTGACGGCTGCCAGATCAACGACGATCTCCCGGCCGGCCGTGGCGAACGGTTCGCCGGCAGCCAGCAGTTCGCGCACCGACCCGAAGTCGAGTTCACCGTTCACGGCGATCACGACATCGGTCTCCCGATCGCGAATGTCGATCTGCAACATCAGTCCGTCAGTCATTCGTGCCCCCTCAGCACCATGCGGGAAATAGCCGACGCCACATTATCGACTCCCATCCGGCGGCCACGCTCCAGCTAGGCAGCGCTGGTAAGAGTCGCGTACGGCGCCAGTAGGTCGCCCGGCGGCGGTTCGAGAAGCCGAATGGCGGTGCCGGTGCGGTCCGCGAAAACGGCGTACCGGCCTAGTGGGCTGTCGGCGGGAGCGAGGAGCCAGTCCAGGTCGCGGTGCTCCTCGAAGAAGGTGGTGAGATCGCCGACGTCGTACACGCCGCCGGCACCGAGGGCAGCCTCGGCGGGGTCGCGCATCAGGGCGATTGTCGGCGTGTTCGTGCCGGCGGGGCTGAGCAGGGCGGCGTTGTCGCCGGGCCACGCCAAGGGTTCCAGACCGAGGGTTCGGTAGTAGTCCACGCTGGCGTCGAGGTGTTCGACCGGACGCAACTCGAACAGCAGTTTCATCGATTCAGCCTCCTGTGGATGTCGGTGCCGATTCACGGGCGGTTGCGGTCATGGCCCGCCTGGCGGGCTTCGTCGGTCCGTGCGGTGACCTCGGAGATGCGGTCAGCCAGTCGCGGGTGATCCCCGCCGAGCTGATGACCAGCGGCGGCCAAGGGTGCGAGCAACGCGGTGGAGTCGTCGTCGGCGAGGGCATCGTGCACGGCGTCGACGCTGGCCTGCTGTGCTCCTGGCGTCAGCCCGTCGAGGGCCGCGACCTGACCGGCGAGCCGACGCAGGTCAGCGGAGTTCTCGTGCGCCCAGACCGTCACCGCGCGGTCCCCCGCGCGCTGATCGCGTGCGGCCTGCACTCGCTGTTCACGATTCAGCCCCGGCTCGGCCGCGTTCGGAGCCAGCCGCAGATAGCGACGCTCGGCCGCCTGCCGACTGGCCAGGCCGAGCGCCGAGGCGAGCTGTGCCCAACTGACTCCAGCAGCGCGGGCGGCGGCGATCAGCTGTGGCTCCCAGGCGTCCAACTGCTCCCGCAGTACGCGCAGCTGCTCCAAAGCGGCAAGCGTGGCAGTGTCCTCCGGCCCATCCGGCGCGGAGGGACACTGCGCCAGTACGTCGGTCAGCTTCTGCAACGCCGTCACCGGCGCCGGTCCGTTGTCTCGTGCCACTCGTGCTCCTCGGTCCGGCGCCGGACCGCGGTCAGGCGTCGAGTTGCTGGGGGTCTTCGACGGTCTGGCCGTCGATGGTCGCGGGCGGTGCGCTGTCGATGGTGATCCGGCGCGGCTTGGCCCGCGCGGCGACCGGGATCTTCACGGTCAGGACGCCGTTCTCGTACGCCGCGCTGATCCGGTCGGCGTCGAGGGTGTCGCCGAGGAAGAGCTGCCGCGAGAAGATCCCCAGCGGGCGCTCGGCGATCTGCATCTCGGTGCCTTCGGCAACGGCTTCGGGCCGGCGCTCGGCCTTCACCGTCAGCACGTTGCGCTCGACGTCCAGGTCGATCGCCTCCGGGCTCACCCCCGGCAGGTCGAAGACGATCACGTAGTCGTCTCCCGCGCGGTAGGCGTCCATCGGCATCGAGGCCGGCCGGGACCAGGTGCCCGGCGTCGCGGCCCCGCTCAACTGCTGGGCCAGCCGGTCGAACTCCCGGAACGGGTCGGTGCGCATCAACATCATCCACCTCCAGAATCGTCGACTAGGTCACTGTCAACACGCACCACTGTTATAACGCGTCATCGTTTCGTTGACAAGTCCCCCGTCATCAAGCCGTTGACGACGACGTAACTGGTCCGGGGTGATCCGGTCAGACTGTGAAGCCGCCGTCGACGTTCCAGTTGGCGCCGGTGACGAACGCCGCCTCCGGTCCGGCCAGGTAGCTGACAACGCCGGCGATCTCGTCGGTCCGGCCGAACCGCCCGAGTGCCATCAACCCGCGCAGGGAGTCCGCGATCCCGCCGTCCTCGGGGGTCATGTCGGTCGCCGTGGGTCCCACCTGAAGGTTGTTGACCGTGATCCCCCGGGGCCCGAGTTCGCGGGCCAGCCCGCGGGTCAACCCGGCGACCGCCGCCTTCGACATCGCATAGATCGACATTCCGGCCAGGGGCACCCGATCGGCATTGATGCTGCCGATGGTGATGATGCGACCGGAACTGCCCAGCTGCGGCAGCGCAGCTTGGACTGCGGCGAAGACGCTCCGGACATTGACTGCCACCAGCCGATCGAACTGCTCCATCGTCAGCGACTCGATCGCCCCCACGGGGAGGACGCCGGCGTTGTTGACGAGAATGTCCAGGCCGCCCAACCGAGCCACGGTCTCGTCGATCGACCTGGTCACCTGCTCGGGGTCACCGCTGTCGGCCTGGATCGCGACCACGTCGCCCCCACTTTCGGCGACCGCGCCGACCAGTTTCTCGGCCGCGGCGGCCGAGGCGTTGTAGGTGAAGGCGACCGCCGCGCCGTCGCTCGCCAGCCGCCGGACGATCGCCGCTCCGATGCCGCGCGAAGCCCCGGTCACCAAAGCTCGCCGTCCTGCCAGTGGTCCTGCCATATCGTCACCCGCTTGAACTCGAATGTGTGCGTCAGGGCCAGTTGTGGGGTGCGTCAGCACCCCAACTGGCCAGCAGGCGCAGCGCCTCTTCAGACGCCGAACCAGGCTCGGTGTGATAGACCGACAGCGCCTGCTCCTGGTCGTCGGGCAGCGTGAACGTCTCGTAGTGGACAGTCAGCTCCCCTACCAATGGATGCATGATCTGCATGGTGTCGTGCGTCTTTCGCTTGACGTCGTGTGCGGCCCACATCGCTCGGAAATCGTCGCTCTTCACAGCCAGCTCACCGACCAGTTCGGCCAGCAGTGGATCGTTCGGGTGCCGACCGGCGTCGAACCGCAACTGCCCCACCACATCGGCAGCCTTGGCCTCCCAGTTCGGGAACAGCCGCCGGGCGTCGGGATCGAGAAAGACGATCCGAGCCCAATTGCGGTCGCGGGGTTCCCGGGCTCCCCAGTCCCCGAAGAGAGCGGACGCCGTACGGTTCCAAGCCAGTACTTCGGTCCGCCTGCCCCACACATAGGCCGGTACGGCGTCGATCGCTGCCAGCATCTTGAGCAGCGTCGGCCGCACCCGCTGAACCGGCGCCGCTGTCTTTCCCTGCCGGGTGGGCTTGGCGAGATGCAGTAGGTGGGCGTGCTCGGTTTCGGAGAGTCTGAGCGCGGCAGAGATCGCGTTGAGCACCTCGATCGAGACGTTGCGGCCGTTGCCCTGCTCAAGACGCGTGTAGTACGCCATCGAGACTCCGGCGACCTGTGCCAGCTCTTCACGGCGCAGACCCGGCACGCGCCGCCGACGTCCGTACTCCGGCAGCCCAACGTCGGCCGGCTTCAACCGAGCACGCCGGGAGCGCAGGAACTCGCTCAATTCGGCGCGGGAGTCGAGAGGCTGTTCCTCCTTCGGCAAAGCTGAAAGCGCGGCCTGGGAGTCGGCGCGAGGGTTACTGCGGGTAGCCATAACGCCAGTATCACTCGGAAATCCGCCGATGCGTTGACCCTAAGCTATCCCTGCCAGTAGTAGGTAAGCGCGACGTAGGCGAGCCAGGGGTCTGGGTAGAACCCCGCAGCCGACGCAGCCTGACTACGTGACACAGACATCTGCAACAACTCCACCCACCGCTGTCAGCGGACGGGAACGCCTTCCTGGCAAGGCCTTGTTCGGCCTCTTCCTGAGCGGATTCATCGGCATCCTCACCGAATGCCTGCCGGCCGGTCTGCTTCCCGAAATCAGCCACAGCCTCAACACCAGCGTCGCGGCCACCGGCCAGATCGTCACGATCTACGCCCTCGCCACTGCACTGGCGGCGATCCCCCTCTCGCGTCTGACCGCGCGATGGCCGCGCAAGTACGTCCTGTACGTCGCGCTGACCGTCGTACTCGTCACGAACACGCTCACGGCCTTGTCCAGCAACTACACCCTGACCATGGCCATCCGGCTCGTCGCGGGCATGGGCACAGCGCTGATCTGGCCCCTCCTCGCCGGCTACGCCGCCGGACTTGCTCCGCGAAGCCAGCAAGGCCGAGCAATCGCGATCGCCTTGGCCGGTACGCCGCTGGCACTCGCCCTGGGTGTCCCGTTGGGTACCTGGCTCAGCCAGTTCGGCGGCTGGCAGGTCGCCTTCTACGCCTCAGCCGGACTGGTCGTGCTGAACCTGGCCTGGATCTTCGCGACCCTGCCGAACCTGCCAGGCCAATCGGCTGATCACACCTTCGCAGTGGCGCCGGTGCTGGTCATTCCAGGGTTCCGCGTCATCCTGCTCGCGCTGACGACGTACGTGGTCGCGCACAACATCCTCTACACCTACATCACCGACTTCCTCGGGTACGCCGGTATGGCCGGCCAGACTGGTTGGGTCTTGTTCGCGTTCGGCATGACCTCGGTGCTGAGCGTGCTGGTGGTCGGGACTCACATCGATCATCACCTGCGCAAACTCGTTGTCGGGAGCACCTTGTTGTTCGCGATCAGCGTCCTGGCGCTGGCTTTGCTCTCCGGCGTACCGGTCCTGGTCTACGTCGCGGCCGGCGCCTGGGGCTTCGCCTTCGGCAGCTCCCCGAGCCTGTTCATCGCTGCCGCGATCGACGCGACCGGCTCGTCCGCCCACATCGCCCAGTCGATCACCATCACGGTCTACTCCGGATCAATCGCGCTCGGCGGCCTGGTCGGCGGCCTCCTGATCGCCGGCCTGGGCACCGAATCGATCACCTGGGCGGCACTGGCCCTTCTGGTCGTCTCCACCGCGGCAGTCATCGCCGGCAAGAAGCACGCCTTCCCGAGGAGCGCCTGAGCCATGCCCCCTTTCACATCGATCAACCCGGCCACTGGCGAGACCGTCAAGGAATTTCCACTGCAGTCGGATGAAGAGGTTCGCTCAGCCTTGGCCACAGCGGACCAGCGTTATCACCAGGACTGGCGTTCGAGGCCGGTCGCGGAGCGCGCCCGGATCGTCGGTCGCGCCGCGTCGATCCTGCGGGAGAAGCGCGACGAGTACGCGCAGTACCCGATCCTGGAAATGGGAAAGGTCGCGCGGTTCAGCTCTGCCGAGGTCGATCTGGTCGCTGACATCCTCGAGTACTACGCACAGCACGGCGAGGACTTCCTCACACCGCGGAAGCTGCCCGATGAGCCGGACGCGACCCTGCACGCGGAACCCATCGGCGTGATTCTCGCGATCGAACCATGGAACTTCCCTTACTACCAAGTGGTTCGAGTCGTCGCTCCCCAACTCGTCGCGGGCAACGTCGTGATGGTGAAGCACGCCGAGAACGTGCCACAGTGCGCGCTGGCCTTCGCCCGGTTGTTCGAGGAGGCCGGCGTTCCGGAAGGCGTCTACACCAACCTCTTCTGCAGCGTCGACCAGGTCGCCACCTTGATCGACGACTTCCGCGTCCGTGGTGTCGCGCTGACCGGCAGCGAGCGGGCCGGCAGTGCGGTCGGCGAGCGCGCCGGCCGCAATCTCAAGAAGGTGATCCTCGAACTCGGCGGCAGCGACCCCGCCGTGATCCTGCCGGGCGCACCGCTCGACCACGCCGTCGAACAGGTCGTGATGGGCCGGACCTTCAACTCCGGACAAGGTTGCGTGAACATCAAGCGCGTCATCGTCGTCGGCCGGGAACGAGGCGAGCAGATGCTGGCCGCGCTGAAAGAACGATTCGCCGCGATCACCGTCGGGGATCCCACCGACGAAGCCACCGACCTGGGTCCCGTCACCAGTGAACGCGCGCTGGCCGGCCTACTCGCCCAGATCGAGGCTGCCCGTCAGGCAGGAGCAACGATCGTGCAGGGAGGCCGGCGCGTCGATCGCCCTGGCTTCTATCTCGAACCGACGATCATCACCGACATCGCCGAGGACAATCCGCTCTACCAGCAAGAGGCCTTCGGGCCGGTGCTCTCCTTCTACGTCGTGGATACCGAGGCCGACGCGATCACCCTGGCCAACGCCAAGAAGTACGGCCTCGGCGGCTACGTCTTCGACGCGGACGTCGAGCACGCCCAGCAGGTAGCGGCCCGGATCGAGTCCGGCATGGTCTACATCAACTCCTGCTTCGTCGACTCCCCCGCGCTGCCCTTCGGCGGCGTCAAGAACTCCGGCTTCGGCCGCGAACTCTCCGAACTCGGCATCGGCGAGTTCCTCAACCGCAAACTGATCCGGGTCGCCCCCGAGGAGAACCAACGATGAACAGCACCCCGACCGTCACCCGTCAGCGCACCGGCCATTGCCTATGCGGTGCGATCAGGTACAGCTTCGATGCCGAACCCGAAGCCGTCGTCCTGTGTCACTGCGGAGAATGCCAGCGCCACACCGGATCGGCGTTCTCGGTCAACGTCCTCATCCCGCGCGCCACGCTGGAGATCACCGGCACCCCCGCCACCTACCAGACCACCGGAACCGAGAACGGACACCTGCGCGACCGCCTGTTCTGTCCCACCTGCGGCACCCCGATCTTCACCATCCTGCACGAACGCCCCACCCTCATCATCGTCAAAGCCGGCACCCTCGACGACACCTCCGGCCTCACCCCCGTCGCCGAAGTCTGGTGGCGCCGCTCCCAGGACTGGCTAGACCCCCACCCCACCCGCCCCCGCTACGACGGCGACGCCACATAGCCGACCGGTTCGACCTGGAAAGCCTGCCAGACCCACCGAGTCACCGGGTGCCGCGCGGCTCCATGACCGGTGAGTTAGCGGTCTCTCCGTTGCGGGTACCAGCCTGGCACGCTTGACGGACAGGAGTGCAGGGTGCGACGACTCATCGGCTGGTGCGGGATCGGTTGCCTGGCTGTGGTGCTGACGGCCGGCTGCGGCAACCCTGATCAGCAACTGCGCTCAGATGGCGCTCGGGCGGCTCGCGATGCGGCCTCAGCTGTCGGTACGGCGGAACTGGCCGGCCGTTCGTTCCTGGACCACAAACTGTGGTCCCAGCCGGCGACCCAACTCGTCACCGAGTCCGAGCAGGCGCTGAGTCAGGCCGGCAGCACCTTCGACCAGCAGCAACCCACGACGGAAACCTCCCGCAAGACCTACGACCAGGTCTCCAAGACGCTCGATGATGCCGCGGGCAACCTCACCGACCTGCGGATCGCGCTGACCAACGGCGACCGGGACGGCGTGGCCGAGCTGGTGGAGAAGCTCGCCATCACGACCGAGGGCCTGCGCCGGCTGGGGGAGACCGCGAAGTGAAGAAGGTCTTCGCCGTCACGCTCGGCATCCTGACCGCGATCGGTGGCTTCGTCGACATCGGCGACCTGGTCACCAACGCCTTGGTCGGCGCCCGGTTCGGGATGCGGCTGAGCTGGGTCGTCGTGGTCGGTGTGATCGGCATCTGCCTGTACGCCGACATGTCCGGCCGGGTCGTCGCGGTGTCCGGCCGCCCGGTGTTCGACCTCATCCGGGAGCGGCTCGGCCGACGTACCGGACTTGTCACGCTCATCGCGTCGTTCCTCGTCACCCTGCTGACCCTGATCGCCGAGATCGGCGGTGTCGCGCTGGCCTTCGAGCTGGCCAGCGGTGTCAGCTATCTGCTGTGGGTGCCGCTCGCTGCCCTGGCGGTCTGGCTGGTGATCTGGCGGGTCAAGTTCTCCAAACTGGAGACGGTCTTCGGACTGATGGGGCTGATGCTGATCGTCTTCGCCGTGGCGCTGTGGAAACTCGGCCCGGACTGGGGCCAGCTCGTCCATCAGGCGACGAACCCGCATCCGATCGGTCACGAGACCTGGGCGACCTACGCGTACTACGCGATCGCGCTGTTCGGGGCCGCGATGACGCCGTACGAGGTGTTCTTCTTCTCGTCTGGTGGGGTGGAGGAGAAGTGGACCAAGCGGGATCTGGCCACCGAACGGTCGAACGTGTTCATCGGCTTCCCGCTCGGTGGGTTGTTGTCTTTGGCGATCGCCGGGTGTGCGGCAGTGCTGTACCTGCCGACGGGCATCCACGTGGAGACGCTCGGCCAGGTGACCCTGCCGGTGGCCGTTGCCCTCGGCAAGCTCGGGCTCGCGATCGTGCTGATCGGGGTGTTCGCGGCGACCTTCGGAGCGGCGTTGGAGACGTCGCTGTCATCGGGCTACACGATCGCGCAGTACTTCGGCTGGCAGTGGGGCAAGTTCGTCCGGCCGCGGCAGGCCTCGCGGTTCCACCTGGTGATGATCATCTGCCTGCTGCTGGCGATCCTGACCCTGATGACGATGGTCGATCCGGTGCTGGTCACGGAGTACTCGGTGGTGTTCGCGGCGATGGCACTGCCGCTGACCTATCTGCCGATCCTGATCATCGCCAACGACCCCGACTACATGCGCGACCAGGTCAACGGCCGGGTGCGGAACTTCCTCGGGCTGATCTATCTCGGTTTGTTGCTGGTGGCATCGATCGCGGCGATCCCACTGATGATCATCACGAAAGCGGGGCGATGACGATGGCAGGCAAGGTGCTGCACGCGCAGCTGCATCTACTCGACCGGCAGTTGATCGACCAGTCGACGGGTGAGTTGCTGGGCAAGGTCGACGATGTCGAGCTGGACCTGGCGGCCGACCCGCCGGTCGTGTCGGCGCTGATCGCCGGGCGGGAGCGCATCCCCGCGGTACAGGTGATGGAGATCGACACCGCCGTCAAGATCGTGCGTGGCGACCTGGATCTCACCCGTGGCGACGACTGGGTCGAGCGGCACATCATCGACAAGATCCCTGGAGCCGGCCATGCGCCTGAATGAGCTTCTCGGCCGGAGCGTGCTCGACCGCGACGGTCAGCGCATCGGTGGTGTCGCGGACGTCCGGCTGGTCCAGGACGGCCCGCTTCCCGCGGGCGGCAGTCAGGCGGCCCTCCGGGTGGACGGCCTGATCGTCGTCGAGCGGCAGGTCACCCAGCTGTTCGGATACGAACGCCACGTCGGACCGGCTTTGCTGCGAGCACTCGTCCACAGCCGGCTGGGCGAGGTCTGGTACCTGCCCTGGGCAGACATCGCCCGGATCGGCCACGACACGGTCGAACTGTCGACCCACCGCGGAAACCTTCAGCCGCTCGAACAACAGCCACGCCACTGAACAAGACTGCACGAAGGGCCCCGCCATGACCCGTTCACACGCCGGCTACACCCGCGAAGAAGAAGACTCGGGTGAACGCCTCGACCGGCACTGGAACGAAATGCTGCAAGAACTGCGCCTCGCCCAGACCGGAACCCAGATCCTTTTCGCGTTCCTGCTGAGCATCGCCTTCCAGAACCAGTTCCAGGCCGCCGACCAGTTCACCCACCTCGTCTACGCCACCACACTGATCGCCTGCGCCCTCGCGGCAGCGACGTTCCTCGCACCGATCTCCTTCCACCGCATCGTCCACCGCCAGGGCCTGCGCGACCAGCTCGTCGTCATCACCGACCGTTTCGCCCGGATCGGCCTGGCGTTCCTCGTCGCCGCGATCACCGGGGGGGTCCTGCTCGCCATCGATGTCGTCCTGTCCCGCCACATCGCCCTCATCACCGTCTCCGTCCTCCTGCTCTGGGTCGCCCTCTTCTGGCTGGTGATCCCCTTGGCCGTGCGCGCCAGAGCGATCGAAGAGCCGCCCACGGCTCCTAGCCGCTGACAGCACCTGAACCGCGCCGCGTACGCCGTACCGAACGGACCGAGCAGGGCGGTCCAGGGCCTCGAACGCATATCGACGCATCTCTCTCAAGGGGGATATCGGTTGCGGCCAACAGGTCAGTTGATCTGCCGGTCGTGACCTGACCAGAACTCCGCGCGCAGTTTGAACTTCTGGAGCTTGCCGGTCGCGGTGCGCGCGAGCTGGTCGCGAAATTCGATGCGCTTGGGACACTTGTAGCCCGCGAGGTACTCGCGGCAGTGTGCGATCAGCGTGGGTTCGTCGACAGGTTCCTCGTCACTGTCCAGCACCACGAGCGCTGTCACCAACTCGCCCCACTTCTCATCGGGAATGCCGATGACCGCTACCTCGCGCACGGACGGGTGCGAGGTGAGAACGTCCTCGACCTCGATGGACGAGACGTTCTCTCCGCCGGTGATGATGACGTCCTTCTTACGGTCGGCGATGGTGAGGTAGCCGTCTTCGAACGTGCCGCCGTCGCCGGTGTGGAACCAGTCGCCGGCCTGAGCCTGTGCGGTCGCCTCCGGGCTGTCCCAGTAGGAGGCGAGATTGTGGTTTGACCGGGCCAGTACTTCGCCCTCGTCGTCGACCATCAACCGAACCCCCACGGCCGGAGCACCGGCCCGGCCGAGATTGATGGCTTGCTGGTGGGGGTCCAGTCCGTCCCACTCCGCCCGCATGCGACTCATGGTCAGCAGGGGCGAGGTCTCGGTGAGTCCGTAGATCTGGATGAACTCCCACCCGAGCTCGTCACGCACGCGCGCGATCGTCCGGGTCGAAGGCGGGGCGCCGGCCACGATGATGCGTACGCGCCCGCTACCGGGGATGTCGCCGGGCCAGGTCTTGGCCGCGTCGAGGACAGTGGTGACCACGGCTGGAGCGGCGCACAGGTAGGTGACCCCGTGTTTCTCGATCCGGCGCAGAATTTCGGTGCCGTCGATCTTGCGGATCACGACGTGGGTGGCGCCCATGGCGGTGGCGGCGAAGGGATGTCCCCAGCCGTTGGCATGGAACATCGGCAAGGTATGGAGGTAGACGTCACGGTCCGACACCGACGCTTGCCAACCGAACACCGCCGCGTTGAGCCAATTGTTGCGGTGGGTCAGCTGCACGCCCTTTGGGCGGGCCGTCGTACCGGAGGTGTAGTTGATCGTCGCCGTCGCCTGTTCGTCTCCGATCCACGGCCGCGGCTCAGCGGTCGAACCCCAGATCTGCTGGTCGTCGTCGCCGAGGACGAAGCTCCGCTTGCACCCGACCTCGTCGACCAGGTGCCGCAAGCTCGGATCCACCATCATGACCTCGGCTCCGGAGTGGTCGATGACGTAGCGGACCTCAGCCGCCGAAAGGCGGAAGTTGATGGGCACGAGCACACGTCCCCAGCCCGAGACGCCGTAGAAGGACGCCAGCATGCGTGCCGAATTCTGCGAGACGATGGCCACCCTGCCACCTGCCGGCACCTGCCACTCCTCGAGAGCGGCAGCCTGCGCCTTCGCGCGACGTCCCAGCTCGGCATACGTGATGTCACCCCATGACGCGGCCGGTTGGTCCGGCTCGTCAACCACCGCGGTCCGATCGGGGTAGACCGTGACCGCACGGTCGAGGAAGTCCATCACTGTGAGCGGGTAGAACATTGTGCCTCCGATGTGCCATGGCTACGCCATGCTCCAGCCTCGTGGCTGGAGCTGGGTGCCGTCGTGTGGTCTGGAGCGGTGCAACAGAAGCGGTAGCGTCAACGCCAACAGAACAAGGCGGCCAATCCGTCCAACCAGTAGTGGTTGGCGGTCACGATCATCACCGCGAACGTGATCGTCGGATGCGCGAGCCAAAGCCATCGCCAGGGCGAGCTGGTGGTCAGGATCATCGACAGTGCTATCAGCGCGGCCCAGCCGACGTGCAGGCTGGGCATGGCAGCGAACTGGTTCGCCACTGTGCCTGCGCGATCGGAGCCGTACACAGACTGGCCGAAGGCGAGTCCGGTGTCCACGAGTCCGGGCATCATGCGCGGTGGTGCCAGCGGAAAAGCGATGTGACCGATCAGTGCCAGCCCGCTCATCGCCGCGAGCGTCCACCGGATGTTCGGATAGGCGGCAGGTCGCCGGATACCCAGCCAGAAGAGGACGACCACGGTGATCGGGAAATGCACGAAGGCGTAGTACAGGTTGGCACTCTCGATCAGCGCGGGAAGCTGCAGTGCGGCCCGCTGAAGCGAAGCTTCCTTCGGCAGATGCAACCATCGCTGCAGGGCGAGTACTTCGTAGGCGTTGCCGAACGCGGAGCCGGTCTGTTCGGCCGCGAACCAACGGCCGAGGTTGTAGATACCGAACATCGTCGCGAGCAGCAGGGCCTCGCGGCTCACTCGCCACAGAGCTGCCGACCGTGGCTTCAGCTGGGTCACGTCGACGCCAGGAAGGTCTGGCGCATCTCTCCGATACCTTCGATCCAGCTCACGAGGTGCTGGCCCGGTTGGAGAAATCGCTGCGGGCTGCGAGCGAATCCGACCCCTGATGGCGTGCCGGTGAAGATGAGGTCGCCGGGCAGGAAGGTGACGATCTCGGAGAGGTCGGCGATCAGGCGCGACACCGGGTAGATCAGGTCACCGGTACGTCCATGCTGGACCGTCTCGCCGTCGACCGAACAACCGAGCATCAGATCGTCACGGTCGGACAGTTCGTCCGGTGTGATCAGCCACGGACCGACAGGCGCGAAGTTGGCGAAGGACTTGCCCAGGCTGAACTGTGGCGTCGGGCCTGCCAGTTGCGACACCCGCTCGGACAGATCTTGACCTATGGTCACGCCGGCCACCTGGTCCCAGGCGTCGTCCTCCGCAACGAATTGTGCGACCTGTCCGATCACGACGACCAACTCCACTTCCCAATCCACCTCGCCGCCGGCCGGCAGGACGACTTCGGCGTCGGGACCGGTCAGGGCCGAGACGAACTTGGTGAACGTCGGCGGCAGAGCGTTCGGAGGCTCGAAGCCGGCCTCAGCAGCGTGCTGGTCGTAGTTGAGCCCGACCGCGAAGATCTGCCGCGGCGACGGTGACGGCGATCGGAGGTCCGCACGAGCGAACACATTCTCAGGGCCGGTCGGCCCCTCGGCAGCCCACGCGCGGAATCCGTCCCAGTCGGCATAGATCGCCGCCGGGTCCGGACCGTACCTACCGCACGACGCGATCGCGACGTCGATGCCGCGATCGGCGCCCGTGACCAGAACTGCCCGTCCGTTGACGTTGGCCAGCTTCATCGTTCCTCCTTGGCACCCGGAGACCGGGCGGGCCTGGCTTGGGGAGACCAGGCCCTCCCGGTGGCTTTTCCGGTCAGGCCACCGGCTGGTGGACGGGCTCGGGCTGGGTGCTGGTGATCGTCTTCAGCTTCGCGCCCTCTATGTCGACCTTGGGCAGCGCTCGATCGAGCGAGCGCGGGATCCACCAGGCGCTCCGTCCGAGGAGCGCCATCAGTGCCGGGACGACCGTCATCCGGATGACGAAGGCATCGATCAGGACGCCGAAGGCCAGCGCGAAACCGATGCTCTTGATGGTCGGATCGCCGCCCAGGATGAAGCCGGCGAAGACCGAGGCCATGATCAGGGCCGCCGCCGTCACCACCCGGGCGCCGTGCCGGAAGCCGCCGACCACCGCCGCCTTGGGTTCGGCGCCGTGGACGAAGTCCTCACGCATCCGGCTGACCAGGAACACCTCGTAATCCATCGCGAGGCCGAACAGCAGACCGACCAGGAGGATGGGGAGGAAGTTCAGGATCGGACCGGCCTGGTTGACGCCCAGCCATTCGGCCAGCCAACCCCACTGGAAGACCGCCACCAGCGACCCGAAGGTCGCTCCGACGCTCAGGAGAAAGCCGACCGTGGCCTTGAGCGGTACCAGGATCGACCGGAATGCGATGGTCAGCAGGATCAAGGAGAGCCCGACCACCACGATCAGGAAGATCGGCAGCGCGTCGGCGAGCTTCTCCGACAGATCGACACCGACCGCGGTGTACCCGGTGACCAGGACGGTCGCACCGGTCGAGGCGATCGCGGGCCGGAGGTCGCGGATCTGGCTGACCAGGTCCTTGGTCTCGGTGCTCGACGGGCTGCTCTTCGGGATCGCGGCGACCACGGCGACAGTCTTGTCCTGATTGACCGTCGCGGGAGTCACCGCCGCGACGTCGCTCAGCGCGCCGATCTTCTGTCCCAAGCTGTCCGCGGTCTGCTGAAGGTTGGTGCCGGCTGCTGCCTGACGACCGTCGACCACCACGGTGAGCGGTCCGTTGAAGCCGGGGCCGAAGCCTTTCGCCAGGAGGTCGTAGGCGCGGCGCTGGGTTGTCTCGGTCGACAGATTGGCGTCACTGGGCAGGCCGAGCTCCATGTCAGCGGCCGGTACCGCGAGGATCCCCGTGCCGATGATCGCCACCAGCAGGAACGGCAGTGGCCGCTTGGTGATGCTGGTCGCCCAGCGTGCACCCGCAGGCGTCTTGGTGGTGAGAGCCGCCTGCCGCTTGCGTAGTCCCGGAACCGGCCAGCGGGAGAACCGGGCGCCGGCGACCCCGAGGAATGCCGGGACAAGGGTGAGTGAGACCAGGACCGCGACGCCGACCATGCCGGCGGCCACCAGACCCATGGTCGTGAGGAACGGAATCCCCACCACGGCCAAGCCGGCCAGCGCGACCATGACAGTGGCACCTGCGAAGATCACCGCACTCCCCGCCGTGGCGACGGATCGGGCCGCCGCTTCGTGTGGATCCAGGCCGTCGGCCAGGTTCTCCTTGTGCCGGACGGTGATGAACAAGGCATAGTCGATCCCGACTGCCAGACCGAGCATCAGGCCGAGGACCGGTGCGGTGCTCGTCAGGTCGACCACCGACGACAACGCGAGCACACCAGCCATTCCGACGCCGACGCTGAAGAGCGCGGTGATCAACGGCAGACCCGCTGCCAGCAGTGATCCGAAGGTGATCGCCAGCACGATCAGGGCGATGACGACGCCGAGGGCCTCGGTTGCCGACATCTCGTTGACAGCGGCCGTCGCATCGCCACCGAACTCGACCTGCAGCCCCGCCTCTTCGGCGGCCTTGCCGGACTCGAGCAGCTGCGTCCGGGCCTGCTCGGTGATGTCCGGCGTCTGGACCTGGTAAGCGGCGGTGGCATAGGCGATGGTTCCGTCGGCCGAGATGGTCTTGGTCAGAAACGGGTCCGTGACAGCTGCGACGCCTTCGGCCCGTCCGGCAGTCTTCACCGACTCCTCGATCGCGGCCTTGTTCTCCGGATCGGTGACTTTCGCACCGGCCGGAGCAGCGAACACGATCCGCGCGGTCGCCCCGCCCGCGCCACTGCGGGGGAACTGATCCTGCAGTACGGAGATGGCCTCGACCGATTCCACTCCCGGAATCGTCAAGGGTGCGTCCGCCGACCGGCTGAACACGCCGGCCAGGCCGCCCAGTGCGGCAAGGACGAGAATCCAGACGGCGATGACAACCCGGCGTCGCTGATAGGCGGAGTAACCGAGGCGATAGAGCAAAGTGGCCATGAAGCGGTCCTTTGAACGTGGGCGGTGCGAAGGTGCGGCAGACAATCAGGGGCGACCGGCAGAACCGTTCAGTCGCTCACCACCTTGATGACCCGTTTGCCGAGCACTCCACCACCTTCTTGGTCACGGTGTGCCTGGGCGATCTCCTCCAACGGGTAGACCGTGTCGACCACCGGCCGGAGAGCACCCGCCTCGACCAGCTTGGTCAGTGCGGCCATGTCGGCCGTCCGTGGGCTATGGCTGAAGAACCGAATTCGCTGACCGCCGTACATCGCGGAGCCGGCCACCGTCAGCACAGAGCGCAGGAGGTGGTTGACGTCCAGCGCGATGGTGACCATTCGCCCCTTCGGAGTCAGCCGACGGCGCATCGTGGCCAGGTCTGAGCCGACGGTGTCGAAGATGACGTCGTGCCGTGGCAATTCCTCCAGCGAGACCGAGCGATAGTCGAGCACCTCGTCCGCGCCGAGCGAGCGCAGTACGTCGGCTTGTTTCGCGCTGGCCAACGCGGTGACCCGTGCTCCCCAGGCCTTGCCGAGCTGCACCGCGAGAATGCCCACCCCGCCGCCGGCCCCGCGGACCAGCAACGACTCCCCCGCCTGCAGCTCGGCGACCTGGCGGAGCCCGCGATCGGCGACGACGCCGACCACCAGCGCCGCCGCGTCGACCGAGTCGAGTCCGCGGGGCACCAAGGACACGTAGTCCCTGGGCACCGCGACGAAGTCCGATGCCGACCCGAAATGCCCACGCACGTACTGATCGCGCGGCAGGCATCCCCAGACGTGGTCTCCGACCTCCAGGTCGGATCCAGGCTCCGCCGTGGCCACGATCTCGCCAACGAAGTCCGTACCGATCCGTCGCGGCAGCCGGGAGCCGCTGACGCGTTTGGTCAACCCGGAGCGCACCGACATCTCACCGCCCTGAACGGTGGTGGCATGGACTCTGATCAACAGCTGACCGGGCTTCAGCGTCGGCACCGGCACCTCGGCGACGTACAGCACGTCGGGAGGGCCGAAACGGTCGTACTGGGCGGCGCGCATCGTGGTGGCAGGCATCGGGTTCCTCAGTTGGATTCGTTCATCGCAGCGCCGGCCTGCTCGGACAGGTCGGTCGTACTGCCGTACGTCGTGGCCGTGTACTCACCCAGCTCTTCGTCGTAGACGAAGACAGTCGTCGGGGCTACTGCCGGGATATCCACGTTGATGCCCTCGAAGTCGAGGCTCACGGTCACCTCACGGTGCCGACCGAACGGGGTCTGGAACCAGAACGTGCCCGGCTTGACGTCGATGCGGCCCACGCCTTCGAAGTCGAAGCTCATCTCACCCTTGAGGTGGTAGGCGAGCTGGATCTCCTGCATGTGCAGGTGCCACGGGCTACCGGCCCAGACATGTGGCGGATTGCCGCGCAGCGCCGTGGCGTGCGCACCGCCCTGGGTGAGCTCCTTCAAGGCGTCGAGATCGCGCTGCAGGGTCGCGTTGAACCCTGGGGTGGGCACGTAGCTGTCCGGCCCGAAACGCATGAGCATCTCATCGGTCAGCTCGGTTCCACTCGTGGTCGCTGCGAGCATCGGGAACTCGTACTCGAGCAGCGAGAAGTCGGCCGAAGCGTCGAGCAGCGTCTGCGCGCTGCCCGTAGGCGCCACCCAGGAGTCGCTCTCCTTCAGGATCAGCTCGCCTTGGCCCTCGAGCTCGAAGACGCCCTCACCACTGAGCACCAGGCACAGCTTCGGCCCGACAGCTGTGATCGCCGGCGCGTACCGGCGTTCGGTAGCCGGATCCGCGCGGTACACCCGGGCCAGCGCCCGGCCGTCGGTGAAGCGCCGGGCGGTGTCGATCTCGCGGATCAGGATGCCGGTCGCACCGGCCAGCGGCACGAAGCTCTCCGGCGTCTCGTAGTCCCACATATCCGGTGTGAAGAGGCGCATCTCCGGGCTTCGCGGCGGCAACGGCGGCAGCTCGTTCGGCTCCGGCACCGCGTTCACATCAGTTTCTGTATTGGTTGTCACAATTACTCCCAAGGATCCGCACGAGAACGTGCTATCAATAGTTCCGACGATATCCAGAGCGATTGGTTCCGGACATCAGTACTGGTACTGAATTAATTGTTTCCACAACAGCTTTCGGGAGAACAATGAGTGCGGTGATCAAGCGCATCGACGGCGGTATCGGCTGGGTGACGCCCGAGCGAATGGCGGCGGCCGATATTGCGGCACTCACCCAACAGGCGATGGACGCCATTGGCGACCTCATCCGCAATCCCGACGTACAGGTGGTGGTTCTGGTCGACTTCGACGCACCACAACTCCTGAGCTCGGTCGACCCGCAATCAGCCGACGGCATCGCCTTGGCCACGATGTGCAGGTCGGTCACCCAGTTACTGTGGTCCACGTCGAAAACGTTCCTGATCCGGCAGCCATCCGGCCGGCGTTCGGTCTCCTCCTTTCTGTCGCCCACCGACTCGTTGTCCCGGCGGGAATGCCAGGTGCTCTCCCTGGTTTCCGACGGCCTGACCGCACAGGCCATCGGTGACCGGTTGTCGATCAGCGAACGCACTGTCGAATCGCATGTCCGGACCGGCTACCGGAAACTCGGCATCAAGTCCCGTATCGACCTGATCAAGCGGGCGGCGGAATTCGGTCTGTAGGTCGTCAGCCGCCGGACCACACTGCTCGCCCGTCGTACTGCGGAAGGTCCAAGGCTGTGGTCGCACGGCGCGCGCTGCGACCCGCCAGACCGGTGCGCGCCAGCAGCGGCGCAGCCTTGAGCATCAGATTGCGCACCCGCAGCATGGCCGCAGTAGTGGGCGCCATGGTCGCGCCCCCGCCCTTGGCGATCGCCTGATTCGCGGACACGTAGGGGCGGGTGATCCGCTCATAGGCTGCGAACGCAGCTGAGTGGTCGTCATGCAATGCCAATTCGCCCGCCAGCACGTAAGCCCCGGCCAGCGCGATACTTGTTCCCTGACCCGAGAAGAAGGACGGCGCGTAAGCGGCGTCACCCACCAGTGCTACGCGACCGGCTGACCAACTGGGCAGGTGAATCTGGGTGACAACATCGAAGTACAGATCGTCGGCGGTACTCAGCTGCTCAAGCATCGCCGGCACCTGCCAGCCGTCGTCGGCGAAGCGCCGACCCAGCATCTCCCGCTGGGAACGAACGTCACTCAGCTCGAACGACGACGGCCGCGTTCTCGCAGTGACGAGTAGTCCATGCAGAGTGTCGCTACGGGCCGGCGCATAGAGGGCCGCCATCCGCCCAGGCGCGTTGTACATCACCGCTTCGTGGGCCAGGCCCAGGGTGTTGGGCACCGTGAAGCCGGCATAGGCGTAACCGAGATGCTTGGTGAACCTTTCCTCCGGACCGAAGGCGAGTTGCCGAGTTCGGGAGTGCAGTCCGTCGGCACCGATCACCAGATCGAATCCTTGCTGCCGGCCACTGGCGAACGTCACCTCGACCCGACGGTCGTCAGTGCGCAACCACTCGATCGAATCGTCGAACCGAAGCTCCACGTCACTGTGCACCGCGTCGTACAGGAGGCTGGCAAGTTCGCCGCGGGGAAGCTCGTAGTCTCTTCCCCGCACTCCCCCGGCAACAGCTTCTGGCTGAAGCTGTCCGACGGGTCTGCCGTCGGGGCCGATCAACGTGATTCGTTCCGTGCCGAGATGCGCGGCGCGCACCTGCGGCACAAGTCCCATCCGCTCCAGCACCTCGACCGCGGTGCCACGAACATCGATCGGATAGCCACCGGCCCGGACCGACGACGCCTTCTCGACGATGGTCACCTCGAATCCGTACTGTGCGAGCCAGTAGCCGAGCGCTGGGCCGGCGATGCTTGCCCCCGGAGATCAGTACCTTCGCCATGGCCTCCTCCTCCGGCTCACAGGATGTCGATTTCGCCTGGTAGCAAGGTGATGCCGGCAGCGGTGAAGTTCGGGAGGTCCGCCAGGGCCGCCTGGCCCTCGGCTGAGTTCATGCTGGACTGGTAGGCCTTTTCGTCATCCCACTCGAGCACCGCTACCACGTGATAGGCGGCGGGGACGCCGTCTTGCGCCGCGGGCCGCGAGACCGTGAAGCGGCGGACACCCGGAAGTTGTTTCGCCAGCGGTAGATGGACCGAGTCGTAGTAGGCGTCGAACACCTTCCGGTCAGCGGGAATATTGTGCAGAACCGTCAGTTGGTACATGGCGATCAGCTCTCGTTCGGGGAGTGTCCGGACGGCGTACCGACCGGATCGATCGGTGTGGACAGCGGAAGCCTGCTCTCGATCGCCTCCGCCGCATCGAGACAGAGGTCGTCGCGGAAGCGGCGACCAGTGATCAGCACGCCGACCGGCAGACCCGTCTCGTTGTCGCGGGTGGCCGGGACACAGGCCGAGGGAAGACCCAGCAGATTGGCCGGCATCATCGGCTTGATCAGTTGACGCGTCGCAACAGCACCCGCCGCGGTCTCGGTGTCGAGGCCGATCTCGAACGGCAGTTGACTCCAGGTCGGCGTCAGGATCAGGGGATGGTCCTGCAGGAACAGCGACCAGTCACGAGCGATGCCGTCCCGGACAGCCAGGAGCCCAGACATCTCGGCGAGGCCGGAGACCGGCGCCACCGAGTCCGACAGCGCATTGAGGAAGGCGACGCCAGGGGCACCCATGATCGGCAACAGATGGTCCAGCACCGAGGCGTAGTCACCAAGGAGGAGCCTGAGCCAGACCTCCTCGGCCTCCTCGTAACGCGGCGGTACGACGTCGACAACGTCGTACCCGGCGTCCGACAAGGCGTCGGCAGCCTTACCCACCGCTGCCGCGACCGCGGGATCGACCTTGTCACCCAACGGCGAGGCGGAAACCGCCACGCGGATCGGCCCATCCAGCGGCAACTCCGCCGGTACGTCGAGCGACAACGGATCACGCGGATGGGCACCCGAGAGGACGCCCAGGGCAAGCCGCACATCTGCCACTCGCCTCGCCATCGGACCCACGACATTGAACAGCTGAACGGCTAGTAGGCGATCAGCACTGGGGACGTACCCCGCATCGGGAACCCGTCCCGCCGATGGACGGATCGACGCGATACCGCACGCGCTCGCAGGGCTGCGCAAGGAGCCACCGATATCGGTCCCGAGGCCGAGCGGGCTCATGCCGGTCGCCAGCGCCACACCTTCGCCGCCGCTGGATCCACCCGCGGTCCGGGCCGCGTTCCACGGGTTGTACGTCCGCCCGTGCAAGGTGCTTCCGGTATCGACACGCAAGGCCATGTCGGACAGATTGGTTCGGCCTAACAGGATCGCGCCGGCGTCAAGCATCCGGTCGACGGCCGGCGCATTCTCCGGTGGAATCGCCTCGGCCAGCGCGGGCACTCCCCAGGTCGTGGGCAGACCGGCGACATCGAGGTTCTCCTTCACCGTGAAGGGAACGCCGTGCAGCGGGCCCAGGACCGCGCCGTCGGCGATCTGCCGATCCGCTGCGGCCGCTGCGGCGCGCGCCTCGTCCGCGAGCACTCTCACCACTGCGTTCACCTGCGGATCAACCTCGGCGATCCGCTCCAGATGAGCCTCGACCACCTCGACCGAGGTGACCTCCTTGCCCGCGATCCGCGCCGCCAGTTCACCGGCCCGCAATCTCCACAACTCACTCACGTCGGCCTCCTCTCGGTGCGCCCTCGACCAGAACGGTCACGACGGGCCCACACAAAAACCGTAGCGTTGTCACTTGACGCCCGTCAAGTGACGTAATTGACAGCCGTCAAGTGAGATTTTTGGAAAAGCGCCTGATAGAGTCTCGCTGTGCCGACACCGAATCCAGCGGAAACACCGCACCTGATGCGCAGGGGGCTCCAGACCTTCGCGGAGCTGGGCTACGAGCTGACGACCGTGCGTGAACTGGCGCGCCGGATCGGCGTCAGTCACAACTACGTGAACGAGCGCTATGGCTCGAAGCTGGGATTCTGGCGCGCGGTGGTGGACTTCGGCTGTTCGGAGATCGGCGTACTGATGTCGCCGGAGGACGCCCGGTTCGGGGACGACGAATTGCTGGCGGCCATGGTCCTGCGGCACTACCGCAACGTCGCGCACCATCCAGCGATCCATCGCGTGCTGTGGGACGAGGCGGCCCGGGAATCGGAGCGGCTCGACTATCTCTACAGCCGGTACATGCAACCGACAGCCGTCACGTTCCTGCCGGTTCTCGAACGCCTGATCGGCGCGGGCAAGGTGGAGCCCACCTCTCCCGACCTGCTGTACTTCTCCATCAACGGACCGTCGGCGGCGCTGGTTCAGCGCCCGCTCGCTCGTCGGCTCGCCGGACAGGAGTTCGCCAAATCGGAGGACCTGGACCCATTGGCGAAGACCCTGGGACTCCAGGTGATCACGTCGCTGCTGCCCGCCTTGGCTGCCGACCGCATCCCCGACGTCTGGCCGGTAGCCAGTACTGGTACGGATGTGCGGACCGCGTCGGCTTCATAGCATTTCCGGACCGAACGCCCGACGAGAGGAATCCCCGTGCGAGTCACCGTTCCTGAAGGCCGGCACCCGCTGCTGTACATCCAGACCGACATCGGATCACCGGATCTCCGCGACACCTTGCAGAAGGTCAGCCAGACCCTCTTCGTCAACGATTCGACGGTAACACCGAAAGAGCGCGAAGCCGCCCGGTACTACGCGGCCTGGATGGTCGACTGCGACTCCTGCGCGCAGTGGCGCGCCGCGCGCGACCTGCCGGGATACGCCGGCGAACCGATCAGCGACGAATGGTACGACAACATCCACCGCTACCAGACCTGGCCAGGATTCACACCGCGCGAACGACTGGCCATCGACTTCACCCAGCGCTTCCTGAACGACCATCGCGCCCTGTCCGCCGACGACCAGGCCTGGGATCTGATGCACCGGAATTTCACCGAGACCGAGATCTACGATCTGTGCATCATCTCCAGCCTCATGGCCGCCTCCGGAATGATGCGCGAGGTGCTCGTCGTCACTCCGGAATCGAGCTGTGGGCTACCAACCTCGAACTGAGCCGGCTCATCGGGCTGTCGCCGACGAGCGGAAGGTCTGGCGGTAGGCGCCTGGGTTGACTCCGACCGTCTGGGCGAAGAGCGCGCGGAAGTTGCTGGCGGTCGGAAACCCAACCTTGCCGGCGATCCGTTCGACGGTGTGGTCGGTCGTCTCCAGAAGCTCCTGGGCGTGCCGGATCCGGACACCGGTCAGCCATTGGATCGGACTCTGCCCGGTCTCCTCGGCGAACCGGCGTGCCAGCGTCCGCACGCTCATGCCCGCGGCCGTGCTGATGTCGGTCAAGGTCAGCCGGCGATGCGCGTTCTCCTCGATCCACTCCAGCACGCGTTCGAGATTCCCGGTCCGCAGGGTCGGGCGGTTGCGCAGGATGTACTGCGCCTGCCCGCCCGTGCGATGCAGCGGCGCGACGGCCAGGCGCGCGGCATCGGCCGCGACCGCGACTCCGTAGTCGCGCTCGATCACATGCAGACACAGGTCGAGACCCGCAGAGGCCCCCGCGGAGGTGAGGATCGATCCGTTGTCGGTGTACAGAACGTCCGGGTCGACCCGGACCGCCGGATACTCCCGCGCCAACCGGTCGGCGCCGAGCCAGTGCGTAGTCGCGACCTTCCCGTCGAGCAGGCCCGCCTCGGCCAGCGTGAACGCACCGACACAGATCGAGGCCATCCGCGTCCCCCGATCGACCGCCGCCCGCAGCGCGTCCAGGATCTCGGGCGCGGTCGGAACCTTCGGATCGTTGCGGCCCGGTACGACGATCAGGTCCGCCTGCTCCAAGACATCGAGGCCCGCGCCCGGCGTGACCCGCAGCGGTCCGGCCGCGACCGACGGCGTCGCTCCGGCCACGACAACCCGATACCCCGCCCGCCCGTCGGGCAGCCGCACCCGTCCGAACAGCTCGATCGGAGTGGCCAGATCGAAGGAGATAACATCGTCCAGCGCGAGTACCACGACCAGTTGCATCGCACCATCATAGGCAGTTCTGGCCATCCATTGCGTATGGCCAGATTCAGGTCTTTTGTGTCCAGATGGCCGGTGGTGAAGCCCGATCGAACTACGTGAGGATGTGCAGGCAGAACAACCCTCCTGAAAGGATCCCCATGCCACGGACGCGCGCACAATTCGTCCTGTACGACGGATTCGATCCCCTCGACGTCATCGGCCCCTACGAGGTCCTGACCGCCGGCAGCGACCTGCTGCACGGCACCCTGGAGATCGAACTCGTCACCGCCGAAGGACCGCGCACCGTCACTTCCGGCACCCCCGGCATCGCGCTGACCGCCACTGGCTCGCTCACCCCGGACCGCTCCGGGTATGTGTTTCTTCCGGGGGCCTCCGGTCCGGCCCATGACGACACCATCCCGAAGTTGCTGGCCGCGTTCGCCGGGAGCGCCGCAGCCCCACTTCTGCAGCAGTGCCTGGACAACCCGGCCATGACTGTCGCGACCAACTGCGGTGGATCGCTCGCGCTGGCCATGACCGGGCTGATCAAGGGACGCTCGGCGACCACCCACGTCCTCGGTCAGGAATCACTCGCCGCCACCGGAGTGAACGCCGTACGGGCGCGGATCGTCGACGACGGCGACCTGGTGTCGGCGGGCGGCGTCACCTCCGGAATCGACCTCGGCCTCTACCTGCTCGAGCGCGAGTTCGGCCCGCGCGTCGCGCGTGCCATCGAGGACTACTTCGAGCACGAACGCCGCGGCACGCCCTGGCGCGACACCGGTACCGAACTGCCCATCGGCGCATGACCGCGTTCCTGCTCTCGATCCACGTCCTGGCCGCGATTCTCGCCGTCGGTCCGGTCGCGATCGCCGCCAGCATGTTTCCCCGGGCGGCCCGGGGCGCTTTCGGCCATCCTGACGACGTCCGCGGCTCGGCCACCGTTCAGATCCTCCATCGGATCACGCGGGTCTACAGCGTGATCGCGGTCTTCGTCCCGGTCTTCGGGCTCGCCACCGGCGCAGGTCTCGGCGTCCTCGGCGACACCTGGCTGATCATCTCGATGGTCCTGACCGCCGGCGCCGCCGCCGTCCTGATCGGACTGATCCTGCCCGGCCAGCGCCGGCTGCTCAGCGACCTCGAACAGGGCCACGACCTCGCACGAGGCGATCGGCAGCTCGGCATGCGGACCGGAATCTTCAACCTCCTCTGGGCGATCGTCGTCGTACTGATGGTCTACCGCCCGGGCTCGACCACCGGAGCCGGACTATGAACCCGCAGCGCGCGCTGCACCTGATCGGTACCTTCGAGCTCGTCACACTGGTCCTGCTCCTGGCCAACCTCGTCACGATCCATCACCCGTCGATCGCTGCCGCGCTCGGGCCGATCCATGGACTCGCCTACACGAGCACCATCGTCATCGCCGTACTCGTGAGGAACGGACACCACCGCATCTGGCTACTCTCGCTGGTCCCCGGCGTCGGCGGCCTCCTCGCCGCTCGAGTCACCGGCCCGGTCGATGGCCGGTGAAGCTCGTTGTCGTCCGGGTCGGACACCCGACCCGGGGCGGGTCTGCTCGTCCATCGGGAACGAGAACGGCGCAATAGCGCTGCCAGCTCCTCTAGCTTTCACTGGAGGCGACCTGTGGTGATCGCGGCTCGCTGTCGGCATTTCGTATGCTCGTCGCCGTGGACCACGATGATTCGGCCTCGCTCTCGGCTCGGCGCAGGCGTACCCGCAGCCAGGTCCTCGCGTTGCTGTCGCAGAGCGGTAGCGGATTGACCAGGGGTGACCTGAGCCTGATGACCGGGCTGTCCGCAAGCGCCATCAGCGACTGCGTCGGTTCGCTGCGCGAAAGCGGACTGATCGCGGAGTCTGCTGCCGGGCCGCAGCAGTCCGCTCGTGGCCGACGGCCTACCGTGATCACCCTGGCCGACGACAACGGCATCGTCATTGGCATGGATGTCGATCACACCCAGGTGACGGTGGCGGTCGCCGACATCAAGGGCGACATTCTCGGGCTGTCCACAGGGGTGCTGGATCTCGACCATCGGCCACAGCAAGCCTTTGACCTCGCTGCGCAGCTGACCCGCCAAGCGCTCGAGGACAACGGCCTCAGGATGGACGACGTACGCAGCATTGCCGCTGGGGTCGCTCGCCCACTGGACCTCCGTACCCAGGTTGTCCGATTGACTGCCGGCCAGTCCGCATGGAGTGGCATCTCCCCGGCCGACGAGCTTTCCCATCGCTTCGGCCGTCCGGTTGCCGTCGGCAACGACGCTGATTTCGGCGCCCGGGGTGAACTCATCTCGGGCGCCGCACAGGGCATGGAAAACTTCGTGTACGTCAAAGTGTCCGACCGGATCGGCTCCGGTCTCGTTCTCGCCGGCCGTACCTACCACGGAGCGGCGGGGCTGGCCGGCGAGATCGGTCATATCCAGGTCCCCGGTGCGACCCAGCTCTGCCGGTGCGGCAACCGCGGTTGTCTCGGAACGATCGTCTCGCTGACGAATGTGCGGGCCGAACTGGCCCACGTCCTGAACCTCACCGACGAGGCGGACGTCCCGCCCCTGAACGAGCTGAGCGATCATCCGGCGGCGAGCCGGGTACTGGCCGAGTCCGGCCGGACCGTTGGACGCGTCCTCGCAGACCTGGTCAACTCCTTGAATCCGGAGGCGATCATCCTCGGCGGCCAGCTCGGCGGATCGGGCCGCTCCTTCGCCGACGGCGTCGCCGAGTCGGTCGTCCGCTACGCCCAACCCGCCAGCGCCGAGTCAGTCGCGATCCTGTCCAGCAAACTCGAGCCGAGAGCAGAAGTTCGCGGCGCGATCGCCACCGCTATAGCCACGGCGCAAGCCGAAGCCATCAGCCATTGAACGCCAGTCCGTTCCATCCAATGGAACGAATGCGCCTTAATATGATCTACTTCATGCTGTAACCGTTCTTTAATGCGCGCTCGGCGCACAGATTCGACCGTCGACCGCAGAAACGTCGCCTGGCTCCGGCAGCACCTGCTACCAAGGACTCAACTGCCTCGGGACCCCGTCCCGCCTGCTCCGAGAGGTCGACACATGATGACCATGGCCGACGTTGCGCACGCTGCCGGCGTATCGGTGACGACCGTCTCGCATGTCGTCAACGGAACCCGAGTGGTCCTCCCCGCAACCCGCGAACGAGTCCAGCGGGCCATCCAGGACCTCGGCTACGTGCCGAGGCCGACGACGCGCTCACTCTCCGCTGGATCGCACCGAACGATCGGTGTGGCTGTGACGGTGGCGAACAACCCGTACTGGGTGGAGATACTCGAGGGCTTGGGCCGCGAGGCGGAGCGGCTCGACCTGGACCTGATCGTGGTCGACACCCGCGACGACCCTCACCACGAGGCCACGGCTGTGGCCAACCTCATCGCGCACCGCGTCGACGGCCTGATCATCGCGCCGACCGGGAGTTGGCGGGCGCGGACCTTCCCGATGCTGTGCGACCGTTCGCTGCCCCACGTGCTTCTCGACCGGCTGGACCCGATGCTGCGTGTCGACCAGGTCGGAGTCGAGAACGAATCCGTGACCAGGGCCCTCATCGACCACCTGATCCAACTCGGGCACACCCGGATCGGCATGCTCAGCGGCATTCCCGGCCTGTTCACCAGCTCCGAGCGCCTGCGTGGGTACGTCGGTGCCCACCATCGCGCGAATCTGCCGATGGACCCGGAGCTCGTCCGCGTCGGCGATTCCTCGAGCCGTGGCGGCCGCCGGGCGGCCGCGGAACTCCTGCGCCTGCCGGACCCACCGACGGCTCTCTTCACCGCCAACAGTGGCATGACCGTCGGTGCACTCGCCGCACTGCAAGAGGCCGGCGTCAAGGTACCGGACGACATCGCTCTGGTCGCTTTCGACGACTTCCCCTGGGCCGACCTCTTCAGGCCCCATCTGACTGCCATCGCTCAGCCGTCCGCTGCCATCGGCGCCCGCGCTGTGCAGCTCATGCACCGCCGACTCGGCGATCGCGATGCACCGCACCGCATCCTCCGTCTGCCTGCCGAGATCATGCACCGAGAGTCTTGCGGGTGCTCGGCAGGCTCAGAGCTCGATGCAGTACGCCAGACCTCCTTGTCCGCGTAACCAAGACCGCTCAGCGGTCGATGGGCGGCGTGCCCCAGGTGGTTTGGGTGTTGGTCATTTGGGCGGTGATGCTGCCGCCTCGGGTGGTGAAGGATTCGGGGAGCCAGGACTCGGTTCGTGGGCGTCCGTTCAGCTTCAGCGCTTCGACGTACTGGTTGGTGTCTGAGGTGGCGGGTGCTTCCACGGTGATCCGTACGCCGTTGCTGCGGTGGAGCTCGACTTTCGGGAACAACGGACTTCCGACCAGCAACTCAGCCCGGCCCGCGGTCTGTGGGAAGAGGCCGATGGCGGCGTAGATGTACCAGGCCGACAGGGTGCCGAGGTCGTCGTTGCCGGGCAGTCCGGCGGGGCCGGTGCCGTACACGGTGTCGACGATCTCGCGGGTGGTGGCTTGGGTCTTCCACGCGACGCCGAGGCCGTTGTAGAGCCAGGGCGCGTGCAGACCGGGCTCGTTGGTCGGGTCGTAGCGGACTGCGCTCCCACCCTTGACCGCCCAGTTGCCGTTCGCATCGTGAAAGAATCCATCCAGCCGCTCAACTGCCTTGCCGTCCATGAGCGCGGCAAGCCCGGAGACGTCCTGCGGAACCATCCACGTGTACGTCGCACTCGAACCCTGCGCGAATCCCGTCTGGGTGTCAGGAGCGAAGCCCGGCTCCCACGTCCCATCGGCCCGCCGCGCCCGCTGATAACCTACTGCCGGGTCGAAGGTGTTCTTCCACCAACTACCACGGGCTTTCAGAACCGGCGCGCTGGTTCCGAGCCGCTGCGCCCATTGGGCCAACGAGTAGTCGGCGAGGGAATTCTCGAGGGTTTCGGCGGCGCCGCCCCAGCAGTAACAGGCATCCTGGGGCGCATAGTGGTGCGCGAGGTAGGTGTTCAGGGCAGGACGCTGGCCGGTGCATTGCCCTGGGCAACCACCGTCGTTCTCAGCCTCCGGGTTCTGCACCCGCGCCTGATGCGCCAGCGACTCGAACGCACCCCGTACGTCGAAGTTCCGCACCCCCATCGCGGCGAACGTGGCCAGCGTCGGCGCCGCCGGGTCACCGGTCATCACGTGCGTCGGACCGTTGTTGTGCAGCCAGCGATCCCAAACCCCGTTGTTCTGCTGGGCAAACTGATACATCGACTGCGCGAAATCCCCCGCGACATCCGGCTTCAGCAACGCCAGCAACTGAATATGCGCCCGATACTGATCCCACCCGGAGAACGTCCCGTACTGGGCGCGCTGCCCACGGCTCAGATGATGAATCTTCAGGTCGCTTCCCAGATACCGGCCGTCGACATCATTGAAGATGTTCGGCTGCAACAACACGTGATACAGCGCCGTGTAGAACGTCGTCCGCTGCGCATCCGTCCCACCCGTGACATCGATCGCGCGCAGTTCACGCTGCCACGCCGCATACCCCTCCGCCGCGATCCGATCGACGGTCGCGTTCCGCCGTACCTCGGCTCGCAGGTTCTGCTCCGCACCCGCCAAACTCACATACGAGATCCCCAGCTTCATCCGCACCTTGACGCCCGGCGCGAACGACACGTAACCACCCGAACCACGACCGGCCCGATCCGCACCAGTCGCATAACCCTCGCCGCCGGTCGTGTGCGTGCTACCCGCGGCCAGGTCACCGTTCTTCCAGGTGCCATTGGCAACCACCGGCTGGTCGAACGACGCAGTGAAATACAGCCGGTAATAGGTCTTACGGTTGTTCACCCCACCGTTCGCGCGACGACCACAGAACGCGCCAGTCAGCACCGACCCGGTCACCTTCCGGCCAGTCGGGTCGATCGTGATCTCCGCATCCTCACTGCCGTTCAGGGAATTCGACGTCCGGAACAGCAGGTTCGCGGTCTGATCCGCCGGGAAGGTGAACTCGCCCACGCCGGCCCGCGTAGTCACCGCCAGGTCGGACTTCACACCCGAATCCAGCGTCACCGTGTACCGGCCCGGGACAGCCTTCTCGTTCGCGTGACTGAAGTTCGACGCGTACTTCGCGTCCTTCGTGTCAGCCGTCGGTGACGAGTCGACCGCCCCGACGTACGGGAGAATCGGGATGTCGCCGGCGGCACCGGGATTGCAGCCCGCCCCACTCAAGTGCGTGAGGCTGAACCCGCGCACGCGCGTCACGTCGTACTGGTACCCGTTGGCCGCGCCCGTGCTGGTCTGATCGCCGCGCGTGCTCGTCGGGCTCCACGAAATCATCCCGAACGGCCGGACCGCACCCGGCCAGGTCGTCCCGTCGCGCTGCGAGCCGATCAGCGGATCGACCGACGACGCCGGATCGACCCTCCCCCCGCCAGGCCAACCGTGTTCCGGCCGGCTGTCACCGGGGGTACCGGCCGAGGCTGGGAGTACGGGGAGCAAGAACGCTGCGGCCAAGCAGCCGGCGACAATGCGCATCGGATCGCCTTCCATCGACAGTGCACGACGAGGCCACGCTATGAGCACCACGACCTGGCCGATGCCTGTTGCGCAAATGCCGGGTGCCCGATGCCGCACTTGCGCAACGAGCCGACGGCCCCGAACACCGGGATCAGACTTCGTCCCACCAGTTTCCTCTCCTGGAAAGGTCCACGATGCGCATCAGTTCCTTTCGCGAGCCTGGCCGCCTGCTGGCCGTCGGCCTGGCCACCCTCACGCTGACCACGGCAGCCACCGGACTCGCCTACCCTGCCGACGCTCCCGCCGGCGAACCGGCGATCAAGACGTCGACACCCCGCAGCGCACAGCAGATCACGAACATCGACATCCTCAAGCAGCAGATCCGCAACTATTACGGCGACCCACTCGGCACCGGCGCCATCGGAGCCGACGGCAACTACGCACGCGAGACCAGGTCGGTAGCAGCCGGCATCAACCGCTACCTGTCCCGCCCGCGGCACGTGCGGCCCGGCAAGCAGAAGGCGATCGTGCTCGACATCGACGACACGACGCTCGCCACCTGGAACCTCGCCGTCTCGGACAACTGGAACAACAGCACCGCCGCCCGAACCGACTATGTCGACAACCAGAAGTTCGTCGCTGTCCCGGGAATGGTCGACCTGGTGGCGGCCGCCCGGAAACAGGGTTATGCGATCTTCTACGTCACCAACCGGCGGGCCTCGTCCCGAGCAGCGTCGCTCGGCAATCTGACGGCCGACGGGATCGGCGTGGACGCCGGTTTCACCGCTCCGACCACCCTTCCCAGCGGCGAGCCTGGCCTGTTCATGCGCCCCAGGCCCAAGGACTACCCGGCGTACCTGCGAACCGCCTGCGCGGCCGACCCGGACGCAACCTGCACGACGGTCCACCTGAAAACAGCGCACCGCACCTACATCGAGTCGTTCGGGTACGAGATCGTGGCGAACATCGGCGACCAGTACGTCGACCTCGAAGGCGGTCACGGCGGCCGGACGTTCAAACTTCCGAACCCGAACGGCTACTCCGTCTAGCTCGGACCAACCATCTGCCCGGACGGCAGGGCCGGCGTCGCGCGCCGCCGGCCCTGCCGGGATCAGGCCGGCTGTACGCCGGGTTGTCCGTCCTCGATCACGAAGGATTTCGTCGTCACCGCAGGCCGGTCGGCCACGGTGACCTGGTCGACGGACCGGAAGTCGGCCCGCATCTGCGACGGGGTGATCGTCGTCCGGACGTAGCCGCGGCGCGCACTGTAGAACTTGAGCCAGGGATTGGCCGCGACATCGGGGATCGTCGTCGACGCGCTTCCGTCGCCGCTCGCGGTGACCGAACTCGTGATCAGTTCGCTGCCGATCGTCGCCGAGCTCGGGTTGTCGTAGTTCGCCTTCAGGTCGCAGGCCCAGGCGCGGTGCACATCACCAGTGAGCACCACAGGGTTGCGGGTACCGCGGTCGACCCAGCCTTGCTGCATCCGGGCCCGGGACGTCCGATAGCCGTCCCAGGTATCCATGTTGGCCGCGCCCGTCGAGTCGTACCGCCGGGCGAAGAACACTTGCTGCGCAAGGATGTCCCATCGGCCGTAATGCTGGTCCAGGCCGTTCAGCAGCCAGGTCTCCTGGGTATTGCCCGGCAGGCTTCGCGACGCAAGGTCCGCGTCCGAACAAACCTGCCACCCGTCGCCACACGCCTGATCGTCGCGGTACTGGCGCGTGTCGAGCATGTGGAAGGTCGCGAGACTCCCCCACCGGACCCGGCGGTACAGCGGGATGCTGTTCCCGTTGTTCGCCTGTGCGGGCCGCAGCGGCATGTTCTCGTAGTAGGCCTGGAAGGCCGCCGTACGGCGCGCGATCCACTCCGCGGTCGTCAACGGTGGCGAGTTGTTCGCCCGCACCATCCCGGCCCAGTTGTTCTCCACCTCATGGTCGTCGAAGACCACCAGCCAGGGCGCCGCCGCGTGCGCCGCCTGAAGGTCCGGGTCGGTCTTGTACTGCGCGTACCGCCGGCGGTAGTCCGCGAGCGACACGAGTTCCGTTGCCCCGGCGTGCAGTCGGACTCCGCCGGACGCCGCCCCTGCTTCGTAGAAGTAGTCGCCCAGGTGCACGATCAGACCCGGGTTGTCCTCGGCCATCCGCCGGTAGACCGTGAAATAACCTTCTTCGTAGTGCGCACACGAGGTGAACAGCATCTCCAGCGTCCGGCCGTTGGAACCGCTGGCCGGAGCTGTCCGGGTCCGGCCGACGTCTGACAGATGGCCTTGCGCACGGAACCGGTAGAAGTAGTCCCTGTCGGCAAGGAGCCCACCAGCCACCGCGTGGACGGAGTGCGCGTTCGCAGAGGTTGCCGTCACCGTCCCGGAGGCAGCCAGTGTCGCGAAGGTATCGGTCAGCGATACCTGCCACTCCACGGCGACGTCGGCGTTCGCCATCCCACCGTGCCCGTCGTCGTTGAGCGGTGTGGGAGCGAGCCGCGTCCACAGTACGACGCTGCTGCTGTCGGGATCCCCGGAGGCGATCCCGACCTGAAAGGGATACGGCTCAGCGGCTGTCGCTGTGATCACTGAGGTTCGTAAGGGGATCGCGGCGCTGCCCGCTAGTGCGAGGCCGCCGGCAAAGAGAGTTCTCCGACTGATTGGGCGCACGTCATCGCCTCCAAAGAGGGTCTGTTCCGCCAGGTGGCAGGTCCTGTTCACGGAACGGGAGTATCGGCATGCGGCAGCCACGATGGTTGCCGACGGCTCGCACGATCGCGGCGCCGTAGCGGCGCTGCGCGTGTACTGAAGCACCAGGAGACCGCAAGTCGCAGGACTTCTTCCGGGACAGTCGAACATCCTGCTGTGGCAAATAATCTACGAATCCAAATATTCGCCGTCAACAGCCGGTGACCAGCAAGAACGAGTTGCGCAAGCGATGTTTCGCGCCGGGCAGCTGCGGTCAGAGCGCCGCAGCGAGCTCAGCGAGGGCAGGACCCCGTGGTGTTCGAGGGCGTCACCGCGGAGACCGTGCAGGCGCGCGCACGGCAGATCGAGCAGGCTCCAGCGCGCACCCGCAGGAGTTGCGATGCATGATCTCGGCGGGAAGGCGCATCATCCGGGGGGGTGCGTCCGGGTCTTCCATCCGGCGAACGAGCAGCTGCACGGCCCGGGCACCGATCGCGGCCGACGGCTGCGCCACCGTGGTCGGCGCCGGGGTGAACAGGTCCGCCCAAGGGAAGTCGTCGAAGGCAACCAACGCGACATCCTCCGGGACCCGCAGTCCCGCCGACTGCAGGGTCGTCATCGCGCCGATCGTCATCGCGCCGTTCGCGGCGAACAACGCGGTGGGCCGATGGGCCAGCCGGAGAAGCTCCGCGGTCGCCGTCCGGCCGCCGGCCGTCGACGAGTTCCCGACCCTGATCAGCTGTGGATCGATGGGGAAACGGTTCCGCTTGTGCGCCAGTTCGAAACCACGCAGGCGTTCGACGCTCGTCGACAACCCCGGGATCCCTTTCAGCATGCCGATCCGCCGATGGCCGTGGTGCATCAAGTGCTCGACCACCGCCGCCGCGGCCGACTCGTTCTCGACGCCGACCTGGTCCGCGTGCAGCGTCGGGTCGATCCGGTCGACCGCGACGAACGGAACCCGCTGCCGCCGCACCAGCGGCAAGGTCGACGAGCGCCACCCTGCGGCCGGCGAGATCACCAGCCCTTCGATGATCCGGTGCGCGACCAGGTTCGATACCGCGGCAGCCTCGTAGCGGGCATCGTCGCGGGTATCGACCACCACCAGGTTCAGGCCGGCCCTGGCCGCCTCGGCCTCGACCCCCTGGATCAGATCGACCCAGTAGGGATTGTTGGCCACCGTCATCGCCAGCCCGATCGTTCGCCCCGAGGCGGTCAACGGCGAGCCGGTCGCCGGCTGACGGTCGTAGCCGAGCGTCTTCATCGCCAGCTGGACGCGCTGGCGAGTCTCGTCAGCGACGATCCGCGTTCCGTTGACGACGTGCGAAACCGTGGTGACCGAGACATTCGCGGCCAGCGCCACCTGGCGCATCGTGACGCGGCCGCTGCTGTCGATCTCTCGCAGCGGCGACCGCCCCTGGTGAGGTTCCATCGTCCAGCCTCAGCGGCCGGCTGGACGACGGAACAGGAGAGCGCACACCGGCGGGACCGTCCGCCGGCTGCCGGGGACACACACGATGAGCACCTCCGACTGTCTCGGGCGCGAGCCGCACCGAGCCATAATCTACGGATACAAATATTTAGAGGTCAAGTGACGCACACCACGCGACAGCTCAGTCCTGGCTGACGCCCAGCGAGTCCACGTTGATCGAGCCGGTGTCCCCTGGGTCGTACGACAGCGTCAGTACCGGATGCCGTCCCCGGAGCGGGACCGCGTCGATCGTCACGGTTCCCCAGTCGTCCCAGCTCTTCGAGACCACCGGGAACGTCACCTGCTGGACGACCTGTCCGTCGGCTCGCAGGGTGAGCGTGCGGGCGGCGGAGTTCGCGTTGGCGTACCTGATCGTCAGCTTCCCGGCACCCGCGCGATCCGTCCGCCGGTGGACGGTGTAGGCCGAACTGGCCCCGGCGACCTTGAGCCCGTCGACGAACGCTCTGCCGCTGTAGCCGACATGGTTGGCGTTCGTCTTGGCTCCCCCGCTGTTCACCGCATCCTCGGCCTCCAGGTGCCGAGGATCCGGGCATCCCTGCAGAGCCTGCGTACCGCTGGTGTCCGAGCAACTGTCGCGCGCGTCCGGGACCTGATCGCCATCCCGGTCTCCCGCCCGGGTTCCGTCGTGGCCTCCGCCGTGGCCCCAACCGAAGCCTCCGTGGCGATCCCACCCGCCGTCTTCCCAGCCGCCACCGCGGCCGGAGGCGAGCGTGATGTCGATGGTGTGGCGTCCGGTCACCGAGGCCGGTACCGAGTTTCCGCGCACGCGCTTGCCGTCGATCGCGAACGACTCGATGGACGTCCCCGCTCCGTGCAGCCGGATGGTCAGGTCACCGTTGCGATACCGCACTCCGCGCAGCGTCGCGTCGCCCCACCCCTCCGGGAGCGTCGGGGTGAAGGTCAGCCCCCGGTCGTCGAAGTTCATCCCGAACAGGCCGGTGTGCATCATGTCGATGAACGCGGTCGCCGACCAGGTCTGGTTGGGCTGCGAGTTCCAGTGGTACTTCACCACATCGTCGCGGTGCTGGTACCCACCGTCGATCACGCCGGTGTCACCGTTGTAGATCTCCCAGAACCCCCCGTTGTTGACCGCCAGTTTGGCCAGCTTCGCGGTCTCCGTGGCGAAGGCCTGCTGCGCCCCTTCCCCGGCCAGCGCCTTGGCCCACAGGCCCTGCACGAGCGGCCAGACGATCGCGTTGTGCCGGCCCGGTTGGGCACTCGAATAGCGATCCCAGTGGGGATACGTGTCCGGCATCCCCCAGGTCATCTCCTGGGCGTTGGCGACAACTGACCGGGCCTGTGACGCGGAGGCGATTCCGAAGATCAAGGCAAAGGCGAGCCCGGTGCCTTCCTGGTAGACGCCACGGGTCCCGTCGGCGAGCAGTTGGTAGTTGTAGGACCCGGTCTCCGGGTTCCAGAAGTACTTGTTGACGGCCACCTTGAGCGCTGCGGCCTTCGCCCGGTAGGCGGCGGCCTCGGCCCGCGGCCGGCCCAGCTTCTCGGCCATGTCGGCCGCGGACCGGTAGGCGGAGTAGTAGAGCGCATTGGTGCTCAGGTACATGCCGGACACGATCCCGGGATACCGCCGGCTTCCACTCCCTTGGGACTCTGTCGCATCGACAGGTGGCGACGGGAACCCGGCGACCCCGTCGTTGAAGAACGACGGGCCGGTGAACAGGCCGAAGCCGGCATCGAACCCGTACTCCGTGGCCTTCTCACGGATCGACAAGGTCGTCCCCGCGGCCGGATAGGCGTTCACCAGGAAGGCCCGGTCCCCCGTCCGCAGGTAGTGCTCCCACGCGGCCGTCACCCAGACGACCTGATCCCACTGCTGGTTGTCCTGCTGCACCTGAAGCTTGCCGTTGGCATCCTTCTCGATCACGGCCCACAAGGTGTTCTTCGCCAGCGCGGGTGACAGCAGACTCGTCGCATTCCAGCTGTTGATGGAAGCATCCCGCGTCCACGGCTGGGCATAGCCGCCGCCGGCCCGCACCATGCCGACGGCCGGATCCATCAGTCCGCTCTTGGCATGGCTGGAGTCGAACGGCACCGTGTTGGTCTGGAGCAGGTTCTTCAGCGCGGCGGCGTACGCCGTACCGAAAAGGGCTTGGCTGTCGCGGTTCGCGAACTCGAGTGTCGGGGCCGAGGCGTTGACCGGTGCCGCCGCGGCGGGCGTGAGCGGCACCGGCGCAGCGCACAGGCCGAGTGCTGTGACGATTGCGGTACTTCTGAACCGCCACCGGCGGAGCCATGAGGTGTGGCGCATGCGGACAGACCCTTTCCCTGGGAGACGCAGCGATCATCGCGTTTCGTCGCAGGATGCCACATCGTTCAGCCCCGATGGACTGTTGCGCAACTAGACCGATTCCCCTTACCACCAACGTCTCAGCTGTCGAGCGGCAGTGCAATCGCGCCGGCGAAGCGAGGCATCTCGGCCTCGTCGAGCATGGCGGCAGCGACCGTCTCCCGGCTGACATTCGTGGCGAAGTCGAAGGGCGGCGCGGCATCCAGCCCCACCGTGCGCCGCGTCAAACTCTCCTCGCCGTCACTGAGTCGGGGGTTGGCGGCCACGAGCGCCTTGGCGCCTGCGGAGAGGATCCCGGCGGTATCGGTTCCCAGCCCGGAGAGCACGATCGCTGCCTGCGTCGCCGCGGACCGGGACACCGTACGGAACATCCGGAACCTGGCCAGCGCCCGGGACGACGTTCTCGTCGCCGACATGGCCGTCGACGCGCAGGAGACACGCGTGTACGACGACTACCTCACGCGGCTGGCCGAGCAGGGAATCGACCAGCTCGAATACGCGGCGGTCAGCCTGGTCGGCCCCCGCAACAGAATCGACCGGATCGTCGGCAGACTGGCTTTGCTGCCGTGACGGACCCGAAGGACCGCCCAGTTGGAGTTGGCAGGATTTCCCGGGCGCTACCGCCGTCCTGAGCGCGGCAGCGTTGTGGGGAACCGTCGGACCGGCCCAGATCCTTGCGTCCTCCACAGCAGACCCTGGTTCGCTGGGTGTTGCCCGTCTCCTCGTCGGTGGCATCGCGCTCGCGATCCTCTGTCTCCGGCTCGGCACCTGGCGCGCCGCCTTGCGCCGCGACGTCCTCGGCTGGATCCTCCTGGCCGCACTGGCCACCGGCGTCTATCAGGTCACCTTCATGCACGCCGTCGACGAGTTGGGCGCGGCACTCGGTACGACGATCGCGCTAGGGGTCGCGCCGGTCGCGACCGGACTGTGCGCACGATGGTGGACCCGCGAGCGCTTCACCGTCGGAACGCTGGCCGCGACCATCGGCTGCACCGTGTTGCTGAATCCGTTCGGCTCGTCCCAGATCAGCCTGACGAGCACCGGCATCGCACTGGTCTCGGGTACGTGCTACGGCGTGTACACCGTTGCCGCAAAGCGCTTTCTCCAGGCCGGCGCTCCGCCCCTCCCGGCGGCGAGCCTCACCTTGGTGATCGCCGGGGTTGTCCTGTCGCCGCTCATCGTCCGGCATCCCGGCCACCTTCTCGACGCAGATTCAGTACTGCTGATCGGCTGGCTCGGTCTGGCCTGCACCGCCGGGGCCTATGCAGCCTTCACCTACGGCCTGCGACGCACCAGCGCCCCCACGGCCGGGACACTCAGCCTCGCTGAACCGCTGGTTGCCGCCGCCCTTGGTGTCGTCGTTCTCCGTGAACATCTCTCGCTCACAGCAGCCATCGGATGCTTGGCACTGATCCTCGGGCTGGTGGTCGTCACGGCTGTCGACGCGTTGCCGACTCGACAGTCTCGAGCAGCTACCCCGACGCCCCGGGCCCGAGTTCGCCGATGGAGGCTGAGTCACCGGATGCCGGCGCGTCAGCTGCGGGTCAGCAGCGACCAGCCGTAGCCGGGAAACTCGGTCGGTTCGAGGTCTGCCCGGTCCAGCAGCACGTCGCCCACGCCGAAGGCCGGTGAGTTCGAGACGATCACCCGGCTCTCGGCGTTGACGAGATACGACTCGCCGGCCTCGGCCAGCATCGGTGACAACCACGATTCGAGACGGGCTACCAGAATGTCGGTACAGGTGATGCCGAGGAACTCGCCGCCCTTGACGATCGGCGCTGCGAGCGTGATCACGTAGTCGTCGGCCCCGCCGGAATCGATGTAGGGCCCTGCTGCCCAGGGCTTGCGTGTCTCCCGCGGGCGCGCGAAGAACTCCATCGACGCGTAGTCGTAGTAGTCCTCCCGCGCGGGATCCAGGACGTGCCGGTTCGCGAGCACCGGTCCCGACCCGGTGGCCAGTTGCCATTCGATCCACCGCGGTCTGTCCGGGACCAGGCCGACCTCGGCGACCAGGGCGAGACCGGTGATGTACTGCGGACACTCGCCGAATCGGCCCAGCACGACCTGCCGGACCTCGTCGCGGCGCTGCTGGAATCCGATGTCTGCGGTCAGCACCGGCGCGAGATCGGTGGCAACCGATCGGAGCAGCCCCTGCACCGTCCGCACTACAGCCCCGACTTCGGTACGGAGGCTGCGGGAGGTGCGTCGTTTCGCAACCTGGCGCCGCTCCGCAAGCCCCTTGAGCCGGACCTGCGCCAACTGCTCCATCATGGCGGCGATATGCCCCTCGGCTGCGGACCGAGCACGTCGGGGATTGCGCGCCTCGACCGCCGCCGCGATCTTCCGGAGCGCTCGTGCGCAGCGCCGGCGCTCGTCGGGGCCATCCAGCACCAGGCCGAACAACCAGTCGATCTGCTCGTGGGCAACGAACTCGGCCCGGGTCATCCGCGTCGACTGCGCCGCAGCGGCGAGCTCCAGCTGAAACCGCCCGTGTGCTCGTCGGGCCTCCACGGCATCGGTGGCGGCAGCGACCCGATCGACCAGCACCGACAGCGCCGTCATGTTGGCCGCAGTAGCTCGCTGCGCGGCGAGTGCCGCGTTCTGCGCCGTCAGCATCTGCCGCCAGTCGCCTACATCGCGTAGCTCGACCGTCGACAGGCCGAGGAGCTCGTCGCACTCCAGCTCCGCACTCGTCGGTGAATAGGTGACGAAGCTCCCGCCGTTCTTGCCGGCACGTGTCATCACGAGCCCTTCCTCGCGAAGCGTCGCAAGGGCCTCTCGGAGGGCGAAGACCGTGACCCCGAGCTGAGTCGCGAGATCAGCTTCCTTGGGCAGACGTGCCCCGTTCGGCAGGACGCCGAGACCGATCACCGCACGCAGCCGCCGTGCCACCGCAGCCGTTACGTCCGCCTCGCCCAGTGGGGCGAACAGAAGTGTTCGAGCGGGAGTGGCCAACTCGTCGCCGGCCGTCATACTCCACCTCGTTCTTCCAGCCCCGGGACACCGAACGACTTCCACCCAAACGCACGCCGGGAATTTGCGCAACTCAGGCAGAAAGTGACGGATCGACGATGGTGCTCATGATGTGGCGGGTGCGCTCACGGAGGAGCCAGTGGGTGCGGTCGTGATGGTTGCGGGGATGCCACGCCATGCCGAGCCGCACGGCAGGGAGCTCGAAGGGGATGGCGAAGGTCCGCAACCCCAGTACGTCGAGCATGTGGCGCCCGAGCCTGGCCGGCGCAACGCAGACAGCATCCGTCTCGCGGGCCAGGAACAGCGCAGTACCGAAACTGGGGACAATGGCAACTACCCGCCGGGTGAGCCCCAGACCGGCGAGCTGCTCATCGACCGGGCCGTGGGCTTCGCCCCGCCGCGACATCACGATGTGGTCGGCGGCCGCGAAGCGACGCGGGGTCACGGTCCTCACCTTCGCCAGCGGATGCTCCGGCCGCACCACACCGACGAGTGTCTCCGTCGCGAGTGTCTCCGAATGAATCTCCGGATCGACCGAACGAATGGTCCCGATCTCCAGGTCGACCGTTCCTTCGCGCAGCGGGGTGGCGTCCTTGAGGCTCTCCGGACGCAGCCGCAGCGAGATGCCGGGGGCTTCGGTCCGTAGGTCGTCCATCAAGGCCGGCAGGAACGTCGTACTCAGCATGTCGCTCACCTGAAGGTCGAACAACCGCACCGCGCTCCGCGGATCGGCGGCGTTCGACGGCCCGAACAAGGCGCGCGCACTGGTGGCGACCGCGTGCACCTCGCTCTTCAGCTCAAGCGCCCGCGGTGTCGGCACCAGATCACGCCCGGCCCGGACCAGCAGTGGATCGTTGAACGCGCGGCGCAGGCGCGCCAGGGCACGACTCATCGCCGGCGGCGAGGTGTGCAGACGATCCGCCGCCTTCGTCACGCTGTTCTCCGCCAGCAACGCGTCCAGTGCCTCGATCAGGTTCAGATCGACGTAGTCCATTCACCGATTATCACATTCGCAATCCTCGCATACCTAGCTTGCAGTGGTGTCAATCGGAATCTCTTCCTAGGCTCGAACCAGGCAACCAGACACAGGAGGCACGACCATGAAGGCAGTGGTGATCGGCGCCGGAATTGTCGGCTTGACGACCGGGATCGCGGTGCGCCGGGCCGGGGCCGACGTCACCATCTACGAACAGGCCCCGGAGATCAGAGCTGCGGGGGCATCGCTGGGGCTGTGGGGCAATGCGCTGGCGGTGTACGACGAGCTCGGCGTGGGCGAGCGCATCCGCGCCATCGGCAAGCCCGGCGAGATGTACTTCCACGACCCGGCCGGCCGCCGGCTCGCGCCACCGGGGTTCCAGCCCGAAGATCACCAGTTCGTCCTGGTTCCCCGAGCGGAACTGAACGAGCTGCTCGCCGACGCGGTAGGCCGGGAGAACATCAAGCCGGCCACCGGATTCGGCGAGTACGAGGAGCATGACGACCACGTCGCCGTCCGGCTGTCCGACGGCAGCAGCACGGCGGCCGACGTACTGGTCGGTGCCGATGGCACCTACTCCGCCGTGCGGGCACAGTTGGTGCCGGGCAGCGCCGCGCAAGAACATGCCGGCCACCACGCCTGGCGTGCGGTCATCGAAAATCCGGGGATCCCGCTGTCGGAGAACCGGCTGCTCCTGGGCAGCCATGGCACCCGGGGCGGTTATCTCCTCAACTATGACGGGGCCGTCTACTGGCTCGTGAACCAGTTCAACTCGACCGAGCCGGCTGGTAGCCGCAAGCAACAAGCTCTGGACCGGGCAGCCCATCTGGACCAGGGGATCCTGACCGAGCTGATCGCTGCCACGCCCGAGGAGAAGATCCTGCACAACCAGATCATGCTCGTCCCGCCCTTGCCCCACTGGACGTCTGCGCGGGTGGTGCTGGCCGGGGACTCTGCTCATGCGATGTCGCCGCACATCACCGCCGGCGCCACGCTCGGCATCGAGGACGCCGCGCTGCTCGGCCATCTGCTCGCCCCGGGGGCCGACGTACCGAAGGCTCTCGAGACCTACGCGGCATACCAGATCCCTCGCTACGCCGACATCGCCAAGCTGTCCGCGGCGGTCGAGCACTCGCCCACGCCCGAAGAGTTCGCGCGGAACTATGCCGCCTTCAGCCATTGGATGCTCACCCAGCAGGTGACGGTGTGACCTTCACGGTGGAGGTCGACGTACCGGTGCTGATGCGCGACGGCGTCGAACTGACCACCAACGTCTGGACGCCCGCCGGCGATGGGCCGTTCCCCGTGTTGCTGGTCCGCACGCCGTACGGGAAGGACGACGCCGGACTGTACGGAAACCCGAAGCTGCCGGACGTGTTCGCCCTCGTCGTTTTCGTTGCGCTGGCGACCGGCAGCTGGAGCACTTGTACCGCCCTGACCGGCTATCTGGGCGGCGTCGTCTTCCGCGACAACACGCTGCTCGCGATTGCCGTCGGCATCGGTGTGGCGCTGCTGGTCACCGCAGCGACTGAAGCCGTACGGCGCCTCCGCGGCCGGACGGTCAGGTCACCGGCAAGGTGAAGGCCAGCAGGCCGGCGCCCGTCGAGTTGGTGATCCACGGACCGGCTTTCAGGTGGCCCTGGTAGGTGAGCGTCGTGACGCTGGTTGCGGGGCCGGAGAGATCGAGCAGCAGGTTCCCACCCGGCTGGTACGTCACCGCGGTGACGGTGCCGCTGTTGACCTTGAAGTCCGCAGCAACCCCGGCGTCGACCGTCAGCGGTTCGGTCGACCGGAGCTTCACCAGGAGCTGGTTGCCGGCGCGCTGCACGATCGACGGGTTCGGCGGGAGTGCACCCTTCGAGGGGCCGCCGTACAGGTCCTTGGCGATCACGTTGAAGGTCCGGTCGCCCATCTCCCGGTAGCCGCCGAGGTAGGCGTAATGGCAGCCGTCATGACCTGAGAGAGCGGTGGTGGACAACACGGTGACGTTGTCGGTGTCGCCGAGCTCACGCTGAGCTTCGCGGACCTTCATGTTGGTCGCGTTGTTGCAAGGCGAGGTGCGAACCTGGCTGACGTAGTAGTGGATGTCACCGAGGTCGCTCCGCCAGTCCGACAGCAGCGCGCGGAACCCCTTGACGTGCGTGGTGGCGTCGTCGTTGTCGTTCTCACCTTGGTACCACAGCACCGCACGCACGTTCCCCAGAACGCCGGCCGCGACCAGGCGCTGGCGCAACCGGCCGTAGTTCGTGGTGATGTCGTCGGGGTTGGCGTCGTTGCGCTGGAAGAACGCGATCGGCCTACCGCCATGGGCACCCTGGACGATGGCGACCGGCACCTTGTAGGTGTCGACGATCCGACGGCCCACCCGGATCGCCCACTGGCCGACCGACCCGGACTGCACGGTCACATCACCGGTCGCATAGTTCCACGACCTGTCGGCCTGGGACAGTGCCGGATCCGCGGTCGAGCTGCCGAAACTGCGCAGGTACGGCGATTCCTCCGGGTTTGCCGCTCCGCTCCGTTTGGCAGCCTCGGCGTTGGACTGCCCCTCGATCACGTACACCTCGCCCGCGACCACATTGGTCCGCCTGGCCACGACACGATCGTCCGCGCGCAGCTCGAAGTCGTACTGCCGCAGCGCGGCCTCGATGCGTGGGGTGAACCGGAAGTCTCGCGCCCGCGACCGGTACGTGTCGGTCCGGCCGTTACTGGTGACCCGCAGCTCGACCTCCCGAACCTTGGGGTCGGTGATGTGTCCGGCCACCGGCACGGTCGCGTGGTTGTCCTTGTCCCGCGGATACAGCTGCCGATCTTGTGGTGCCTCGGTCAGGCTGACCACCGCCGGCCGGACGTAGGCGGTCAGCCGGCGCTGCGTGTACACCGCAGCATTGTTGGTGAAGGTCCAGTCAGGCTGACCCGCCGGATTCGTCCCGATGCCGATCGACAGCGCGTTCGCGGCCGGCTGGGTGACCGAATTGACCGCGAAGACGGTCGTGGCAGCCAGGTTCGACGGCCGCGCCGGGCCCACCTGTGAGACCTGGAACGAGCCGTATCCCAGGCCCGCGGTCGGACTGTCGTCGGCGTCGTAGGTCGTCGCCGACGAGTTCGCGACCTGTGTGCTCGCGACCTCCGCGTAGTTGTTGGGCCACATCTCCAGGTAGCCGGACTGCCGGGCGCCACTGGTCACGCTCGGGACATTCGACCAGACGTCGAGGTCGTCGACCCGCTGCCGTACCACCTCACCGGCGCGGGTCGGGATGCCGATCCGCGCGGCGTCCTTCGAGAACGGCTCCATCGCCGTCCACACCCATTGCGGACCGTCCGGACCGTTCAGCTGCAGGCAGTACGCGACGCGATCGAAGTTCGCGCCGACCTCGGCGCGCCGGTCGAGGCTGTACGGGAGATCCTTGTCGAGGAAGCCCGCCTTCTCCGGCAGGTCGAGCTGGAGGACCGGTTCGAACCCGGCGGCAGCAGCAGCACAGCTCTTCGGTGCTGCTTGCTCAGGAGGATGCTGACCGTGGCCGTGGCCGTGGCCGTGGCCGTGGCCGTCAGCAACGATCCCGGCGGGGATCAGGGGCGTCAGTAAGGCGACGAGTCCGGCGACTTTCCGGCGAAAAGGCATGGCGGACCTCTCGGAGTACGAAGGTGGATGCGACCTTCGTAGCACCCGTCCGCGAACGGTCGCGAGCACGCAGCGCCAGGCGGCGCCTTGTCAGCGCCGAACGGGCAGTTGCGCAACAGCTGTCCGCCGCTTGAGTTGCGAAAACGAATTTTATGTCCCGGAACGGGGTTCGCGAACGCACAGCACCGCGCAACCAGTTGCGCAAGTCCTTACTCCGGGGTGGTGGAGTCCCTACCTTCAGAACCTGAGGCAACTTCTGAGGAGGCACCCATGCGCGCCAGCAGCCGACGCTCGGCTTCCCTGCTTACCGTCGCGACTCTCGTTCTGACGACCCTCGGTGCAGCACCCCAACCAGCCACCGGGCACAGCTCCCGTCCGTCGCCGCCCTTGCACGTCATGCAGTACAACCTGCGCTACGCCAGTGCGACACCGCCAAACGACTGGGCGGCCCGCCGACCGGTGATGCGCGAGCAGCTTCGGCAGGCCAAGCCGGACCTGCTCGGCACGCAGGAGGGGCTGACCGCCCAGCTGGCTGATCTCGCGAACGACCTCGGGCCGTCGTACGGCGCGATCGGTCGCGGTCGCGACGGCGGTGACGAGGGCGAGCACATGAAGGTCTTCTACAACAAGCAGCGGCTGCAAGCACTGCAGACCGGCGACTACTGGCTGTCGGACACCCCGGATGTGGTGGCATCGAAAACCTGGGACGGCTGTTGCCGGCGGATGGTGACCTGGGTGAAGTTCAAGGACCTCAGTTCCTCGACACAGTTCTACGCCGTCAACACGCATTTCGAGGCGTTCGATGCAACCGCACGTTCGAAGTCGGCCGACCTGGTGCTCGCCCGGCTGAAGAACTTCGACCACCGGCTCCCGGTGATCATGACCGGCGACTTCAACGAGCCGGCCGGACCTGCTTCGACGGTCTACACCAAGCTCGTGACGAGTGGGCACCTGGCCGATGCCTGGGCGACCGCCGACGAAGTCGGCCCGGCGTACGGGACGGCTCCCGGCTACCAGACGCCGAAGATGAACGACAAGGCGATCGACTGGATCCTGACGACGCCGGGATCGCAGGTGTCCAAGTCGGTCGTGAACACCTTCAGCCAGAACGGCCAGTACCCGAGCGACCACCTCCCGGTCGAATCCTGGATCGCTCTCCGCAGCACCGATTCTGATCCCGGCCGCGGCTGGACAGGCTCCTGGGCCGCTGCCTCGGCCCCGCCCACCGCAACCGGTACGTCGGCCGTGGGCGTCACCAACGCCACGCTCCGCCAGGTCGCCCATCTGTCTGTCGGCGGCTCGGAAGTCCGGATCCACCTGTCCAATGTCTACGGCACCAGCCCGCTGGTCATCGGCAAGGCCGCCGTGTCCCCTCGCGCCGACGGCCTGACGGGTACGGCGCTGACCGACCCACGCCGTACGGCGGCGGTCCTCTTCGACGGCAAGCCGTCCGTCACGATTCCGGTCGGGACCGAGTGGATCTCCGACCCGGTCAAGATCCACACGGTCGATGACAGTGATCTCGTCATCAGCCTCTATCTCCCCGGCCCGACCGGGCCGCTCAGCCAGCACTCACGCGGACTCTCCACGGTATTCAGGGCGGCCGGTGATCAGACCAGCGACAGCGGATCGCAGTACGCAACGAGCACGCAGCTCAACCGGCTGGTCCTCGAAGGCGTCGACGTGAAGAGCCCGGTGCGTGGCTCGGTGGTGCTCTTCGGCGACTCGATCACGGACGGGGTCGCGTCACCCGTCGACGCGAACCTGCGGTACCCCGATCAACTCTTCGACCGGCTGAAGGCCGACCAGCCAGACAAAGTCGGCGTCCTCAACGCCGGGATCAGCGGCAGCCGGCTCGCGACCGACGCCGGCTCGTCGGGTGACTCCGCTCTGAAACGGTTCGACCGCGACGTCATCGCCCGGACCGGCGTCCGTACGGTCGTCCTCCTCCAGGGCATCAACGACATCGGCAACAGCTCGGGGTCGATCGACGCCGGTCTCTTGATCGCAGTCCAGCGGCAGTTCATCGAACGCGCCCACCAAGCCGGCCTCAAAGTCATCGGCGCCACCCTCACCCCCTATCAGGGCGCGGGTTACTACACCGCCGAAGGAGAGGCCGACCGCCAGGCCCTCAACGACTTCATCCGAAACTCCGGACGCTACGACGCAGTGGTCGACTTCGACCGAGCCCTCCGTGACCCCGCCGCGCCGGGCAAACTACTCCCCCGCTACGACTCCGGCGACCATCTGCACCCCAGCGCCGCCGGCTACACCGCCATGGCCGGCGCCTTCGATCTCGCCCAACTGTCCTGACCGACCCGCCGTCCGGCGGCGGCACTCACCGGGAGAGGATCGCGCTTGTCACCAGACCGAAGAGCCGCTCCGCACGCTGCTCCTGACGCGTCTGGTCTCCAAGCCACGCGAAGGCGGAGACCAGGGCGAACAGGTCGGCCCCGTCGACATCGACCGGGGCCTCGCCCGCCGCTTGGGCTCGGGCCAGTAGCTGGGCTCCAGCCGCGTGCAGGGCGACACAGGAGTCGTGGAGCGCAGATCCGGGTTCCTCGATTGCCTTCACCGTCGACGTCACCACGCCATAGTGCTCGGTCGTGAAGGCGACGAATTCCCGCAACCACAGCAGCAGCCCGTCCCGCGGCGAGCCCGTGTCGCCGAGGGCGTCAGCCCGAGCCGTCAGCTCGTCGAAGCTTGTGCGGAGCAGCGCCTCGAGCAAGGCATCCCGGGTGGGGAAATGACGCAGCAGTGTCGCCAGTCCCATCCCGGCCCGGCGCGCGATGTCACGCATCGACGCGTCGGCGCCCTCCTCCGCGAGGACCGTGCCGGCGACGACCAGCAGGCTTCACTCGGCAGATGTACCCGCAGATGCTGCCCTCGTCCCACGACACGGAGCAGGGCTGAAACCGCGCCGGATCACGAGGACCCAAACCTAGGTCCGGGACTGGTCTTACGCAACTGCAGGCCAGCCCCGATTCCCTCTACCTACAAGGCTATTTCAGCTCGGCGGAGGTTTTGCCGAGGAGTCGGCGGGCGACGATGAGTTGCTGGATCTGTTGGGTGCCTTCGAAGATGTCGAGGATCTTGCAAGTGCATGCGGACCCAAACCGGACCAAGCTCTCAATTCGGCCTCTGACCTGCATCTTTGCACTCATCGGTTCGCGACATTGACCACCGCTTGTCAGCGTCTCACGGAGCAGTGACGGAGCAGGACTTGGCACCCGCAGCCGATCTTCTCCGATGAGCATCCGGGCGTCTGCCTCCGTCCATGGCCTGACAGATTCAGGTGTTCGGAGGCATGGTGGCGGTCACGACAGGTGAGTCATGATGCTGGGTCCGTCGCACTGGAGCTGGCTGGTCTTCCCACCCACGCCAGATGTCGGGGCGCGACGAACGATCCTTGGGACCGCCGTCCCCGCAACACACCTACCCGCGTTCTGCCTTCCACCACCTGCAGGCCGGTCGCCGAGGGCTCAAGCAGCCGTCGATCGAGCAGCAAGGGCCACCGCTTCCAGGTTCCGTGCGCTTCCCAGGTCTGAGGGACACCGCGATGAATCCCTGTAGTCCGCCGACGAACCCAGTGGTCTGGGTGCCCGGCGTACTCCTCGATACATCCGGAATCCGATGGTCCCGTCGGCATCACGAGGAACGCCTCTAGCGGCACGATCTCGACGTCCCAGACAATGCTCGATAGATCGAGGCCACCGTAGTCCTGGAGAAACGCGGCCTTGCCGCCGTGGTCGTACAGCCACTGCTCCACGACGTCGGCCGGCCAGTTCAAGGAGCGGATCACCGGGTCGGCGCAGAAGCTCACAAGCGGGACTCCACGTTCACGGGCCAGCGACAAACCAGACAGCTCGGCAAGCTGCATGACGACGACTGCCCAACCTGCAGGCCGCCCGTCAAGGCGTGTCCCGTCGTTCGTCAATCACCTTATCGGCGTAGGAGTCGGCAGCAGCGTCGACACTTGCCTCATGCCGAGCCGTCGCCTCCAAGTCCACCCGGTCGACCTGCGCCTGCGCGATCGCTGCCAGATCGCGCAGGTCGAAGGCGCCAAAGATCCGACCGCCCGTCGCTATATACAGCTGACCGCCAGGCAAGGTCCGGAGCGACCGGTTCCTCCTGTCGTTGTCACCAGCTACCGCCGCAGTGGCGTCGTCGGGCAACTCCGCCTCATCAAGATGCTCAAGAGCGTTTCGAACGTTTCGTAGCGTCACGTTCTCCTGCGGCGCCTCCTCTCCCCGCTCGACGGCCAGGCGGGCCACCCACCGTTCGAGCTGATGAAGAGCCCAGATGAGCGTGTGCTCCTCCGTCCAGTTCTCCCGCCAAATCACAGTCAGCGTCGCCTCGCCGTCACGGTCCCACACCCGATCGAGTTCACGGTTCAACGCGGCTGCGCGCCGCCGTACATCAGCAACTCGCTCGACGGTTCGGAGAACGGCCTCTCCCCACGCCCGGACAAATGTGATGGCGGCTTCCTCGGCGTCCGACATCTGACTAGGGTGTCACGCCCTGGGGCAGATCATCGGCAGCAAACCGAGCGGAGGATCCATCAATGAGCGACTCAGCACAGGTTGGTTTCGCGTGACCACGCAGTCATTCCCTCTGCTCGAGGCGCTCGGAGAGGCTGGCCCGGCACAGGCTGACCTGCTGGTCCATTTCTGCGGGCGACCGTACGGTCGTCGACCAACGCCATCGGTGCCAGACGACATTCGCGCGATGAGCGCCGAGGTCCGTCTCTACTCCATCCTGTGGCAACAGCAGCTCCGCGGATTCGCGCCGTTCGCGGCCTCGACACCGATGGTCTGTTTCAGCGAAAGCCCACCTGACCATCTCGACTGGCTGCTCCAACGTGGGTGGCAGCCCTGGGGCCTTGTCTTCACTAGGCAGTCCGTCTATCAGGTCGACGGCGGTCCCGTCTGGTATGCCAGATCTCAGCAGCACGAACAGCTCAGCGAACCACATCGCTCCTGGGCGGTTCGGTTCGACGCCAACCCCTACAGCCGGTCGGACTGGCTCCACGAGCGGGAGTGGCGCGCTCCGCATCCCCTGCTACACCTGCCAGCAGGAAGCGTCTACGCCGTCATCACCGGGAAACCAGGCTGGCAACCGTGGGGATCCGTTCAGCGTGAAGTCCTCATCGATCCCGAAACAGGCATGCTCGTCGATCCCTCCCACCCTCGTGCATACCCACAACCGACGATGTTCACCGAACTACCACCGTTGTGGGCAGGCATCCGGACATGGCACTGGGACGCCGCCACCGGACGAATCGTCCGTCCTATCCTCTGATCTCCCGGCCGCACGACAGGCTGGCAGACGATGGGCTCGATCATTGATGATCGACGCGTGACGAGCTGCCCAGGGTGCCGACGGCCAGTTTCGGTCGTCCCATGCCTTGGCGCCTTCGACCCTTGCAGGACTTACTGCCAGCGCTGCACAACAGGCTACCTCTGTGGATCCGTCTGGGGCACGAGCCGTGCAGCTTCAGCGGCATGCTTGGCACCACAGGGCACGGCATCGAGCAGCTCGGGCCATCATCACCGCCAAATGACCAGCGTCCCGCTACCAGCGGCGATCAGCCGGCTCATCGATGGCCATCTATTCATTCGGACCGCTGAAGATCGGGCCTGCGCCAGACACGTCAACCGACGGATCGGGATGGGATCAAGGACGTGCAGACTCGAAGCGGCTTATGCCTGTGGAGAGGGTGATCCGGTGGCAGTCGCGGGCCCCTGCGCCCGGCTGAGGCACACCGTCACATTCCGGCAGCCACGTACGCCGTGCACGTACTGGGCCTGCCATTAGTAATCAGGTGTGGATCGACGACGACCCGTCCGGACGGCGGCACCAGCTCAGGATACTCGGACCCTCCACCGTTCACCTTGCCGTCTGCGCCCTTACAAATGACGCCAATTCGTGGCGACTGCAACGGCTCGGCTGTCGGGTTCTTGATCGTCAATTTTGCGTGCCACACAGTGTTGTCGTACTGGTCTGCGGCAATACTGTCGGACTTGAAGATGCCGAGGTCTGTCTTGCTCTCCTTGAAGGCGTCCTCGTCCTTCACCAGCAGCGTCGACTGGACTGAAGCCACCTTGCCCTTCAGACCGACGTCGACTTGAGTGCCGACCGCCCGGAGTTGGTTCGCCAAATCGAACGACTCGACCTGGGACTCGCTCTTGAGGATCTTTCCGGCCTTGTCCAGCAGGTTGAAGTTGACCGTGACCGTCTGCCCACCGTGGTCGGACATGTTCTTGACCAGGGCAGTCACCCAGACGTACTGGCCGGACTGGCCGAATCCGGACTCGACAATCTGACCGAGGTTCGCCTTCGTCTCCTTGGTCGGAGTACTGGCACTCTGCGGCGCAGTCGTGTCGACGGCCTGGTTCCCTGACCCGCATGCGGTGAGCGCGAGCGAGACGGCAACCGCTACCGCGACTGTTATGGACCGGCGGCTTGCGAAGTCGTTCACCATCGGGTCAGCCTATCCGGCGAACGACTTGTCCGAGTGGGATACGCTGCAGAGACCGAATACGGGCTGGCGATCGCATCGCTGGTACCAGCGGGATTCGACTTCACCTGTCCGGGGATGAGGCTGCACCTCGTCCACCAGCAGACACTCACCTTCATCCGGGAGATCTGCCATGTCCGAGGTCTTTGTCGACAGCTACTACTGCGAGCACGCGAACTCCAAGAGCCGGGTACTGGCTCTGCTCAGTACTCCGAACTCTCCGCCGACGCTGCGGGCCGTACTGACCTGCAGCGACCGTTCAATGGCCGAGCACGCCGCCCATGTGCTGACTCAGATCGCGGCGAGCGGGTCGGGTCCCCACGTCAACCTCGAAGCGGAGCGCGTCGCAGCGGCGCTTCCCGATGCACCCGCGGCGTCATTCCGCAAAGAGATCGAAGCCGCTATCGCCCACGACTGGGACGCCCCCACCACGATCAACTGGGCCGAGGTTCACAGCAGGTACGCGTTCGAGCAGTCCGATGACAAGGGAGCCAGCCCGAGCCAGCGCGATGCGGAGTTCCGGACCCCGGCCGATGCTCGCCTAGCAGACCTCAGCGGCGTGGTCGTGCGGATCGCCCGCCTGGAGGAGTTTCACATCTATGACCCCCAACGGCTCATCGCAGAGGCCGCCGCACAGAATTGGGTGCCTTGGGACGAGGAGGAAGACGGCCGGCAGATTCCTGTCGACGACCCCGACAATCTCGCCGACGCAGCAATGTGGATCCTCGACTCAGGCGACGGCCTGTCAGGCGCTGACCTCATCTCGCAGACCGCGCGCGGAGAGGTCCTCGTCGCGGACTCAGACGAAGTCAGGCACTGGGCAGACGATCCGATCGAGCTCTCGTTCATGAGCGGATTGAAGCTGAGCACCCCCAGCGAAAGCTGACACGCGGACAGACACCCGGCGCTGAACACGATCGTCGGCCGGTTCCTCTCAATCGAGTCGGCATCGATGATCACCGGCTCATCCTCGGCGTGCCCGAACTGGATGTGCGCGATTCCTCCCGCTGTTGAAGGACATCGCGTACCTCCGGTCATTGACCGACACGAACGACGCGCCCGCCTCGGCATAGAAAGGCCAACCTCGGCTGGGTCGTCTCCGGCGAACTCGTACTCCCTGACAGCGACCGCGAGTACGTCGTCAAAGAACGCCAGTTCGTCGAGTACGACGCCGGCAAACCGCATACCCTCCGCAACGACACGACCGACCGTGCAGAGATGATCGCCTTCACGCTGACGTTCAGCGAGGCGTCATCGCTGCTGCTGTGCCGCCACCGCGCCGACCAGCTCATCGAAGACTCGGGGTGGTGACCGCCAGGTATTGGCAGGCTCTCAGCGCAGGTGCATAATCCTCGACTTGATCGGCTCGAACGTCGCATCCGGCCGGCCGCAAGAGGGGAAGTTTCCATGCGCCTGCAGTCCTTCGTCGTCGGAAATTTTCGGCGACTGCAGAGGGTCAAGATCGACCTCGATCCCAAGGCGACCATCTTCGTCGGGGCGAACAACAGCGGCAAGACCTCTGCGATGCACGTCTTCCAATACTTCCTGGCGGCGACTCCCTCCTTCACCATCCACGACTTCAGCGCGGAGTGTTGGGCGGAATTCGACGGATACGATCCGGCTGTCGAGACGTCCAGCCTTCCGAGAATCACGCTCGATCTATGGTTCGAGGTCGACCAGGCGAACCTTCACAGGGTCATCGACCTGCTTCCGGATCTCGAGTGGCAGGAGTCAGCACCGGTCGGAGTAAGGCTGTCGTACCAGCCGAAGGACAAAGCCGGCCTCCACGCCAACTATCTCGCGGCCAAGGAGGCCGGTGGCCAGTGGCCAACCAGCCTTCAGGACTACCTTCGCAGGCTCCTGCGCGATGAGTATCACCTCGTCTACTACAAGCTCGATCATCGGCAGTTCGACGAGCAACTCGCGCTCAAGCCCGAGCAGACATTGCACCCTCTGGACAGAGGCGCGAGCATCGTGCGGTCGATCATCAAGGTCGACCTACTGGCAGCACAACGGCACCTCACAGACACCGAGCAGCGAGGACGCGACGAAGACCTCTCGAAGACACTCGGCCGGTACTACAAGCGATATCTGAGGAAGCCAGAGCCGGAGCAGGCCGCCATCCAGGCGTTGTCCGACTCCGAGGAGATGCTGAATCGGCACTTCGGGGAAGTCTTCGATCCGATCGTGAAGCGGCTGAACAAGCTGGGCTATCCCGGAGTCGACAACCCGAGACTGCTGATCAAGACCGAACTACACGGCGAAGCGCTCCTGACCTCCAGTGCCCAGGTCCATTACGCCGCCCCAGGCCTCGGCGATGAGCCGGCGATGACTCTGCCCGACCGCTACAACGGGTTGGGATTCAAGAATCTGATCTACATGGTGGTGGAGATCGTCGCCGCCCACCAGGCCAGGCTTCAGACCATCGAGGCACGACCACCTGTGCACCTCATCATGATCGAAGAGCCGGAGTCGCACCTGCACGCGCAACTGCAACAAGTCTTCATCCGTCAACTGCACGGGATCATTGACGATCCGCAGAGTCTCGGCACGCAGTTCGTCCTGACCACCCACTCATCGCACATTATCTACGAGGATTTCACCTCCATCCGCTACTTTGCCCGGATCGGCAGCGGTGCGGGCTTCCACTACAGCGTCGTCCGCGATCTCTCACTGTTCCACCAGGATGCCGACGAGGACGAGCGACGTTTCCTGCTGCAGTACCTCAAACTGACGCACTGCGATCTCTTCTTCGCCGACGCCGCGATTCTGGTCGAGGGCAACGTCGAGCGGCTGCTCCTGCCGTTGATCATTGCCGAGTTTGCTCCGCGCCTGCAAACATCCCATCTGACCATCCTCGAACTCGGCGGTGCCTTCGCGCACAAGTTCAAGGACCTCATCCACTTCATCGGCCTGCATTGTCTGGTAATCACAGACATCGACAGCGTCGGCGGACCAGACACCACAGGCAGTGCATGCCCGACTTACGAACCAGCAGCCGTCACCTCGAACCAGACCTTGAAGACATGGCTCCCGGCCAAGATCGAGATCGAAGCCCTGCTGGATGCTCCGGAAGAAGACAGGTTCGACCTCGGGAAACCCGAGGGAGCCACCGTGCGAGTCGCCTACCAGACCAGAACCACGGTCACCTGGAACGGCGAATCGAAAGCAGTGGCCGGGCGGACCTTCGAGGAGGCTCTCGCCTATGAGAATCTCCAATGGAGCCAGTTGCCGGCCAACGCAGCCTTGAAGCTCCGCGTGAACGATCCGGACGGTGATCTCGACCTCGCCACGGTGCTCAAAGGCGTCTTCGACAAGGTTCGCGATCTCGACAAGACGGAGTTCGCGCTGTCCCTGATCGAACGGAGGGTCGACTGGGCCTGCCCCACTTACATCGAAGAAGGCCTCACCTGGCTGGCGAATGAGATCTGTGCGCTGGACAGTCCACCACCTCCATTGTCCGACGAGGAGGCGGCTGATGAGCCCTCGGAGTCATAGCCCCAACACGGCCGCGGACCTGGAAGTCGCATCGATACTCGACAATCCGGAGATCTCCGGATTCACGATGATCGCCGGCGCCGGGTCGGGCAAGACGACCTCGCTCGTCAAGGCCCTGGAATACGTCATCAGACATCGCGGCGAACAGATGCTCGCGGACCGGCAGCAAGTCGCCTGCATCACCTACACCGAAATCGCCAGGCAAGAGATCGAAGACGATCTAGCGAGCAACCCCCTCGCGCACGTCTCGACCATCCACAGCTTCCTCTGGACGCTCGTTGAACCGTTCCACCATGACATCCAGAACTGGCTGCGCCAAAACGGCCAGGCTGAGCTGGAGCAGCTAGAGGCCAAGTACACCAATCCAAACTCCAGAACTCAGCAGCAGACCCGCGAGACTCAGAGGCGCAAGATCGAGCGGCGGCGCGAGGAGCTTGCCGGACTGGACGAGGTCACCAGCTTCCAGCTCGGAGTGGCAACGAACTACGGTCAGGGCATTGTCGGCTACGCGGACATCCTCAAGCTGACTCCCGAACTGATCCTGAAGAAGCCACTCTTCGCGAAGCTGGTATCCCGTCGATATCCAGTGGTGTTCGTAGACGAGAGCCAAGACACCTTCAAAGCTGTCGTCGCCTGTCTGCGTCACATTGCCGTCGCTGAGCAGGGACACTTCTGCCTCGGGTTCTTCGGCGATCCGGTGCAGAAGATCTATACCACCGGCGTTGGCAGCATCGACCCTGAGCCGGCCTGGGTCGACGTCAAGAAGCCCGAGAACTTCCGCTCGCCTCTGCTCGTCCTGGACGTCATAAACGCGATCCGGCACGGAGCCGACCAGCTGAAGCAGATCTCGGGGCTGCCAACCGGCAAGCAGGTCGTGGGTGAAGTCACCTACTTCGTTCTCCCGTCCGACGCCGATCGCCCCGAACTGCTGGCGAAGGCTCGAACATGGCTGGAAGCCAACTCGGCCATCGGCGCGTGGCGTCTTGAGGGCGGCGTCGATCCGGCAAAGGTCCTGGTGATCACCCACCGGATGGCCGCTACCCGTCTCCGGTTCACGACGCTCTTCGACGTGTTCGACAAGACTCGCCTGCGGGAGAGCTTTCTGGAGGGCAAAGCCTGGCCCCTCACGCCGTTCTTGAGCACCCTCCTGCCACTCGTTCAGGCAGCGCAGGGAAATCGGGCTGACCTGATGCCCAGGCTTCGAAAGTCAAGCCCGCTCTTGAAACCAGGCGTCGCCGACCAGAGCACGATTGTTTCAACCCTTGCAACTCTGAAGGACGGAGTCGACAAACTGTCCACCGTCGTCGCCAACGGTGGACCCGGGTCTCTTGGCGAGGCACTCTCCATCGCCAACGATTACAGCCTGGTCGACCTACCTGAGCGGCTGCTCAGCGCCCTACCGGCGGGCGCACCTGGCCCCGCAGAAGACGCCGAAGAGCAGGACCGGATGCTTGCGGCATTGATGAAGTGTGACGTGGCCGAGCTCCAGGGATATGCCGATTACATCAGCAATCTCTCGCCCTACTCGACGCAACAGGGTGTAAAGGGCACCGAGTATCCCGATGTGCTCGTGGTTCTCGATGATGACGAGGGCTACCACCCGCAGTTCTCCTTCGACAAACTCCTCGGCCTGCGAAAGCTGTCAGCGGCCGAGGCGAAGAAGGGCCCGACAGAGGAGACCACCATCGATCGCACCCGCAGACTTCTGTACGTCTGCGCATCCCGGGCCACGAGATCACTGGCAATAGTCCTGTATGCGAAGGAGCCGGACACGGCAGTCGCTGCCATCGAGGAGTACCTCCCCCACGCGGGCGTCATCGTGACTGCGGAGCAACTGGACAAGACGTGAGCACACCGAGATTCATCAGGTCTCCACACCTACCGATGATCGATTCTGTCGGGGTGGGCACCGTCGCCCGAACGGGAACTGTCGGTGGGCTCTGCTGGACATGCGGCACTCAGTAGCAGCAGGGTCGAGAAGGGGAGCGAAGTGCTTGATCTTCGTTCACCGCACGCAGCAGTCGTGACTGCCGCGTTGCGGGCAAGCGTTGCCTGGTCCCAGCGGGCCGATCAGCCTGATGCGTGGCGCGAGGTCGCGCGGATGGCGGGCGTAATCATGAACATCCATGGTCTGCGGCAGCAGATCCGTACCCCGATGGAGCTCGTGTCCGCGCTCCAGAGACCTGTTGGCGAGCTTCTCGAGACGGACACACCTGACGAGGCGCTGGACGCTCTCGTTCTACTTGACGAGGACGGATGTCTGTCCGAGGGCGCGCTTGACGTCGCTACGGACTACACGTTCGCACTCTTCGACGGCGATGCTGATCCGGCGAGCACCTGGCTGCCGGCTTGGGCATGGCAACGAGACGAACAGGTCGAACGTGCGCTCTTCCAGAGCTTGCGGGCAGCCGGAGACCAGGCGGTCTACACGGCTACCCGCCGGTTCCTGATCGACCGTCCCGCCGGTCAGCGGCGTCACTTGATCGACGAGCGGAACACGTCCCCTGCGTACGCCGGCGCGAAAGCGGTCGCTGAGTATCTCGACATCCCTAAGGACAGGCGCCATCGGCCTGCGGGAAGCAACGAGTCCTACTGGTGGCCGTGCCCAGTTTGTCAGTGGCCGATGCAAGTCAGGGACAACGCGGTGTTCTGTACCTACTCGCCCCACGAGGCTCGCTTCATCCTTGACGCCGGGCCAGGTCAACCAGCCCGTCTGCGGAAGGCCTCAAGCGCCCGATTGAAAACCCCCAAAGCTGCTGCCGTCGCCGGCGCAGTTTGTGTGGATCCCGCGGTATGGCGATTCGTGACGGTCCCGGGTCTTCCCGAGATCGCCCTGACGGAGCTCGAGTCCACAGCTGATGGCATCTCGATCCAGCTCTGGCCTGTCATGGACACCTTCGATGCCTTGGTGGAGATCGCAGGCGTCGGTCGTTGGACCGTCGACGTCAAGGACCACGTCAGCGTCCGCCGGATCGTGGACGACCCGCCGGCCGCACAACACGTCGTCGTTCCGGACTACCGGCGCTCACAGATCCCTCGGCTGAGACGCAGCTTGGCGGGCAAGACGATCTGGACCGTCCGGGAGTTCATGAAACACGTCCGTGCGGTCGCTGCAGGAGGTGAGACGCGATGACTCCTGTCGCTCGCGAGGCCCGGGACAAGACCTCGGTCCACATCGTCCGTGGGGCGCTCGCCTTGGCAGTTGAGTACTTCCCGGTCGAGCTTGAGGGCCGCCGATGCATCCGGATCTCCGACGCGCTGTTCTTCCTGTCCGGCCAGTTCGACAAATGGACGCGTTGGCCCGACCTGTCGGACGACGAGCGCTCGCTCATCGCTCGATTGTTGCGTTGGCGTCCGGTCGCGATGGCCAACCGCAACGGCTTCCGTGACCTCGTCGAGCTGTTCGTACCATCACAATTGCCCGAGTTCCGCTTCATCGACGATGACGTCCTTGTGGTTGAGATGACCCGACCCCCGCGTGAGGTGGTCGCGGAATGTGTGAGTCTCGTCCGCCTGGAGCAGGAACTCCGAACGGTGCGCCCGCAGAAGCCGGCCGCGGAGGGCGAGTTCGTCTCCTGGATCAGCGAGCCGCGCGGCGCCGGAGCCATCGAGGCGCGCTACTCGCTAACCGTGGCCGCCCCGCCCCCCGAAGAGCCCGTGGATCTCGGCGAGCCGGCCACCGCCGCAGAGATCTCGATCCCCATCGACGAGCTGGGTGCGCTGGCCGATGCACTGGATTCCGCGTTCGCACAGGTTCATAGGCGTGCGTCGGTCGACAGAATCTTCAGCCGCATACAGACCGACCCGGCGAATCTTGTGCAAGGCCGCTGGGTACTTCGCTCCGGTAGCACTCGGCTACTCAATGCTCCAACCGGTGTGGGCAAGAACGTGTTGGCCGAGATCCTGGCCTGCTGGTGTGCACAGCGTGGCCTGGTGACGACGCTGCTCGTCCCGAAGAATGCGACTGTCGTACAGACTGCGCATGCTGTGGAAGCCTGTTTCCAGGTTCTGGGTATTCAAGGCGAGGTGGTGCCGTTGATGTCACCTCGCAGATTGGCTGTGGAAGCAGAGACCGCAGCCAAGGGCTCTGCCGGTCTCGGTGAGTGGGCCTATCGGCGTATGCACTACTCGTGTGCCCTGCCCGCGGCCGCCGAGACCGAGCATCGGATAGATGCCTGGAACCCTGGAGCAGAGCCCTGTACCGACCTACGGGCCGTTCGCGAGGACGGGTCGGCCAGCCGTACCCGGTTACAGTGCCCGTGGAAGAGCACTTGCGGGAAGTTCCGCATCGCCCGTCGGGCTCGTACGGCGTCCGTCATCGTCACCAGTCACATGAACTTCGCGGGCGGGCGTCTGCACGTGCCAGTGATCATGGAGGGCCGGACCGACCCCAGCCCCTCGGTCGAGTCGGTAGTTCTCTTCCGCAGCCATCTCGTGATGATCGATGAGATCGACGCGTTCCAGGCCAGCCTCATCGGGTCGAGCGCCAGCGGCCTCGAGCTCGCGAAGCGCCGGAGTTCAGGTAACTCCCCATTGCGCCGTTTTGACACTGAGTTCAACGACGCGATCGGCCTCATCAATCCGCGCATCGAGGGCCGCATCCACACAGTCCTCTCCCAGGCCCGATACCTCGCCGAGAACTACAACCGCCACCTGGCTGAAGGCGACTTCATCCGCTCCCGATCGGGTCGCTCTCCGGGACATCCGATGTTCGGTCGCTGGGTCCTCCCCCGCCGCTGGGACGGTTGGCTGGCCGCCGCGCTCTTCGGCGTGCCGCCCGACGTAGTCGACACCCCGGTCACGGCCGAGCAGCTCGCCACCCTGGATGCCCTCTTTCCAGGCTCGAACAGCCTCGCACCGATCCCCGACTGGCTTCAGCCGATCGCCGACATCCTGGAGTCGATGGTGAGCCCCTCGCAGGGGAACGATCTCCTCCTCGCCGATCGCGATCTGCTGACCACGATCCTGAAGAACCATCCATATCCCGGCGGACGCCTGGACGACGGCGATGTCCGCGTCAAGGTCGCCGACCGCTTGATCCGGCGGGCTCACCTGGAGACCCTCCGGAAGTGCCTCATGGCCATGGTCTACGCGGCGCCACAGCTGCAGGTCTCTGGCGTCAAGGCAGCCACCGAGATCGCCGAAGCTCTTGGCCAGTTCGCAACCTGGAGGGCAGCTCCCTACGGCCCCATGGGGCGGGTGCTGTTCGCATTCACAGAGCTGCACGACGACGACCGGCCGCTGGACACGTCGTTGCGCGTCAGTGGGTTCGGCGGCGATCCTCACACCTACGTGACCTCCCTAGGCGATCTGACCTCGCGAGCTCACACCGGGCAGAGCCGCATCGTGCTCGGCCTGTCGGCAACCGGCTATTTCCCAGGCGCTCCGCACCACCACGTGCAGGTGCGGCCGACCTGGTGGGTGCCCGACGACGTCACCGGCGGCCTCACCATCCACGCAACGCCGATCGCTGACGAGCAGTTGGAGTTCTTGAGGGTCTCCGGCACAAGCGGCAAAGCGCGACGAGAAGTACTCACAGAACTCGGCAGGCTCCTCTGGATCAAGCAACTGCAACACAAGATCCACCAGCTGCAGAGCAACCCTGTCACCGCTCACCGAGCCAGGCTCCTCCTGGCCACCACAGCCTACGAAGGCGCCAGGGATCTAGCTGTCGGTATCTCCGCGGCCGGCGTACCGGCGCAACGAATTGTCCTCGGAGTACCGCCGGGCGATGCGCCCGAAGGAGCTCGACTCACCGCTCGGTGGACCGAAGTCCCCGCCGATCGGCTCGAGGAGTTCGGCCGGACGGTTGGAACCGAGCCAGGCTCAGTCCTGATCGCCCCACTGGCGCGAACCGAACGCGGCCTGAATATCGTCGACGATCAGGGTCGCTCACAGATCGGATCGGTCTGGCTGGTGATCCGCCCGGTTCCCATCCTGGACGAGCCCGCGGAGCTGCTGGCCCACGTCAACGCCGACGTCCACGCCATTGCCACACCCACCGACAGCCCGGCAGATGTCCTGGAGAACATGCGGATCGAGGCGGCCCGAGCCTTTGACCGCCTCTTCTCGAGCCTGCCCTACTTCGTGGCATTGCCGACCAGCGTCCAAGCAGCAATCGTCAAAGAGATCCTGAACGGGCTGATCCAACTGGCCGGCCGAGCTCGCCGTGGCGGCGACACCGCCGAGATCCATCTCGTGGACTATGCCTTCCACGACGCCTCCGGCCGATCTGACCTGGCAACCCTGATCCGTCATATCCGCGACGAATGGGACGCGGCAGGAGAGCTGGAGCTGATGCAAGCGCTGTACGGCTCGACCCTGGACGCCATCTTCGCGTTCGCCGACCTACAAGAAGAAGACGATGAACACCGTGACCAATGATCTGGACAAGGGTCTCCACACCCTGACCTACCGCATCGATCCACAGACGCTCGGCACCGTCGCTCTCCATCATTTGACCTCCGACTTCCTGGCCGGCTGGGACGGCATCACGTCCCAGCTCCGCCATCGGCTGGGACGCGACGAAGTCATGCCGAGGTACTCGGCCCTCACCACTGCGCTGACCGCGGTCACAGGACAGCCTGTTCACCTGTTTCCCGGTACCTATGGGTCGCCCGATTCCGGTCTGCTGGTGACAACCGAGCCGATCGAACCCTGGGTACTGCGCACCGCCATCCGGAAGTTCGAACAGCTGACCACCGGAGACCACTCCTCGGACCAGCTGGCCGCTCTGCTGCCGGTGGACGACAAACCCGACGTCAGAGAGCTTGCCGAGTTCATCGACTCTGCCCCCGGGACAGCAGTGTCCGCGCCCGGCTGGGTCTATGAAGCTGCCCGCTGGACACTCGCGCAACGAATCGCCGCTGCGCCTCTCGTCATCGACGGCCATCGAAGCATCCAGCTCAGAATGGATACCGACGGGAACCTGATCGCCTTCGACGACCCGATCAGTCGGCCCTTCGGCCCCGCAAAGACCGGCCACGCCACCCAGTACATCTCGACAACCATCACGACGCTACCCGGCGCGGCACATCTCTACCTACGCCTGGACGCCCACGTCGCGCGACACCCGATGAGCTGGGCCTTCGTCAAGCACACTTACATCAGCAGAGGCGACGACCCACGACTGCCCGTCCTGAAGCTGCCGGTACTTTCTCCCTACCCGGAAAAGGGGCGCGAGGCCCCGCTTCTCCAAGGCCATACCGCGGACGTCATCGATGCACTGGACCTCAGGGCGATCACGCTCCCCACCGAGTTCGGAAGCGACGCCGGCCCTGTCCGTCCCATCGGCAAGCCGCTACGCCACCCCATTGGAAAAGGTCCTGGCGTGCGCTTCCTGTATCAGCTCGGGCAACACGTCAGTCGTCAACTGGCTTCCCCACCGTTGCGCTATGCCAAGAGCGCTCTGAGTGTCAAAGACAGCGAAGATCACCCGATTCCGGCGGCGAAGATCGACGCCGCCATCCAGGCAAGCGGGCTCGAAGGGCTTCGAATTGTCTGTCTCTACTCGACACCCACTGTCCGACGCCGGATGCAGGACGCGATGGGTCCCTACAGCCTCGAGCACACCAACCCGCTTCTTGGCATCCTCGACGGCGAGGTCATCCAATTGACTCCTCGCCTCAGCGTGATCATGGCAGCAGGCGGGAACTTGCTGCAGCATGGGGACCATCAGCGTCAGATCGGCAACGAACCTTGGCTTCGGAGCTCGACGGGAACCGCGGTCGCCGTTCTTGCGGAGACCTACTGGGACCCAGAGGACCGTCCTGCCGGCGACGCCAAGCCGGTTGTACGTCGGCTTCTCGGAAACCGCGGCGTCGTCTGTCAGTTCGTGAACTCCAACTGGGAACCGCCGAAGCCGCGGTCCTCCGCGAAGAACAGGGCCGGAGACAAGCCGCTAGAGTCGGGACCGAAGTCTTCTGATGCCGGCACCGACCATCCGGCGATCGGCGCCGTGCGCGACCTGTTCCGCCAGGCTGGAGTCATCGACGATCGCCTCGGAACAGCACTGGTCAAGCGAGGCAAGAACCTCCTCGACCGTTCTGCCGTCCTCGTCGGCATTCACATTCGCCAGCACACCCCACCTCGCAAGAATAGACGTAAAGCCGCCAACAGTCTGGTCATCCGCCTCACCGCGCTCTACACAAGGCCTGACCCCGATCACCCTTGGCTCGTCAAGTCCAGCACTGCTCACGGCAGCCCCTGGACGAGCTATCGCGAGAGCAACGCTCAGTACTACGGCGAGCCCATCGGGATCGAGGGCCTGTCCCGCAGCTTCAACGACCGGGAAAAGATTCGCGCCTACGTCGACCAGGCCCTGCAGGCAGCCGGGTTCCCTCACGACCTTCCGGTCGTGCTGTTCGTCGATGCCGAGTCCTGCAAGGGTGTATGGCCAGGGCTGAACGACGCTGCGCTCGGTCGCGGCCCGCTCCCGGGTGACTCCCTCGATCACCCTGACCTTGCCGTCGTTCGCTGTGCAAGTGGTGACCGCGTTCCTCAAGCAACTCACCGCGGCCACGGCGGCTCCGTAGCCGATCCGCACCAGCCAAATCTGCCGCGAGCCTACGTCTACGAGCACAACGAGGCCGGCACCTTGAGCTGGCTGCTGACCCAGCCATCCAAGTCCTATCGCGGACAGCAAATCAACTCCCGGGCCGGCGCCACCTACACGCGATGGACCCTGCCTGCCAACAAGGAGCGCCTCAACTCAGACGACTGGCACGCTCTCACCTCCATCGAAATCACCATTCCCAAACCTGGCACCTGGAAGCCGGCAGTGCTAGCGGAACTGACCGCCCGCCTATGTCATCAGGCCGTTGCCTGGGACGACCGAACGCGTAAGCCTGTCCCCCTGCACCTCGCAGAGCGCTCTGACCGCGATCATCCGCAACGCAAGGACAACGTCGAATCCTCGGAGTAAGCGAGCTGGATTGATCGCGACCGCGTGCAGACCGGCTGTTGCCCGTGGCCGGTGACGGAGAACAACGCGACGCATGGAGGCCTAGACCCTGCTGCCATGACCTCGGCGCGAGGCTCCCGACTGCTCGGTTGGAAGTCGATTCTCGATTGCCTAGCACATAAGTGAGATTATGCGCTAGCCTCGCGCGGACACGCCCTCACTTCGTTGGCGACGAGCGCTCGCGTGAGCGACACCGCGGCATCAGGGCGATCACCCAGATCGATATCATCTCGAACAGATGTTCTACTATGAGGTTATGGGGACTAGGAGACACAGCTATTCGCCTCCCGAACCGCCGGATCCTAGACGGCGGTTCTGCTGGGTCCAGCCGACGCCAGGCGGCCCCGCTTGCCCCGGGCTGATCTTGTGGTGGCGGCTCGTCAGTGCCCACGACTGGTCGGCACTTGTGATCTACCTGCCGGACCCGACACGGGAAGAAACCATCCAAAGCTGGTTCGCCCGATCTCGCATCCGCATCGTCGACCCTCAGCCTCCATCACGGCAGCGGACGGCAGCGGCTCGGCTAGTTGACTGAACTCTTCGGGCGCTCGATTAGCGTGATCGGGCCGCTGGACGGCGTGGGAGCGGGCCGAACGCAGCGACGTACGCGAGTTCGTGGAGCTGCTGCGGGAGTCACCGGTGCCGCAGCGGCTGAGTCGCCGCCCAGAGGCGCCGCCGGCGGGATCGGTGAATCCGGTGATCGGGAAAGCCGGTGTTGGGTACGACGTACGCCGCCCGGACCATCAACCATCAGTTGAGCGTGCTGTTCGGGTTCTACGAGTGGGCGTGCGATTCCGGCCTCGGGCCGCTGGTGAATCCGGTGCCGTCTCAGCGTTCGCGGTCGGCTGGCCGGTTTTACGCGCACCACAACCCGATGGACGACTTCGTGGTGGTTCGTCGTGCGAGGTACCGGCAGAAGGTGCCTCGACCGACGTGGCGAGCGATCCCTGACGACGCCGACGACGCTCTGTTCAGCGTGCTGCGCAGCCACCGCGATCGGGCGCTGGTGTCGTTTTGGCTGTCGAGTGCTGTGCGGGCCCGCGAGCTGCTGGGGCTGCGCCTGGGCGACGACCTGGACTCGGGCGCGAACAAGATCACGGTGGTCAGCAAGGGCAGCCGGCTGCGGGCGACGACCCCGGCCAGCGTGGACTCGTTCGTGTGGCTGGCGCTGTATCTACAGCAGGAACGGCCGCCGATCGAGCCGGGCGGCCCGGTGTGGTGGACCCGGCAAGGCGTGCCGCGCCCACTGACGTACCACGCGGCACGCGCGGTGCTGCAGCGCGCGAACGCTGCGCTGGGGTCGAATTGGACGCTGCACGATCTGCGGCACACGGCGGCTGCACGGCTGCTGGCGGATCCGGCGTTCACGCTGTTTGATGTGCAGACGATCCTTCGCCATGCGAGCGTCTCGACGACGCAGATCTACACGCAGCCGCGGCTGGAGCATCTGGTGGCGAAGGTGCTGGAGCATCATGCCCGGCCGCGACCGGCCGGTCCGGTGATCGAGCCCGCCTACGACGAGGCCGCGGTGCGGGAGCTTCTGGGACTGCCGACGTGACCACTCCACCGATCGTCGGCTCCGATCTCATAACCGATCCGCGCCCGCCACGTCGGATCCAGGCGGCCCGGACCAGGGCGGCGTCCGGACCGACGGCCAGGCTGCTGTCACCGCCGAGCATGGTCACCCCTGACCTGCTGGTCGGAGCGACCGGCCGGCTCCTGCCGCGTCGAGCCTACGACCTGGGTCTTCAGCCTCCGGACCTACCGATCGGTGCGGTGGGCCTTCGAATGCAGGACCTCGGCTTGGACGCGACGATCGAGGCCGTCTTGGATGTGGTGCTGGGCGTCTTCCCGAGCCGCAAGGCGACCTGGACCGGTGTCCGGCGGGTGCTGGGCTGGCTGGACCGGTTCGGCGGCGATACGTGGGAGCAACGGTGGCTGGCCAGCGGCGCCGACCTCGCCCCGAAGGCCTGGCGTTCGGAGGTGTTACCGCGGACTCCGCTGTCCTCGGTCGCGCAAGGGGTGAACGCGTTGATGGTGGCCAGGGTGCTGCGACCGTCGTACGGCTGGCAGCTGGCCACCCGGGCCGGCGGTTACCTGCCGCAGCGGATGCTCGGCGTCAACGATCCGGTGCAGCTGGAGCAGCCGCGCGCGTTGCCGGCCTACCGGTCGGCGCTACTGCGCCACCAGTACGCTGCGCCCGCGTGCGCCCCGACTGCGGGCCAGGCTCCAAGTGGACCGGTGACGTGGGGCATGCTGATCACGTGGTTCGAAGTGATTTCCTCTCTACGCGGACAAAGCCAACCCTCACCTTGTTCTGTGGGCTGCCTGGATCGGGCAAGTCGACGCTGGCCGCGCGCTTGGAAACCGAGGGACGAGGGGTGCGCCTGAGCGCCGACCAGTGGCAAGCAGCCCTCGGAGTGAGACACGCCGAGACCGACTTCCACGAGCGGCTGCAGGGCGTGCTCTACCGCCACGCACTCGCCTTGCTGCGCCGCGGCGTGGACGTGATCCTCGAGGACGGTCTTTGGATGCGCGAGGAACGTACCGAGAAGTTTGCGGATGCCAGGTCCTGCTCAGCTCGGATTGAACTGCACGTCTTCGACGTCGACCACGAAACGCTGTGGGAGCGTCTCCGGCTTCGGAACGAGCAGGCTGAGCCAGCGTCCTATCCCATGACACAGGACGAGTTGCGATGGGCCAGGGCCGTCTTCCAGCCGCCGTCGGCCCAGGAACTGAGCGAGGTGGACTCTTACACAGTGCACAACGGCGGCCTTCCCTAGAAGCTGCGGGTCGAGCTTCCCAGCTCTGTGCGCAACCGCCCGGATCGATCCTTCACCTCGCAGGTGCTCCTCGATTCGCCCCGCGCCGCCGCCTCGGCAAAATCACGTCGTTGCTGGTCAGGAGCACCTTCAGTTCACCAACACAGCCTCAGCATCAACAGCCGCGAAAGCTGCGAGCCAGGTGAGCCAGTGACACGAACCTCTTGATTTGTTCAGTGAAGGAAGCCGTCCCACTTCATCTCGTACCTCGAACCACCCGACATGGCGTGCTCGCCGGGAACCTGCCCGACCGGTTCGGCGAGCTCGAACGCGACTGGCCCGGCCAGTCCGGGCGAAACGTTGCCCACAGCCCCAGTGTCACCCTCGCGACCCGCCGGGGACATGTCTCATCGACGCCCGGTTTCGTGGCGACATCGGCTCGGTTGCATCACGCCAACACGACACCCGATGATGCCGATCTCACGGTGCGCCCAGCGTGGATCTAGGGCGTCCGCGCGGGGCATGATGTCGCCATGGATCTCTCCCGCGCTGGCCGCCCAGCAGAGGCTGCCACCGGTTCGGGTGCTGCCGTGCACTCGATCGACCCGAACACCTCGGCAGCAGCCGACACCTTCGCGCGGCTCGCGATCGAGCTCCACGACGCGCCAGGAGTCGAGGAAACCGTTCAGGCCGTCGTCGAGTTCGCCCTCCAAGCCGAGAACTGCACCCACGCCGGCGTCATCCTGACCGGCAGCCGTGGACACATCGAGATCGGTGCCGTCACCAGCCCAGTCGTCGACGAGCTCTACCGCCACCAGATCGACAGCCGGACCGGGCCGCTCATCACCGCCCTCGCAGCCCAGACCGTCCTGCTGATCCCGAACATCGCCACCGAGTGTCAGTGGCCGGACTGGCGCGACAAGGCCCTCGAAGTCGGCATCGGCACCGCTCTGCACGTGCCGATGATCATCGGTGACCGCACTACCGGCGTCTTGTCGCTCTACAACCAGACACCCGACAGCTTCGGCATCGACGATGAGGCGATCGCGCACATCCTCGCCCGGCACGCCTCAGTCGCCCTCTCCTCCGCCCGGCAAGAGCAGACGATGGCCCAGGCCGTCGACGCCCGCAAAATCGTCGGCCAGGCCATGGGCATCCTCATGGAACGCTTCGACCTCGACAGCGACCGCGCCTTCGCCATCCTCAAGCGCTACTCCCAAGACACCAACCGCAAGCTGCGCGACGTCGCCCAAGACCTGATCGACACCCGCAAGCTGCCGCGCTGAAGCTGGACTTACACCGCCGCGAGCAACCCGGGCTCGAAGGCGCATAGTGGAAGCGGTCGCGCGCGCTGTTATCCGCAACGCGCGCGACCTGGTGGACTTCTCTACCCATGGGTTCGAACGCCACCTGCTCCCGCCTGTTCCCAGCCAGAAACACCACAGCCGCCAGACCCCGCAGCGGAACCCTCGCCTTCTGCCGGGCAGGTTCGGTCGAGGCTCTTCCAGGGCCGACGCAGACCATCTACTCCAGCCGAAGCATGGCTCCAGCCGGTCGCCCGTCCTAGCTCGAACTGCGAGCCACCCGGCATTCCGTTCCTCCCAGGCAGCTCAGGCACCGCCTGGGCCAGCACCATCCCGACCGGCCCGAGCAAGTCGTCTGCCAGCTTGGCCACTCTGTCAGTGTTGCCCTGGGCCACCGCTCGCGCCGGCCCAGGCTCTGTGGCGATCCGGCTACCGCCTGGTTGCAATCGCTTCGCCCTCGCGTTGCCGCAACGGTCGGTAATAGGCAGGTTATGGCTGAACCACGTAGATGAGGGCGCCCCCGCGATGCGGGAGCGCCCTCGGGTTACCGCTGATCTGTGGCTCAGCGGTTGGCCGCGGTGACGTTGACTGCGGCCCAGGCCTTATTGACCGTTTGGTACTCGACGCTGGCCGCGCCGTAGAGGTCGGATGCGGCCTGGAGGGTGCCGACGCGGGCGTCGTGGAAGTCGGTGGTGGAGACCATGTACCGGGTCATTGCCCGGTAGAAGATGGCCGTGGCCTTGGTGCGGCCGATGCCGGCGACCGCGGAGCCGTCGTACGTCGGGGAGTTGTAGTTGACGCCGCCGATGGTCTTCGCGCCGCTGCCTTCGGCGAGCAGGTAGTAGGCGTGTGAGGAGATGCCGGAGCCGGCGTGCACTTCGGTGTCGTAGGCGGCCTTCGACCAGTAGTCCACGGAGCCTTCGAGCTTGTCGAGCGAGGGGTGGTCGAGGCGGCGCAGGAAGGTCTGCGCCAGGCCGAGCTGCTCGCCGAGCAGGTAGTTCGGAGGGATGTTCGGGTTGTTGGTGGCGAACTCGGTGCTGGAGCCGAAGATGTCCGCGAGGGACTCGTTGAGCGCGCCCGGCTCGCCGAACTGGTTGCCGCGCCAGTCGGTGCGGGTGGGCTCGAGCGCGGCGGTGGCGGCGACGACGCCGTGGCTGAGTTCGTGGCCGGTCACGTCGAGCACGACGAGCGGCTTGTTGAAGGTCGCGCCGTCACCGTCGCCGTACAGCATGCAGTCGCAGTTCGGGTCCCAGTACGCGTTGCCGAGGTTCTGGCTGAAGTGGACGAGCGCATGCGCGCCGGCGCCGTCGTTCTTGATGCCGTTGCGACCGAAGGCGTTCTTGTAGAAGTCGAAGGTCTTTGTGATGCCGTATTGCGCGTCGACAGCAGGCTTGGTGGCGTCGCTGAGGCCCCACTTGTTGGTGGGCGAGGTGTAGCTCCTGCCCTTGGTGAAGTTGTTGGTGTTGGTGTTGCTCGCGGTCCGGGTCTGGGTGTTGCCGCGGGTCGAGTCCTGCAGGAGGTACAAGCTCGCGGCGGTCTGGACGGTGTTGAGCGGGACGACGCCCGCGAATAGCGACGTACCGGATCCGACCGCGGCCGCCGGGTAGGCGGCCGTTGCCTGGGGCACCGACAAACCTGAGACCCCGGCGGCGAAGCCCGACTTCGGCGTGGCCGCGACGCCGAGCTTGCGCAGTTTGTCGTGGACCTGCGGCGTGATGAAGGAGTCGGTCACGGCGGCGTTGCTGATCAGAGCGCCGGTACGGGCGTTGATCAGGATCTCGCGATCCGGGGACTCCTTGCTGCTACTGTTCACGACCCGCACCTGATAGGCGAGCGTCACACCCGACGCGCCGGTCTTCAGGACGAGTTTCGCGTTGGCCGCAGTCCCCTTGACCTCGTCGGCGGCCTTCTTCTTGGCCTGGCTCATGGTGAGCTTCGGGGCGACGCCCCCGGCCTTGAGGTCCTGCTGGTGGAAGGCGCGGGTCACACCGGCCCAACCGGACCGCGCGTCGAGGTGGACGACGAGATCACCTCCGAGCACCGGGAGGCCTTGATGGGTCCGGGTGAAGCGGACGTGCTGCTTACCGTCGGGGTCGACCAGGGCGTCGACGGCGGTGAGCTTGTCGTCCTTGCCCAAGCCGGTGGCCGCGGCGTGCGCGAACGCCGCCTTGGTCGCCGCTGTGACGACGGCCTGCGCCGCCTCTACCGTCTGCTTGGCCGGCGCCGAGTTCCCGGTCGGCTGCGCGACCGGGGAGCTCTGGGCGGCCAGAGCGCTGCCCGCTGTGGTTGCGCTCAGGGCTGCTACGGCAGTCGCCGCGATGGCCATGGCCAAGCGGTGTTTGCGGGATTTGGGCATGTCGGTTCCTCACTAGGCGGGCGGGAGCACGTTTCAGTTCAAAATGGCGGCCGCGTGAACGGCTACGGATCCGCGTGAGAAAAGATTTGCACCATCGCGCGCCGCAGAGACATCCCAAGGAGGTATAGCCTGCCGCCTATGGAGCTGGAACTCCGCCACCTGCGCGTGATCTGCCGGGTGGCTGACACAGGGAGCATCTCCAAGGCAGCAGCGTCTCTGCAGGTCTCGCAGCCCTCGCTGACCGCACAGGTACGCCGGATCGAGGCGGTCATCGGCGGGGAGCTGTTCCAGCGCGACGTTCGCGGCGTGGTCGCCACTCCCCTGGGCCAGCACGTCGTCGGCCGTGCACGAGCGCTGCTGGCCGACCTGGACGATCTGGTCAACACCAGCTCGAAGTACCTCGGCGCGGCGAGCCCACTGCGGCTCGGGTCGATCAGCACTGTAATGTTCGCCAGCTGGCTGTCACGGCTCGAGCAGGAGCTGGCGGGGCGAGAGATCCGGACCCAGGTCGACCCGTGTGGCGGCCTGTTGACCGATCTGCTCGCCGCTGACGTGCTCGATATCGCCATGCTGATGGTTTGCGACGAGGCCTACGCCCCGCCCTGCCCGCCCGGCATCCACGAACAGAAGATGGTCGACCCCGAACCGGCCCTCATCATCCTGGCCGCCGATCACCGTCTGGCCGAGCAGACGCAAGTGAAGTTGTCTGAGCTCGCCGACGAGACCTGGATCGTGCCTCCCGCCGGCAGACGGGACGGCGCGATCGCCGCCCAGCGAGCGGCCTGCGAGGCGGTCGGCTTCACCCCGAACTTCCGGTACGACGAACTCGGCCAGGCCGAGATCGCGCAACTCATCGCCGCCGGCCGCGGAATCGCGACCTGCGCGCCAACCATCGACCTACTACCCGGCACCGCCGTCGTCCCGTTGGTCGACCAGGCGCTGCAGTTCCGCCGAGTCCTGCGATGGCGACCCGAACGAGTCCCTCCCGAGGTCGTGGCCACGATCCACACAGCATTCACCGAGACCTACCGCGAAACCCTCGCCAGCCGCATCCCCAACTACCCCTGGTGGGACCCCACTCCCAGCGCCCACCCAGTCATTCACGAACCGCACTAGACAGACCAGCGCATCAGTCTGCGAAAGCCACCGGCCTCGATGCCAGTGCGATCACCGCTCACGAGACGTAGCGGCATATTTCGCCGATCCTCGCCGGGCTAAAAGGCGAAGACGCCGATCACGCATTGGGACACAAGCGGCTTTCCGATGGGGCACGCCAATGTCCCGGACCCAGCCGTGCTCGGGACCGTAAAGCCTCGACATCGTCCGAGCTTGGCTCGTTCAGTGAAGGAACCCGTCCCACTTCAACTCGAGCTCGGAGCCACCGGCAGACCATGTTGCCCGGGCAGTCGCTCAACCGCCCGGGCAAGCTCCAACCCGACCGGTCCGAGAAGATCGGCCGACAGCTTGGCCACGTTGCCAGTGTTGCCATGAGCAACCTGTTGACGCCAGCCCCTATTCTGTGGCGATCCGGTTACCGACCGATTGCAGTCGCTAGATCAGTCACGATCTTGCCACCGCGCTTCGAATCCTAGCCGGATGCATCAGGGCAACTCTGGCCTTGGAGCCTCATCGACCTCGGTCGCTGGCGGCATCGAACGAGTTGTCCCCCGGGACGGTCGGTAGTCGATGAGCGGGCGTGTACGTAGCAGTGCGTCATGGAGCCGCTGGAGGCCGCCCGGCGCCAGCGCAAGCCTGGCCGGCGTATTCCCGCTAGGAAGCTCGACAGCCTGCACCCTTCGGAAGAATCCGGTGAGATCGCGGTAGCAATCTGCCAGAACTCGCTGCGCTGCCCTCTTGCCTGTGACCAGCACGATCACCGTGTCAGCTGCCGTGTAGGAACCCAGGATCCTTGCCTGGTCGGCCGACAGCAGTGAGTCGCACAACGGGATTCCGACCCACCGGCCTCCGCCCAGCCGGCTGAGCCGCTCGATCACGAAGGCGTCCAGCGGGTCGTTGACCAGTATCGGTTGAGCTTCGCCGTCCAGCAGGTCGAACTGCTCGGCAACGCCGATCAGGCTTGCCGACCGCCCATGAACTGCAGTCGCCGGCGACGCCGCATAGTACGGTGCACGCTCGCCGGTCCGGACACCGACGAATCCAGTGACCTGCAAGCGATCGTTCCTTGCCGGCAGCATCAATTGATCCCTGAACCGATCGACCGTCCGCCCGTCAGCGTCAAGAAGTCCGAGTCCGGAATCGCGGACCGTAGCCAGGCTGAACCCTTGAGATCTCAGGTGGTCCACGAGACGCGAACGGGCATCAGGGGCGAATCCCAATGCCCAGTGCGAGTCCGGTGCGAGCAACTCGGGCACCCCGCCGCGCATCAGGAAGTCCCGAACCCAGGTCTTCTTGTCACACTTCAACTCTCGCCGATAGAACCTGGCAGCGGCAGCGTTCACCTCGATAAGCCGCTCACCCGAGACCGCGTCTCGCGCCGCAATCTCCTTCTCTGCCTGAGATTTCGCCGCCCTCTTCCAAGCCTCCACGTGATCCACGACTCCGACAGTCGTGACCACCCAGACGATTCAGAACCTCGTTCTACCAATCAAGGACTGCCAGGAAGCTAGGGCGCAGGTCGATCTGTCCAAGCGGACCCGAAGGACAGCAGCGGGACGTCGTACAGACCAGGGTCGCGCTGACGCGAGAACGTCGGCCCGCTCACCTCGACGACGTACATCTCGGTGAGGAACTGGATCTTGGCACCGAGCAGATGACTGGTGTGTGCGACTGCCGACTGCGCCTTCAGCCCGACCGACACATGGATGTGCGGAAGCACGCTGCCGGTCTCCTCGTCGTACGCGAGAGTGCCTCCGCCGACGGCCTCCACGTTTTCGAGATGTACTGAGCTCCACACGGGTGCGTCCGGGTTCTCCAGCTTGTCGCAGGTGCCGACGAGCTGGACGTCCCGCATGCCGGCGATGAACATCGGGATGAACCCCTGCCGTACGTCGTGCTCCGCGCAGAACTCGGCCAAGGCGGCGTAGAAGTCGTCGCCGTGATCGAAATGAACTGCGAAGGTCCGGCCCATGGTGAGTTCAGCTGCGCGCAAAGTCATCTCCTTCAAGAACATCCATGTGAGCAACGTAGCCAAGCGCGGTGTTCAGCCCGCGGGTCGACACTAGACGGCTTCGTGGATGGCAGATGTCGTCGACACCGACCGCCGCCAGCTCGCCACATCTCCGCCGAAACCATTCCCACGGCACCCGCAGGTACTCCGCAGCTGCCGCCAGACGTCCGAGCGGAGTCTCCTGTGTCAGCAACGACTCCGCACCGACCTGCTCACTGATCTGACGGTAGGTCGTCAGCCGAGACGCAGACGCGCTGGCCTCGACACACCACAGCCCCGGACTGCCCAGCCAGTTCGCCACGATCGCGCGATCGGCCAAGACGAAGCCCTCGACCTCACCGTGGTCGGGTTCGGCGCTGATCTGCACCCGGATGCCGAAGGCCTCCATGAGCGCCATCGACAGCAGAAGCATCACCCGCTCGAAACTGGGTGATGCCTCGACCTCGCTCTCCGGGATGCAGAACCCTCGCCGTGCGCGCGGGAACTTGCGCCAGACGCCCCGGAGGTACTCGAATTTATGGGCCCATAGCAACCAAGCTGCAGCTTCCTCTCCACGCTGCTCACGGGTCCAGAACAACGGATCGTCGCCCAGTCCGTCGAGGTGCCCCAGTATGTAACGCGAGCAGAACTGCGACCCCAGCCAGTGCGCAGCCACCCGGTTCAGTGACGGCACCTCGTCGACGTCTCCTCGCGAGGCGGCGCGGTTCTGTTGATGCGTCACGTACAGCTGGCTTCGCTCGAGCTGAGCGTCATCTGCAAGCAAGGCTGAGTCGGCGTTTGCGGTCGCCCAGATGATTCCGACCGTCAGATCGTCAACAATATTCGCCATCGGAACCGCTTGCGACACCTGCCCGCTGCGGGCCCGGTCGACGACCCGCCGAGCGTCAGCAACGTACTTCCGCTGCTCCTGATCTGCCACAACGACCAGGGAACGCCGGTCCGGTCGACGAAGTTGCTCCAACAGCTGCTCGTCCGGCGTGATCAGCAGGAGGTTGGAACTGTGCCGCTCGGCTTCCTGGTAGTGCGCCGAGAGCTCAGTCCCGAAGTACGACCGACCCGACGGCACCACCAGGCTCACTGGAGCATCAGAAGTCAGGGGTTTCCCGGCAAGTGCCGTCAGCTCAACGGACGCGGGCGGCCGACGCTTGGGTCGGCTGATGTAGAAGCCGAGCTCCGCAGGCGTTCGCGCCTGGAAGATCTCGCACAGCGCACTACGCACGTCGTCACCCGGCCAGGTGTACCACCCGCGTTCGTAGGCCGAGATCATCTTCGCGTTGATCCCGGCGCCCTTGCCGGTCGCACGGAAGATCGTCGCGTTGACCTTCTCGGCCAGAACCTCCTGCGACACGGAGCCCCGTGCTCGCCGGAGCAGCTCGTTGGGCTTGCGCCCACTGTCAGCCACGGCTGAGCCGCTCCGCGACAGGCAACTGGCGGTGGTCCCGGCGATCGAGTCCGATGTACGCCGAGGCGAGCGGATAGTCGCCCTGCGGATCCACGAGCCGGATCCGCACAGTGGCGAGGAACCCTCGCGGAACGCCACGCCGCCGTCCGACCACCAGCAGCCGGCCACCGCTCAAGCGCCCGGTCTCCTCATGGATCCACCGCTCGGCGATGCTCCGTACGCTCGCCTTCGGCGGCCGACTGAACTGCCCCGACCCGGATGCCACCGTCGACCACGAGCCGTCGCGGCCACGGGTCGCAATCTCGAATGCGTACATCCTTCTGCCTCGCATGGTCCCTCCTGAGGTTCCTGCAAGCAGGATGCCTCGCACCGGAGGGACAGCGTCACGGCATCATCCGACATCTCCGAGACATCTGGAATGGCACCAAAATGTCCTCAAATGTCTTAGGTTAGGTCTCGTGCCTAATGAACGACTGCGAGCGGCGATGGCTGAGCATGGCCTCACCCATCATGCCCTGGCAGAGGACCTCGGCGTCAATGTGAAGTCCGTCGAACGTTGGGTCCTCAACGACTTGCTCCCGTTCCCGCGTAACCGGCACGCGATAGCCAAGCGGCTCGACAAGGAGGAGTCCTACCTCTGGCCGGACGCCCTCACGCGGGACCGTGCCGCCGCCGTCTCCGAGAGCGAGATCGTCAAGGTCTACCCACAGCGCTCCGACGTACCAAGCGACGAGTGGCGCCAGCTGCTCAGTGCCGGAAACAGCGAGATCGGCATTCTCGTGTACGCCGGCCTGTTCCTAGCGGAGGATGCCGGCATCCAGCGCCTGCTCCGGAAGAAGGCCAAGGCGGGTGCCCGCATTCGCATCCTTCTCGGCGATCCGTTGGACCAGACGGTGCTGAACCGTGGTCGCGAGGAGGGCATCGGCGACGCGCTCGCCGCCAAGATCCGGAACGCCGTGACTCTCTACGGCGATCTTGCCACCGTCGACGGCGTCGAGTTCAGGCTTCACCGCACTGTGCTCTACAACTCGATCTTCCGGGCCGACGACCGCCTGTTCGTCAACACCCACATCTACGGCCTGCCGGCAGCTCAGGCACCCGTGTGGTACTTGCGCAAGATTCCTGGCGGCGAACTGGCCACCCACTACCTCGAGAGCTTCGAGCGAGTCTGGAAAGACTCCGCCCCCATGACGGAGGACTAATGCCTGGACGAATCGACTACTACGACGACCCCGACGCGCCAGCGCCCAACAGCATGGTCCCGTCAGTAAACGTCGTCATTGAGAACGACGCCGGCGAGATCCTCATGATCGAGCGATCCGACAACGGAAACTGGGCGCTCCCCGGAGGCGCGATCGACCTCGGCGAATCGATGTCACAAGCCGGCGTACGCGAAACCAAGGAAGAGACCGGCATCGACTGCCAGATCCTCGATGTTCTCGGCATCTACACCGATCCGAAGCACATCATCCTGTACACCAGCAACGGAGAGGCTCGGCAGGAGTTCTCAATCCTCCTGCGGGCCCGCGCGACCGGCGGTGAGCCAACTCCCAGCGACGAGAGCAGCCAGGTCCACTGGGTCGCCCGCGATGCCTTGGCTAACCTTCAGATGCACCGCTCGATGCGCCAGCGCATCACGCATTACCTCTCCCCCGGCTCGACCCCTTACTTCGATTGACGCCCAGCCGTCCCTGAACGTTCAGTGCAGACGTTCTGATGGCAGGCGCCGAACGCAGGATCGACTTGTGCACCACATGCTCGTTCGAGTAGCGCATCAAGATCTCGCTCAGCCGTTCCTCGACCCCGACTCTGCATCCGTCGGGATCTGTCGTCGCATCGCAGTAGGTCAGAGCGTCCAGCAGATCCGGATCAGGCATCGGGAATTCGTCACGAAGTTCTGGGATGCTCCGCTCATCGGCTTCAACGATCGCTCCTGTGTGATGGGCTACCAGGCGACAGACCATCTCATCGGCTACGACGACATCTCGCAGGTACCGCGCACCGTCCAGCGGGTGAAAACCGGTCGATAGCAGCATTGGCGAGTAGCCGATGTCGTGCAGCCAGGCGGCCACCTCGACCACCTGCGCCTGTTCTCCCAGCATCCCGCGGAGCTCGTTGGCCCGGCGGCCGACACCTTGGGTGTGGGCCCAGCGCCGCGGTAGTTGCTCGCACAGCAAACGCTTCGCGAGTGACCTTGCCTCCTCAACAACCATCACCCTTCGACAGTACGACGTCGTACTGGACAAGGGGACCGCAGGGCCGGAAGTCTTCACGTACGCAGATGTCTGCCTAGGCTCGCCCGTCGATCAACCGTGCACCACGAGCGGAAGCCCAAATGGCCTCGAAGCTGGAGAGGTAAGTGTCAAACATGTCGCCTTGCTCAGTACGGCGGTAGTGGTACACCGGCGACTCCGATGCAGCCATGCCGTACGAGTGCTGGTTAACGAGCAGGTCATCGTCGGCGAGGTAGATCGAGTTGTACAGACCCTCCGTATGGAGCCTCACCTCGATCCCAACGTGTTCGATGGAAAGCCGGTCGACAGAGGCTTGGTCCCCCGACACGACGATGATGCGTGTCTGCACCCCAATCCGGGTGCGTTCCATGAGGGCGCCCACCAGCTGGCGATCCTCGAGAAGCGACGGTGCGTCGCTCGCCATGATCCCGATCCGAACCTCTGCGGTCGTGAACAACGACAACCAGTCGGATCGGCTCACCGCCGAAGGGCGCGGATACACCCCTACAAGCCCCGCGGGCCGTTCCAGTGTGGATGCCACGCGCCTGGTCATCGGCCAGAGCACTGACTCCTCAACATTCAAGAGAGCCGCCAGCGCACTGCGGCTGCTCGCGTGAGGTACCTGACCGCGCATCCAGTTGCGCACGGTCTTGGGGTCCACGGCCAGTTCGACCGCCAGATCGAGCTCCGTCAGGCCTGCGTCGTACATAGCGCGCCGAAGCACCGTGTTCACTAGGAACACCGCCCTAACTCCAGGGTAGATGTCGGTAAATGTCTGATCGGACAGTAGCACGAAATGTCCGTAAATGTCTGAGGACATGGTTCTGCTGTCCGGCCAGTCGGCGACAAGGTTGAGCCATGCTCGGCGATGTCGCTGAGTAGTCACCGATTGATGGAGAAGGCTTGTGACGCTTCAGTTCTGCGGCCTGCTGTTGAGCACGCTGATCATCGCCCTGGCGATGGCGGTCGACGTCGCCTACGACCTGACGCGAGGCCGAGAATGATGCGGCGCGGCGAGCTGTACAACTACCGTGATCCGGCAAGCATCAGAGGAACTGGCGTCGTCGCACTGCTGGTTGAGTTCCCGCCCACAGGCGACGGCCATCAGTGGATTGCGATGCAGTGGTTGGGCAAGCACCCTTGCCTGACGTTCTGGCCGAGCATCGGCGATCTGCTCGAGGTTCACGCTCACCTGGGCGCCGCGGAGATTCGCTGGTTCGACCCTGATCCGTTCGATGTCGACGCCGATCCCATGGTCCTTGGCAGCTCATCGCAGCTGTCCTGAGCCGGCGTGGCTGATGTGCCGAGAGGGCGGTCTCCGCGTCGGTCACGCCTTCCACTTCACGACGCGCCTCACCGCGTAGTGAAGCATCACGAGAAAGGCGGGTTCCTGCCGCTGTCTCCCCTGTCAGTGGCAGGAACCCGCCTTCCTCATCACGTCCCTCGGAAATGAGTACATGCCTGCGCTCACACACCGAGGCCACGGGTCGCGACGACTTCGGCGGACGGCAAATCGTCTCGTCACACGCATCCGTCGCCCCTGGGAGCGCGTCTACGGCTACGGGTGGGACGACGCGCTCGACCTAGCAATTGGCGCCGTCTCGGTTCTGCTGGCTTCGTGCGCCGAGCAGTCCGTGGTCCCCAAATCCGATCTACAGCGGATCGCAGACCGGCTCACACGTGAGACGGACCGCCCCAAATGACAGACCCTTCACCTCGTCCCTCAGGTCTACCACTCGGCGCGGACACCGCCGGGGAGACTTGAGTACCACGACATCACTTCGCTGGCGCGATATCGGAGGTGCCGACCAACGCGTCGAGCCGGCGGCCCGTACCCGTGGGATCGCCATCGGTAGAGAGTGCGCTTCGGAACCTTCAGGTACGCCGATACCTGGTCGACGTCCCACAGTGGATCGAAATCAGAGGACATCGTGACGCACCCCGCCCGCGGCTTGTCCGGCCTGTCGGCTCCGCTCAGCCTTGATCATCCTACGAACGTCGCGCTGCGATACCCCGAGGATCTCCGCAGCGGCCTCGGCAGACCCGCAAACTTTCGCCAGTCGGCTTGTCTCCGACTGCACATGTTCCTCGGCCGCGACGATGCGCTCGTCGTGGCGTTCGATCGCCTGATTCTTCGCCTCGATCGCTCGCCCCACGTTACTTTGTGCCGCGACGACGACGGCCGTCGCGGCCTCGATCTTCGCTTGGCGCTCTCGCGCCCGCCGCAGGGCGGCGGCTCTCTCGCTTGCGCCCATGTCACAACCCCGGCCCATCAGGCCCGAGATCGTCGACCGAGGCTGAAGGACGCAGGTGCGCACGCACGTAGCTCTGCACCGAGGTACTCAGGAGTCGTCGTTCCACGACGAGACTGTCGGCGAGAGCTTGGACCAGTTCGACAGGCCTCTGGGACGTCACGGTCTTCGCCCAGCTCGTCATATAGCGAATCATCGAGTCGTCTGGTCTGATCCCGTTGCTCTGCAGCACGTCGTACGCGACAAGCTCCGCCTCGATCTCACGGATGCCTTGATGCTGGAGATCGTCCGGACCTCCGAGGTCAGCATGCAGGTGCAGATGCGCCACCTCGTGCGCCAGTCGTGAGACCGCCTCGATCGGATCAAGCCGATCTGAGATGACGATCTCCTTTGGCTCATAGGAGCAATAGGCCATCGCGGATGGCTCCATTGGCCGCACTAGCACCCTGAACCCTTTGAGTTGAGCCTGGTGTCTAAGCGCGATCCAGATTTCGCGGGCGTCGCTCATAACAACCTCCGATGTTCGGACTCAGCGTTGGGGGGTTCTGGCAGTTCGAGGTACGGCGCGGGGCTGCGGATCGGGCCGGCAGGATCAGGCCGACGCTCCTTCGATGTACCGGCCAATCGACGTGCGACCCGTGAGGCACGTTCGAGATGGTCAGCGCTCCAGGCCAGGTATTCGGTGAGGTCGGCAAAGAAGGCTGGCTGCGTCGTCCGCAGCCAGCGAGTCTGGAGCGGCCTCGAATGCGCTGGCCGCCGCATATATCGCAGGTCCAGCCTGCTCAGGTCCTGTCGCGGTACCAGAAAGCGTCCCTGGCTTACCAGCGCTGCGAATGCTCGCTGTTGTCGTCGTGCCATCTGCTCCGCGGACCACAGCAGTTCGTCGACGACCTCAAGCAACCGGGCAGCGGTCGCGCTGTCCGGTATCAGCTCGTCCGCGCCGAGGAGGCGGCCACCGGGCCGCACCACCTCGTCCAAGGCGGTCCTCAGAACGGCGAACATCGCCTCGCTCTGACTTCCAGTCGGCCCGTACAGATCGGACAGTCGCCTCCGCCAGGACTCTGCGACCCGCAATGTTCCGGCTTCTGCCGCGTGCACAGCTCGCTTGAGCGCGCCGAGATCCAGACGTTGGCGTGACTCCAACTCGGCGTGGGATGACGCGAGCAACTGGTCCGTCAGGTGCCAGATGTATCCGCAGACGGACCGGATCTGTGCGGTGGATGATCGTAGGTCACGGGTCAGAAGCGACCCCACAGCCACGGTGACATCGGCACGCTCCCAACGACACGCGTACCGCGCCAGCATCGACAGTTCGTCATCGCCCGTGAGTGGTCCGCCGCTCGAAAGCTCGCCGAGCTCACCCAGTCCGCTCCGCAGTACGCCGGTGTCAGCCAGCGCCTCTAGCTCGGTCATCAACCTCATCAGCCGGCGCCGCTCAGCTGTCTTGCTGCGAGTGTTGCCCATGACGCACTCAGCGCCGCTCAGAGCGATCGATGCGACCTCTGCTCTCGCAACCAGAAGGCACCAAGGGCTGTCGAGTGCACGAGCTGTCACCGCGTCTTGGCTCGCGAGCAGATCGCTGCCGGCTCCAATCGCCTGAGCTAGCCGCCCAAGTGGCCGATCAGACTGCACCGCGGGTACGTCGTACAGGTCCGCCGCCCGAAGTCGATGTCTCAGCCAGCGCAGGTGGTTCGCCAAAGCCGCAACGACAGCCTTCCAATCGTCGACGGCCTGCGACCGATGTTCGTACCTCGACCCAGCGGCTTCGACGGCTGCGCGTCGCGCGACGCGCAGCATGTCCTCATACGTCGCGCGCATCCTGCACCATCCGGATGTCTGCTGCCGCCGTACGAAGCGCATCACCTAGCGCCAGTCGCCAGCTGAGATCCTCGACCGGTACCTCGAGCGCCTCAGCGATTCGTACTGCATCCTCAAGTAGCGCGGTTGGGTCACCCTCGAGGCTCCCCTCGTAAGGCCCGTAAGGAGCGATCTCTAGCAAGTCGCACAACTTGTACCGGCTAAAGGCGGTCATCGCCCATCTGCCGTCGACGGTCTGCGATTCGATCACTTCGACGATCGCCTCCGCCTGCTTCACAAGTTCGGCGATTCGCTTCCGATTCGGATCGTTAGGTGTGCTCATCTGAAGCCCTCCGTTGAGCTCTGGCTAGTGTTTCGTGAGTCCAACGGATGCCGACGACAACTTTTTCGGCGTCAACGGCAGGGCCAGCACCGTCACACTTCTTGCATCCAAGGAGCGGCCGCGGCATCGCGCACCGGGATTCGCTGTTCGACGTCCCAGCCGTTGAGCCCGATATGCAGCGCACAACACCGCCGCCCAGCGACACCTCGAACGGCCACTCGAAGTGCTGAGCATCCACAGGTTGACCGCCGGCGACGGCTACAAATACCTGCTTCGCCACATCGCCACGGCAGACGTAGACCGACGCATGGCGACCCCGCTCACTGCGTACTACGCCGCGTCCGGATACCCGCCCGGGCGATGGCTGGGATCCGGTCTGGCAGGGCTCGGAGGAGGCCAGTTGCGGCCCGGAGACGAGGTCACCGAGCTGCACATGGAGGCACTGTTTGGTCGTGCCGAGGACCCGCTTACCGGACGAACGCTCGGCGAGCCGTACCGGGTCTACAAGCCCCCGTCCAAACGCATCGAAGAGCAGATCCGCGCTCTCGGTATCGACCTCAGCGATGCCGATCGAGCAGCCGCCATCGCAGAAATCCGACGGGCCGAGATGCGCCAAAAATCACGTCAGGCAGTCGCTGGATTCGACCTCACGTTCTCCCCAGTGAAGTCGGTCTCCGCGCTGTGGGCGACGGCCGATGTCGGCGTCCAAGAGCAGATAGCTGCTGCTCATCACGAGGCGGTCCACGACGTCTTCGACCTCATCGAGAAGCACGCCGCCTTCACCCGCAGCGGCCACGACGGCCTAGCGCAACTCGACGCCCGCGGACTCCTCGCCGCGGCCTTCGACCACTGGGACACCCGCGCCGGCGACCCCCAACTCCACACCCACGTAGTCGTCGCAAACCGCGTGCAGGGCCCGGACCTCAAATGGCGAACCCTCGACGGTCGTGTCCTCTACCGTGCCGCCGTCGCGATGTCCGAGATCCACAACGTCTTCCTCGCCGACAATCTCAGCCGCAGGCTCGGCATCAACTGGGAGCTCCGCGAACGCGGCTCACAACGCAACCCCGCGTTCGAGATCGAGACGGTCCCCGACGACCTGATCCAGGAGTTCTCCGCTCGTACAGAGCAGATCGAGGCCAACCTGGCCGCTCTACTCGACGGCCGAGACGTATCACCCGGGCGCCGCGAAATGTACGTCTTGCGGCAGCAGGCAACGCTCATGAACCGCCCTCCGAAGCACACCGCCCGACCGCTGGCCGCCATGCTCGCCAGCTGGCGGCGACGCGCAGCACGGGCGGTGGGCGCAGACGTCATCGCGACCATCCAGCGGTCTCTCACCGAGCAGAGCCAGCGACCTCTCACGGCCGCCGAACTGAGCCCAGAGACCATCGACGCGTACGGCGCAGCCACCGTCCTCACACTGCAGAACAAGCGCGCGACCTGGACCAGGTGGAACCTTCTCGCCGAAGCCGCTCGCCAAACCCGGCTGCTACGCATGACGTCCTCGGCCGATCGCTTCGCCGTACTCCAATCGATCGTGGAACGCGCCGAGCACTACTCGATCAACCTCACCGCGCCCGAGCTCGTCACCGTCCCCGAACGACGCGCCGACGGCGAAAGTGTCTTTACCATCCACAACGGCCAGATCTACACCTCCCCCGTCGTACTGGGTGCTGAGTCCGTCCTCCTCGACCTGGCCCGCGACTCCTCAGGGCCGAAGGCCCGACTCAGCTCATCCCGCACCGCCGACCTGAGCGACGACAAGCTTCAAGCCCTCACCCGAATCACCGCCAGCGGCCAGAAGGTCGAGGCACTGATCGGGCCAGCCGGCACAGGCAAAACCAGCCTCCTGTCGGCACTCACCGCCACCTGGGAACACGCCCATGGCGAAGGCTCAGTCATCGCCCTCGCTCCCTCGTCAGCCGCCTCCAACATCCTGTCCGACGCCATCGGAGCACCAGCCGAGAACATTGCCAAATGGACCTACGAGGCCCTCGGCCTAGGCGCCGAACAACGCCGCCAACTCACCCAGCAGACCGAGCACGCCGCCCACCTCGCACACCGCGTAGGACGTCGGCGCCGCCACCAAAAACTGACCATCCAACTCGCGGCCCTACGCGCCGAGTCCGACCGCTGGACCTTCCACCAGAATCAACTCGTCATCGTCGACGAAGCCTCCATGGCCGGCACCATGGAACTCGCCGCCCTCGCCCGAGCAGCAGACACCGCCGGAGCCAAACTCCTCCTCGTCGGCGACACCGCCCAACTCGGCGCAGCCGACACCGGCGGCGCCTTCCGACTCATCGCTCAAGACACCAACGCCGCCGAGCTCAGCGACGTCTGGCGCTTCGCATCCCCGTGGGAACGCGACGCCAGCCTCTCCCTCCGCAGAGGTGCCCTCTCGGTCATCGACACCTACGAAGACCACAACCGACTCATCGCAGGCTCCTCCGACGATATGGAGGACGCCGCCTACAAGGCCTGGTTAGCAGACATATCCGCCGGCAAAACCAGTCTCCTCATCGCCGCTGACAACGCCACTGTCGCCCGCCTCAACTCACGTGCCCGCCTCGACCGCATCACCACCGGCGAAGTCGAACCCGGCGGCGTCGAACTCCACGACGGCACCCACGTAGGCCTCGGCGACCACATCGTCACCCGCCTCAACAACCGCCGCCTGCGCTACTCCCCCACCGGCTTCGTCCAAAACGGCAACCACTGGACGGTCATCCACCGCTGGCCCGACGGCTCCCTCACCGTCCAAAACCAAGCCGACGATACCGTCACCCTCCCCACCACCTACGTCCAAGAATCCGTCGAACTCGCCTACGCCACCACGGCCCACCGAGCCCAAGGTGCCACCGTCGACACCGCCCACCTCGTCGTCACCGACCAACTCACCCGAGCCCTCCTGTACGTCGGCATGACCCGCGGCCGCGAAGCCAACCACGCCTACGTAGCCACCCACCAACCCGCGCCCGACCTCCACGAACCCCACTTCGAACAAACCATGCAAGACCTCCTCGAAGCCGTCCTCGACAACCCCGGCGTCGAGCTCTCCGCCCACGAAATCATGCGTCAGCAACTCGACGACGCCACCCGCCTGGACCGCCTGATCCCGATCCACGAACACCTCTCCCAGATGGACGCCCGCTCCCGCTTCGCACCAGCCGTCGCCACCAGCGGCCTCGACACCTCTGACCAAGCTGCCCTACAGGCATCACCTGCGTACGGCGCGCTTCTAGCCGCCCTCCGCCGCGCCGAGAACACGGGCCTCGACATCCCCACACTGCTGCGAAGGTCCGTCGGCCTCGCGCCGCTCACCGAGGCCCACGACATCGCCGCCGTGCTCCACACCCGAATCGAGCGACTCACCCGCAGATCCACGGGACATACCCGTCAGGAGCCCGCGCTGATCGCCGGACTCGTCACACCGGCCACACAGCTCGCGGACCCCACTCTCGCCGTCGCGTTCCGCGAGCTCGAATCCCAGATCGCGGCCCGAGCCGACTGGCTCACCCATCAAGCTGTCATCGGCAGGCCGGCCTGGTTCACGGCGTTGCAGGATCGCTGCGGCTCCAGGTCCGAGTTCGATCGAATCGTCCGCGACGTCAGCGCCTACCGGGAGCGGTACGGCATCACAAGCCTCCAAGCCCTCGGTCCCGCTCCAGCTTCACATCACCGAATCCAACTGGCACACCACACCCGCCTGGCCGATCGGCTCCGATCGTCAACGTTAGGTGGCAGCCGACTCGACCCACCGCCCTCTGCCCACGATGGCCACCACGCTGGTCCTGCGCCTTCAGGTCCTCCAACCTGACACGCACGCCCGTCCGCGGCCGAAGCAGCCAACCCGACGCCGGGCGCTGCCTTGTTTGTCCGACGCATCAGCGCCAGGAACTCGGCCAGCACCTCGTCGTCCACCTGACCGCCGAATCGCACCGCCCGCTTCCTCAGGACGGCTTCCCCAAGCGCAACGATCGGGGCCACACCATCACCGGCATACTCGTCCACGAGCTCTTCGATCTGCCTGTTGATGTCCGATCCACTCACGTTGTGGTTGCCAACTCCCGAGGCCGGCTGGGGGATCGCGCCGGCTAGAGGTACCACTGCGCCTCCCGCGAGCAAGGTACGGCGGGTGATTCCCATCTACTTCATCCCTTGGTTGATTTCGATCGGCCCCAAGAACAGGAAGTAGTTGGGCAGCAGCGCCGTATCGGCATCACGAAGGATGCGCCTATGCCCCAGCCCTTCACTCAGTTCGAGGATGGCCCCCGGCCAGATCTTCGCTAGCCGTTGCGTTTCAAAGCCCACCCACCCCCTGCAACTGACTGCGTTCACCACCTCGTTCGTGGGCGCCAGATCCAACTGGAGCGGACGTAGAGGGGCTGGAGGCCGGCGCGGATCAGGTTGTTGAGGGACGGGTTGGACTCGCCGGGGGCGGGCTGACTCGCCTCGGCGACTACCCAGCGACAGCCGGCATCCTGGGCGGCGGCGATCCGGGCGGCGATGATGGCTGACTGTGCGCCGCGGTTGCGGTGGGTGGGAGCGGTCGCGCCGGCGTTGACGACGCCCGCCGATTTATGGAGGTAGAGGCTGCCGCCGGCCACGATCTGGTCGCCATCCCATGCAGCAAAGGTGCGGCAGTTTGGGTTGGTGACGCTGGCGGCCAGCATCGAGTCCAGGCCGCCGGAGGGCATGCCGAAAGCGCTAATGATGAGGCGGCCCCACTCGTCGGCGTCCTGCGGGGTGACCGGGCCGATGCGGAGGTCGGTCTTGCCTTCTTCGGGCTGTACGGAGTGGATCGGCGCGATCAACTTGACGATCTTGCCGCCCTCGGTCAGGCCGTGCCTGACTGAGATCTCTGCCCAGTCTTCGGGGAGCAGGTCAGGCGCCAACTGAAGCACGGCTACCGGAGCTTGTTCCGTGCGGTAGATGTCGAGGATGCGGCCGATCAGCGTGTCCGTGATGCTGGTGAAGCCAAGGGCCTTGTTCCAGTAGCCGGTCACGTCGTTGCGCATCACCATGACCACGCCGTCTTCGAGTCGCTGGGTACTGATCCCGAGCTCAGCGGCTGCCTCGGCCGGGGCACCGCTCTCGTACTGGAACATGAACTCGGCCTCGCTCTGCTCAGCAAGGGTTACCAACTGCGCACGCTCAAAAACTGATGTCATACCCACAGGATGCAGCGGTATCGCGTGGAGTTCGATCGGCGGGTAAATTGGGGTCGTGGCAAGCCACCTACCGGTCGATCAGACCACTGACGCGGATCTGGTGCGGGCGGCGCAACAGGGTGAAGTCGAGGCCCTCGGTCTGCTGCTGACTCGGCATCGGGCACCCATGCGTGCGGTCGCGTTGGCTTTCCATGGGCACCGGCCGGCGGCCGAGGACGCGGTCCAGGAGGCCTGTCTGACGGCGCTGCGCCAGATCGGCACGGTTCGGGACCCGGAGGCGATCGGAGCGTGGCTGCGGATGCTGGTCCGGAATATTTGCCGGATGCAACTACGCGGCCGGTCCGCGATCTTGGTCGACGACCCCGGAGCCTTCGTTCAGCCATCGACGGAGGCCGACCCAGCTCGGGTGATCGATGCGCACGCAAGCCGGGACTGGATCTGGACGGCGATCGGTCGGCTGAGTCCGGCACTGCAGCTACCCGTGATGCTGCGCTACTTCACGGAGGCGACGAGGTACGACGTTATCGCGATGCTTTGCGGCGTGCCGGTCGGGACCATCCGAAGCCGCCTCAACCAGGCACGCACCAAGCTCTCCGAAGCCCTCCTGGCCACCGCCACCCAGCGTCACGACGACATCGCCGCCCTGACCGCCCGGCACCGCCAAGAAGCACTCGATCTCCTTGAGGCACCGTATTCCGGTGAGATGGGCTCGGTCCTGGGTGCGTTCTGGCTACCGACCGTCGAGACCTTCTGGTCCACCGGTCGGCACACCGTCGGGTACCACGACATGATCGCCGCCATGGACCGTGACCTCGCCGCGGGTGTCCGCCACGACCTCACCTCGGTCGTTGCCAGCCGTAACCATGTGGTCTGGGAAGCAGACCTGATTAACCCACCCGACGACCCCGATCACTGCCCACCCTCGGTCGTCTGGGTCCTCCGCCTCGAATCCGGCCGCGTCTCCACCCTCCGCCTTCATCACCAGCCCCGCACCCCCTGAGCCCGTAGTCAGGTCAACAGAAGAGTGTTTCTTGGTCAGGGGAACAGCTTCGGGTCGTTCGCTTAGGCCACGGCGGCGTTAGGCATGTGTGACCCGCGGTTGTGCGGCGGTGCCCAGTGACACGCTGTTTTGAGCGGGTACCGTTCGGCCAGAACCAGAATCAACTCGTCATCGTCCCCGAGGCTTCCATGGCCGGCACCATGGAGCTCGCCGCCCTCGCCCGAGCCGATCCACTGCTGGACAGCCAGCGATATCCAGCATCCGAAGAATGTTCGAGTGCATGCCTGGCGCCTTGCAGCACCCGGGCTCACTCGATTCAACACGTCCGACCTGGCTGAGGGCGAGCTTCTGTAGCAAGACGGTGTACACGCAGTAGATACGGGTCGGCCCCGCAACAAGTTCCGTTGCTATCCGCTGTCTACTGCGCGTTGATCGCATCCCTGTTCTTTGGAGACATGAGTCTCGCAGCGAGACGACATGCCTATCCGCTGATAACAATAAAGGTGAGTGAGCCAACTTGAAGAAGAACGTGTTCGAATTCATTCTCGTCGTAATGGCCGCCGCCCTGACCAGCCTGACGCTCGTCACGCAGCCGGCCTCCGCGGCGCCGGCCGGCAACCCCAGGGACAAGTGCTCCCCGTCTCTGTATCAGATGTGCGTCTTGTAAATGGGGACTACGAGGGCTCTGGCTTCTTGTTCCCGCTGTTTCGGCCGCTTCAGATCTCCCTTGATTGTCTATGAGTCGTCCGCGTGCAGCCCAGCAAACTGGTCCAGTCTCTCAGGCGCCGTAGTGCCAGGGTGAGGTCGCGGTGGAAAGCCAAAGGTTCGGACGGGCCGGCATCTTCGTCGTAGCTGGATTCCCAGAAAGTTCGAAGCGCCGACAACTCCTCGATCACTGCGCCGTGGTGCCGCCAACATGGAGGCACCACCTTGTGATCCAGACCGTATCTGCCCGAGAACCATCCGACCCACAAGTCGAGTCGTTCGAGCTCCTCACTTTCCCTCGTCGGGTCCAAGTCGCGCCAACAGACGACAACGGGATCCGCGAAGGGTAGGCCGAGGGGATGGGCGAACTCCTCGCTGCGGTTCATGGCCGGTCGGTTGCCCGAGTGATGCTGAGGCGAATCGCATCGGCGTCGGGCCGATCGGTCCACGGCACCATGTTCACGAGGATCGGTGGAGCAGTGCGGGCCAGGAGGATGCCCGTGCCGAAGGGCAGAGTGCGGATGACATCCGGCGGAAGAATGGGAATTCGGCGCGTGCTGGTCGACATCGTACGGCCTCCGTTGGGGTCGCGGCTCCAGTTGCGGACTTCTTCGTCGTGTTCGCCACAGACTGCCGCGAGGTCTTGGAGGTCGCGGGGCTGAGCCGAGCCGCCGAGGACGAGGCGCAGGGTGGCGGCATCCCACATCGCCGCGGCGGCCTGTTCGCCCCAACGTTCCCTGGCCTGCGCCAGTGACTGGATGACGACATGAGTGGAGATGCCGGAGCCTCCTCCGTCTGCCATCAGCCCGGGTAGGGACGGTACGGCGCAGAGGTTGGCGATCTCGTCGAGCACCAGTGCCAATGGCGGTTCGAGCCTCCCCCCTGGGTTGTGGGCAGCGATCTGGCGGGCCGATTCGGTGATGTCTTCGAGGAGGGCTGCGATGAATGCGGACGTCGCAGAAGCTCCAGCCCCGGTGCCCAGGAGGTAGATGGTGCCGCGATCACGGATGAACTCGGCGGGGTTGAGGCCCTCGCCGGGTGGTGGGTCGAAGGCGCGCCGCACAGCGGGGTCGGCGAGGGCCGAGAGGGCAGAGCGGACGCCGGCCCAGATGGCGTCGCGCGTGCGTCCGTCCATCCGGACGATGCCGTCCAGGGTGTCGCCCCAACCCTCGGCCGCGTCTGCGGAGCGATTGAGGATGCCGACGGCTTCAATCGCCGAGGCGGGTTCGAGGCTCCAGCGATAGAGCTGGCCGATGCCCGTGCCGTCGAGGGCCGCGGCGTGGAGAAGACCACGCAGGGCCATCTCGGTTTGACCGTGCCAGAAGGCCGCATCGCTGACGTTGCCTTTGGCAAAGCCGGCCCCGGCGGCGAGACCGCCGGCTCGGACCATGGCGGTCGTGGGATTCTCGCAACCGCGCACAGGTGACCAACGGATACCCTCGGATCGACCGAGTCCTTGGGGATCGAAGACGGCGACCGGTCCGATGGCTCGGCGCAGCTCGAGGGTTGCGGCGAGGTTGTCGGGCCGCGTTGACGTGGTGACGACGGCTCCGGGTGCATCGATGATTGCACCGATGATCTGGTGAAGACCTTTGCCGGAGCGTGGAGGCCCGACGTCGATCCTCGAGTCTTCGACCGAGGACCAACATTCGCGGCCGCGGGAGTGACCGAGCAAGGTGCCGACCTCGTACGGCGAGTTGGTGCGCGCCTGTGGGCGGGCAGTGCGGCCGCGGCGAACGAGTTGCCGACGGCCAACGGCGATCTCGACTTCACCGCGCGTGGCAAGGCCTGGGCGTGCGGCAACCAAGCGGGTGCGGCTGGCGATTGTCGCTTTGCGGCTTTGCCACACGTGCATGGTGATATAGGCAAGGCCGAGTGGGATGGCGAGGAGCACGGCGAAGACCGCCCAGTACGCTGTCGGCGCCAGGTCGGACGGATCTTTCCCGAAGGCGGCAGCTGGGTTGCTTGGATGGAGCGGGGCGCGGAGAGCGTCGGTCCACGGCGAGGCGACCCACTCCCCTGTGGTAAGCAGGCTCGTGATGCCACCGGCCAGATAAAGGACGCCGGCGAAGGCGAAGAGTACTCCTCCGGCGATGAAGATGGTGTCGGTGAGGTCATGTCCGGATCGCTGGTTCATCGGTTACATCCGGGAGTCGGTGTCGAAGAGTGTGACTTCGCGGGCGTGGCGAACGAGCTGCACGACGAACGACCTGCTCGGCAGCCGCCACAAGGCTCGGCCTTTGGGAAGCTTGGCGATCGTGGCGATCTCGACGTCGGTCAACCCGAGAAGACTCGCGGTACGGGCCAGCTGATCGGACTCTTGCCGGAGCATGATGCGTGTCGAGCAGTCTGCCAGCAAGCCCTCGGCGAGGGCCCGTGCTTCGGAACCGACGTCACCAACAGCTGCCAGGTCGGAGAGTCGATGGACGATGAGGATGTTCGACACTCCCCAGGCCCGTGACAACTTCCATTGCTCCTGCATCCGACGCAGCAGCGCGGCGTCACGCATCACTCGCCAGCCCTCGTCGTACACGATGAACCTGTTGCCGCCCGCCGGGTCGGCCACGGCGGCTTCGAGCCACGATGAGGCGCAGGCCAAGGTGAGCCGAAGCGCCTGGTCGTCGCCGCCGGTGCTCAGCCAGGAGGAGTCCAACGTGACCATCGGCAGATTCGAGTCGAAATCAGTCGTCGAGTGGCCGTCGAACATGCCGGACAGATCTCCGTGCACGAGACGACGGATCGCGTGCGCCACTTCGCGACCGTCGGACACCAGCGCAGACACCCGCAGACCCGCGCGCTCGGCGCGATTGGAGTCCGGGGTGAAAAGGGCGACGACGACATCGGGGATGGTCGGTACGTCGACCTGAGTGCAGGCTGTTTCGAGGGCCATGTCCAACGCGGTGTGCTCGATCGCGGCCAGCGGACGCCCGAGAGTCGACTCGGCGAGCGTGCCCAGCAACGCGCGACGTCGGGACCAGACAATCCGGTCCCATTCGTCTGCACCGACAGACGAAGGCTGTCGGCCGGCGTCCAGCGGATTGAGCCGGGTCGGCAGACCAGGGCCGAGCTTGATCGTCGACCCGCCCATTGCTTCGGCGACCGCGGTCCATTCCCCCTTTGGGTCACAGGGAACATAGGCCTTGTAGCCGAGCGCGAGAGACCGGGTGATCAGGGCCTTGGCCGTTGACGACTTGCCGCTACCGATGACGCCGGCCAGCAAGATGTTCGGGTTGGTGATGACCCGGTCCTGGTAGAGAACCCAGGGGTCGTAAACGAACGACCCGCCGCTGAAGACGTCGGATCCGATGTAGGTGCCGTCGGCACCCAACCCGCCCTCGGCCAAGAACGGGTATGCCGCCTGCAAGATCCGCGTGGTCGCTCGGTGCTTGTCAACCAAGAGGCGAGCGCTCCTGCCGGATACCGTCTCCAACGATCGTGTGCTCGGCTTGGATCCGGATGAGCGCGCGATGCCTCGTGGCTGGCGATTGGCTCGCTTGGTGGCGCGGTCGGCGCCGTCGAGTTCGTAGTACGCCGCTTGCTGCTTCATCAGAGTCCGATCCCGAACGGTAGTGCGGCGGCCATGAATCCCTCGAGCTGCTGACCAACGAGCCGCCGTACGTCGAGTAGTGCCTGGGTCGCGGCGATCTCCATCTCCATGCACGCGTCGTCGAGCGCCTCCTCGTTGTCCCCCGACACGACAAGGAGGCCCAGCCACCGGACGTCACCGTGGCCGGCGGCAAGATCGCGCTCGCGCTGTGCCACGTCGGCGTCCAACTGCCGGTCCTCCTCGGTCTCCAGCTGGCCGATTCGCGATCGCGTGGCGCGGTCGGTGATCCGTTCGACCTGGTGACGGCGGGCGTCTCGCAGCGCCTTGGCCATCGGGATCGGCTGCAGCACCAAGCTGAACGTGCGCCTGATCCCCGGCTTGAGCAGCAACGGGCTCAGGAACGATGGGTTCGCCCGGACGCGCGGCCACTCAGTGACGACGTACACGCGGTGGAACGAGGAGTCGGTGCGCAGCTGATCCCAGTCCTCGTCGACCGCCAGCGGCCCAGCCTCCGAAGCGTCGAATCCCTGCACTGCTGGAATCGTCCGGGTCGCCGCGGGATCGAACGCTACGCGCAGGCTCATCGCCAGCTCCTTCGCACTCAGCCAGCACCCTGCCACGCCCGCGGCAGCGAGCGAGGTCTGAAAGGCACGAGCCTCTGACTCCAGTACGGCGGTGGCTCCAGCAATGCCGCCTCCGTGTTTGCGGACCTCGCGTCCGACCGCATCCAGGCTGATCGCGAAGCTGAACAGCGTTTCGTGCCGAGCCGACGCTGGTGCTGCCTGCCGGAGCAGGTCTGTGTAGATGGCTCCAGCTGGGGAGTGCGGGTCGACCTCTCGGGCCTTTGCCCATGCGCTGAGTTCGTCGCCTGGGTCGGGCAGAGTCCGTTCCAGGACCTGGGCGCGTGTAATGCGGTTGCTCTGGCACAGTCCGGCGATCAGTTGCCCGTACGCCGTCACCCGGCGGTCCTGTTCGTCGGTGTTTTGCAGCAGGTGCGCCGGCCCTTCAAGTTTCGCTACTGCGATCAGTCGGCGGCGGCGTGGGTCGTGCACTACTCCCACTCCCGCGGTCGTGGTCAGGATCCGCAGCGCGCCGCCGTCGCCGGGCAGTTGCAGCCGTCCGTGCTGGCGCGGCTTGGTGACGTCGGCTCGGTACGACCGCCGCCGTGCGAGGTAAACCGCGCGCAGGAAGAGCCAGCGGTACAAGGGCACATGCTCGGCCCGCAGAAATGCAATGGCCAAGCAGATCGATGCCACAGACAACACAACTACCATCCGAGCCAGAGGCAACTGCTCGACGAACGAGACCGTCAGAACGACCACAGCGAGGAGAAGGAGACCCACCTGCACTGGCCGCAGCCCCAGCAGTACGGCGTTGCGTTCAGGGCGGGGGAAGCGCGTGGAGAGTGCGCTGGGGCCGCTCATTGCTGGTTGCCTCCGTGCTTGTCGGTGTTGCCGGCGGTATCCGATTGCTGGGTCGGCTCGTTGCTCGAGACCGAGACCTGGCTGGTCGCGACCGCCGTTGCGGAACTGCCGCTGCTAGGAGCCGGCTCGGGTGGCGGCGGCGTACTGCCGCTGTTGTCGACGACGACCACCTCGGGGCCGGACGACATCGTGAGATCGGACTTGTCGGGTGCGTCATCGCCATCGGCCGGAGCCTGGTCGTCGCCTACGACGGGAGATGAGTCTTCGCCGCCGCTCGAACCCCCGAAGTGATGAGCGGCCCAGCCGTATCCCTGCTCGGCGCGGTGCTTGAGGGCAGTCGCGCCGGTGGCTCCCTGCTGGAACAGGTGGGTTGCGGCCGAAGCGTGATCACCTGCCCAATGAATGAACGAGAAGGTCGCCAGCGGAGCGAAGGCCGCCATCGCAAACAGCAAGATCCCCGCCAGGAACGTACCGATGCTGGGGTCGCCGTCCGCCTGGGTGTTGCCGATCGCCGACAGCCCCAGCGTGAAGATCAAGGCCATCGCGATCTTGGAGAACAGCAACGCCCCCACGATCTCGATCCACCGCCGCAGCCAGTGACGCGTCGCCGACCAGGTCCAGCTGGCCATCGCGATCGGAGCAAAGACTACGAACGCGATCAGTGCCACTTCGCGAAGCAGCATGACGAAGTACAGGGAGATGGCAGCGATCAGACCCAGGATGGCGGCGACCAGGAGTGAGCCGCCGAGGGTCGGCAGTGCGGGCAGCGCCGTGAGCGTAGTGAGACGGCTGATTCCCTCGGCGCTTGCTTTGCCTCCGAGGATTCCGAGCGATATCTGGTCGACCACGCTGCCGAGGGCAGCGATGACAGCGACCGAGAACGGCACGCCCGCCGTACCGATCAGTGCGCCGACCAGTGCGTGGCCCAGTTGTCCGGGCTCGCGCCGTACGGCGGCTGACAGGCACTGGAACACGAACAGACCGACCAGCAGCGGCAACGAGATCGCGATCATCAGATCGAGGTTCTCTTGCCACCAGTCCTGATTGAACCGTGGAGACGTGCTGTTGCTGAACTCCTTGAAGACCCAGCCGGTGAGCTGGGTCAAGCCCTTGGCCATCCAGTTCAGGAACGACTGCCACATCGACTCGGCCGCGGCGTCGGCGGCACCAGAGGCCGCGCAAGCGCTCGGGCTCAGTAGGCATTGAAGCCAGTTCTCCATCACAAGCTCCGATCAGGCGATGGTGATGCCACTGAAGAAGCGGATGATGCCGTTGGCCGAGCTGATCAAGATCGCCGCACCGACGGCGATCAGGCAGCCGAACTTGCCCTTGCTCGCATAGCCGGCGTTGCCGTTGATGCTGCCCATCCCCCACGCCGCGGCCGAGATGACGAACACGGCGACGCAGACAGCGAGCCCGAATGGCAGTAGCGCGCCGATCATCTGCCGAAGCGCCGGCAGACCGGGTAGACCATCGGTATTCGGCTGGATGCCGGGATCCTGGATGAAGATGCTGTGGCTGAACACGTGAGTTCCTTCGTTGATCAAGAGGAGTGGTAGATCGGCGGGGCCCAGCCGAGATAGCTCGCGCCCCACTTCGACTCGATGAGGTCGAAGGCGACGCGGTAGACGCCGCCTTCGCCGGGGATACCGTCGCCGATATCGTTCGAGACGATCTGGCCGTTGCCGACGTAGACGGCGACGTGGCCGTACGGACCGCCCGTGTCCCAGAACAGGAGCGCCCCGACCGGTGGTTGCCGATCGCTACGATGTGCGCGGCCGGTTCGCACCATCTGGTGCCATTGCACGGCCGCGGAGTAGTAGCCCGAGTGCGCACGGCCCCAGATATGGGCCGCCAGCCGGGCGCACAGCTGGTAGTAGCCGTGGCTGCCCACCAGCCTCAGCGCCCGCGCCACTGCTTCCTCGGCTCCCGGCAAGGTGCCGGTGTTCACGGCCGGCGCCTGGCATCCGGCCGGTAGCGTCTCGGTGGGCGTCACGACGCAGGTGTCGTCGCCTTGGGCGGCGATGGCCAGCGGCGCCATCAGGCCGATCCCACTGGCCAGCAGAGCGCCGGCCAGTGTCAGCTTGATGATCACAGTGAGGTTTGCGCCGATGCGGACCAGAGCTTGCAGGTGTAGACGCAGACCACGCTGACCGCCAGCAATCGGTCGATCGTCTTGAACTCCTTGCCGAACTGCACGGTCTGCTTGCCGCGAACGACGTACGCCTGGAACCCCGGCGGCAGGCCGTGCATGGCCTTCAGCTTCTCCAGTTCCGGTGTCGTCGCGGCGCTGATCTCCAGCGCGTGGGCTCGTGCCCGCTGAAGTACGAGTTGCCGCCACTCCGCTGCCCCGGGCAGCATGCTGCGCGCGACCGCGGCAGCCTCAGTGCCCGGGAACATGCTGATCGCCGTCTCCCAATCGCTGTAGCTGTGCTTGGACGTGTCGTACGTCCAGAGGGCCTGCGCGAAGGCGATCGCGTACTGGCGCGGATCGGCGGTGACTGGCACCCTCCACTCCTCCAGCGGTGCCCGGGTCGCCTGGATGTTGTCTCCTGGCACCGCCGGGCCTACCGGCGTACTGGTTGAGCGTTGTCCGCATCCGGCGAGCAGCACGACGAGCGCTGTGCCAAGGACGAGCGCTGCGGGGATCACGATCCTGGAGCGAATCGACTTGTTCATCCGTTTTCCTTTCGTGGGGACTTGAGTACGGCGTAGCCACGCGAACCCGAGTGCGGTGAGCGGCGGCGGGATGATCCGCAGCCCGCCGAAGACGTGCAGGAACAACCGGAACTGCGCGCGGTAGTACCGGACGAGCCAGTGGTGGCGAGGTACGGCTGAGGAGTTGTGTGTCATGCCGGGCTTCAACGGATGAGCCCGGAACTTTTTGTGTCAGGCGGCTCGAAGAAGCTCCGTACCAGCTGATCGGCGGTATTCGACGGCCCTTCTACGTCCGAAAAACCGCAGGTCACGGCCTGCTGCGGCCCAGATCCAGCGTCGTACGTCCGGTTCGGCGAAGACCTGTCTTGGTGGCTGCCCGGAGGCGAGACGTGCCAGCGCGGAGCGCCCGGCCGCTCCACCGCGCAGCAGCCAACTGAATGCCTCGGCTTGCTCCTTCGACGCGCCGACCCGTCGCAGCCGAACCACGATGGCCGCCCGCTGGTACGACGTACCATCTGCCGCGGCCGCGATCAGCAACCGAGCGCTAGCTGCCCGCATGCCGTTGCGAGCGAGCTCCTCCACGATTTGGTCCAGAAGGTGACCCAACGTCGGACTGGGCAGAGACTCCGGTTCCGGAAGCGCGGCCGTCAGCGGATACTGCCGCCGGCGATGAGCCTCCGCTCGCAGTACGTCGGTCAGCCGCCAACGGACGAAGTTCGCCAGGTACCCCCAGGACAGTCCGCCCGGCGGGGTGACCACGGCCAGTTCATGGCACCGCTCCCAGGCGATCAGACGAGCCAACTGAGCGGCCTCGTCGCCGCCGAGCGCGACGCGAATCCTGCTCGGCAACACAGCCACGATCCGCTCCTCGATCCCCTCGGCCAGCCGCTTGGACGGACCTTCCGCCCAACCCGACCTGGCCGCGTCGCTGATGAGTTCCTCCAACTCCACGTTCATCGGTGACTCCGTCCTGGGGAAGGAGAAGCGGATCGCCCCGGCTCCTCTCGTCGTACCGCCGTGCCACCAATCTCGCGCCGACAGCCCGATCCCAGAACCTCGATTCACTAGATCAAGGAGTCCTTGAATCAGCCGCGTCCCAGTTCAAGGACTCTCCGTTCCAGCCAGCCGCGCTTCGTCCTGGCCGCCGTCTTGTCGCGGGTGTCAGGACCTCCCTCGTCACCACCGCGACCTCGAGGTCCAGGCGCTCGGACAGCCTCGCGATCTCGCCGGCCACGCGGCCGCTCGGCAGCTGTCTCACGAACGGAACCACCGCACGCAGCGCATTGACCCGACCGCTGAGATGGTCGAGAACTCGCTCCCACTTGGCCAACTCCACCTCGATCGCGAAACCCGCCAACGCATCAGCCGCGCTCAGACACTCGGCCAACCGCGCTGGCGACACCTTGAACAGGTCGGCCACGTCGTACCCATCCGGAAGCACAGCGGCCTGCACCGCGCCGAACGCACCACTCAGGGCACCCAGGCTGCGCACCGCACCCAGCCGCCCGCCAAGATCCGGATCGAACGCCACCACGATCCGGTTGCACGGAGACAACTGCCTGATCATCGCGGCCTGCTGCGGCGACACCGCCGTACCGCACGTAGAGATACCTGCCCACCGCGCGCCGAGCTGGTCGACCGCAAGAGCGTCCATCACACCCTCTACCAACACCGGTGTCGCCCCTCGCAGGAGCTTCCCGCACTGAGCCACCAGACCAACTGTGGTCTCGGACTTGCGGTAAATCTTGGTGGTCGGGCTGTTGAGGTACCGCGCCCGGCCACCGCGGGACCGGCCGCTGAACGCGACCACTTCCAGGTCAGCGTTCTCAACCGGGAACATGATCCGATCGCGGAAACGATCCACGAGATAGCCGTTAATCGTTGGCGTCGCCAGGCCGGCTGCCACCAAGCTCTTGTCGTTAAAACCGGACTTGCGCAGATGATCAGTCAGCGCGGTCCAGCCGTCAGGTGCATAGCCGATTCGCCACGCCGGATCCTCGAGTGCCGAGTCCAGGCCGCGGTCGTGTAGATGTGCTGCGGCCCAGCCTGCGGGTCGTTGGCGCAGCTGCCGCACATAGAACTCCGTCGCTCTCTGGTGCATCTCCAGTTCGATGGGCGCCATGGCTCATGCCAGCCCCGGTCGCCGGTCCGGAGGATCCAAATCCTCAACCTGGAGCGGGCCGCGATCGCTGCCGTTGAGCTTGTAGGTGATCAACGATCGGGAACCCGACAGCAGCTCATGCAGCGCATCGCTGGCGCCCTCTCGCATGAGCACCTCAGCAAACCCCGTCGTCAGCTCGACAACCCGCACCCGATCAAAGAAGAAGGCAAGGTCGACAACGCAGCCGGCGGCACGGCGACGAGCGACACTGTCGCCGCTCATAACCACGATCACCTTGTCGGTACGGCTATGGCGACGCACAATCCGTGCCTGGGCCGTCGACAATCCGTCCTCACCAACCGGGATCCCCACCCACAGCCCACCGTTCGCACGGCTCAGATTCGTCACCGCGATCGCATCGATCGGATGCTCGACGATCACCGGGACCGCACCCCGCACAAACAGATCCCGCTGCTCCTCGACGCCCACCACCACGTTCGACGGCCGATGAATGGCACTGACCGGAGTCACCGACGAGGCGTGACCGTCCTCGCTGATGCCCACGAATCCAACCGGCGACAGTAGATGATCGCGCGCGACCAGCATCAACTTGTCCCGATGTCGATCCACCGCCTCACCACTCGCGGCCCACTCGACCAAGCCGGCCTTCACCATCGTCGCGTGACTGATGCCCTCGCCGCACAGGTGATCAGCAAGTCTCGTCCACGAATTCGGCGCGTACCCGACCTTCCAGTCCGTGTTGATGGTCAACACAGACTCCGCACCACGAGCCCGCAGATACTCCAGCGGCCAGCCGCTATTGGCCCGGAGCAACTCACGGCGAAAGAATCTCGCCGCAGCCATGTTGACGGCAAGCAACCGCTGACGTTCCTTCTCGGACACCGCAAAGCCCTGATCTTCCATTGCTACCTCCAGAGACTGACATCGACTGACAGCCATGAAGGTGGTCGCCGGCTCTCCACCGCAGAACCCGGAATTGCAGATCGAGGACTAAGCGAGCTCCGATCAAGGAAGCTCGGGACCAGGTGCCGCGGCGGCTTCGTACTCGCACGCGCTAGCCAGGGACGGACGCCGGGGCCGTCTCCCGCCAATCGGGCGTACGGCGGCATCGACTTCGGTCCACTCGAAGCCGAGCCCGCCCGACCGCGCCAACTGATCTCCAGCCGAATCGATGGCCTCGTCGATCAGCGCGATCAGCCTTGCGATCGACCAAGCCTGCGGGCCTCTGCCGACGTCCAAATCGTTGTCCATGACAACGAACCTCACCCGGGCAAAGCCGGGTCCAGAACCCTGATCCACAGATCAAGGAGTCATCAGGCGGGCCCGATCCCGGGGTGATGCGGCTCAGGCTCTTGCCAGTGTCCGGCGGCCGATCGAAGACTCTTCTGCACTCGGAATTCGGTCCCGGTGGGCGCTGACATCTGCTTCTCCGTTGCCTGGACCAAGCGTTGAGCGGCCGTGACCACACGACCGCCCAAAGTTTCCACCAGTCGCGTTGGAGGCTTCCGCCCAACCGTCCGCGCAGCATCTCCCACCAGGTCCACCGGCGGCACATCAGGCAGACACCCGAACCGTGCAAGCACCAGATAGCCGACGCAGTCGGCTTCAAGCCTGCTCAGACCATGACAAGTCACACTTCGAGACATCTTGTGCATCCGCAGATGGGCGAGTTCATGGGCCAGCCCCATGACGGACAGCGCCGGGCTGAGGTCGTCACGCACAATGATCCGGTGGCGTGAGAACTGAGTCTCTGCCAGCGCAGTCGCGGACTGCGGCCGGCCTCGGACCACCTGATAACCCGCGGCACACGCGACATCGGTCAGCGCCGTACAGACGGTGACCGGCGTGACACCCGCGATCACCTCGAGCGATGGCAGCTCGAACATCCCGCCGCTGGTCTGGATCACGTCCCACACCGTCGTCACACCGCGGCCCTGCACGACGCCGGACGAACGTCTCGGCTCGACCGCGGGAGCAATGATCCTGATCCCCGATTCGCCACGCATGACTTGGCGGCTCCGACGTTGCCAGCCGTCTCGCCCGTCGACCCACGTTGCTCCGGGCAACTGCATCCTGACCAGGACCACGTTACGAAACGACAAATCGTGCAGAGTCGCTGCGGCGTCAAGCCACTCCACCCATTGCCTACCCGACCAACGACGCGCTACTTCGGCATCCACCACCCGCCGAAGATCATCGACCGTCACTTTGACGCGATTCATGGGACCAGCGTCATCCGCGCCGACGACATCCAGAACCTTGATCCACAGATCTAGGATCTCAACCAGCGGGGACTGTCAGGACTCAGAGAACGACCAGTTGCTGTAGTGATCGGCTGGCGCGCGCCTTGCCTCTGCTCCCGCACACGAGAGTGGCGCACCGCTCTCGACGACTGCTGCGCGAATGATCCAGGAAGACTTGCGTACAGCCCGCTCGAGCGCACTCCTTGAGGAAGTCGGCATCGATTCCGCCCAGGATCTCGATCGCGTTGCGGGCGATGGATGACAGTGCCTGGGACGCCGAACCCAGCAGCCGACGACCTGTCGCATCAAGCTGTGGCACGACACAAGCAGCACGTGCGGTCGCATTCACCAGCGCGGTCGCTTCCGTGTCATGACTCGGCTCCCCGTGCAATTGCTCGGCAACGAGCAGGTAGATCGCCTCGCGCACAGCACGTGCATTCGCCAGGTCTCTGTCAGAACAGAAAACTTTGTCATCAACTATCTCGGAGTCTCGCAGCCAGGCGGCCAGGTGGAGACTCGTCGGCAGCATCTCAACCGGCGCGTGATCCCGGCGCCCGATCAGAGTGCCGACGAAGTCAAGCGCGAACGCCTGCGCGTGCATAGCCATCCAAGTTCCCCCGTCGCTCGCCGACCCTGTCCCTCGAAGCGCCCGCGGTCACGTCTGCCAAGCGAGTGGCAAGCGGGTGCCAAGCGGGTGGCAAGCGGGTGCCAAGCGGGTGGCAAGGCGGAACGGGCCTGGATGAATGTCACGGATCATGAGGAGAGGTGGTCGCAGCCAGCGCCCGCCAACACAAGGGGAGAGCTGAGCAGCGGCTCGGTCGAGCTCTTCGTCTGTCCTACGCGAGGTAGCCGTCGGGGCGGATGAGGATCTCGTCGCCGTCGGCCGCGTGGTAGGCGGCGTAGGCGGTGGGGGAGGTGTAGGCGCCGGGGCCGAAGTCGACGGTGTGCGGGTGGGTGGCCGGGGTGGTAGGGGCGAAGCGGAGGAGGGTTTCGTGGGGTCCGCGGAAGAGGTCGAACAAGCGCAGCTCGTTGCCGTCAGCATCGATCAGTACGGCGTCGGGGGCACGGTCGCCGGAGGCGATCGGGCGGGTGTCGGTGCGGTCGCGGTAGGAGATGTCGAGCTGGCGGGTGTTCTCGCCGCGGTCGAGGGCCGACTCGTCGCCGTCGAGGTGCTTCTGCATCAGGTCCTCGCTGATGCCGAGGACGCGGGCCGCGTTGGTCCGGCGTTCGGGCTCATAGGTCGCCAGGATCTCTTCCCGGCCGTCGGCGAGTTTCCAGCCGAGGTTGTAGGCATCCCCGATCCCGGTGTTCAGGCCCTGGCCGCCGGTCGGCGGGTGCACGTGCGCGGCGTCGCCGGCGATGAAGACCCGGCCGACCCGGAAGCGTTCGGCGAGCCGGACGTTCGGGCGCCAGACGGTGACCCAGGTCAGGTCGCGCAGCTTGGCGAAGCCGGGGCCGGCGTAGGTGTCCATCAGGTCCTGGAGCACCTCCAGGCTCGGCTCCCGGTGCTCCTCGACGATCGGTGAGGCGAGCTGGAACTGGTCGCCACCGGACAGCGGCATCAGCACGATGCCCTGCATCGGGTTCTCCCGGTGGGCGAACCAGTACGACTTGTCGTGGTCGAGTCCGTCGGCGGAGACGTCGCCGATCAGCACCTTGATCGACTCGTCCGTCGTGCCCTCGAAGGCGATCCCGAGGTGCTTGCGGACGAAGCTGGCGCCGCCGTCGGCCCCGACCAGGTAGGTCGCCCGGACGGTCTCGCCGGTCGACAGTTCGGCGGTGACGCCGGTCGCGTCCTGGGTGAACCCGACGATCGCCGTGGCGAGCTCGACCTGGACGCCGTACTCGGCCAGTTTGCCGCGCAGGATCTCTTCGGTGCGCGACTGCGCGAGCATGCGCCCGTTCGGGTAGGGGATGTCGGCCGTGGGCTCGACAAGCTCCCGCATCTGGCGCTGGCCCACCTCGACGCCGTCCAGGTGGATGTGGACCGTCGATCCGTCGATGCCTTGGCGGATGACTTCGTCCACGACGCCGAGATCGTCGAACACCTCGAGGGTGCGCGGCTGCAGGCCGTCGCCGCGGGATCCGGTGAAGAACTCGGTCGCCTTGTCGACGATGCGGACGGCGAGGCCGCGGCGGGCGAGGTCAATGGCGAGGGTGAGGCCGGTCGGTCCGGCACCGGCGATGAGGACGGTCATGATGGTCTCCGTAGCGGGATCAACGCCGCCGAGGCTTGCCGGAACTGTGCGGAGCCGACTCACGGCTGACAAGGTCGGAGTGGACTCGCGCCGCATCACGGTCGTCGACGGGGTTTGCATCCGCGGACGGCGGATCCGCCAAATTTCCATTCCGCCGATGATTGACCTCGAGTGGCGCGAGGATCGCCACCAAGAGGCCCGCAAGTACAAGTAGTCCGGTCATAGTGAAGCCTCCGGTATCGAGAGATCAATGCGACCGCTGACGTCTTCTCGTCCGCGATAGGTGACATCAACTCTGCCTCTGCACCCTTGACGATCGATAAATTCCATGTCTCGGAGCGGGACACCGCGGATCTTCACGTCTTCGTGGACTACAACCATCCGTCCATCGCGCGTCGACGCACCGACGGTGAGCTGAGAACGGCCCCGGCGCGGGGCAGGAACCGCGGGACGAGAGGACATGATGAAGACCATCGGCGTCATTGCATTCACCGCTTTACTCGTCACGGCAGGGACGTTGGCCACCACCGAGCCAGCGGATGCCGGGACGAACGGGCAACATCTTCAGACCTGTACCCGCCGGCGAGACATCGCGAGCGCGCGGGCGTGGGGTACAGACTACAAAGGAGACTTCGCCGAGACGGACACCCGGCCACTTCAGAGTGTCACGGCCGGTAGGTGTGCTGCCTTCGGGGACTACTGGTTCAAGGGCAACTTGACTGTCCGGTGGTACTTCAGCAACGGCACGACAGCCGAAGGGCACTTCTATGTCCCGATCAGCAAACCGGACAACAACTGGTGGACCGCGTGGTACGAAGCACAAGGCTAGCGCTCGCACCCCGGTGGACGCATGCACCCGTCAATCATCCGTCTACAGCCACGGCGCACCCTGCAGGAGTGGCGATCAAACGGTTTCTGGCGACGACTTTCGCGGCCGTGGCCTTGGTTGGCTCCGCACTGGCGACCACCTTCCGGCCTTCGTCTGAGTTCACCTCGGAGTCGGGCCAGTCTCAGCCGCTCTATCCGACGTACGACCTGTGCAACGCGGCCGGAGACCTGACAAAGCGCAAGAAGGCAAACAATGCGGGCCTGCCGATAACGCCCTGATGCCGAACCAGCCGTGGACACGTTGAAAGGACTGTGGTCGGGGACATGCGGATCGAGAGGATCATGGTCGGGACACCTTCGCTGTATTGCCCGTTCCCGGTCGAAATCCATCCACGAACCGATACCTTCCAGAAGCGGACCAGCATCTGGCTCGACAAGTACGACTTCTTCCAGATTCCGCGTGTACGGGCGCTTGTCGGCGACGGACAGGGGGTCGAGGCCGACGGTTTGACCTGGCCCGTAGGAGACGACGATGACATGCAGGTCATCGCGGACTGGTCGATGCTCGTCCGCGTACTCGGCGACCTGACCTCCGGGCGCGACGACACGGCCGAGCCAACCGCCCTCCGGGAGACAACGACCTGGCGCGCGGCCGCGCGTCTGATCCGTCTCCTGGAGGTACCGGCGGCTGAACTGCTGCCCACAACCGACCCCTTCCTCGCCCCTTGGCGCAATGTGGCGCGACGATTCAACGCTGTTGCCACCTCCGCCCAGAAGCGACGGTGGATCGACGGCCATCGGTCGTTTTTGAGCGCGATCATGTGGCAGCGGGCTTTCGTCGTAGCTGAAGAACGTCTCACACTCAACGAACACGCCTCCCTACGGATCCACACCAGCGGCGTAGGCCCGGGGCGCGCCGTCATCGAGTTCACCCGACGCATCGAGGTACCTGGCTCGGAGATGTACTCGCCGGCCGTCCAAGCGATCAACGAGGCCTGGGGGCTGCTCAGCGGGTGGGAAGCCGACCTGTTCCGCTACTGCAAGTACCGAACCACCAACCCGGAGCGCGACTCGGGACTCAACTTGGTCGATCTCCTGGTTCTCACGTATGGCTGCACCGCACACGACGCCCTGATCCACGCAGTCGAGCTGCGAAACCAGGTCATGAGCCTGATCGTGAGGCTGCAGGCGCAGGTCGTCCAGACAGCCAGCCCAACGCTACGCGACTATCTGGACGGAGTGAGCCTCGCGATTCGAGGGCTCCTCGAGTGGCGAATTCAGTCGCGAGCGGCCTCTTCCCCGTCGAAGAGCGCGGACCAGATCTGGTTCACTCCGCACATCACCAGAACGCCCGCACCGCGTCATACGGAACGAATCGCGCTACCTGCGATTGCCTGGTGGTGGGATCTCCTTGAGTCCTGATCGCGACAAGGCGCGACTCCCGACCAGGCGGGCCCGTAGTGCTCAGTGACATCACTGTCCCGCTGAGATCGTCGCCTCCCGGAGCAGGACCTCGGATTTCTTCGAAGGGTGATTCTGTACCAGCGTTACGTAACAAGAGTTCATGAGTTAGGATCTGGCATGGCCTGCCTGAACCTCCGCCTCGTCGGACTCTTCGCGCCAGCCGGGCTGGTGCTCACCTGGAGCTCGGGATTCGTTGGAGCCGAACTGAGTGCGCGTGTGGGTGATCCTCCGTTGACCGTCCTCGGGTGGCGATTCGTTGTGCTCGCAGGCGTCTTGATCACAGCCTGCGCCGCGACCAGAACATCGCTGGTCACGTGGGCCGGATGGAGGCGTCAGATTGTCCTCGGGCTGCTGTGCCAGGTCGGCTTCCTGGTGTGCATCTTCGAAGGCGTGAGCCACGGTGTCACCAGCGGAACCTCCGCCTTGATCGGAGCGTTGCAGCCCCTGCTGGTGGCGTCGGTCGCCGGCCGCCTTCTTGGGGAGAAGTCCTCTGCCACCATGTGGCTCGGTATGGCTGTCGGGTTCGCCGGCGTCGCGGTCGTGGTCGGAGGTGACCTCCGCGGCAGTGACACACCCTTGTGGGCCTTCGCATTTCCCATGGCCGGAATGCTGAGTCTCGCGGCCGGAACCGTGCTGACCCGCAGATTGCGGCCGTCTGAGACGCTGCTGCAGAGCATCACGATGCAGTCACTCACCGGGGCTGTCGCCTTGATGGCGGTCGCTGGGGTGGCCGGCCAGGCGTCACCCCCGGGCCACCTGAGGAACTGGTTGCCCATCGTGTGGCTCGTCGCGCTCCCAAGTCTGGGCGGGTACGGCCTGTACATCTACGTCACGAGGACGCTCGGCGCGACGGTCGTCAGCGCGCTCCTTTATCTCACCCCGCCGACGACGATGCTCTGGGCGTTCCTGATGTTTCGTGAAGGGCTGACGGTGCTGGGGTTCGTCGGGCTGCTGATCAGCGGCGTAGGCGTCTTCCTTGTGCTCAGCGGCCGACGCTCGCGGAGCATCACAGTTGGCCCGGCGGTCGCTGCTACAGAGCCGACAACATGAAAGGTCCGTCAATGCTGGTTTTCAGAAGCACTCTCGTCGTGGCATGGGTAGCCATCGTCGCGGTGACCGTCAACGCACTCACCACACTGGGACTCTCCGACGGACAGCTGTTCGTCACCGACTTCTCGAATGCCTGGCGTGCACAGTTCAACGGCGACTTCGTCCTTCACCTGCTCCTGGTGATGGCCTGGATCGCCTACCGCGAGAAGACCTTCCCGCGGGTGCTGCTGGCGTTGCCGGTCGTGCTCGGCACGGTCTACCTCCTGCCCTACATCTTCATCGCGACCTTCACGGCGAAGGGACGCTTCGACATGTTGCTCCTCGGCCGCCGCGCCAAAACTGCCGGTTAGCAACTGACGCGAGTGGCGGTCGACCTGGAATCAACGCGCGTCCGCGCGTCGTCGGCTGGGGGGCCATGCTAATTTCGAGGTGTGCCCCGAGTGAAGATGCGTACTGAGGCGCTCCATGAGCGCGGCTTGGCCAGCGCGATGGCGGTGCTCAACGAGGACGGCTTCGCCGGCCTGACGACGCGGTCCGTGGCGAGCCGGGCCAACGCTTCCGTGCCCGCCATCTACGAGGTGTTCGGGGACAAGGCCGGCATCATTCGCGAGGTCTTTCTCGAGGGCTTCCGGCTGCTCGCCGCCGAGTTGGCGGAATTGCCGCCGAGCGCCGACCCGATCGAGGGCTTGGAGCAGCTTGCCACTGGATTCCGTCAGTTTCTGGTGCGCAACGAGATGCTTGCTGGGATCATGTTCGCCCGGCCCTTCGCAGACTTCGACCCGTCGAAGGACGAGGTCAAAGCCGGCGCCGAGGTGCGGAAGATCTTCGTGCAGCGGGTGAAGGACGCGGTCGCGGCCAGACAGCTACAGGGTGAGCCGACGGATTTGGCGCTTGTGCTCTTCACCTTCGTCACGGGCATGGCAGCTGCTGAGAACGCTCGGCGGCTCGGCGGTTCCAAGCAGACGATCGACCGGCGGTGGAAGCTCGGCATGACGGCACTGATCAACGGTTTTCGCTGACTCTCCCTTCAGGCTTTGGCCTGCCGCAGTAGCCCGAAGAACCGCTTGAAGGTCATCCCCGATGCCGCTGAGGCAATGTCTCCCTCAGCGAGCGAGAGCGCAGCTTTCTCCAGGGCAGCCATCGCATGCCCGTACAGCGCGAAGCCCAGGCTGATCCGTTTGACTCCGATCGCCTGCAACTCGGTCACTGTCAGCACCTTGTCGGTTGGCGAGACAACGACATTGACCGGCTTGGGCGCGACTGCGGCCACCACCGCCCGGACCGCATCGGCATCCGGCAAGTAGGGTGCGAACAACACGTCCGCGCCGGCCTCGGCGAAGGCCGTCAATCGCCGAATCGTGTCATCGAGGTCGGCGCGTCCATGGCCGAAATTGTCCGCACGACCTGTTACGACGATCCGCCGATCAGCGGCCTGTACTGCGGAACGGACGCGATCGACGGCCTGGTCGAAAGGACGAATGGGGTTCGTTGGATCGCCTGAGGTGTCCTCGATACCGATTCCCGCCAGACCATGCTCGACGGCCGCGGACACCGTCGCGGCAATGTCTTCCGCGGTCTCTCCGTAACCGTCCTCGAAGTCTCCGTTGATCGGGAGATCGGTCAGACGTCCGAGCAGGACCGCGTGTTCCAGGTGCTCCTGCCGCGTCAGACTATGCCGACCGTCCAGCCGCCCGAGAGTAGCAGCAAGTGCGGCGGACGATGTTCCGATCGCCTCGAATCCTGCGTCGGCCAACACGATCGCCGACAGTCCATCCCAGGCGTTAGGCATCACGAACCCTCCGGCACGCTGATGCAGGGCGAGGAACTCCTCAGAACGGGACATGCGGTTGTTTCCCTTCGGACGAGCGGACGCAGCGAAAGCCGACCATTGTCAAAGGGGTGCCCGAGTCACCTGATCCCGGGCATCCCTCCCCCGCACAAGCGCTGCTACTCACCGTGTGCGGGCGCTCGGTATGTCTCGCCAGGTCGGTCACGACGAGCCCATCCGCAGATTAAGAGAGTCCTGGGCGGTCTTACCCCGAGCGAGGCGTCGAATCTCGTCGCTACCGACGAGGTCCGCCGCGGGGCCCGACAACGAGATCCGCCCTTTCGCAAGCACGTAGACGAATTGCGCCAACCCCAGGGCCATCTCGGCATCCTGCTCGATCAGGAGCACCGCCGTACCGTGGCGATGGATCTCTCGAACGGCTTCGGCGACCCGGGCCGTCATCTGCGGGGTCTGGCCGAGCGACGGCTCGTCGAGGAGCACTAGACGTGGTGAGGCCATCAGCGCCCTACCGATCGCGAGCATCTGCTGCTCTCCACCGGACAGCAGGCCGGCCCGCTCCTCGCGCCGCTCACCGAGAATCGGGAACAACTCGAAGACTCGCTTCCGCCGGCTTTCTCGTACGGCGCGGTCACGCTGACGCATCGCCCCGGTCCGAAGGTTCTCCTCGACGGTCATCCGGTTGAACACGCGCCGGACCTCCGGCACCTGGACGATTCCCGCACCCACTACTCGATCCGGACGAAGACCGGTGATCTCAGTCCCGTCAAGGACGATCCTCCCGCGTTCGATGGTCGCGTCACGGAGGCCATGAATGCCGGCAATCGTGCGCAGCAGCGTGGTCTTCCCTGCCCCCGCGCTGCCCAGGACGGCGACGATGCCGTTTTCGGGGACAGCTAGCGACACTCCTCGCAGGGCACTGACGCCACCGCCGTACTCGACGACGAGATTGGTAATGGTCAGCAGTTGCTCGTCGAAATAGTTCCTTCGATCACTCACCGCGAACCCTCCCGTCTGTTCGGCGCTGCGGCTACAGGACGGACAGCCATCCAGTTGCTGGAAGTAAAACGAGTGGCCCGTTGGGTAGATACCCGCGATCGGGGGTATCTGCTCGACCAGGTGACAGCATCGAAGGAACCTCAGTCCGGCGGCAGGAGCATGAACGATCCTGTGCCCTGAGCAACTAACCGATCCTGCGCGTCGCGCATCTCGACCTCGGCCAACGCGGTCCGCCGGCCGCGGTTCTTGACCGTTCCGACGGCGCGCACCTCGCCTTGATTGCCGAAGATCGGCCGCAGATAGCGGACGGACAGATGTATGGTGCTGAAACCGACACCAGGTGGCAGGGTGGACTGGACCGCGCTGCTGGCCGCACTGTCAAGGATTGCCGCAGCATAGCCGCCGTGGACCGAACCCAGTGGGTTGTAGACGTATTCGGCCGGATTGCCTACGTACATGGCGCGTCCTTCTTCGATCTCGGTCACCTGATAGCCGAGCGTCGAGAAAATCGGGATCGGCCCCTGCTCGCCACTGACCAATTGTCGGGTGAACGTGAGGCCGTCCGTCGCTCGAGCCACGGCCGCGAGTTCAAGTGGATCCACGTAGCCATAGGTACGAGTGCGCTCCATGCCGTATCTCCTTCGTGTCTTTGTTATCGACCAGCTCGACCGGCGTTCGTCGCGGAGGCCCCCGTCATCCGACCGGGCGGTCGGGCGTCACGAAGTCTCCGTCGTGGTCCGGACCGCCCGCTACCCCCATACGGGGGCATCTGTGTTCCGTGAGGTGGCGCGCAGGTACTCCAGCGCTTACGTTTCCGGAACACCGTCGACGGGGAGGAGCCTGATGTACGCACCGAACGAGGCAACGACGCCAGGTACGTCAGCCTTCTGGACCAAACGATCCGAGATCGTGGCCATCGCCGCCGAGCTCTTCGATCACGAGGGCTACACCGGCACCAACATGCAGACGATCGCCGAGTCGGCCGGCCTGCACAAACCTACGCTCTACCACTACTTCCAGTCGAAGAGCGAGCTCTTGACGCAGATCCACAACGACTTCATGCAGCTGCTGTTCGATCAGCTCGACACGATTCCTCGTGACGTCATCCCACCCGAGGACCGTCTGCGCTCGGTCGTCGAGCACATCGTCGCATTGATGAAGACGCATCGTTCCCACGTCCGCACCTTCTTCGAGCACTATCGCGAACTGCCTCCCGAGCACCGTCAGTCGATCCGCGCGGGCCGCCAGCGGTACGAGGCAGCCGTGGTCGAGATGATCACCGACGGCCGGGCCCAAGGCACCTTCCGCTCCGTCAACCCCCACACCGCCGCCATGGTCGTCTTCGGCTCCTGCAACTGGGCCTACCACTGGTTTGATCCCACCGAAGACGACGGCGTCACCAGTGACATCATCTGGAGCATCATCTGGAACGGCCTGAAGGCCGCCTCGTGATCTTGGCTCCCGGTGCAAGACCCGAGCGAAAGAGCAGTCGGCCTCCAGATCAGTTCCAGACGAAGGCGATCTACCAGCTGGGAAGTCGGGCGTTCCACGGGTGGCCGGGCGGAAGTCCGACACGAGGGAGTTCGGCCTTCTCGCGCAACCACCTCGGAAAGAGAACTGGTACGTCTGTCGTCGGCGCGCCCAAGAGGTCCCAGCGGTCCTCGTAGGCCCTCCAGACTTCATCGTTGACGCGTGCCCTGGAGATAGGTGTGTTGCGCTGACCGGCCGGGACCTCCTCGTTGGTCAACCAGTTCTGGTGGACGATCCAGCGCGCGGCGACCACGTGGTCTCGAGGTACGACGAACCCACGTGGCGGTGCGGTCTTCTGGAACGGGACCATGACGAAGACGAACCACTCGTGAGCCGATGCCGCAGGCAACGAAGCGTTGCCGAGCAACCACGAGGTCCGCCCGGTACCGGCCGACGCAGTCTTGACTTGAATCTCGACGGACGGTCTCTCGGCCAGGTGCGTTGCGACGGCAAGAACATCGGTTCGAGCGATGCCGTCCCGAGTCAAAGCTGGTGCCCATCCGTAACGAGCGAGCATCGCACAAGTCCAATGCTCCCCCACCGTCTTCGTCATCTTGGTATCGGTCACGAAGGTCCTCCACCATCTTTCATCTGGTGAGCGACACGGTAGGCACGCAGCCGTCGTCCGTCCAGGCTTGGTGACCGCTCGATTGACGATGCATGGACTGTCGCCAACAGCAGTTGTTTACAGGATGTCAATGCAGCCGTGGCAGCTTGATCGGAGCCCCCAGGTGTGACACCGCCTCGATCACCCATGGGCAGATGAAACGCTTCATGAGTCTGAGAGGGAGATCATGCACCCGAAATCAGCCCGCCCCCACGGCGCTGAGCATCACGCCGTCGAGGCTGCACAAGAGGCGGTCGCCTCGACAAGATCCGGGCCCAGCCGACGAAACGTCCTTCAGGGCGGCCTCGCCGTAGGCGTCGCCGGTGCTGCGTTGACAGCGCTCGGCAGTACCTCGGCGGATGCCGCAATCAGTACAACTGATTCGCGCGGCCCTGGTGGACCAGCCAAGGTTGCGGTCATCCGGCCATACCGGGTCAGAGTCCCGCGTCAGCAAGTTCTCGAACTACGCAGCCGTGTCGCTGCCACCCGATGGCCGACCAAGGAGCTCGTCTCCGACCGGTCGCAAGGCGTGCAGCTCGCCGCTGCCCAACGGCTGGCCCGCTATTGGGGGACCGACTACTCCTGGTCTCGCTTCGAGAAGAAGATCAATGCGGTACCGCAGTTCATGACGACGATCGACGACATGGACATCCACTTCATCCATGTACGGTCGCGGCACAAGAACGCCCTGCCCTTGATCATCACGCATGGCTGGCCTGGCTCGTTCATCGAGATGCTCGAAGTCATCGGCCCGCTCACGAATCCGACCGCCCACGGCGGCTCGGCCACGGACGCATTCGATCTGGTTGTTCCATCGATGCCTGGTTATGGCTTCTCCGGCCACCCGGTCGACAAGGGATGGGACGCCGGCCGGATGGCGCAGACCTGGGCCGCACTCATGGCGCGATTGGGTTACAAGCGCTGGGTCGCCCAGGGCGGGGACGTAGGTGCCAGTGTCACCGACCTCTTGGCGCGCCAGGCGCCGGCGGGGCTGGCCGGAGTCCACTTCAATCTCCTGACCTCTGCGCTCCGCGGCGGTGCTCAACCGGTCGTCACGGCAGAGGAACGCACGGCAGCAGCGGCAGTCGCCGAGTTCAGCTCGTCTGGCAACGGCTACCTCATCGAGCAGTCCACCCGACCGCAGACGATCGGGACCGCGCTGGCCGACTCACCGATGGCGCTGGCCGCCTGGATGCTCGACCACGACACCGACAGCTACAACAAGATCGCCCGGGCCTTTCTCGGCGGCCCTGCCGCAGGCAATCTGACCCGCGACCATGTTCTCGACAACATCACGATGTACTGGCTCACCGGTTCCGGAGTCTCGGCCGCGCGCTCGTACTGGGAGAACGCGCAGGCTCGCGCTCGGGCCGTCGGACAGACGCCGGCTCCAGTCAAGATCCCAGTCGGCTTCAGCGCATTCCCTGGCGAAATTCTCCAGGCACCCCGAAGCTGGGTCGAACAGACCTATCCGACGCTTGCCTACTACAACAAACCCGCCCGTGGCGGCCACTTCGCAGCGTGGGAAGAACCGCAGCTGTTCGCAGCAGAGGTCCGCGCGGCCTTCCGCGCGCTGCGCTGACCGAGGCCGGGTCCCGGCGTGCTTCGGCCGTACGTCGGGTCCCGCTCGTCCGCGTGAGCCGCACCAGGTCTCACCGGGTTCGGCTCGAGCGCGGTCCAAGCCTGTAGAGGTCTTTTGCGTTCGTCTTCCGCGGCGGACCAATTCTTGTTTACGGGAACCAGAGCTGAATCAGCCAGACTTCGGTACCCACAGACGGTACGGCGCCGTTCAACTGACGGATCTTCTTTCGACCGCGGCAGAGGACATGGGCCCGGAGCCGGCGTCCTGGCGCATCCCCGAGCGGAAAAGTGCTTGAAACTCCGTCGGCCAAGGGAACGATCGCCGCAGGACCGTCGCCGCGCTCGAGTTCGACGATGCGCTGCGCCTCCCAAGGCTCAGGGCACGGCGGTGGCCTGCCCTGCCACCATTCGAGGCGGACTTTTGCGGTGTGCTCCGGTGCGGCGCTGAAGCAGATCAGCCCGCTGCCGCGAACTTCCAGAAAGGCGTCGCTGTACTTCGGCTCTGGAACGCCGCCTGTTCCCGCCACAACGAAGAAGAGGCTCAGATGGACGTCCACCATCAGATCGGTCTTCTCGATCAACGACACGGCCCCCCTACCGCCGGCCCTCGTTGACCGCGGTGGCGAGTGCCAGGAGGGCTGGGTCCTTGAGAGTCCCGGGGTGGACCAGCATGTGCTTCACTGCGCTGAGGCGCCGGCCGAGCTCGGGGTTGCGGGTGCCGGCGCGCTGGATCTGCGCGAGGGCATCGCGTTCCCGCTGCAGCTTCACAGGGACCCGCGCTCCGGTCTTCAGGTCGCTTTGGATCTGGTCAGTCCCGGCCGACATCAGCCAGCCTGCGTTGACGATCACTCGCTGGAGATCGAAGAATTCCGTCGCCGCGAGGTTCAGATCCGGACCACTCGACAAGTATTCCGACAGGCACGACACCTGCAGCGCTGCCGAGGTGATGCCCTGGCCATAGATCGGGTTGAACGAAGCCACCGAATCGCCCAGTGAAATCAGCCTGGCCGGGAAATGGGTCAGCGATGAGTAGTTGCGGCGCCGGCCGTCTGCCTGGTGGTAGGTCCGTACTTGATGTGTCACCTTGCCGCCGGCCGCCTTCGCGAAAATCGGAGGTAGCGACGCGCAGGCCAAGCGGAAGTCCTCCATCGACTTCGGGACAGCGTTGTTGCCCGCGCCCATCACCATGACCAGCCATTGATTGTTCTCGATCACCTGGATGTGGGCTGCCCTCAGCTCGCCGGGACCCGGGTGACTTGCCACCGCTGCCGCGGTCGCGATTTCCTCACCGGTCGCGTGGCCCCGGCGCTCGAAACAGGCCGTGGCGTAACTGACACCGGACGGCACACGCTCCATCGACGGCCGCTCGAAGCCGTCCGCCCGAAGCCAGGATGACAACTTGCTCGCTCGCCCCATCGCGTCGACGACGAAGTCGGCGGGTATCACCCGGTCGCCGCACCGCACACCGTTGATCCGGCCGTCTGCCTCATATGTCAACCCGGTCGCGTGCCCAGATGACAACCAGACATTGGGCCGAGTGCGGACGCGATCGCGGATCCGCGCCTCAAGGAACGGCCGACTGCCGAGCAGCCATTTCTCCCTGCCGAAGGTCTCCTGCTGATGCCCGTCGACGAACAATGCCTGTTGGTCCCAGCCGGCCAGATAGCCACCCCGCGCTTGAGCGTTGAAGGCGAACCCGGGCATCCAGCGCTCGATCTGCAATCTCCCGCCTTCCAGCAGCAGATGCCCTTGCACGTCCTGTGGTACACCGTGCCGTGACAGCCCGCCGAGACCGAGCTCGTCGCGGTCGAGCACGATGACCAGCCGGGAATAGTCCGAGAGAACCCGGGCAGCCAGAAGTCCGGCGATGCTTCCACCGAGGACACACACCGCCTCGAACAGAATCGGTCTGCGGCTCGGCACCTCGACCTGGCTGAGTCTCGAAAAGACGTCGATATCCGGCTGGTTCACCATCGCTCCTCATCGTCCCTGGCCGCCTGTTGCGCGGCCGCCGGCCACGGTTTCGGATCAACTCCGCGCGCCCGCTCAAGGTGATTACTCCCCCATCACACCGCCCCGAGGTTGATGTTGCGTGTACCAGCCGATGACGGTGGATTGGAGCCGGATGGATGCTGCCGGCCGAGGTCCTGCGACCGGCAGCGTCGCCTCAGTGGGACCGCAGAGCCGAGTGACCCAACTCCGGATGCCCAGGGACCATCGGCGTCGTCTTGCCGTAGATCCAGCTCCGGATGTACTTGGTGAAGTCCTTCCCGGTGACCTGGTTGACCACGTCGATGTAGTTCTGCGTCGTGGCCGACCGGTTGCGGTACCGCTGGAAGAACGTCCGCTCGATGTTCGTGAAGGTCTTGTCGCCGACCGTCCGATTCAGCCCGTACAGCATCAGAGCTCCGCCGGCGTTTGTACCGCCCAGGACGGCGATCGTGTCCGCGGGCCGGCCGGGAGGACCGTACAGCGGCCGGTCCCCGCTGTCATAGTCGTACGCTTTGCGGAGGAACTCTTCGATCGGGTCGTCCCCCTGCTCCGCACTCCATAGGCTGCCGTAATAGCTGGCGTGCCCCTCGCTGATCCACATATCGTCCCAGCTCCGGACCGAGACCGCATTGCCGAAGTACTGGTGGACAAGCTCATGGACCATCACCGCCACGCCTTTCACCGATGGCTTTGCCAGGTAGCTCGCCCCGATCGACGTCAGCGTCGCACCCTCAAGGGCAATGCCCACATCGGCGTCCTCCCCCAGCACGCCGTAGGTCTCGAACGGGTACGGAGCGCCGATCTTCTTCTCGACCCAGCGCAGCTGCCCCGGGATGAGCCCCACTCGCCGACGCGCGGCGGCCGCCTGCGACGAGGAGACGAAGCTGCGCAGCGGCAAGCCATGTGGGCCCACGCCATCGATCTCTGTCAAGCGCCCCACACCGACCTCGACGACGTCGGTCGGGATGGGGTCGCGCGTGCTGTACACGTAAGTCGTGCGGTTCCCTGACGTCACCTTCGACTTCAGCAGCCCGCTGGCGACAGCCTGGCGATCTCGCGGCACGTTGATGCGGAACGTCACCCGTGCCTTGTCGCGTGGCACGTCGTTCATCGGAAAGAACAGATGAGCTCGGTCGGGCTGACCCAACAGCCAGAAGCCATCCGACCCGTTGACCCAATGCGGCAGGTTGTCCTGGTGGCCAAAGTTCGGCGCTTTCGGACTCAGCGAACGATCGGCGACGAAGTCGATGCCGACCCGGAACGGCAGACCTTTCAGCAATGGCAGCTTAGGATCGATGACGAGCTTCTCTTTGGTCTTGTCCAGCACGAAATTCGCCGGCAAGCCGTTCACAGAGACGGAACTGATCTTCCGAGCCACGGCGTCGAGGCTGAAAGACGACAGACTTTGGTCGGCCCGGGCCACGATGCTGACTGCCGCGGGCATCAACGGGGTACCGGAATCGAACTTGTACGAGACGTCGTACGACAGGACGTCGTATCCGCCGTTGCCGAGGCCCGGATAGAGCCTCTCCCCGCCACCATGGGCTCCCGGCTGCGGAAACAGCCCGCTGGCTTCGGCCCCCACTTGTCCACCGGCCAGCACCGCGGCCGTTGTTATGCCGACGAGTAATACTCGCGACAGCGATCTCATCTGTTCTCCTCGATCGGTGAATCGGACACCGCCCAGGCAAGCAGATTCGGCGTATTGTCAGCGTAAAGTTCGCGTGGATCCGTTGCTCTGAACAACTGTCAAACTCGGTTGCCCCATCGCCCGAAGCACCTCATCCGCGGCATCTATCCGTCTCCGAAGCACCTCGAGCAACCTCCTTCCGTCTGGTGAACCGAGGCCAGTGGTCGGATCCCAACCTGGGCGCGCCGCATAGGCGCCGTTGTCTCCGGCAACCACATCACGAAAGCCTGCCACGACGCCTTCCCTCGTCAGCTCTCTGTAGATCAATGGTTGAAGCAGACCTAGCGGACGGCCAATTGCCTGAGCGAGGCGGCACACGAGCGCGGCCCACAGCGGAGCGGCACAACTTGTCCCGCCGATGAACGCCGGCTTGCCGTCGATCCGGAACTCGTACGCCGTGTTGGCATCTGCGTTGGCTGCCACATCCGGTACACCGCGGCCGCCCTCACTGGTACCGAAGCGATGTGGCACCGCCGCATCTGTCTGCCAGCTGGGCAGCCCGAACAATCGGCTGACGCCACCACCCGTCGCCTGCGACGAGCCGGCGTTCCAGACGGTCTCCGAATGGATCACCTTCGCGGCCGGATCGGCCGCCAGGCTTGTGCCACCGACCGCGAGAACATGGGGACTCGAGGCGGGATAGTTGACGTGAGAGCCGCCGTCGTACTGATTGTTGCCGCTTCCGGCATCTCCGCTGGCAGCACACATCGTGATCCCGAGAGCGGCGGCGTCGACCAACAACTCCTCCATCGCGGCGATGAACGGGGCGGTCAGGGAGCTCTCCGACGCGCCCCAACTCATACTGACAACCGTGGGCGTCGGTTCGGCGTGGATCGCGCTGCTGGTTGCCTGCAGGATGCCCGCTTCGGTGTTGGGCGCGAAGTAGTTCACAAATCTGGCCTGCGGAGCGAGGGCACCGGCGATCTCCAGATCCAGCGTGGCTTCGATGTCCGCCATCCGCGGTGCCTGTCCGACAGCCCATGGATCATTGTGGACGCCGGCCACGCTGACGTCCTCGATGCGCGGCGTCGTCAACCCCAAATCGGCGAAGAAGCCCTCGACGTCAGCTCGGCGGTATCCACCCGCGACCGAAATGATCGCGATCACCTGACTGCTTCCATCGGTATCCTGCGGAAAGCCGTAGATCTCGGCGATCTCCAACGGCGTGTAGACGAGCTGCGGTCTTCCGCTCAGCGAGCGGAACAGAGGTCGTACGACGGGCGCCGATCCAGTGCTGAATGCGTCCACTACGACTCCGTCGAGCTGATTGTCTTCGGAGAGTAGCTCGGCGAGCCTCGCCCGGTTGCCCTCTACAACGATCTGACGGCCATCAAGGTCGGAGTCGACCACTGCGATCCCTGCTCGTTGCAGCACGTCGTTCAGGAGCTCTACATCGGCAGGATGCGCACCGTACTGCTCGACGAGATCAGCTCTGCTGAGGGTCTCAGTACCCGTCACGATGCCATCCGGTACCGCGGCTCGCCGACGCAGCCGTAGCGTCCACCGAGCATCCATCTTCTCGTTCATCGCGCTGTCCCATCAGGCTCAGCGGCCGAGTTGACCGCGATCGCACGTTGGATCAGCAAGGGATCTGCAAGTACGGCGGGGTGCGCCTCCATGCCGGTCACGGATCGGAAGGTCTCGGAGATCGCTTCGTCGGTCAAGGTCGCCTGGACGATCTGGCCGAGCGCCCACCGCCGCTGCGCCACTTCATCGGGAACCTCGATCTCATTGACCAGATCCAGCCGTGCCTGATCTCCACCCGCCGACACCGTCCACGCAGCGTCGGTGACCACTTGCTGCAAGGCGAAGAATCTGTCGGCCCGTCCGGAGACGTCCACTTCTTCGCTCAGATATTCGGCCAAGCACGACGCGTGAAGCGCCGCCGAGCTCATTCCCTGGCCGTAGATCGGGTTGAAGGACGCCACCGCGTCGCCGACCGCGAGCAGACCTCCTGGGAAGTGGGACAGCCCGAGAAAGTCACGACGCCGGCTGTCGGCCTGGTGGAAGGTCTCGATCTGGCGGGTCGCGTTGCCGGACGAAGCCTCACCGAAGATCGGTGGCAGCTGGTCGCACGCGGCGCGGAACGCCTGGAGCGAACGTGCCGCGGGATGATCGTCGTACGACATCAGCATGACCAGCCACTGATCGTTCTCGACAACGCTGAGGTGCGCGACCGTCAGATCGTGCGGCATCGATCGCGGGCGGAAGAGCTCGAGCACGCAGGCAATCTCTTGCACATCCGCGCTTTCGATTCGCTCGAAACAGGCTGTGGCGTAGTTGATGCCGGTCTTGACTCGCTGCAAGCGCGGTCGCTCGTACCCGTCCCGGTCGAGCCAGGACGAGAGGTTGCTCCCACGCCCCATCGCATCCACTACGAGGTCTGCCGGAATCAGGCCTTCGAGGTCCGCCGGAATCAGGCCTTCGCGGAAACGCACGCCGTTGACTCGTCCGCCGGCTCCGTAGGTGAGGCCAGCAGCCTCTCCATGAATCAGATAGATATTCGGAGTCGAGGTCACGACATCGCGAATCCGTGCCTCGAGGAAGGGACGGCTTCCGAGCAACATCGCTGCGGGCCCGGAGGGAGCCTGGGCCACGCCGTCGTAGTAAACGACTTGCTGACTAGGCCCCGCCAGGTAGCCACCTCGCGACACCGCCTCCGCCGCCAGTCCAGGAAGCCACCGCTCGAACTGTCTCAACCCGCCGGGCAAGAGCACATGTCCATGGCGGTCCTGCGGGACGCCGATCCGGGGTGAGCCGAGCAGGCCGACGCGCTCACGCTCGAGTACAACCACGTGACGTGCGTAGTTCGCCAGGACCCGGGCCGCCAGGAGACCGGCGATACTCCCGCCCATCACGCAAGCGGTGTCGAACATGGGCTGCGGTTTGTCCGGCACCCACACCAGGTTCAGCTGCTCGAAAGTCGCGATCGCCGCCTCGTTCACGAAATCTCCTCGTCGATGGGAAACGGTGTTCGTCCCGGACGCTGTGCGACCGTCCGGGACGAACACCTGGGTCGGCCTACGCTGCCCCCAGCCCGCGGCCGACCCAGTTTGAGGAGAATCAGGCGAGGTGGCGCCACCTCGTCGGAGAACACGTCCCCTTCGGGTCTCGAGGACCATCTCAGCGGACCCCGGTTGACAGACCGTCAACGAACGAATGATCAAGCGCTGTCGCAGTAACAAGGACATCGCCCGAGGAGCGGAGCGCACGGGGGGCGCGCCACCGATCGGATGCCTGGGGCAACATTCAGGCCCGCGTCCCGGCGCCGATTCCAAGATCAGCGGCGTCGACCGTGACAGTGACCAACGATCCGCTGTACTCGAACACGGCTCCCGGGCACCGGCGACGGACCATGCGCAGCACCTTGTCGTTCATCGCGCTGACGATCAGCAAGAACTGTCGCGTTCCGGCAGCGATCGCGTCAGCGACTGCGAGATCGAACAAGCGGCTTCCCAGACCGCGCCCCTGCTCGGCCTCGTCGACGATGATCGCGATCTCCGCTGTGGGGATCGCGGCCTCGGTGACCCAGGCCCACATTCCGTGCCCCGCGACCACGTCTCCGCGCTCGGCGAGCCAGGTCCCACCGTTGCCCTGGAGCAGCAGTTTCACGATCGATGGCCGGGGCGGACTCCCGATAGCGCTCTGAAACCGGAAATAGAGGTTCGATTCCGGCTGCCGCGCGAGCATCGCGGTGACCCCGTCGAGGTCCGAGCCGGCTGTGCGGCGGACGACGAGCTCGGCCGACCTCGGAACCGTGGCCCCGACCGGAAACCCGATGGCGTTGAGCGTCGCCACACCGGTAGCGCGGAGGACCGTCCGTCGATCGTAGGTGCAACGGCTCGTAAGGTCGTTGCGGGCAAGCCGTTGAGTAGTCACACTTCTACGGTCGACCACCGCTGTGGATGCGAGCTTGACAACGCTGCCACCGTCTGCACATTTTCGGTCTACCGACGCTCGGGCTCGTGGGGAAAGCGCATGGACCAATGGTCGGACTTGGTGTGTCGCACTTTCCTCTCACGAGATCGGCGGCTGACGAACAGCAATAGTCCCAGCGTGGTCAGCAACACAAAACCGGCCATGTCTTCGACGAGGCCCGCCGCTCGGCGTACAGCACGCCTGAGACGACCACCTTCACTGTCAGGCATCGGCTACCACCACCGCCTCTTCGGTGCCCACCGAGTTCTTCCGTCGCCGCCAGGGCCGCAGGCTGATCACCATCACGAGAAGCGTGATGACTGCGAATCCTGTGGCACCCAGATAGGCCTGATGTACTCCTCTGGTCAGCAGTTCTCGCGAATCCATCGCGCCCCTCCCCCGGATCGCCGTACCGAAGATGGTGACAAGCACGCCGAGGCCCAGCGCACCACCAAGTTGCTGGGTGACATTGAGCATTCCCGAAGCAGCACCCGCGTGTTCAGGCCGGACGTGCGCCAGGGCGCGGCCGGTCAACGGGATGAACAGCGCCCCGGCACCGATTCCGAACAGAACAAGCGGGCCGAGGATGTTGGCTGCATAGCTCGAGTGCACAGTCACCTGACTCAGCCACACCATGCCGCCCAAGACGACCACCGAGCCGAGAACGGTCAGCAGACCGCGCCCGACCCAGCCGATGAGACGTGGAACGATCCTCGTCATGATGAGGAGGAGCGCGGTGAGCGGCAGGAAGCCGAGACCGGCCTGTAGCGGCGTGAAACCCAGCACACCCTGCATGTACTGCGTCAGGAAGAAGAACATGCCGAGCAAGGTGCCGACCAGGAGCAGCATGCTCAGATAAGAAGAATCGCGGTCGAAGCTGGCGAACAGCTTCAGCGGTACGACGGGGTGGCTAGCGCGCCGCTCGATCAGGACGAACGCGATCAGGAGAATCGATCCGGCACCGAAAGCACTCAGCACCTCGATCGACGACCAGCCTGCTTGTGCTGCCCGGATCAGGCCGTAGACGATCGCCGTGACGCCGACGGTCGATGTCAACGCACCTGCGCCGTCGAAGTGGCCCGTTTCTCGTTTCGCCCGTGGCAGCACGACGCGAGCCGTGATCATCAGCGCGATCCCGATCGGGACATTGATGAACAATCCCCACCGCCAGGAGAGCCGGTCCGTCAGCACCCCGCCGAGTAGCAGTCCCACGCTCGCGCCGCCAGAGTTCACGAGGCTGTAGAGGCCAAGTGCCTTCAGCCTCCGGGTTCCCTCGCCCGCCGCGAGCATGAGGAACGCGAGTGCGGCCGGCGCCGCGATCGCGGCGCCGAGTCCCTGGACGACGCGCGCGGCCAGGAGCGATCCAGCCGTCGGCGCCAGTCCCCCGCACAGTGACGCGAAGGTGAACACACCCACACCTACAATGAAAACTCTCCGCCGACCGAGCAGATCACCCGCCCGCGCTCCCAGGAGCAGAAGGCCTCCGAAGGCCAGCGCATAGGCATTCTGGACCCAGGAGAGATCGGCTGGGCTGAAATGCAGTGTCTGCTCGATCTTCGGGATCGCCACGCTGATCACGGTGCCGTCCAATGTCACCATCAGCTGGGTAATGAGAATGACGGTGAGGACGACGCCGTACCGCCGGGTCGCAGATGCCTCCCTGGTCATTGGTTGATGACCAGTGGCTGGTCGTGCAGGATCACGTAAGTCGACAGCATCATCGTTGTGACAACACCGATATTGACCGCGTTGTGGATGACGTCCGGCGGGATATGAAAGGGGTCGCCGGTCCGCAGGATCTGCGTCGGCCGATCGTCGAACTCCATGGCGACGTCGCCACGGATCAAGTACCCGACCTCGGGACCAGTCGGGTGCAGGTGCCGCCCTGACTGCTTCCCAACAGGAATCTCGACCCGGGTCTGGTAGATGTCCCAGCCCTTTGCCGGTGCCTCGAAGTGCTGGAGGAGGGTACGGGTAACCCCATCGGTCGGCCCTCCCCCGGGAAGGTCCGTCGCCGCGGTGTGCGCGCCAGTCGCCGCGGCAGGGCCGGCCAGATGACCGAGACCGATCAGGCCAAGCGCGGTCACCCCGGAGCCGCGCAGCAGAGCACGTCGGTCGATACTCATCGGCCACACCCCCGCCCACGGGTCAGATCGCCCACGGCGGAGCAGACGTCGTAGACCGGATACATCGGCTCCGTCTGTCCGGATCGGGACATCAGTTCGATTGTCGGAAGACGCAAGGTGGACGCCAGAGCTGGAGCAACCGGCGCCACAGCGGCGAACACGGCTGCGAAATACTTCCTGATAGTCATTGATCCAGGATCACGAAGCGCAGTACACCCCTCATTGACGACTGCTCGACGCCGTAGGGCGCGCCGCTTACGTATCGTCAAGCCGACGTTGACCGCGAGGACCCAGCCTTACAGCCCTGCCCGTCCGTTGTCCTCTCGATCGGAACGTTCGATATGCCTCTTGCCATCGCCGTACGGCACGTCTTCTTCGAGGATCTCGGCCTGGTTCTGCCGATCCTGCACAACCGCGGATACAGCGTCCGGTACCTCGATCCCGCGGTCGAGGGCGTCGACCGCGACGCCATCGAGGAAGCGGACCTGGTCGTCGTACTCGGTGGGCCGATCGGAGCCAACGACGCGGAGAGCTATCCGTTCCTCGCCGATGAGATCGATGCCCTCGTCGCCCGGCTTGGCGCCGGCAGACCAACTCTCGGCATCTGCCTGGGCGCCCAGCTGATCGCTCGAGCGCTCGGTGCGAACGTTGCACCTGGTACCGCCGCGGAGATCGGGTACGCCGAGCTGACGATCAGTTCGGACCACCTGCTGGAACCGCTTCGAGGTACGCCGGTCTTGCACTGGCACTACGACTGTTTCGATCTCCCCCGCGGAGCTCGAAACCTCGCCTCGACCGAGGTTTGCCCGCACCAGGCCTTCGCCTTGGGCGCCCACGTACTCGCCCTCCAGTTTCACCTGGAGGTCGACCACCGAGCCCTCGAACATTGGCTCGTCGGATACGCCGACGTCCTGGTCGCCGTGAACGCCGATCCCCGCGCCCTCCGTCGCCAGGCCCGCACCTACGGCCCGGCCCTCGCCGAGTTGGCCGGCCAGGTCATCGAGACCTGGCTGGACCAGACCTAAGTCTTGCGAACTTCTCTCCCGGCACGGCTTGATCAGCTGACCGGCGGAAGCGCCGGGCCGGTGCCGCCCAAAGTCTCGGTTGAGACGACTTCGGGGACCGGCCATTGGACGGCCGGCGGCGGCCAGGTCTGGCCGGTCGCCGTGAGGAAGTCTTGCGGAGGCTCGTAGGCCGGCGGCTGTTGCCCCTCGGGAATCAGACTCTCCCAACGCACAGCGGCCGTACGGCCGCTGAACTCCTCCTTGATCGCCGCCAGACGATCAGGTTGCTCGATCAGGTCGATGGCCGCGGCGGCGAGATACCGAGCCGCGGAAAGCATGCCCGAGTGACCGATCGGACTGGCCGCTGCCGCCGTCACGGTCCAGTTGTGATTGGGCAGTCCGGCCGGGAATGTCGTGACGAGCGCCGTCAAGACCGGCGTCCGCCAACTCACGTCCGCTGTGTCGGTCGAGATACCACCGCCGAACGCGGGCGCCGGCGGCGCCAACGGAATCAGGCCGGTGGGCAGCCCATCCGCCGGTTTGCCGACGGAGCGCTGCAGCGTTCGGGCGAGCTCCTGGTCAGCGGCAGTGAAGAGCGGCGGCCCGATCTGTCGCATGTTGTCGTTCATGAGCTCGGCACCGGCCTTGTTGCCCAGAGTGTTCCAGGTCGCCGAGTGGAACTTGTGCTCCAAGCGAGTCTGGCTCGCCTGAGCCGCAGCCTTCGCGCACTCGACAATCTTGTCGTAGAGGACCTTCACGCGGGCCGGGCTGCCCTCACGAACGAAGTACCAGATCGAGCAGAGGTCGGGCGTCACGTTCGGCGCACCTCCGCCGTTGATGATCGCGTAGTGGAACCGGCCGGACGCCGCGACGTTCTTCTCGCGCAGGTATTCGGACATCGTCGCCATCAGCAATGCGCCATCGAGCCCGGATTTGTTGCCGAGCGGGTTCGCGCCATGGCCGGCTGCCCCGACGAATGTGAACGTGGCCGAGGTGAGTGCGCTCGTCGTGTTCCAGAAGGCCAGTGTGTTGTTGAACGGGTGCCAGTCGAGGAAGGCATCGAGGCCGTCGTACACGCCCGCCTTGACCAGGTACGGCTTGCCGACGAGCTGCTCCTCGCCGGTCGTACCGAACACCTTCACCGTCGCCTTCAGACCGTATCGGCGGATCGCCTGACTGACGGCAATCGCCGCGGCGGTGGATCCGCTCCCGAGCAAGTTGTGCGCGTCCCCGTGGCCTGGACCGTACGTGGGTCCGTAGGCGTCATAGTTGTAGACGAGCGGGTCATGGGTGCCCTTACCCGCGACCTGTGACAGGCCTGGCAATGCGTCGTACTCGGCGTTGAAGCCGAGCACCGGACCGCCCTGCCCGAACGTCGCCACGAAGGCGGCGGGGAACCCGCCCGCACCCCATCGGATCGAGAACCCGTACTTGCGGAGCAAGGCCGCCGTGGCGAGGGAAGATTTCCACTCCCGCAACGACAGCTCCGCGTAGCCCCAGACATCGTCACTGAGCTTCGTGACCTCGGCAGCATTGGCCTCGATCCACGTGATCGCTGCCGACTTCGCATCGCTCGACCGCGCGAGATCGGTCGGCGGCCGGTAGTCCGACGGTGAGACGCCCGTCTTCTCGTCGTAGCCGAGACTCGCGCCAAGCACGGCGTCTGCCTTGGACATTGCCAATGGACCGGCCGCCGCGGTGAGGCCGAAGGCCTTGAGCAGCCGGCGACGGCCCACGTCGTAGTTGGTCATTGCTGTTCCTCACAAGGTCGATATGCCGGACGGAGCAATTCATGCGAACGTGCGGAGTCGCTGGCCTTTGGTGTACGCGACCATCTCGCCGAGGATCGTGTGGATGTCCAACGGCGTCCCCTCGGGCGCACCTTCGAGCTCCGCGTAGGCACGATGAAGGTTTCCGACGATCCGCTCGGGATCCGTCAGCCCGGCGTACTCGCCGAGATCGGTGTCGAGAGCCGTCTCGAGTGGAGACAGGCCGGCGGCCCTTCCCGCCCGTGCGATGCTCTGGACGAAGTACAGATAGGCGAGGACGTCGTCAATGACCTCTGGACCGCAGATGTCACCGTGCCCCGGAACGATCGTCGTCGCGTCGAGAGGCTCGACAACGTCTTCGAGTACCTCGATCGAGCCCCTCACCGAGCCCATCAGCAGGAACGGCGTACCGCCGTTGAACAGCAGGTCGCCGGCGAACAGCACCGACCGTTCCGGGATCCACACGATCGAGTCGTTGGTGGTGTGGGCAGGTCTGCCGACGTAGGCGACGCCACAGGCGAGTTCGTCACTCCAGATCGTCACACGATCCGTGTACGTCAACGTCGGTGGTTCGAGTTCGATCGCTCCCCAGTCGACCGGCGTCCAGAACGGCAGGTCCGCCGGATGCCCGAAGGACTCCATCTCGGGCCGCACGAGGTAGTGACCCACGATCGTCGCGTCATGGAACAGGTAGTTGCCGAACGTGTGATCACCGTGGTGATGCGTGTTGACGATCGTGCGCACCGGTTGGCTGGTCACCCCGCGAATCGCTGCCTGGTACGCACGGGTTCGCGCTTCGGTGGCGCAGGTGTCGATGCTGGTCACTCCGCGACGGCCGACGATGAAGCCTGCGTTGTTGAGCCACCAGCTTCCGTCGGGCTGAACGTAGGCGAAGACGCCTTCACTGATCTCGATCGTGGACGGTTTACCGCCAGGTCTGCTCATCACACTCCAGGTCAGCACTGCGCGTGGACAGCAGTCATCGCATCGCAGGCAGGTTGACGGCGGGTCGACGTCGTGTCGATCCACGACCGGTCGGCTCGCCACGTGATGTCGACCAGGGATATTCCCTGGCGCGAAAAGATCCCAGGCCAGTGACAATCGGGTCATCCCGGACGAGAGGCCAACCAGAGTGAGCACAACCGAAAAGCCCGGCGACTTCGACCAGAAGGTGGAAGCCGTCATCATCGCGGTCTCCGATGTCGATCGCGCCCGCGACTTCTACGTCGGCCTCGGATGGCGACTCGACGCCACGCCGCCAGGCGTCGTACAGCTGACTCCGCCAGGATCGGCGACTTCGATCCAGTTCGGGCCGAATCTGAACCCTGCTCAGCCGGGTTCATCGATCGGATACGTCGTCGTGTCCGACATCGTCGAAGCTCGTGAAGGGCTCCTGAAGGCCGGAGCCGACGTTGACGACTACTTCCACCGGACGGCGGAGGGGTTCGCTCCGGGGCTCGATCCGGAGCGGAGGACGTACAGCACCAGGGCTCGGTTCGCTGACCCGGACGGGAACCTCTGGATCCTTCAAGAGGTGACAACACGGATACCTGGTCGGGTGGAGCCAAGCGCGACGTACCGGTCCGTCGACGAACTCCGGGTGGCGCTTGCACAGGTGGCCGCCACCTCCAGCACCGAAAGCGGAGCTCCCAGCTCCGACTGGGTGGCCTGGTGTGCGGCCTACCTGTTCGCGACTGCCAGCAACGAGCCGCTCCCTACCTATCCGGCCTGAACCGGCACGAACCTTATCCGCTGACATCGTGGCCGCGGCGACGAGCCCATGACATCCTCGCGGCTCATCGCCGCCTCGGTGTCATAAAACCTTTGTCTCACTGATGACGGTTGCCATCCGATGGATGCCTTCGGCAATCTCGTCGATGCCGGGCGTGTTGGCGAAACTCAACCGGATGTACGGCGCCGATGCCTCGGCCGCGAAGTAGGGACGACCCGGTGAGACGACGACACCGACTCGCAGCAGCGAATCAACCAACGTGAGCTCGCTCGTCCCACCGGGTAAGGCAAGCCAGAGGTGATAGCCACCGGACGGCGCGTACACGGGCGCTAGGCCGGGAAGCTCGCGGTCGAGTGCCGCAAGCATCGCGTCGCGCCGTTCACTCAGACCTGCGGAGATTCTTCGAAGGTGTTTCGGCCAGGCTGTGCTCGTCACCAGATCCAGGGCGGCCTCTTGGAGTGGCCTCGACACGAAGAAACTGTCGACGAGCTGGATGGCGCGGAGGCGCTCCAGGACCGGTCCCCTGGCCGCCACTGCGCCGACGCGAAGGTTCGGCGACGTCGGCTTGGTCAGCGAGCTGATGTGCACGACGACGCCGTAGGGATCATCAGCGACAAGCGGTGCGGGCAGCGGCCCGCCATGACCCAGGTAGCGTGCGTAGTCGTCCTCGACGACAAATGCGCCCGCGGTGTGCGCGGCCTCGATGACCTTCGCCCGCCGATCAGCGGCCAGCACGGCGCCGGTTGGATTCTGAAACATTGGCTGGCAGTAGAAGGCGCGAGCTCCGGTGGCCGCGAACGCGTTCTCCAGGTGATCGAGTCGTACGCCGTCGCGGTCGACGGGCACCGGAACCGGTCGCAGGCCGGCCCGGCGAGCAGCGGCCAACACACCTGGGTACGTAGGTGACTCCACCAAGATCGGGGTACCCGGTGGTGTCAGTGCGCGCAGCGTGGTTGCCAAGGCCGCCTGACCGCCGGACGTGACCAGCACCTGTGCCGCCGTCACGCTGCCGCGTGCCCCACCGATCTGTCGCGCGAACCAGGTTCTGAGGGCGATCATGCCTTCCGGCGCCGGCATCTCCCAGGCATCGGGCCTCCGGGCGGCTCGAGCGAGTGATGCGCTCAAGGCCTGCGCCGGTTGCAGCGAAGGATGCAGATAACCACCGTTGAACGCGATCAGTCCGGGCTGCGGAACCGCGAGACTCATCGCAATCGCCGACGCGTCAACACTCCGCGGGACCGGTTCACCTTCCTCCGCGGCCAGCGCGATCTCCTGCCAGGACGTATCAACGATCCGTAGCGCAGCGGAGCTCGCGTCGGCACGAAAGACACCAGCTCCCGGCCGCGTCACCACCAGGCCCTCGTCGCTCAGGATCGCCAACGCTTGTGACACGGTGACCGGGCTGACGCCAAAGCGCTCGACCAGCGATCGGCTGGAGGGCAGCTTCTCCCCGATCGAGTAGCGGTGAAGCTCGTCACGGACAGCCGCGGCGACAGCCGCCGAACTGCTACTATGTTTCATGAGAGACAATGATAGCGCTACTGCGCCCGTTAGAGTAGCGGTCCCAGCACCGCAGCCGGGGATCGCGAACTCGGTGCTCGATACCATCGGAGCGACTCCGATGGTGCGGCTGGACCGCCTCACCGAGAGCATCGACGGCACCCTGCTGGCCAAACTCGAGTACTTCAACCCGGGCGGCTCGAAGAAGGACCGGGTCGCGAAGCGGATCATCGAGGACGCTGAGAAGACTGGCCGATTGTTGCCCGGCCAGCCCGTCGTCGAGCTCACCAGCGGTAACACGGGAGCCGGTCTGGCGATCGCCTGTGCCGTTACCGGCCATCCATTCATCGCGGTGCTGTCCCGTGGAAGCTCCGCCGAGCGCGCGCGGATGATCGCGGCGCTGGGTGCCGAGGTTGTCCTTGTCGACCAGCTGGCCGGTTCGGAACCCGGCAAGATCTCCGGCGGCGACATGGAGCTCGTCGAGATCGAAGCCAAGCGAATCACCGGCGAGCGGGGCGCCTTCCGCTCCGACCAGTTCGAGAACGCGAGCAACGTCGCCAGCCACTACAGCACCACTGGGCAGGAGATCTGGCAGCAGACCGGTGGCCGCGTGGACGCCTTTGTCGACTACGTCGGGACCGGAGGTTGTCTGGCGGGCGTCAGCCGCGCACTCAAGGAGCACAACCCGGCCATCCAGTGCTTCGCGGTGGAACCGGCGGGAGCAGCGGTCCTTGCCGGCCAAGTGGCAACTCAACCCAACCATCCGATCCAGGGCGGCGGTTTCTCTCGCTCGGACCTCACCCACCTCGATGGCGTTCAGCTGGACGGCTACCTCCAGGTCAGTGGTGACCAGGCACGCGAGACCGCACGCTTGCTGGCGATCCGCGAAGGCGTGTTCGCCGGGTACTCAGCGGGCGCGAACGTTGCCGCCGCCATCAACTTGCTCAGCGGCGATCTAGCCGGCCGGACCATAGCCGTCGTCATCCCCGACACCGGTCTGAAGTACCTCTCCACCGACCTCTGGCCGTAAGGCCAGGGCGTTGACTCGACGTCAATCCCAGCGCACGACGCTGTTATCACCACTAGAACGGAGCAAACATCATGCTGACGCTACGCCCGTATTCGGTCCAGGAAGCGCTCGATGCCCTGGGGATCTCGCCGTACATCCAGCAGGTCCGGCGAATGATCCATCTCTTCCGCACAGCTGGCTGAGGCCTTCGGGCCCCGGTCCAGCTCCCGATTGAAGACCTCGGCAATCCCACGAGACATGCAGACGGAATGCTCACGCGGGATGCAGCATTCCTGGTCATCCATTGCCCCCGACAACGACCTGGATCCAGACGTGAGCGATCAGACCCGAACTCCTGCGGCTGCCGCAGCAACGCCGTACCTCTACCTACTGGTGACCATGGTCCTCTTCGGGACCGCGTTCACCAGCTCGAAGGTGGTCGTCGGACGGATGCCTCACGACGTCGCCGCCATGCTGCGCTTCGGCGGCGGCGCACTCATCCTCGTCGTGCTGCTCTGCCTGCGGCGCGACGGCAGCCGCTTCTCCTGGCGAGACTTCTGCATAGCCGGCTCTGTGGGCCTGATCGGTGTCTTCGCATACAACCTGTTCTTCTTCTGGGCCCTGTCACTGGCGCCCGCGATAGACGGCAGCGTCATCATTCCTGTCCTCAGCCCGGTGCTGACGACCCTCGCGCTCATCGCGACCCGACGAGAGTCGGCCTCGGGCCTGCGCATTGCCGGCCTCGTGCTCGGTGTCGCTGGTGCGGTCGTCTTCTTCCTCGGCGTCGGCAGTGGGAGCCCCGTCAGCGGACCTCGCCTGGCCGGCGACTTCATCTACCTCCTCGCAGCGGCCTGCTGGGCGGCGTACAGCATTGCCTCCAAGAAGGTCCTCAGCGGCATCGATCCCCTCCGCGCCACGGCCTATGCCACCAGCGTCGGCGCGGCGGCCCTCAGCCTCATCGCGATCCCATCCATCGCTGATACACACTGGGCCGCGCTTCAGACCTCCACCTGGGCCAACGTGATCTTCCTGGCTGTCGGCCCCACCGCAATCGCCTACCTCTTCTACTACCGGGGCCTACGCGCCGTCAGTCCCATCACAGCCACCATCACCATGTTCACCGTTCCCGTCTTCGGAACCCTCTCCTCGGTCCTGTTCATCAACGAGTCCTTCACCCACATTCAGATTCTCGGGGCCGTCATCACCGTTGCCGGCGCCCTCCTCGCCGTGCTGAGCACCAGCCGCAAGAGCCGGCAGTCACAAGCCGAGCCATCAGCCGCGGTCACAACCTGAGCAGATCAGCTCACCGGCCCAGGGGTTCGCTCCAGACTCGTGCAGCCCCGCAGCTGGTTGACCCTGGCGCGTTCCTTGTCGGCTTCCTTGGATGCGAATTCCACCGGCTGACGAGTGTCGTCGGACAGCTCGGTGGGGATCAGGTTCCGCTGCACAACTGTCCGACCGCGCAGGGTCAGCTTGAGCACACCACCTCGCCAGTCCTCCGGCGTGAGAAGGCCTGCGCCCCACAGGAAGTTGCCCATGCCGTAGGCAACGAATGTCCGACCGAGGTACCCCTGCCCCTGAAGCACATGAGCATGGGATCCGAGGATCACGTCTGCGCCGGCCTTCGCCAGCTCGCTGGCAAAGGTTTGCTGAACATGGGTCGGGCAATGGTTGTGTTCAGAACCCCAATGCGGAACCACGATCACGACGTCGCTGGCCGCACGGGCAGCTCGTACGGCTGCTAGCGCCGCCCGGTTGTCGATCGCCATCGCGAGCCCAGAACGCGATGGCGTAGCCACCCACTGGTCGGCAAGGTCCTCGACCTGGCTGAAGGCCAGGACAGAGACTCGGATGCCGCGGATCGTCGTCCGCCACGGCGCGTAGGCCCGGCTGGCGTTCACCCCGGCTCCGACGGTACCCAGACCACCTCGTGCGGCGGCACTCATGGTGTCCGCGAGTCCAGTTCTGCCGTAGTCGAGGGTGTGATTGTTCGCCAGGCTGACAAGGTCAACACCCGCTGATTTGAGCGCATTCACCGCTCGTGCGTCCGTCCGGAACAAGTATCGCTTCTGCTGTGCCGCGCCCCGGGTGGTGACCGGCGTCTCCAGGTTGACGATCGCGAGATCAGCCGAAGCCAGCTGACCGGAGACCGGACCGACTGCCGAAGCGGGCGACTTGTCCAAGAGCTCTCCGGCACGATCTTCGAAGTTCACGTCGCCCGCGAACGCAATGGACAGCTCCGGTCCATCGCCTTGAATCGTCGGGTCGGACGCAAGCTGGCCGCCGGTACATCCTGCCGCGGTGAGCGTGACGACCAGTATGGACAAAGCCATCCACCCGAGCCTCCGCCCGTCGGCTCGGCGCCGGCGGTTGCCGGTCGCCGGATCCGCAGCATGGCTCATCGAGCGAACATCCGAGTACGGTTTCCTGGAAACATGCCATCGATGACATCGTCCGCGGCGTATCGGCAGCGTTAAGACTTCCTGATACGTTTTCGATACGCACCAAACGCTCTACTGGTGACGGTGACGATCCAGCTCTCCGACGTGCGCCAAGCGCGCCCCAACAGCCGCACTCCCCTCCGGTTGTACGAGATCGATCTGCTCCGGATACTCGCCGCAGGCTCGGTTCTGCTGTATCACTACCTGTTCGCCGGCTACTTCAAGGTCGTCTCGCCGCTGAACTTCGGCGCGCTCAACGTCGTCGCGCGCTACGGCTATCTCGGCGTCGACCTCTTCTTCGTGATCAGTGGATTCGTCGTCTCGCTGTCCGCGTGGAACCGGACACCGCGCAGCTTCGTGGTCTCACGAATCACCCGCCTCTACCCGGCCTACTGGGCGGCGGTCTCGATTACCGCAGCTGTCTCGGTCCTCTTCGGCGCTGGGCGCTTCCCGATCGGGCTTGGCCAGTACCTCGCCAACCTGACAATGTTCAACTCGCTGGTCAACCTCGAGAACGTCGACGTCGTGTATTGGACCCTGTGGGCCGAACTGAGGTTCTATGCCATCGTCCTCGTGCTGACTACGGTCGCAATCACTCCACGAAGAGTCAGTGTTGTCTGCTGGACCTGGCTCGGTCTGACCGCGCTGCTCGAACTCGGTGTCCTCCCGCCGATGACCGATCTGGTCATCAATACACAGTTCTCCCACTACTTCATCGCCGGTATGACACTCAGCCTGATCTATCGCTTCGGATCGCGGAGGTCGTGGTTGGCCCTCGTTGGATTGTGCCTGGTCAACGCCCTCTACCGTGGCCGGCAGTTCGCCGCGGACATCGGCGACCGTTACCACACCACGCTTCATGTATTCATCGTGGTCGCCATCATCATCGCCATCTTCGGCGTGATGCTTGCCGTGGCGCTACGCATCACCTCCCGGCTGGCAAAGCCTTGGTACGCCGCGGTCGGGGCGTTGACCTATCCGCTGTACTTATTGCACGCCCAGCTCGGATTCATTGCCTTTGAACGCTTCGGAGACAGATTCAACAAGTATCTACTGCTGGTCGCCACCACCGCGCTGGTCGTCGGTCTCGCCTACCTCGTTCATCGGTATGTCGAGCGCCCGCTCGCGCCACGGCTGAAGCGGGCCCTGCAACGCCTGGGGGCTTCATCGGCCTCGTAACGAGTCGTCAACGCGACGTCGATTCCTCGCGTCCAGGGTGAACGAGACACCACCCTGGAGGCCGGACATCAACAAGGTCATTCTCATCAGCGGCGCATCGAGCGGCTTCGGCGCCGCCGCCGCCCGTGCCCTCGCTGTCGCGGGCCATCACGTGTACGCCGGAATCCGCGATATCAATGGGCGCAACGCCGCCGCGGCGAGTGAGGCGACCGCCTATGCCGCCGATCACCAGGTGAGCCTCCGACCGATCGATCTCGACGTCAAGTCCGAGAGCTCGGTGCGGCTGGCCGTCAGAACCGTTGTGCACGAGCGCGATCGCCTGGACGTGCTCGTGCACAACGCCGGCCGTCTCGCCGGCGGTCCTGCCGAAGCCTTCACCCCAGAACAGCTGGCTGATCTGTACGACAGCAACGTGCTCGGTGCGCAGCGTCTCAACCGCGCCGTGCTTCCCCACATGCGTTCGCGGCGCGATGGGCTGTTGCTGTGGGTCAGCAGCTCGAGCACTCGCGGCGGAACCCCGCCCTATCTGGCTCCGTACTTCGCCGCGAAGGCGGCCGCGGACTCGCTCGCCACCAGCTATGCATTGGAGATCTCCCGCTTCGGAGTCGATACCACTGTTCTTGTTCCCGGCGTCTACACCCACGGTACGGATCTGTTCGCCAAGAGCGCCAAGCCCGCAGACACGCGGCTCCTTGAGATCTACGAGGCCGTCCAGCCCGGATTGCTCGAGCACGTGGGCGAACGTCTCGCGGACCTCACACCAGACTGGGCCGATGTCGCGGACGTCTCGACGGCGATCGTCGCCATCGTGGACACGCCCAAGGGGAGCAGGCCGTTCCGCGTCCACGTAGATCCGGTCGACGACGGCGCCGAAGTAGTGAACATGATGGCTGACAGGGTGCGCGCGGAGTTTCTGCGCCGCGTCGGCCTGGCCGACCTGCTCGGCCCCGTCCTCGATTGAACCTGCTACCACCGGTCGGTGATCCGCTGGGTAGCTGATTCGCCGGCCGGTTCCAGGGGTAGCCGTGGGGACGAGTTCGTTCCGGATGCCGCTCGGACGGCATCCGGAACGAACTCTGGGCCGTCATCCTTCCGCCCCGGACGGGCGACGACCAGGGTGGTCAGCCGACTCGCCTGCAGCACCTCAGGCGCTGCGCCCTAGACGAGCCGGCTGACCGTCCGCTCCGGCCATCGGACGAGGTCCGTTCGCTGGGGATGCCATCGTCTTCACCGGGCGGAGCAACCAGAAAACAACATCGGCGTACACAACCTGTCGATGATCGGTTGATTCCAGCGCCGCGGGACGAGGCCGAGGCCAAGGCTGCGCAAGGTTCCTTGCTTCAAGCCACAATCGACGCAGCACCTGCACGGCGCGCATCGAACTCGCGTATATATACCTCGCCCTCGAGGTACAGGCGCTGTCAATCCAGACACTCGACGCTGGTCTCATGACCGAGACGAACAAGACTCTGATTGCCGACCTCCGTCGGGTCCTCACCGGACGCGTGGTAGCACCGGACGCCGAGGACTGGGACGCTGAGCGACGCCCCTGGCATACGTTGGTCCCTCAGGAGCCAGTGGCGGTGGTCCATGCGGCGAGCGTCCGCGACATACAAAAGGTCGTGCGGGCCGCTGAGTGGCATCGCCTCGCAGTCTCACCGCAACCTCGCGGGCACGGGGCAACCTCGCACACAGCGGACGGTTCCATTCTGCTCCGCCTGGACCTACTCGACGAGATCACCGTCGAACGAGACGTCGTTCGTATCGGCGCCGGAGTTGCCTGGAAGGACCTGAACGCAGCTCTGGCCGGCACCGGTTCCACGTCTCTGCCGGGCAGCAACGGCAACGTCTCCGTCGTGGGCTACACACTCAGCGGCGGTCTCAGCTGGTTCAGCCGGGCCTACGGTCAGGCGGCTCACAGCATCCAGGCCATTGAACTCGTCGACGCCGGCGGAAAGGCTCGGCGGGTCACAGCCGACTCCGATGCTCAGTTGTTCTGGGCCTTGTGCGGCGGGGGTGGCGACTTCGGAATCGTCACCGCCATCGAAGTCCGACTCCACCCAGCGCCGCACATCTACGGTGGCAGCAAGATTTGGTCCTTCTTCCACGTTCGTGAGCTTGTGCAGGCTTTCACCACTGTCACCGATGCAGCGCCCGACGAACTGACGCTCTGGCTCACACTGCTGCGAATGCCGGACCTCGACAGCGTTCCCGAGCCCCTGCGTGGACGAGCGGCCGTCAGTGTCAGTGCCGCTTATCTCGGCGATGCCGACGAAGCAGAGAAACTGCTCGCTCCGCTGTACGCAGTGGCCGAGCCTGAGCTGGGGCAGTTCGGCAGTCTTTCGATCGATCAGATCGACTCGATCTCCGACGAGCCACACGAGCCGATGCCGATTACCGGGCGCGCCCATCTGCTGACCGAGTTCAATGATGAGGTCGTCGACGCGCTCCTCAAGGAGATCAACCGTGGTGACACGCCGCTCGCCATGCTCCAGATCCGCCACCTGGGCGGTGCCTTGCTGCGGTCGACCACCACGGACGGCCCGTCGGGCGCGATCGACGATCCCTATCTGCTGTTGGCCGCCGGCGTGGTGACAGATCCGGAGCAGACCAGAGTCATCCAGCAGGCGCTGTACCGCGTGACCGCCGGGGTGATCCTGTCCGTCAGCGGCCGGGTGCCGATGACGATGGCCGGTGACGAGCCGATCGAGCACATCTTCGCTCCTCGTCAACTGGCCCGCCTGCGCGACATCAAGGACCGGGTCGATCCGCACCGGCGCTTGCGCAGCAATTATCCCGTTTGGCCACGCGAGCGGCACCCCCGCCAGTACTGAGACGTCCATCAACTCGATGCATAGAACGCCCGTCAAGCGGTCCGGCTGATCCATAGATCAACCGGACCGCTCCAGGTCACGCCCACAGATCCGTCGACAGATACTTCATGCCCGTATCGGGGATGACCAACGCAACAGTTCCTCCGGCGAAGCGGCCCCGAAGCAGTTGCAGCGCGGCCGCCACATTCGCGCCGGCCGAATATCCGGCGAAAACGCCTTCGCGGCGCGCTAGCTCTCGACACGTCGTCCGTGCGTCCTCACCGCTGACCTGTAAATATCCGTCCAGGGCAACGTGATGCAGATGAGTCAGGTCGTGTCGACCGAGACCCCCACCTTGAATCCCGTGCGAACGTCGGGAGACCGGCATCCCGGCCAGCGTCGCGACGCCCTCGGGCTCGACCGCATAACACTTGATCGAGGGCTTCTGCTCCTTGAGCGCCCGGGTGACGCCGGCCAGGCAACCACCAGTCCCGACGAAGTCCACGAAGGCGTCGATGTCGTCGCCTGCCTGCTCCCACATCTCTCGCCCGGTGGTCGTGTAGTGACTGTCGACATCGCTCCGGTTGCCGAACTGGTTGGCCCGAAAGGCGCCACGAGAGGCCACAATCCGGCGTACCTCCTGCTCAACGAGCATTGGCTCTTCACCAGACCCCGCGGCCACACTGTCCACGGACGCCACCTCGGCGCCCAAGGCGCGGATCATCCGTCCTCGTTCCTTGGACGGATGATCCGTGAGCACGGCGATGAACGGGTGCCCCGTGACCGCACAGGCGATCGCCAATCCGGCTCCCGTGTTCCCACTGGTGACCTCGACGACAGCCTGCCCCGGCTTGAGCTCACCCGACTTCTCGGCGTCCTCGATGATCCGCTTCGCCGCGCGGTCCTTCTTGGATCCGCTGGGACTGAAATATTCAAGCTTCGCCACGATCGTGCCGTCCAGCCCGTCGGTCAACCGGTCGAGCCTGATCATCGGCGTCCCGCCGATGGTGTCCATGATGGAGTTCAGGATCTTGTTCATCGTTGATCCCATCCGACGACAGCACGACCCTGGAGGGCACGGTCCATCGCCCGCCCCGGCCGCGGCAGCTTCTGCGCCGGATCGCCATCTGCCAGGGTCTCCGCCCGGGTAGCGTCCAGAACAGCGATCAGGTCCTCGCTTCCAGCGAACTCGAGCGAAGTCACCCACAGGCTGTGGAAAAAGGCATCCCAGTCAATACGCATCCTACGACCTCACACATCCAGACGAATTGCGGACATTGTGGTCACGAGGCGGCGGCTTCCGACCACCTCGTCGTGAGCTCGTTGCCGTCGACAACGACCTGACACCCACCACCCCACGGTCCTGTGCACCGGTACACAAGCGATTGATGGCCGGGACGTGCGGCGTTCGGCCTGCCGGAGTCGCCGAGCGCGCAAAGCCGACGACTGTATCTCGTGTCGATCCACCGTCTACCGGGCGCAGACAGGCTCAAGGTCGAGGTCTACCTCGGTAGTGACCTCGATCCACCCGGCGCTTGCAACTCCGCGCCGTCGTCTCCCGAATCAGTCGAAAGGAACATCGTGCGCTCACTGAGGACCGCATCTCTGCTCAGGTTGACCGGAACGGCCGTGATCGCGATCTCCGGACTCGTTACCGCAGCCCCAGCGACCTCCGCCGCAGCTCCCGCGCGACCGACCGAGAACAACTACATCCAGTTCACCAACCACGGTGCGTACCTAGCGCGCACCTGCTACCACTGGATTCCTTCCGGCGTGGCCAACGACTACTGTCACCAAGGTCGACCTGCCGGCCAAACGTGGCGAGCCTACATTCCCGCCGGTGCCCAGTCCGTACAGGTCAGCATGGCATCCTGGCAGGCTGGCTACGAGCAGTTCGACAACAGGAACGTCACCAACGGCCGCAACTGGTGCTACACCCTCCTGGGTACCACGGTCACATCTCACGCAGAGGGTGCCGGCTGCCCCAGTTAGCTGCATCTCGCGATGGCAGCTAGTTGTTCCCGCCCTTGATGAGTGGGTCGGCCGCGAACCAGACCGACCCACTCCCATCGGGGTGCTACTGGACTCCGAAGACCTGGATCTCGGTCATGTCGGTGAACTGGCACCCGCCCAAGCCCCCAGACGGGCAGTTGGTGGCGAAGTCGGGAACCTGCGGGCTCAGCATGGTGAACCGAACGTACTGGACGCCGGTCGCATTACCGGTCGGGGTCACGACGTTGTACTTACCTCGGTTCGTGGCGTCGAACTCGCCTTCGCGCGCGGTTGCCCAGGTGACACCGTCGGGCGAGGTCTCGATCCGGTACTTTCCGGTCGCGGAGCTGACGGAATCGCCACAGACGTTCGACGGATCCACCTTGAACGACTCGATGCTGACGGTCGCCGGCAGCTTGATGTCCATGTGCTTGGGGATCACCGTACCGGTTGGGGTGCCGTTGTCGTCACCGGTGGTACTACCCCAGCCGCTACCCTGCCGATTGTCGATGGCGGCACTCGGACCGCAGCCGTAGGCTGTCAGGTCCGGCCCATTGAAGGCAACGATCTTGCCCCCGCCGGAGGCCGAGGCCCAGTTACGCCGCAGCGCGAGGTTCGTCGTCACTCCGCCCGCGGGTACTGTCACCGACTGAACCGTGAGTTCATACCCAGGCGGGGTGACAGCGACCTTCGGATAAATGCCTGGGGCCACATTGTGGATCGTGTACTTGCCGGCAGCATCCGTGACCGCCGAGTAGTCACCGGCGAACCCGGAAGAATGTCCGCCCACGAAAACCAGCGCACCGCCGAGTGGTGCGCCGGTGTCCTTGTCGGTCACGACGCCCGAGATCGTCGTGGTGGCACCGGTCGGCGGGAGGTGGAAATCCTCCGCCGGGTAGGCGTCCCCACCGTCCAGGATCCCCGCGAACCAGCCCATCCCGCGGTTGGCGAAGACGCTCCAGATCGCGCGGGCATTCTTGCCGCCGCCTGCCACCAGGTCCGCTTGCACGATCGCGTTGCGCATGTCGAGCATGGTCGGATTGTCGGGCGACAGTTCCATCGCCCGGGTGATGATGCTGACCGCGTACGAGCGGCCGAGCCGTGCTCGCAGATCCCAGAGAGTCTGTCCCCATACCTCGCCGGAAGCGTGGACTTCGGGAGCGCCCGCAATCGTCGGAAAGTCGCCGTACGTGTAACCACCCTTCGAACCGTCCCGAGCGACACAGTTCGGATTTTCGACCTTGAGTCCGCAGTCGATGGCCATCGTACGAATCGATTTCCCCGCGGCAACATACCGACCCTCGAGGACCTCGCCGGGGGCCTTGGTGTCTTTGACCAGACCGTGTGAGACCAGGTAGTCAAGGGCGTAGAAGTCACTCCACGCCTCCCCCATGGAGCCGCCCTGAACGCTGGTCAGCGTTCCGTTGCCAGTCGCGTCGACGACCAGGCGGTTGGACAGGCCGTGCGTGTATTCGTGGTAGAGAACGTCCGCGGAATTCGCGGAGCTCGAGGGCAAGAAGCTGTCCGGGGCGGTCGTGCCGAACAGATACATCTGCATCGTCGGTGAGGTGCCGTCCGGTGGGGTGCTCATGTTGGCGTTGTCGACGTGCGCGGGGTCCGGCCCACCATCCTCCCCGGTTGCCGCGCCATCCAAAGCGTTCAACTCAACCGGGTCACCGCCCGCGGCGTCGAACGAGCCGGCCGCCGGAGTGAAACTGATCGGCGGCTTGGCCAGCCAGTCGTGATAGTTGCTCGCCAAGGAGAACGCGTTGGTGACATCCTCGTTCAGGTTGGTCTTCCAGGAATCCGGTGTGGCTGGGTCCCAGGTGCAGACGTAGGCCGGTGCGCACAGTTTGTTGCTGTTGAAGGGCGTCAGCTTGTACTCGGCGCCGCTCGCCGTGCCCGGCACCTTGACCGTCTCCCCTACGTTCGCCACGTTGTCGTCGTTCACATCCGCGAACGCAGCGACCGAGGTGCCTTCCAAAAGGGTCTTGGCCCCCTTGGAGAGCCACCTCTTGTGGACGAGGTTCTGAACACGCTGCGTGCCCCCCATGGCAGCACCCGGGTAGTAGTCGGTGACGAGCGCATCGCCGGTGCCCTCGTTGGACAGGTCACGTCGGTACAGCAGGCCTCCGGTCTCGGCATCAATCACGTGTGTGTAGATCTTGGTGCCACCGGCATCGACATACGTCGACCAACCCTTGCGCAGACCGTCAGCCGTGAAGAACCAGACCTGCTTCGCGGAGTCGCCATTGCTCCACAGGACCTGCTGGCCGGTTGACTTCGCAGACGCAGGCTTCGCCGTACCATTGACATCGGCCACAGCCTTCGAGCGCGCCTCGGCCGCAGACACACTCGGTGCCTTCGCCCGCACCGCGGCCTTCGCTTCCAGCCCAGGAACTGGTGAGCCCATGATCGAGATGAGCTCGCCATGCCTGCTGACGTTAGCCTTCAGGCCGTTGCCGAACACCTCGATACCGTCCACCGTCTGCGACCAGAAGACATGGTGGGTGCCCAAGTCGTCGACGTAGTCCTTGCGTAACTTCAGCGTTGCGAGGTCAGCTTCGCTCAGCCTGAAGACCTCCTGATGCGCCTGAACATAGTCCAGCGCGATGTCCTGAGCCTTCTTGATGCTGCGACCGGTCAGGAAGCCATCCAGCTTCGTCACCTGCGCCGGCGTACCGGTGTTCGGGTCCAACCGGACGACTCCTTGTGCCCCGAGCGAGCTGCGGAACCTCATCGACCCGGCCGGCTCCGCACCGCCGGCCTTCGCGGCCCGAGCCAACGTAATTCTGGCATCCGGCGTGCGTGCGTCGAAGTTTCCCTTCCGATCCTTGGCTTTGGCCGATTCGTTGCCGACCGGTCCTTGCCCAGGGTCTCCAGTCTGCGCGGCATTCGCGCCACCAACCGAATTCACGGCCAGAAGACTGGCGGCCGAGACGGCGGCGGCGGCCAAGAGCCCCCACCGCCTGCGTGATGTGGTCACAGTCGTCACTCCAGGTGTCTAGGCGGATCGCGCTGTATGCGCGCAGCCATCGCAGCCGAAACTCGTTGACACCGGATCGATGGATCGTTGACGCAAGCCCTACCGCTGCGACGTCTCCCCCAATGGCCTGTCGGAGCTCCGGTGCGGGCGCCGCGCTCCAAAGGTCGTCAACCCGGCGTCAACCGGTCTGGGGTGTTCTGAGGACGCCGCTTCCAGCGGTGGGCCCGGGACGTGCCGGCGGAGAGAGCGCAGGCCGATCTAGAGGGACGGAGCGGGCGCAACCTTCCAACCCACTGTGCCTTGCTCGCAGCGCTTCCCGGGCTCGTTCGGATCAACCATCTAGATAGGACGCGGGCGATGACAATCGTCGTGTACGGCGCAGGCGATATCGGATGTTATGTCGGAGGACGGCTCCTTGCGAGCGGAAGTGACGTGACGTTCGTCGGCCGCCGGCGAATGGCCGATGAGCTGGCGGACCACGGTCTCAGGTTGAGTGACTACCTCGGCACCGATCTGCGGATCGAGCCCGGTGACCTGAGTTACGCCACCAGTCCCGCGGCCGCCAGCAGGGCAGATCTGCTTTTGCTGACGGTCAAGTCGGCCGCAACCGCGACCGCCGCCGACGAACTCGCCGACGTCCTCAAGCCGGACACCGTCGTTATCAGCTTCCAGAACGGACTTCGCAACGGTGCAATCCTCTCGACGCGCCTGCCTGCGAACACCGTGCTGAGCGGCATGGTGCCATTCAACGTGGTGAACGATGCCGGCGGACACTTCCATCAAGGCACCGAGGGGACGCTCTTCGTACAACGGGACCCCGCGCTGACACCATACGAGCGTGCGTTCGCCCGGGCCGGCCTTCCGCTGCTCGAGCATGACGAAATCCTCCCCGTGCAATGGGCCAAGCTCCTACTCAACCTCATCAATCCAATCAACGCTCTGTCGGACCTGCCGATGCAGACGCAGTTGTCGCAACACGCCTTCCGGCTCTGCTGGGCCGCGGCTCTGGACGAGGCGATGAACCTCCTGGCGATGGCCGGTATCGAGCCCGCGCAGATCCTCCGCAGCCCGATGTCACACTTACCGGACATCTTGCGGCTACCGGACTTCCTCTATCGGCGATCCGACGTGCTGCCCAGGATGGACCCGCTGGCACGAACCTCCATGTGGCAGGATCTCCAGGCCGGGCAGCCGACCGAGATCGACTACCTGAACGGCGAGGTCGTCCGCCTCGCGGAGTCGCTCGGCCGCACGGCCCCGATCAACGCGCGGCTCGTCGCCCTCGTTCGGGCCGCAGAACGAAACCGCCGGACCTGGACTGGGCCCGAACTGCTTCATGAGCTCGGCCGGTAACCGTCGATCACTCGTCAACCCGCCGTCCACCCCCTCCTGCTCGACTGCACGTCAAAGGCATCGGTCGCGAAGGGATCTGGTCATGCGCGCGTCATCAAGGAACTCAACAGGATCGCTCGTGCCGCGGCACGCCGGCCGTTCCGCGGCCAACTACGTCCGTTCGTTTCAGGTCGAGGTGCCTACGAGCCAACTGCTCGAGTTGCGGCGCCGGATAGCGGCGATGTCCCTCCCAACGGCCGAGCAGGTCAGTGACCGATCCCAGGGAGTCCAGCTTGCCACTACTCGCGCGCTCGCGAAGTACTGGTTGACGCGCTATGACTGGCGAAGATTCGAGAAGGCGCTCAGGAGGTTTCCGCAGTACCTGACGGAGATCGACGGCGTCGACATCCACTTCCTCCACGTCCCCTCCCCGCATCCCGGTGCCCTGCCGCTGATCGTCACGCACGGCTGGCCCGGCTCTTTCGTCGAGATGCTCGACGTGATCGGACCACTGACCGATCCGACCCGGTACGGCGGTCGCGCAGCGGAAGCGTTTCATGTCGTCGTACCGTCCATCCCCGGATTCGGCTTCTCCGGCCAACCGACCGAACTCGGTTGGGACACCGGTCGCGTCGCACGTGCCTGGGCCGAGCTCATGCACCGCCTCGGATACGACCGATACGTCGCCCAGGGCGGAGATGTCGGTGCCGGCATCACCGACGCCATGGGCCGCCAGGCACCGGTCGGACTCGCGGGGATCCACATGAATCTGCTTCGTTCCGCACTCTCTGCACCCGTCGGACCAACGGATACCGACGAGGAACGGGCCGCAGCGGCCGCGATCCTCGATTTCAACACCGCTGGCAGCGGCTACCGGATCGAGCAGACGACTCGACCGCAGACCATCGGCTACGCCTTGCTCGACTCACCCATCGCCTTGGCTGCATGGATGCTCGACCACGACACCGACAGCTATTACAAGGTCGCCGGCGCTTTTCGCGCCGCTCTGCCCACAGGCAATCTGACGCGTGACCAGATCCTCGACAACATCACTCTCTACTGGCTGACCGGCACCGGCGCCTCGTCTGCCCGGGTCTACTGGGAGAGTGCCCATGCCGTGAGCGGGATGACGTCTCCCCCGGTCCAGGTCCCGGTCGGCTTCAGCGCCTTCCCCGGCGAGATCTTCCAAGCACCAAAAACCTGGGTCCAGAACGTCTACCCCACCCTCGCCTACTACAACCAGCCCGTAAGGGGCGGACATTTCGCTGCCTGGGAGGAACCCGCGCTTTTCGCCGCCGAGATCCGCGCAGCCTTCCGAGCCCTCCGCTAGAGCTCGTTGCCGGTCTGATCTCCTCCTGGGCGGGGGAAGCTCACAGGCACTCCGGGGCCGCTTCGGCCGCCCGAGAGTTCGCTGGCACCGAAGAGGGCGACATACAGCAGACCGTAAGCGAGCGAATAACGCAGCCCCGCAATGGCGAGCGCGGCAAAGTGGCTTCCTGCACTCACCCCGGCCAGCGGCTCGGAAAACATCAACCCCGAGACGACGTCGCTGAAGAGAAAGGCGGTCGCGGAGATACCGATGCCCACAGCAAACAGAATCCGAACGCGCATGCCGTCCAGCGGCCATCGAACCCTGACGACTATCTGCCGTAAGGCCGCCGTGACCACAAACAGGATGACTATCGCGAACGGAACCGCCAGGGTCGAGTCACGAAGCGCTCGCAGCACCGGGGAGAGGCGTTCATGGCTGTCCGGCATCGGCATCCCCGGCATCGCGTGCCCGCTCATGCCAGGCATACCCGGCATGTCCAGCACATGTTGTCTGGCCGCTCGATCCGATCCGGCCGTCCAGGTCAAAAAGGCACCTACAACGTAGGCCTGTACGGCGGCGACGAGAGCGATCCGACGATTAGGCGAACCGGACTGCCCCTCCCGACGTATCGGCTGATCCGACGGCTCAATGAGGTTCGACGAACCTGGAAGACGCATGTCCCACAGAAAACCGTGCCGTGGTCAACACCCAGTAGACGGCATCATCGTGCAGCTCGTGGATCAGCTGTTGACGGTCTGTCTATCACTCCATGTGAAGCTTCTTGGACTCTTAGCAACCATAATGTTCTCCAAGGAGGAACATGAAGCTCACGTCATCGTTCGCCCGCCTCGGCGCCGGCGTAGCTCTACTACTACCCATCGTCGCGGTCGCCGCGACCTCTCCCGCTGCAGCCGGCACGAACGGGCAGCACGTTGAGGCCTGCTCCGGCTACCACACGGTCATCGGAGCCAGCATGTGGGGAACCGATCAAAACGGCAACTTCGCGGAGACCCCTCGTCGCGACTTCCCGTACGCCTACTCGGTGCGCCAGTGCGACAGGTTCGACGACTACTGGTTCAAGGGCAACATCACCGTCCGGTGGTATCGCAGCGATGGGACGACCACCGAAACACATGAGTACATTCCAGTCTCCCAAGCCAGCGACTGGAAAACTGTTCATTTGGGGCAATACTGACCTCCCCTCCTTTATGGAACAGCGCCCGGCACTCGTGCCGGGCGCTGTACTTTCTCTACTTCGCTGACGTTCTGCTTTGCACCGAACTACTGCCCGCTCGGCTGCAGAAACAGCCGCAACCCCGGCCCAGCTCCCATCCTCTCGTCCAGGTGCTCCTCCAGCCACTGCACCCGCGGCTCAGCCAACCAGTCGTGGCCGAAAATCGCTCCTGGATGCTCGATAGCCGCATCGTTCAACTCGTACTGTCCGAAGTACTCCATCGACCCACGCCAGAAGGCAGCACTCGGCGCCACCAGGTACGACGCGACCAAGCGGTCGTCATGCAGCCATGAACGAATCATCCGTCCGCGCATGGCGTCGACGACAGGAGACGGTCCAGCCTGCCCCACCGGACTGATCAGATGTCTGGCGATTCCGATGTGACGTCCCGCGGGCACCTCCATACGATCGTGGACATCTCGCCAAATCGCTCCGACCTGCGGATCTGCTTCGATCTCATCCTGTGCCGGGCTTTCGAGCGTCAACCAGCTCGAGAACCCACGAAGGCGTCCAGTGGTGCGGCACTTCAGGACGTGGAAAGCCTCCGGCCGTCGGCCGAACCAATACTGCACCGACTGCGCAACCGTGTCGCCATGGAACTCACGTGCCATGCCCACGAGTTCGGCTTGGTCATCCGGCCCGGCAGTACCACCAACGATGTCGTTGCCCCCGGCCCATGAGACGTACCGCGACGAGACCCCGCCCGCGCGACAGAGATGTCCGATCGCCCTGACCGCCTCGATCAGCGCGTACGGCTCAGTACAGTCCCGCAACGCCTTGCCCAGGACATAGTCGCGGATCGTGCGATGCATGGACCTGTAGCCTTCAGGATCGCGCCACCGCAGGTGGTCGTCGAGCGCTTCACGCAGGACGCCGTTGATCTCCAGGCCGTAGGTCGCAGCCTCGACGCCAGGGTGTGAACGGAGCCAGTCGAACAACTCGGCCGAGTCACCGGCCGGCATGACCTCACGCAGTAGGTCCTCCGTCGTGCTGCGGGCATGTGCACAGATATGCAATGCCTTGCGATGCAAGGCGCTGGGAGCATCGCCTGCGAGCGTGGTCACCAGTGTGTCCACCACATACCGGGCGGCGTCCCGCCGCGAGAGCTGCCCATTGGCTGTGACAGTTCTGCTGACCTCAGAGCTCAGCACAACGGCGAAGGGATTTCCGTCCGCGAAATCGGTGATCGACGCCTTCGCGTCTGGCTCGGCACCACAACCTTCGACCAATTCGGCCGCCTCGGCGTCCAAAAGCCCTTCGAGTCGTCGACAATGGATCGCGCCCGCCCATCGCGGGTCAGTACGCCAGCCGGCGCTCGGTCCACAGCGAGCCGCCAGGACGACCACCGCGTCAACGGGCAGCTTCGGCAGCCAGTCGCACAGCAGCCAGGGCTCAAGCTCGCCGATGTCAGGGGGAGAGTCGATCAACAGCACGGGCGTGGCGACATCGGTAGTCTCACTGATCACGTCGTTGAGTTCCGTCTGCAAGTCGGAGGTTGACTTGCCGGACAACAACCAGGCCTGATAGCCGTCCGCAACCGCGTCTGCGGCCAGTTGCCGCACGAGGGAGGACTTACCGATCCCGGCCGGCCCGTGAAAAAACAACACCTGCTGACGCTCGCGCGGGCCCGTGGCGAGCAGCGACTGAAACATCGTGCGTTCCGAATGCCGGCCGACGAACCGCCATCCCGTGTGCGAGGCGCCGGCCGCCGGCTGCGAGGAAGCGTGATCGACTCGCGGCGTCCTCAGCGGCTGCCGCTCGATGCGCGACCTGCTGCCGCGGAGCTCGACCAGCACGTCATCCTGCTCGGGTTCGGATCTCAGAATCTTCTCGTGGATCGCCTGCACGCCGGCTCCAGGACTGATTCCGAGCTCGGTCGACAACAGGTCGTACAGCATCCGGTAGACATCGAGAGCCTCGGCGCGCCGACCGCTGCGGTACAAGGCGAGGAGGTAGATCTCGTAAAGGGGTTCTTCCAATGGGTTCAGCTGGATGAGCAGAGGAACCTCGGCGACGACCTCTGCATGCTGCCCGAGATCCAGCCGACACTCCAGGAGCTCCTTCGACGCAGTGAGCTTCAGTTGCTCGAGCCGAAACCGCTCTCGCTCCGCGGCCTCACCTGGCACGCCGGCCAGCGCCGTGCCTGTCCAAAAACTCAGGCTCCGTTCGAGCTCGGCTACCGCGGCGGTCAATTCGCCGTCGGCGCGGTACTGCCGAGCCACCTTGATCAGGTCGCCGAACTCCGCCGCGTCCAGAACGAACAGCGAGGCGTCGATCAGATAGCTGCCGGACTGGAAGGTGATCACCGACTTGTCATCTGTCGACAACAGGCGCCGAAGCCGCGAGATGTAGGTCCGGATCACCGTCTCGCTGGTGGCGGGCGCATGTTCGCCCCACAATCCGTCGACCAGATCGGCACTGCGGACGAAGTTGCCGCCACCGGCCAGCAGCATGATGAGGACCGCCTGCTGTTGTGGGGAGCCCAGATCGAGAATCTCGTCGCCCCGCATCAACCCTGGCGGCCCCAGGATGGTCAGTCGGTACTCGTGGGATCCGTCAGGTCGTCGCATCGCGAGGTTCCTTTCTTGATGCCTCACCGAGCTGCCGGGGAGCCGGATCCAGGTAGATGGCGTTCACCCAGATCTGCGTGAGGATGTCGACCAGCCGATCCTCGGGAAGGGCCGGATCCTCACCGATCGTGCAGGCAAGCATCGAGCGCTCATTCATGAGCGTCAGAGCGATCGCGAGCTCGCGCGCGGGCAGACCTGGAGGAGCGACACCGCATCGACGGTCGGCCTCGATCGCCTTCTCGACCCGGCGCACCCAGCGCTCCATGATCGCTGTCCAGAGCTCACGGATCTCGGGATGCTGAGCACGCAACTGGGCCACCGCGACGACCACTGGCGCATGGTTGCCCCAGGTCCGGATGGACGCGTGAATCGCGGCGCGCCACTGCTTCACAGGGTCACCCCCGGCATCCTCGAACTTTTGATGGGTGGCAGCCAGGACCGCTTCGGCCATCCGGTCGAGCAGCGCAAGGACCACAGCCGCCTTTGAGGAGAAGTAGAAGTAGAAAGCAGGCCGTGAGATCCCGACGCTGCGCGTCAGATCGTCGATGGAGATGTCCTGCACCGGGCGTTCCTGTAGTAGCTGCTGAGCAGCATCCAGGATCGCGCGCTCGCGGTCGTCTCCCGACATCCTGGGCGCGCGCCGCCCGCGTTTCGGTGCCGGTTCGATGTCTTTCGCTTCCGGTACAGCAGGAGTCGCGCGGCGCGCTGATCTGTCTTGATGCTCGTTGAGGCCGTACAGGGCTGCCTGGGACATGGAAGTCATGTTACAGCATGTTGACTCTGTCGACCATTCGTCATCAAACCTGACATACTGTCAGCAGACAGGGTTTCGCCCGCCTGGGCGGGGCCGCGACTTACCAACTCGATGGGAAAAGCCATGACGGGTGAGGTGACCTTCGAACTTCTGGGCCCGGTGCGGGCCTGGAGGGGTTCCGAGGTTCTGGATCTGGGGACTCCACGTCAACGTGCTCTACTTGCCCTGCTCCTGCTGAGCGAAGGCCGGCAGGTCTCGGCCGAGGCGATCGTCAGCGCGCTGTGGGGGCCCAACGCGCCGCGAAGCGCTTCCACGACGACTCGCTCGTATGCGAGCAGGCTCCGTCAGGTGCTCCTGCAGCAGGCCACCAAAGACTCGGAGATCCGGTCTGTCGGCGGCGGGTATCAGTTCATCGTCAACCCCGCGAGGGTCGACGCGCTGGACTTTCGGCATACGACAGCTGCCGCTAGGGCTGCGCGGGATCGCGGCGAGCTCGAAGAGGCTTGCGCACTTCTCCGCTCAGCCCTTTCAAGGTGGCATGGTCCAGCGCTGGGTGGCCTCAGGGGCCCCTATTTCGAGGCTCGCCGTACGTGGCTCGAGGAGCAGCGTCACTCAGCTCGACAAAGCCTCTGGCGACTCGACATCCAGCGGGGCCGTTGCGAGGAAGCCATCTCGGAGCTTGGTGAGGCCACGGCGGCCCGCCCTTTCGACGAAGGCCTGTGGGAACTCCTCATGCTCGCCTTCAGTCGGGCCGATCGCCGGGCCGATGCCCTCACCGCCTACCAGCAAGCCAGCCGTCTTCTGAACGACGAGCTAGGACTCGAGCCCGGTCCCGCGCTTCAACGCACGCGGACCCGAATTCTCACCGCCCGCCAGCCAGCTATTCAGCGCAGTCTGTCCGACCGCGCGGTCGCCTGAGGCTCATCTCCGGTCACGCATACCAGAAGCGGACACGCTGGACAAAAGTCGCCCGGACGCGGTCGGGCGCCCGGGCGACTTGTGCCACTCATCGGCAATCGGGTTGCCGGTCAGTGTGAGGAGGAGTGAGCAAGGCCCCTAACCGGCACCGCGAACGGCACAGTCTCGACATTGGCACGCGGCAGATGACGCGGCGTATACGCGGCATCGATCGAGTCATACAGGTGTTGTCGACGGTCACCCCGCAGGCTGGTTTCATGACCCGCCAAGAGAATATGCAGCTTGTCGATGCGCTACGCGCCGCCATCGCGGGCCGCGTTGTGTCGCAGGCTTGTGACGACTGGCCGGCCGCGCGACTCGCCTGGCACACCCACGTGCCACAAGAACCGGCCGCCATCGTCTACGCCACTTGCCTCGACGATGTCCAGAACACCGTCCGCGTCGCCGCGGCATTCGGTTGTTCCGTCTCCGCGCAGCCCCGGGGCCACGGCGCAACCGCGCACACGGCGGACGACGCCGTCCTGCTCCGCTTCGACGGTATGGACGAGATCGTGGTTCAGGAAGACTCCGTCCGGGTCGGCGCCGGAACCACGTGGCGCGATCTCAACGCCGCGCTAGACGGCACCGGAGTCACCTCGCTGCCGGGCAGCAACGGTGACACGACAGTCGTTGGATATACGCTCAGCGGCGGGCTCAGCTGGTTCGGCCGCAAGTACGGTCTGGCAGCTCACCACATTCGGGCCGTCGACGCCGTGAACGCCTCAGGCGACGTCGTGCACGTAACGGCCGACAGCGACCCGGATCTGTTCTGGGCGTTGCGCGGCGGCGGTGGCGAGTTCGCCGTCGTCGTGGCGATGGAGCTCGATCTGCTTCCGGCGCCGCGCATCTACGGAGGACGTCGGCTGTGGTCGATCGAGCACGGCACGGCCCTGCTGCGAGCGTACGGCGAGATCACCAAGACCGCGCCTGACGAGCTCAGTCTGTGGGCCTGGTTGGTGTCGATGCCCGATATCGACGGCGTACCGGAGCCCCTGCGTGGCCGCGCTCTGGTTGGTTTCGGAATGGCCTATTTGGGCGAGCGAGAGGAGGCGGAGCAGCTGCTGGCTCCGCTCTACGCGGTTGCGCAGCCTGAGTCGGGCGCATACTCCGAGCTGACTACCGCACAGATCGCCTCGATCGCCGCCGAGCCCGACGACCCGATGCCTGGTATGGGTCGGACCCACCTTCTGACCGGGCTCACTGACCTGACGATCGACAGCCTGCTCGACGAAATCACCTGCGGGTACTCGCCCCTTCAGGTGGTCCAGATCCGCCATCTCGGCGGCGCCCTCACCAAAGCCACGACCACCGACGGACCGGTCGGCATCATCGAGGAGCCGTACATGGTCCTGCTGGGCGCTGCCGCAGTCAGTCCGCAGCTGCACGGCCAGATTCGCCAGGCTTTCGACCGTGTGACCGCGGATCTGCTGTTCTCGATCAGCGGTCGAGTCCCTATGACCTTCGCGGCTGGGTCCTCGATCGACCAGATCTTCATGCCTACCGCGCTGGCGCGACTGCGAGAGATCAAAGAGCGCGTCGATCCCAACAACCTGTTCCGCGGCAACTATCCCTTGGCGACACGCAGCTACCCCTACTGGTGATGCGCGACCGCCGGCCATGCCCGTGGCAGCGGCACGTCGATCGACTCCGAGGTAACTGGCGTATGCTCAGCGGCCGCGTGCAGCCGGCCATCACGATGCACCACTGAGCCTGCGCGAAGCATGGCCGCGACCAAGTCGCCGGCAAAGTCGTCCGCATCGCAGTTCAGGAGCCGAGCGCCGTCGAGCAGCCAGTCCCGGTCGAGCAGGTAGGTTTCGACGTCGTCCACCGGGATTCCACCGCGGATCATCAACGCATAGGCAAACACCCGGCGCGCGCCGTACCAGACCGCGCCGGCGGGATCGTCGACGAGTCGCTGCGCCCGACGTATCGCCGCAGCCAACGCAGCACCGGCGTCTTCAGGAAGCGGCCCGTGTGAGGGTAACAAGACCCGCGCAGACAGGTCTGCGAGTCGCTCCAGCGACTCCAGCGCCGTCCGGCTCGCCTCGACTCCGTCGAGCGCGAGGTTCACCCAGCCGACGTCATAGTCCGACAAGGCGTCACCAACCACGAGTAACCGCTCCTCCGGTTGCCACAACGCCAAGTGCCCCGGGGTGTGACCTGGTGTACGGATGACTTCCCAGTCGGCCTCGCCCAGGCGCAGTACCTGACCGTCGCTGACTCGCCTGTCAACGGAGTACTGCGGCACCGGCTGATCGAGATACTCCGACACACAGCACCCGGCGTCGCGGCGCTGCAGGGCGTCCGCATCGACCACCGATGCGACGATTCCGGCGCCTAACGACTGAAGCAGCGCGTTGCCGCCTACATGGTCGCTATGCCAGTGCGTGTTCACGACCAGGTCCAAGCGTCGGGTTCGCGCCATCACCCAGGCAGCAGTCTCGGGCGCATGCCCGACGAACCCACTGTCGACCATGGCTGCATGTCTGCCAGGTAGCAACAGAAGGTTGGCGTCCGGGAACGGGCGCTGCTGCCACACCAGCCAACTTGGCAACGAGTGGACGGTCATCCGGCGAATTCGACGATCAGCCTGGCCAAATCGTTCGGCTGGTCCTCGGGCACGAAGGCGCAACTGTCGGCGACCGTCACCAGTTCGGCGTTCGGCAACGTTGCCGCGAGCCGCTCGAAGAGCTGCGGAGCAAAGACTCGATCATCCGCCGCTCGCACCAGCAGCACCGGCTTGTCGAACTCCGGCAGCATCGTCGCGGCGGCCAGCGTGTACTTGCTGTCGACCTCAACTATGAACCGCTTGGCATCGCGACGGATCTGTCCGTCGTCACGGATGGGCCCGAGATAGGAATCCATCACGTCGGCGGGGATCGGCTGCTTGGTCAAGCAGCCGAAAACCGAGGCCCGCGAGTACACAACCGGCAACGGCAACAGCCGGCTGGCCATCCAGATCGCTCCAGGCCAGCGCATCAGCGTGGGGAACCGGTCGTACGGCGCGGGAAAGAACTCCTCGAACGCGTCGCAAGGCGTCAGGACAACCCTGCCGATCCGCTCGGGGTGGTTGGCCATCAAGATCTGCGTCAGCGCACCACCGGTGTCGTTGGCAACGATCGTGACATCGTCCAGGTCAAGCTCCTCGAGGAACTCGAGGATCAGATGAGCGATCCCAGGCGGAGTCAGATCAGCCTGCGGACTCATCGCGATGCTGTGTGCGCCGAGCGGCCAATCAGGTGTCAGGCAACGAAACCCAGCATCCACGACCAGCGGCACAACCTTGCGCCAGAGATTGGCATTGACCAGCAGGCCGTGCACGAACACCACCGGCCGACCCGAACCACTGTCTGTATAGGCGATCCGTCCGCCCGGCAGCACCACCGACCTACGCTCCCCCAGCGCGGGGTCTCGCATGGCTGTCGTCTCCAGACTCATGACGAGGCCTGCCGATCAACGGGGACCGCGGCTTGCAGCGCGGCAAGCGCCGCATCCCGGCCGGTATCCACCGCGGCGCGAAGCGGATCTGGCCGACTCTCCGTCCGCCCGATCCGCGCACTGCCCAACGGCGGCCGGACCTGGATCACCGCGGGGTGCGACGCCAACAGCCGCTCCTCCTCAGCACGGATCTCAACCCGGCTGAGCCACGGCCTGTAGGCACCTGGCGCATTGCGGCTGAACCACTGTGCCATCAGCATCCGCTCACCGCGCGACGGACGTGACTGTGTCTCATCCAGCCGCCTGGTGCGCAAGGCAACGATGTGAGTCGCGCCTTGCGCAAGCGCCGTGCGCACCGGCGTTCCCTCACTGACGCCGGCATCGACATACCCACGACCATCGATCTCCACCGGCGGACCGGCGAGCAGCGGCATCGCGGCCGAAGCACGCAACGCAGCCTGCAAGCTCGCCTGGTCATGAACATGCCTGTGCAGATCCACCGGCTCACCGCTCAGGGCATCGGTCGCGATCGGGTGAATACCCACCGGGTTGTCCAATACGTCCTGGAAGCCCATCGGCATGATCGACGTATACACCGTGTGGACCAGGAATTTGGTGTCCACCACGGGCTGCCCGGAAAAGATCCGCCGCGGTTTGATCACGGTTCCCATGATCCTTGGATCCCACCAGGCGTGCTGGGTGCTCTCCGCCCGGCCACACAGTAGCCAGGCAGCGTTCAGAGAGCCCGCCGAACTGCCGTAGACGCCATCGAAGGCCGGCAGTAGGCCGAGCCGCTCGATCGCGATCGTCATCCCGCTGGAATAGGCACCGCGAGAGCTACCACCTTCGATCAGCAGTACCAGCCGAGCCTCGTCGGAACGCTGCCCCGGCAACGTTCCCTCCGCTATCCGATCACGCATCAACCGCAGGACAGAGTCGTTCACTCTTCCTTTATACCGCCGAGTACAGTCAACAAGCTGTATACGTTCGATGGATACGTATCATCGATCCGTCATGCCGAGGATGTGTTGCATCAGTTCGGTGTGGTAGGTGGCGACCTCGGCGTAGACGCCCGGATGTCCGGGCTCAGCACAGCCGACGCCCCAGGAAACAATGCCGAAGAGGCGACCGTTCAAGACGAGGGGACCGCCTGAATCCCCCTGGCAGGTGTCCTTGCCACCCTCCTTGTAGCCGGCGCAGATCTCCCCCTTGCCGTCCTTGACATAGTTGTCGTCTTTGTAGACCTGCTCGCAGTACGCGTCGCCGAGCACTGGCGCGATCAACTTCTGGAAGGTACCCGCAGGAGCGGTCCCCTTCGTGTCGCCCCAGCCGTAGGCGGTTGGCCGCGCGCCGACTGCATCAGCCGCGGGATCGGGCTCCAATGGCAGCGTGGGGACACCGGTGAAGGCCGTGGCCAGCGTCACTACCGCTACGTCATGACCGGGCTTCTTCTTGTATTCAGGATCTGCCCAGATTCCAGAAATCTTCGAGGTCCTGCCGACCGTGGTGCTCAGCTTGTCGCGACCCTGCACAGCGAGGTAGGTCTCGATCGGCAGATCGACGCAGTGTGCTGCGGTGACCAGCTTGTCGGGTCTGACGAGAGCTGCCCCGCAGAGCTGGCCGTTCGGAAGGGTAGACCACTCGTTGTTCAGCGCGATCACCCAAGGAACCTTGCCCGTGGTAGCCGACGTCCCACCGATGATCGTCGGCGTCGGCTTCGGGTTGGCTGCCTGGGCGTTGCCGACGACTCCGGCTGATGCCGCTACCAGGGCCAGGACGGCGACCGCCGAACGGATGAATTTGAGCTTTCCGGTCATCACACACTCCAGGGGTGATCTTCAGAGGCGAAATGGACAGTCCCCGTTGACATGAGCCTTCGGGAAGGACTCCTGGCCGCGTGCCGAGGTGGACCTCACGCCTCAACCTCGTCTGGCAGAAGGAGCCGGATCATATTTCTGGATGACGCGAAGCGTCAGATCGTTGCTAACGACAACCTTGCGGCACAGACAGTGGATATCCAGTGGATGTCCAGTGGACTGCAGCTGAGATGCTTCCGCGTGCAACGCGATGTCAACGCCGGATGCACTCACCTCTGTTGTGCTGGCGAGAAACGGGAGGAGCTTGAGATGAGCTCGACTTGTGCGACGGACGCAACACTCCACAAGGTCGTCATCGTGACCGGTGGCGCAGGCGGGTTGGGCGCCACGATCGCCGAAGGGTTCCTGGGAGCCGGCTTCTCAGTCGTGATCACCGGCCGGCACGCCGAAACCCTCGCGGCAACTGCGCGATCGCTCGATCCGAGTGGTGAGCGGGTGGTATCGCTGGTGTGCGACAACCGCAACGAGAATGACGTCGCAACGCTGGTGGACATGACGCTCAGCCGATTCGGCCGTATCGACGTACTGGTGAACAACAGCGGAATCGCTGGACCGACCTGCCCGCTGTGGGAATACTCGATAACGGACTGGCAGGACACGATCGACACGAACCTGACAGGCACCTTTTTGTGTTGCCGCGCAGTCCTACCGACAATGATCGGCCAGGGCTCCGGAAGCATCGTCACCATCGGTTCGGTGACGGGCAAGCGCCCGAACCCAGGCCGAGCTGGCTACGCTGCAAGCAAGACCGCCTTGATCGGGCTGACCCGGACGCTGGCCGCCGAAGCCGGACCACACGGCGTCCGCATCAATCTCGTGTCTCCAGGCGCCATTGACAGCGATCGCTTTCGTGCTGTCATCGACGCGATGGCCGAATCCCAAAGCATTTCTGCAGAAGTAGTCCTCGGGCAGGCGGTCTCCGAGTCTCCGCTCGGTCGGCTTGTCGCGGCGGCTGATGTCTCGGCCGCGGTCGTCTTCCTCGGCAGCGATCGAGCAGCCTCCATCACTGGTGAGGATCTCAACGTGTCCGCCGGCTTGGTCATGTACTAGCTATACAACTGCGTCATGAAGACAAGGCCTCACGGCCGCCAGCAATGCGCCCTTCGTGGGCGCCATTATGAAAGGTCACTGAAGTGAACGAACCCCTGCCGGTCGCCGAACCTGTGGCCCAGCTTCCCGTCGGCGTTGGCTGGACGTCGCTGCTGACCGCTTACGGACGTGCTCAGGAAAGCAGAGAGCCCAATCCGCTGTTCACCGAACCGCTGGCGGCGGCATTCGTAGCGGCCACGGTCACGGCTCCAGTTCCGGAGGGCGTCCAGTTGCCGCGCCTCGGCCCGGCGCGCGACGATGCCGGCTCTCGCACCTGGGACGGTCTGCGTTACTACTTCGCGCAACGGACACCGTTCTACGACCAGCAGGTACTCGATGCGGTCGACGCCGGTATCCGTCAGGTCGTGGTCGTCGGCGCCGGCCTCGACACCCGCGCTTTCCGGCTGGATCTGCCTCCGGCCGTGACCTTCTTCGAAGTCGACACCGAGCCTGTGCTCGAGTTCAAGGCCCAGGTGCTCGACGACGAGGAGGCAGTACCCACCTGCCGGCGGATCCCGCTAGTGGCCGATCTGCAGCAGAACTGGACGAGCGCACTGCTCGAGGGCGGATTCGACCGTGCACAGCCGACCTGCTGGATCGTCGAGGGCCTGCTGATGTATCTGGATCGAGCAGAAGCAGATCAGTTGCTCGAGGCAATTAGTGCGGTGTCGGCACCAGGTAGTCGCACAGCCGGCGAATACTTCAATCGACCGTCGACTCGAGCTGACGTCCATTACGACACCGCAGACCCGGGCGACCAGGCCACCTGGGATCTGCTGTTGACCTCGTTCCGGGACAACCAACTCGGGGAGCCCGCCGATTGGATGGCGAAGCACGGCTGGCGAGTCATCGAGGTGACCGACGTGCACAAGGTCGGGCGTGAGTCTGGACGGCCACTCCCACCCCTGCTCGCTTATCTCGAGGACCGGCTGGTGATCTGGCTCTTCGCCGCAGAACTGCGCTGAGAATACCCGGCCCCAACTCACACAGTTTCGTGACTCCGCTGCTCAGCAGTGATCAAGACGGGTCGCCCCCCGAAGTCTGCATCTCTGTTCCGGTCTAGCGTTGCGAGCTTTGTCAACTCGCCATCAACAGGTCACTGGTGTCCTCTACGTGCCGGCCCGGTGAACAGCAGCCGCGGTTGCCCTGGAATGCCGTGGCCGCCTCTGCCCAACAACTGACTGGAACCGTAATGAAGGCTTTGAAAGGCGTCCCGGAGCCAGGTGGCGCACTTCCGTTGCTCGGCCACGCGCTACCGCTGATTCGCTCCCCGTTCGAGTTCTTGCGCAGTCTTCACACCTACGGCGACCTCGTCCAGTTGAGGCTGGGTCCGAGCCGGATGGTCGTCGTCTGCACGCCTGAGTTGACCCATGAGTTGCTGGTCCGCGACCGTGTGTTCGACAAGGGCGGTGCGTTCTTCGAGCGGGCTCGCGATTCAGTCGCCGGCAACGGGATCTTCGCGTGTCCCGCTCATCAACATCGTCGGCAGCGTCGGCTGCTCCAGCCGGCCTTCCACCGAGCGAACCTGCCGTCGTACGCGAGGGTGATGTCCGAAAAGATCGCCGGCGTCGTCGACGCCTGGAGCGACGGGCAGATACTCGACGTGGGCAGGGAGATGCAGACGATCACCAGCAGGATCATGCTGTCGGCAATGCTCGGGGACACTCTCGACGACACGGCCATGGCGGAGATCGACGACAACGTCAGCCTTCTCGTCACAGGTCTCTACGTACGGATGCTGCTACCTGAGGCCCTCGGTACGACACGCATCATTCCCAGCAATCGTCGGTATGTCCGCGCCACCGAGCGCGCACGGCAACTCATCGCCGATGCCATCACATTCCGGCGCGCGTCGACTTCTGATTCACACGACGACCTGCTCGCACGGCTGCTGGAGGTGCGCGATGTCGAAGGCAGCGGGGAAGCCATGTCCGAACGCGAACTCATCGACCAGGTCTCGACGTTTTACGTCGCGGGATCAGAGACCACCGCCAACACACTGGCATGGGTACTCGCACTGTCCGCGCAGCATCCTCAGGTGGCACGCAAGCTGTCCGATGAAGCGGACGCGGCGCTTGCGGGCAATACAGCGACCTGGGATGAGCTGCCGCAACTCACTTACACACGCAACGCTCTCTCGGAAGCGCTCCGCCTCTACCCACCGGCGTGGCTGCTGACCCGGACGACCACCAGCGAAGCCCAACTGGGCGAATACACGATTCCCGCCGGCACGAACGTCGCCTATAGTCCCTACATCGTCGGCCGTCTCCCGGACAGTTACGCCGACCCTGAACGCTTTGATCCCGACCGCTGGTCAGCGGATGCCGAGCGAGTTCCTTCTCGGAACGCCTTCGTCGCCTTCGGCGCCGGCGCCCGCAAGTGCATCGGGGACGAGTTCGGTATGACTGAGGCTGTTCTGGCGTTGGCCAGCATCATGAAGCGCTTCGAGGTCACCAGCCAACCCGGCGACGGCCACAAACCTCAGGTGGGCGCCTCCCTCCGCCCCAAAGCCTTACGCCTCAAGGTCACAGCACGCGGCTAGGTACCTCTGGTCACTTCCATCATTCACCATCTACCACTCAGGGCCGGCGCGCATTGCGCCGGCCCTGAGTGGTGCAGTCCGCCTACGCACCTGCTACCCATCCTGGTCCGGCGGGGTGATTCACGCCGACCGCGCGTTCGATCAGCTTCGGGTCCGACAGTCTGATGGGATGGGTCTCCATCCGGGTCACGGCTCCCCAGATCTCCGAGATCTGCTCGTCGACGAGGGTTGCCTGGATGACCTGCTCGAGCGCCCACCGTTGACGGGCGACATCAGCCGGAGCGTCGACTCCGTGGATCCTGTCCTGCCGTGCCGCGTCGCCTCCCGCCGAGATCGCCCAGGCGGCGTCGACAACTATTCGTTGCAGCGCGAAGAAATCCCCAGCAACCTGACGGACGTCAGGGCCTCCCGCCAGGTATTCAGCCAGGCACGAAGCGTGCAGCGCGGCCGAGGCGATTCCCTGTCCATAGATCGGATTGAAGGACGCCACGGCATCACCGACCGCCACCAAGCCGGCGGGGAATCCGGGCGTCTCTGAGAAGTCGCGCCGCCTGCTGTCGGCTTGATAGAAGGTCTCGATGCCACGAGTGATCGTATTGCCGGCGACCTCGCCGAACGTTGGCGACAACTCGGCACAAGTCGCACGGAATGCCTCTACTGACCGCGCTGCCGGATGATCGTTGTACGTCATCAGCATCATCAGCCACTGGTCGCGCTCGATCACGCTCAAGTAGGCAGCCGTCAAATCGAACGGCATCGAGTTCGGACGGAAGTGCTCGAGCACGAACGCGAGCTCTTGCTCGTCCGCACCGCCGGATCGCTTGACCTGCATCGTGGCGTAGTGAATGCCGGTTTTCACCCTTCGCATCGGTGGTCGCTGGAATCCGTCGCTGTCCAACCACGACGACAGCTTGCTGCTCCGGCCAGTGGCATCAACGACAAAGTCCGCGGACACCAACCCGTCGTCGACAACGACGCCGGAGACTCGCCTCTCGTCGTACGACAAGCCTCTTGCCTGCCCGACCTGCATCCTGACGTTCGGCAGCGCCAGAACTCGATCACGGATACCCGCCTCCAGGAGCGGGCGGCTGCCTACCAGCATCGATGCGTCACTGCTGGGCACCTGCGACCGGCCGTCGTAATACACGACCTGCTGGTCGGGCCTCGCCAGATGCCCACCCCGCGCGACGGTGTCCCGAGCGAAACCAGGGAACCAGCGTTCGATCTGTTTCTGTCCTCCCTGCAGCAACACGTGCCCATGACGGTTCTGCGGAACGCCGCTGCGTGGACCTGCGTGCTGCCCGGCCTCGTCCCGCTCGATGACGACCACCTCCTCGGCGTAGTCGGCCAGGACTCGGGCCGCCAGCAGACCGGCGACGCTGCCCCCCATGACACACGCCGTCCCGAGCAGATCTGTTCGTCTTTCTGGCACCCCGACCCGGTTCAACCTCTCGAAAATCGCCGCTACGGAGTCAGACACTCGAGCTCACCGATCCTTGTCGCTGGGGAGGTTGGCATCGCCGTACAGCCCAGCGCAGCGGGGATGATGCCGCGTAGATGAAAGCTTGCAGGTAGCTCTGGTTGAACACCTTGGGCCAACGACGGACAGCGCCGACATCCCAGGCCAACTGCATCCACTGAACATCTACCGATCTTCATCAGACTGTGAGCAGAGCATTTGAAAGGCAGATCTGTGCGGAGAACGGTCCTTGTCAGCCACGCGATGTCTCCCCTCGGCGTCGCCGTCACGCGGCGGCTCGCTGAATCAGGGCACGCTGTCTACGCCGGCGATCTCGACATCGACGGAGTCAACGCGGCGCCTGCCGCCGCGGCGAGGCGATACGCCGCACAGAAGTCGTTCCTTCTTCGACCGGTCGAACTGGATCCTCATTCACAACGTTCCGTGACATGTGCGGTCGCGACGATCATCAAAGAGCAGCGACGCATCGACGTCATGGTCCACAACGGACTGTGGCCCGTCGCCGATCCAGATCATCGGCCGACCCCTGGATACACAGACAAGGTTCACCACGCCAATCTCCTAGGCGCACAACGGCTCAATCGCGCGGTCGTGCCGCAGATGCGCAGACAAGGCGAAGGATTGCTCGTCTATCTGGGAGGTGCCGGCTACGACGGCGAATCCTCGGTCAGTGCAGCGACGAAGGTGGCTGCGGACTCACTCGCCGCTGTCCATGCCGCTAAAGTCGCCCGTCTCGGTATCGATACCACGATCATCCCCGAACGGTTGATTGCCAAGGGCACCGTAAATGACTCGGCTCTCGCGGCCGCCGTGGCCGCCCTGGTGCTGGCTCCACCCGGCCGGTCCCTTTTCCTCGCACAGATCGACTGATCAGCCGGTAGCGCTCTCTGCGGCCAGGATCTTTCGGCACCACCAGGCCGATGCTACGAGCCTAGGCAGCAGCCGACGGCATGGACTCCTCTTCGTGTCCATACCGGCGGGTTTCATACGTTTTCGATAGCTTCGGCGCGATCAACTGACCCCAACTCTGCGGGATGTGTAACGCAGATACGTAACGGCGCTCGGTGAGCTTCTCATGTCATCCACGCCACCAGGTCGCGCGTCCAGGATGCACCGGGCTCCCATCTTTGAACGCGGGAAGTACCGGCGCAGAACCTGACCGAGGCACAGACGGGCCGACCAGGCTCGATCAACGCCGAGCACTTCCAGAGAAGGGAACGCAGTTGTTTCGATATCGAAGTTTGGCACTGGTCACTGCAGTATCCACAGGGCTCATCGCCGCGTGGGCAATCCCAGCCGCAGGTAGCCACGCACCATCGCTGCCGTCTGCGGCCGTCGCTGCACAGCAGCCAAGAATGCAGCCGGCGTCGCTTTCGCGGCTGAACATCACACTCATCACGGGCGACAAGGTGACAGTCGCGCGACAAGGCGACTCGTACCGCGCTGTTTCGGTGCAGCCCGGCACCGGTCGTGCAGGCATGGGCTTCCACAAGTTCTCGGCCGGAGACAAGCAACTTGTCGTTCCCCTGGACGCGACCGCCCTCGTAGCGGCCGGGGTCGTGGACCAGCGATTGTTCGACGTCAACCTCCTCGCCACTCTTGGTCTCGACGACACATCAGCCCCGCGACTTCCGCTCCTGCTGCACTACGACTCGGCGAATCCGAGTGCCCGATCCGAACTACCGGTGGGTGCCAAGTTCAAACGACAGCTCCCGATCGTCGATGCGGTCGCCATCGGCCAGGAGCGTGCTCAGGCATCTCATATTTGGTCCACCTGGTTGAACAGCCAACGCGCCAAGCGCAAGAGCGGCCTGGCCGGCGGAGTGAAGAAGGTATCTCTCGATGGCGGCGCTCGGCCAAATCTCGACCGCAGCGTTCCGCAGATCGGTGCTCCCGCGGCTTGGAAGGCAGGTTTCACCGGCAAGGGTGTCAAGGTTGCGGTCCTCGACACTGGATACGACGCGACGCACCCCGACCTGAATGGCCGGGTCGTCACGACGAAGGGCTTCGCGCCGAAGGAAGACGGCACCGTCGACGACAAGGACGTCTTGGACACCGAGGGTCATGGCACACATGTAGCGTCGATCGTCGCCGGAACCGGAGCGGCGTCCGACGGCAAGTACAGAGGCGTCGCACCAGATGCCGACCTAATGATCGGCAAGGTCTGCGGGACGCTTGACTGCGAGGACTCGTCGATCATCGCCGGTATGGAATGGGCCGCAAACTCGGGCGCCAGAGTGGTCAACATGAGCCTCGGTGGCGCTCCGACAGACGGAACCGACGTCCTCTCCGAGGCTCTCAACAAACTCACTGCGCGTACCGGGACTCTGTTCGTCGTCTCGGGAGGAAACTTCGGAGAGGCCGGTTCGATCGGCAGTCCCGCCACCGCCGATGCCGCCCTCGCTGTCGCCTCGGTCACGAAGGGCGATACGCACAGCCTCTTCTCGAGCAGCGGTCCGCGCTATGGTGACCTCGCTGTGAAGCCGGACATCTCGGCCCCAGGTAGCCGGATCATCGCCGCGCGGGCCGCCAACACCCCGCTCGCGCCGTACGCGATCAACGACTCGTACGCCGAACTGTCCGGCACGTCGATGGCAGCGCCCCACATCGCCGGGGCCGCGGCTCTGCTCGCGCAGCAGCATCCGGATTGGAAGGCAGCCGAGCTCAAGTCGGCGTTGATGGGCTCGTCCGTCGGCCTGCCAAAGCAAGACATCTACACTCAGGGTGCCGGACGGGCCGATCTCGCGCAGGCGGTGAAGCAGAACGTGCTGGCCATGCCAAGCAGCCTCAACCTGGGTTTGCAACCTGCGCCGCACAACGACGACAAGCCGATCACCAAGTCGGTGACCTACGTCAACACTGGTGAGCGGCCGGTGCACCTTACCCTCCGACTGGATGGTCCTGGCATCTTCCGGCTCAATCGCACTTCGCTCGACATCCCAGCCCATGGCAGCAGTCAGGTCGATGTCACTGCGACCACCTCTGGCCCGGAGGTTGATGGTGGCTACGGCGCATGGCTCATCGCTGATGGCAACGGTTCACCGATTCGGACCACCGTCGGCGTCGGCAAAGCCGTTCCGACTCATCCGCACACTCTCACCATGACGGACTTCGGCGGCCGCCCAGGCCTGAATGACGACGACCACACCTCCGATATGTACCTGTTCAACCCGAAGACGACTGAGCTATACCACGTGCTCAACGGTGCGACAGCCAATATCCCCTCCGGCCACTACGTGCTCGACGGCGCGGTGTCCGTCTTCGACCATGGCGTCGCCGTCAAGGAAGCCACCTACTTCCTGGAAGGCGATCTGGCCATCGGCGATAAGGGACCTATCGTCCTCGACGGCCGGAGGGCGGTCCGGCTCGGCCTTCGTCAGCCCGTGAAGGGAGCCACCTCGGCGGCCGTGGGCCTTGGTGCGTGGCGCACAGTCGGCGATCGGAGCTTTGGCGGAAGCCTCGGACTCGACACCGGCGCGACCACCCTCTACGTCGCGCCGAACCGGACTGGATCGCCGGCAAACTACACGGTCTATGCCAACGCTCTATGGACAGGCGTTCCGGCGGGAACCAACCCGATCGGACAGTATCTGGACAGTCCATATGTCTATTACGACGCCGCCTTTTGGCGTGGCCTCATGCCGAGCCGTCCGGCGGTGGCCACGACGCCCAGCGGCTACGCGCGGGTGAATTCGTCGTACGCCGGTGAGCCCGGGTACTACACCAGCAGCTCGGCATACCCGATCGATCCACGTCGAGGCGCCAATGGCCTTCCGCTGGGTCTCGCGGCCATCCAACCGGCTACGACGGTTAGCCTGCCGCACCATCGAGACGAGTTCTACTCGACGAACGTCGAGTGGGCATTCGGTAGTGACATCTTCGAGTACAACGCCAAGGACGGGCAGCACATCCAGTCATCGATCGCTTCTCAGCCGGTGGCCTTACCCGCAGGTCGTACCACCGAGATCTCCCGGCAACGTGGTGTCTTCGGACCGACTATGGCTGATCGCCGCGCCGGAGACCCCGATCTGAATGCCAGCCCATGGGTGTCGCGAGACGGAGACAGCTTGGACGTCGGCGTACCGAACTTCGGTGACGGCGTTCCTTCTGACATCGGCCACGCCCTCGCCTCGGAGAGGACGACGCTGTACCGCGACGGGCAGGAACTGCGCTCCACGGACACGGCGGACCACCAAGTCTTCGCGTTGCCTCCTGCGCTTGCGACGTACCGATTGAAGAAGGTCATCAGGCCCGCAGTCGGCTGGACGAAGCTGTCCACCGAGATCACCTCGGAGTGGACATTCCGGTCGGAGCGGACACCAGACGGTCCCAACACACCGGTGCCCCTGCTCAACGTTCGCTACTCACCCAAACTGGACGACCGCAACCGAGCCAACGGCGGGAAGTTCGACTTTCCCGTGACCGTACAGACAGCTTTCCAGGCTGATGCCAAGCCGATCACATCGCTCGATCTCACAGCATCCTTCGACGACGGCACGACGTGGCAGAAGGTCCAGGTGAGCCGGACCGGCACGAACACCTGGAAGGCAGAACTCGACCAGCCATCCACTGGCTTCGTGACACTGCGAGCCGTCGCGGTCGATTCCGGTGGCAATCAGGTCGACCAAACCGTTAAGCGAGCTTACGAACTGAAGTAGAACCCATGCAAGCCGGTGGGCTGGGGCGCACTCACCCCCGCCCACCGGCGTTGGAAAGGCACCGTGACCTCAACGTCGACGCGAGACCGGAGGCGGAGCATTGGCAGACAGGTGATGCACCTGGCTGGAAGCCGGCGTTCCTTGAGGATCGCGTGTCACGGGCGAAGAACCATCGTTGTCAGTGATCCCAAATGCTGCCAACCCGGCGAGGACTACGATCAGGATGCCGGCCAGCGCTGCCGGCAGGAAAACCCACCCTTCACCGTTCTCGATTTGGAAGTGTCGCATATCACTCATGTTCCTATTCAACAACGTCCGGCGTTTCCAGAACGTATGGCGTTCGGAGAAGCAGTAGCCACGTCAAAGCTCAGAAGTTGATCCGGAACCAGTCATCGGCCTGACTGACCGGGACGGTGGCGTGAACTTCTTTGTGATGGACATGCCCAACGACCACATCACCGACAAGAGCTGTCACATTTCCCTTGAACCAGTAGTCGCCGAACTCCGCACACCCTCCCCGCACTAAGCGCAACGGCGTCTGTGCGAAGTTTCCGTTCTGATCGGTCCCCCAGACCGTGGCGTTGCCGGCCTCGTGACCACCGCAGACTCTGACGTGCTGACCGTTGTATCCAGCAACGGCGGGACTGACGCCAACCGCGAGCAGGCTGGCGGCGACCGCCACCATGCCACCGAACCCTCTGAGTGTGGCTAGCAACGTCATGGGATCTCTCCTTCGGATTTGGGCATCCACCCGATGTGGTCACCTGATTCAATGACACGGTGCACAGATGGACGCGCGGTCAACGACGAGTCCCAACGGCCGCATCGGGGGAGTTCGCCCGGCATCAAGCTGCGTCGAACCCCGAACCCCATGAGGCGGCCACTTGACGATCCCGCGGAACAGTGTTGCGTATCACTGTTCCGTAACGTGGATACGACCCTCTACTATCCTGGCATGGATCAGCCGACACGGACCTATGCCTGGGGCGACCCGGAACAGCTCAAGAAGACAAGCGAAGGCCTGTCCGGCCTCGAGTTCCTGCGGCTCCTGGCGTCTGGGGAACTCGGGGAGACGCCGATGCTGGCCACCATCGCCAGCAAGATCGTGCGCGCCGACGAGGGGCACATAGAGCTCACCTGCGACACCGCCGAGTTCATGTACAACCCGTTGGGGATGGTTCATGGCGGCGTCGCGGCGACTCTTCTCGACAGTGCCGCCAGTTGTGCGGTGCACACCACGCTGCCACTCGGCACCGGCTACTCGACGCTGGACCTCTCCGCCCATTTCCTCCGGCCAATCACGAGTGACCTCGGCCAGCTTCGAGTCATCGGCACCGTCGTCAACCGCGGCCGACGCACGGCGCTCGGCAAAGCCGAGCTCCGAGACAAGTCCGATCGGCTACTCGCGCACGCCACGGCGTCATGCATGCTGTTTCCTATTGACGCCTGACATCGTCGGATTCACGTGCACAACCACTGCTGACCACCGTGACGAACAAACTCTGAACGAAATCGACAGATGGCCCGCTCCATCACGGAGACGGGCCATCTACCTCTTCGCAGTGCGCAGCCGCTTACCCGACTGCGCTCGTCAGTCTCAGGGAACTCAGTGACCCGGGCTCGTCACCGACACCCTGCAGTGACAACCCGCGCGGCCCGTCGGCTTGATCTCGGCGGCGCGCCCTCCGCCAGCAACAACACCGCCGGCCTTGCTCGGCGCAGCCGTGTCGACGGTTGATGACCGGGAGCCTTGGGAAGGCCGCACCGACTGCGGTCTGCCGCTGACTGGGTGTTGAGGGTCATACGAGATCGGGATCCTGACCGCATTGTGGCTGCGAACCCTGGGTTGCGGGCTCGGATCAGCCCTTTCGGTCGCGGTCGTCGCTCCTCGCTGCGGCGTGTGGTCAGCTGGACTTGCGATGGCCGGTCCGGCAACGGCAAGCGTCGCCAGTGACACTCCTGCTGCCAACGCGTAGGCCAAAACCTTCATTCGATGCCTTCCTTACTGGTGAGTGGGACACCATCACCAACGAAAGCACCAGCGGCATATCGTCAGCGTATTGCTGATGCCTACAGCAACGTGATCCACGGAACGCTTCGTGCCCGAACCTCCGGTCGAGGCGGACGGCTCGTCGTCCACGGGTGACTCCACCCCGTTGGGCGTCATGGCCGCACACGGCGCCGCTTCGCGTGCCGCCAACTCGGGCGGCACCGCGCAGATCGACGCGTTTGCACACGGGTCAATATTACAGACCGTTGACGCAGTCGACAATCTGTCTGTAGACCTGACATACTGTCGATAGACAGAGACATCCACCGTGTTCGACTCAAGGACGGGAACAGACAATGACGGGTGAGGTGACCTTCGAGCTCCTGGGGCCGGTTCGCGCTCGGAGAGGACTTCAGGCTCTGAATTTGGGCGCTCCGCGTCAGCACGCACTCCTCGCGCTCCTCCTCCTCAGCGAAGGACGACAGGTCTCCTCCGACGCCATCGTCAGCGCTTTGTGGGGTCCGAACGCACCCCGCAGCGCGTTCTTGACCACCCGCTCGTACGTGAGCCGGCTCCGACAGGTACTGCTTCGGCAGGACGCGGCCGAGCCGGAGATCCGTTCCGTCGGCGGCGGTTACCAGATCTGCGTCGACCCGACCCAGGTCGACGCTCTTTCGTTCCGCGAGACCGTGGCCGCCGCGAGAGCCGCTCGTGACCGCGGACGTCTTGACGACGCGACCGGGCTCTACCGGACGGCACTCGCGATGTGGCGCGGCCCGGCACTGGGTGGTCTCCAGGGAGCGTTCTTCGATGCTCGACGAACCTGGCTGGAGGAGCAGCGCCGTGCCGCGAGCCACGCGCTGTGGGAGCTGGAGATCGAGCAGGGCCACTGCGAGGAGGCCGTCGCCGACCTGACCGAGGCGACCACGGCCAACCCCTTCGACGAGGGCTTGTGGCAGCTCTTGATGATCGCCTTCACGCGAGCGGATCGACGCGCCGACGCGCTGTCCGCCTACCAACAGGTGAGCTCCCTGCTGGACTCCGAGCTCGGCCTCGAACCGGGCCCGGGTCTCCGCTCTGCCCGAGCCCAAATCATCTCCGGACAGCTGCGCACGGCTCCGCGACCCGCAGCCTACGTCCGCGCCGTCGCCTAGCCGGTCATAGCCCACCCTGTCGCGGTTTGGCCCGTTCCGCCAGCATCGCATCCAGCTCCTGGTCGAGCTCGTCCCCGATCGCTGTTAGCACTTCACGATTCAGCGCCCCGAGGGCGTCCAGTGGCGGCTCGGAGCCATCCGCGCAAAACGCGCGGACCAAGAGCTGGAGCCCCTCTGCGGCAGTGGCGTGCACCGAGCACTCGGCCAGAGCTGAGGCGAGGTCTTCCGGGTCGTTGATCGACTCGATCAAGTCCAACGCATCCGTGAATCTGCCGAGTGCCAGTAAGCCAGAAACTAGTGCGGCCAGCGCGAGCTCGCCAGCCGTGATCTGGCTCTCCACAGCCGTCTGAAGGCCGATCGAGCTGTCACCCTTCATTCTTCGAGCAGCTGCGAGGCTCTTGGCACGGGCGTACAGCTGTCTCAATCGGCCGGAGTCGAACTCGCCTCTCAACGTCCCCCGGGCCGAAGCTAGGCGCCGGGACTCTCCAGTCATCGCTCGGACAACGTCTCAATTCAGGTCAACCCGAAGGCTCGTTCGATGGTCTGTGTGACGGAGTTTCCCGCAGCGTCATGTGCTGTGGTGCGCAGGCTCGCGTAACGCGCCTTCGACGGCGCGTCCAGTCTTGCGTGCCAACTGAGGCCCGACCGCCGGGTCGCTATGCTCCGCCAGCTCGCTCCGTCGTCGTACGAAACCTCTATCGACACCCTGTTAATCGTCCCGCTGTTCTCTGTGCCGGAGATATGCGACGGCGTGATTGCAAGATCGGTACGCCGGTGGGCTTGGCCGGCGAGTTCAGTCGAGACGCCGTAATCGAGCTGGATCAGCGGCAAAGTCTTCAGGTGAGTGGGATCCGTCTCGGCCGAGGCGAAGCCCCATTCTGTGTGCGTGTGTGGCGAGTAAGGCCGGCTGGGCAGGTTGGGCAGGTTGCGGACGGCGTCTACGTCCAGGCGATAGCGGAGCTCCTGTGGCGGGACCTCGGCGCTCAGGGTGTCGTCGCCTGCAACCACCAGCCGCGTGCCCTGGTGTAGCTCGGTATGCAGCGCAACTCCGCTGAACAGGGTGCCCTCGTGGGGTCCGCTCCCCCAAGCCGGCACCCCGAAGACGTCGATCAGGTTGCCGACTCGGGAAGGCGGCGTCGACAGCGGGTTGTCGCTCAGGAACCTCGGCCGCTGAATTCCGCCGAACCAGGTCTCCCGGACTGTACGCAGCGGCTTGTACGCCGTCGCCGAGCCGAACAGACTCACGTCAGAAGGTACGCTGGCCTGCGTCAGCCACTTTGCTCTCGGGCCGGCGCTCACCCAGACGGTGTACTTTCCCTGCGCGCGCACAGTGCTCGTCGCGGAAGCAACGGCCCAGGTCTGGTCCGGAGACAGGTCGTACCGGATGTCCAACGCTTCGCCCTGCGTGACGTCGCGGAAGGACTCCTCGATCCTGGCGAGGTCCCACGGACGAGGCCGATAGCCGGGGTCGCGCGGGATCGCGCGGTCGTGGTGCTGGACAAGGTCGTACAGATACTCCGGGTACGGATGGGAGACCAGCCTGACCTGCTTAGGGCCCTGACGAAGCTCGAAAATCAGCCTCCCGCCCTCATCACTGTTCAGCGCGGTCACCGGCAGCTTTGGCGCCTCCTCTGCAGGAAGGTCGGACCAGGCATCCAGCGGGCCGTACCCATCGTTGACGAGGATCAACTGCCTCGCGCCCGCCTTCGCGGCTGCTTTGGCTTGATCGATGGCAGTCACCTGGTCATTGCGAAGTACCACGGCGACCTTGCCGCGGATTCCCGCACCCTGGAAGTCCGAGGCCGTTCCTTCGCCCAGGTAGACGAGTGTGGCGAGGTCCGTGCCCGCTCTGGGTTTCGGCGAGAAGCTCTGCACGGTTGGCGTCCACACGTCTTTGCCAGCGGAAAATGTCAGGGCGGCCTGCTGCTGCCGCCAGCGAGTAGCGAACGTGTACTCCCCCTGTGTGACGTTCGTCGTCGGCGTCGCCCACACACTGTCGTAGCGCCACCACTCGAGCTGATAACTGTCGACAAACTGATGCACGTCCGGATAGCTACGGTACTGGTCAATTCGAAGACCGTTGTTGACCGTCGATTGCGGAGTCACCGCAGCGATTTTTCGCAACGTCTTCGCATCGAAGGTCAGGCTGCGGTCCTCGCTCAGTACGACCTCCGGGTTGCTGAGGAGCGCTCGTGTCAGCGAGTGTGCTCTGTCGAGTCCGCGAACATCGGCGTACATCCAGATCGCGTATGTGCTCGTCCGCAGAGTCAGTTCGAGGCGGCCGTTCTGATCGGTCTGATACGACTGCGGCAGGGTGTCGTGCTTGATGTCCTTGACAACAACTTGGCCGCCGGCGAGGCCCGACCCGTCACGGTCCTTGGCATCGATGGACAACTTCGCCCGCTGGCTCTGCTTACTCACGCCGATCGGAGTACGAAGATCACCCGCAGGCCCAGTCGCGGTCAGGAATGCACTGTAGGCAAGCTCCTCTGTGGCCAGTTCCAGGTGCGCCTGTACACCGACCTTGGCGCTTCCGTGGGCCGGCACAGTCACCTGCGATGTCGACAATGTGAGCAGACCAGCAGGAACGTTCTGACCATCCACAGACAGCTGTAGCCGGACGGGATCTGCGCCAGTGTTGGTGTAGACGACGTCCCTGCTGGTTACACCATCGGACGGGTATGGCCACTTCACGGCCTGGAACGCCGAGGCAGTGGCAAACACGGTGCTCTTGACTGCACGAGCCACATCCAGTCGGCCGCTGCCTCCGGCGTACGGGCTGATCCCAGTGATTCGCTTGGTTGTGCTGACCAGCGCGTCCTTGAGCTGGGCACCTGTCCAATCAGGGTGCACCTTGGCCAGCAGCGCGGCCGAGCCAGAGACGTGGGGGGTTGCCTGGGATGTGCCACTCAGGGTCAGGTATGGACCCGTACCTTCTGGCGCATACTGCGACCGCGCGGCCAGTACGTCGACTCCCGGCGCTGTCAACTCCGGCTTGAGCGCGGAGTCACCCAGCCGCGGACCACGGCTGGAGAAGGTGGCCAGTCGGTCGGACTTGTCGACGGCACCGACAGTCAATGCGGCATCGGCCGCACCAGGACCTCCCACACTGTACGGCGCGGGGCCAGTGTTGCCTGCGGCGACCACGAACAGGGCTCCCGTGTCCGCGCTGAGCCGGTTCACTGCCTGACTCAGCACATCATTCCCGTCCGACCCAGAGTCAGATCCCAGACTCATGTTGATCACCTTGGCATGCTGATCCTTGGCGGCCCACTCCATCCCGGCGATGATCCAGGAGTCCTGACCGGATCCGTCATTGCCGAGCACCTTGCCGATCCGCAAGCCGGCACCCGGCGCGACGCCTTGCTCCTTGCCGCCGGATGCTGCACCCGTGCCAGCGATCGTCGACGCGACGTGGGTACCGTGCCCGTGCCGGTCCAGCGCATCCTGCCCCGGCACGAAACTCACCGCGCTCTTGACCTGGCCTTTGAGGTCCGGGTGCTCAGCATCGATGCCGGTGTCCAGCACCGCGACATCGACGCCTTGTCCGGTGTTCCCACCCCGCCAAACCTCCGGAGCGCCGATCTGTGTGGTGGTGTCGGCGAGCGACACCTTCACTTTGCCGTCCAGCCAAACCTTGGCGATCCCGCTCCGCAGGGACTTCGCCGAGCTTGTGGCGTAATCCGGCGCACCAGTCAGCGACGTCCAGAAGGTCGTGGGGGCTGCACGGTCGACGGCCAGCGCGGCACCGTGGATGCTGGCCAGCGTGCGGATTCGGCTGGCCCCGGCCGGGACCGACTGCTTGCGGGCATCGGCGTACGACACGATCAGCGGGAGGTGGCCGGCTTCCGCATCGTCATACCCATCGGCGAGCAACTCGCTGACGTTGAACAACTCCTCGTCGAGCACACCGGACGCGACGTACGGCATAGCAGCCTCGGGGTAGACATAGGTCTTCCCGCCCACAGTCATGATGTGGGCGCCTGCCGGACCGCCGGTCGGCTTCTGCACGGTCGCGGTGACGTGACCATCTGCCGTGGTTGTCGCAGTGACCTTGTCACCCGTAATCAACGTGACCGTTCGGGTCTCTCCGATTCGCGGAACGGCGACGGTCCTCTGAGAGCTTGCGCTTGCATGAACCGGAGAGCTTGTTGTGACCAGCAGCGCCAGACCAACAGCGACGGAGACCAAGCCGCGGGAGAAGGATGTGGACAAGTGAACTCCAAACGGACGCTACCTTGCGGGGCTGAGTCATTCGTTCTCGCCTCACAGGCGGAGGTTTCCGCCTGTGAGGCGACCTGATCTGGCACAAGGCGCAAGTTGTCATGACCGATTGGATGGCGTCGCCCACGCTGGTTACAACCGGAGTGCTCCAGGACATAGCGCAGGATCAACCTACGGTCCCTGTGTATACGCACAGTTGACGACCTGTTGCCGCTACGGGGCCGCATCCGCTATCGACTCCCTGTGTACACATCCGCCTTCAACTGGTGACGGCTGATCCGTCCGGACCACCATCAGCAGCGAAGCAAGCGGGGCACCAGTCCCGCGGGCTTCAGAAAGGTTCTCGATGCCATCCACAATGCGCCGCATGGGCCGTGTGACCACTACGATCCTGAGTCTCATAGCCCTTGGCCTAGCAGCTACAACGACCGCCAACGCCTCCACCGCATCCGAACCGGGCGAGGACCCGGGCTGGGTGCAGCAGACCTACGACGACGGCGACAGCGACGTGATCATCAGATCTCCCGACACCATCGGTGAGGCTGTCGGGACCATCGGCGCTGAGACGCATCGGGTCCGAGTCTGGCGCGGTGCAGACAACCTGATCTATGCGTCCGTCGACGGCGGACCCTCGTTCACGCCTGCGATCTTCGACGCCCACACGGCTGTGGCGCCGCGGATCGTCTGGGACGGCCGCCAGATGATCATCTACCACACGGGCCTAGATGGTCAGGTGTACTACAGCTCCAACTCCGAGTTCCGTCAGCTCTTTTCTGCCGGTGACTGGTCGCAGTGGCGGGTAGCAGCCGTCCCGCGTCTTCGAACGCAGCAGTCTGTGTCGGTTGTGCAGTTGACCGGCCATGGCACTCAGGCCTACATGTCTTGGCGTGGCTATGACCCGTCGGATCCCAATATCTACGGATCGTTCTACGACGGGCGCTTCTGGTCGGAGCCGATCCAGATCACCAACGGACAGAGTTCATACGCCGCGACTCTCACCTGGAACGAATCCAGGCAGCGACTCTTCGCCTTCATCGCGGGCCGCGGTACCGACCAGCTCTACTACGCATACCAGGATTACGGGCGTCCCTGGTCGAGGTTCACGCAACTGGGTGACACCGGCGTGGCCGCGGCCGGATCACCTGCGGCGGCCACGCTCACGAACGGGGACATGGAGATCGCCTACACTGGGACCAACGGGTACGTCTACCACGGCTGGTGGCCTCGTCAGTTCGACTTCCGCAACTGGCAGGGTGTCGTCGGTGGTCTTCGCTCCAACGTCGCTCCCTTCGTCCTCGCGATTGGCTTTCGGGCATACCTCGAAGCAACTCGCCGTCCACTCGCGGGCCAGGCCATCGGTGAGGCTGTCTGGAAAGTCGGTCTCAAGCGCTAGCGTGTCCGCCCACGCCGATTTGTGAATAGCGTTGACGTCCGGGACAAGCCCGCCAGCTATCCCGGACGCCAACTGCACAACAAAAGTTCTGAGCAACGATTGATCAGAGCGATTCCACCGGCCGATCGGCCGGCTCCGGGAAATCTACGCTGGGAGCCGGTCGGAAGGCTGAGTATTAGGTCACTTCAGCTCGGCTGATGTTTTTCCGAGGAGGCGGCGTGCGACGATCAGTTGCTGGATCTGCTGGGTACCTTCGAAGATATCCAAAATCTTGGCATCACGAGACCACTTCTCCAGCAATGAGGTCTCGGCGTAACCGAGGTTTCCCACAAGTTCGACGCAGCGAAGCGTGATGTCGGTCGCGCTCCGACCGGCCTTGGCCTTGGCCATCGAGGCATGGAGCGAGTTGGGCTTCGAGTTGTCCGCCATCCACGCGGCCTCGAGGGTCAGCAGATACGCGGCCTCGTAGTCGGCCTCCAGCTGAATGAAGGTCGCGGCCGCCGCTGTTTGGTCCGCGCTGACGCGGTCGTAGTCGATCTTGACTCGGGCCTCGGCGAGCAGTCGGCGTGTTTCGTCCAAGGCCGCTCTGGCGACTCCGATCGCCATCGCGGCAACCAGCGGACGAGTGTTGTCGAAGGTCTGCATGACCCCTGCGAAGCCCCGGCTCGGATCGATCTCGGGATTGCCGAGCAGGTTCTCCTTCGGCACTCGGACGTTGTTCAGCAGCAGGTGTGCCGTGTCCGAAGCGCGGATCCCGAGTTTGTGCTCGAGCCGAACGACCTCGAAGCCTGGCGTGCCGTGCTCGACGACGAACGACTTTATCGCGCTCCGTCCCAGGTCGCGGTCGAGGGTGGCCCAGACCACGACGGCGTCGGCCCGTTGTCCTGACGTGACGAAGATCTTCTCGCCGTTGAGGACGTACTCATCGCCATCGAGCACGGCAGTGGTGCGAATCGCAGCAGAGTCCGAGCCGCAGTCCGGCTCGGTGATGGCCATCGCAGCCCACTTACCCGCGAATCGCTTGAGCTGATCGTCGTTGGCCACCGAAGCGATCGCGGAGTTTCCGAGCCCCTGCCTCGGCATCGCGAGTGTGAGCCCCACGTCTCCCCAGCACATCTCCATCATCGCCAGGGCCGTCGATACATTGGCTCCGTTACGATTCTGGCCATCGTCGGACCGAGTACGACGTACTCCACCTGCTCCGAAGGCCTTGCCTTCCCCGTTGAGGCTCTCGAACTGATCGGCCAAGGCATCGAGTTCCACCGGATACGTGTGCTCCGCGCTGTCGTAATCTCGTGAGATCGGCCGTAGAACCGCTGCCGCTGTCTGCCGCGCGATCGCGACCAGGGGAACGAACTCTGTGGGCACTTCGAGATTGATCATCAGACCAGCACCGCGCCTTCCATGACACCGACGGCCCGCAGATCGCGATACCACCGTTCGACCGGGTACTCCTTGACGAAGCCGTGCCCCCCAAGTAACTGCACGCCATCCGAGCCGATCTGCATTCCCTTGTCGACGCACAGGCGCCTGGCCAACGCCACTTCTCGGGCATAAGACTCACCAGAGTCGTACCGCGCCGCGGCGCGGTACGTTGCCAATCGCATGCCCTCCAGCTCGACGGCCATGTCGGCGACCTTGAAGGCCACGCCCTGGCGGTGGCTGATCGGCTCGCCGAACGCCACACGATCGTTCACGTACGGAATGACGTAGTCGAGGACAGCCTGCGCTGCGCCGACCGCGAGCGCGCACCACCCGAGTCGAGACAGCCGGACGCATTCCGCGTACGAGCTTGGGTTGCCCTCACCGAGCAGAGCTCTGCGAGGCACCTCGACCTGTGCGATGGCCAGACGCCCCATCCCCGCAGCGCGGACGCCCATTGCGGGAGTCCCCTCGACGCTCACGCCTGGACGGTCCGCCTCCACGACGAAGAGCGCCGGTCCGTGCCCTTCGAGGTCCGCCGCGACCACGAACAAGTCCGCCCAAGCAGCGCGCGGAACCATTGCCTTCACCCCGTCGAGGATGAAGCCCGTCGCCGTACGCCGTGCCGTGGTGCGCAATTCGAACGGATCGAAAAGTGCGTCCGGTTCGGCGATACCCAAGGCTGCGGCCGGCACGTTCTCGGCCACGAATGCAGGGAGATAGCCCTCCTGCGCCGCACGGTCTCCCCAGAGGACCAGCGCTGTACTGACGGCTGACGACGCAAGGCAGGCAACGGCGAGTCCCATGTCAGCCTTGGCGAGCGCCTCGGTAATCAGAACGCCCGTCACTGCGGAACGTGTGGTGTTGAGGCCACCGAGATCCTCGGGAACCGCAAGCTGAGTGAGGCCGAGTCCAGCCGCTTTCGCGACGACCTCGTCCGGTGCTGTGCAGGTCTCGTCGGCAGCGGCGGCTCGCTCGCGCAGCTGCTCGGCGCCGAACTTTGCGACCATATCCCGAATCAACTGCTGGTCTTCAGTGGGATTGAGGTCGAACATCCTTGGCGTCGGGCCGGGCTCGGGCCGCACGGGGTGAACCCGCGTCATGGGGGAATCGTCAGCGCTCGCGATAGACATCGCGCGCCTCCTGAAGGGTGGGACGTGGACAGATGCGACTCATGCCGCCGATCAGCAATCGGTACTGACCAGTAGCGAGATTCACGCTGTCATCGGGTGATTGACAAGGTGTATACGGAGCATCGATTGAGTCGTGCAGGTCACGTCGACAGCGCATGCAGGTGGTGTCGACTCCACCGGAGCAGGGTGTTCACATGACCCGCGAAGAAAATGCCCAACTCGTGAACGCGCTGCGCCAGGCCGTCAGTGGCCACGTGACATCGCTCTCGAGTAGCGACTGGACGACCGAGCGGCTCGCCTGGCACACACACGTGCCACAGGAGCCCGCTGCGATCGTTCACGTCGCCAATGCCGAAGATGTACAGATAGCCGTGCGGCTCGCGTCAGCCTTCGGGTACGCCGTCGCCGCACAGCCCCGAGGACACGGAGCGACTGCGCACACTGCCGATGATGTCGTCCTGCTTCGCTTCGAGGAGCTCGACGAGATCGTCGTGAAGGATGATGTCGTCCGAGTCGGAGCCGGAGTTGCGTGGCGTGAGCTGAATGCCGCCCTCGACGGTCTCGGGCAAACATCCTTGCCAGGAAGCAATGGTGACACCACCGTTGTCGGCTACACGATCAGCGGCGGGCTCAGCTGGTTCGGCCGACAGTACGGACTGGCAGCCCATCACATCCGGGCCGTGGAGCTGGTCGACGCATCCGGAGCACAGCAGCGCGTGACCGCCGAGAGTGATCCAGAGCTGTTCTGGGCGCTCCGCGGCGGCGGAGGCGACTTCGGCATCGTCACCGCGATGGAACTCGACCTGATGCCGGCGCCCAGCATCTACGGTGGCCGCAAATTGTGGTCCTCCGAGAACGGTCGAGCACTCCTCAGGGCGTACGCGGAGATCACCAGCACGGCGCCCGATGAGCTTTCCCTCTGGGCCTGGCTGATGAACATGCCGGATCTGGAAATGGTCCCCGCGCCGATGCGCGGCCGGCTGATGATCGGCTTCGGCATGACCTACCTCGGAGACCCCGACGAGGCGGAGAAGCTCCTCGCCCCGCTGTACGCCGTCGCCGAGCCCGAGATGGGCGAATTCGCCACGATCACAACCGGCACCGTCGCAGCCATCGCGGCCGAGCCCGACGACCCGATGCCCGGAATGGGGCGGACGCACCTGCTGACCGGGCTCACGGATCTTGCCATCGACAGCCTGCTCGACGAGCTGGGCAGCGGTTCCTCCCCGATCGCGATCATTCAGATCCGGCACCTAGGAGGTGCCTTCGGCCGCGCGAATATCGTGGACGGCCCCGTCGGCCTGATCGAGGAGCCCTACATGGTGCTTCTGGGCGCGGTGGCAGCTACACCCGAACTTCAAGGTTTGATCAACCAAGCGTTCGATCGGGTGTCCTCCGACCTCGAGACCTCCGTCAGCGGCCGGGTGCCGATGACCTTTGCCGACGAAGCCCAGATCGAGCAGATCTTCATGCCGACCTCCCTGGCCCGGCTGCGCGAGATCAAGTCCCGGGTAGATCCGGAGAACCTCTTCCGCAGCAACCACCCAGTGGCTCCGCAGAACCATCCCCTCTGGTAATCGTCTCGCAACGATCGACGCAGCGTCACCGGTTTCGGCACGGTGGCGCTGTCGTTTCTGTAGGCAGCCCCTGGTCGCGCTCGGAAATGGAGGTGCGAGTCGTCGCATCCGGCCTCGGCGGCGCCATACCAGGCGAAATCGTGCGTGTCCTCGGGCTTGATGGCCACGTCGGCCAGCCTGGACTGGCGGCAGGTGCAGCGACCTGATTCACGGCGGCCAGCTGTTCCCTGGGGTCCGTCGATGTCACCTCAGTGAGCGAAGCCCTGGTTCTCCGGTCAGAGTCCGAGATCGCGGGAGATCAGCATCTTCTGGACCTCGCTGCTCCCCTCACCCACCTCGAGGATCTTCGCGTCGCGGTAGAACCGCGCGACGGGCGTCTCGTTGATGAAGCCCATGCCGCCGAAGATCTGAGTGGCGTCACGGGAGTTGTCCATCGCCGCGTTCGACGAGACGAGCTTGGCGATCGAGGCTTCACGTTTGAATGGCTCGCCGCGGAGCATCTTGGCGGCCGCGGCGTAGTACGCGAGCCGCGCGACGTGGGTTCGGGCCTCCATCTCGGCGATCTTGAAAGCAATCGCTTGGTGCTTGCCGAGCGGCTGTCCGAAGGTCTCGCGCTCCTGCGCGTAGCGGACCGACTGATCGACGCAGCCCTGGGCCAGGCCGACGGCCAGCGCCGATACGCCGACGCGGCCCTCATCCAGCGTCGAGAGGAATTGGGCATATCCGCGGCCGAGCTCCCCCAGCAAGTTGCTCGCCGGGACCCGAACGTTGTCGAAGGCGAGCTCGTGGCAGTCAGCCGCACACCAGCCGACCTTCGAGTAGCCCGGTGCGACCGTCAGGCCCGGCGTACCGGCGGGCACGATGATCGTGGAGATCTCCTTGCGACCCTCCGGACTGGTGCCGGTCACCGCGGTGACGGTGATCAGACCGGTGATGTCCGAACCTGCGTTCGTGATGAAGGCCTTCGAACCGTTGATCACCCACTCGTCATCCTGCAGCACGGCGGTGGTGATCGTGTTACTGGCGTCCGATCCGGCACCGGGCTCCGTCAGCCCGAAAGCCCCGATCATCTTCCCGCTGGTGAGTTTCGGAAGCCACTCGTTCTTCTGGTCCTCCGTGCCGAACCGGTAGATCGGCATGACTCCCAGCGTCAGGCCGGCCTCGAGCGTCACTGCGATCGACGAGTCGACACGGGCCAGCTCCTCGATCACCACGCAGACGGCGAAGAAGTCACCACCCTGACCGCCGTACCTCGCCTCGAACGGCAGGCCGAACAGACCCATCTCGCCCATCTTCGCGACCAGGTCGTACGGGAACGCGTGGCGCTCGTAGAAGTCACCGATCACCGGGGCGACTTCCTCGCGCGCGAAGATCTCGACTGTCTTGCGCAGGGTCTCGTACTCGTCGTCTAGTCTGTTGTCGATCACGGAAGTCCTCCGGGGATGGATGCCATGTCATGGCAGCGTCAGCCGCGGCATTGGGGCCAGCGGCAACAAAAAGCCGGTGACGTCTTCGTCGGGACGCACCTTGAGCCAGCTTCTTCGGATCGTGGCAGAGGCGGGCGAGGCGCGACAATGCGGCGAGCTGGCATTACCCCCGTGCGAGGGTGGCCGGTCGCGGGTGACCTGCCGCAGAGTCGAACCATGCTGTCCTTCTCACGAGGTGAAGCGCGTCCGTCCCTCATCGTCGAGACGATCGGCGCCAATCTGGAACGAATAGTCGCAGAACACGGCGGCCGGGAAGCACTCGTCGAGATGGCGACCGGCCGGAGATGGACGTATGCCGAGTTCAACGCGGACGTCGACAGACTGGCCCGCGGGTTGCTCGCGGCCGGCGTCGCCAAGGGTGATCGGGTTGGGATTTGGGCGCCGAACTGCGCGCGCTGGGTGATCACGCAGTACGCGACCGCCAAGATCGGTGCGATTCTCGTGAACATTAACCCGGCCTACCGGACGCACGAACTGACCTATGCACTCAATCAGTCCGGAGTATCGCTCCTGATCTCGGCCAGTACCTTCAAGACCAGCGACTATCGAACGATGATCGATGAAGTCCGCAGCGAGACTGACCTGCGACGCGTCGTGTTTCTCGACGGCCCTGATTGGGACGAGTTGCTCGACGCGGCGACCGGCCAGGAAGATGTGGCCGCCCGGATGGCGGAGCTGGATCCGGCCGACGCCATCAATATCCAGTACACGTCGGGCACGACGGGCTTTCCCAAGGGCGCGACGCTGAGCCACCACAACATCCTCAACAACGGCTACTTCGTCACCGATCTGATCAACTTCACCCCCGAGGACCGGCTGGCCATCCCGGTGCCCTTCTACCACTGCTTCGGCATGGTGATGGCGAACCTGGGCTGCACCACCCACGGCGCGGCGATGATCATCCCCGGTCCGGCCTTCGACCCGGCAGCCACTCTGCGAGCCATCGAGCAGGAGTCCTGCACCGGGGTGTACGGCGTACCGACGATGTTCATCGCGATACAAAGTCAGCCAGACTTCCTGGACTACGACCTGTCGACGCTCCGGACCGGGATCATGGCCGGCGCCCCGTGCCCCGTCGAGGTCATGAAGCGCTGCATCGACGAGATGCACATGGCAGAGGTGTCGATCTGCTACGGAATGACGGAGACATCGCCTGTGTCGTTCCAGACCAGGACCGACGACGATGTCGACCGGCGTACCTCGACCATCGGGCGGGTGCACCCCCACGTCGAGGTCAAGGTCGTCGATCCCGAGACCGGCGGCACGGTTGAGTGCGGGACGCCCGGCGAACTCTGCACCCGTGGGTATTCGGTCATGCTGGGCTACTGGGACGAGCCGGCGAAGACCGCCGACGCGATCGATGCGGACGGCTGGATGCACACCGGCGACCTCGCGGTGATCCGTGCGGACGGCTACGCACAGATCGTCGGGCGGATCAAGGACATGATCATCCGCGGCGGGGAGAACATCTATCCTCGAGAGATCGAGGAGTTCCTCTACACGCACCCCGACGTCGTCGACGTCCAAGTTGTCGGCGTACCGGATGAGAAATACGGCGAAGAGCTCTGCGCCTGGATCCAGGTGCGGTCCGGTCGTCCGCATCTCGACGCAGAAGCCGTCCGCGCCTTCGCGACCGGCAAGCTGGCTCACTACAAAGTACCCCGCTACGTCCTGACCGTTGATGCGTTCCCGACGACGGTCACCGGCAAGATCCGCAAGGTCGAGATGCGCGCAGAGTCCGCAAGGATCCTTGGACTACCGGTGTCCGCTACGTAGCGAGGGCCGAACCCCGGCCTCCATTCGCCCGACCCAAAGCGTTTCGTATCAGTGTTCCGTAACGCTGTTCCCAATATGCTCGACGACTGCTACGGTCGGCGTTGTGCCGAGACTCAAGCAGCGAACCGCTGCGCTCCGAGAGCGTGGAGTGGCCAGTGCGCTGGCCGTGCTCGCAACCAAAGGGCCGGCTGGGCTGACCACGCGTGCCGTCGCCCAGCACGCCGGCGCGTCAGTGCCTGCGATCTACGAGGTCTTCGGCGACAAGGCCGGCTTGATCCGGGCCGTGTTCTTCGAGGGATTTCGCCTTCTCGGCGACGAGCTAGCGGGTGTGGAATCAGGCTCGGATCCGTTCGCGTCGCTCGAGGCCTGTTGCGCCGTCTTCCGGACGTTCGTGCTGACCAATCCGGTACTGGCACAAATCATGTTCTCGCGACCGTTCGCGGACTTCGAGCCCACTCCCGAAGACGAGCAAGCAGGTGTCAAGGTGCGAGAGGTCTTCGTCGGGCACGCTCGCGCCGCCGTTGCGGCCGGCCTCCTCAACAAAGATCCCCGAGACGTCGCACACCTTGTCTTCGCACTCGCCGAAGGCCTGTCCGCGGCCGAGGGCGCCGATCGTCTGGGCGACTCACCACAGTCGACGGAGCGCCGCTGGCGGCTGGGCTTCGACACGCTCTTCCAGGGCCTGGGGCCTGCAAGGAGGAAGACGGAGCGGGCTCCTTCTGAGGTCGATGCGCAACCGCCGGCCGGTTTCGTCCCCTACACATGTCCCAGTCCCTACCTCGAGCTGATCGGTCCGGTATACGAGGCAGCGAGAGACACCCTGGTGGCGGGGCTTTGGCTGGACCACCGCCACACCAACACCCGCGGGCTCGCACACGCTGGCGTGCTGGCCACCTTGGCCGACACGTTGCTCGGACACACGGTTCTTCGCAAGCACCCCGACTCGCCCCCGATCGTGACAGTTTCCATGACGACGGACTTCGTGGGATCAGCCCGGGTGGGGCAGTGGTTGCAAGGCGAGGCCGAAGTGCACCGACATGGATCCCGACTCTCGTACGCGAGCGCCAAGCTCATTGCCGACGACCAAGTCGTCATGACCGCCAGCGGCGTTTTCGCCAGTCAACCAGCCAGCCGGGCCGCGGGCTCACGGTAGCCCCGTCTCTCCACCTTCCACCATCAGGGAGGGCACGATGCATGACCACCTCGCCGCCCGGCGAGCGATCCAGGAACTGCTGCCCGAGCGAATGGAACGTCTCCGGCGCGTAGCCGGCGTCCCGGTAGTACTCGGCGGGGCGACACGCTACGGCCCGGATGGGACGACACTCGTCCTCGATCGGACGCTGGGGACCTATGGCGACGCCTTGATCGGACTCTCGATTCCCGCGGGGCGCGGTCTCGGGGGCTGTGTCATCCGCCAGCGGGTACCTCTTCGCGTGCATGACTACGCGACGGCTATGGGCATCACGCACGATTTCGACTACGTCGTGGTCGGAGTCGAGGAGCTGACCTCGATCCTTGCTGTGCCGATCCTCATCCACGGGGAGGTGCGGGGAGTTGTCTACGGCGCCGCACGTGACCACCGTCCCCTCGGAGACAGAGCCGTCCGGGCTGCGACCGTCATGGCCGATCAACTGCAGCAGGACATCGAGCGGCGACTCACTGAGCAGACGACCGATCCCACCGTCGGGCCGACGACAGCGCTGGCAGAACTAGCAGCGGTCATTCGCGAGACCGCGGAACCCAGCTTGCGCGCCAGATTGGTCAGAATCCAGCGCGGCTTGATCAACGACCCGACACCGAAGCGATGTAGTCAGCGATTGTCTCCACGCGAAGTGGACACCCTGAAGCTCGTAGAGATCGGTGAGAGCAACCTGGAGATCGCGACGCGACTCGGGATCAGCGTCGAGACCGTGAAGGCCTACCTGCGTTCGGCGATGCGCAAGCTCGAAGTTCACAACAGAACAGCAGCTGCCCACCGAGCGCGCCTCAGCGGGGAGCTGTAACCGTCAACCAGCTCGGCCACAATCTTTTCATTGCGCCGTTGACGACATGTATACCCGGCGAAACTAACCTTGTGGCTGTCCAACGGGTGTTCGCCGTTGCCGTACTGCGCCGCCCCTTGGGCTCGCGATCTATGACCCATACCGCCGGGGCCCTCGTTGTGGTCCGCCGCGCCGCCCTGACAGTCCTGTCCCGCGTCTATCGCGCGGCACGGTCTGACCACCGGCAAACACAACACCACGACAGCCCTGCGCTTCGAGAGGACAGTGATGGGAACCGCGCGTGCCGAAAAGCTGATCATCGGCGTACCTTCGCTCTATTGCCCGTTTCCTTTCTCGATTCATCCGCGGACCGAGGTGCTCCAGCGGCGAACGCTGACCTGGATGGAGAAGCACGAATTCTTCCGGCTCCCCCGCGTGCAGTCCGTGGTCGACGGAAGTAGCTGGGTCAAGGCCGCCGGGCTGACCTGGCCCGTCGGTGACGACCTCGGAATGCGAGTCATTGCGGACTGGTCGATGATCATCCGTGCGCTCGACACACTCGTCTTCGAGAACAACGGGGCGTCGGAGACCAGCGCCCGAATGGAAGCCTCCACGTCGCGGGCAGCAGCGCGGTTGGTGCGCTTGCTGGAGGTGCCGGACTCGGAACTGCTGGCCGACAACGATCCTTTTCTCGCGCCCTGGCGGGACGTGGCACGCCGGTTCAATGCGACCGCGACCCCGGCGCAGCGCCACCGATGGATCGACGGCCACCGGAGCATGTTGACCGCCGTCACGTGGGAGCGCGTGTACGTCGTGTCCAACGAGATTCCGACGCTCAACGAGTACGCGTCCATTCGGATGCACACCATCGGCGTCGGCCCGGTTCGCGCGGCGATAGAGTTCACCCGCTGCATAGATGTACCGGACGAGGAAATGTACTCCCCGGTTGTTCAGGCCATCAACGAGGCCTGGGGGTTGCTCGCCGGCTGGGACAACGACCTGTTCTCCTACAGCAGGCATCGGATGCTCAACGGTGGTCGCGAGCCAGTCCTCAACCTGGTCGGTCTGCTCATCTTGACGCACGGCTATTCCTTGCAGGATGCCTTCCTTCACGCGGTCGAACTGCGGAACCGAGTGATGCGCCTGATCGTTCGCCTCCGCGCTCAGATCATGCCGCTGGCCAGTCCAGACCTGCGGGCGTACCTCACCGGGGTCGTGTGTGCAATCAGGGGCTCCCTCGACTGGTACAACCAGCGCCAGGTCGAAGGATCCTCCAGCGTCGATGGCCTGGACAGCGCGCCCGACCTCGAACTCACGGTGCAGCTCACAGACATCTCCGCGCCGGACGCCGACAAGCCCATCGATATGCCTGCCATCGCTTGGTGGTGGGACCTTCTAGAAGGGTGAGCTGCTCGCCGACTCCTCGATCGGAGGCAACGGCGAGGCCGGCAGGCAAGCCGATGTCAATCCCCTGTCGACACCCATTCGGTCTGCTGGCGGTGTCACCTGAAACCGGGTGATACCGCATGCAACGATCGGAGCAACTCATGACCTCTGCCACCAGTCGCCTCGGCGCCACCCTCGTGGCATCGGTGGGGATCATCGCCGCCCTCACCACTACGGCTAGCGCAGCACCAGCGCAGCCTGCCGAAAACCACTATCTACAGTTCACGAATCACGCCGCCTATGTCGCACAGACCTGCTACCACTGGCTACCGACCGGGGTCGCCGGCGACTACTGCCACACCAATCGGCGCAATGGACAGACCTGGCGGGCCTATATTCCCGCACAAGCGACCTCGGTTGAGGTCAGTTTTGACTATGCTGGCGGCAAGTACCATCAGTTCGACAACAGGACGCTGTCGAACGATCGCAACTGGTGCTACACCCTGCTAGGAGCTACCCAGAACGCGTATGCCTCTGGATCAGGTTGCCCAAGCTGATTATCTGAGCGTGCTTCGACCTACCAGCAACTGACGTAAGTGTTACGTAACGTCGATACAAGCGTGCTCATCAAAGCCTCCAGATACCGTTTTGAATACGCATTCTTCTCATACATCTGGAGTGTTCCGCCATGAGCACGCTTGTCCTGATAGGTCTTCTCGGAGGCTTGATCACCGGAGTCTCCCCGTGCGTTCTGCCCATGCTGCCCATCGTCTTCTTTGCTGGCACCGGCGCGACCACGCCGCCGGGCGATACCGCCGGTCGGCTGCTGGTCGAGGGACCGGCGACTGGCCGGGCGTCCAGCCGGCGGCCGAGCCGCATCATCGCGGGCATTGTCGTCAGCTTCAGCCTCATCACCTTGACCGGCACGGTCCTGCTCTCCGCGCTCGGCCTCCCGGACAGCTTGCTCCGTTGGGCAGGACTTGTCGTACTGACGTTGGTCGGCCTCGGGCTGATCATCCCGCAACTCGGCCATCTACTTGAGCGTCCCTTCTATCGTCTGCCGACGATCTCCCAGGAAAGGGACCGCGGCGGATTCCTTCTGGGCCTTGGGCTAGGCACCTTGTACGTGCCCTGTGCAGGTCCCGTCCTCGCCGCTGTCACGGTTGCCGGAGCAACCGGAACTGTTGGATGGAACACCGTTGTGCTCACGCTGGCGTTTGCTGTTGGTGCAGCCTTCCCACTGCTCGTCTTCGCGTTGGCCGGATCACGGATCTCCGAGCGGCTCACCAGCTACCGGCATCGCGCACGGATCTTCCGCACGATCGGCGGGATCGTCATGATTGTCCTGGCGCTGTCTCTTTCTCTCGGTGCAACCAACGCGGTACAGCAGGCCATCCCGAGCTACACCAGCGGTCTCGAGCAAAAGATTGCCGATGCCCTACGGCCCGGCGGAAAGCTGGCGCCGGCGAACGGAGCTGACGGAGCCAAGCTGGACAGCTGCACCCCAGGTGCCGTCGATCTCGCCGACTGCGGGCCCGCGCCGGAGATCCGAGGCACCCAGCAATGGTTCAATGCGCCCGCGGGCCGCCCTGTGACGCTGGCCGGACTCAAAGGCAAGGTTGTTCTGGTCGACTTCTGGACGTTCGACTGCATCAACTGCGAGCGGGACAACCCACACATCGGCCGGCTGTACGACGCCTACAAGGACCAGGGGTTCGAGGTTGTCGGGATCCACACGCCGGAGTACTCCTTCGAGCGGGACGCCGGCAACGTGGCCAAGGCTGTTCGCGACAAAGGCATCGCCTACCCGGTCGGCCAGGACAACGACTACGCCACCTGGAACGCGTTTCGAAATCAGTACTGGCCTGCCAAGTACCTGGTCGACGCGACCGGAACAGTTCGGTCCATCAACTTCGGCGAGGGCGGCTACGCGCAACTGGAGAGTCAGATCCGACAGCTGCTCACCGATTCCAACCCGACGATCAAGCTCGGAGAACAGGTGGAGATGTGACGATGGAGTCAGCCTGTGTGGACCGATTGTCGATCAGACGCCAGCAGACTTGGCGTGATTCGCTCGACGACGTCTGAGAGGGCCGCGGACGTCTCCCCTGCTGCCCTACACGAAAGATCCAGGAGACAACTGATGAGCACGACGACCTTCGCCCAAGCCTCGGCGGTCACGCAGCGAGCTCCACTGGAGTTCGATATCGAGATCAACGATCGGTGGAGCGCGGCGAGGTGGCCGAACGGGGGCTATCTTCTGGCCACCGCCGCAAGGGCAGCGCTGGCAGTCGGCGATCATCCTCATATTCTTTCCGCCACCGCGCAGTACGCCCGGCCACCAAAGCCCGGCCCCGCTCAGGTGCTCCTTGAGCAGATACACATGGGGCGTGGTGTGAGCCAGATACGCGCCACATTGAGGCAGGACGACGAGGTGCGAGTCGAGAGCATGCTCACGCTTGGTTCGTTGATGAAGGGGGCATCCACCGACTGGCAGAGTGACTCGCCAAGCTTCCCGCGGCCGGGGGTGTACCCCGCTCTCCGCGTACCGAGCGTCGCTCCATCCGGTGATCCGGTGCCGATCATGGACGAGATCGTCATACATATGGACCTCGACACCGCCTTTTGGCTCGAGCCGTCCGGTACAGGTGAACTCCGTGCGTGGCTCTCGCTGCCTGACAACGAGCCGTTCGACCCGGTGTCGCTAATCTTCGCCAGCGACGCACTCCCGCCGGCGACGTTCGACATCTATCCCACCCGGTGGGCTCCGACGATCTCGCTCACGACATACATTCGTGCGCTACCGGCCGATGGTCCCGTACGGATCCTCCAGCGGGCCAACATGGTTCTCGACGGACAAGTCGACCAGTCCTGCTACATCTGGGACCGCACGGGCAAATTGGTTGCTCATAGCACTCAGCTGGGAACCCTTCGCTGAGCTTGCGGTCAGGCGGCAACGGAGTCTGTCCCGACCCCACGATCGGAAAGTCGGGACAGACTCGTGGAATGAGCCGGTTAACTCAGCGGCGGACGACCTCCATCTGGGCCATCATGCCGAGGTCGGCGTGACCCAACAGGTGACAGTGATAGAGATAGCGGCCAGTGAAGTCCCCGAAGCGCATGATCAGCCGGACGGACTCACCGGGATTGATCAAGATGCTGTCCTTCCAGCCGGCCTCCAGCGGACCGGCGGGCTTGCCATCGCGATCCAGGACCTGGAAGCGGACCAGGTGAGTGTGAAAGACGTGTGGGATGGGCGGCGACTGGTCAGCGTTCCGCACGGTCCAGATTTCCGTGTCCCCGAGACGCGGCTTGATATCGATCCGGTTCGGGTCGAACGCCTTGCCGTTGATCTCCATCTGTGTAGCGGCCTGGTTGAACTGGAAGACGAACTCGCGCCGCACCGTGGCCACTGCCTCGCGCAGACGCGGCACGGGGACAAGACGCTTCCCGACAGGGCCAAAGGCCGACGTCGCACGTTGGGTCACGTCGAAACGCATGACATGCGGAGACAAGCCCGTGGCAACGAGACTGTTCCGGAGCTCGAGTTGCGTGCCGATCGGATACTTCGAGAAGTCGATGACGATCTCGTACCGCTCTGACGGCGACAGGGTCAGGCCGTTCACCGCTACCGGCGCACTCAGAAGGCCACCGTCGGAGGCGATGACCTGGAACTGTTCGCCATCGCCCAGGCTCAGTTGCTGAATTCCGTCCAGCGATGAGCCGTTGAGCAGGCGGAATCGATAGGGCCGCTGCTCCACCTCCAGCACCGGCGTCGGACGCCCATTCACCAAGGTCACATCCCCGACGATGTCGCGCGGACCCGGCATCCGCAGCGAGCCGTCCGCATTGAACAGCCGATCCTGAAGAACCAGCGGCACGTCGTACTTGCCCGTGGGTAGGCAGAGACGTTGTTCGGCACGATCCGTCAGGAGATACAACCCGGTGAGACCGCGATAGGTGTGCGGTGATTCGAGATGATGGACGTGATCGTGGTAGTAGAGCGTCGCAGCCGGCTGGCGGTTCGGGTACAGATACCTGCGTGAGCCTCCCGGCTGGATTTCGTCGCCGGGCAGACCATCGGAAGCAGACGGCACGTTTCCGCCATGGAGGTGAACCGCGGCAGGCTCAGGCAGTTGGTTTCGCTGCTGGACGATTACGGGGCGACCGGCAACTGCCTTGATCACCGGACCGGGAGACTCACCTCCGTACGTCCAGAGGTTACTGGTGGCTCCGGGCAGCAACTCGACGTCCGTCGTGCGCATCGTGATGTCGTAGTAGTCCACGCTGCCGAGTCGTCGCGGTCGCAACACCGGTGGGACCGTTAACGCACGGTCGAAAAGTGGGATCGGCGGGCTCGAAGTCGCCGCGTTGGCAGTTGCGCTGGTCGGCGACAGCACCAATCGCTCCAAGGGCGCGGCGGCAGCGGCGGCAGACAAAACACCGAGCGCCAAGACATTCCGACGACTGATCATGGAAGCTCCTTGGCACTGGGCGCGATGGCGTGCGGAGGGATGGAATGAGACGAGTGGCGGAACCGGATGAAGGCCGCGCTGAGACGCGGGGGGACGGATCGATGCTCAGTCACCAGTGGCGGGTCTGTGGGACACATGTGACCTAGGGAATCCTGGATCGGTCGACAGGTCGTAGACAGCGCGTAGGTGTCGTCGGCAGCGATGCTTCGACTACAAGACGAAAGGGACGGCAACGCAAACCAACTGAGCTGCGTTACCGTCCCTTTGGTGCCTTGCACGGGAATCAGTGGCCCCTGACGTGCTCACCAGCGACTGACTCCAAGCGGTGTTTACTTGTAAACGGAGTACCAGTCCTGGGGCCAGCTGACCGGAATGTTGAATTGGCTCTCTGAGTAGCTCCCTCGGTTGCTATACCAGCGGACGGTCACGGCACCCTTGAGCCAGAGCGTGCCAAACTCCGCGCATCCGTTCTTGACAAGCGTGATCGGCGCCTGCGCAAAGTGTCCGTTCTGGTCTGTGCCCCAGATCGTGGCTGAGAAGGCGCTTCCACAAGCCTTCACGTGCTGGCCGTTCGAGCCGGCTGCTGCCGGCCCGGCCGCCGCGAAGGCGGCGGCGGTTGTCAGAACCGCTACGCCTACAATCGACCCTACGCCACGTGCCATCTTCATAAGAGGTCCTCCTTAAGTCATTGGGTTCCGATCGCGGAACCTGGGCGGTGCTCTCAGCCCACACGACAGTCGTCGACATCGAGTCGACGTTCCATTGCCGGGAGCCTCGATGTTGCATCGCGACATCGTGCTGTGAGCCGGTCAACGAGCCTCAGCCTCGGGCACTCTGGGTGGATTCGCCGTCAGGTAAATGGCGTTGACCCAGATCTGAGTAAGGCTGTCGACCAGTCGGTCCTGGGTGAGTGCAGGTTCATCACCTACCGAGGTCGCATGCATGGCACGTTCGTTCATCAAGCTGAGTGCGATTGCCAGTTCCCTGGCCGGCACTCCGGCCGGGGCCATACCACCCTCTCGCTCGCGCTCGATCGCTGCCGCGACCCGTTGGACCCAACGCTCCATGATCAGAGCCCAGAGGTCCCTGATCTGCGGATGTCCGGGCCGCAGTTGGGCAACGGCCTCGATCACGGCCCGGTGCTCTGTCCAGGTCCGGACCGAGGCAAGGATCCCCGAGTGCCACAGGCCGAACGGATCACCGTCGGCATTCTCGTACCTTCGATCAGCAGCCTCGAAAGACGCCTGCGCGATCCGATCCAGCAGCGCGAGCACAACGTCCGCCTTCGACGAAAAGTAGAAGTAGAAAGCCGGTCTCGAGATTCCGACGATCCTCGTCAATTCCTCCACCGAGATAGCCTGCAACGGTTTCTCGCCTAGCAGGTGGTGCGCGGCATCCAGAATCGCTTGCTCCCGGTCGTCACCCGAGACCCGAGGAGTGCGCCGCCCGCGAACGGGGGCCGGTTCCTCGTCGGAAAGGCCATACATGGTCACCACTTCAATCGTCCCGGTCCTACCAGACTTCCGTGTGCGGGACTTCCAGGCGCCGGCGAACCCCCGGAGAGCCCGAGCCGACGCACCGTCTTTCCTTCCCAGATCAAGCAGCATCCCAGGCAACGGATTACACCATCGGACCTGACGCGAGTGGACATGGCGTAAACAATCGGTGCCGCCCCATCCGGCACTCGTGACGGCAGGTCCCGACTCGAACTGGAGGGGTTACCCACGGATGCCCGCGGACCGGTCCTGCACGTCCCGAGCACGGCGAAGGCAGCAGTCGGGACGGGCGTTGGACCGGCCGGCCATCCGCCCGGCCGACCTTGGCAACTGAGTTCGGTCAGTCGTCGTCGATGATCGTCGCGACGATGTCAGTCGGGGCCGCGAAGGTTGCGCTGTCGACGCTGATGACATGGAGGGCGAAGGTTTCAGTGTCTTCCTTCACCTTGTCGTCGACCAGCGCGGCCTCTACTGCGCCCACCGTCTGGCCGGGTTCGAGAACTGTCTCGACAAAGCGGTCGGGCGGCACGGTGGAGCCATCGTCCCCGATAGCTGTGAAGTCCTGCCGGATCATCGCAGTACCGTCGACGAGATTCGCCTTCACAATGACGAACTTCTCGCTTGGTGCTGACAGCCTCATTGCGAACTTTATCGAGCCGGCACTCTCGGCTGCCCTCGCCGGGCTGATGGTCAAAGCAGGTGTGGCATCGTCGTCGACCACCAGAAGTCTGCCGAACGACTCGCCAAGTTGCGCCTCCACCGGCGCTGAAAGCACCAGACTGGCCTTCAAGTCTTCGCTGTCCATGGTGTTGCCGGTGACCGCAACGGTGATCTTGTGTCTGGTCTGGCCGGGCTCGAACACCACCTGCTCGGCAACGTGGCCCACAGACGAGCCCAGGTCGCCGCCCGTTTCAGCGGACACACTGACCGGTCGAGAGCTCGGTCGCGACAGTTTCACCCAGAGGTCGACATCCTTGGTGGCGTCGTCGCCCTCGGCGACCTTCCCACCGTCGGTGACAGACAATGTCGGCACCCGCGTCGGCCCTGACTCGCCAACGCCAGGGATCGAGAACGCGAGGTCGCTGACGAAGACCGAACCGGACGCCACCTTGTCGGTCCGTAGCTCGATGGCCCGGACATCGCGCAGATCGACCCCTGTCAGTGAGCTGGTCGGGATTCGTACGGTACGCAGCAGATTCTTCGACAGACCATCCTCGCCCGAGCCTGGCAGCCGGAGCAGCGCATCGCTGACCGCCGACACTGGTATCGACGATGCGCCGCCATGGCCGTCTATCACGCGCACGGTCAGATCCGTCCTTGGCGCCCCCGATGGATCGGGAGTCGCGCGGAAGGTCAGCGCGGAGTACCGGCTGACATTCCGCTGCGCGGCGCCGACATCCACCCGCATCACGCCGTTCGTGCCGGTCCAGGTGAGTTTGGTGACTGCCGTCGTCGGAGCGCTCTGGGCGTAGTAGGCCGCATTCCAATGCGGTGAGGTCGAGCTATCGGCGGTCGTCAGACACTTCGGACCAGTAGGTCCGACTGCAGCCTGAGAAGCGGAAGCAAGGCCCGCACAAACTGCTGCCCTGGCGCTACCGACCACAGCACCGGAAGGTAGTGCCTCATCGAGGCGGCTGACATCTTGCCGGCTGGCCAGCGGCGCCTGCGAGACCACCCGAACCACAGCGCGCCCAGCCGAGGCCGGATGCGCGTTCGAGCCGTCGAGTAGCGGAAGCAGCTTGGTTTCATGCCCAAGCTGCAGGCGAAAGAAGCCGGCAACGTACGCCGTGCCGACGGCCTGCTGCTCCTTCGGCGTCAACCGGCCCGCGTACTTCGCACCACACGGTGCCGCCTTCTCGTCCGCTTGGTGCCAGTCGTCGATCGAGAACGACACCGACTGCCCGGGAGTCCACTCGGTGTTGAAGAAGTTGTGGTTGGCCCCCATCACCAGGACGGTCGAACGAGTCGCTGCATCACCGGTCACGGAGTACCTGCTGTCGTCATAGAACTTCTGACCCCCCAGGTCGGAAACGTCGCCGTCGCAGTACGGGAGGATGATGCTCATCGCGACACCGGGCACAGTCGACCGCGCAAAGTCAGTCGGGGCCAGCGGCAGTACGGCGCGGATCCCGTACTGGCCACCGCGGTCGGCGTTGAGCGCAGCGGCTCGAACGACGCCTTCGCCACCTCGCGAGTGGCCCATCAATCCGACGTTACTCAGATCGACCTTGCCGACAAACCTGCTGCCGAACGGACCGCCGCCGGTGGTCGACCACTGCTTCCACAGCGCGAGGTGGTCGAGGATCAGCTCGGCGCGGGCCTGCGCACCTTGGTCGTACGTCGAGCCGTCGAAGGCGTTCACCGCGTTCGCACTGATCGAGACGACCTGGTAGCCGTTACTCGCGAGCGCCGTCGCCGGTCCGTCGTAGCCTGCGTAGCTTGGCACCGGTTTCTCGCCACTGCGACATGGCCATACGCTGGCCCCATCCTGTGCGGCGTTGCCGTAGCAGAACGGGTTCCGGCCGTGCAGGAAGATGACCAGCGGCCGAGCTCCGACCGCACCGTGCGGCGAGTACACCTTGCCGAGGATCTCCGATTTCTCGCCGAGACCGGGCAGGTACACGGCCTGATCGCCCAAGTTGTACTCAGCCTTGTCCACCGCATATGGACCGGCCGCACCCGGATCGACGGCCAGTGGCGGGCCCTGCGGCGCCTTCAGCCACTCGGCGTCGGTGGTATCTCCTGTCGGTGCCTTGCCAGGTTGTGCCTTGTTTCTGCCGAGATCGGCCGACCAGATCAACCGAACATCTTTTGCCTTCAGCACCGATACGTCGCGACTGATCGTCGTCAGGGTGCGCGAGTCCTCCGATTGTCTTGCCGCGCCCACCGGTACGCCGTTGACCGCGATCAGCGGCAACGCGTTGCGTATCGGCATCGACGAATCGAGACCCAGCCTCACCTGGTAGCCGGCTGCCACTGGTCTGACATCCCAGTTCTTGCCTTCGACAACTGATTCCTCGGGCGATGCGGTCGCCGCTAGAGCCGTTGGAGAAAGTATCGCTCCGGCGACGAGCGCGATCACCAGGCCCGCCCTTTCCAGTACCCGCACGATGTTCCCTTCGTTGTGGACAGATCACCGTGCTGACTCCCAGACCGCAGCGATGGTTGTCGGTGGCCACGATCCGTCACGAACTCCTGATACACCGCCACCTCCGCCCAGGCCATCAAGGGTTTATCCATCGATCGTTGCGGACCGGCTGGTGAGCTAGTGGCGCAAGCGGACAGATCCGCGGGCGCATGGGGTATCGCAACGAAGGGCTGCACCGATGAGTTACGTGACCGCTGAAGGTACTCGTCTGCACTACCGCGTGGACGGAGAAGGAGACCCCGTGGTCCTGATCCACGGTTTCGGTCGAACGCTGGAGGACTGGGCGCAGCAACACGAACTGCTGAAGCAACGCTTCCGTGTTTACAGTCTCGATCTGCCGGGTTTCGGCGACTCTCATCCACTGCGCGAGCCGTACACCCTCAAGGCCCTCGGCCGTTCGGTGATCGCGTTCCTCGAGGCGGCACGTATCGACAAACCCATTCACCTCGTCGGCAACTCCATGGGCGGCGCTGTCACGATGACCGCGTCGGTCGAGGCGCCCCACCGAGTGCGCAGCCTGCTGCTGACCAACAGCGCGGGATTCTCGCACAACGCCAACCTTCCGCTTCGCCTCCTGGGAGTCCGTCCACTCGCCGCCCTGATCATGTGTAACGGCACACTCGGGATGGCGCGTGGGAACGAGAAGGCGTTCTTCTTCAATCCGGTCTTCGCGACCGAGGAACGCACAAAGCACACGTACATCGCCTCGAAGCAGCCGCATACCATTGCGGCATCGTTGGCGCTGACCGAGCAGCTCCTCTCGATCCGCGGACAACGTGCCGAGTGGCGGCTGCCGCTACTCGAGGCGCTGAATCAGCATCGCGTTCCCACGCTCGTGATGTGGGGGGACCACGACAAGGTCCTACGGCCTTCGGACCTCGATGCTGCGACCCACGCCCTGCCGTATGCCCGGACCCAGCTGATTTCTGACGCTGGACACATGCCGATGATCGAAAAGTCAGGAGAGTTCGCCCGGCTGGCGGTCGACTTCTGGCAGGACGTCGCTGCTGACCGAGCTCAATGCTGACCTGAAACCCAGCGTTGAACAAGCGGTGGTGTCAGGCCTCGGTCCGTCAGGAGCGGGGCCTGCGCTTCGAGGTGCTGTTGACTGCCTTTGGCGTGGGCGTCAGATAGATCGCGTTCACCCAGACCTGCGCGAGGATGTCGACCAACTGGTCCTCGGGCAGGGACGGCTCCTCCCCCATTGTGGCTGCCAGCATGGCGCGTTCGTTCATCAGGCTCAGCGCGATCGCCAGATCCCGGGCCGGTAGGCCGGCCGGCGCCACACCACGCTTTCGCTCCGCCTCGATCGCCTTGGTGATCCGACGAACCCAACGCTCCATGATCTGGGTCCACAGTGCGCTGATCTCTGGCTGTGCCGCCCGCAACTGAGATACCGCGACAACGACCGCCGAATGCTCTTGCCAGGTCTGCACCGACGCCTGGATCGCCAGCCGCCACTGGCCGACGGGATCACCGTCAGCATCCTCGAACCGTTGGTTACTGGCCGCGAGGACGGCCTCGGCCATCCGGTCCAGAAGCGCCAGCACGACGGCGGTCTTCGAGGAAAAGTAGAAGTAGAAGGCCGGGCGCGAGAGCCCGACGCCCCGCGTCAGATCATCGATCGAAATGTCTTGGACGGGCTTCTGCTGCAAGAGCCGTTGAGCGGCATCGAGGATCGCCCGCTCTCGGTCGTCGCCCGAGATCCGAGGCGTACGACGGCCCCGTTGCGGACCCGACTCACCACTCGTCGACGGTTTCGGCACGACATGACATTACAGTTCGTTGAAGGTTCCAGCAACTCGTCAGCACCCTCGACATCGCGTCAGACGGGTGGCTCAGGCTGCCGCGGGTCGCCAGTCCGGATGTCCGGGCATCCGAGGCAGGCTGGTGCCGTACAGCCATGACCGCAGGAACGGGGCAAGATCCGAGCCCCCGACACGCGACGCCGTGGAAATGAAGTCGTCAGTGCCACCGACACCGTTGGCGTGCTCGCTCACCCAGGCTCGTTCGATCTTGGTGAACGTTGCCTTCCCAACCTGCTGCTCCAGGGCGAACAGCACCAGAGCACCACCGAGGTACGCAGCGTTGCTGTAAGGCCTGAATGAGGCTACCGGTCCAGGGAAAGTAGCGGGATCGGGCAAGGCAATCGGCCCGTTCTTCAGCAGTTTGTTGCCCAGCTCCTCGTATGTCGACCGCGTGACATCGACCTGCGGGCCTCCACCGTGCGTCGCGATCCACTCCTGATGGTAGAAGGTGGCATGGCCTTCATTGAGCCATACATCCGACCAGCGCTTAGGTGACACCGAATTGCCGAACCATTCGTGCGACACCTCGTGCAGCACAATGGTGGCTCCGCTCTCCTGCTCGAAGCCCTTCTTGGTCATCAGGTCAGCCTTCAACAGTGTCAGGCCCTGAGTCTCGAGCTCGCCCCCGTAAGGAGTGATCAACGCACCGGCGCGGTCTCCCGGGAACCGTCCGAGCCGGGACTCCATGAATCGCACCGACGCGTCGAACGCGTCCAGTTGTGGTTCGATCTCGGCCAAGCGCGCGGTGGGCACCGCATAGCGAAGCTCCAGTCCGTGAGGTCCCCTGCGACGAACGACGGTGAACGGCCCGACACCGATCTGCATCAGCTCGGTGGCGATTCTGCGGTCTTCACGAAAGACCCGTGTCGTCAGCCCACCCAATCTGACCGTCCGTAGGAGCTTGCCGTTGGCAATCGAGTTCAGGGAACTGGGCGCGGTGATGACGAAGGTCGCCGGCGCCTTCTGTGCCGGATGGTCGCTGACGGCAAGCATCCGGCGCGCGGCAGCAGGCTGGTTGATCGACTGAATCCAGCCCGCCGAACGGAAGAGCCCGGAGGCCGGCAGGTCGGCAGGCGTCGCAGCCACAGGCACGGTGTTGGTCACGCTGACCTCGACCACGAAGTGAGCCCCGTTGTGGATCCTGCTCGCCGGGGTGATGACCAACTCTCCCTCGCTGGTGCTGGCCCAGGCGGCCAACCTACCGTTCACCCGGACCCGCTCCACCTTCGGCCCAAGCAAGTCCAGATCGAACCGGTCCAAGTCCTGAGTCGCGCGAGCGGACAACGCGGTACTGGCGGTGTACTTCGAAAGGTCTGTGGCGAAACGAAAAGCGAGCCGCTGATCGAGTACGTCGTATCCCCCATTGCCTTCCTCGGGCCAGACGGCGTCACCGATTCCAGCCGCGCCTACTGCGGCGGGGGCGTTATCCGTGGTCGCCTCGGTGGGCGCGGCCATGCCAGGGCCTGGAGTCCACCCCGCGAAGACGAGCACCGCAAGTCCGGATGTGAGTAGCCGCTGGATCCTCATCCGGCCAGTGTCAATGGAGCAAGTAGACAGCCGCATGATGCTCGCTTGACTGCACATCGGCCAACTCGTTGAGCGACGCGAACTCGCACCAAAGTTCCCGCCTGAATCGAGCGATCATTGACAGGACGTTGACTGCTTGTGGTTGCACTAGGCAGGCCGCGTCCGCGGCTGAGAGATTTGGCCATCTGAGGGAGAAGTCATGAATCTCGGCTTTGGAACACGATTACTCACAGGCATCGTCGCACTGTCCGGTGCCGCTGGACTCCTACTGGCGGCCCCCGCGTCGGCCAGCCCCAACGGTCAGCACCCAGCCGCCTGCTCGCCCGGTGGAGCCAACATTGTCGGTGCGCGGGTGTGGGGGACCGACCGGAACGGAAACTTCGCGGAAACGGACAGCCGTGCGAAGAGCAGTCACGGATGCTCGAACTTCCCTGAATACTGGTTCAAGGGCAACGTCACAGTGCGTTGGTACTTCACCAATGGCAGGTCGAAGGAGACCCACCACTACATCCCCGTCAGTCAGCCGGGTTCGGACTGGTTTCCGCTCAATTACAGCTGACTGAATGTCGCCGTCGAGGCACTCTGCTCGACCGCTCATCGACCAGTCGCTCGCAGACCACTGCTGCTCGGCATCCGACTCGGCTCGATGGCAAGTACAGCCGTGAAGCTGAAGCACTTCGCCAGTTCCGCTGCGATCGCCACAGCGACGATCGCAGCGCCCGCAATCACCGTCGTTCAACCCGCTGCTGCGGCGACGACCGTTTACACCTCCAACGGCGCCTACGCCCAGCTCGACAAGAGCCCGAGCGGTGGCGCCGCAAGCTGGATCTGGTGGTTCGGCGGCAGCACAGGGGAAACCTGGGTCGACTACAAGTTCTACAACGACCGCATCATCCGCCACACCGGGAAGGTCGAGGAGGGTGTGACCTCGAGCATCACTCCTGGTCAGGACGTCTGGCAGATCCGTGTCTGCAACCACTACTACAGCGGGAGAACAACATCACGGATTGTTCCAACTGGAGCTGACCGCCGTACAAGCTTGGCGGGGGGGGGGGGGGCGGCCCCGCCCCCCACGGCGCCCCCCCCGCGTGGCACACCCAGTGCCCCACAGCCCGGGGCGGGGGGGCACACCCCCGAAGGCCGCGGGGCCGCC
>NZ_JBITDE010000013.1:0-99523 GCF_044453945.1 Kribbella sp. NPDC051587
CCACCCCCCCCCACCGGGTCCTCAACACCCCGCGGTGGCTCCCACGGGGCGCGGCGGGTTTACCGGGGGTGGGTGTGGGGGGTGCGCGCCGCCACACGCCAAGTGCGCACGCCTGCGATGCAACACGATGGCCCGATCGCCAGGTGCGAGTCGGAACACCGGATGAGGCCGGCTGTCAGCCTCCGTCATGCCGGATCTTGCCATCAAAAGGGCGGCTTCGCCCGCCGCAGTTTGTCCCCATCGGTGTAACACGCCAGTTCATCCAAGTGGCGGGCACCGAACTCAGAGGAGAGCCATGAAGAGGTTTTTTGTTCTTCCCACCGCGGTAGCTGTCTTCGGATTAGCGGCAGTGGTGGTTGCACCTGCGACTGCGGCCGCACCGGCCGAGGTCCAAGCGATCGGCACCGGGCCGACGACTGAGCAGGTCAGCGCGTTCGTGACGCCGGACCTACTGTGGGTGGCGACCAAGACATCGGAGAGGCTGGGCATCGAACTGTCGCCAGTCCAACGAGCTCTCATTGACGTCATCGATCCGCACGACTACCAGTGCACCCCCACCGAGATGACGACCTGGGTACAGTCGCAGTTGCACGGCTGGACAGTCGAAGATCAGCTGTTCCTGTACGGCGCTACGCTACAAAATCTGGCCGGCTACGCGAGTATGGTCGTTTCGCCCGACACCGCGCCAAGCTACGGTCCACATGGCGAGTTCACCAAGCCGATCACCAAGACCTTCGGCAGGCTGCGGGCCTTCTGGGACATCAAATCCGATGACATCCACCTGCTGCCGATGCACGGATCGATCATGACCGACCGATCGGCGCTTTACACCACCTTCCGCACGATCTTCGGGCGCGACGAAACCACGTCCAGCCGGTTCGCCGATACCTACTCGAACTGGGCCAAGGGACTGATCGCACGTCTCGGCGATGCGCCATTGCTGACTCTGAACGCGTTCGCTTTCAGCGGCGTCGGTGACAGCAATCCGGGCCTCGCCGCGCTGCCCGATGCGATTGTGATGGGTGACGGAATTCAACAGGCGTTCACGGCGCTAGGGCTGGGCGACGTCTCACCGCAGAGCGTGCTGGCCCACGAATTCGGACATCACATCCAGTACGAGGACGGCTTGTTCAGTTCGCCGCTCACGGGCGCCGAAGCCAGTCGTCGCACTGAGCTCATGGCAGACGCCTTCGCGGCTTACTTCTTGGCCCACGCTCGGGGAGCAGCCCTTCAGTGGCATCGAGTTCAGACATTTGTGCGCGTCTTCCACTCGATTGGTGACTGCGGCTTCACGGATCCGGGGCATCACGGAACTCCTGATCAGCGAACCAGGTCGGCGGTCTGGGCTTACGGGCTGGTGATCACGGCTCCGAACAGAGGCCACATCATGCCAAGCCGAACCTTCGCGGCGCTCTTCGACGCTGTGTTGCCTGTGCTCGTAGCCCCAGACGCCGTTCACTGACAGAGGGGCGGCAGGGACCTGCGAACCCGGCCGCCCACCGCAGCTCAGCCAAGACGCACTTCCGGTGTTTCTCCGTCTACAGCGAATCGGGGACGAACGCATTGAGTGCTTCGCGAGCGCGGCGATGCTGCGAGATCGCATATACCGCGCTTCTGGCAAGTAGGACGGGATCGTTCGACGGCTCGATCCCCTGCCCAACCCTGAGGGGGTCGAACGTCACAGCATCCCACGCGCCTGCTCTGTGCGATGGCCGGCTGATTTCAAGGGTTCCCACCTCGATCTCCTCTCTGTCACTCGGCCAGAGCTGTGTGCTGTCCTCGAGAGGATCGTCGGCAGCCGCGAACTGAACACGTAAGACGAAGGAGATCGCTCCGCGCCGCATGCGCCTGTAGAACTCGTTGGTGAGATGTGTGGGAGACCAGGAGGCGATCTCTTCGGGCGTCGCCGACTGCACACCCGCTACAGGATCCCAGCGGTACCGGACGTGCCTGCGGCCGCCAGTAGGCCCTACCCAGACGAACGCATGATTCGCCCAGTACTGCGTCGTCGCATAGCTCTCGGGGATGCTCAGCGCTGCAGCGAACTCGAAGGCCCTCAGAGATTCGGGATGAGCTGTGATGAACGATGTGACCTGAGCCTGACGCTCGGGGCCTGGAAGCGGTGCGGCCGTCAAGCGCCGGGTCAACTCGAGGAACTTCGGTGGCGTCGAGGCGACGAACACCGGCATGTTGACACTGACGAGGTTGGACTCAGGCTGCCCGGGAGAAAGAAACCTGACCGCCATTCCTCGCACCGTCGGCATCGAGTCCGCTGCGGTCGGGTCACCGCTGACGTGTGAGAACCTGACGACGGCCGGCACCTCGCTGCCTTGCAGATGGGGAGCGACAGTGGACGCTGCCGCATGGCCCGTGGGAACGAAGCGGGCGTCCAGAAGCAGCCCCCGGGCATGGATTCTGCGGTATCCGGGATGCTCGCCAGCCATCTCCTCCAAAGCGTCGACCATCGTCGAGTCGAAATCCTCGGCGGCCGGCGAGTCGACTGGGGGCTTGCGGAAGTCAGTCACTTATCGCTCCTATAGCACGGTCGTCACCGGCAGATGAGGTAGCCGAATTTCCTGATGCGTCAAGGTTGCTTCTATTCATACCAGGAAAATGGCATGCATCCGGACATCAGCGGCCGGCCCTCGCTCCTGAACGTCTTGTTTCGGGTGCAATTCGCCGAGCCGCAGAGATCAAAAGGCATACAAGGCGACGGAAACGCCCGGAGCCGTTGCCCTCACGTATCAGCGAGGCGTCTCCGATGACGCGAACTCGGCTGAATGATGTGCTTATCACCACCAACCAACCACGCCGCGATCAACGTCAAGTAGACAACGCGTACACAGGTGCACGACATGGTGCGTGATGCATGCATTGAGCCATGGACCCCGATTCCCGGTATGGCTATCGACGCCCGGGCTTAGCAGGCCAGACGCCAGACCTGCTGCATCGTTCCCCTCAGAGCCTGCGGACCCCACTTCACCCGATCGCCGCTTCATCACGTCGCGCCTGAACTCGACTGATCGGCCAGCATCGGCAAGTCTTGACAGGTAGTCGACCGGTTTGACGGCAAGTTGATCGTGGTGGTTATTATGAGATAGTTGACGACAGCAAGTAATTTATTAAGGATTGATCTCAATGACTCTCAGTTGTACTTCGGCGCGTTTTATGACGCCCGGATGCGACGAAGGAAGCCGTCCGGATCGCGTATCACCTGTCGCCATGCGAATCGATTCGGAAGGGATGGGGTGTTCCTCGATGTGAATGCCTTTGAGAAGCCTTGTCTCCACGATGACGAACAGGTGAAAACTCCCTGTCGATATCACGAACGGTCACGATTTACCGAGCTGCCCCGCACTGTCGAGAAAGAGCTTTCCCTGCGTCGAGGGCCATGGTCGCGCAGGTCTATCGCCGAGCTTGACGCCCGCGACGAGCTGCCCACGGCCGCGCTCGCACATCTAGATGCCCTCGGAGTTCCCTCGGTCTACCAACTCGACCAGGAGAGCTCTTTCACGGTCGCGATCGACACGCTCCGGGTCATCGCCGCACACGATCTCACCGCCGCCATCGCGCACGGCAAGACGTTCCTCGGCGCCGCCCCTGTGTGGGTCGCCGGCAGCCTGGAGCAGACCGCCGCGATGGCTCGTCGTGTCTCTGCAGGCGTGCCGGTGTGCCTGGCACTGACCGAACGCGGGCACGGCGCCGATCTGCTTGCCGGTGAGATGGCCGCTGTCGCCGGCCCCGACGGCTGGCGACTCAGCGGCGAGAAGTGGTTGATCAACAACGCTTCGCGCGCCGGGTTCGGCTCGGTGCTCGCTCGAACGGGTGACGGCCCGCGCGGTCTCACGATGTTCCTCGTCGAACGCTCAGACGCATGGCACAACCTGCCGAAGGTACGCACGCACGGCATCCGCGGCGCCGACATCAGCGGATTCACGCTTGCCGGGACACTGGGTGAGCCTATCGGTGAGGTCGGCGACGGACTGCCGGTCGTGCTGAAGACATTACAGCTCACCAGAATCGCCTGTACCGCACTCTCACTCGGCGCCGGTGACCACGCACTGCAGCTGGCTCGCGAGTTTGCCCTCTCCCGCGTGCTCTACGGTCGCCGGCTCGCCACACTTCCCCACGCCCGCCGCCTGATCGGCCGCGTCGCCGCATGTCTTCTCCTGGCCGAGGCCGTGAGCACGACCGCTAGCCGCTCGGTGCACGCACTGCCCGGCGAATTGAGCGTGATCTCGCCGATCGCGAAGGCCTTCGTGCCTACGATCGTGCACGAGGCGCTGGCCGATGTCGCCAGTCTGCTCGGTGCGCGGGCCTTCCTCACCTCAGCGCCAGGCAACGGGTACGCGAAGCTCGACCGTGACCACCGGATCTGCGCGATCTTCGACGGCAGCACGGCGGTGAACCGCGCGGCGCTGGCGGCCCAGTTCCCGCGCCTGTCGCGGTCTGCCGGCCGACAGGCTGACGGCCTGTCGACGGTCACGGATGCCGCGATGCCGCTGCAGAGTTTCGACCGATCTCGGCTCACATTGTCCTCACGGACCGGGTGCAGCCTCGTACAGGCCTGCCAGGAGATCGCGGCGGACCGGGAGGCACTGCTGACACAGATGGCGGGGTTCGTTCCGGTCGCGGCTTTACCGGAGAGCGCGTTCGAGCTGGCCGCGCGATACGAGCGGCTCTACGCGGCCGCTTCGTGTCACGCGCTGGCCCGAAACGGGGACCCGAAGTGGACGGCCGCGGCGCTGCGGGGGTGTATGGCCGTGTTGGAGACGCGGACGGACGACGAGGCGTTCGAAGCGCTGGCCGACGGGGTGCTGGCATGAGCCACGAGGACGTGAGCGCCCTGGACGTCGGAGTCAATCTTCTCGACCTCGGATCGCCCCGCGATCCGACCAGCCTGTTCGGCTTCGAGGCAGTACTAGCCGCTGACGAACGTGCCGAACTCTCCGGCGAGGCCGAACTGCGCGCCCTGCGGCTCGCCGCAGAGTTCGTACCGGCGGAGTTCGGCGGGCGATTCACCCGGCTCGACCGACTCGTCGAGGTAGGTCGCGAGCTGTACCGCCGCGACCCGGCGCTGGCGCTGGCCAACGCCGGTGGGCCATTCATCGCCTCGCTCCTCGTATGGCAGGCGGGAGATACAGCGCAGAGGCAGCGCTGTGCCGACGCCCTGCTGAGCGGCGAGTGGCTCGCAGTGGCGGTTACGGAACTGGCCCACGGCAACGACCTCACGGCGGCAGAGCTCTCCGCCACGCGAGCCGAGGGCGGTTGGGAGCTGCACGGCCGCAAGGAGCTGATCACCAACGCTGAGAGAGCCGACGCGATGGTGGTGTTCGCCCGGACCGACCCGGCCGGCGGCCCGCGGGCGCACTCGCTGATGTGGCTCGACCGTGGGGACGAGGACAGCCTCGTGACGCTCCCCCGCTACGGTACCGACGGCGTGCGCGGCGTGAAGCTCGGCGGATTCGAATTCACCGGGCACCTCGCGCCGACAGACGCTGTCCTCGGACAGCCGGGCTCTGGGCTGGAGCATCTCCTCAAGGCCTTCCAGGTAACCCGGACCTCGCTGCCCGCCATGGCGGTCGGTGTGCTGGACACCGCGTTGCGCATAGCGGTCGAGCATCTCACCGAACGCACGCTCTACAGAGGCCGGGCCGTCGACCTGCCGCACGTCAGGGCCGAACTGGTAGGCGCATACCGCGATCTGCTGACCGCCGAGGTCGTCAGCGCGGTCGGGGTGCGCGTGCTGCACCTTGCCCCTCGTGCAGGAAGCGTTTCGTCGGCGGTCGTGAAGTTCGTCGTATCCGGGTTGCTACTGAGTGCCCTCGACCGCGTGGCGGATCTGCTCGGCGCCTACTCGTACCTACGGGAGGGGCCGACCGGAATGGTGCAGAAACTGCTGCGGGATGTGCGACTGGTGGGCTTCGGGCACGTCGCCAGGGCGGCCTGTCAGATGAGCCTGCTGCCGCAACTGCCGTTGCTTGCAAAGCGATCGTGGAGCAAGCCGCCTCGAGAGGTACCTGGATTGTTCGATGTGGACGGCGAGATCGCACCGCTGCGATTTGACGCCTTCGCGGTCAACGCCAGCGGATTCGACCCCGTGACGTCCACATTGCACGGCACGCCCGAGCTCCAGGATCTCGCCGAGGTCTGCTCCGCACTGCCTCCGTCCCAGCTCGGGGTAGACGCCGCGCCCGCCCACTACGACCTGACGACCCGCTACGCCGAGCTTTTTACGAAGGCCTGCGTACTGCGGGTCTTCGGTACCGAGACACCCCACCACCAAGACGACGAGCAGGCGTTCACGAACCTGCTCGGCCGGTACTGAACCCAAAGGAAGCAACATGGCCGACGACACCCTCCGCACCTGGCTGACCAGCAGGGTCGCCGTCTATCTCGACCGCGACCCCGCCTGCATCGAGAGCTCGCGACCGCTGGCCGAGTACGGGCTCGACTCACTCACTGCTGTGGCGCTGTGCGCGGACCTCGAAGACGAGTACGACCTAGAGGTTGATCCTGTGCTGGCGTGGGACCACCCCAGTATCGAGGCGCTTGCCGCCGTCATCGCGACCATGATCGCGGAAAAGTCCCAGGCATGACTGGGCTTCCACTGACTGCCGCCCAGCACGACGTCTGGGTCGCCCAGCAACTCGCCGCCTCGAGCCCCGCTTTCAACTGCGCGGTGTACCTCGAACTCGGCAGCGCCGAGCACCTGAGCGAGGCTGTGCGCCGGGTGGTCGCCGAGACCGAGGCTGTGCGCATCCGGATAACGCCGGATGGCCGTCAGGTCCTCGACGACACCATCACCGGCCGCCTCGAGGAAATCACCTGCGCAGAGGATGCGGCCCATGCCTGGATGGACACCGACCTCGCCAGGCCTCGGTCCATGACGGACGGCGGACTGTTCACCCACGTACTCTTCCGCGTCGCACCGGAACGCGTCCTCTTGTATTTCCGCTACCACCACGTACTGCTCGACGCATTCTCGCTCAAGCTCTACACCGAACGGCTCGTGACGATCCACGACGCACTCCGCACCGGCCAAGAGCCTGTGCCTTCGCGATTCGGCACTCTGGACGATCTCGTCGAGTCGGAGAGCTCCTACTTCACCTCACCGCGTCACCTCAGGGACCGCGAGTACTGGACCACTGAGTTCGCCGACGGGCCAGAGCCCACGGACCTCGGCACGGGTGCGGATGGTCTTTCGGCGAGCCTGCCTAGAGTCAGCACCCACGTGCCGCTGACCGGCCGCTGGTCCGTGCAGGTCATCGCAGCGATGGCTGCCTACACTCACCGCGTCACCGGCGCATCTGATGTGGTGCTGCGGGTACTGCTGGCCGCGCGGCAGGGACCGGTCGCGATGACCACACCCGGCATGCTCGTCAACGACGTACCACTGCGGGTGCGGGTGCGGCCGGAGACCACACTCACCGAGCTGGCCGAACAGGTCACGGCCGGGCTCTCCCAGGCCCAACGCCATCAGCGCTTCCCCGCAACCGAACTGCGGCGCGCGCTCGACGTACAGCCGCTGGGTCCGACAGTGAACCTGATGCCGTTCGCCACCATCGCCATGGGAGACCTGGTGGTGCATCATCTGTCGTCGGGACCGGTGCGGGACCTGTCACTGGACGCGGCGGTTGACGGCGACGGTGTGCAGCTCACGGTCGGCGCACACCCCGGCCGGTTCACACCGGAGGTTGTTGCAACACACCTTGACCGGCTCGTCCGGCTGGTGACTGCTGACCCGCACCTGCCTGTCAGCGCCGTGGACCTGCTGAGCAGCGCCGATCGCGAGCGTTTCAATACCTGGCAGCACACAGATCGCGATCTGCCGGCCCTGGACCTCGTCGCTGCGTTCGAGGCGCAAGACCCCACCTCCGAGGCAGTAGTCGGGGACGAACGGCTGACGTACGGCGAGCTGAACGCGCGAGCCAACCAGGTCGCGCACACGTTGCTCGGCAAGGGGATCGGCCCGGAAGCCCTGGTAGTGGTGCGGCTGCCGCGGTCGGTACAGCTGATCGCGGCGGTCTGGGGCGTACTCAAGGCCGGCGCGGTCTACGTGCCGATCGATCCGGACACCCCCGCCGACGGGTTACTCGCCCGGATCCAGCCCGCTTTCGTCATCGACGAGACCACTTCGTATGACGGGGGCAGTCACAACCCCGACGTCCCACGTGGAGACGCGGCCTACGTGATTCACACCTCCGGGTCGACCGGGACACCCAAGGGTGTTGTGATCACTCACGAGGGCATCACGAACCGGATCGCCGGGCGGCAGACCGAACACCCCCTCACAACCGCGGATCGCGTGCTGCACAAGACTCCTATCGGATTCGACGTGTCCATAGGGGAGCTGTTCTGGCCGTTCACGCAGGGCGCCACACTCGTACTGGCCAAGCCAGGTGGTCACCGTGATCCGGCGTACCTCGCGCGGCTGATGCGTGACGAGCAGGTCACCGTCGCGGACTTCGTACCGTCGATGCTGGCCGCGTTCCTGGCTGAGCACGTGCTGCCCGCGTCGGCGCGGTTCGTCGTGTGCATCGGCGAAGCGCTCCCACCTGCTGTCGTGCAACGGTTCTTCGAGACCAACGCCGGGGTGCGGCTGTACAACTGCTACGGCCCGGCCGAGGCCTCGATCGAGGTGACGATCCACGATTGCGTCGTGGCGGACGTCGTACCGATCGGCAGGCCGGTCGCGAACACCCGCGTGTACGTGCTGGACGCAGCGCTCGCACCTGCTGCACCTGGCGTCATAGGTGAGATTTACCTGGCAGGCGTTCAGCTGGCCCGCGGGTATCTTGACCGGCCGGACCTGACCGCGGAGCGGTTCGTCGCGAACCCGTTCGGTAGCGGCGAACGGATGTACCGCACCGGAGACCTTGCACGAGTGAGCCCCGACGGTGTGATCGACTACGTCGGCCGGGTCGACGGCCAGGTCAAGATCAACGGCCAGCGCGTCGAGCCTGGTGAGGTACAGGCGGTGCTGGCACAGCTCCCGGGGGTCGAGCGGGCGGTCGTGATCGCACGAGGTGCTCAACTCGCCGGGTACGTCACCGGTACGCCGAGCGAGGAGCCACGTGAGTGGCTGGCCCGTCGGCTGCCGCCGTTCATGGTACCCGCGTTCGTCCTGATGATCGCCACGATCCCGACGACCGCCAACGGCAAGCTCGACCGGAACGCGCTGCCCACACCTGCGCCGACCGAATCCCGACCGGCCGCAGGTGAGATCGAGACCGCCTTGGTCGAGGCTGTCAGCAATCTGCTGCAGGTCTCGCCCGGCGTGGACGACGACCTGTTCGCGCTCGGCGTGGACAGCATCTCCGCGCTGGCTCTGGTGGCCCGGCTGCGGCAGCAGGGCTGGCTGATCGCGCCGCAGGATGTGTTCGCGCACCCGACCGTCGCCGGGCTGGCAGCGGTCGCCGTACCCGTGGAGCCCATCGAGGACGAGCCTGTCGGCGAGTTCCCCGCGACACCGACGATGCGGTGGCTCGCGCGGCGCGGTGACGGCTCCGGGCTGACTCAGTCGGTGACGATCGCTGCGAAGATCCAGTACGACGCCCTGGTCGCCGCGTGGCAACAGATGCTCGACCGGCACGACGCGTTGCGCATGCGGGGCACCGAGATCCTGCCGGTCGGCGCAATCAACGCAGCCGACGTGGTAACCCGTGACGACAGCGGCTGGGTTCGGTGGTCGCCGGACCGCGTGCGGTTCGTGCTGCATCACCACGTGGTGGACGGCGTTTCGTGGCGGGTGCTGCTCGACGATCTGCACAACGCACTCGACGGCCGCCCGCTGTCCGCACCCGGTACGTCGTTCCGCGCCTGGGCACTACGTCAGCGTCGTCCCGACATCGCCATCGATCCACGGCCGGGCACGCCGCGCACGATTCAGGTCACCGCGCCGGCCTCATTGCTGACCAAGCCACACGCCACACCGGACGAACTGTTGCTCGCGGCTCTGGTCGCGGCTCACGGCAAAGACCTGCTCGTGCACCTTGAAGGTCACGGCCGTGACGCTGATACGGCGTCGACCGTCGGTTGGTTCACCGACTTCCGCACGTTCTCCCTGCATACGGCGACACAGCAACTGCGGCAGGCCAAGGAAGATCTGCGCACCGAGGTGACCGGAACACCGAGGATCGCGGTCAACCACCTCGGTGAGATGCCCGCCGATGTCGTGGAGTTCGCGCTGCTTGCCGACGGGCTCGCGCTCGCACATGACATCGAAATCACCACCTACATCCGCGGCACCGAACTGGTCGCGGAGTGGGCGTTCCCGCAGGAGCTGTTCGGTGCGGACGAGATCCAGCAGCGGGCGGAGGCTTGGGTGGGCGCGCTGCACAGGATCGCGGCAGAGCCGGACGGGCTGACTCCGGCGGATGTCCCGTTGGTCGAGATCACCCAGACAGAGCTGGACCGGTTGCGCGGTATGACGGACGTGCAACCGCTGTCACCGTTGCAGCAGGGTTTGCTCTTCCTGGCTCTGTACGAGGAAGAGGACCCGTACGTCGGTCAACTGGTACTGCGGATCGAAGGCGGGTTCGATCCCGACCGGATGCGCGACGCCGCCGCAGCCCTTCTGGCCCGACATCCGCAACTACGGGCCGGTTTCCGCAGCCGGTCTGCCGGTGAGCCCATTCAGGTGGTGCCGGCCGAGGTCAAGGTGATCTGGGCGGAACCAGACAACCTGGACGATTATCTGGCACGGGACCGGGCGCGTGGTTTCAGCGTGGTTCGGCCGCCGCTCATCCGGTTCGCTGCCGTCGGGGATCATTTCGTCATCACTCGCCATCACCTGTTGCTCGACGGCTGGTCGCTTCCGTTGCTCGTGACCGAGCTGTTCAGGTTGTACGGCGAAGAGAAGTTGCCGCCGGCACCGTCGTACCAGTCCTATCTGCGCTGGTTGCGCGGCCAGGACAGCGAAGCTGCGCTCACCGCCTGGAACGAGGAACTCGACGGGTTCGAGCCTGCTCCGCTCCTGTCGACCGACAGCGAGCACTTCATCCACCAGGCAGTACTGCCAGAGGAGACGACGACACGACTTGTGAAGGCCGCTCGCGCCCACGGGCTGACACTCAACACGGTCATCCAGGGCGCTTGGGCGGTGCTGCTCGGCGCTGTCACCGGTCGCGACGACGTGGTCTTCGGCGCGGCCGTCGCGGACCGGCCCGCCGATGTGCCCGGCGCGGACCGGATGATCGGCTTGTTCCTCAACACCGTGCCCGTACGCGTCCAACTGGACGACCGTCCCCTCAGCGCCGTGCTCACCGACCTTCAACGTGCGCAGGCCGCACTGGTACCGCACCGCCACCTCGGCATTGCCGACCTTGGCCGCGGTCAACTGGTCGACACAGTGGTGGCGTTCGAGAACTTCCCGCTGCCGCAGAACCTCTCCGCGGGCGGTCTCCGGCTCGCTGATGCCGAGCTGCGCGAGCAGACGCACTATCCGATCTCGCTGGCAGTCTTTCCCGAGGCGTCGCTACGGGTGCGGTTCGCGGCCCGTACGAGCGTGCTGGACATCACGGCACTCGCCGACGATCTGATCGCCGTACTGCACCAGGCCGCCGATTCGCTGGACCGACCGGCCGGCGCGTTCGAGGTGCGCAGCCGTTCTGCGGCAGACACCACCCGCCGAGCCGTCCGGGCCACCGGTTCCGGTGCGGATGCGGTAGTGCGACAGATCGTGGCCGAGGTGCTCGGGGTCGATGACATCGGTGCGGACGAAGAGTTCTTTGCACGGGGTGGCAACTCCATCCTGATGATCAGGCTGGTGCATCGGCTGCGCGACGAGTTCGGCGTCGCGCTGTCACTACGCGAAGTCTTCGCCGCGCCCACGGTTGCGGGCATCTCCGGCCTCCTGGCTCGAGGGGAACAGGGGCAGTCGCGGATCACTGCAGGCGACCGCCCGGCCCGGATACCGCTGTCGTTCACGCAGGAACGGATGTGGTTCCTGCAACGGATGCGGGCCGACTCCGGCACCTACAACATCCCGTTGCAGATCCACCTGACTGGACCCGTCGACGCCGACGCGCTGGATGCCGCACTCCAGGATCTGATCATGCGGCACGAGCCGCTACGCACGATCTACCCAGAGGACGAGCAGGGCCCGCATCAGGTTCTGTTGCCTGCCGGTGGGTTCACGATGGGGCGTTCGACGGAGAACCCCGACCTCGCAGCACTGGCCGCTGTCCCGTTCGATCTGACTTGTGACCTGCCGCTGCGGGCAACGCTGTTCTCCCGCAACACCGACGAGCACGTGTTGCTGCTGATCGTGCACCACATTGCCGCGGACGGCGCGTCGCTGACGCCGCTGGCTGACGACTTGTCCGCCGCGTATACCGCCCGGAGCTCCGGTGCCGAGCCGGACTTCGCGCCACTTCCCGTGCAGTACGCGGACTTCGCCGTATGGCAGCGGGAATCGCTGACCGATGAGCTCGACCGACAGGTCGGCTACTGGACCGAGCAGTTGGCGGGCCTACCGCAGGAGGTCACCTTCCCGGCCGACCGGCCACGTCCGGCCGCACCGTCGTACGAGGGCGCCCACGCCTTGTTCGAGATCTCACCCGAGCTGTACGGACGGGTGCGAAATCTCGCGGGCCAGACCCGCAGCACGCCGTTCATGGTGCTGCAGGCCGGGGTCGCGATGCTGCTGACCTCACTCGGCGCCGGCGAGGACGTGCCGATCGGCGGCGCGATCGCCGCACGCACCGACTCTGCGCTCGACGAAGTCGTCGGCGTCTTCATCAACACGCTCGTCTACCGGTTCGACCTGTCCGGCGATCCGACGTTCACAGACCTGCTGACCCGCGTCCGGGAGACGGGCCTGGCCGCTTATGCCCACCAGGACGTGCCGTTCGAACGGCTCGTGGAGGACCTGAAGCCAGAGCGGTCGCGGTCACGGCACGCGTTCTTCCAGGTCATGGTGGCCTTGCTGGACTTCACCGACGCCACGATCACGCTGCCCGGAATCGACGTGGCGCCGGACGTCATCATGAACGGCACGTCGAAGTTCGACGCGCACTTCGACTGCGTGGCCAACGAGTACGGGGGCCTGTCATGCCGCCTGGAGTACGCCACCGACCTGTACGACGAGCAGACCGCCCAGACCCTGGTCGAACGATTCGTGCGGGTGCTCGAGGTGGTGACCGCGGAGCCGGGCCTGCGACTCTCCGAGGTTGACGTGATGTCAGCCGCGGAACGTGAACTGGTCGTCCATGGCTGGAACGCGACCTCCGCTGAGATCACCGACTGGTCGTTCGTCGAGCAGATGGAAGCCCAGGACCCGCTGCTGGAGGCAGTGGTCGCCGCTGGCGAACGGGTCAGCTACGGCGAATTCAACGCGCGCGTCAACCGGCTCGCCCGGGCGTTGCGGCACCGTGGCGTCGGGCCGGAGACCCGGGTCGCGATCATGCTGCCTTATTCGGTCGACCTGATCGTGGCTCTGTGGGCGGTGATCAAGGCCGGCGCCTCATACGTGCCGGTCGACACCGGCTATCCGGCCGAACGGATCGAGTACATCCTGCGCGACTCCGGTGCCGCGCTGATCATGGCCGAGCACGACGTCGAGGGGTTCGAGCGCCTGCCGGTCGGCGCCCCGGACGAGAGTGCCGAGAACCTCGGCACACTCGCCCACCCGGACAACAGCTCGTACATCATCTACACCTCCGGATCGACCGGACGTCCCAAGGGAACGATCAATACCTACGCCGGCATGGTCAATCGGTTCCAGTGGATGCAGAAAGACGTCGGCCTCGGACCGGGCGACCGGGTGCTGCAGGCGACGCCAACCGGCTTCGACGTCTCGGTGTGGGAGGTCTTCTGGACGCTCTCGCGAGGCGCGACGCTGGTCGTACCGAAGCCCGGCGGTCACCGTGACCCCGTTTACCTGTCGAAGCTCATGCACGACGAGCAAGTGACAGTCGCGCACCTCGGCGCGTCACGGCTCGCCGCGTTCCTCGCCGAGGCCGACCTGCCGCAGTCAATTCGCTATGTCGAATCCGGTGACGAGACGATGCCCGCCGAGCTGATCAGGCGGTTCCACCGCGACAACCCGGACGCGATCATGACGAACGCCTACGGGCCGACCGAGGCCGCTATCGACGTCACGCGCTGGCCGACCCCCGCCGAACCGGACACCGTGCTGATCGGCGGTCCCGTTCTCAACACCACGGCTTATGTGCTCGACGCGCGGCTCTGCCCGGTACCACCGGGTGTGCGCGGCGAGCTGTACATCGGTGGCCTGCAAGTCGCCCGCGGCTACCTCGACCAGCCGGCTCTGACCGCGGACCGCTTCGTGGCGAACCCATTCGCCGCCGACGGCTCCCGTCTCTACCGAACCGGAGATCTGGTGCGATGGAAAGACGGCGAACTGGAGTACTTCGGCCGCGCGGACGGACAAGTGAAGCTACGCGGGCAACGGGTGGAGCTGGGCGAGATCGAGTCCGCAATGGACGCATTCCCCGGCGTGGCCAGGTCTGCTGCCGCCGTACACGACCAACGGCTCGTCGGCTATGTCGTCACGACCGCCGCTGTCGACCACGAAGAGCTGCGCCGAGCTCTGGGACAGAAACTGCCGGAGTACATGGTGCCGCCCACGATCGTCGAGATGGATCGCTTTCCATCCATGCCCACGGGCAAGCTGGACCGGGCGGCGCTGCCGGTGCCGGACTTCGGCCCGTCGACCGGCCGGGCTCCCCGCGACGCACGGGAAGAGCTGCTGTGCGGGCTGTTCGCAGAGATCACCGGGGTCCCCGAGGTGTTTCTCGACGACGACTTCTTCGCACTGGGCGGGCATTCACTGTCGGTGGCACGGCTCGCGAACCGGATCAGGACCGTGCTCGGCGTCGAGGTCGAACTATCAGCGTTGTTCGAGGCAACGACTCCGGCGCAGGTCGCCGTACTGCTGGACGGCGCGTCCGAACGCCGGCCCGCGCTCGCCCGTCGGGCACCGGGCCGGACGCTGTTGTCACACGCCCAGGAACGGCTCTGGTTCCTCTACAGGTTCGAAGGTCCGTCCGCCGCCTACAATCTGCCGATCGCAGTGCGCCTCACCGGAAACCTCGACGTCACGGCATTGTCCGCAGCGCTGGACGACGTCGTCACACGGCATGAAGTACTGCGGACGATCTTCGCCGAGGATGCGGAGGGACCTCATCAGGTCGTGCTTCCGGCCGCGCCGACGCTGAACGTACGACCGGTCACCGACTTGGACGCCGCTCTGGCGGAGGCCGTGGCGACGCCGATCGACCTCGCCACCGAGCCGCCGTTCCGGCCGATGCTGTTCCGGGTATCGGCAGGCGAGCACGTAATGGTGCTGTTGCTGCACCACATCGCAGGTGACGCGCTGTCGATGCCACCGCTGGCCGCCGACGTACTGGCCGCTTACGAATCACGGCTGCGCGGGGAAGTGACCGACTGGGGCCCGATGCAGGTGCAGTACGCCGACTATGCGGTGTGGCAACGGGATCTGCTCGGGTCTGCCGCCGACCACGACAGCCTCATCTCGAAGCAGCTCGCGCACTGGACATCCGCGCTCGCTGGGCTGCCGGAACAAATGGAACTGCCGGCCGACCGGCCACGCCCGGCCGTCTCGTCGTACCGGGGTGACGTGGTGCGGTTCGCCGTGCCTACCGAAGTCCACCGCGGACTAGTGGCTCTGGGTCGCGACCGCGGCGCAACAACATTCATGGTGGTGCAGGCCGCGCTTGTCACATTGATGCACCGGCTGGGCGCGGGTGAGGACGTGGTGATCGGCTCGCCCGTCGCGAACCGAACCGACGAGGAACTCACCGGTTTGGTCGGCTTCTTCGTGAACAATCTGGTGCTGCGCACGGACGTCAGCGGGGCACCCACCTTCACCGAGGTGCTCGCGCGGGTGCGAGCCGCCGATTTGGCCGCGTACTCGCACCAGGACGTGCCCTTCGAACGGATCGTAGAGGCGATCAATCCCGTCCGCTCGACTGCGCGGCACCCTCTGTTCCAGGTCAGCCTGAACTGGGTGGACGCGGACATGGTCGTCAACGTCGACCTACCCGGTCTGGGGACCGAAGTGATCGAGCTGACGTCACGGACGGCCAAATTCGACCTGTCCTTCTTCCTGCGGGAGAGCGTCGACGGATTGGACTGCTTCCTGGAGTTCGCGACAGACCTCTACGACGAGGCGACGGCGCAACGACTGGCAGACAGGTTCGCGGATCTGCTCGCGGCCGTCGTCGTGACGCCGGACCTGCCGATCGGGTTGCTGGAGGTGGTCGGGGCCGACGAGCGCGCAGCGTTGGACAGCTGGAACGACACCGCACACCCGTTGCCAGAAGGCACGTTGACCTCGTTGATCGAGGCTCAGGTGGCACGTACACCGAACGCCCCAGCTGTCGCTTGTGGACAAACAGTGCTGACCTACGCCGAGCTGGACGCGGCGGCGGCACGGATGGCGCGGCATCTGGCCCGAATCGGAGCCGGGCCGGAGAGGTTCGTCGCGGTGTCGCTGCCGGCTGGTGTGGACGTGCTGGTCACGTTGCTCGCGGTACTGAAGACCGGAGCCGGATACCTCCCGCTGGATCCGTCGCACCCGGCGGAGCGGATCGACTTCATGGTCCGCGACATCGCGCCGGTCGCAGTGGTGACTCCGGAGTTCCTGACCACCATTGAGGACGCCGAGCCGTTCGAGGTCGAGGTCCGGCCGGAAAACGCCGCATTCGTCATCTTCACCTCCGGCTCGACGGGTACTCCCAAGGCGGTCGTGGTCGAGCATCAGTCGCTTGTCGCCTACCTGGTGTGGGCGACCAGTGAGTACACCTCGTTGCGGGGCCGAACGTTGGTGCACTCGCCGATCTCGTTCGACCTCACCGCAACCGGGCTGTATGGGCCATTGCTGGCCGGCGGCTGCGTCGAGCTGGTGCCGTGGAGCGGTACCGGACCGGCGGCGGGAGTCTCGGTAACGAAGCCGGACTTCGTGAAGGCCGTACCGAGCCACCTGCAGATGCTCGACGTCATCGGCGACGAGTACTCCCCCGGCGCCCAGCTCGTCCTCGGTGGCGAGTCGCTTTTCGGCGACGCTCTGGATGTATGGCGCTCCAAGCATCCCGGTGCGACCGTGCTGAACGAGTACGGCCCGACCGAGACGACCGTCGGCTGCACGACCTTCCGGATCGAGCCAGACGACGGAGTGCCATCTGGTGTCATCACCATCGGCACGCCAGTGTGGAACACGAAGATTCTCGTGCTGGACGCACGCATGCGACTCGCGCCGGTCGGTGTGGTCGGCGAGCTGTACGTGGCCGGTGACCTGGTGACGCGCGGCTACCACCGACGCGCCGGCCTGACCGCGACAAGGTTCGTGGCGAACCCGTACGGCGCGGGGCGGATCTACCGCACCGGTGATCTGGCGCGGTGGACCGAGGCCGGTCTACTGGAGTTCGCCGGACGAGTCGACGACCAGGTGAAGCTGCGAGGCTTCCGCATCGAGCTGGGCGAGGTCGAGGCCGCGCTGACGGCCTTACCGAGGGTGACTCAGGCGGCCGTCATGGTGCGCGAGGACCAGCCGGGCGACCGACGGCTCGTGGCGTACCTGGTCGGCGATGCGGAAGTCAGCGCTGTTCGCGACGTGCTGGCACAGGCGTTGCCTGAGTACATGGTCCCGTCGGCCTTCGTGGTGCTGGATGCGTTGCCACGCACGCCGAACGGCAAGATCGACCGCAAGGTGCTGCCCGCACCAGAGACTCCGCAGGTTGTGTCGCGGCCACCGGCACCGGGTGTCGAGAGCCGGGTCGCGGAGCTGTTCGCCGACGTGCTCGGTGTTGAACCGGGAGCGGACGACGACTTCTTCGCCTTGGGTGGTCACTCGTTGCTGGTCGTACGGCTGGTGAACCGGCTGCGCGATGAATTCGGCGCCGCCGTGGAGATCCGGGATGTGTTCGCCGCGCCGACCGTGGCTCGTCTCGCCGAGAGGCTGCGTCCATCGGCGCGCGAAGAGGCCGCGCTTCAGCCCATTGATGTGCCGTTGTCGGCTGCCCAGGCCCGGATGTGGTTCCTGCACCAGCTGGAAGGCCCATCCACGACCTACCTCATTCCGATCGCTCTGAGGTTGCGCGGCAAGGTGGATGTGAACGCACTGCGGACGGCGTTCGGCGATGTCCTGGACCGACACGAGGCGCTACGGACGATCGTCGACCCTGCCGGTCCGTTCCAGCGGGTGCTGGACGAGTACGAGGTTCCATTCTCACTCGGCGAGGCGGTGGCCCGGCCGTTCGACCTCGATCGCGAGCTACCAATCCGCGCTGTGCTGTCACCGGACCAGGTGCTGCTCGTGACGTTGCATCACATCGCTGGCGACGGCGGATCGATGCGGCCGCTTGCGCGTGATCTGGCGTTGGCCTACGAGGCACGGGTCCGCGGCATCGCTCCACAGTGGACGCCGCTGCCCGCTCAGTACGCGGACTTCACGTTGCGGCAGCACCATGAAGAGGCCCTCGCGCACTGGACCGACGTGTTGCGTGGGGTGCCGGAGCAGATCGACCTGCCGTTCGACCGGGACCGCCCCGCGGTGCAGTCGTTCGCGGGCGACGAGGTGCCGTTCACGGTGCCTGCCGCGACCCGAACGGCGCTGGCCGGACTGTGTCGAGACGGCGTGAGTGAGTTCATGGTCTTGCAGGCCATATTTGCGGTGCTGCTCAGCCGGCTCGGCGCCGGCGATGATGTCGTGCTCGGCGCTCCAGTCGACGGGCGGCGCGACACGACGTTCGAGAATCTGGTGGGTCTGTTCACGAACACCTTGCCGTTGCGCACGGACCTGTCAGGCGACCCGGCGTTCACCGACCTGCTCGCTCGAGTACGAGACGCAAATATCGCCGCCTATACGTACGCCGACGTACCGTTCGACAGGCTGGTGGCGGCGGTGAATCCAGCGCGGTCGGCCGCGCGCCACCCGTTGTTCCAGGTCATGCTGTCCATGGACGGCGAGCCCTTCACGCCCACGTTACCCGGACTCGACGTCGAGCTGCTCCCGTTCGGCGGAGGTCGGGCGAAGTTCGACCTGCTGCTCGCTTTCACCGAGCACGGCGGCGGGTGGCGCGGATCGCTGCAGTTCGCGACCGACCTGTTCGACCGGGCGACCGCATCCGCGATCGTGACGCGATTCCTGCGCATGCTCGGCGCTGTCATGGCAAATCCAGCGCAGCCGATCAGCGGGTTGCCGATCCTGACCGAAGCCGAACGGCACGAGGTTCTGGTCACCCGCAATGCCACCGAGAGGCCACTGTCCGGAGAGGTCTTGCCCACGCTGTTCGAGGCACAGGTCGATCGGACGCCGGACGCGCCGGCGGCCGGCTCCCTGACCTACGCGGAACTCGATGCCCGCGCGAACCAGCTCGCCCGCAAGATCGGCAGCGGTCCTGGTGATCTGGTCGGTGTGGTCCTTCCCCGCAATCAGGATCTCATGGTGGCGCTGCTCGGGGTGCTGAAGTCCGGTGCGGCCTACGTACCGGTGGACCCGGACTACCCCGCCGCCCGGATCGAGCTGATGACCCGCGGCTGCACCACGGTCATCAAGCCGGAGTCGTTCGACGGGCTGGACGCGTTCCCGACAGAGCGGCCGCAGGTCGACGTGCATCCGCGGTCGGCGGCGTACGTGATCCACACCTCCGGATCTACCGGTACGCCGAAGGGCGTGGTGATCGAGCACGCTTCGCTCGTGGCCTACCTGGCCGAGGCGGTTCGGCTCTACCCGGCCGCCGCAGACGGGGCGCTGGTGCACTCGTCCGTCGCGTTCGACATGCCGGTCACGACTCTCTTCACACCACTGCTCGCCGGCGGTCACGTGCGGTTCGGTGAGCTCGAGGGCACGACCGGACTGCTGAAGGTCACGCCGAGCCACCTGCGGTTGATGAACCTCCCGTCCGCGCAGAACCTCGTCGTCGGCGGCGAGGCGCTGGACGCGGAGGTGTTGCGGCATTGGCGCGCCGCTAACCCCTCCGCGTTGATAGTCAATGAATACGGACCGACCGAGGCGACCGTCGGCTGTGTGATCTGGGAGGTCGCCGAGACCGAGGGGGCCGTGCCGATCGGCACGCCCATCGGCAACGCGCGGGTTTATGTGCTCGACCACCTGCTGCAGCCGGTGCCCGATGGTGTCTGGGCCGATCTGTACGTTGCGGGTGCCGGCCTGGCTCGTGGTTACCGCGACGAGCCGGGGCCAACGGCGCAGCGATTCATCGCCGACCCGTTCCACGGCGGGAAACGCATGTACCGCACGGGCGACCGCGTGCGCTGGGTCCGCGACAGACTGGAGTTCGCGGGGCGCACGGATGACCAACTGAAGATCCACGGGTTCCGGGTCGAACCGGCCGAGGCTGAGGCCACGCTGTCCGCTGTCGACGGGGTGCGTCAGGCCGCGGTGATCGCGCGCGCCGGTCGGCTCGTCGCCTACGTCGTAGCGGCACGGCCTTTGCAGCCGGGCGAATTGCGGGGTGCATTGGCCGCAATCGTGCCCGCGCACCTGGTGCCGTCGGTGTTCGTCGAGGTGGACGAAATCCCGTTGAATCCCAACGGGAAGCTCGACCGGGCTCGCCTGCCGGAACCGGCGGCAACGAGCCACCGCCCCGCATCCCAGACCGAACTGGCCGTCTGCGAGATCTTCGCCGAGGTACTCGGCGTGGATCGGGTCGGCGTGGACGACGACTTCTTCGCGCTGGGCGGTCATTCGCTGCTCGCAGCCCAGATCGTGAACCGGGTGCAGACTCGGTTGGGCGGGCAGATCACGTTGACCTCGTTGTTCAGCGCGCCCACGCCTGCGTTGCTCGCGGCGCTGACGTCGACACCCGGCGGGCACTCCGTTGTCACGGACCCGCTGGCTCCCGTGATCACGCTGCGGACTGGCTCTCCGACGATGTTCTGCGTTCACCCGGTGGGAAGCCTCGCCTGGCCTTACGCCAACCTGAGCGGCGAGTTCGGACTGGTCGGGCTGCAGGCGGATGGACTCGACGGTCATGGCGAACTGCCGGGCAGTATCGCGGAGATGGCCGCCCGTTACGTGGCCCGGATCCGTGAGATTCAGCCGATCGGCCCTTACCACCTGGTCGGGTGGTCGTTCGGCGGATACGTCGCGCAGGAGATGGCGGCGCAGTTCCAAGAATCCGGTGCCGAGGTCGCCGTGCTCGCGCTGCTGGACACCTATCCCCGCACGGCGGCAACCCCGTCCGAGAAAGAGCTCCTCGAACAACTGGAGCTTCCCCCGGAACTGCAGCATCTGAGGACCGCCAATGCGGTGTTCGTCAACAACGACGCCATCGCTGCCCAGCATGTGCCGCGGACCTTCGACGGCGAGATCGCCTTCGTCCAAGCCACTCGCCTCGCGGACGGGGAGACCCTGCGCAGCCCCGAACTGTGGCAGTCGCACATCACCGGGCGCATCGACGCGTACCCGGTCGACGCCACTCATGACGGGCTGCTCGACAAGCAACCCGCAGAAGAAATCGGCGGGCTACTCGCCCGCTTGATCGAGAGGAATGAGCAATGACCAATCCCTTCGACGATCCCGACGGCGTGTTCCTGGTGCTGGTCAACCACGAGAATCAGCACTCGCTGTGGCCGGAGTTCGCGGCCGTGCCGGATGGCTGGACGTGCGTGCACGGCCCTGCTTCACGCGTCGAGTGCCTTGAGTACGTGGAACGCGAGTGGACGGACCTGCGGCCGAAGAGCCTGATCGAGGCGATGGGCGAATGACCACAGCCACAACGGATGCGCTGCACGCCGAGGACCTGGCCGGGCTGGCCGAAATCGCGGCGCGGCTCGCGGACGGCTCTTCCGTGGACGAGCCCGGGTTCGTCGCGAAAGTGCGGCGGTCATGGGAAGACGTGCCGGTCGCGCTGCGCTCAACGATCAGGAGCTTCCGGCGGCACTCCGGACCTGACGGCAGACTGGTTGTCACCGGATTGCCACTTGGTGACGTGCCGGACACCCCTAAGGTCGCGGGGTCCGTGCAGCGGGAGGCGACTGTCCCTGCCGTCACTCTCTTGCTGTTCGCGCACGGCTTGGGCGACCCCGGCTCGTTCCTGGCGGAGAAGTCGGGCGCGCTTGTGCAGGACGTCGTACCGGTGCGGGGCCAGGAGCACGTGCAGGGCAACGTCGGGTCGGCGGAACTCACCTTCCACACCGAGAACGCCTTCCACCCGCACCGCCCCGACCACGTGATGCTGTTGTGCCTGCGTCCCGACCACGACGAGGTCGCCGAACTCCGGACTGCCTGTGTACGCCGCCTGCTCCCGCAGCTCCCGGCAGATGCACGGAAGACGCTGCACCGCAACGAGTTCCTGACCTCTGCGCCGCCGTCATTCGGTGGCGCAGCTGCAGGCACCGCCCACTCGATCCTGAGCGGCGACGCCGACGACCCCGACCTCTGCTACGACCAGGCTGCCACCCGCGCGACCACGGCCGCGGGCGAAGTCGCCCTCGCCGTCCTGAACGAGGCGATCCGCGAGCACGCCGACGGTGTCCGGTTGCGGCACGGCGACATCGCGATCGTCGACAACCGCGTGGCCCTGCACGGCCGCTCGTCCTTCGTCCCGCGCTACGACGGCCGCGACCGGTGGCTGCAGCGCGGGTTCGCGTTCTCCGACCTGCGCCGCTCCCGGGATCATCGTCCCGGCGACGGCGAAGTACTCACCCAGTGAGGAATCCTGAACATGACTGACGTCTTCACCAACCAAGAGTCGAACGTTCGCAGCTATTGCCGCGACTTCCCGGCCGTCTTCACCCGCGCCGAGGGCCATCACCTTTGGGACTCCGACGGCCGGCGCTACATCGACCTGCTGTCCGGTGCGGGTGCCCTGAACTACGGGCACAACCCCGCGGACATGGTCGCCCGCGTCATCGAGTACCTGAACTCGGGCGGCCCGGTGCAGTCACTGGACCTGCATACCCTCGCGAAACAGAGCTTTCTGGAACGGCTGCGGGACGTGATCCTGGAACCGCGCGGGATGGGCTCGTACGTCGTCCAGTTCCCTGGGCCGGCGGGGACGCTCGCCGTAGAGGCGGCACTGAAGCTGGCGCGCAAGGTCACCGGGCGAACGAACGTCTTGGCATTCCACGGCGGCTTCCACGGAACGTCGCTGGGATCGCTAGCGGCGACGTCCTCGCCACTGCTACGCGGAGCGGCCGGTACACCGCTGAGGGACGTGACGCTGGTGCCGTACAACGAACCGGTCGTACTCGACCCGGCGCACGAGCCACCAGCAGCGATCCTGCTGGAGACCGTCCAAGGCGAGGGCGGCCTGCGCGCCGCCACCGGGCCGTGGTTGCAGCACCTGCGCCAGATCGCCGACTCGACCGGGGCGCTGCTGATTGTCGACGACATCCAGGCTGGCTGCGGGCGTACCGGCACGTTCTTCAGCTTCGAACCCTTCGGCGTGCTGCCCGACCTGGTGTGCCTGTCGAAGTCGTTGAGCGGCATGGGGTTGCCAATGGCAGCCGTGCTGATCAAGCGCAAGCTGGACCAGTGGGCGCCGGGCGAGCACAACGGCACGTTCCGCGGGCACAACTTGGGTTTTGTCGCCGGCACCGCAGCAATGGAGCGCTGGGCCGACCCGTTGTTCACCGAACACGTCTCGCGGCTGGCCGACGCGATCCCAGCCACGCTGCAGGCCATCCAGAACATGACCGGCGGTGCGGTCACCGTCGTCGGGCGCGGCGCCATGAGCGGGCTACGGTTCGCCAATCCCGAGCTCGCTTCGCACGTGCGGTCCGACCTGTACGACCAAGGTGTCATCGCCGAGACAGCAGGCGGCGGACACGTGCTCAAGCTGGTGCCCCCGCTGACTATGCCGCTCGCCGACTGGGTGTCCGTCGGTGCCGTGGTTACCGAGGTCGTGGCGCACATCTCCGCACCCGCGTCCGCCTGATGGGAGTTCTTTCGTGACTGTGCATGACGTGCTGGGAATCGGCTTCGGTCCAGGCGGCATCGCTCTGGCAGCCGCACTCGAGGAGGAGGCGCCCCAACTGTCGTGCCTCTTTCTCGAGGCACGCGAGACCGCGGCGTGGCAACCGGGAATGTTGTTGCGGGGCAGCGACACACAGCACCACCCGAGCCGGGACCTCGCCACCCTCCGGGATCCGCGTAGCCGCTACACGTTCCTCAACTACCTACACGAGACCGGGCGACTCGTCGGATTCCTGAACCTACCGGCTCATTTCCCCCTGCGCCGCGACTACGCCCGCTACGTGACATGGGTGGCGCAACAACTATCGGGCTCGGTGCGGTACTCGGCGCAGGTGGTGGACATCGCGGTGGAGTCGGGCCATCACGTCGTGACCACCTCGGACGGCTCTTCCTTTCGCGGCCGGGCTCTGGTGATCGGCACGGGTCGTTCGCCCTACGTGCCGTCGATCTTCGAGGGTGTGCTGGGTGATTCGGTGTTCCACAGCTCCGAATACCTGTGGCGGATTGCCGCTCGCCGGGAGGCGCTGAGACGGCCGCTGACCGTCGCCGTCGTGGGCGGTTCCCAGAGCGCCGCCGAACTGGCGCTCGACCTGCACTCCGGCTCCACCGATCGAGTGATCGCCGTGACACGCGGATTCGGATACCGGCAGAAGGACACCAGTCCGTTCTCGGAGGAGGCGTACTTCCCTGAGCACACCGACTACTACTACAACGCTACGCCCGCGGCCCGCGCGTCGCTCGACGCACAACTGCGGCCAAGCAACTATTCGTCGGTGGACCTCGATGTCCTGGAAGACCTTTACCTGCGCCGTTACGAAGACTCGATCGACGGACAGGAACGCCTGCTGCTACGACGCAATCAGGAGGTCACGAACCTTGTCGCCGGAGAGACCGTGCGGCTCGACCTCGCCTCGACAGTGACCAGAGAACACAGCCACGTCGACGCCGATGTGGTGATCCTCGCGACCGGCTACCGTGACCTCGGCCCGGCCGAGCACCAGGAACCGTTTCCCGCCGTGCTCGCGCCGCTGGTCTCCCTGCTGGACACCGACAGCGATGGGGTACTCCGCGTAGAGCGCGACTACTTCGTTCCCGGACGGGCCGCGGACATGGTGCCGGTCTTCCTGAACGGCTTGTGCGAGTCCACGCACGGGCTGGGCGACTCGGGATCGTTCAGCCTGCTGTCATTGCGGGCACGCACGCTCGTCGAGGGAATCCGCAAACACCTGGCGGGAACCGTTGTCGCGGACTGAGCCGGAGAGCCCGGTCATCGACGTGTGCGGTATTCGCAAGTCATTTGCCGGGACAAGGCGTAGTGCGTCCGGTACGAACGCGCTGGCCGGCGTCGATATGTCTGTCGCCCAAGGTGAAGTGATGGCACTGCTGGGCTCGAACGGCGCGGGTAAGACGACGCTCGTCAGAGTGCTGACGACACTGCTGCGACCGGACGCCGGCACCGCCAGCGTGGCCGGTCACGATGTTGTGACCAACCCCGGCGCAGCACGCAGCTCACTTGGTGCCGCAGGTCAGTACTCCACAGTGGACGGTGTTCTGACCGGTGCCGAAAACCTCTACCTGGTAGGTAAGTTGCGCGGTCAGGGCAGGAAGCAAGCAAGGGCGTCCGCCGAGGATCTGTTGGAACGATTCGATCTCGCGCAGCATGCGCACCGCCCGGCCGGCACCTACTCAGGCGGACTGCGTCGCCGGCTGGACCTCGCCGCAGCATTGATCGGCGAACCGCCCGTCGTACTCCTGGATGAACCGACGACAGGTCTCGACCCGCGCAGCAGACTCGGCCTTTGGGCCGCCGTGGCCGCCCTGGCAGCAGCGGGCACGACGATCCTGCTCACCACCCAGTACCTCGAGGAAGCCGAGCGCCTCGCCGATCGCATCACCGTGCTCGACCACGGGCGGGTCGTCGCCGCTGGAACCGTCGACGAGCTGAAAGCCCGCCAGCTCAGCAGGATCGTGTTCGTGACCGCTCACGAACGCGACGTCCGCGCCGTCGCCGGCCTCGTCGCGCGAACAACAGGCACGGAACCTGAGACGGACCTACCGCTGCGCAGGATCGAGGCGACGGTGACCAACGGTCAAGAGGTACTCACCACTGTCATGGCCGGGCTGAACGACATCGATGTGATCGAGGCAGGCCTACTCCGCGCGAGCCTCGACGACGTCTTCCTCGAGTTGGTGCCACGATGACGATGTTGAGGCAGAGCGCGGACTTGGCTTGGCGCAACATGATCCGCCTGCGTCGCTCACCGGCGTCCCTCACGACGAGCCTGGTTGAGCCCGTGTTGTTCGCGTGCCTGCTCGGGTTCGTGTTCGGCGGCAGCCTCGGCGGTCCCGCCTACCGCGAGTTCGTGGTGGCGGGACTGCTGATGCAGACCGTCACCTTCTCAGCCACCTTCACGACCATGGGACTTGCACACGACCTGCAGGACGGCGCAATCGACAGGCTCCGCACTCTGCCTATTGCGCGAGTCTCCCTGCTGCTGGCCCGCACTACGTCCGATCTGACGGCCTGCCTGCTCAGCGTCTCCGTCAGCACCGCCTGCGGGCTCGTGCTCGGCTGGCGGCCGCGCAACGGCCCCCTCCACGTCCTCGGCGCCTACCTCATGGTGGTGCTGTTCGCGTTTCTCATGTCGTGGATTGGTGCCTTCGTCGCGCTGGTCACCCCCAACGTCCAGGTCGCCGGCAGCATCGGGCTGTTGTGGTTGTTTCCACTGACGTTCGTGTCGTCCGGGTTCGTGTCCGCGACCTCGCTGCCCGGCCCGCTCGCGACCGTCGCGACATGGAACCCGGTGTCGGGCCTCGCGAATTCGCTGCGCGTGCTTTTCGGGAACAGTGCGCCTCCCGGATTCCTTGCCCAGCACGGCTGGCCCGCTGAGCACCCGGTTGTCTACGGGACGGCATCGGCGCTGGTCCTCATCGCCGCTTTCGGCGCTCTCTCGACCTGGCGCTACCGACGTCGCACCGCGACCTGAGGAGAAAATCCATGATCAAGAAGACCACGTTGGTGTGTCTGCCCTTCGCAGGTGCCGGAGCCTCCGCGTTCGGGCACTGGCAGGCACTCGCCGGAGAGGACCTAAGGGTCCAGGCGATCGGTTTGCCCGGCAGGGAGCGCCGCATTGACGAGGAGCCCCACCGGGACGTCGCCGCCGCCGTCGCCGGAGTCCTGCCGGAGATCAGCTCCGAGCAAGTCGCACTGTTCGGGCACAGCCTCGGCGCCGTGCTCGCCTACGAATTGGCGCTCGCTCTGGGGGACCGCGTCGTACACCTGTTCGTGAGCGGCTCGCCCAGTCCCGGCGACGAACGCCCGGACCGCGCGACAGGCCTGTCTGACGACGAGTTCCTCCCGCGAATCGCGGGGTTCGCCGGCTTCACGCATGACGCGCTCGCCGACGAGGAGATGCGAGACATGATCATGCCCGCCTTGCGCGCCGACGTTGAGATGCACGAGAACTACCGACCCAGTACGAGTTCCGGGCTCACCGTCCCAGTGACGGCGATCCGCGGCGAGGACGACAACCTGGTCACCTACGAGCAGGCCGAGTCGTGGAGCAAGGTTGTCACGGGCCAGTTCGAGCACGTCGAGCTGCCGGGCGGCCACATGTACTTATCCGAGCACGCGCCCGCACTGGTACGCCTGATCACCTCGGCGCTGCTGTGAAGCGCCTGGCGGGCAAGGTGGTCGTAATCACTGGCGCCGCACGCGGCCTGGGCAGGGTGACTGCCTGGGAGTGCGCGGCGCAGGGCGCAGACCTGGTGCTCCTCGACATCTGCGCCGACCTGCCCGGCGTTCCGTACCCGCTCGGCACGCCGGGGCAATTGGAACACACCGCCGACCTGTGCCGCGAGCAAGGCGCCGCCGTGCTGACCGCGGCCGTGGACGTGCGCGAGCGGTCGGCGATCGACGAAGCCGTCGCACGTACGACCGATAGATTCGGCCGGATCGACGTCGTCGTCAACAACGCCGGAATTGCCGCCCCGTCCGGAAAACCCGTGCACGAGATCAGCGACGACGAGTGGGAGCTGATGATCAACGTCGACCTCACCGGCGCGTGGCGGATGGTCAAGGCCGTCGGCAAGCGTATGTGCGAGCAGCGTTCCGGCAGCATCGTGAACGTCTCGTCCACCGCCGGATTGGTCGGGTACCGGCACTTCGCGGCCTACGTTGCCGCGAAGCACGGCATCATCGGGCTCACCAGAGCTGCCGCTCTCGACTTCGCGCCGATGAAGGTGAGGGTGAACGCGGTGTGCCCCGGTTCCGTGCGGGACGACACATCGGCTGAGGGCCGGATGCTCGCCGAGATTGCACGGGCGCTGGAGGTCTCGGTCGGCGAGCACGAGCAGGCCTTCACCGAGGCCCAGCCGATGAACTCGCTCGTCGAACCCGATGACGTCGCCCACGCCGTCGTCTACCTGGCCTGCGACGAGTCCAGGCAGGTAACGGGATCGGTGCTGACCGTTGACGGCGGCTTCGCCGCGCGCTGAAGGGGGACGACTCGTGACCTGGCACGCTCTGTACACAACCGGTGGGGACAGCGTCGACGCGTGGGAGGTCGAGGCTCGGGACACCACCCGCCGTGATGTCGAACTGCACCGCGCCACCGACGACTTCCGGCGCGTTCGGCTGCGTTACCCGGACGGAGCGACGGAACTGGTCGTGGTCGCCCACCGGGAACGCTACGACGCCGCGGCATTGAGCGAGCTGGCCGAGGGCGGCTCACCGGCCCCGGCACACCAGCCGATCCCACGCGCCACACCGTCTACACCGGACTGGGGACTACCGGCCGGTGGCCCGCCCGGGACGTTCGAACTGCTCACCGAGCCGGGCGACGCAGCCGACTGGGCGAAGGCCCTCGACATCGTGCTGGCGGTGTACGGAGGTGACGCGGCAACGCTGCGGTTCGTTCCGGACGAGCTGCCTGGCCGCTATCTGCCCTGCCTCGCACCCGACGCGGCAGTCACCCTCTCGGTGTTCCGCGACAGCCGCGGCTGGGTGCTGCGCTGTGACTACCTCGCCGATCACGTGCACCCGGCGATGGCAGAGCAGTTCACACGGCATCTGCACAGCGCACACGCTACCGGCGAGATGATGAACGCGGCCGAACGAGAACGGATCGCCGGACTGGGCCGCACTGCAGCACCGGCCGGCTTCTCGCTGACCATTCCCCAGGCGTTCCGCCGCACTGCGGCCGCTGCCCCCGACGCCAAGGCGCTCGGCGACATGACTTATCGCGAGCTGGACGAACGTTCCGACGCACTGGCGCGTGGGCTGGTGGCGAAGGGAGTGAAGCGTGGCGACCGCGTCGGGGTGTGCCTCGAACGCGGACCCGAACTCGTCGTCACCCTCCTCGCGGTGATGAAGGCCGGCGCCGCGTACGTGCCCATGGACCCGGCGTACCCTCTTCAGCGCTTGGACTTCACAGTCGAGGACGCGGGCCTCGATGTCGTAATCTCCCGCTCTTACCCTGGCGTGTCACCGGACGAGCTGATCGAAGACGCAGACCTGCCGACGACCGATCCGTCCGACGCCGCCTATGTGATTTATACGTCGGGCTCGACGGGCCGTCCTAAGGGCGTCATCGTGCCGCACCGCAACGTGATCGCGTTGATGGACGCGACCCGGGATACCTATGGGCTAAGTGACGCCGACGTCTGGACATGGTTCCATTCGGCCGCGTTCGACTTCTCGGTGTGGGAGATCTGGGGCTGCTTGCTGACCGGCGGGAGGATCGTGCCGGTGCCGTACCTCGTGTCCCGCGAACCGGAGGCGTTCCGCGACCTCCTGGTGGACGAGCAGGTCACCGTACTCAGCCAGACACCATCCGCATTCGCGCAACTGCTCGCCACAGAGCACCAGGCGGCACGTGTCCGGCTCGTCGTCTTCGGCGGCGAATCGCTCGATACCAGGATGCTGCTGCCATGGCAGGATTGGCATCCCGCGTGCGAGCTCGTGAATATGTTCGGCATCACCGAGACCACGGTGCACGTCACTGCGCGCACGATCACGCGTGCTCTGGCCCTGGCCGGCTCACGCTCGGTTGGTCCAGCGCTGGCCGGTTGGCATCTGTATGTCGCCGATACTGCCGGGGCGCTACTGCCACCAGGCGTGGCAGGAGAGATCGTGGTGGGCGGATCGGGAGTCGCAGATGGATACCTGAACCGCGAGGAGCTGACTGCGCAACGGTTCCGTCCCGATCCGTACGGCGAGGGTTGCGTCTACCACAGCGGCGACCTGGGCCGGTTGCGCCCGGACGGCACCCTCGATCACCTCGGCCGCATCGACAGCCAGGTGAAGCTGCGTGGCTTCCGCATCGAACTCGACGAGATCCGCTCAGTGCTCCTTGAGGATCCGGCAGTGCGCGCGGCGGCCGTCGTACTGCGGCAAGGCGATCCAACCGATGCCACAACGGCACGCCTGGATGCCTACGTCGTACTGAACTCCGGCTCGAGCGCTGAGGTCCGGGCACGGGCCGCGACCGTGCTGCCCGAGCACATGGTGCCGTCCGCCGTCACAGGAGTGGACGCCTTACCATTGACGCCCAACGGGAAGCTCGACGTGACGCGGCTACCCGCTCCGCCGGCGGTACATGTTGAAGAGGGTGGCGACCTCACGTCACGGCTGCGCGGGATCTGGTCGTCGGTTCTGGGGATCGAGGTCGGTGTGGACGACGACTTCTTCGATCTGGGCGGCAACTCGCTGCTCGCGGTCCGGCTCGGCTCGGCGATGCGCGCTGGTGGCCTGCCGGACGTACGGCTGCGGGATTTGTACCGCCATCCGACGATCAGCTCTCTGCTCGCCTCATTCTCGTGACGTCAGTCGCTTACGGCGAGCGGTTCCAGTTCGCGACGCAGGAACAACTCCCGCATAGCCGACCGCTGGACCTTGCCACTGGTGGTGCGTCGAACGGCACCAGGCCTGACCAGGAGGACCGCAGGCGCTGCGCCGAACTCCCGCGCCACGAACTGAGTGATCTCAGAGAGGAGTTCGTCGAGCCGTTCCGGACCCCAGTGTGCGCGGATCTCGTGCACCACGACGAGACGTTCAGGATCCGGTATCGAGAACACCGCACCTTGCAGGCCTTCCAGCTCGGCGTACCGCATGCGCAGTTCCTGCTCGACATCGTGGGGGTGGACGTTACGGCCGTGCAGAACCATGAGGTCCTTGATGCGTCCGGTCACGAAGATCTCGCCACCCATCAGCGCACCCAGATCGCCGGTGCGCAGGTACTCGCCGAACTCCTCGCGTTTCCAGTACCCGGACGTGACGCTCGGACCCGCGAGGCAGATCTCACCGACGATACCCTCGGGCAGCTCGGTCACAGTCTCTGGAGCGAAGATCCGCAGGTCGGTGTCCTGCGGCCGGCCGCACGACACAAGCTCCTTGCCCTTGCCGAGCTGGAGAATGCCGCCTGCCAGCGCGTCCGTGTCGACCTCGGCGACGAGCGGTGGGCGTCCCAACGTGCCGCTGACCAAGAGCGTGCTCTCGGCGAGCCCATACATGGGGACAAGCGTCTCGGCGTTCCACCCGGCGGCCGCGAACCGGCTGTTGAAAGCGCGCATCGTTGTGGCGCGCACCGGTTCCGAACCGCACACGGCCACGCCAACCTTGCTCAGGTCGACGTCCGCGAGCTGCTCGTCGGTGACGCGGCGCACGCACAGCTCGTAGCCGAAGTCCGGCGACGCGGTGGCGCTGATGTCGTACCGGTCCAGCATCCGCAGCCACTGGGCGGGCCTGCGCAGGAACGCCATGGGGTCCATCTGAACGTAACCACCTACTTGGATCAGGCCGGGCAGCATCAGACCGATGAGGCCCATATCGTGGTGCAGCGGAATCCAGCTGCCCGTGCGCTGGTCCGGACGGAGCTGCAGCGTGCGGACGATGGTGTCAACGTTGCTCACCAGGTTCCGGTGCCGCACCACGACACCCTTGGGCGAGCCGGTGGAACCGGACGTGTACTGCAACATCGCGATGGTTTCGCCGTCGACGGCGGCCGGCGTGAAGACCGCAGCTGGCAGCTCATCAGTGGCCTGGCACGGAATCTCAAGCCCCGAGTCCGCAAGCCACTTCTCCGTCTCGTCGAGCCCGGCACATTCGCACAGCACCGCACTGACCGTCGCGTCGTGGGCGATGGCGGTCAGGCGGCGCCGTTCGTGCGCGAACCTGCCAGGCCGCGAGCTCGGCACCGCGATCATGCCCGCATAGAGGCAGCCGAGGAACGCAGCGGGGAACTCCATCCCCGGACCGTGCACCAGCAACACCCGGTCGCCGGGCGCACAATGCTCACCGAGCCAGGCCGCGACCCGCTGCGCCGCTTCGTCGAGTCCCCGGTGGCTCAGAACGTGCGCCCCATCGTCCACGCCGGGATCATGCACGAACGTGAATACCGAAGCATCCGGCAGTCGCGCCGCTTTCTGACGATAAATCTCAACAATACTTTCCACAGGGCACCGAACCTCCGAGTTCCACCCTGTCGCGATAAGGCGCCACCCGAAAGGCATTGAGACCTGATTCACACACAGCGCACATATCGGCTTTGGATTTGTGCGCTGACACTGAGTCCTGACCTTTTCCAAGGTCTATCGCAAATCTGTTCGGAAACTCCGATCAATGCGAATAGTCGATTGTGACAGTGGTGGTCGCTACTGAGGACTCCCCTGGTCTGCACCCTCCCCCCGCGGGCGTTGCGCCCGGCGTCCGCCCATCCAGAAGGCGGGCATGATCGGAAGGCGGCACCCTACGACTGCGCCCCAAAGACTGTGCGCCAATGAATTGGCCACCCGTATGGTGATGCGGTGTCCCGCGAACCTCGATTCGATGAGCTCAGTACGGCCCTCCTCAGCCTCGCCGATCTCGCCACGAGTGTGGCTGACAGCCCAGCCATATTGGGAGAACACTAAAGGTCTCGATCCGACCTCCACATCCCCTACCAGCTGGCCGACGGCACCTACGCCAGCTACTTTGTGCGACAGGGGTGCGCACCATTTATAGAAGACCTGCTTGCTGAAGCCGGGCACCTGGCAGGTCACCGCGCCAGCGATACCGTCGACGGCAAGGTCAACGACCAGCGAATACGTCAATTTGGGTTGACGTCCCGGCGAAGTGCGCAGCAGCCCGGCGCAGAATCTCATTCTCCTGCTCCAACTGCCAGTTGCGCTTCTTCCGCAAGGAACCTACTGGGCGGGATGGCCCCAGACTGAGCAGACGTCGCCAAGGCGGCCATTAGGTCCACAAGCCCTGAATGCGTCGACGTCCCTCTGCAGACCTATCGAGTTGGAAGAGTACGGCCCGGTATACAGCTTGTAAATATTTGAGTCTCCCTTGAGATAGTAGTCGACGTGACTGCCTTTCCGGCTATCCGAGTTGATCCAGATCCAACTCGCGGATCCGCCCCCGGAGTATCGATTGTCCACCTCAGCTGCATAGTGACCGAATCCTGCTTCCTCGATTTCCACACGACAGGTGGGCTTATTTTTGCAAGCATAGTAGTCAGAAGCAGATGCATCGACAGCCTGGGCAGAGGACGTCAGAGCGACGATTCCGAGGATCGTCCATACTATTGCCTTGCCGCGCATTCAGCGCCTCCCTTTGATTGACGTCTGAGCCAATCAAATCGACAGGCTCAGGCCGATCAAATCATGGCGCCGTCGACGAACGCATGATGTTGCGTAGATAATTCAGGCAAGATATACAACGCTTCTCGTAGGTCGTGTAGCCAACTCATGGATTGACCAATCGCTCCGGATGACTGCCCGACCGTGAAGTTCACACTGCGGCACGTTATGCACGGAGTACGGCTGGACCCGGCGGTGACCATCGATGGCGCCGCGATCGGTCTCGCCAGCCCACGACCAAACACTCGACAACCGCAACATCGACACAATCGTCCGCACGGCCTGAGGTCGAACGCTGCATCCATGAGTTCACGCGTCCACGACTCTGCTGACGGGCCGTCGTACAGACGGTGGACCACGCTTTGAGTCTAAACAAAACGGAGTGGGTGGGCCCGACATCCGAAGATCGGATGCCGGGCCCACCCGAGCGACCTATAAGCAGTTCAGCTCACCTAGGGGCGATTCCTGCACGGTGGCGGATGACTGGCATCGCACCACGGCAGGTCAGCAGGTCCCTTCATGCCGAACCCTGTATAGCGTTCACGGACAACGAGGGGGCCTGCTGCAGAGGTAGCGGCAGGCACCGCAGTCGTCGCGGGGATAACGACCACCGCGCTCGCGACAGCGACGCGAATGCAGAACTTTAGCGCGTTCATCAAATCCTTTCTCTTGTTCGAATTGTTCTCTCGACCCATCCTGCGGAGATTGCGACCGCCGGCATGAGGCAAGCTCCTCTCTGCGCCCGCAACTGCGGTACTGCCAGCGCGGACGTCGGCCGCACCGTGCCCCGAGAGCTCAACGGACATTGAGCACGAAGTGAGAGAACAAGGACACGCAGCACGCCTCGTTCGACCCCAGCCCAGAGCGACCGATCTCAGGCCAGCAGAGCCTCTGGTCCACAGACATGCGTCAGCACGCGGACGGACGGCGATTCTCCGCTGAGCCTTGCGAAGAGGAGAAGTAGACACCACCGCGATCAACAAACCGTCGACAACCGATCAATGCCAACTCGAGACCTGCTGCCTGACTGCTAGCGGGCGTGCCAGTTATCCGATACGGCGGGCGCATCATGTGGGGTTCATGGCGTCGGCGCTCGACGATCTGGCCCTGCTCAAGCTTGATGAGCTGGTCGGCCACGTCGAAGTACCGATCGTCATGGGTGATTGCAATGACGGTTGCTCCGCGCTGACGGAGCTCGGGAAGTAGTTGCAGGTAGGAGTACTCCCGAAACTCCGGGTCCTGATCGGCGGCCCACTCGTCGAAGATCATGATCGACCGCTCACCAGCGATCGCCGCTGCCAGTGCAAGCCGCTTCCGCTGACCGGTGGACAGGTCGAGAGTCGAGAATCCGCCGTCGGCGACAGAGACCTTTGGGGCCATGGCCAGATGCGACAGCACCTGGTTTGCCTCGGCGCCCTTGTGCGCCAGCATCTGAGCGTCCTGTAGTCCGCGGTGGTCCAGATCCTCGAACAGGTACATGTCGGCGAAAACTGCCGAGATGTTGGATCGCAGCTTGTCGATCGTCGCACCCTCGATCAGCTGCCCGTCGAGCTCCAACCGCCCGGAGGACAAGGGGTACAGGCCGCAGATCATCTTGGTGAGCGTCGTCTTGCCACCGCCGTTGCCGCCCACGACGAAGTTGATGGTGCCGGGGTAAAGCTGACATCGATCGGGCCGACTTCGAACGCGGTCTCACCGGTTTCGGTCGGGTAGGCGAAGGTTGCCCTCGCCGACTGGACACCATCATCAACCCCATTTCGCCAGCAGCGTCGGATCGGCGAAGAGAAAAGTATTGACCTCAACCCGATGTCAACTATCCGTCGACAAGCGCGCGCTGAGATGACTGAGTTCTCGGAGCGCGAGTGGCTCACAACCTTCCAGTTGCCGCGTAATACCGACGACGAAGATATTCATGAAGTTGGACGCCCGTTCTGCACCACCGCTCCGACAGTAGCTCATCGACTGATAGCAACAAAGGAAGAGGGAGTGAACAAATTGAAGAAGCGTCTGTTCAAGATGATCCTCGCCACAATGGCCGCCGCCGCGGCCATTCTGACGCTCGCCACGCAACCGTCCTCCGCTGCCACGACCACTAATCCGGGCGACATTTGCCCATCGCACGGGTTTCAGATGTGCTTCTTTGTTGACGCGAACTTCAACGGCCCGGGTCTACTGTTCCCTTGGGGCGGCTATCCATACTGGGCGAATCTCAAGAACGTCAACGGTCAGAACTGGAATGATCGAATTTCGTCAATCGTCATCAACGGCGGAGATGGCTACTGTTTCTACCAGGAGGCCAATTACGGAGGGTACCAGCCGCAATACTTCGGGCCGGGCAATCACGCGACCGTTGATTCTCCATTCGTCAAATACAACGACAGTTTCAGTTCGTTCGCCAGAATCGATCACACCGACGCTGGCTGCAAGTTTAAGGGTTGATGGCAGTCACTTGCGTAGATGACAGCGAGGTGGTCGGGTGGGGGTGCAGTAGGGATGATGGCTCAAGGGTTCCCAACGGCTCCTCCCCGACCGTCACGAGTGACGAAGTGCGCCACCGGGACTCGTTTCCACTGGGCGACTCAGCACCGCCAAGAATCAGAGCGTGCGCGACCTCGCTCTCTTCACCAGCTCACCGAATCCAGCCTGCCGATCGGACCGGACCTGGTGGTAGACCAGGGCCGGCCCCCGCGGCCTCGCTCGTGCTGCGTACGCCGACGCACATCACAAATCTCGCGTTCTGCCGTATCCGGCGCGTACGGGCCGGACGCCAACTCACCCGTAGCCCTGGACGGACATCGCGCCCACCGCACTTGTGTCGAAGGTTTTCAGCAAGGGTAAACATTGCGCACTTGCTACTGACCGCTGAAAGCGCCTACGGCCCCCGACCGGGCGAGCGCACGCGCGAGGTCGACCGCGACCTGCCGGACCGCGCCCTCCGTCGCAGTCGGATCAAAGTGGCCGATACGACCAGCCGCCGATATTGCCGCAACTGCGCGGCCCTCCTCGATCACAACTGGGCACGCCACACAGCACACTCCCGGTGCTGACTCTTCGAATTCGTATGCCACTCGGCTGGCGCGAATCTCCTCAAGACTCTGCAGGAGCAATGATGGGTCGGTGATTGTTCGTGGTCCAAGCACAGCCAATGGCTGCGCGAGTAGTCGGTCGCGCATGGTTGGCGGCATGAAGGCGAGCAAGGACTTCCCGACTGCGGTCGCGTGCGCGGGCACGCGGCCGCCGACGCGAGATGGCAAAGGCGGCGTATCTCGATGATGCAGGATCTCGAGGTACACCGCCTCTCCCCGATCCAGAACTGCGAGATTGACCGTCTGTCTCACCTGCCACCTGAGTTCGTTGAGCGAAGGGACAGCCAGGCGCCGCAAAGAGCGCGGCCGTCCGGCGAGCTCACCGAGCTCGAAGACGCCAAGACCGAGCCACAGCAACTTGCCGTGCTCCTCGACATATCCGTGCTCGATAAGTCTCTGCAGGATGCGCCACGCAGTCGATCTGGGAAGAGCTGCCCTTCTGGCTAGCTCCGCGAAGGAGACCCCCAAGTCGTCGGCCCTGAACGCCCCCAGAATGCGAAAGGTCCGGTCGATCGGTGACGTGTCGAGACCCGAACCCTCGCCTCGCTCCATCCTCTGGCCCTCTCACATCCGGTCGAACGCCTGCTGAAAGTCGTCGATGAGATCTCCAGGATGCTCGAGACCGACGCTAATGCGGAGGAAGCCCATCGGCAAGCCGGCCGCCTCGAGCTCCATCGGCGAGAGGAGTCGATGAGTCGAGCTTGCCGGATGCGAAACCGTCGTTGCCGTACCGCCGAGCGAATGCACAAGTGTGACAAGTTCCAAAGCACCTGTGAATGCGTTCATTGCGTTTCGATCGGCATCGAGAACGATCGAGACCATCGCACCATAGCCGCCCGAGAGAACGCGCGATGCGAGCTCGTGGTCAGGGTGTTGCCGAAGCCCCGGATAGATCGCCTCTCGTACCCGCGGCAGGTGGGCGAGCCACTCAGCGAGAACTCCGGCAGTCCCTGTAGCGCGCTCCATTCGAACCACGAGGGTCTGCAAACCTCGCAGCGCCAGCCAGCTGTCCATGGGAGCGGCGATAGAGCCGAGGCGCACCATGCGGTCCCGGACTTTCTCGATGAGCAGTGCGGAGCCAGCGATTGCTCCGAGCACCACATCCGTGTGCCCCGACATGAACTTGGTCAGGCTCTCGACGACGACGTCCGCTCCGAGCGCAGCAGGCGTTGCTGTGTACGGGCTCGCGAACGTGTTGTCCACCAGAAGCAGGGCTCCTGACTCGTGGGCCATTTCGGCCACCCGACGGAGATCGGGGACGCGGAGCCTGGGGTTGGAGATAGTCTCGGCGATCACCAACTGAGGTCCGTCCTGGAGGGCGCCGTACAGTGCATCGAGGTCGGTCAGATCGATCTGGACATGCCGGATGCCCCACTGCGCGAGATCACGCAACAGCCCGAGAGTCCACCCAAATCCCTGAGTACTCACGATCACGGTGTCCCCAGGCGTAAGGAGCGTCAGGAGAGCAGCCGAGAGGACGGCCATCCCGCTGTTGCCCGCCACAGCTGCCTCGGTCCCCTCGATGTCAGCTACCAGCCGCTCGAGCGTGACGTTGTTCGGAAGACCGATGGTTCCGTACGTCGCCGCGTTCGGCACCTCGCCTGCGAACACCTCATCCATCTGCGCGATGTCCCGGAACTGCCACGCCGCGGTCTGATAGATCGGGTGCGCGACGGGCTCGTTGATCGGAACTGCAGCCCGACGCGGATGAAGCAGCTTTCGCGACAGTTCCCGGTCGCGCGCGACCGGTTCAATCATCGAACACCACCATCATCTCAAGTTCTACAGCCGCTCCGAAAGGAAGGGAGCTCATACCGACCGCCGATCGACTGTGCGCACCCGCATCTTCGCCCAAGACGGTGAGGAGGATCTCGGACGCGCCGTCGATGACTGCCGGGTGCTGCTCAAAGGTGCCGGACGCCCTGACCATGCCGAAGAGCCGAGGAACCGAACGCACCCGCTCAAGCGACCCGAGTGCTTTCTCTACCGTGCCGAGGGCCGCCAGCGCGGCATCACGTGCTGCCTCTTTGCCGGCTGGCACGTCAAGGTCGTGGCCCAAGGTACCGACGATCGACACGCCGCCATTACGCCAACCGATATGGCCAGAAACATGAAGTGTGTTTCCCACGACGCTGAATCCTTGGTACTTACCTACGGTGGGGTGCTTCAACAGCTCAAGCCCAGCCGCGGACAGCGCGGTGCGGTAGTCGTGACCACTCATCGAACCCTCACATCATCCTTTGTTGCTTCGCCAAGTTCTGCTCGGAGCCCAACCGCAATGTCAATCATCAGGTCCTCCTGTCCTCCCACGAGTTTGGCCTCGCCCGCACGCTTCAGTATCTGGAAGGCAGGCACGCCGTACCGCTCTCCTGCGCGGGCAGCGTGCAACAGAAACGAGTTGTAGACGCCGAACCGCCCCTGAACGATCGCGGCGCGGTCAGCGATGGGATAGGCCGGAATCAGTGGCGCGAGCGACTCCTCAGCCGCTGCGAGGATCAGCTCTTCATCCACTCCGGTGGCGACGCCTCGTGCCGCGAAGGCGACGACGAGGAGTTCAGTGGGAGTGTTTCCCGCTCCGGCGCCCAGAGCCCGGAGGCTGCCGTCGATGCGGCGAGCTCCGGCGTCGTAGGCAGCGAAGGAGTTGGCGACCCCGAGTCCGAGGTTCTGGTGGCCATGGAAGCCCACCTCGGCATCAGCGCCTATTTCGTGGATCAACGCCGCCACTCTCGCGTCGACCTCATCGGGCACGAGGGCTCCTGCGGAGTCAACCACGTAGACGCACTGGCATCCGGCGTCGACCATGATCCGAGCTTGGCGGGCGAGTTCGTCGGGCTCACTCATATGGGACAGCATCAGGAAGCCGACCGTCGCCATCCCCAGCTCCCGCGCGAGGCCGAAGTGACTGATGCTGATATCCGCTTCGGTGGAGTGCGTAGCGATTCGCACCACGCTTGCGCCTGCTGCGCCGGCTTCTCGAAGGTCGTCAGCCGTGCCGACGCCTGGAAGCATCAGCACGGCGATCCTGGCGTTCTCCACCGCGTCCACGGCGGCGCGGACCAGATCGATGTCGCTCGTGCCCGAGAAGCCGTAATTGAACGACGAGCCTCCCAACCCATCCCCATGGGATACCTCGACGACTGGTACCCCAGCCTGGTCTAATGCGTGGGCGACCGTGCGAACCTGCTTAACGGTGAACTGGTGACGGACTGCGTGGCTGCCATCTCGAAGGGTGGTGTCGGTGATCTGTACAGACATCGCTGTCACGCCGCTTTCATCGCGGTGGACATAGCTTCGCCGACTCGGGCGGCGGCCGCGGTCATGATGTCGAGGTTTCCGGCCCACGGTGGCAGGAAGTCGCCGTTGCCTGTGACTTCAACAAAGATCGATACCCGCGCCAGCCCGTTCCACTCCGGCTGTGGGTTGTCGAATTGTGGGTCCGCTGTCAGCCGGTATCCGGGAACGTAGCGCTGCACCTCGGCAACACGATCGACGATTGACTCCGCGATCCGTGGCCGATCCGCGTCAGCACTGATCGCTGCGAAGATGGTGTCCCGCATCACCTTCTCCGGACGCGCGGGGTTCAGGATGATGATCGCTTTTCCACGCTGAGCGCCGCCGACGCTTTCCATCGCACGCGCGGTGGTCTGTGTGAACTCATCGATACTGGCCCGTGTTCCCGGCCCGGCCGAGCGCGAGGAAATCGACGCGACGATTTCCGCATATGGGACAGGAGTGATGCTCGATACGGCGTGGACGATGGGAATCGTCGCCTGCCCGCCGCACGTCACCATGTTGACGTTCGGCGCGTCGAGATGTGCAGACATGTTGACGACCGGCACCACGTGCGGGCCAACCGCTGCCGGCGTCAGGTCGATCACCGTGATGCCCGCCGCGGCATAGCGTGGCGCATTCACCTCGTGCGCGCTGGCGCTTGTTGCATCGAACACGATGTCGGGCAACTCTTGTTCCAGGAGCCAGTCAACCCCGCCTGCACTCGCCTCGACGCCGAGATCGGCCGCCCGACGAAGCCCTTCGGACGCAGCATCCACACCGACCAGATAGCGAACCTCGATGGTTTTGCTGGCGCGGAGCTTGAGGAGCAGGTCGGTCCCAATGTTTCCAGGACCGACAATGGCCGCCACGGCTTTTCGTCTCATCGCCGTTCACCGATGAAGTCGACTGATACCGTCCCTAACTCGTCAAAAGTTGCCGTGACCCGGTCACCGGCGCTGACTGCCACCGACGCGGTCATGGCGCCGGGGATGATGAGCGAGCCGGCTTTGAGGTGCACTCCACGCGCTCCGAGAGTATTTGCGAGCCAAGCCAGTGCCTCTACAGGGGAGCCGAGCACGTCACGCCCCACACCTACCAGCGGCTCCTCCTCGTTCTTCTGCATTCGAACGCTCAGAGACTCCAGGTCCAGGGATTCTGCAGGAAAACGGTTCCGCCCGAGGACGACACGGGCTGCCGACCCATTGTCGCCAACGGTGTCCTCGAGCTTGATTCGCCAGTCCGAAATCCGAGAGTCGACAACCTCGAGAGACGCAACAACGCTCTCGATGGCCGCTCGTGCCGTCTGGTAGGTCACGCCAGGCCCTTCGAGCGTCGAGCCCAGGATGATGCCGATCTCGGGCTCCACGCGGGGATTGATGAAACTGCCGACCGAGTAGATGGTGTGTCCGGCAGCGACCATGTCCGCGAAAAGGTGTCCATAGTCGGGCTCGTCGACACCCATCTGCTCGCGCATGGCACGCGAGGTAAGACCGATCTTGTGCCCGACCACTACTCGGCCTTCGGCGACCCATGCACGGACGAGTTCGAGTTGAACCGCGTAGGCGTCGTCGGCGGTGAAGCCAGGAATGGTTTCCGTCAACGGAGCGATGGCTGTGACGTCGTCCTCGGCCAGCCGGAGCCGCCTGGCCACGTCCTCGTGTGTATTGGAGATCATCGCGCAACGCTAGATTCCACCGCCCAGGCTGCCTATGCAGCGTTCCATTGAGTGAAACACGCGGTGACGAACTGGGTGGCCGCGCCGACTTGGGAGATGCTGTGAGGCGCACAGCGCGTCCGACCGTGGCGTTGATCGGGCGTACACCTGGTCCCTCGACACTGGAGAGTGTGCGAGCGCAGACACGAGTCCCGGCTATTCAGGCGAGCAGTAAACCCAGCATGAGCGGTCATCCTGGACGCACAGTGCTACCCACAACAGCATTTGGTTCCATCGGCACCAGTCGACATACCGCGGATGCACCGGCAGAGCAGGCGACTGCCTCCTCGTTTGGGAGCGGGGTCTAATGCAACTATCTCGTCGCACCCGAGCCGGGTATGCGCTTGGATCGGTGGCAACCGGCTCATTTGGCACCGTTCCCGGTCTCCTGCTACTCCCCTTCCTCACCGACGCCCTTGACGTGACGGCGGCGTTGGCTGGGATGATCGTTCTCCTCCCCAAGGTCTTCGACATCATCCTCAATCCGCTGGCCGGTCGGCTCAGCGACCGATCGGTATCACCGCTCGGTCCGCGACGGCCCTTTCTACTACGCGCAGGAATAGCACTGGCTGCGTGCTTCGCGGTCTTGTTCGCTGCGCCCGACGTGGGCTCCGTCGCAGTCGAATCCCTTTGGGTACTGCTGGCCTTTGTTGGCTGCGCGGCCGCGTACGCGTTCTTCCAGGTCCCGTACTTCGCCATGCTCGCCGAGATGACCGACGACTACACCGAACGTACTCGCCTCATGTCGTGGCGGATCGCCGTTCTCACCGTGACGATTCTGGTCAGTGGCGGCGCCGCACCGGCCATCCGGGACCAGATTGGCGGCAGAGGCGGCTACCGGTTGATGGGACTGACCGTCGCATTGATCCTCGCCGCAGGGACCGTCGGCGCCTATTACGGCACCCGCAGCGCTCCTATCGGCCGCGAGACCGAAGCAACCGGCTCGCTGCGCGAGCAACTCCGCATCATCGCTCAGGTACCGGACTTCCGTCGCCTTGTCCTGACCATGATGTTCCAGTCACTCGCCATGGGTTCCATGCTGGCAGGTGTCGATTACGTGGCGCGGTACGTCATCGGATCCTCAGGAGCAGCGACCATTGCCTTCGTCTGCATCGTCGGCCCCGCACTGCTTGTCAGCCCACTTTGGCTCGCCCTGGGCAACCGGTTCGGTAAGAAGGTCGCCTATCTGCTGGCCTCGGCGATATTGGCGACCGAGGCGGTCACGCTCACCACAGCGGATGTCCTGCCCACCTGGTGCGTTTACCTGGCTATGGGGGTTGTCGGAGCCGGCTTCACCGGCGCGCAGGTCTTTCCCCTCGCCATGCTTCCGGACATCGTCGCTGTCGACAGCGCCAAGAGCGGCATACGACGAGCCGGCGTGTACACCGGCATCTGGACTGCCGGCGAAACAGTGGGCCTCGCCCTCGGTCCCGGCATCTACGGGCTGGTCCTCGCAGCCGGCGGCTACAACTCCTCCACCACCGGCAGTACCGCCCAGCCACACTCCGCTGTCACCGCGATCATCCTCGGAGTCTCCGCCGTACCGGCACTCTTCATCCTGGCCAGCTTCATCCCACTCGCCCGCTACCGTCTCACCGCCCAAGAGGTTCAGGTCTCCGTCTGACGTCAGATGAAGGCAATCGCTACTCGCGCGCGGACGTACGTGGCGAAGCAGTGGAGGATCGGCAAAGCAGCGGGAGGAACCGGACTAGGGGTGGTCAGGCGGGTATCCACTTGAGCGAAGCTGACATTCGATCAAGTTCTCGATACATTCGCGGGCACCGTGGCGCAGAGCACGGCGCGGATTTGGTAGGCCTGCGCCTCGGTGAGGTCCGGGCGGCCGAGGAGAGAGTTCAGTGGCGCCCAAGGCCGACGGCGACGAGTGCCGTGTGTTTGCCAGCACGGAAGTCGTCGAGACGCGATTTGCCGGTTTGCGAGGGTTCCCAAACGCGCCAAGCAGGTCGTCGCGTAACTGGAACGCCTCACCGAGCGGCAGCGCGTAGGCGGTGAACGCATCGAGGAGTGCCGTATCGGCGCCGCCGAAGACAACGCCGATGTGGAGTGGGCGTTCGATGGTGTACTTCGCGCTCTTGTACCGTACGACGATCAGCGCCCGCTCGGTGCCGGCGGTCGGCGCGCCGGTGGCCGCGAGGGCCCTGACATCCGTAGGTCCCCCCGCCGCGCCGATCAAGCCTCCGAGGGCTAGCCGCTTGCGGGCCAAGGCCCACCGTCACCGCAATTGAGCAGTGCCCCGGCTTCCGTTGACGGCCTTGCAATTGATGAGCGGGCAAACGACCGCCGAGCAGCGGCCGACCCCCGACTGGCGAGCTTCCTGCGGACTGGCTCGAAACCGACGCTCGCTTGCGAGTTCATCAGAGCAGGGGCGCGTCTACTCACCACGCCGCTAAGCCGTCCTCGCGAGACCCCAGGTCAGCAAGTAGTTGTGGCGAAAGGTCAGCGGAATCTCTGGTTGAACGCGCGCCTCGGGGAGACGCGCGAGTATGTCTTTCTTGGTGAGGTTCTTGCTGCTCAGGCGGTTCCCAATCACGTAGCCGGCGCTTGCGGACAGGGCGAACGCCTCCAGGTACCGGATACCGATAGGTCGGCGAACCTCGGTCAATGCGTAGTTGCTGATGAAGAGCGATGACGGCCAGGACGCCGGGATTGCTCCGTTGCTGATCAGTCGGAGGCTCGACCGAAAGTCTGATGCCTGCAGGTATCGATGCTGGAGCTCCAGCGCCTCCGGAAGGTCGACGATCGTGTAGCTCCTGGGCGAGAAAAGGCGATCGATGACTAGAGCTTGACCTCCGTACCCACCGCCGATCTCGACGATGTCGATCTGGCTGAGGTCACCGCCGTACATCGCTTTGATCTCGGCGGCGACCTTCACATACCTGCAAGTGCTGGCTGAGTAGCGACCGAACCCCTCGACATCGATGACGCGGGCGCCACCTATCTCGTCGTTGACGGCGGCGTCCGGCAGGCGCCTCAGCACCTCGGGCCATATCGCCGCCGCTCTCGCAAGCATCGGGCCGGCCATTTCATCCGGCAGATGCTCCATGATGCGCAGGATCTCGGGATCACGCTTGAAGGCTTTGAGCCCGTCCGCCGTCGCTGCGTGAGACAGAGCCGCTCGATAGTCCCGTGAGTCGCTCAGGCTGGTCAGCATTTCGTTCCTCCTGACCTGAAGTGGCGGAAGGTCAGGTTCAGGCGCGGCTCCGCGACTGTTTTCCTCTTCGGAAGACTGTGCTTGTACTCAGACTGCGATTCGGCGCGCATGACCAAGAGATCACCATGGCTCAGCTTGACGCCGTACTTGGCACCAGTCTTCTCATGACGGATCAGGAAGTCCCGGGAGGCGCCGAGGCTGATCGATGCAATCGTCGGGCGCGCTCCGAGAGTCGGCTCGTTGTCCGCGTGCCACCCGACGTACTCATCGCCAGTGCGATACAGGTTCGCGAGGCAGGAGTTGAACTCCGCCTGGCATTGGGACTCGAGTTGCTGGTTGAGCAATCTCAGCGGTTGCGGCATTGGGCTCGGTACATTCACCACTCCCGAGTAGACGTAGGCCTCGTCGCCGAACCAGGCCGTCATACGCGGCACCGGAACCTGTCGGCCGAACATCGTGATTGTCTGCACCTCCCAAGGAAGCTGCTCTGTCAGCAGCGCCAGCAGGTCCGTGGCTTCGGCCTTCTCGATCCAGGCTGGATACAGCTCGAAACAGTCAGGCAGGCTCATGGTCGCTCCAGGTCGTACGTCAGGTGGCTGTCACACACGATGCCAGCCGGCCAACTGAAGATGGTCTCCGGGCACACTGACCTCAGGCCCGAACCACGTTGCCGGACAGGCGACCCTGTCGTGCCCGGCCAGATACGCGGCCCACCAGGAGAAGCTCGAATTGGCAATGACCAGCTGCGCGGCAAGGCTCATCGCTATCAGGTCGGTGGCTGGCAGGCCAGCGGAGGCAACCCGTGCATCAGGGAGGAGGGGGGCGAGCTCGGTAGAACACCAGTGGGGATCGTCAGAGAAGATCAGGATCTCGTTGTCGACCTGCAGGGCTTCGAGAGCGTCTCGGACGTAGTCGCTACCCGCGACCGGGAACTTTCCCGGGTAGTCCAAGTAGTCTCCGCGACGAACGTGGATACTGCAGAACTGTCCAGGTTCGACACCAGCGCCTTCCAGTACGGCGTGCGCCTCGGAGGCCAGGCTGGGTTTCGGTCGAAGCAGGTCGCGAGCGAAGTCCCTGTCGCGTCCCCAGAACTCGGCTGACTGCAAGTACTCGGCGATCTCGGGTTCGACATCTGCCGACACCAGTGTCCTGGAATCGGTGGCATCCGAAAGCATCAGCGGCGAAGTGAACAGTGCCTCGTCGAGATCGAAGTAGGCCGCCAATCGGCGACTTCCGAACCTCGGCCGGAGACCATGCTGATTTCCGAGCCATACAGTGGATGTGAGCTGGAACAGCTGGTTTCCCAACCGGCCCATCGTCCCCAGCGGGTAGGTCAGAACATCGCTCAAACCTTGCATCTTCTCGCGCTCCTGCCTCTTACCTTGCGGCCCGCCGACATCACCGGGCATCGATCCAGGGTGGTGACTGCAGCGCGCCTGGAGCACCGGCGCACTGACACTCATCTCCGCCGATATCGGTGAGCAGACCAATCGCCTTCAGGGCGACCTGCTCAAGGTGTTCGCCGTGCTCCTGCCGAAAGGCACCGATGACCTCATTGTCGATGGAGTCTGCGTTCAAACCCGCCGCCAGGTTCGCGACCAGGCCCAGAGCACCGTGGCAGATTCCCAGCTCACGCAGATAGATAGCCTCCGCTACCCCCGTATGCCCGACCACGTCGCCGCCGAGCAGCGAGTATATTCGAACCTCAGCAGCAGTTTCGTAGCGAGGTCCATCCACTCCGACGTAACAGATCGCTGTCTCTAGGTCCACGTCGATCTCTATGGCGGCCTTTTGCAGGCTCGCTTGCACCTGGGGACAGTATGGTTCCGACATGTCGGTGAACCGGAAACCGTCATCGGCAAAGATCGTTCGGGGCCGGTGGCTGGTGAAGTCGATGAACTGCTGCAGGCTGACGATCGTGCCTTCCTGCAGGTCCCTGCGAAGTGATCCAACAACACACGTCGAGAGAACGGTGCGCACATCGAGCTGAGCAAACATCGCACAGATTGCTCGCGTGTTGATGAGACCAGGTTCGAGTGGGTGGCGGATGCTGCCCCTGCGTACGAGGTAGATATCGTCCCCATCTACTCGCATCCGTTGCGTCAGAACATCGCCCCACCGCGTCGGAACGTAGAGCGTCTCGCGCTCGATATCGAGCGAATCGAGACCCATGCTGCTCGTGGCGATCAGTCCTAAGGTCATCTCTGCCCGGCCGCCCCTAGCTTGCGGAAGGCCCAGACTTGCAGGCCCGGTGTGCCCGTGAATGCCGCGCGGTTGGCGTCTGGCATGAGCGTTGCTGCTGGCAACTGATCCACATCGGAACTCTCGAACAAAGGCTCACTGAAGTGATCGACTTCCAGCCCTGCCTGGCGAGCAGATGCGAGGTAGAGTGCGGGCCAATGCAGGAAGTTGCGGACAGCGCCCATCCGGTCCTTCTCCCGCACCGTCACATGGGAGCCCAACATGATCTGCACTGGATGGACGTCGACAATCACGACACGCCCACCCGCCTTGGCTGCACGGGCGAACTCTGACATCACGAGGTCGAGTTCGCGGACATGCGAGACGGCCAACGTCGAGATGACCAGGTCGAACTCGCCGTCCTGTACTGGGAGGTCGCGTAGATCCCCTTTGAGGAATCGGCTTTCTGGGCTGTTCTGGCGCGCGACATCGAGCATCGCCGACGTTGCGTCGACCCCGGTAATCTCATATCCGAGCTTGGTCAACCGCGACGCCTGCCGTCCTGTGCCGCAGGCCGCGTCGAGGGCCTTCTTCCCCTCACCAGCGCTCAGGACCCGATCCAATGCCTCCTGCTCGAGCCGAACCAGGACGTTTGTTGCGTTGTCAGAGTCGTAGCTACTCGCCCACCTGTCATAGCCGTCCTGAGCGCTCTTCTCCACATAGTCTGTCTCTACGAAGTCTCCCTGTTCGATTCGGTGATTGAGCTCGCGGCCCTGAGCCTGCAGCGCCTCGAGATCGCTGTCGTCGGCAAGGCACCAGCCGCGCATATAGGCGAAACCTTGGATTGCAGCGATGTATTGAGCTTCTCTTCTGGATAGCAGAGGTTCCATGTCAAGTTCCTTTGCCGTTGACGTCTGTGGGTGACGATGGGAGTCAGGACGCGGCGGGCTGCCTGATCCGGCTGGCACCGATCGCCGAGATCAGCGCGACCAGTAACTGCAGTGACACGGCGATCTCGACCGCGGCACCTTCTCTCCCAGATCCGACCGTGGCGATCGCTGCGCCCACGAGCGCGACGGTGAGCGCGGGCGCGATCAGGTCGACCAACTGCATCTCGAAGGCTGTCGCGCCGGCGGATCCGCTGGAGGCTGTCGACATGATGATCACGCCGGTAGTCGGCTCGACCATGCCGATTCCGAAGCCCGCGATCGCGTGGCCGCAGATGGCGATCAGGAAGGCGGTTGTCGCTGACTCCACGACAGGGATAAGGAGGATCGCACTCTCGGCGACCAAGACGATGGTGGCACCGACCAATACCCGGCGGCCGCGATTCGCACCGCCCGAGCGGTCGTCCCATCTGCTCGAGAGCCAAGAGGCCGCGGTCCAGGTCACCGCACTAGTCGAGATGGCAAAGCCGACCGCCGTAACAGAGAGGTGATGCCTGGAGGTCAAAGCGTAGGTGAGGATTGCTTCCATGCCGACGAACACAGCCATCGTCAGCCCACGGGCCAGCAAGGCGGCGGGCTTACCCGACCTGAACCGAATGACTCCGGGGAGAGTCTTGGTGACCATAGCCAGAACCAAAGCCGCACCAACGACGGCCAGAGCAATCCCGTAGGGCTTCCCCAGGTTACTGAGGCCCCACGTCGCGGTCGCGAGGCCCACCGAGAGACCGGACGTGTGCCAGAGCGACGCGCCCAAGGCGGCGCCCACCTCAGGCTTTCGAACTGCCCGCAGAGGCTTGATCGTGAGGAGCGGAATGACACATACCGCGAGGATGAGCGCCAGGAAGACGGATCTCCAACCGAACGCATCCGCGAGGACGCCAGTGATGAGGGGGCCGACGATGGCCGGCACTACGTAGGCGCCGGCAAGCAGCGAGAAGGCACGAGCATGTAGCGCGTCCGGCAGCACGAGAGTGATCGAGGCGTAGGCAGTGTTGACGATCGCGCCAAGCCCAATTCCCTGAATCGCGCGGCCGGCAATCAACAGAGCCATCGTCGGAGCCCACGCCGCGATCGCGAGACCGGCAGTCGTGAGAACGAGGCCGGCCACGTGGGCCTGGGCCAGTCCGCGACGATCGACCATCCGGGCGAAGAAGACCGTGCAGGCAACCTGGGGAAGCAGTGCCGCGCTGAAGATCCACGTGTACCAGCGCAGGGCATCGAGGTCAGCTGCAACGAGCGGAGCGATCGTTACTACTGCGTATGTCTCGAATGCCGCGACGATGATCGTCAGGAGCATTCCCGCGCTGTACCCGCGGAACTCTGCAGACCAGAGTCCCGCGGGGCGGATGGTTGTGCTCACTTGACTCCGGTCCACCCATCTCGCCGAACAGTCGTTCCTAGGGATCGGCCGCGTTCGAGGTGAATGCTCCAGGCTTCACCTTGATCGGCATAGATCAGGTCAGCCAGGGATCGCAGCGGCGTGCGGGCGACCGGTGCCTGCGAAGGCAGGTGATTGCCGATAGCACCGATCCGGAACGCCGGCTGTCCACCAACCTCGGTCGTCAGCAGTTTTGTCAGCCACTGCCCTTCGTCGAGCAGTTGCTCGGAGCTGGAGCACTCGCCGATTCACACGCGCTCGTGAGCGCGGCGGCCAGCAGCCCGGCACATCACGCTGATCTTGATCGTGGCACGTAGACGACAAGAATTGGTAGCGCCGTTCTGAGTGCACACACCTACCGCTTCCCCTTGCGGATTCCTTGACGGCATCCACAGTACGGTCAGTACTATTACCTTCACCAATTGAGAAATCAGAGACAAATGGATCGCCAGCTGGCCGTAGGCACTTTGGCTATCCATCCAGTCCACATCGAGGCCTGGCCGATATATGACAAGAGCCAGACTCCGCAGCTTCCGACTCATCGCAAAGAGGTTGCCGTGAAGCTTCATCTCGGATGCGGGAAGAAGTACATCCCAGGATACATCCACATCGACGCACAGCCGCTGCCACACGTTCATCACGTGCGACCGGTCGAGGACCTCTCACTTTTCACCGACTGCTCGATCGAGGTCATCTACGCAAGTCATGTTCTTGAACACTTCGGTCGACACGAGTACTTAAGAGTATTGAAAGAGTGGTATCGCGTCCTGAGACCAGGCGGACTCCTGCGAGTTGGTGTTCCAGATTTCAGGTCAATCGCAGAGGAATACGCATCCGGCCACCTCGAGAACGGTTTACGAGATCTCATCGGGCTCTGCGTCGGCGGCCAGCGCGACGATTACGATTACCACAAGATGGTATTCGACGAGGTGATACTGACTGGTGCGTTCGAGCACGCAGGATTCTCGCGCGTTCAGCGCTGGGACTGGCACGACACCGAACACTCGTCTTTGGATGATTACACTCAGGCGCATCTGCCGCACATGAATAAGAAGGACGGAAGGCTGATGAGCCTCAACCTCGAAGCGATTAAGTAGCAACCACCACTTACCCGCGCTAAGGGATCTTCGGGTGAGACCAACCATGCCGCTCCCCTGCGGGTAGCAGCGCGGGACGCTCGCCAAACGCCCGCGCTGACCTCGTACCTCTTACCGGCGACGGCGCCAGGGGCCCGTCACCGCGTAGGTAACGCCAGGCATCCAGAGATTGAAGAACATCGTCTGGCCGTCAGCGGAGAAGCCGGCGCCAGTGAACTCGCCGTACTCGGGGCTCTCCGGCGTGCCGATGTCGACCCGGTTCTTGGCAAACTTGAACACGTCACCGTCCTCAGTGGTTCCCAAGATGTGCTGCTCACCGACGCCGTCCTCGCACATCATCAGGCCACCGTAAGGCGACATGGTGATGTTGTCCGGTGAATCGAACTCTGGGTCCGGGTCCGGCGGGTTCTTGCGGGTGAATATCATCTCGAGCCGTAGCGTCTTGCGGCGGGGGTCGAACTTCCACACCTGTCCGTTGTGTGCCACCTTCGGACCGAGCTCAGTGAGTGCGAACGAGGACACGAAGTACACACACCGATCGACCGCGCCCCACCAGCAACCCTCCAGCTTGTAGCCACCGGTGATCGGCACGGAGAAGTCCTGTGTCCGGACGGACTCACTTGTCGCCAGCGGATCCGGCACGCTCACCCACTCGACGTGATCGAAGACAGTGCCCGCATCCTGCACGACCGACAAGTCCGGCAGATCCGGAATGCGCATCGCCTGGAGCTCGCCACCGGCCCGCAGACTCCCCCAGCCGCCACGCGGCCGGTTCGGAAGGAATCGATAGAACCCCCCGAGCGGTGGCAGGAAGGCATCCTCAGTCTCATAGACGACGCCAGTGGCAGGGTCGACTGCGACCGCCTCGTGCTGGAATCTGCCCATCGCCTTGAGCGGCACCGGATCCCGGTTGCGACGGCCGTCGTAAGGGTCGACTTCGAAGATGAACCCATGGTCTTTGGTATACCCCTTCTCACCCGCCTTGTCCTCGGTCTCCTCGCAGGTCAACCAGGTACGCCATGGCGTCCTGCCTCCCGAGCAGTTGATCGCGGTACCGCCGAGCGAGATGAACTCCGTGGTGACGTGGTTGCGCTTGTCGACGAGCAGCGTGCTATTGCCGCCGCCCGCGGCCGGATCGTAGGTCCATTCAGCAGGGCCTCTGACCGGAACCGGCGCGTCCGGCAAGCACTCGTGATTACGTACCAACCGCGAGGCCCCATCCCGGTCAGGAAAGACACCCATGCCGTCGAAGCGACTCGGGATCAGACCCCCGTCCGCGCGAGTCAGACCTTCGCGAGACAGAACCTGGTAGCGGAACCCGCGCGGCAGATCAAGCATTCCGGCCGGATCGGCCACCAACGGCCCGTAGCCGGCCTTTGGTCCGGAAGTCCCCAGCGCGGGCTCTGCCGTGTACAGAGCCTCTACCGAACCCAAAACACTCACAGCCGCACCCGATGCAGCCACCCCGGCGACAAACCGCCGCCTCGACAAAGAATTCGAATTCGAGTCAACCGACACGGCAGACGCCTCCTGTAAATGAATTGGGTCGCACACACCGATTCGGCAACTCTGCTGTTCGACGAGTCCCGACCCATGAGCAACTCTGCTGAAGGTACGGTAAACAGGAGGTGAACAGCAAGGATTTCAGCACGCCACCCGTACAGGGCGTCACCAAGGCAGAGGATGTCCCAGGTGATCAAAGAAGCCGCCGGAATCAGCAAAGGTTAGCCGCTCAAGCAACACGATCATTCCGCCCACGGCATCCGTCAGTCCCTGCCGCGCCGAAAAATCGCCGAACTCCGCCCGCCATCGCTTGGCTCTCGCCAACCGCTCTCTGAGATCAATGCCGGTCATCGGCTTGCTGCCGCGATCGACCCAGCCCGGACTCAACGCAAAAACGCTGATCCGATCCTCTTGGAGATCAATAGCCAGGCTGCGCAGAACGGCGTTCAGACCCGATTTGGACGAGCGGTACGCATAAAATGCACCCATGGCGTTGCGCTCGATGCTGGCCTTCACGCTGCTGATTCCGACGACCTGTGCGCGACTGCTCAATCGAAGGGCCGGAAGTAGCGCCCCGGTGAGCCGGGCCGGGCCGATGCAGTTCACATCGAACATCCGTAGCCACTCGTCCCGGTCTAGGTCGGCCAAACTCGTCGAAAGGTAGCCATACTGACCCGCGTTATTCACCAGCAGATCGAGCCGATCCCCACGCAGTCGCTTGGCAATCTCTGAGATATCTTCGTCCGCCGTGACATCCAGCTGGGCCAAGTCCACCCGTGGGAACTCGTTGGCAACGGACCGGAGCTCCGCGGCTTCACAAGGGGCACGGCAGGTCGCAATTACGTGGTGCCCAGCAGAGGCATATTGACGAACAAACTCAAGCCCTATTCCTTTGCTCGCTCCGGTCACCAATACCCTCATGACACCTCACACCCAGTCCAGACCAGCAATCTCACACCACTCCGCCGCCAAATCTCTGGCCCGGCGGCGCACCCGCTGCGTTCCGACCGGCGTGTCGTAAGACGCGTACGGCGGCCACTCGAAAATAAAGACGGCCAGCTCGGCAGCCACCACGGACCGCCGCATCACAACCGAATCCAGGCCTCTGCTTTCGCAATATTTGACGAGCACATCCGCCGGCACACCAGCGCCGCTCGGCGTTGCCCGGGCATCGAGAAATGCCAAGTCCCGCGAAGCACTTCCAATCCGAGCCGACTGCCAATCAATCCAGACCAACTCACCATCGCCATTGACCAGGATGTTTTCCGTATGACAGTCACCGTGTACGAACGTCTCACCGCCGGCGAGAATGGCCGCCTGCAAGGCTGTCCGACTGTCGAAGATCACGTCGAGCAGACCACCCAACTGCTCGCGCCAAAAATCTTCCACCATCGCAAGGTCCGGATTCAACAGTGCATCGAACTGCGACTTCGAGTCAGTCCACCGCCCATCGTCGAGAAGATCTGAGTTGTGGATCCGGGCCAGATCGACAACCAGGTCCAGCCAGTTCTGACGTGACCACGACGGCGCAGCTCTCACCAACCCTTCGGCCGATAGCAGCAACCCGATTGCTTGATCATCTTCATATACCGCGAGAAGTTCCGGCGTGCGGACCTGCGTATGCGCCGACAAACTCCGATAGAACTCCAGCTCCCGTCGAGCGGCCGTCCATTCGCCGTCGCTGCCAACATCCGACGAAACTTTGAGAACGCAGCTCATGTCGTTATCGGCGGTCGCAAAATATACACCGGCACCCGAGAGCCCATGCTTCGGTCCGTCATTTCGCAGCTGCACGCTGAAGCTTTCCACAATCCTCGAAATTAGTTCGTTGTCCATCTGGTCACTCTACCGGGTTACAGATTCGCGCTACAACCTGAGCCCAGACCGCAGAAGGCGTCCAATACTTTGTTGATCGCCTCCGCGATCCGAACACAATCGGCTGCTGTCCAGTGCGGTCCGATCGAGACGTGGACCGCACGATCCAGCAACTCAAGGGTGCGCGGACACATGTCTTTGGCGTACTCGGGTCGCGCGCTCGCACCCTTGGGGTGCGTCCAGGGAAACCCTGTCCGGAACGGTGTTCTTCTCCGAAGTAGCTGATCCCAACTCGCATAGGAATGCCAGTCTTTGCTACTCCGAGCGCCGGCTGGTACGCCCTCGGCCACAAGCGCGTCAGCGATCTTCGCGGCGGTCGCGGCGTTCGGGGTGAAGAACACGAGGTTATCCGCCAGCTCGCCATCGCGATCGTGGCGGACCTGCGGAACAATTCCTTCGAACGACCCGAGTTGCTCAACAACACGCTGTTTCGCCAACCGATATCTTCCGATCCTCTCATCCATCTTGAGGACTTGAACCAGATCAACCGCGCCCTCCAGCTCCGACATTCTCAGATTGAAGCCGAAAAAGTTGTCCACGTCCTCGACATCGCGAAAACTGTCCAATCTCCACGCGGCACCCACATCATGGATGTTCAACGCACGCCGGTAGTAACGCTCATCGTGGGTCAGAAGAAAGCCACCTTCACCTCCGCCGACATGCTTGAACCCATTGAGAGAAAAGCTCCCGACAGCTCCGAAGGTACCCAGCCTCTGACCTCGGTACGTCGCTCCGCAGGCCTGCGCCACATCCTCGATCAGCGCGACACCATGGCGATCGGCCAGCTCCACCATGGATTTCATGTCGGCACACGCACCGCCGATATGAACTGCAACAACAGCGCGGGTCTTCGAGGTGATCTTCGCAGCGACATCACCCGGGTCGAGCGTCAGGGACTCATCCACCTCTGCGATCACCGGCATGGCACCGACCATCAAAGCAGCGGACGCGGTCGCCGGAAATGTGTACGCAGGGACAATGATTTCGTCTCCCGGCCCTACACCCACAGCAATGTAGGCAGCATAGACTGCGGAAGTCCCGGAATTTACCGCCAGCACATAAGGCATATCGAAGGAGGTGCTTAGCTGCGCTTCGAGTTTGGCGACCTTCGATGGCCGCCTGTTGAAGTACCGCGTGAATCTCGGATTCGTTTGATCTTCGAATTTCACCAGCTCCCGGATCTGCCGAACCAGGTTCGCGCTGAACCCCCAGGTGTCCGCAACCTCGAGGAATTCGTCGATTCCGATCTTCGGCAGCGGAGTTCCTTCGAGATCCTTTGCCGCCGCCGCTCCGCCGTTAATCGCAAGACTGCGCGCATCAATCGAAGTCACGACGCACCACCTCCCGAGTCGCTCTTTGTGAACAGGTAACACCCACACCCTCCGCGCTGATCGGCGAGCACATCCGACTCCTGAGCGTCCGGAATTGTTCCCCGGAGTCTGACATTGGATGGAATATAATGAAATTCGCGTAGCTCGAGACTCTCAAAAGCGTTCAAGACCTGCGCATAGGTGTAGCTGCGATGCGCATTGAAAGTGACCTTGCCCGGTCCGGTTGGCACCACGAACAGGAGCTGCCCGCCTGGGGCCAGGACCCGGGCCAACTCCCGCATGGCTTGCAAGTCGCCCTCGGGATCGATGGCGTCGCCGTATCTCCCCAGTCCAACGTGTTCCACCGTATGCATGCAGCTCAGCGACGCGATCGAGTCGTTGTCGAACGGAAGGCTCGTCAGGTCCGCCCGTCCGGCCTTCAGCCCGGAAAGCCTCAGTAGCGAGGGCTGGAATTCGTAGAACTCCACCGGGATGAATGCCCCGAGCAGCGCGGGGAAGTACACCCACGAAGCGATGTCGACATGCTTCGCCGGTCGGCTCGCCGCCAGCACGCGTGCCGCCCAGGCCAGGTGGTAGAGGTACTCGGCATCGAAACCATTGGTGGTCCGCTCGCGTTGATATATCATTCGCCGATCTGACCATCGGACATCGAACCGGCTGTCCTTCGACGCGAAGGCTCGGAATTCGCGACGGAATCGAATGTGCTCTTCGAGTCGTTGTCGCCGCCGATGGATGGCTTCCAATCGGAATCTCACTCCCGCCTCCTGACGATCGATTCGGGTCTCCGCAATCAACGTAACAAGATCCGTACGGTTGGCCTAGGCGTACCGCGCCAACGCCTGAGCTCTCTTGCTCCGCGACATGCATTCACTGCATTATGTACTCGCCGCGACACAGCACGGACCGCAGCGGAAAGGGACCTGCTATGCATGTCGTCTATTCGATCGATGATTCGTACGTATACCCGATGGCAGTCTCGCTCGCCTCCGTCATGGCGAACGCGACCGCGCCGGTCCGGTTCACTGTCCTCACTCCCGACATCACGAGTCCGCGAATTGGTCTGCTCGCATCACTCTTTCCCGACACCAGAATCGATATTGCGCAGATCCCCGACCAGTATCTGGTAACCGGAAACGGGCGCCTACCCACCGCCGCATTCGGGCGGCTGTCGATCGGCGATCTGCCGATTCCTGACGGCCAGGCAATTGTTTACCTCGATGCCGACACAGTCGCGCTGGGTGACCTGACGCAGCTCGCTACTCTCGAGCTCGGCGCATCCACAGCGTTTGCGGTGCAAGACGACTTTGCATCGTGGTCACAGCAGGAACGTATTCCAGATGACCGGCGCCGACCGCGTCTGGCCGACAGCGGACTACCTCGCTATTTCAACTCGGGGGTTCTGGTGCTCAACCTTTCACGCTGGAGAGAATCCGATATCGGATACCGCGCTCTTCAGTTGTGTCAGCGGTCCGGCCTCAGCGATCAGCGTGCCCTGAACGTCACGATAGGGGAGGCCTGGGCCGATCTCCCGCGAAAGTGGAATGTGATGACACATATGTATCATCCGCTCGGACGATGGCGCGACGTCTCCGTGTCGGCGATCTCCGATATGCAGCTGCGGCACTTCACGATGGTCAAACCCTGGGAGGAAAGGTCCAACCGCGTCGGCATGGCAATTTTTGCCGATGCCAGCAGGAGATTTCGGCAGCGCCTCGACGACGAGGATTCCTGGCGCCTGCTAGCCGAGTCGAAGCGTGGCAACTAGATGCATGAGGGAACGGTGGTGTATGCCTGCGACGACCGCTACGCACTTCCTCTGACCGTTTCGATCCGCTCACTGCAGGAGAATACTCCAGCAAGTCTTCCCATCATCGTCGTATCCGACGGCATCTCGATCTCCTCAAGGAACACGGTTCTTGCCTCTGTTCCTCGGCCTGGCGATATCGAGTTTATCGACGTCGGGCCGACCGAGTTCCCGCATTTCGGCAGTGGCATCCCGGCAAAATTCAGCCGCGCCGTCTTCGGCCGGCTGCTGGTCCCCGACCGGATTATCGGGACGCCGAGGTTTCTCTATCTCGACAGCGACACCGTGGTGTTGTCCGACGTCACCCGGCTGCTTCGATTGCCCTTAGACGGCAAGACGATCGGCGCCGTCTACGATTCGCTCTACACTGCATATGTCTCTTCGACGGCGAGGCTCGGAGCCCCCGGCCGGACCGAGCGTTTCAACTCTGGTGTCCTTCTCATCGACCGGGAACGTTGGTTCGACCTCGAGATCGGCCCACGCGCCCTAGAGTACTCAAGGTCGCACGCCTGTCTCGATCAGGGTGGGCTGAACGCGATCTGCGAACGTGAGTGGCAGCGGTTGGACCAACGTTGGAACCGCACCACCTTCGACGTACTGCAACAACACCGGCGACTGACAGCCGGCAGGGTGACTTCGGACATGACGACCTACATCCGTCACTACACGGCCGACAAACCTTGGATACGCCCTCGTCTCGATCGGGCTGAACTGTCGCACGGCGTCTTCCTTTCGTATCTGGACCGAACCCGTTGGGGGCGATGAGCTGCCCCTCGAGGTTCAGCTGCGTCGCCTACTGCGTCTCGACCAACCTGGGCGCATCCGGGCAGTCCTCCAGGATGTCTGCAACCTCCTGTGCCAGCAACGGAGCAAACTTGAAACCGCGGCCGGAACACGCCGTCAGTGCGTGCACGCGACTCGCAAGACGGCGGAGTCTGAACTCCCCGTTCAGCGTATGGGTGTACGCCGATGTCACTGTCTTTATCTCTTGCCGAATGCCGGCCAGATCGGGCGCCCACCGACTCAACAGCGCCAGATCGACGTCGAGCTCGGCCGGCGCAATCGGCCGCATGGCCATGCTGACCGACTCCGCCGGCCCTAGTCCGAATCGGCCGAATCGGCTTCGAGCGCCCTCCGCCACAGGGATCACGGCGAATTCGTATCCGGCACCCAGCCAACAGACGTAAGGGCTGTCGCCAGGCATGGATGTCACTGAGGCTGTAGATAGCGAGTGAGTAGCGACTCGTTCGATCCTCAACCCGTCTCGAAGCTCATCTCCCGCGGCCGCGGCCATCCATGGCCCCAGACACAGAAGGACCGTACCCGCCGAAAGTCTGGAGCCCCCGACCTCGAGTGCGTACTGTCCGCCAACGCCCGGTGACCTGCGGAGAGACGCAGTGCTGTCGAAACAAAGCTTGGCGCCGCGCCTTGATCCCAGCCGTCGCATCGCGTGAACGGCGGGCTCTGCGCGCACGAGACTTGCGTGCGGATCATGGACTATCTCCATTCCCTCCTCGATCCGTGCCCATGGGATCAACCGAGCGAGTTCTTCAGCACCAGAGGAGGAAGCTGCGTCTGCTGGGCAGCGCCGCCCGCCAGACGACAACGTCACCGACCCTGTCTGTTGGATCAATGACTTCCCAGCTTCTCGCTCGAGTCGCCCCCAGAGAACTCGGCTGACCTTCTCCGCCGCGGCCCGAGCGGCGCTGACAGGGGTTGGGCTCTCAAGCATGCGAACGTCACCGGCGGACGATCCGACGACTCTCGAAGCAGCTGACTGTTCGATGCCTATGACCCGCCAGCCCCGCCGGGCCAGCTCGAGGAGACACGCACTCCCGATGACCCCCAGGCCCACTACTGCTACGTCGTACGAGTCCAAGGTGTACACCTCCGCCGGGTCACTCGCCAGCTGCAATGTCGGCGCGCCCAACTACTATCGTTGTTTATGGACTACCAGACAACAAATGGTGCGCAGCATGCCATTTCAGTGCGTCAGTTGAGTCGAACTTTCAAAGCTCCGATACGGCAACCAGGCATTGGGGCTGCCGTTCGTTCTGTCTTCCGCCGGGAGTATCGGACCGTCCATGCGGTCGACGCCCTGGATTTCCAGGTCGATCATGGCGAGGTGATCGGCCTGATTGGCCCGAACGGCGCCGGGAAGACCACGACGATGAAGCTCCTCGCCGGCGTACTCTATCCGTCTGCCGGCCACATCTCAGTGGCCGGCTACCTGCCGCAGAAACGTGAGTATCCTTTTCTCAAGCAAATCGCGCTCCTGCGCGGGAGCCAGCCGATCGGCGGTCCGCCCGAGTTGACAGTAGCCGACAACCTTCAGTACCGGAGTCGCCTCTACGGCCTGGATTCGGCCGATTACAAGAAGCACGCCATCGAACTGATCGAGATACTAGATCTCAACGTAATCATCGATCGGCAGATACGAGCGCTGAGCTTAGGCGAGCGAATGCGAGCAGGGTTGGCGATATCACTGCTCCACAAGCCGTCTGTGCTTTTCCTGGACGAACCGACTATCGGCCTCGATGCGACCGTTGCCATGGCGTTTCGGCGATTCATAGGAACCTACGCCACACTTGCGCGCGCGACCGTCGTGCTGACCAGCCATCATATGGCGGAGGTCGAAGCACTCTGCCCGAGGATCGTTCTCATTGACAACGGCAGAATTCGTTTCGACGGCGCCTTCCACGGACTCGTATCCAAATTGACGCCTTGGAAACAGTTAACGCTGCACCTCAGCGACGCCATCACCCCGGGCGCTATGGACAAACTCTCTGCCTACCAGGCAACCGTGAATGAGCGAACGGTCCAGCTGCGAGTTCCGCGCAGAGAGATAGCCGCCGTCACAGCTAGGATTCTGGGGGAGGTCCGGATATCGGATCTGACTATTTCCGATCCGCCGCTCGAGTTGGTTCTCGACCGGTACTATCGCGGGGCGACAGGCGATGAATAGTTTCTCCCTGGTGCTGGCCTCTGCCCACCGTAAGGCACTTGAGCAATGGACCTGGCGATCGTTCATGGCGACCATGGTCATCAACCAGGCGGTCGGACCACTTATCGGATTGCTGGTCTGGTCGTCGGTCTACCAAGGTGATCCAGTCATCCGCCGGTACTTCTTCACCCTCCTCATCACCCAGCTACTGACCGTCAGCTATGAGGACCACACATTGGCAACCATGATCTACCGAGGTCACATCACTCATCACCTGCTCCTGCCGCAGCCAGTCGTGATCGAAATGATCGGATCCAGCATCAGCCTGAGGTTCTGGCACGCAATCATGGGTCTTCCGATCATGGCCGTCGTCGGCCTCTCGGCGGGCATCGAACTCGATCGCACCGAGGTTGCTGCCGCCGTACCTGCGCTGATCGTCGCCGGCGCTATCCGCTTCGCCTTCACCACGATGATCGCATCACTGGCGTTCTGGACCGAGCAGGCCCGATCCCTGGTCAACGTTGCCAACACGCTCGTCTTTCTCCTGGGCGGAACTGTCGTGCCAATGTTCGTTTTGAGTGATCGCATCTCGGGAATAGGGCAACTTCTCCCCTTCTGGTCAATGCTGGGGTTCCCGAGCGAGCTGGCCGCGGGCACCGTCGACAGTGACCGCATCCTCGGCAACTACGCGGTGCAGGCAGCATGGCTCGTCATCAGCATCACGTGTGCCGTCGCGGTTTGGCATCGAGGGCTACGCAGATACACAGCGGTGGGAGCATGAAACCAACGGTCCGGATCGCGCGACTGTACGTCCTGCTGTTATCGCTGTCGGTTCGTCGGCAACTGGCGTTCAAAGCTGACTTCTTCGTCGAACTGGCCGGCACCCTACTTGGTCTCGCATCCTCGCTCGCAGCCATCTTTGCCGTCTTCAGTCGCACAAATAACCTGGGCGGCTACGATTCGACGGAAGCGGTCGTTCTGCTTTCGACCTACCAGATAATCTCCGGACTGCGACAGGCATTGGTCGAGCCGAATGTTCGATACAACGGAACGCAAGTACGCGACGGTACGTTCGATTCGATTCTGACCCAGCCCGCGCCATCTATTTTCCTCGCGACACTGGCCAGCGCGTCGCCACTGGCGCTGATGCAATCGGCCGCCGGAGTGTCACTGCTCATCCCATCAGTGATGCGACTCGCAACACCGCCGACTCCTGTCCAGATCCTGCTCTGGCTGGCCCTGGTCGCGGCGGCAGCGGTCGTCATGTGGGCGACCCGGAGCATCTTGGCCGCCGCGGCGTTCTGGTCCCTGGGCTTTAGCCTCGACGAGACGTACGACGCCGCCTGGCAGATCGGCCGGTATCCGACCTCCCTCCTACAGAACCCGCTCCGATTCCTTTTCACATACATCATTCCTGTCGCATTCATAGCGACGGTTCCAACCGGTGTACTGACTGGCAAGCTGCATCTATTCTGGGGGCCTATCGGCATACTTTGCGCCATCGCCGCGGGCACGCTTGCGATCAGATTCTGGCGCTATTCCTTGCGCCACTATGCCAGCGCAACCAGTTAGCCCACCGGAAGGCTTCAGATCGTGAAGATTCTCTTCATGCCGTACCCATCCACATCCGGCACCTGGGGATGCACGGTCTATATGTACGCAATCGCATACAAGGCGCGCCAGCAGGGCCATGACGTGCTCTTCCATGCCTGCGCACCGTCCTCCCGGCTGATTGCCGACGGGTTTCCGGTCGCAAGCTTTGCCGGCGCTGATCCCGCGGAATCCAGGAGGCCGATCGCGGACATCTACGATGTCTTTCATGCGCTCGGGCTCGACCACGAGGGCTATTATCACTATTTGATACGGGCCGAGTCCGAAGTCATCGACCGGTATCAGCCCGACGTCATCGTGGCCGATATGCGCCCGTCGGCGACGATCAGCGCCTACCGGACGGGTACGCCACTGGTCTGCCTGGCCTCTGCGGCGACCGACCCACGGTGGCCGGTCGGCCCGGAGTCGCGTCCGCTGGACGATCTGGCTCTTCGCCTGACTTCTCGCTACGGCGGCCCGCAGATCACGCGCTTCCCCGAGCTGCTCTACTGGACCGCCGACCGAAAGATCGCAACCAGCTTCCCCGAGTTCGAACCCGAGCTGAGGAATGTTCAGGGACTCGACTACGTCGGCTACCTGGATTCGCCACAGCGTGAACAGCCGATCGCCGATGCTGACGTACCTCGCGGTCTTGTCCTGGCCTATCTGAGCACTGTCGGCTGGAGCTCACCGAGGCTCATCGATTCTGTTGCCCGGACGGTCGAGCGACTCGGCATGACGCTGTGGTGCGTGACGAACGCCCGCGGCGCTGCCGGGTCATTGGCGACGCGAAGCCGAGTCTTCGACTATCTGCCCCTCAATACCCTCCTACCGCGGGCCGAGGCCATCCTGTTCCACGGCGGTCAGGGGACGGCTCTCGCCAGCGTGTACCACGCTGTCCCATCCATCGTCTGTCCTGGAGACAACTACGAGCGCAGATACAACGCTGCACGAATCGCCGATCTCGGCTGCGGTGTTTTTGCCGAAACTCGCGACTTGAGGCCGGCGCGCCTGGTCGATCTCCTGTCCACCATCGTCGACGACGCCGCCTTCAACCTGTCGGCGGCTGCTGCCAGTACGAAGCTGCTGGCACAATCTGGTCCCGCCGGCGCGCTCCGGGTCGTCGAACGCGCTGCCGGCTAGACCCAACCAGACCGTGGCTACTCCCAGGGAGCGGAACCGCTGATCACCAACGCAACCTGCCGGTTGGGATCCAAAGCATCTCGATCGGCCAGCGAGCACAGACCGGCCCAGGCGACGAACGCGGACTTTTCAAGTTCGTAGTCAAGCGGCACTCCAAGGTTCCGGCACTCGGTCAGCAGCAGCAGAGCACACGCCTCGATCTCGTCCGGTGTGACGATATTCAGGCTTGAGTTCCCGACTTGCAGGAGGCCCTTAACCTGCTCAAAGGTCCGGGTCGGGTTGGTCGACTGCAGCGTCGGCTCGAATGCTTCATCTGGGTGTACGTTCCGGCTCAGGTCCACCTGCTCTGCTCCATCGAGTACCGCCCGCGCGGTGGCTGCGGCGTCCGAAACCTGAAACATGAGGTACGACCGGTCCGACAGTGTCGGCAGACCGGACGCCTCCGCCCGCCGGAGGCCGCGCTCGATGCCGAGTGGCCCGTACCCGCTCGCGATCGTGATCGCGAGCGTGTCAATGAAGTTCAAACGCTCCGCGACCATGAGCCCTAGCGGTACTTTTCCTTCGATCTTCCAGTGGCTCGGCGTCAGTCGAAGAGCGCCGGTCTCGCCCGCGAACCGTGCCGACGCATCAGCAGCCTGCTGCATTCCCCCGTCAACGGCCGTCAGCGAAGCGCGGTACTTCCCGTCCTGTCGTGCCACTTTGTAGGCAGACGCCGTCGGCACGAAAGTTGCGCAGGCGATTCCTGCCCTGCCCATGGCGTGAATATATGCACGCGCAGTATTTCCCGAGCTGTGCATGCAAACGCTCGATACTCCGATGTCATGGCACCGAGCAGCGACGATAACGCCCTCGTTGTCCTTGAAAGTCCCCGTAGCATTCTTCGTCTGCGGGATGAGGAACAGGCGCGCTACTCCGAGTCGCTCTGCGAGGGCCCTGCTCTCGAGGGGTACCAGCGCCTCCTCTGACGACGCCAACCGTTCGGGCTGCGTGACCGGGAGCAGCCTGGCGTAACGGGCAACGCCGGGCAGCTCAACCGTCGCGTCGGCCCACCGGTTCACCCTTCCTGGAGAGAATTCGAGAGCGCCGCCGCAGTGGCCACAAAGCTCTTCTCCGAGTGTCGTCAGCTCTTCAAGCGGAACCGTCGCGCTGCACCGCGGGCAAACGAATTGCATGGTCGGAATCCTCACTGGTCAACGCCCGCAGGCGAACTAGCCATCCGCAGCATCGCTTCTACCTTGGATCTGACGTGACCCTGGCCCGCTATCCGGCCGGCCAAGACCGCACCACCTACGGTGAAACCCCACGCACCATGCTGTTCCAGAGACCGAACATGCCCGGGTTGTGAGATTCCACCCGCGACAAGGACAGGCAGATCAGAGGCGGAGGTGATCGATCTGAGAAGATCCTCCGGCCGATGACGTTCCTGGCGATACGGCATCGCCATCAATCCGGCTACAGCAGGCACAGCACTGAGCCGCCGGACACTGTCGACCAGCTCCGCCGGACCACTCGCGAGGCGGAGCGGGATCCCCCTCATCTCGCCGACAAACGGCCAGTAGGCCACTGGCGCGTCATCGCCCACCTCGCTGGCCAGCAGCTCGGATCCGCCGACGATCTGATCGACTCCGAGATCGACGCCGAGATCGAACATCCGTCGCTCGTCGTCCAAGTGCTCGGCCGTAACCTCAAGGATGGCCTGTCTCCGGTCAGCGTGAATGGACCTGACAAGTTCCCGAAGGGCCGGAACGCCGAGACCGGAGTCCTTGAACGCCACATATCCGAGGCCATCGAGGTCCGACACCTCACGATAGACATCCACAGCGTCCGGTATCGTCCGGTCCTGCTCGGTCAGCATCAGCACGAAATGCATCTCGACTCCCCTTGAAGACACGGTTTCAGAAGGCGGCAGAATGCCCTTGTGAAGTGAGAACCTTTTCAGCGTCGAACGGGAGGCCGGAGACAACCCATCGCGAGCCGTCGGCGAGTTCGACGGTTGCGCCGGCTCGCATCTCGATGGGGAGCAGCGCGAACGCGATCCGCTTACCGAACACAGGTGAATAGGCCGCAGTGGTCACGTAGCCCGGATCACTGGACAAGTCGGAATAGACGCGCGCACCCACCTCCGGGACGGGACCACGCGGCTCGACCTCGGTCAGACCCGCCTGCCATTGCCGCCGGTCCTGAGACCGGTAATTGCGCAATGCCTCGGCACCGACATAGCTCGGCGGCTTCCGCCGAGTCACAACATGCCCGAGGTCGACGTCATGCAGAAAAGTTCCGTGGTTGATGTCGACCGGGCAGAGATTGAATCGGATACTCGAACATTCCAGACGATACGTGGCAAGCAGATCCCAACCGCAGGGAACAAACAGATCTGGCCGGCGAAGCATCCGCTGCCACAGCGACTTGATGATCCTGGTCGGAGCCCACATCTCCAGGCCGATCTCGGTCTTCAGAACCCAAACTGTCTCACCGTCCATCCGGACCGGAGCAGCACGGAAGGTCCGGAGAGCGCCGACCGTAGATTTGTCAGCGTCAGCGACCAGCGTGAGCGCCGCCGCAAGATGCATTGGGCCTTTGATATTGAAGGAACTGACATCGGCCTCGCTCAGCCTGGCGTCGGGATACAGCCTCGTAGCATCTGCCAGCCAGGTCGGATCCCGCGTGTCGCCGCCGATCGAGGCGATATATGACTCGCGACCTGTGCGGAGGACCAGTGCCTCTGTCTCGACGCAGCCGCTGGTGGTTGTCACGATGCAGAACGTCGCCTGGCCGACGGCAAGGGAGCCAATTTCACGAGGTGTCAGGCAGTTCAGCACATTGCAGGCATCTGGTCCCTCGATCTCGAGGTAGTACATACCGCCGCAGGGAAACACTCCTGCACCACGTGTGACCGCCTCGTACTGGCGGTCCACGCTCAGTCCCGCCCAGCCACTCATCGACGCGATGTTGTCCCCCAGGATGCATACTCCCGTGGGCGTTCCGTAACTGGATTCGATCAGTCCGAATGCCCCTTCCCGGTCGCTCAGGCGAACACGCCGGGTGATCGAGTTCAAGGCCGGATGCTCCGGGGGGACCACTCGCCAGGCGACACCTGGACCCCGTAGTGGACTGGCTGGATGGTCACGTGCCACCGGGGGCGCCGGCGGAACCGACCATGGGTACTGCTCTTCCATCCGAGATCACCTCCACAAGAACTTCCAGGTCATCGGTTCCGACCCTGCGTGAGCAGGCGATCTATCTGAGCCTCTTCTTCCTGATATGCCTGCTCCGCAGCCAGATAGGAGGAATGCGTGAATGCGACTGCGTTGTACGTCGACCGGAACGATCCCGGATTGTCCACGCTCAATTTCGCCCGCAGCCTGGTGCGCTGACGACGGTCGGGATCGACAAGGCCCCCTGAAAGCTCGTCGAAGTGACGATCAGCCATCCGCCCCAGTGCATCCATCTCGGTCCGGCGGACCAACTCGAATCGCTCGAACGCCGACGTCCAGTCGGCAGCCTCCTTGATGGCCTTGAGCAACACCTCCGAGTCTTCCAAAGCAGCGTTGGCGCCTTGCCCCAAGAAGGGAACGATCGCGTGGGCGGCGTCGCCGATCACGACGAGCCGACCGCTCGACCATGAACTGCTTTGCACCGTGCGAAGCTGCGCGATCTGACCAAGATCTGCCTCGACCAGACCAGATCCGACACCGGCCGCCCGGGCGACTCGCAGCACATCGGCCTTTGATGGCCGCTGCGCTCCCTTGCGGTCGATGAACACAAGCACCGTTGTTGGGCCGGATCGGTTCGGAAAAGAGATCAGGAAACTCGGCGAGCGCGGCCAGATGTGAACAAGCGGGCCAGCGCACTCTGCCCCCAGTCCCACATAGATCTCAGAATAATAGATACCGGTCGGGCGAGCGCTGGAAAGAACCGACGGCGCAAGCTGCGACATAAATCCACGAACCGATGAATTGACCCCGTCCGCACCAATGACCGCATCGAACTCTGCCGTTTCATTCGAACCATCGGCACAGCTCAGGCCGACCAAACCGTCGGCCGACGCCGAGGTGGCACGCGCACCGAACTGCAGCTCGATGTTCGATTCCTGCTGCGCGAGACTCAGCAGCTCTCCCAGCAGCGCAGAGCGTCGAATGGAGTAGATTCCTTCGTCGGCCCGGCCGTACCGCTCGTGTTCACAGGTGCCGTCCGTTCGATGCAGGCACCGCTCCAGCGCGAAGACCGCGGAGCGTCTGACGGCACCTCCGATTCCCAAGGCCTCAAGTACGCGCATACCGCGAACGCCAAGGGTCAGATTGAAGCTCGGGTGGTTGCCGGCGATCGCCGACGGGTCCCCTCTCATGTCGACCAGCCGTACCACGGCCCCGCACCTCGCGAGTCGGATCGACGTGCTCAAGCCGGAGATTCCCGCGCCGATGACGATAACCCGCGCACCCTGCACCCAGCTCATTCCGTGCCCCGCTCCGCGTACATCCTCGGCTTGCCGGAGTCAGCGCGTGGGATTTCTCGGACGGTCCGCACCTGGTACGGGACCGCCGGCGCCGGCAGGTTCCTCCGACAATAGTCGAGCAGTTCACGGATACGTTCCGATGAGAACCTTTCCGACTCAACAAGAACCACCGACACCGCACCGATGTCCTGGTGATCTTCGACCACAACGGCAAACTCTTCGACCAAGCCGGGGCAATCGCTGATCTTTCGCGTGACGTCATCGAGATCGACGTTCGACCCGCCAATGACGACCGTACTGTCGGCGCGACCTGTCAAATACAGAAGGCCGTCCTTCAGATAGCCTCGGTCGTTGGTGAGGATTCCGTCATGCGGAAATGGGCTCAGGACGCCGTCCTGACGATATCCCAAACCACACCCTGGACCCGACACCCGAACCCGGCCGACACGCTCCCCCGGCAGGGAATCAATCGAAATAGTCGTGCCGTCCAGCGGTGCACCGACACTTTCAAAGACCTCGCCGAGTGCGGAGCTGGAGTTGATGGTGACCGTCGCCGCCTCCGCGAGACAGTAACAACTCCGGGGTGGCACGCCCAGACCCTTGTAGACAAGCTGAAATGTCTGCTCAGGTAGCGGTGCGGAACTGGAGAACGCCAGCCGCAACCCGTCATGGACGGTACCTCTGGTGCGTCGCGCAATAACGTTGTAGAGGTACGGCGTCCCGTAGAGCACGGTCGGCTTGAACAAGCTGATCCGCGATGACGCCCGGGCAAGATCCGCGCCGACGAGATCATCCAGAATGACCGACACGTTCCTCATGACGGCTGGCAGGAACACCATACCCAACACCCCCGGCAGATAGAGAGGAAGCGGCGAGTAGACGAGGTCTGTCGCGTCCAGAGCCAGCCGGGATCCGATGCCCTCCGCATTCGTCTCGAGCGCAGCGTGGCTGTAGCTCACGACCCGAGGAGGCCCGGTCGTGCCCGACGAGGTCAAATCCACGGCGGGCGTGGCGGCAAGGCAGTCAGCAGGCGCCGCCATCGCCGCAGCGGTCCGTATTTCCTCGTACGAAAGAAACGAGAGCTGTCTGGCCACCGATTGCCGACTCGACAGGTTCCCTACGGCCAGCATGGCGCCCGCTGCCCTGGCGGTGCGGCGGATTGCCACCTCGCCCTCGGTCTGGCCGACAATCGAGGCGCGAGCACCAAGCCACCAAGCGCCGGCCAGCGCGGAGATCGTCTCGAAGGCGTCGCCCTCATAATGGATCAGTACCGAGGAGTCCGCACGCACGCCGGCATCAAACATGGCTCTGGCCGCGCGTGCGCCGTTCGCAGCCGCATCGCTCACGCTCCAGACATGATCGGAGCTCCGTACCTTCGTTCCACTTTGGAGCATGCGGCGTAACAGGATTGCCGGAACTGGTTGCATTTGCACGACCTTCACGCTGGCGGAGATCAGGACTGCCACGTCACGTGCGGACCAGAAGCCTTTCTCGCTCACCGAGGTACTCCAGGGCAACACTCGCTACGTATTCGGCCTCAGGCCGGGTCAACGAGGGAAATATCGGCAGACAGTAATGATTCCTGCAGACTGCGTCCGCGTTCGGGAAATCATTGGCGATGCCAACTGCCGGCTGCAGGTGCAGGGGTAACGGAAATACCTCTCCCGCCAGCGCGACTCCGCGGTTGGAGAAGAACGATCTAATTTCGCCGCGGGCATGCACAGAAGAGACAACATACTTATAGCCGTTTCCGGCCGTCGCCGCGTATTGAGTATCATCCTGGCCGGCGAGGAGATCGTCGTACCAGCCCGCCCGTTCAAGGCGGGCCGCGATGTTCTCGGACAGATCGTCCAAACTCACCAACGCGATCGCAGCGGCCGTCTCGCCCATTCTTCCGTTGAATCCCACGATCTCTCGGGGAGTGGCGTCGGAGGCACCCTTACCGTGATTCCGCGCCGACCTGACATGGGCAGCCAGACTCGAATTCGCAGTGATTACCAACCCACCCTCACCGGCTGTCATCACCTTCGTTGCATAGAGGGAGTAGACAGCTACGTCGCCGACGCCGACGTCGTCGCCCGTCCATAGCCCGTGGGCGTGCGCAGCATCCTCGACGACAGCGTATCCAGACATGCGTGCCCACGCAGCCACATCATGCAACTCCCTGGACGGATAGCCGCCCACGTGGACTGCGACAATGGCGCCGACATCATCAACGGCAGCTTCCCGATACTCATTCAAGCCCGGCGTGAGCGATCCAGGGGCGCAGTCCACGAGCACCGGACGACAGCCGGCAGCAATCACCGCCGAGAAGGTGGCCATCGTCGTGTTTGTCGGCACCAGAACGCTGGCGCCCGTGACACCCAGTCCTTGCAAGCTGAGGAACATGCCGGTGGTCGCGTTCGAAACCGCAACAACCTCGGCGCCCCGGGACTCGACGCCGATACGCTCCTCGAGCTCGGCAACCCATGGCCCTGCGCTCAGATGCCCGGAGGTCAGGGTCTTTTCGAGCATGCTCAATGCTTTGGCCTTCTGCAGGTCCGTGAATCCAAGTCGCTGCGCGGGAACATCCAGCCTTCTCATAGCCACCACCTATTCATTCGTGTGGGAAACAGCTGGGCCTGGGCGGGACGCAGCAATGAAGGCCACCAGCCGGTCCATCGACGTCCACCAGCCATCGGTCATATCGATCAACTGATCCGTGTCGATTCCGAACTCTTCTTCGAGCGTGACGAGGATCTCGAGGAGATGCAAAGAATCTACCTGCTCGAGGGCGTCCTGATCCGATGGAACCTCGAATCCCAGCACTTCTTCAACGATTTCGATAATGCGATCCTTAACTTTGCTGAGCTCGATCTCGCTCGTCATCGGCTATCGCTCCTTCGGGCTTCTCGGCGATTCAGCACTCCCCAATAGCTTTCGGCGGCGGCACGGACCACCGATCGAGATTCCGGATAGTTCAACAAGCTCCCGATCTCCGGGCTGGGGGCCTCCCAGACGACCACCGGGTGGGGCGCGTCAGATTCGACTTCTTCGACGGTGGTCGAGATCGGTGACTTCGAATTTGCCTGGTCCGCAACGGTGTTGGCGATATCGGACAACGAGATCGGTGATTCAGGTGTGACGACGTAACGCCGATTGGCCGGAATCCGTCCGGAGAGCGCGCCGCTGACCACTCTTGCCAGGTCCGACCACCAAATATACGAGTACTGGTTGCGAGGATTCGTCACGCGCAGCGCCTCCGAGCCGCCGTCAACGCTGGCTCGATTCGACCAGATCTCCGTAATCACGTCGTGCACCTGCGGCGCGGCGCACTTGTCGAAGCTCGCGGGCCGACCGAGGATCCGCGCCAGACTCAGATCGATCCAGTTCCCCCGACGGCCGGACTTCAGATGGTCGGCCCCCAGGTCCTTGGATTCCGCGTAGTCACCCAAAGCATTTGGATTAACAGATCCCAGCCGAGCGGGGAACACAGTCGAAGTATTGACCACAAGGTACTCACTGAAGACAGCATCCAGGCTGGATATCAGATTCGCCGCCACTTCGGCATTGTCGGCGAAATAGTCGGCGCGGACCGTAGCGTCCCGTTCCGGCTTCGACTTCGGGAAGCGACCCGCCAGGTGCAGCACCCGACACTTGGGCCCAAATCGATCTCGCACTGACCGCAACCGCGCAGCGAGGTCTGGCGACCGAAGGTCATCGACGGACCATTCAACACGGCTGTCCGGTCGGCACTCGTGCGCGCGTCGATCGCTGAGCAGGACTGGTGCCGCTAACCCGGCGATCTCGTCAGCACACAGATGGGCGAGGTATCCCGCAGCGCCGGTCACGATGATCGGTGAATCGGAGAGAATCATGACAGCTCGCTATTCTTCGCCGTCGAAGCGCACAAATTTTGGTCGCACGGGCTGTCCTTTGAAGTCTCTGGGGATCTCATCAACGAATTCAACCTTCCGAGGCACCTTGATCGAGCTCAGCATTTGGGCACAGTGATCCGACAACTCCTTCGAGCTGACCGTGGCGGCGACTTTCACTCGTGCAACGATGACCTGCCCAAGCCGAGGATGTGGTTCGCCGACGACCACGCAGTCCAGGACGGTCGGGTGCCTCAGGAGGGCGTCCTCGATTTCTTGCGGATCGACTTTCGCCGCACCCACGTGAATTTTGTGGTCGTCTCTTCCTTCGAGGAACAGGAATCCGTCATGAATGTGTCCGACGTCAGTACTCAAGACCCAGCCGTTCCTGAAGACTTCAGCCGACCGCTCCACGTCATTCCGATACCTTGTTGCGATGTACGGACTCCGCACAGAGATCAGGCCGGTACCTCCTGGTCGCACCGGTTCCCCGCTTACCGGCTCCCGAATGACGACTTCGACGCCGTCGAGCAATCGCCCAACCGATCGCGACAGGATGTCGGAGTCGGCTGAGTCGTTGTATGCGATGTGTCCGGCCTCGCTGCTACACATGACGTTCCGAACCGTGACGCCTTTCGCAATCATCTGCCGGGCTGTCCGCGGCCGCAGTCTCGCCGACGTGCACAGCGCCAGCCGGACATCGCGGATCTCCTCGGCGACAGGAATGTGCTGCGCGCCTATCTCATAGGCGTACGGCGTTCCAGAAATGACGCTCACGTGCCTGTCGACGATCTGCCTCCAGAAGTCCCTTCCACTTCTGACGCCGACCTGGACGAGCGCTGATCCTGCGACGAGCGCCGGAAGCACGGATGTGGTTGACAACGCGCTGGTCATCGCCGTGATCCGGTCCGCCGACCCGAAACCGGTCACTTCGGCAAGAGTCAGCACATCCCGGCTCAGGCGTTCGACGGTGCGGCTCACACACTTCGGTTTGCCCGTCGTTCCGCTGGTGAAGGTCTCCAGCCAGGGCTCCCCCAGAGGAGCGATTCCGCCGCTCCGCGAGGCCCCGAGGAGATCGCGAACCGCCACCCTCCCAGAAGCATCTGCATCCTGCCCTACAACAATTCCCGGCCCACACTTCTCGAGTACGTGAGCAAGCTCGCCAGGCTTGATGTACGGCGGAACAACCGCGACCCGCAAGCCGTTTCGCCAGCCGGCGAGGGTCAGCGCCACACAGACCAAGAGCTCTGAATGCGCGACTACGAGACACTGCCTTGTCTCCGTGATCGTCGCCGCCAGGCCGGTCGAGAGGCTGCGGATCAGGTCGGTGAACTCTGCGTAGCTTGTCGCCCGGCCGGCTTCGTCTATGAATGCCGGCCGACTGTCACCGGTGTGCTCGAGTACGAGATCAACAATATTCATCATCTGGCGCCCTCCTCACTCTCGCGGAACGTGCAGCACGGCTCTGCCCTCGCCACTCGACCGGATTGCCGCAGTCCTGATCTGCGGATAACAAGCAGGTTTATGAAAATCACGCTGCCGGGAGACGGGGCATCGCATCCCACGCCCCACGCAGGCTATCTCGACCATCCGGAAACAAGAATAGTCCCGGGCTTACACGCACATTCGCGCGCATAGGAACGTGATTTCCTATGCGAGATTCTTGCTCTGCTTGTCCAACTCATCGGCAAGTTGCGCCCAGTTGGCGGCATACTCTCTTGCAAGGCGACTGACGAGTACCGCACTATGGGGCGAGATATTTGCAAGGAGGCCCTTCCAATCTCGACCACCCATGGCATGCGATGCGAGCCAGCGCAGGAGACTTCGGCCCGACTCGTTGTACCTCAGCCTTGGGTCCGCGCGAAGCGAGCCCAATATCTCACCAGCCTCTACTCCGCTTTCCTTCGATTTCCGTGCCCGACCCGCGGGAGCGTTGGCATCGCGCCGCACGCCGAGCTCGTCCCGCGGTCGCTGGCTTTCCGGCACCGGATTCTGTCCTGACACAAATCGTTCTCGCACGTCCCGTGCCGTGCTGACCGAAATACCTGCCTCCTTGGCAATCGCGCGGAGCGATGCCTCGGGACGCTTCGTCAGAACTTCGACGGCGGCCAGGCGCCCTTCGGCCGAGCTCAGGGGTCGCACTCGACCGTCGCGTCCCGTCCGGGTGTTCGAGTGCGGACGCTGCGCTGTCGAACACTCGCGGATCGCGCTGATCGTTCTGGCTGACAGCCCAGAGGCGCGCGCGATCATTCGGTCGGACAGGTCGGGACGAACGTCGAGTATCCGTGTCGCAGCTGTGCGCCTGTCAGCGATAGACAGCGGCAATCCATGCGCGACATTGGACTGAACTGCGAGGATCAGCGATTCTTCGACAGTGCCGTCAAAGTAGACGGCGCGGATTTGTTGTTTCCCGTTGATCACAGCCGCTTCGATCCGGTGCCAGCCATCAATCACCGCACCCGTTTTCCGGTCCACCACAATCGGGGGCAGGTCGTCCGAAGCAAACGCCAGCGCCAATGCGTGATCTTGGATCACCCCACTCGATCTAATCTGCAGTGAGTCGATCAGTCCATCGATCTTAATCTCGATAATTGGCCCTGTTGGCGCGCTGACGATAGCATCCATTAACGCCTTCGATTCCAGGTTCTGTTCTGCGTGATCCATAGCACTCCTGGGGATCCGGCGGGCATCCAGCAGTTCTTGGGATATGCATAGATAGATCAATATGCCGTTGCAGCCGAGGTCGACTGACGGGCACTTGAGCAACCCGGAATACGATAGTTCATGCGGTTAAGTTGGTCGATAGGTAAAGACATGCATTGCACGTTGCTGCAATGACACGCCCATCGGTGGCAGCGCCGGCCGCCCAGGGTTACGCTCCACCTCTCGATGCACGGTTCGCGACCTCAGGTGCCAGGTGTCCCCTCAGGATCCCTCGCGTCTTACCGCCAAGATCAGTTCTTCTAGGGCCGCTTCCAAGAAGGCAAGTCGCTTCACAGCCCCGCGCTGACCGCGGCGGGTCGACGAGACGTCGGCACCACGGCCATCAACCCGTCCATCCGTATCGTCTTCGTCGTAGCCCACCTGAATGCTCTGACGAAACCGGAGTCTGCTCGACAGTTCCAGCCGCCTGGGCTCGCTCGCCGTGAACCACGAGTCTGGCATCACTACCCTGTCGCTACGTGCCAGATAGGACGCCCACCACGAAAATGTCGAGTTGGCAATCACATGACGATCGCATTGAGTCATAAGGACGAAGTCGATGATTGCGCTCGGGCTGGACACCACGACCCTCGGCAAGCACCACTCAAAATTTCTCAGGCACCACTCTCTGTCGTCAGTGAAGACAATGATCTCGCCGGGGCCGACTATGGACAGTGCCCGGCGGTAGTAGTCCATCGGGAGAACTACATGGCTGCTAGAATTGATGTAGTCGCCACGTCTTACGTGCAGAGCAATGCAGGTCCGCGACTCGTCTGAAATCAAGCGCAGGGCATCGAGTGCTGGCCCCTCGACTCGATCGAAGACACTGAGCGATGGAGTCAGGTACGTCAGCACCCGCTGTTCGCAATTTGCCCACAACGTCGGGTCCTGCATATACAGGCAGGCGTCGTACCCCAGCCGTTGGTAACAGAGGTACGCGGCATCGATGATCGCCCCGGAATTCTGCTCGCGCGAGAAATAAGACTCGGGGAGTGCCGGAAAGTGGTGTCGGTAGCGCCAGGCAGGTAACGTCACCTCCAACCCAAGGCTCGCCGCGATTCCGATCGTGCCGCTGATCTGAAACAGTTGATTGCCAAACTGACCGAACTCACCGAGTCGAGAAAATGTTACGCGTGAATTTCCCGTATCCATGGATCTACCTACCTTGGCGGTATTAGAGAATCTCGGCAAGACGCTGCATAGCCAACTCCCGCTTCGCGTCTGACATCGGAAGATTCCTGATGCGCGCGAGCCTGGCGAGCCGAACGGCGCGTAGCCTGTTTTGCATCGAGACACTTGAGGGGTAAATCCGGCGCGTATAGAGTTCGCGCGCAGAAATTCGCATATTGCCGCGCGCCATCATTCTCAGCCACAAGTCATAGTCCTCGACGCCTTCCATCCACTCGGCATACCCGCCGACCTCGTCGAAAGCAGCCCTCCGAAATATCACCTCGCCGTGATGGAATATGTTCTTGTGGACGAGGGCCTGTTCGACCGGCCCCCTGGATGCGAGCGTCCGGCGATGGCGCTCGATAGCCTCATAATATCGCCGGGCAACGATGTCGGTATTCTCGGCGAACTCGCAGATGACTAGACAACTGACCAACACCGTATTCAGATGGCGGTCAAGGAGATCGCATTGCTCCCGCAAGCGGTCCTGATGACTGACATCATCAGCATCCATTCGCGCAATATAGTTGCCGCGAGCGAGCTTCGCCAATCGATTGAGTCCGGCTGCGACCCCCTCGCTGGACCGGTTCTTCACTAGGCGAAGGCGAGGGTCCTGGGCAGCAAGCTCGTCGAGAATATCAGTTGTTCCATCGGTCGAGCCATCATCCAGGATGAGAAATTCAAAATTGGCCTCAGATTGCTCTAGAATACTGACTACAGCCTCGCCGGCTGTCAACTTCGCATTAAGGGCGGGCATGACGACCGAGACCCGAACATCCGAAGAATTCATGATCCCGCCACCTCACTGACTCTGTTGCCGAGGCATCGACTCAGGTTCTGTCGCCCAGGTCAGGATATAGTTTCTTCGATTCGTCAGCGGATCCTCGTCCCGTAGTTGCAGATCCGCGGTGATCCAGCGTCGAAAGTGTTCTCTCGTCGGACATTTATAGCTCAGATAGTTGCAGGTCATATATCCGTGACTTGCTTGATTTACAACGAGGTCCACATAGCGTCGGGCGACCGGCAACCTACACTCACTCAATGCGTAGTTGCTGATGACCAGGTCAATATTTGAAAGCAGCTGAACATCTTCATTGGACACCGGATGCACAGGAAAGTCGGGATCGAGGCGCTTGAGATATGAGGATTGCAGCAACCCCGCCTCGGGAAGATCGATTATCGAATATTCTGCGATGCGCAGGACGGTACCGAGAATCTTCGCCTGGCCGCCATACCCACCGCCAATCTCCGCGATGCGCAGATCCTCACGTTCGGCCAGGTGGGGGAACCAGCTGATTATGTCACTCAGCACTTTGATGTACCTGCAGGTTGTCGCCGACAACTCCCCCCACCCAGGAAATTCATATGTTTTAGGATTACCCAGCACATCGTTTTGCGAAAAGACGGCAGAATGCTGCACGAGTCCGGGCGTCTGCTGATCGCAGATTCGGAGGTAGTCGCGCGCTATTGGCTCTGTCACGTGCTCCAGGGCGAATGCTATCCGACGGTCCCTGCGAAAATCGCAGTCCACATTATTTGCGGCAGCTCGACAGAAATCTCGAAAGGTACTTGTGTCAGTCAGACTGGTTCGCATCAGCAGGTAGGCGGAAAATCCGCATCTCCTTTCGCGGCATGCTGTCCGGAAGAACGTTCCCAACTAAAGATTTCCCGCAGTGTACGTGAGCGGTGACTGTTCACTGAAGTGTTTGGTCACTGGTCTAGCCGCCATCCTGCTCTTCCCGCGAGTACCGTGACGGCTTGGCCGGATGCGGAACCCTCGGCGTTCCGCGTCCGGCTGGACTGTTTCAGCCCTGCGATGGTCGCCGTATTCGGTCAGCCAGTTGAGCAGTTCGGCGGTGGACGCCTCGAGCACATGGAGTGTTTGCGAGGTGGAAAAGTTGTATCTATGATCCTTTGATAGATCCGGTCTCCATCGTGGGTGGTTCGCTTCCGCCCTGTCGACTCCGATCCGTACTGGCAATCGGGATCGGCGAGGGCCATCCGCCCAAGGCGCGCTAGCGCCCGGAAATCTCCGTCGCCGGCGGCCCATCTAGGTCGCGATAGCGATCGTCTTCAATCGCCAGCATCCCGAGCGTCACCTCGCCGCGCCGCGTCGCCGGCGTTCGAGAAGTCAGCAGGGAGCGCGAAGGCCGCGATCACCAAGGAGAAGATCGAACGGCCCGGTCGAGCAGGACAACTGTCGAGATGTGCTGAATCTCAGATGAAGTCAAGCGGCGTGTCTCAGATATCTCGCGACGGTTGACATCGTCGTCTGAGAGCGGTGCGGCAACCAATTGACGCAGCCCATCGACGGTACGGGGAGAGCGTCGAAGGACATGCGGGTGGCCAGGTGAGCAATGTCTGCGAAGCCATGGCACAAGCAGCGATCAGTCGTCGCAGCGAGTTGTGCGGGTGACGACTGCGGTCTCGGCGGCTGACCGGCGGCTCACTCAGCTAACTCCGATCCCCCTAGGCACCGCGCCAGCAATCAGTGATCACGCGCTCGACTGCCGACACAATCGAACCTGCTGCTGCACGCATCTCTTTACGCACCTCAATCAACGCGCGAGGATGGCTAGTGATGGGCACAAGCGAGGAACAGATGGTCATCAGAACCCGTACCAGCAAGCGATTCTGCACGCGAATATGACAATCACTGGTCGGTCTCGGCTGGAAATCAGCGAAGCCGGGGTTCGACGCGATGCACTAGGGCATCGCTCTTCGGCGCTACGTATTTGGAGGGTGTCGATCCGGCACTGAATCCCCGTAGCTCACCAAGGGCATCACGGCCCTGGTCCTGAAATCTCCGGTCTCCACACGTTGAGCTTCGTCAGCTTGACGATCTAGGAGGCCGGTCGTGGCTTTTGCGAAGGATCAGTGGACGACGGCGGTTACGCACGCGGATGGGAGTGTTACGCGGGAGCGGAATCCGAAGCGGTGGGGGCGGGGGAAGCGATGGTTGGGGGTTTGGATCGATCCGCACGGGGATGAGCGGTCGAAGGCATTTGAGACGAAGGCGCAGGCGGTGCGCCATGCGACGGGGATGGAGACGGATCGGGATCGGGGGGATTATCTCGATCCGAATGCGGGGAAGGTTCGGCTCGAGGAGATCTGGGATCGGTGGATCAAGTCGCGGACGATCGACCCCGCGAGTGCGATTCAGTACGAGTCCAAGTGGCGACTACACGTGGCACCGCTGTTCGGGAAGCGGATGGTCAAGAGCATCCTGCCGTCCGAGATTGCGGTGTGGCTGACGGACCTCATGGGTACCTACGGACCGTCGACGGCACGGAGTGCGTTCCTGGTGCTGAACGGATGTCTTGAGCTCGCTACAGCGGATGAGCTCATCAAGCGCAATCCAGGGCAGTCCCGGGTCGTCAAGAAGCCCTCGCGGCGGTTCCCGCAGGTTGTTGCTTGGTCGGACGAGACGGTTGAGCGGATCATCACGGCTCACCCTGAGCGGTATCGACTGGCTCCCACCATCGGGTCGACCGCCGGCCTGCGCCAAGGCGAGATCTTTGGGCTCTCGATCGAGGATCTGGATTTCGAGGAGCAGGTGATCAGGGTGCGGCGTCAGATCAAGAGACTTGGACAGCAGTGGGTCTTTGCGCTGCCCAAGAACGACAAGGAACGGGCTGCCCTGGGAACAGGTCGATGGCGAGCTCCAGAGCAACGACCTCCTTTTCACTTGGTCAGACGGTCGAGCGCTCCGGGCGGACCTGTACAACCTCGTGGTCTGGAAGCCCGCCATCGTGGCAGCCGGCGTGATCCCGCCGCCAACGAAGGATGCCCGGGGCCGTCGGCACTACAAGTCCGACTACACGGCCGGGATGCATGCGCTGCGGCACTACTTCGCGAGCATCACCCTGGCGGATGGTGTCAATATCAAGGAGCTCTCCGAGTACCTTGGGCACTACGATCCGGGATTCACCCTGCAGATGTACACGCATATGCTGCCCTCGTCGTACGGCCGCGCTCGTCAGGCTGTGGATCGCCGGCTTGAGCGACTTGCTCTGCGGCTCACGGAGCAGCGACGGAGCAGGCTCGAAATCGGGCCAGATCACACCGAGCTCGACAGCGGGCCTGACCTGATCTGATGACCGTCCCGGGCGGGGCTGAAATGCTTGCAGACAAGGCTATTTCAGCTCCGCGGACGTCTTCCCCAACAGCCGGCGGGCGACGATTAGTTGCTGGATTTGTTGGGTGCCTTCGAAGATGTCGAGGATCTTGGAGTCGCGGGACCACTTCTCGAGGAGGTGGTGTTCGGAGTAGCCGAGGGAGCCGGTGAGTTCTACGCAGCGGAGGGTGATGTCGTTGGCGGTGCGGCCGGCTTTGGCTTTGGCGATGGAGGCTTCGAGGGAGTTGGGACGAGCGTTGTCGGCCATCCAGGCGGCTTGGAGGGCCAGGAGGTGGGCGGCTTCCCAGTCGGCTTCGAGTTGGAGGTAGGTGGAGGCGGCGGCTGGTTGGAGGTGGGTGGGGCGGTCGTAGTCGATCTCGACGCCCGCCTCGGCCAGGAGGTCCCTGGTCAGTTCCAGGGAGGCTCGGGCTACGCCGACGGCCATGGCCGCGACCAGGGGCCGGGTGTTGTCGAAGGTCTGCATAACGCCCGCGAAGCCTTTGCCTGTGTCGATCTCGGGGGAACCGAGGAGGTTGGCGGCGGGGACCCGGGCGTTCTCGAAGCGGATGGTGGCGGTGTCGGAGGCGCGGATGCCGAGTTTGTGTTCGAGGCGTTCGACGGTGACGCCGGGGGTGTCCTTGGGGACGACGAAGGACTTGATGGCCGCGCGACCGGCCGACTTGTCGAGGGTGGCCCAGACGACCACGGCGTCACAACGACCGCCGGCGGTGACGAAGATCTTCTCGCCGTCGATGATGTAGTCGTCGCCGTCGCGGCGGGCGGTGGTGCGGATGCTGGCGGAGTCCGAGCCGCATTCGGGCTCGGTGATCGCCATGGCGGCCCAGACGCCGTCGAAGCGGCGGAGTTGTTCGTCCGAAGCGACCGACGCGATCGCGGAGTTACCCAGGCCCTGCCGCGGCATCGAGAGCAGCAGACCGACGTCGCCCCAGCACATCTCCATGATGGAGAGCACCGAGGACATGTTCGAACCGTTCTTGATGCCGCTGTCTTCATTGCCTTCGGTACGGCGGACTCCCGCCGCACCGGCTCCCGAACCGGTGCCTGAGGCCCCTAATCCGTCGACCATCGCAGCGAGCATGTCCAGCTCGACCGGATACTCGTGCTCGGCCAGGTCGTACCGGCGGGAGTTCGGCCGCAACATCTCGGCCGCGACCTGGTGAGCCTGGTTGACGAAGGCCCGGAACTTGCGAGGCGTCTCGAGGTTGATCATCAGACCAGCACCGCACCTTCCATGATGCCGATGGCGCGCAGATCGCGGTACCAGCGTTCGACCGGATGTTCCTTCACGAACCCGTGCCCACCCAGCAGTTGTACGCCGTCGGTACCGATCTGCATGCCCTTGTCGGTACACAGCCGCCGGGCCAGCGCGACCTCACGAGCGAACGAAAGCCCTTGCTCAGCACGCGATCCGGCCCGATAGGTGACCAGCCGCATACCTTCGAGCTCGATCGCGATGTTCGCGACCATGAACGCGACCGACTGACGGTGGCTGATCGGCTCCCCGAAGGCCGTGCGCTCGTTCACGTACGGCGTCACGTAGTCGAGTACCGCTTTCGCCGTACCGAGGGAGAGCGCACACCAGCTGAGCCGCGAGAGGCGGACGCATTCGAGGTAGTCGTCAAAGGTGCCGAGCTGAACAGCTGGTACGTCGTTCAGGATCACCCGGCTGAGTGAGGCGGCCCGCAGGCCCATCGACGGCTCGGCCTCGATCGTGACACCGGGATGACCGGATTCGACCAGGAACAAGGCCGGACCGCGATCTTCCAGCTGGGCCGCGATCACGAAGAGCTCGGCCTCGGCACCCCGCGGGACCAGCGACTTCACGCCGGTCAGCTTGCCCCCGGTCACCCGGGTGCGCAGGTCGAACGGGTCGAAGAGTGGGCGGGGTTCCAGAATCGCGAGCGCCGCGGCCGCGACCGAGTCTCCGGTGAAGGCCGGCAGGTACGTCGCCTGCTGGGTCTCGTCGCCCCACAGCGAGATCGCCGTACTCACGGCCGCCGGAGCCAGGCAGGCAACCGCCTGACCCATGTCCCCGTGAGAGAGCGCTTCCGCGACGAGAACGCCGGTCATCGCGGAGCGCTCGGTGACGATGCCGCCGAGCTCCTCCGGCACCTCGATCAGGCTCAGCCCCAGCTCGGCGGACGAGCTCAGCACCTTGGCATCGGTCGCGCAGGCGGTGTCCGCCGCGGTGGCGGCCGGGCGCAGCACCTCCGCGGCGAACTCCCGCACCACCTCGACGACCGTCTGCTGATCCTCGGTCGGCGTCAGGTCGAACTTCCCGGTCCCCCGCGCCGCCGGCAACCGGGACGGTTTCGCCAGCTTCGACGCGGCCGAGAAACTCCGGGAGAGCGCTCCCGCCGTCCGGAAACCGCTCTTCGTCGCCTCGAACACCACCCGCTCGGTCTGCTTGCGCCACCCGAACCGGTCGATCGTGCGCGACTTCGCCAGCCGGTTCAGCCACGCGACCCCGAACCCGATGACGTCCCGGCGCCGTTCTCGCTCCAGAAGGCTCATACCCGCCACTGTAAACCGAAGTTACAACTGGAGTCACGTGACCCAGGCCACAGCAGCCCCGCCGCAGCCTCGCCGGGGGCTGCTGGTCAGGAGGTGAGGGCGTCCGCCCTGGCGGTGAGGTAGCGCTGCTCGGGCAGGCTCGTCGTACGGCGGGCTGCGGCGAGGTAGTGCTCGCGGGCCTTGCCGGGCTGACCGGCGCGCTCGTACAGGTGGGCGCGGACGGCGTCCAGGCGGTGGGACTCGGTGAGGTTCTTGTTGTCATCGAGGGTGGCGAGCAGGTCTAGGCCGGCTTGCGGACCCTCGACCTGGGACAGGGCGATCGCCCGGTTGAGGGTGATCATCGGGTTGGGCGTCACCTTCTCGAGAATGACGTAGAGCGCGTGGATCTGCGGCCAGTCGGTCGCTTCGGCGCTGGGCGCCTCGGCATGGACGGCGGCGATCGCGGCCTGCAGCTGATACGGGCCGACCCCGCCCTGAGCCATCGTGGCCAGGATGAGCGTGGTGCCCTCGGAGATCTGGGCGTGATCCCAGAGAGCGCGATCTTGCTCGTCGATCGGGATCAGCGAACCGTCGGCGGTCGTGCGGGCCATCCGGCGCGAGTCGGTCAGCAGCATCAACGCGAGCAGGCCCGCGACCTCGCCGTCGTCGGGCAGGGCGGCGCGCAGCATCCGGGTGAGCCGGATCGCTTCGGCGGTCAGTTCGACGCGTTGCAGTGACTCGCCGGAGCTTGCCGTGTAGCCCTCGTTGAAGATCAGGTAGAGGACCTGCCGCACCACCTTCATCCGCTCGGCGAGCTCCTCGGCGGGCGGCAGCTCGAACTGGCTGCCGGCTTCCTTGATGCTCTTCTTCGCCCGGCTGATCCGCGGCGCCATCGTTGCCTCGGGCACCATGAAGGCGCGCGCGATCTCGCCGGTGGTGAGGCCGCCGACCGCGCGCAGGGTGAGTGCGACCTGAGAGGCCGGCGTGACCGCCGGATGGCAACACAACAGGAGCAGCGTGAGTGTGTCGTCGCTGTCCGGGTCGCCGACGGAATCGGCAGCCGGAGCAACCAGCTCTTCGGCTCCAGCCATCGCGGCGACAGAGTCTTCGCGCCGGCGCCGGGAGCTCTCGCTGCGGAACTGATCCGTCAGCCGCCGGGTCGCGACCGTGATCAGCCAGCCGCGCGGGTTGTCCGGTACGCCGTCCACAGGCCACTGCGTCGCGGCCGCCAGCAACGCCTCCTGTACGGCGTCCTCACACAGATCGAACTGCGCGTAACGCCGCGTCAGGAACCCGAGCACCTGCGGCGTCAGCTCACGCAGCAACTCCTCCATGCTCACCCCGCCGATTGTGCCACCGCTCCGGTCAACCGACGGTACGCCAACGGGTTGCTCAGCAGGGCAGTGTTGTCGGAGAACTGGTCCATGGTCCCGATCAACGGCAACGCCCGCAGCCCCGCATCGGTCACCGTCGCCAGACAGGCCTCGGCAAATCGCTCGGCACCAAGAACCAGCGCCGGCCGCTCATGGAACGGCCGCGGCGTCGGATCGACGGCCGGCGTGATCGACAGCTTGTTGTGCCGCTCCCCCAGCAACCGGTAGGCGGTCGTCAGCGCCTGCTCCCGGGCCGGATAGTTGTCCGCAGCAAGGACGTCAGCCAGTACGCGATCGAGTCCGTCCGGGTGACCGAGCTGCGCGAACGCCGTTCCCATCCACTTCGAGTACGGCGCGTAGGTCCGCGACTGCAAGAGCGCCAACCGCATCAGATCCCGGGTCAGCCGAGCCGCCAGCACGCGTGAGCCCAGCTCGTCACCAACTTCGTGGGTGCGCTGGACGAACGGCTCCTCCTCGCCGATCCGCGCCCACTGACACCCCATCGACCAGCGCCAGACCTCTTCCGGGTACCACTGCAAGCGGTCCCGGACAGGCGCGAGTCGTCCGTCATCGGCGAACACCTGCCCGGCGACGACGCCGAGCAACTTCTGCTGCGGCGTGATCAACCAGTCGGCCGTGCCAACCCCGAGCGAGGCGTCGAACCCGAGCAGGTCCACCAGCCAGTCCCCAAGGGTCGTCACCGTGATGTGGTGAATCGGCTCCTGCGTGTCCCACCCGAACCGCACCGGATGCCCGTCGTACTCGTCCGGCAACGCCGGCTCAACCGCCGCACGCACCGGCTCCGGCTCATCCACGAACATGTGCAACCGCGGTCCCCACCCATGATCCATCGACCGCTCGGTGTCGTACCCGAGGACATCCGAGCCCCACCCCAGCAACCCGGCCGCATGCGGTACGTCGACCACCGGCCTGATCACGTCTGCGTAGAACGCCGCACTGAGCTCCCGAGCCGACCTGAATCCCGTCACCGGCCCATCATTCAGCGGCCGTCTCGCGGATGTACAGGCAATTACCACGTCGCCAGCGACTCACCTGGTTGCGGGAGATTGGGGAGCGTTACCCGTTCCCGGCGAGCTGCGCTCCCCCATCCGCCCAAGCCGCGACCCCGCGAGTGCCGCCAGTGTGCGGTCGGCCATCCAGTGTGCGGACCGTGCCGTTGGACATCGATTTCCGGCGACACGGTCCGCACACTCGACGACACATTCGCACGGTGGGTTCACTCGCGGCGGCGTGGTGGGTTCACTCGCGACGGCGTGGTGGGTTCAGTGGAGCGGGAGTTCAGCCATGGCGCGGGCCGCCCGGTGCGTTCGATCGGTGCCTTGCGCGTCGATACCTCAGGCAGGAGGGCCTGATCAGGCGAACGCCCAACCGCTCCAGCGATCGACCTGTACGGCGATCACCGGCCCGCGCGGCGGGTTCGCGGCGTACTGCGGGTACTTCGCGATCAGCAGTTCGACCTCGGGCGGCGGGGTGTCGAGCACTCGGGCGACGCCGTCGGCGCGGACCCACCAGAGCTGAGCCCACTCCGCGTCGTCGTACTCGTCGACCAGCAGCGTCACTGACGGGTTGGCGGCGATGTTCCGGAGCCGCCGCAGGTTCGTGGTGGTCTTCGGCTTGTGGTCGATGGCGATGAACACCTCGTCGCCGGCAACTGCGAAGGTCACCGGGATCAGGTGCGGCTGTCCGTCCGCGCTGACGGTCGCCAGCCGGGCCACTCGCGCTCCCGCGAAACGGGAGCGGCAGGTGGACTCGGGGAGCTTCACTTCTGCAGGCGACGGAGCGCAGCGGTGGGGAACGAGCGAGTGACCGGGCCGAGCAGCGAGGCGTCGCGCAACGCCGTACGGGCTGCGAGGTGACCGCAGGCACCGTGGACGCCGCCGCCCGGGTGGATCGCCGAGCTGCCCAGGTACAGGCCGTCGACGAAGGTGCGCGGGCTCCCGAGGCCGATCGTCGGCCGGAAGATCAGCTGCTGCTGGAGCTGCATCGTGCCGCCGCCGAGCGCTCCGAAGCCCAGCGCGGCGTTGCCCGCCTCCAGCACACTCGGCCGCTGCAACTCCCGCTCGATCACCACCGAACCAAAGCCAGGCGCGAACCGTTCGATCGCGCGCTCCATCCGCCCCGACAACTTCTCCGCGGCCTCGTCGTCGGCGATCCCGCGCGGCAGATGCGCATACGCCCAGACCGCCTCGGTCCCTTCCGGCGAGCGCGACGGGTCCGACTTCGTGGTCTGCCCGATCAGCAGGAACGGCTGCGCCGGTACCCGCCCGGTGTCCAGATCCGCCGACAGGTGCACCAACTCGTCGGCCGTCCCGCCAAGGTGCACCACTCCGGCAGACCGCGCCTCGGCCGCCTTCCAGGGAATCGGCTCACTCAGGCGGAAGTTGAGCTTGACGGTCGGATAATCCCACTCGAAGCGCTCGTCCAGATCACGCCGCAACCCCGACGGGATAGTTGCCCCCGACAACAGAGCGTCGTACAGCGCCGGCGCCGAGGTGTCCGCGATCACGGCTCGCGAGACCGCGACCCGCTCCCCCGAAGCAGTCAGTACGGCGGTCGCCCGGCCACCGGTCACCTCGACCGAAGTCACCGGCATCGACGCAGCGAACAGCACGCCCGCCCGCTCAGCCCGCGCTACCAACGCACCGGAGAACGCACTGGATCCACCGACAGCGACCGGATAGCCGACGTCCTGCGCCAGCATCGCCAGCAACCAGCCCATCGTCCCGCTGACACTGCCCAACAACGGCGAATCAGCATGCATCGCGTTCCCCGCCAGCAATGCACTACCTCGCGGCCCGGCGAACAGCTCCTTGCCCATCCGATGCATCGGCATCGCCATGAAACGCGCGAACCGCAGCAGCTCCCCTGCCGACCCGAGCTTGCGGACCAGCTTGACCGCCGGCGCGACCGGGGGCCACCCGGTGAGCAGGGACTTCAGCAGCGGCTCCCGCAACGCGACGTACTGCTGGTAGAGCCGCAGCCACGCCTCGCCGTCACCCGGATGATCAGCACCGACCGACTTCGCGGTGTCCTCGGGATCGGGGTGAATCGCGACCGCCGTCCCCTCGTCGGCGTCGAGCAGGTGCGCCAGCGGCAGCGGCGCGTGCCCCCACTTCAACCCGAACCGCTCGAGCCCGAGCGCCCGGATCACCGGCGACGCGACACCCAGCGGATAGTTCGAACTGAATCGGTCGCTGACCCAGCCGTCAGCGGTGGTCGACCGGACGGCACCTCCGAAGGTGTCCGCGGCCTCCAGCACGAGGACGTCCCACCCGGCATCGGCCAACCCGATCGCGCTCACCAGCCCGTTGGGCCCCGAACCGATCACCACGGCATCAACACTGCGCGGCAGCATGCCTACGACCTTAGCTGGCCTGCCCGGCGTGGATGACGACGATCACCACTGAACTCGCGTAGATGTCATAGAGAACCCGGAAACGTCCGACGTCCATCCGCCGGATTCCAGGCGACCCGAATTCGACGGACCACTCGGGCCGCGGTTCGTCGGCGAGGGTGTCGATGGCGGTCATGAGCTGTTCGAGCCCGGCGGGATCTTCCTCGAGGTAGCCCGCGGCCTGGTCCAGAGCACGTTCGCTCCAGACGACTTGATAGGTCACGCCTGGCTCATGCCAAGCCGGCGCCTAACCTCGTCGTGCGGCACCGTCGGCACCTGCCCCATCGCCTTCGCGGCCTGGTACAACGCGACTGCCAGCTGGTCTTCGAGATCGGCCAGTTCCTGCGCGGAGATGATCACCGCGGCGGCCTCACCGTGATCGGTGATCGTCGTCCGTTCACGGCGGGCGGAGGCTCGGCGCACCAGCGCACCCAGCTGGCCGCGGGCCTCGGTGATCGGCAACGTGTCACTCATGTACAGAACTGTACACTTCATGTCAGTACGTCGATAGCTGTCGCCTACGACCTGCGCTCTATCTCCCTGGCGAGCGCTGTGACCTCCCGGGCGCGCCCGATCATCGCAGGATCGGCCATCCGGCCATCCGGGAGCACCACGACGCCACCGGTCTGGTCGACGGCCGTCAACAGTTCGAGTGCCTCGGCGACCTGTGCGGCGCTAGGGGTGAAGCACTCCACGATCGTGGCCAACTGGTCCGGGTGGATCGCCATCCGACCGACGAACCCGAGCGCCCGCCCGGCCAAGCTCGTCCGGCGCAGCCCCTCATCGTCATCGACGCGCGCGTGAACCGACATCATCGGCGCGCCCAGCCCGGCGGCCCGCGAGGCCGACACGAGCCGACCACGCGCCCAGGTGAGCCCCTCCGAACCGTCCACCCCGAGCGAGCTGCGCAGATCCGCCTCTCCCAACGCGACCGCGATCACGCGCGGATCCGCCGAGGCGATCTCGAAGGCGCGCTCCAACCCGAGCGGTGACTCGATCAGCGCCGTGATCTTCGCCGACGGCACCTGTTCCAGCACCTCGAGAACGTCGAGAGCGCTCTCCACCTTGGGCAGCCGCAGCCGGATCCCCGGTACGGCGGCCACCGCGGCCAGGTCGTCCGCAAGCCACGGCGTCCCGGGCGCGTTCACCCGCAGCTCCACCCGATCCTGCGGATGGGCAGCGATCCAGGCCACCGCCCATTGCCGCGCCGTCGCCTTCGCATCGACCGGTACGGCGTCCTCCAGGTCGAACACGACCAGATCCGGGCCCGCGGCAACGGCCTTCGCAAATCGATCCGGCCGATTCGCTGGAACGTACAAACCTGTCAGCACAAGCTCCCCCTACCACTAGACCACGCCTGCTGCACGTAATGCCGCGAGCTGTTCCGGAGTCACCCCGATCTCGGCCAGCACCTCGTCGGTGTTCGCACCATGCTTCCGCCCCGCCCAGCGGATCGATCCCGGTGATTCGGACAGCCGGAAGAGCACGTTCTGCATCTCGACCGGCCCGCCCAGCTCATCGTCGTCCACGGCAACGATCGTCTGCAGTGCGGCGTACTGCGGATCGCTCACGATCCCGCGGATGTCGTGCACCGGCCCCACCGCGGCCTCGGCCTTCTCGAACGCGTCCATCACTTCGTCAAGCGGCCGCGCGGCAATCCACGAGCCAACCGCCTCATCCAGCTCGTCGGCATGCTCCGCGCGCTCTCGCCCGGTCGCGAACCACGGCTCGGCCACCAGGTCGCCGCGTCCGACCAGCGTGATCACCCGCTCGGCAATGCTCTGCGAGCTCGTCGACACCGCGACCCAACGCCCGTCAGCGGTCTGATAGACGTTGCGTGGCGCGTTGTTCGACGACCGATTCCCCAACCGCGGCTGCACGTACCCGGTCTGCTGGTATGCCGTGATCCCGCCACCGAGCATCATCAGAATCGGCTCGATGATCGCCATGTCGATCACCTGCCCGGCTCCGGACCGATCCCGTTCGCGCAAAGCCACCAGTACGGCGTACGCGGTGGCGAGCGCGGTGATCCCGTCAGCGAGCCCGAACGGCGGCAGCGTGGGCGGCCCATCGGGCTCACCGGTTACCGCCGCAAACCCACTCATTGCCTCAGCCAACGATCCGAACCCGGGCCGCCCGGACCAAGGCCCGACCTGGCCAAAGGCCGTCACCCGAGCAATCACCAACCGCGGATTCGCCGCCAGCAACACCTCAGGCCCGAGCCCCCAGCGCTCCAGCGTCCCCGGCCGGAAGTTCTCCACCAGTACGTCGTTCCGCCGCACGAGATCCAGGAAGACGTCCCGACCCTGGGACAGATCGAGCGTCGCGAGCCGCTTGTTCCGGCCGAGCGTCTTGAACCACAACCCGACGCCGTTCTTCGACGCACCGTGCGTGCGCGCCGCATCCGGGCGTGCCGGGTGCTCGATCTTCGTGACGTCCGCCCCGAAGTCACCCAGGAATGTCGCCGCCAGCGGTCCCGCGAACAGCGTCGCCGCCTCGAGCACCCTCACCCCGTCAAGAGGAGCAGGTCTCATCCCGCACACCGGAAGCCGATGGTCTCCGACCGGTCGAGACCACCACCGGTCAGCACCAACTTGAAGCTCACTTCCGGTTCGCGCGGCCCACCATCGGCGTACCAATCGGAGCCCTTGGCAACATAATGCGAACCGCCCTTCAGGATGCAGAACCGGCTGCGGCCGTCGCGGTGTTCGCTCTCGGTCAGGTTCCACACCAACGGCTCGGCCCGGGTGAATCCGTCCAGCCCGGCCGCGACCTGCCACTCGTCCTCGGTCGGCAACCGCCCACCGCGCCAGTCCGCATAGGCCCGTGCATCCGGCAGATCGACATACGTCACCGGCTGGTCCTCAGTACCGGCCGCCGGCGCACCGTCGACCCAATGCGCGAGGAAGCGATTGGCGATCAGCGGCCGATACCCGGTCGCCTGCACGAACGCGAAGTACTCCGCGTTCGTCACCTCGGAGACCGCGACCGCGATCCCCGGCAGCTCAACGTCGCGCGTGATCGTGCGGACGTCGTGCAGGCGTGGCGGCAACGGCTTCCACTCCTCCACGTACGGCGCTTGGTCGTACAACCCGGTCTCGCGACGCCGGTGCTTCACGGTCAGCCGCTGAGCCCCAGCCGGTACGTCGACGGTCGGGCCGATCGACGCCGTACCGGAGACTGTTGACACCGGCAACCGTTCGGCCGGCCGCATCGGGAACGCGGAATCATCGACATGCGGCCGCTCGAGCGTGCCCAGCTTGCGCGCGGTCGTCCGGCAACTCGCTCCGGCGGTCGCACCGACTCGGACGATTCCGGTCACACCACGACCCGGTACGACGAGGTGGACGCCGTCGTCGTTCGCCGTGATCGGTACGCCGGACGTCACGTCGTACCAGTCGCCGACCTGATCCTCCGACCGCAGCACGATGCCCTCGAAGTCGTCCTCGTGCCGGTTGATCAACGTCCAGAACGTGATGTCCTGCAGGTCGAACCGCGAACCGTAGATGCCGTGCACGCGCGCCTTGTCCGGGATCTCGGGCGTCAGCTGGATCCAGTCGCCGTCGATCAGCACCGGCGCGAAGGCACGCTGCGCGGCCACCATCCGGCGCAGGGTCGCGCGGTCGCGGGCATTCCAGCCGACCCAGCTGGAGAAGACCGACTCCCAGACCAGGATCCCGACGCCGTTGATCCACGCGGACTGCAGCTCGGCGCTGTGGTCGCGGTTCCAGCGGCGGGTGTGGTGCATCATGTGCCGGCGCTCGAACAGGTGCGCCCGCAGGACACCTGGCGCATGCGTGTCGGCGAACCACTGCGCCCAGGACAGCGCATGATCGCTGACCCTTGCCATCGGCAACCGTGACTCACCCTCGAGCGCGATCGCCGGATTGGCCGCACGCAAGGCCCGGGTGAAGGTCGGATCGCCTTCCTTCAACGTATCGAGGAAGACGCCGTCGACGGCGTAGTCCGCCACCAGTGCGGCGAACTCTGCCGCGTCCGGACGAGCAGCCCGCCGCGTCCCGACATCCCAGGGGTTGTAGTCGAAGAAGACCTTGACCCCAAGGCGATGCAGGTCATCGATCAGCTCCCGCAACCCCGGGACGTCGCGATAGAAGTCGAACTGGTTCCGCGAGTCGATCCCGATCACCGGGTACGCGTGCCACAGCACGATCGCGTCGTGCCCACCGAACTGCTCGATCCCGTGCCGGACGAATTTCTCCGGGGTGAACCGCCCGGTCGAGACGTCGTACAGCAGGTCGTCCCACAACCAGACGAGCGCCACCGAGTACGCCGTCTGGGTCCACGCCCGCTCGGGCACGTCGTACTGGCTGCCGTTGTACGGCGTGCGCTCGTACGAACCGATCAGCCACTCGGCGAGCTTGGCCCGCCACCGCGGCAGATCCGCCGGGTCTTCCGGCGCGCCGAGGATCTTGGCGTCGTCGAGGAAGGACAGGTCGGTCCGGAACCCCAGATCCACCCGGGACGGCAGATCGATAGGTCTCGGTTCGTGCGGACTCACAGATACACCTCCGCGTAACGCGCGTCGATCGCATCCCCGTGAGGCACCGAGGCAATGGCTCCCGCGGTTTGAACACTCAGTGCAGCAGCAACGTTAGCGCGTCGGACCGCGTTCGTCAGGTCGCGGGGGGTAATCGGCTCGATCGCTGACCCGGAAGACAAGGTTGCTGCGAGCACCCCGCAGAAGGTGTCCCCCGCGGCCGTGGTGTCGACGACCTCGGCCGGTACGCCGGGAACCGTGATCTCGTCGTTCCCCCGGGTCAGGATCACCGCGCCGGCGCCGCCGAGTGTGACCACGGCGGCCGGCACCAGCTTCAGCAGGTCGTTGCGGTCCGAACCACCGATCGCCTCGGCCTCACTCTCGTTGACCACGAGCAGGTCGACGTCGGCCAGCAATGCGCTCGGCAACTCGGCCGCCGGGGCCGCGTTCAGAATGAAGTACGAGCTGGTCGCCGCGGCTTCCTGCACGGTCGCCATCGGGATCTCCAGCTGGGCCAGCACGATCTTGGCGCCGCCGATCACGTGGGCCGCCTCGGGCGACAGGGCCAGCTCGCCGTTGGCACCGGGCGCGACCACGATCGAGTTCTCACCACTCGCCTCGACCGTGATGATCGCCGTACCGGTCGGGGCGTCCGAGGTGGTGACCAGGGCGAGGTCTACTCCAGCTTCGGTCAGGGTGTCGCGGAGCAGCGCTCCACCGTCGTCGGCGCCGAGGCACGCGACCATCGCCGTCTGTGCGCCGGCCCGCGCGCTCGCCGCCGCCTGGTTGGCGCCTTTGCCGCCGGGGCCGCGCGTCATCACGCCCGCGAGCACGGTCTCGCCGGGGCGTGGGATGCGCTGCACGGGGAGGACCAGATCCACGTTCGCGCTCCCCACGACGACAACGTCAGACTCCACCCCGGGCCACCTCCACAGTCCTGTTCGCCAGTTCGTCGATCGCCAGCCGTGCCATCCCCGGCAGGCTGGTGGCCAACCGGTTCTTGAGTGGTGCAGACCACTCTGCCGGAACTCCCCGGACGGCACCAAATACGGCACCGACGGTGGCCCCGACCGAGTCCGTGTCCCACCCTGCCATGACGGACCGGCCAATCGCCGTCGTGAAGTCGGGTGCCGTCAGCGCGTATCCGGTCAGTGCCGAATTGTTCACCGCATGTACCCAGTGCAGCTCGCCGTACTCCGCGTGGAGCGCATCCAGAGCGTCATCCAACGGGTACCCCGCGAGCGCCAGCCCGAACCGGACCGCACGGGAGAGCGCTCCATCGACCGAGATCACGTCCAGCCCCGCCAGCGCAGCCTCGACCGGCGAGTCGACCACCATCGCTGCGGCCGACATCGCGGCCACCCACAGCGCGCCGTCCACCCCGGCACCGGTGTGGCTCAGCCGCGCGTCGACGAGCGCGAGCCGGGCGGCCGCCGTACGGTCGCCTGGGTGTGTCCAGCCGTAGACGTCGGTCCGGATCTGGGCGCCGATCCATTCACGGAACGGGTTGCCGACGACGGCCGCTCTGCTGGGGTCCACACCGTCGAGAAGGTTGCGGTAGGCAACACGTTCGGCGGTGAAGACCCTTGCTGCCGGGAGATCCCGCAACCAGGTCTGCGCGACATCCTCGGTGGTCAGCGCCTCGCCGTACTGTTCGAGCATCCGCAGCGCGAGGACGGCGTAGTTGAGGTCGTCGTCCTCCGGCATCCCGTCGATGACCTCCCGCAGGCTGGTCGGTGCGGACGCCCGGTTCCACGGCCACCGCCGCAGGACCTCCTCCGGTACGCCGACGGCGGTCACGTACTGCGTGAGCGGCCACTGGCCTGACGACTGCAGGATCTCGCGGATGCCCTCGCGTGGGATCTTCTCCACCGGTTTCCCGAGCAGATTCCCGGCGGCCCTGCCGACCCACGCGTCGTGAATGCGATCCGTCGAGGTACCGAGATGGGGGAGCGACGGGATTTCGGGCTCGACCCAATTCGGCGTGCGTGCATCGAGTTGGCTCAGGAGCACACGCGCCAAGGCGCGCAGTTCGGAACTGGCCGGCTTGTCGGACGCACCCGAGACCGGGGCTTCGGCCACTCCCCCGGCGTCGATCCAGCGTTTCTGCAGGTCAGCGACGTCGACACCCTGCGACCGACACTGGACCAGTTGATGCGGCAGCAGATCCTCCGGCTGTACCCACGTCAATCTCATCAGGACAGATTCTCCAGTACTTCGGCCCGCCGCGCCCACCGACGCGCATCAGCCTCGTGCAACTCGCGCGCCACCGACGCCATCAATATCCCCGGCCGGACCAGATCGGTCCGGCTCGCCTCCGCGACCTCAGCCGCCCACTCAGCCGGTACGCCGTTCAGTCCGCCGAGTGCACCGGTGATGGCGCCGGCCATCGACGCGATCGAGTCGGCATCCCGACCGTAGTTCGTGCCGCCGAGGACAGCGCGCCGTACGTCACCCTCGGAGACCAGCACGAAGCCGAGCGCGATCGGCAGCTCCTCGATCGCCTTCGTCCGGCTCGGCCTTCTCGCGTCCAGCGACTGATCGCGATAGTCCGGACCGACGCTGTCGAACGGCTCAACCGCGTTACGCAGCAGGGGAATCGCCTCTTCCCAGTCCGTCACACCGCTCGCCGCCTCGGCCACCGCCTGGATGGCCTCCCGGGTGCCGTCCTTGGCGACGGCGAGGACCGCTTCGACTACTTCCGCGGTTGTTGCCCCCGGCACCATTGCCGCGGCGACCGCGGCCGCGAACACCCCGGCCGCCTCCCGCCCGTAGCTCGACTGATGCGCACCGGCGACGTCGATCGCCTCGGTGTAGGCGCCGACCGGATCACCGGCGTTCGCGATCCCGACCGGCGCCATGTACATCGCGGCGCCGCAGTTGACGATGTTGCCGACGCCGGCCTCGCGCGGGTCGACATGCCCATAGTGCAACCGGGTCACGAGCCATTTCTCGGCCAGGAAGACGCGTTGCAGCAACAACGCGTCCGCCTCCAGCTCGGGAACCCAGCGGCGGCCCGTGATCATCTTCGGTACCAGCGACTCGGCGATCGCGTACGCATCCAGGTGCGCCCGGCGTTCGTCGTACACCTCGACCAACGCGTGCGTCATCAAGGTGTCGTCGGTGATGTGCCCATCGCCCTTGTGGTACGGCGCGATCGGCCGCGCGGTGCGCCAGTCGTCGTACCAGGGACCGACGATGCCGGTCACCCAACCGCCGTGCCGTTCGCGGATCGCCGTCGGGGTCCAGCCCTCGACGGCGCCACCGATCGCATCGCCAACGGCGGAACCGACAAGGGCACCTGTCGACTTGTCTTCCAACGCACTGTCAGGCATCAGCTGTTGACCTGCCCCCATCCGTCACTCAGTTTCTTGCCCAGGGCCTCCAGATCGGTCTTGTTCGCCAGGTACTCCTGCAACGCGGGAGTCGCGATCTGGTCCTTCCACTTCGGGTAGTTCTCCACGCTCTGGAACGGCGCCTTGGTCAGCTCGGAACCGCTGGCGAGCGTCTGCTGCCAGCCGTCCTTGCCACCGGTCGTCTTCAGGATCACGTCCCGGGCCGCCTGGGTGGTCGGGATCAGCCAGTCGCCCTGACCGACCGCGGCCAGGTTGTCGGCCTTCATGAAGTAGTCGATGAACTGTGCCGACTGCTTCACGTGCTTGCTCTCCGCCGGTACCGAGAGGGTCTGTGGGTTCGCGGCCTGCTTGGCACTGGTCCCCTTGAGCGGCGGCAGCACCTCCCATTGGAAGCCCTTCGGCGCCTCGGCCTGGATCTGCTGCGCCGCGTAGTTGCCACCGACAACCATCGCGTACTTGCCGGCATAGAAGCCCGGCAGCACGTCCGAGCCGCTCTGCGTCAACGAGGTCGGGTCGATCGATTTGTCGGTATAAGCCATCTCGTGGATCCGCTTCGGGACCTCGAGCTCGGCATCGCCGATCGCGGCCTTGGCGTCACGGCCGGTGCCGTCGAAGAACTTGGCGTCGAAGTTCATCCCGAGGTTGAGCACGGTCGCGGTCGGGCTCTTCAGACCCCAGCCGAGGCCGTGCTTCCCACCGGTGGTGAGCTTCTTCGCGTTGGCCGCCAGGTCGTCCCAGCTGAGCGCATCCCCAGTCGTGGTGATCCCGGCCTGCTTCAACGCGGTCGTGTTCGCGAAGACGACGTACGACTGCAGGAGGGTAGGCGCCGCATACACCTTGCCCTCACTGGAGACGGTGTCCCAGACCCCTTGCGGTACGGCGTCCTTGGTCGCCTGGCTCAGGTACGGCGAGAGGTCCGCCAGGTAACCCTGGTTGACGAAACCGGTGATGTCGGCGGACTCGTCATGGATGATGTCCGGCGCGGTCCCACCCTGGAACTGGGTGACGAGCTGGTCGTGCACCGAGTCCCAGCTGCCCTGGACATACTCGACCTGGATGTTCGGGTTGGCGGCGTTCCAGTCCGCGACGATCTTCTTGGTCGCGGCGACGGTCGTCTTCTGGAAGGCGAGGCTCTGGAACTTCAGCGTCACCTTCTCATTGGGATCAGAGGCGCCTTCGTCGTTGTTGTTGCAGGCGGCAAGCGTCACCAGAGCGCTTGCCGCGAGCAACGCGGTTACTAGTTTCCTCATCTGTCTCTCCTCAGGGGATGGGTCAGCCTTTGACGGCGCCGCTCAGCAGGCCGGAGGTCAGCCGGCGCTGGAGGAACGCGAAGAACACGAGGCTGGGCACGGTCGCGAGCACGGACGCGGCGGCGAGCGGGCCGAACTGGACCTGCCCCTCCGCGCCCACGAAGCGGGCGAGGACCAGCGGCAGGGTCTTGAGCTCCGGATCCTGCAGCAGGACCAGAGCGAAGAAGAACTCGTTCCACGCCGAGATGAACGTGAACATCGCGGTCGCGATCAGCCCCGGCCGGAGCAGCGGCATCACGATCGCGACGATGGTCCGGATCCGGCTCGCGCCGTCCACCGCGGCCGCTTCTTCGAGTTCGCGCGGCACAGCGGCGACGTACCCCTGGAGCATCCAGAGGGCGAACGGCAACGACCAGACCAGGTAGACCAGCACGACCCCGGGGATGGTGTTGGTCAGGTGCAGTGGTCGCAGGATCATGAAGAGCGGGATCACGATCAGGATCACCGGGAACACCTGGCTGACCAGAATCCAGCCGTTGGTGATCGGCCGCAGGCGACTGCGGAACCGGGCCAGCGCGTAGGAGACCGGGAGCGCGACGATCAGCACCAGGATCGTGGTCAGGATCGAGATCTGCAGGCTGTTGCCGAGGGATCGGACCAGGCCTTGCTCTTCGAGAGCGCTGGTGTAGTTCGAGAGGTCGAGGTGCTTGGGGAGCAAGCTCGGGGTGATCGAGGCGAACTCGCGGGGCGACTTCAGCGAGCTGGAGATCAGCCAGAGCAGCGGGAACGCGAGAAACACCAGGTAGCCGAGCACAGCGACGTACTGGAAGGCGCGGGCGAGCGGACGTGTCTTCATGCCTGGCTCCGGAGCCGGTTGCGCAGGTAGAAGGCAAGGAACACGATGATGACCACGACCATCACATCACCCATGGCCGCGGCCATGCCGAAGTTCCCGTAGCGGAACGCCTCGTTGTAGGCGAACAGCATCGGCAGCATGGTCTTGCCGCCCGGACCACCCGCGGTGAGCACGTAGACCAGGCCGAACGAGTTGAAGTTCCAGATCAGATCCAGGCTGGTGATCGCCACCACGACGGTCCTGAGCTGCGGCAGCGTGATGTTCCAGAACTGGCGCCACCCACTCGCGCCGTCGACGGCCGCAGCTTCGTAGAGAGAGCGGTCTATCCCTTGTAACCCGGCCAGCAACGTCACGGTGGTCATCGGCATACCGACCCAGATTCCGACCACGATCACGGCCGGCAACGCCGTACTGAAGTCGCCGAGGAAGTTGATCGGGTGATCGGTCAGGTGCAGGTCCTGGAGGATCTTGTTGACCGGGCCGTTGGTCGGGTGCAGCAGGAGCCGCCACATGATCGCGACCACCACCGGCGGCATCGCCCACGGGATCAGTGCGAGCGTCCGGGCGACGCCGCGGAACCTGAGGTTGGTGTTCAGCAGCAGCGCCAGACCGAGCGCGGCGACGAACTGCAGGATCGTCACCGAGAGCGTCCAGATCACGCCGATCCGGAACGACTCCCAGAAAAGATCGTTGTGCAGCAGCTTGCCGAAGTTGCCGAGGCCGATGAAGTCCGTGTCGACGCGCAGGCCGGCGCGCGCGTTCGTGAACCCGAGAGCGATTCCCCGGACCAGCGGGTAGACGCTGAGCAGCAGGACCGGGATCAGCGCGGGCAGGAAGAGGAAGATCGCCTCCCGGTTCTGCTTCGGGCGACTCATGTGGACCGCCGGACACTGAGAGACGGCTGCACGATGATCCGGCGCGGGGAGCGCTCTCCGTCCTCGATCCGGGCCAGCAACAACTCCGCCGCCCGCCGCCCCCGCTCGGCCGACCCCAGGTTCACGCTCGTCAGCGGCGGGAAGCACTGCTCGGCCAGCTCGCTGTCGTCCATCCCGACCAGCGCAACATCCTTCGGTACGTCGAGCCCGGCCGCGGCCAGCTCGTGCATCAGCCCGACCGCCAGCAGATCGTTCGCCGCGATCACGGCATCGAACTGCGAGGTCAACAACTGTGGAGCTGCGGCACGGCCGGCAGCGAACGTGAAGTCCACCGCCTCGACCTGCGCCGCGGGCTGCAGCTTGTGGGCGCGCAACGCATCCGCGAACCCCTTCGCTCGCGCCTCCCCCGGCACCGTGTCCGCCGGGCCGTTCAGAAACGCGATCCGCCGCCGTCCCCGGGCGACCAGGTGCTCGACAGCCAGCGTCATCCCCTTCGGCGAGTTCGCCCGCACCGTGTCGACCCCGGCCTTCGCCGGGACGTTGCCGGCGACAACCACCGGTACGTCGCACTCCTGGATCGACTTGATCAGGTCGTCATCGACCCGCAGCGGGCTGATCACCAGCCCGTCGGCGTACCCGCGGGCCATCCCCCGCACCAGCGCGACCTCGTCGACCACGTCCGGCCCGGTCGTGGTCACCACCAGCCGATACCCGGCCGCGGACACGACCTCCTCGACCGCGCGCATCATCGTCACGTAGACGGGGTTACCGACATCCGCCACCGCCAACGTCAGCTGGAACGTCCGCCCCACCTTGAGCGACCGCGCCCGCGAGTCCGGTACATATCCGAGCTGGTCGACAGCCCGCCGTACCCGCTCGGCCATCTCCTCGGTCGCCGGCAGCCCGTTCAGCACCCGCGACACCGACGCCACCGAGACCCCCGCGGCCCGGGCCACTCCAGCGATCGTCGGACGACTCACGGCGGACTCCTGTAATCGTTCTTGTAATCGTTTACAGAGCGACCCTAAGCGGCGGCTCCGGCAACGTCAACAGCTCACATGCTGGGATCGGCTCCACACTCCACCAAACCCAACTAGCCTCATCGACTTAGTAGCCCTTGCCCACCGCCCGGGAGTTTCGATGACCGACAGACCACCGCCTCTCCGGCATCGTCGCTTCCGGGCTGACCCCGTTGATCGCCGCCTGGCTGGTGAGTCTCGGCGGCGGCGACCTGTGGTGGCTGGCGACGTACAACGTGCTGATCGCGATCATCAGCCTGCTCTCCGCGAGAGCGCTCGGCCGTTCTCTCGACTCTGACAAGCGTGTACTGGATGGAGCTGTTCGATGACCCTCACCTTCCACTGGTTCCTGCCCACGTCGGGCGACTCGCGCAACATCGTCGGCGGCGGCCACGGCGCGGACGTCGTACACCGGGATCGTCGGGTGACGACGCGCTACCTGCGGCAGATCGTCACGGCGGCCGAGGAGCTCGGGTTCGTCGGTGCGCTGACCCCGACCGGCCTGTGGTGTGACGACGCTTGGTTGTCGACGGCATCATTACTCGACTCGACCGATCGGCTGAAGTTCCTGGTCGCCTTCCGGCCCGGTCTGCTCTCCCCCACGCTGGCCGCGCAGATGGCGACCACGTTCCAGAACCAGTCCGGTGGCCGGCTCCTGCTCAACGTGGTGACCGGTGGTGAGCCGACCGAGCAGAAGGCGTTCGGCGACTTCCTCAGCAAGGACGAGCGGTATGCGCGGACCGACGAGTTCTTGGCGATCGTGCGCAAGCTGTGGGAACACGGCGACCCGTTCGACTATGCAGGCAAGCATCTTCGCGTCGAGCAGGCCCGACTCGTCTCAGTACCCGACCCCACGCCACCCATCTACTTCGGTGGTTCCTCCGCAGCCGCCGGCCCAGTGGCCGCCGCGCACAGCGACGTCTACCTGACGTGGGGCGAACCACCAGCCGCGGTCGCAGAGAAGCTCGCCTGGATCCGCAAGCTCGCCGCCGACGCCGGTCGCACCGTACGCTTCGGCATCCGGCTGCACGTCATCACCCGCGACACCTCCGAAGACGCCTGGCGCGAAGCCCGCCGACTCCTCGACGCACTACCGCCCGAAACGATCACCCGGGTCCAGGAAGGCTTGCGACGCAGCGAATCCGAAGGCCAGAAGCGCATGCTCGCCCTGCACGAAGGCCGCCCCGAGGACCTCGAGATCTACCCCAATCTCTGGGCCGGCGTCGGCCTCGCCCGCGGCGGTGCCGGTACGGCGCTCGTCGGCAGCCACCGCGAAGTCGCCGACCGCATCAAGGAGTACGCCGACCTGGGCATCGACGAGTTCATCCTCTCCGGCTACCCCCACCTCGAAGAGGCCTACTGGTTCGGCGAGTCCGTCCTACCCCTCCTGGCCCGCAACAACCTCTGGCACCGGCGGGGGGGGGGGGGGGGGGGGGGGGGGGGGGGGGGGGGGGCGGGGGGGGGGGGGGGGGGCGGCGGACG
>NZ_JBITDE010000013.1:99530-265959 GCF_044453945.1 Kribbella sp. NPDC051587
GCACACCCCCCACCCCGCCATCCCCTTCGCCACCTAACCCCCGCCCCCGCCCCCGCCCCCGCCCCCTGAGCCCATTTGGTGGGTGCACCCATCAAATGGGAGGTTCCCACCCGGGAATTTCAGCGGGGAACCCCCTACCTGGTGGGTTCACCCACCAAACGCGAAGGGAGGAGGGGCGGCGGCGTACGGGGGGTGTGGCTAGTCGTCGTTGTCTTCGGCGCCGGGGCGCTCGGCCCAGGGGGTTTCCTTGGCGGGGCGGACGACGATGAGTTTGTCGCCGGCGGCGAGGACCGAGACGTTGGCGTCGTAGTAGCGGTGGACCTTGCCGTCGCGGACGACCGAGACGACGCGGTCGGGCAGGGCGGACGGGGGCTTGCCGACCTCGCGGCCGAGGACCGGGCGCTCGGCGACCTCGAGGCCCTCGCCGTAGGTGAGCAGGTCCTCCATCACCTCGCCCAGGTTCGGGCTGACCGCGGACAGACCGAGCAGCCGGCCGACCGCCTCCGACGAGGTGACGACCGCGTCGGCGCCGCTCTGCCGCAGCAGCGGCACGTTGTCCTCTTCGCGGACGGCGACCACGATGTGCGCGGTCGGGTTCAGTTGCCGCACGGCCAGCGTGACCAGTACGGCGGAGTCGTCGCGATCCGTGGTGACGATCACCTCGCGCGCCGACATCACCTCGGCCCGGCGCAGTACCGTGCGGTTCGTGGCGTCGCCGTGGAACGCGGCCATCTGATCGTTGCCCGCGTCACCGACCGCCTGGGCCCGCGGGTCGATCACGACGATGTTGTCGCGCTTGACCCCGTTGCTGAGCAGGGTCTGCACCGCAGACCGGCCCTTGGTTCCGTAGCCAACCACCACGACGTGGTCCTTCATCCGCTTCCTCCATCGGGTGTCGCGCATGACACGGCGACCTTCGTTGGCCAGGACTTCCAGTGTCGTACCGACCAGGACCACCAGGAAGGAGATGCGCAGTGGTGTGACGACGAAGGCGTTCACCAGCCGGGCCGTCGGCGTCACCGGAGTGATGTCGCCGTACCCGGTGGTGGTGAGGGTGACGGTGGCGTAGTAGATGCTGTCGATCAGGCCGACAGTGCCGTCGTAACTGTCCTTGTAGCCGTCACGGTCGACCACCACGATCAGCACCATCACGGTCAACAGCGCCAGCGCTACCAGCAACCGGGTGAAGAGCTGAAAGAGCGGCGAGCGTGTGCTCGCGGGCAGGTTGACCAGTAGGCCGTGCGGATTGCGACCGGGCAGGGATGACACGGGATCGACCATATTGCACCGGCGCCTGATCCACTGCATGCGACAGGCTCTCGTGAGACAGCGCGACAGTGACCATCAGGTTGTCGCCGTCGTGAACGACCCGGGTCCGCATCCGCAGACCCTCGATCGTGCGCAGCATCGCCGCGTTCTCCGGCTGGACGACACAGACGGCCCGATCGGCACCCAGATCACGCGCCGCACCGATCACCTGGCGCAGCAACTGGGCTCCCAGCCCACGTCCCTGCCAGCCGTCCTCGACGAGCACCGCGACCTCCATCGCCGTACCGCCGAGCTCTTCCCACGGAGCAGCCGTAGCCATCCCGACCACGGAACCGCCGATCGACGCGACGACCGAGACCCCACCGGCGGGCGCGGACAGGTGTCGTGCCGTACGGGTGGTCAGCTTCGGCATCGGCACGTGATAGCGCCGGGTGCGGCTCTCATGCGAGCAGCGCTCATGCATGGCGACGACAGCCTCGGCGTCCTCGACCGATGCACGACGCAATTCCGGTACGCCGCTGCCGGGCCGCGGGCCGTCGATCACCGGCTCCTGCAACCGCTCAGCCAGGCGGCCCGCGATCTCGACCAGGACATCGGCCCGGGCCCACTCGGCCGGCGTGTACTCACCGAACCCCTGCAGGGTCCCGAGCTCGTCATCGACCGACAGCGGATCTTCCACCAGCCGCAGAACGGCCCGCAGATACCGCGTCGGAGCATCACTCAGTACGTCGGCCTGACACGGCTTGACCGTGGTCCGGACACAGCCGGCCTCGGTGACCAGAGCGGTCAGGTCCTCGGCGGACCAGCCCACTCCGGTGGACACGACCAGCTCGTCGACAGCACCGGTTTCGGCGGTGAAGACTTCCAGGCTCAGGATGTTGATGTCGTCCGCACCACACCGTGCAGCGAGTTCGGCCAGTGCACCGGGCCGGTCGGCGAGTTCGGTCCTGATCTTCCAGAGCATGCGGACGCCCTCCCTCGTGGAGCTTCGTCCCTCTACTCTGCGGGCGACCTGTTGCCTCGCCGGGTCGCGAATGTTACGTCCGCGTCAACGCACGCCCGGTCAGCGGCGACGGACCACCTTCGGCAGGCGGGCGCCGATCCGCGGCCGACGGGCCGCCTTGGCCGCGGCCAGCTGGTCGGCCGACTCCCGCTTGTCCAGGTCCGCATGCCGCAACAGCTCCGGGTACGCCGCCTGCGGCACCGCCGGGTAGGTCGTCACGATCGCGTCGCCGGAGAAGACGAAGAAGATCGCCTGACCGTCCTTCATCACCTTCAGCAGCGATCCCTCGCGCACGGTCAGCGCGTGTTCGAGCGCCTTCTTCCGCGCGGTCCGCCGGGCCACCGCCGCCTGCATCGCCTGCTGGGCCGGTTCACGGCCGTGCTTGACCGCTTCGACGACGAGCGGTCCGTAGCGCACGCCGTACTTGATCAAGTTCTTGGCCAATTGGCCTTTCCCAGCCGCCATACGTCGAGCCTACTGGTCAACCGGTGGGACGCCACAGGTACAGGACGGTGACTGCGACCGGCCGGAGCCCGAGACGAGCCAGAATGCCGCGACTGTCGGGCGAAGCGTCGACCTGCAGATAGCGGTAGCCGCGCTCGGCCGCCAGCGCGCGCCGGTAGGCCACCTGGGCGCGGTAGATCCCCTGCCCCCGGTACGCCGGCAACGTCGACCCGCCCCAGAGGGAGGCGAACTCCGTCCCGGTGTGGAACCGGATCCAGGAGGCGCAGACGACCTGCTCATCGGTCTCCGCGACCAGTACGACGGCCGGGTCGGCGTCGGCCATGTCGGCGGTGAGCGCGTCGGGAAGCCAAGCATGGGAGTGGCCCCACACCTCCTCCTCCATCGCCTGGATCCGCTCGAGATCGGCGCGCGACGTCACCTCCCGCAGCCGGACGCCGTCGGGCAGCACGGCCTCCCGAGGCAGGTCGGCCACGTCACCGATCAGCACGCACTCAGGCTCGTCCGGCGCCAGCCCGGCCTTGGTCAGCCGCTCCGGCAGGTCTTCAGGCAGCTCGTGGGTGTAGTACTTCCACTCGAACTTCTTGCCCAGCCCCGCGAAGTACTCGACCTGCTGCGTGATCAGCGCGTCCAGCTCGGCTCCGTCGAGACCACCGAGATCCGCGGACGTGATGAACCCCTCGCCCGACAAGCCGATCTTGCGGACCAGCGGTCCGACCTGCTCGATCGTCCAGCCGTCACTGGCGCGCACCGGTCGCGACCGGATCTGTTCGTCGTATGCGGCCCGCAACGCGAGTGCCTGGTCCGAGGTGTCGAGAGGAATCACCAGGCCAGTACATCAAGCCTGTGCCTCGACGTGGGTCAGGACCCGGCGCAGGAGGTCGTTGAGGGTCGCCCGGTCTTTGGCCGGGAGCGCGCCACCGACCATCTCCTGGTGGATGGCGACCATCTGGTCGGCGAAGCGGTGGTGCAGGACCTGGCCCTTGTCGGTGAGGTCGACCTGGATCTGGGCGCGGTTGCCTGGCTGGACCGTCCGGGTGAGGTAGCCGCCGGACTCCAACCGGCTGAGGCGCGAGGTCATGCTGCCCGCGGTGATGTGGAACAGCCGGGCCAGCTGGCCAGGAGTGCAGTCGGCGGGCTCCAGGTGGGCGAGGCGCAGGATCACCTCGCAGTCGGCGAGCGACAACCCCTCGCGGGCCGCGACCGCTCGCTGGCCCTCCTCGTGCCGGCGGGCGAGCTCGATGATCCGGTAGAGCACCCCCTCGACCACCGGATCGGCCTGGTCGTGCCCGGCCAGGTGGTGGTCGAGCTCGGTCTCGACGGAATCGGTCACGACATCCTCCTTGACAGCCATAGACTTTGATAGTCAAACTCTTGGCTAAGCAAAGTCTATGTCACTGAAGAGGAGTAGTCGAATGCCTGGTCCGATGAGCACCCCCGGCCGCGAGGCCTTCCTGGCGTCGTCGCACGTCGCGATCCTGTCCGTCGCCGGCGCGGACGGGCGGCCGCCGCTCGCGTCGCCGGTCTTCTACCACTACGAGCCCGGCGGCGACCTAACCTTCTTCACCAACACCCTGGGTCGCAAGACCCGTAAGGCCGAACTGATCGAGGCCGCCGGCGCCTTGACCATGACCGTGCAGACCGAAGAGATGCCCTACAAGTACGTCACTGTCGAAGGCGCCGTCGTGAGCACCGGACCGGCGACTCCGGAAGAGATGAAGAAGATCGCCCAGCGCTACATGCCGGCCGAGTACGCCGAGGGCTTCGTGCAGAACGAGTTCGCTCACCCGGACTCCGCGCCCATGCTCTACACCGTTCGGCCGACGAAGTGGTTCAGCAGCGACTTGTCCGCGGAGCCCGCTTGAGATGCGAGGGTTTCCGGCGTCAGGCACCATGGAGGCCGTGAGCTCCCCCAATCCGCGCCGCCCGATCCTGCCCGGCAACAAGCTGTTCGAGTCGTTGCCCGGTGCTGCCGACCCGGCGGTCGTGACCGAAGTCGCGCACCGGACCGCCGAGTTGCTGGTGCGTGGAGTGCGGTCGTCCGAGGACGCCGAGGTACACGCGCGGGTTGTGAAGCTGGCCGACGACTACGGTCTCGACGAGCTTGCCGAACTATGGTCCGACGCACCGTCGGATTCGTTGCCTGGTGCGCTGTGGCGGCTGTACCTGCTGCGTTCCTGGGTGCACTCGAACGCCGACCAGGTGTCGCGCGAGTTCGCCACCGGCCGCAAGTACGCCGAAGTGCACGCCGTGGTCGCCGGTGTCGCCGAGCCGCCCGGACCGACCGAGGTGCGGGACATGGTCGACGCCGTACTGCGGGGTGTCGCGACCGGGGATTTCGCCACCACGCTGGATCGGGCGGCCGCGTTCGCGCGGATCATCGCGACCGGCCGGGCGCATCTGGCCGACGACGGCCACGATCAGGTGCTGTCGGCCTCCAAGCTGCTCGAGATGGCCGATCAGCTGCAGACGTCGGCGCGCGCCGAACGCGCCGGACAACTCTGGTAGTTGCGTGTCGCGCCACCAGGTGTTATGGCATTCCGTACGCCGGATCCTCAACAGGACAAGGGGTTTGGGCACCGGTTACACTGTTCGAGGTGTCGGGCCGGTGCAAGCCCCGGGTCCCAAATAAAGCCGCTACGAGCGGCCACGCGCCGTGAGGCGCTTCCCGGTCCGGCACCCTTAAACCTCTCCGGTGCTAGCTTCCCGGGTCGTGAGGCATATCGCAGCGGTGATTGTCGCGGCAGGACTGGTCCTGACCGGCTGTTCGACCGTCAAATCCAAGGACATCCGCACCAGCGGCATGTCGGCCGGCTTCGTGGTGACGGTCGACGACAACGAGCAGCGGGCCGTGGCCACCGCGTCGCTGCGGTCGGGCACACTGACGTACGTCGACCTCGGTGACGGCGAGTCGATCAGCGTCACCGGCTCCGGCGCTCCGCAGCAGCTGCGCCGGCAGAAGTCGCTCGGCACCATCAACTACACCAGCCGCCTGAACGACGTCCTGAACGCCGGCACCGAGATCACCTTCGCGCTCCAGCGCGACAGCGCGAACGAGTCGGCGCCGAAGTCGACGGTCGCCCTCCCCGAGCGCGTCCACCTCACCGCGCCGACGAACAGCACGACGTACTCGCGGCAACAGCCGGTTCCGATCCGGTTCGAGACCGCCCCGACCGATCAGCAGACGATCCTCAGCTGGTCCGGCTCGTGCGTGACCCAGGGCCGGATGATCCTGACCCCCGGAGCGAGTTCGACCGTGATCCCGGCCGGCATGCTGAAGGCGAACACCACCACCACCAGCGCGTCACCCGGGCAGGCCGCGACGCGCTGCTCGGTCGAGATCACGCTGACCCGCGAGGTCGAGGGCAGGCTGGACCCGGCCTTCAAGGACGGCAGCGTCAGGGCCCAGGCGGTGTCGAAGCGCTCGATCGTCTCAACTCCGTAAACGCTTGACGGTTACCTGTCGGCCTTTTGTCGGTTACCTTCCCCAGAGACTCTCGGGGCATCCGCCCACCATCCCCCGGAAGGAACCTCTCTCATGCACCGCCTTCCCCGTGTGCTGCTGCCGCTCGCCCTGGTCGGTGGCCTGCTACTGCCGGCCGCGCCGGCCGACGCCCACCGCGGCAGCTTCGACATCCAGGGCCACCGCGGCGGCCTCGGCCTGACCGTCGAGTCCACGATCGCGTCGTTCTCCCACGGCCTCGAGCTGGGCGTGAGCACGCTCGAGCTCGACGTCCAGATCACCCAGGACGGGTACGCCGTGGTCACCCACGACCGCAAGGTCACCGGGACCAAGTGCCGCGACACCGCGCCGTACACGCCGAACGACCCGGAGTACCCGTACGTCGGCAAGTACATCAACACGCTCAGCCTGAAGCAGGTCAAGCAGCTCGACTGCGGTTCGCTGCCGCAGGCGGAGTTCCCGCAGCAGCAGCCGGACCCGGGCGCGACGATGCCTGAGCTGCGCGAGGTCTTCGCGCTCGTGCATCGCTACCGCGCCGACGACGTGAAGTTGAACATCGAGACCAAGGTCGAGGCCGGCGCACCGAGCGAGACCGCGCCGCGCGAGCAGTTCGTCCAGGTCGTCGCGCAGGAGATCCGCAAGGCCCGGATCGGCCGCCAGGTGACGATCCAGAGCTTCGACTGGGGTTCGCTGATGCGGATGCGTCAGGTCGCGCCCGAGCTGCCGCTGGTCGCGTTGACCAACTACGACTTCCTGCAGACCGGCCAGCCGGGCAAGTCGCCGTGGCTGGGCGGTCTCGACATCGACGACTTCGGCGGTGACCTGGTCAAGGCGGCCAAGTCCTTCGGTGCGTCGGCGATCTCGCCCGTGCACGGATTTCCCCAAGGTGGCAAGGTTTCCGATCCGGGCTACCAGCCCTACGTCACCACGGAGATGGTGAGGTCGGCACACAAGGCCGGGATGAAGGTGATCCCGTGGACGGTCGACGACCCGGCCACGATGCAGTCCCTGATCGACAAGGGGGTCGACGGGATCATCACGGACTACCCGGACCGCCTGCGCTCCGTCGTACGGGAGAACGGGTTCCGGCTGCCACGCCAGTACGACGCCCCCGCCGTACGGGCGTTGCCTGCGGCGCACGCGCACAACGACTACGAGCACCGGCGGCCGTTGCAGGATGCGCTGGACCGTGGGTTCAACAGCGTCGAGGCCGACGTCTGGCTGATCGACGGCGAGCTCCGGGTCGCGCACGACGAGCAGGACGCCAAGCCGGGCCGCACCCTGGAGAGCCTGTACCTGAAGCCGCTGGCCGATCGGGTCCGCGCGAACCACGGTCAGGTCTATCAGCACGGTCGTGACTTCCAGTTGCTGATCGACATCAAGAGCGACGGACCGTCGACGTACGCGGCGGTGGACACGGCGCTGCGCAAGTACCGCGGGATCAGCACGATCTTCGCGCACGGCCGGGTCCTCAAGGGCGCGGTCACCTCGGTGATCAGCGGCAACCGCCCGCTCGACGTCCTCAAGGCCCAGAAGATCCGGTACGCCGGGTACGACGGCCGGCTGAGTGACCTGAACTCGGGGATGCCCGCGTCGCTGATGCCGTTGGTCAGCGACAACTGGAGCAACAACTTCACCTGGCGAGGGGACGGCCCGATGCCGATCGCCGAGCAGGCCAAGCTCCGCGAGATCGTCCTGACCGCCCACCATGCCGGCTACCGGGTTCGCTTCTGGGAGACCCCGGACGCCCGCGGCGCTGCTCGCGACGCCCTCTGGTCAGAGCTGGCTGCGGCCGGGGTGGATCACCTCAACACCGACGACCTGCACGGCCTCGAAGACTTCCTTCGGAACCGGTAGACCCTGAATCGGCTGGGGTGAGCGTCGCGCTCACCTCAGCCGGTGATCTCTGTGAGGGCAACTACGTCGCCGCCGCCGCGGAACATCTGCTGCTGCCGCATCGCGCCGTTGCCCTCGGAGAGCGCTCGCTCGATCCCCTCGGTCACGAGATCTTCGTCACCCAGCTCCTGCAGCGCGGGACCGACGTACTGGGTCAGTTTCGTCAGCAGCTCGGCCACTGGCAGCAACTCCCCCGTCGCCACGTCGACCGAGCCACCGGTCAGCCCGTCGCGGGCGGCCAGCCAGTAGCCCGCCCGCAGGATCTCGGGCTGCACTGTCGGTCCCTGACCGCCATCAGCGAGCGCTGTCATCACCAGAGCGCGGCTGAGCGTTGCGTGCAGCACGGTCTCGTCGACAGTCATCGGTACGTCGCTCACCCGCACCTCGATCGTGGGTAAGTGGCTGGACGGTCGCACATCCCAATAGATCATCTGCTCGTCCATGACCGTCCCGGTCGCGATGTGCATCGCGATCAGTGCCTCGTAGTGGTCCACCGATTCCAGGTACGGCGGCGGTCCGGCACTCGGCCAGCGCGACCACATCAACCACCGCCAGCTCGCGAACCCGGTGTCCTGGCCGAGGTAGACCGGCGAGTTGGACGTCAGCGCCAGCAGCGAAGGCAGCCACGGCCGCAGGTAGTTGGAAACCCGGAGAGCGCTCTCTAGGTCGGGAACATCGACATGCACGTGGCAACCGCACACCCCCTGCTCCCGCGCGAGCAGCCCGTACCGCTCGGCCATCTCCCGGTACCGCGGCTTCCTGGTCACCAACTGAGCAGCCTCACCAGCAGGCGGTACGGCGATCGCCAGCAACCGCGCGCCCTCGCCATGCGCCGCGGCCGCGAGTTCGGCGCGCATGCTGGTGAGGTGCCGATGCAGCTCGGTCGCGGAGTCGCAGACCGGACTGTTCAGCTCGACCTGGGCGCGGGTGAGCTCGAGCGTGACGTCGAGGTCGGGCAGCTCGTCGACGACGGCCTGGCTACGGGGCAACGGGTCGCCGGTGGCGGATACCAGCAGAAGTTCTTCTTCGACGCCGATGGACGGATGCTTCACCCGAGGCCGGTACCCGTGGAGAAACGGGTTAGGCTCGGCGCCGTGAGTCTGCCAGTGGTCACCGCAACCCGGTACGTGCTGCCGTTGCGGGAGGGTGGATCGTTGCCCGGTGTTGTCGAGGGCAACGATCTCGGAACGTACGTGATCAAGTTCCACGGCGCCGGCCAGGGGCCGAAGGCGCTGGTGGCCGAGGTGATCGTCGGGGAGTTGTTCCGGCGGCTCGGCCTGCGGGTGCCCGAGCTGAAGCTGATCATGCTCGATCCGGTGATCGGCAAGTCGGAGCCCGACTACGAGGTGCAGACGCTGCTCACCAACAGCGCCGGCCTGAACCTGGCCGTCGACTTCCTGCCCGGCTCTTTCGGGTACGACGGTTCAGCCGGCAACCCTGGTGACGAGGGCATGGCCAAGATCCTCTGGCTGGACGCGTTCGTCGCGAACGTGGACCGGTCGTGGCGCAACACCAACCTGCTGGTCTGGCACAAACAGCTCTGGCTGATCGACCACGGTGCCGCGCTGTACTTCCACCACTCGTGGATGTCGGCGGAGAAGTTCGCCACCCTCGCGTACGACGCCGATGACCACGTGTTCGCGGTCGCGGCGCCCGGCGTACCGGCTGTTGTGGAGGAGTTGGCCGCAGCGATCACGCCCGAGCTCCTCACCGAGGTGATCGCTCTGGTTCCCGACGAGTGGCTCGGAGAGGGCGACAGAGAGCGCTATCTCGGGCATCTCCTCGCACGGCTGGAGCATCGGGCCGCTTGGCAGCCAGGTGGTGCGGCATGAGCGACCTGGTGCCGTTCGACTACGTGATCCTGCGCGCCGCGCCGCGCATCCAGCGCGGCGAGTTCGTGAACGTCGGCGCGGTCCTGTACTGCCGAGGGCTCGACTTCCTCGGCGCGGCCTGGGACGTCGAGCCGACCCGGCTCCGCGCGCTCGATCCGGCAGTCGACGTGGACGTCGTCTGCGCCTCACTCGAGCACATCCGCGCGATCTGCGCGGGCGACCCGGTGGGCGGACCCGCGGCAACGACCCGGATCGGCGAACGCTTCCGGTGGCTGGCAGCGCCCCGCAGTACCGTCGTCCATCCGAGTCCGATCCACAGCGGGCTCACCAACGCGCCCGCCGCGGATCTGGACCGGTTGTTAGAGGCCTTCGTCCGTTAGCTGTCGAGGGCCTTCGAGACGACGTCGCGGGCCTCGGTGAAGACCTCTTCGAGGTGCTCGGCGCCCTTGAAGGACTCTCCGTAGATCTTGTAGAGGTCCTCGGTCCCGGACGGCCGCGCGGCGAACCACGCGGACTCGGTCGTCACCTTGAGCCCACCGATCGCGGCGCCGTTGCCCGGTGCGCTGGTCAGCCGGTCGACGATCGGCTCACCGGCCAGCTCGGTCGCCGTGACCGCATCGGCCGACAGCGCGGACAGCTTGGCCTTCTGATCGCGGGTCGCCGGAGCGTCCACGCGGCTGTACGCCGATGCTCCGAACCGCTCGACGAGTTTCGCGTGGGCCTGGGACGGCGTCTCGCCGGTGACCGCGGTAATCTCGCTGGCCAGCAGCGCGAGCAGGATCCCGTCCTTGTCCGTCGTCCAGACCGTGCCGTCGAAGCGCAGGAAGCTCGCGCCCGCGGACTCCTCACCACCGAACCCGACCGACCCGTCGATCAGACCGGGCACGAACCACTTGAACCCGACCGGTACCTCCCACAGCCGGCGGCCGAGATCGCCGACCACGCGGTCGATCAGCGACGACGACACCAGCGTCTTGCCGACCGCGACCTCGGGGCCCCAGCTCCGGTTCGCGAACAGGTAGGAGATGGCCGCCGCCAGATAGTGGTTCGGGTTCATCAGGCCCGCGTCGGGCGTGACGATGCCGTGCCGGTCCGAATCCGCATCGTTGCCGGTCGCGACGTCGTACCGGTCCTTCTGGGCGACCAGGGAGGCCATCGCGTACGGCGAGGAGCAGTCCATCCGGATCTTGCCGTCGTGGTCCAGCGTCATGAACGACCAGGCCGGGTCGAGCCGCGGGTTCACCACGGTCAGGTCGAGGCGGTGCCGCTCGGCGATCGCGGCCCAGTAGTCGACGCTCGCGCCACCGAGCGGGTCGGCGCCGATCCTGACGCCGGCCTCGCGGATCGCATCCAGGTTGAGCACGGACGGCAGGTCATCGACGTAGTGACCGAGGAAGTCGTAGGAACCGGCGTGCTGCCGCGCCTGCTCGAAGGGCTTGCGGCTGACCTCGCGGTTGCCGCCCGCGATCAGCTCGTTGGCGCGGTTGGCGATCCAGCCGGTCGCGTCGGAGTCGGCCGGGCCACCGTGCGGCGGGTTGTACTTGATGCCGCCGTCGCGCGGCGGGTTGTGCGACGGAGTGATGACGATGCCGTCCGCACCGGCGCCCGCGCCACGGTTCAGCCGCAGGATCGCGTGTGAGACGCCCGGAGTCGGCGTGAGGCGGTCCTCGCTGTCGACCAGCGTCTGTACGTCGTTCCCCGCGAGCACCTCGAGGACGGTGCGCCAGGCCGGCTCGGACAGGCCGTGGCTGTCGCGGCCGACCAGGAGCGGGCCGTTGGTCCCCTCACCGGCCCGGTACTCACAGATCGCCTGGGTGATCGCCAGGATGTGGGCCTCGTTGAAGGCGCCGTCCAGACTCGAGCCACGGTGGCCCGACGTACCGAAGACGACCTTCTGGGCGGGGTTCTCGACGTCCGGCGTGATGCCGTCGTACGCCGCGAGCAGGGCGGTGACGTCGACGAGATCGCCGGGCTGGGCGGGCTGGCCTGCGCGTGGGTGCATGACCACATGCAAGCACACGATCCGCCCGGTGTGTGTCGATCTCGCCTACGCTCGTTCGTCAGGTGCAGAAAGGAGGTCGTGATGAACCCGACAACCAGTGCCACTCTGTACGCCGATGCTCGCGCGCGGATCACCACCGCGGTCCGTGATCTCGGGGCGGCCGACCTGCAACGGCTGGTGCCGGCCTGCCCGGAGTGGACCGTGCACAACCTGGTCTCGCATCTCGCCGGCGGTGCCGCGGACTTCGTCGCGGGCAACCTCGAGGGCGCACCTCGGCCGCCGTGGACCGCCGTCCAGGTCGACGCCCGCCGCGACCGGTCGATCGGCGGTGTGCTCGACGAGTGGGCCACGACCGGCCGCCAGCTCGAGGAGCTCATCCTGAGCGGCACGACCGCGCACCCGATGATCTGCAACCCGTACGTCGACGCCGGCACCCACGAGGCGGACCTGCACGGGGTCCTCGGCATCGGCCGCCCGCCGCGGGAGGTCTGGCTCGCGACCATCGACTGGATCGTGGACGAGTCCGGGCCGTTGACCGTGACGACATCGGACGGCGTGTTCTACGTCTCTGGTGACGGGCCGGTGGCCGCGGTCGAGACTTCGTCGTACGAGCTGTTCCGTGCGCTGTTCGGTCGCCGGAGTGCCGCTCAGATCGAGTCCTGGGCGTGGAGCACGCCGGAACACGCAGCTGCCTGGAGTGCTGAGCTGCCGCGTCTCCCTCAGACGCCACAGGACCTAGCTGATTAAGTCGGTCAGAGACTTCGGTGCGACCTGCCTGAACGCGTTCTCGACCAGGTCCGCCAGGTGCTCCCAGTCGACGGTATCCACGTCCAGGTAGACCCCGAGCCAGCCGCGATGACCGACGTACGGCGGGCGGTAGAAGTGCTCGGGGTCCTCGGCCACCAGCGACTCCTGCACGCCTGCCGGGGCCGCGCACCACAGACCGACCCGGTCGTCGTGGTGCTGGTTCGCGAACATCACGAACACCTTCTTGTCCCGCACGAACCACGTGGGCTCACCGTGGCTCAACCGCTCGGTCGTCTCCGGCAGCGCCAGACACAGCGCTCGCAGCCGCTCCAGGACGTCCATCAGTGCCTCGGCCCTGGGACCACGACGCCCGACTCGTAGGCGTACACAACTGCCTGAGCGCGGTCCCGGAGATCCAGCTTGGCCAGGATGTTGCTCACGTGGGTCTTCACGGTCTGCTCGGCGAGCACCAGCTCTGCCGCGATCTGCCGGTTGGACAGCCCACGCGCAACCAGCCGCAGTACGTCGGCCTCACGCGGCGTGAGGCGGTCCGGAGTGGTCCTGGTGACTGGCTGGGAACGGGCGAAGTCCTCGACCAGCCGCCGGGTCACCGAGGGCGCCAGCAACGCGTCACCGGCCGCGACCACCCGCACTGCGCCGGCGAGCTCATCCGGTGTCGAGTGCTTCAGGAGGAATCCACTCGCTCCGGCGCGCAGAGCGGCGTACACGTAGTCATCCAGATCGAAGGTGGTCAGCATGATGACGCGCGGTGCATCCGGTGCCGCCAGGATTGCGCGGGCCGCGGCCAGTCCGTCCATGACCGGCATCCGCACGTCCATCAGGATCACGTCCGGGCTCAGCTCGGCGGCCGCCGTGATCGCCTGGGCGCCGTCACCGGCCTGACCGACCACCTCGATATCGGGCTGCGCGTTCAGCAACGCACCGAAGCCGGCCCGAACCATGTCCTGGTCGTCAACGACGAGTACGCGAATCGTCACCAGCCACCTCCGCCCGCATCGGTATCGCGACCTCGACCAGGTAACCACCATCCGAGGTCTTGCCGGCCGTCATCCGGCCGTCGACCAACTCGACACGCTCCCGCATGCCGACCAGGCCGTGTCCGCTCCCCACCGCGATCGGTGCACCGGTTCCAGGACGGTTCGCCACCTGGACGACGAGCGCATTCGCGGACCGGCCCACCACGACACGTACCGGCGCCCCGGGGGCATGCCGGACCGCATTGCTCAAGGCCTCCTGCACCACCCGGTACGCCGTCAGCTGTACCGCGGGGTCGACATCTGCGACGGACCCGCCTTTCAGCCGTACGTCGGCACCGGCCTGCCGAGCGCTGTCGATGAGCTCGGGGATCTGTGCGAGGCCCGGCTGCGGTTCGAGCTCGGGCTGCGGCTCGTCATCACGGAGGAGCCGCAGTACTCGACGCATCTCGGTCAAGGACGCCCGAGCCGCCTCACCGATCTCGGCGAACTCCTTCTGCACCTCGTCCGACACAGCGGTCAAACGATGCGGGGCGCTGTCCGCCCGTACGACGACCACAGACAGGTGGTGAGCGACCACGTCATGAAGCTCGCGGGCGATCCGGGCACGCTCCTGGAGGCGGGCTCGCTCACCACGTTCGGTCTCGCTAATGACCTCTTGTTCGGCCAGCCGCCGGCCGGCCTCGGCGCGCGACCGCAGCAGGTCGCCCAGTACGGCGCCGACCGCCGACACGATCGCCATCACGATGCCGGAGGCGAAGTTGGTGGTGGACAGTGCCCAGGCCGGGATGTAGAAGACCACGCTCAGCACCTGGGCGACCAGCCACCAGCGGACGAGCCGGCGTCTGGGCATCCCGCGGGCGCCGGCGATGGCGAGGATGGCGGCGTACCCGAAGACAGCCGTTGCCGCCCACGGCCACGGCTCACTCGAGCTGATCGCGTCACCCAGCAACGCCGAGACCACCGTCGTCACCAGCGCGATCCGCAACGCTGCCCGAGGGCGCGACCAGGCCAGCGCCAGGCTGAGTCCCCGGGCCAGGCCGAGGACCAACGCCAACGGTCCGGGCGCGATGGTGAAGCCGAACAATTCGCCCAGGGCGCCGTCGCCCAAGGTGTAGTGCTGGTAGAGATCGAGCGCCGACAGCCCAGCCAGTACGACGACGCCCGCGAGGGCGACCCAGCTCCACCTACCGCGTGGCCAGGCGCCGAGGGGTTGCTGCTCAGCGGTCACGAACGGACTCTTTCACAGCTGCTGGATCCACGACCAGAAGAACAGCATGCCGCCGGCGCAGAACAGGATCGTTGCCGGAAGCACCCACTTGGCCGAGGTCACGCCGTACACCCGGCGGATCAGCGCGCGGTGCAGCAGGCTGATGCCCCGTAGGACGAGCGGGATCAGCACGATGATCGGGATCGCGACCGCCGCGTGCACCGCCCAGGCGCCGGTCCGGGTCGGGCCGCCCCACGTGCCGGGCCCGTACGGGCCGTGCTCGACGAGACCGTAGAACGGGCCACGCACGATCGACGTCACGAACAGGAGCAGCAGGAACCAGCTCATCAGGCCCATCACCGCGCTCGCGAGTCCGGTTCCGAACACGGTCAGCCCGCGGGCCGCCGTACCGTCTTGTTTCTGGAGGTCAGGGTGCAGCCGCTGCCAGCGGGCGCTCGCGTCATCGGGGCGGCCGATGATCGCGTCGGCCATCGCCTGGATGCCGACCGGAGCGAGCCGGAGGGTGCAGCCGATCTGCCGGACCATCCGGCCGGCGTGCGCGGACGGCCGCGGCAGGGGCCGGATCCGGTGATTGACAAGCGTTTGTGTCATGTCGTCGAGCCTAGGAATTCGCGGCCTCCGGGACCTCCAGCCAGGGAGCCAACTCCGGACCGGTACCCCGGTAGGGGGTCGAATGTGACCTAGGTCACAGTGACCACGGTCCGTGCCATCGCGTTACACGGTCAGTGCCGAACGACGTTCTGCGTCGGCGGCGCGCGGCCAGAGTGGAGGTTCGGCATGCGCATTCGGAGTTTGTCAGTTCCCGCGGTTCTCGTCCCGGTGATGATCCTCGCCGGTTGCGGTAGCGAGGCGACGTCCAACGTCGCCGCTTCGTCCCCGGGCGCTCAGAAGGTGTCCAAACAAGGTCTCACCGAGCAGGTCAGCGGGCCCGCGGTCGGCTCGGCCGACCCCGTCGTCAACGCGTACTACGACTACCGCGGCGGGCTCGACGAGATGATGCAGAGCGGCGGTGTCCAGACCGCGCAGCTCAAACCATTGATGACGACGAAGCTGTTCCAGTCGATCAGCGTCCAGGCGAAGTACTACCGGACCAAGAAGCTGCGCAACACCGGCGTCACCACCGTCGTGTGGGCCAAGCGCACGCTCGCCTCCAACGGCGTCATCGTGACCGCTTGCTACGACACCACCGCCGCCCGCACCGTGGACGCCGCCGGCCGTTCGGTCCTCCCGGCCGGCACTCCCACGCGCTGGCTCGACCACATGCGCGTCCAGCAGCAGAACTCCCGCTGGATCGTCGACGGCGGCAGCACCGCGCCGACCTCCTGCTAGTCACTCAGACCTTCGGTTCGCCGCCACACGGCACACCTCGCGGTCCGAAGCCAGCGGCGCGGAGACGCCCCTCTCCGCGCCGCTTCACTTCCGCCGGCGTCCTACTGGTGGCGGACCATCTGCCGAAGGAGGGCTTCGACGGCGCCATGCAGGTCGGCGTCGTGCTGCGGACCCGACCAGACGACAACGCAGCCCTTGTCGCCGAGCCTGTCCGCGATGAGTTCACGGGCCGGGGTCGGGTCGCCTTGATTCAGTACGACGATCAGCCGCCGCCCGTCGCGTTGCAGCCGATCGAGCAGCGGCGGCAACGTGGACCCGCGGAACACCCCCGGATCGCTCTTCACCTTGGTCTCGACCATCACTCCACGCCCGCGGACGACGAGCAGGAAGTCCGCCCGGTCCCGGGTGAACTCGCGGTCGTGATAGATCCGGGCCTTCGGCCAGAGCCGCTGCAGCGCGGCATCGACGTCCGCGTCGTACCGCTCGGCCAACCGGCTCACCCGCGAGCTCGTCCCGCGCGGCCGGAAGCCGTGCGACTGCTTTCGGGCGCGCCCGAACAGCGGCGGCAGCCATCGCTTAAGTTTCGTGTCGATCATCGGCGGACCCCTCGACCTAGCCGGCACTTATGGTGCAGTGTCCCCAGGTGAACGCGCCGCCGAACCCGGCCACGCCAATCGTGACCGCACTGCCATCCAACGGCACTAACCTTGATCTGGACCACCTCGTGGTCCGCCCCGGTCGGCGTCCCCTCGATCACGCCGCTCCAGCGAAAGGTGCTCTGGTTTGCCCACCTGGAAACTGCATTTCAAGTCCGGACCGAGCGACGTCTACCGCGCCCTGAGCACGCCGGGCGGCCGCTCCCGGTACTGGGCCGACGCGCCCGAGACCGACGGAACGATCCACTTCGCCTTCCCGGCCGGCCACACCACCGACGCCCGGATCGAGGAAGCGATCCAGGACCGCCGGTACCGGTTCACCTGGTACACCGACCGCACCCTCACCTTCGACCTCATCCCCGACGACGCCGGCGGAACCGACCTCACCGTCACCAGTTCGACCGGCCCGCACCTGGCCGGCGACATCTCGGTGCTGCTGCGGCTGAAGGCCTGGGTCGACTTCGGCGTCGACCTCCGCAACCACGACGACACCCGGAGCGCGGGCTACCTGGACAGCTGATGCCTTCGGCAACCATCTCGGGTATTTCGGTTGCGGCCGGTGCCCGCGAACAGCTCTGATGGAGGCGTGGAACCGCTCAGCATCGACGAGATCAGAGGCTCGTTCGTCAACTCGACGCGCAGCCTGGTGAAGGCGATGACGCCGCCGCCAAAGTTCACCGACCTCCCGTGGGAGTCACTCGACTTCCTCGGCTGGCGGGACCCCAAGGCGCCCAACCGCGGCTACCTCGTCGTACGGCGTACCGAGGGGGTGACCGGGATCGCCCTCAACACCCAGGCGACCACCAAGCCCCGCCGCGGCACCGGCCTCTGCGACCTCTGCACCACCGCCCACCAGGTCACCGACGTCGCCCTCTTCGCCGCCCGCCGCGCCGGCACCGCGGGTCGCGAAGGCAACACGGTCGGCACCTACATCTGCGCCGACCTGGCCTGCTCGCTCTACCTGCGCGGCCTGCGCGACCCCGAGGTCCCCCAAGGCGAAACGATCGCCCCCGAACTCCGCATCGAGCGCCTCACCACCCGCCTCGACACCTTCGTCACGCGCGTCCTTGCCTGACAGCGGGTCCCCGGCCCTAGGCTGGTGCCCGCAACCGCCGGGCACGAAGGGAATCGCATGACGGAGTTCAGGATCACCCACGACATCCACGAGGCACACCCGGACATCCGTGAGCGACTCACCGCCACCACCATCGAGGCGATCAACGAGTCCAGCGCCCGCTCGGCCGAAGACGCCGCCCGGGTCCTCCTGCACAAACTCGCCGAGATCGGCGTCCACATGAGCGAACCCGCCTGCCTGGCCGCCGTCGAACGCATCCGCTCCGGCAAACAACTCCGCTTCGAAATCGAACCAGCCGACGACTGACCGATCACCCGGCAGTGGGGACGAGGTCGGCCGGTCTGAGGAGCGGGTGCAGCGTCAGGCCGGCCTCGGTCAAGGGTTCCGGCGTGGTGGGGTTGCGGTTGATCACGCACATCGCGTGGTTGATCTCGGCGCCTGCCGCGCGTAGCTCGTGGGTGGACAGGACGATCTGACCGCCGGTCGTGACGACGTCCTCGACGATCGTCACGCGTCGGCCTGCCACGTCCGCGCCCTCGGCCAGCCGTTTCGTGCCGTACTCCTTGGCCTTCTTGCGGACGAAGGCGCACGGCAGGCCGGTGTGGCGGCTCAGCGCGGTCACCACGGGGATGCCGCCCATCTCGAGCCCGGCCAGCACCTCGGTGTCGGGCGGGACCAGGGCGACCATCGCGGCAGTGAGCTCGTCGAGCAGCACCGGGTCGGCCTCGAACCGGTACTTGTCGAAGTACTCCCCGGTCGTCTGCCCTGACCGCAGCAGGAACTCTCCGGTCAAGTGCGCAGTCTGATAAACCCGTCGCCCCAGCTCAGCAATCTCCACGCCCGCACCCTAACTCGCATGCTGCTGTCTCTCCTCGGCCGGCAGCAGCCGCCGGAACGCGTCCACGGAGATGATCGGTACGCCGAACTCCCGGGCCGCGCGTGCCTTCACCGACAGGCTGTCCGGGTCCGCGGCCACCACGAAGGTCGTGTCCGGCCGGACCGCCTCCTGCGGCGCGAACCCGGCAGCGACCGCCCGATCCCACCACACCTCGCGGGACTCGATCATGTCGCCGGTGAACACCAGCGTGCTTCCCGCCGGGAACCCGCTCGCCCCGGGCCGTGGCGGAACGACGTACTGGCCGGAGCTTGCCCTCAGCAACGCATCGTCCACATCGGACTCCAGATACCCGAGCATCACTGCGACCTTGTCGAGATCGCTGCGGCGCTCCGGCGTGATCCCACCGGCTGCCCACGACCCCTCGGCCAGCCCGGAAACGTAGTCACAGTGGAGATCCTGGACCTGCAACCGCGTCAGCCCGAGCTCCGTCGCGACCTGCACCAACTGGTCGGCGTCGGTCGCGGTGATCTCGCGGTTCGCCAGGATGCCGTCGAGCAGCGCCAGATACGAGTCAGCTTGTGGCGGCTCCGGCACCCGCGGCAGCTGGTCGACGAGTCGACTCATCCACCCGTGCCGGCCACCGGCGTGCACCGGCCTCACCGTCGGCGTGAACTCCTCCTGAGGCAGCGTTGGCCAGCGCCAGCCGCGCAGCTCTTCATACGCCCACTGCCAGGGCGGCGGGGACGGAAACTCCTGGAGATAATGACCGAACAGCTCAGCCGTCGCCCGGGTGTCGGCCAGCGCCGAGTGCCATCCCTCGAGCGAAATCCCAGCTGCCGCACAGCACGCACCCAGCGTCCGTTTAGCCCCCGGATACAGATGTCCGGCCAGCGCCATCGTGCACATCGATCGCTCGGTGATCAACGGCACCATGTAGCCGAGCCGCGCGAACTCCGCCCGCAGGAACCCGAGGTCGAACTCGACGTTGTGCCCGACAACCATCCGCCCGGCCAGCAGCTCACCCAGCCGTCGCGCCACCGCACCGAACTCCGGCGCATCCAGCACGTCGGCAGTGAGAATCCCGTGGATGTGTTGAGGCCCCAGGTCGCGCTGCGGATTCAGCAGCGTGACCCACTCGTCCTCGACCTGGCCGCGTTCGTCCAGCAGGACAACGGCGATCTCGATCACGCGGTGCCGATGGCTCGGCAACAGACCGGTCGTCTCGGTGTCGATCACGGCATACATGCGGGCCTCCTCGAGCTCGGTTTCCGACCCACCACAAGCCAATCAGAGGCCACCGACAGTTTCCGCACGCCTACTCCACGGGAACGTCGACCGCGATCTCGGCCCCGAGCTTCGCGCCGTGCATCAAGGCGAGTTCGTCACCGCTCCAGAACCGCCCCGGGTCGTACCAGTTCGGCCGCCGCCCCGGCATCAGCAGGCCCATCTCCTCGTACGTGACCGCGACGACCTCCGCGCAGTACGCAGACTCCAACTCGAGCTCCCGCTGACCGCGCTTCAGCGCCGGGATCCGCCCACGCACCCAGCGCGACGCCAGTCGGGCGGTCGAGGGGAACGGCGTACCGTCGAGTCGTGCGACAGTCCGCAGTACGGCGTCCTCCATCTCGTGCGTGACCGGGTGATCCAGCTGACGCAACCAGCCGCGCTGACCGTACTTACGCGCCCACACCGTCACCGCATCCCGCAGGTCGTGCAGCTGCACACCGCGGTGATGCGTGCCGGTCCACATATCCTCCAGCGACCGCCCGAGCTCCGCGTGCCACATCAGCGGCGGCATGTCGTCGAGGACGATCGCCATCCCGACATGGTTGACGGGACTGTTGGTCAAGGTCTGGATCGCGCGATCGGCGGCACTCTCACCACGGAACAGCCAAATGTCACCTGTTCGTGTCAGTTCCGTAGCGTCATCCAGTGAAATCCGGCTCTCCACGTCGCTAGGTTAGTCGCCATGAAGGTATGGAAGGTCGTAGGACTTGCGGGGCTCGTCGGCGTGGCCGCAACGGGCGTAGTGATTGCACGGGGCGAGCGGAAGCGTCGCGCCTACACGCCGGAAGAGGTGCGGGACCGCCTCAAGGACCGCGCCAAACAAGCCGCGCGCGTCTGACCCAGACGCACAAAGATCCCGGTACGACGCTCGGCCGGGCGCGAGGACGCCGTAACTCGGTGGTACGGCGACACCCCTCCGCGCCCGGCCGGAGTCATATCCAGATCCTACGCCGACCCGGCCGTCGATGGGGATCTAAAGGTTGTGCAAGGCAACATCTTTAAGCCGGCCCGCCGTAATGACAGCCGTTTGAAACGTGCACTGGGGCTGCCTGCGCCGATCGGTCGGTGATCCAGGATTCAACAGGCGCAGGCCACCTGGACTCGTCGTGTCCCACGGGATGTGACTGTGCCCGAAGACCAGCAGATCGACTCCCGGGTACGCCTTCTCGCAGCGCTCCTCGCGACCCTTCGCCGTACCGGTCTCGTGCACGACCGCCACGCTCAGCCCGTCGAGGGTCACCCGCGCGACCTCAGGCAGCCTGGCACGCAGCTCGGGCCCGTCGTTGTTGCCCCAGCAGCCGATCAGCCGGGCAGCGCGCGCCTCCAGCTCGTCGAGCAGCGCAACGTTCACCCAGTCGCCGGCGTGAATCACCACGTCGGCGCTGTCGACCGCCTCCCACACCGGATCAGGCAGGCGTTTCGCCCGCACCGGCAGATGGGTGTCCGAAATCAGCACCAGCCGCATCCCCCAACCCTCTACTCTTCCAGTGCCGCGATCAACTCCCTCTCCTTGCCAAGGCTCAGCCCGGCGCGTCGCTCGCGCTCCAGGCCCAGCTCGCGCTCCCAGGCGAGCGTGTCGGCCAAGAACTCGCGGCGCGGCCGATGCACCAGCCCCGCCGCTGCCGCCGCGGCGCCGCTCCGGCAGGACCAACCGGCATACTCCGGGTCGGACATCCACATCGTGAGCGATTCCGGCCCCATGTACTGACCGACCTCTCGCTCCTCCAGCCACTCCGGCTTCGCCTTGACCACCGGACCGGTGTGTCCACCGACCTCGCGCACGAGCTCGATCCACTCCCCGAACGGCACGGCGGGACCGACGGTGTCGAAGATTCCCGTCCGGCCCTCAGTCGCACAGTCGAGCAACCACCCGGCAAGATCCCGTACGTCGATCACCGCGGTGGGCGTGTCAGGCGAATCCGGCACCAGCATCGGCTCCTCCGGCCGCGCGGCAGCCCGCGCCACCCACGCCCCGGCCCGATCACTCCCGTCGCCCGGCCCACCGATCAACCCGGCCCGCGCGATCACCAGGCGATCCCCCACCGCCTCGATCGACGCCTGCTCACACGCGACCTTGGCCTCGCCGTACTGCTCCCGGTCGGCGACGTCATCCTCGGACGGCGCCCGCAACGCCGCCGTCTCATCCGCCCCGGGCGTATCGAACTTCTCGTACACGTTCCCCGTGGAGACATACGTCCAGTGCTTGGCCCGCGCCCCGAACGCCGCCAGCGCCCCACGCACGAACCCCGGCTGCCACGACACCTCGAACACGGCATCCCAGTCGCGATCGGGCACAGCGCCGTACCCATCAGGAAGGCTGCGGTCCACCGCGACCAGCTCCGCGCCCTCGGCCACGGCACCGCTCTCACCCCGCGCCACGCACGTCACCGCATGCCCACGCGCCACCGCCTGAGCCGCGAGCTCGCGCCCCAACCATGCCGTCCCACCAAGGACCAGAATCTCCATGCAGGTAAGCAAATCAGGCCCCACCGACAAAACCCAGCTCGCTTAGCCGAGGGCAGAACCGCACACCGAAAGTGACCCCGGTACGGCGTCCCGTCACCGCAGGCCGCGAACACTTGCCGACAACCGGTTCCAGGCGCAGTGTCGGCCATGACGGCACCTTTCGACGGCGCCTTGAGCAAGGGGGAGAAATGGCTGGTTTCGTTCAGATCATCGAGTACCGGACGTCGAAACCGGACGAGGTCACGGCGCTCTCCGAGGACTACCGGGCCAAGCGTGAGGCCGGCGGCGACGGGCCGATGCCGATCCGCTCCGTGTGGTGTTCGGACCGCAAGGACCCGACGCGGTACGTCGCGATCGTCGAGTTCGCGTCGTACGAGGAAGCGATGGAGAACTCGAAGCGACCCGACACCAGTGAGTTCGCGGCCGCCCTGATGGCGCTGTGCGACGGACCGACGACGTTCCACGACCTGGACGTCCTCGAGGCGACCGACTTCCGCTGAGTGCTCGGGCCCAGCCGGACTCGCATTCGGCTGGGCCCGAGACAGGGGAGGGCGGTGCCGATGCCGGAAAGGAGGTCGGCATCGGCGGCCGCATCGGCCCGGGTCCGCGGCGCCGGATCCGGACCGGCTTAGGGGTGTCGCGTCGGGCGTGTCAGCGGAACACGCGGTACGACGACCAGCTTCCCGGCGGCGCACCGCCGTACGAGCCTGAGTCGCGCTCGTGGTGCAAAGGGTCAGGGTCCTCGGGTTCGGGCGCGGAGTGCAGGTCGGGCCACGGCCGCGCCGCAAGCGTCTCGCGCGGCGGCACCATCAGCTCCGGATCAGGACCGGACTCCGGATCGATCCACTCGACCTCCGTCGCCCCGCCATGACCATGGATCGCGACCACCGACTCGATCCCGTCCCACACGGTCGTCGTCGGATAGTCGCCGTACCAGCGCAGCGCCACCGATCCATCGGTGAACTGCACGCCCTCGGCAACAGGCCCCGTCCCACTCACCCCGGAGACATCATGGTGGCGAATCAGCCGAAAACGGCGAGAGCTCATTTCGGAGCAACCTCCCACAACCGCTCCCCCGGCAACGCCCGGTACTGCCCCGGATCGGTCACCGGAATCGGATCGCTGGTCACCTTCAACCCCGCGAACCGCCGCGCCATCGCCTCCGCATACCTCTCGGCCAACTCGGCCTCGGCACTGTAATCCGCGACGACATGGTCCCCGAACCACACCCGTACACGGCAACGTTGTGAACCAGACTCACCGGACATCTCAATGCACCCGGCGCGTCATGGTTGTTCCCATCAGCGGCATCCAAGACCTACGGTTCACGTCGATCACTTCCACTTCCCTGTGGGGATGGGTTCACTGGTAGTGACGGCCCCCACAAAGCTTCATGACGCAATTCCCCAGATCTTTTTCCCCAACCCCGTTCGAACTTCCTTTCGAACCGCCCGCACACCGAGCCGCCCGCAGTTCCGGAGATCATTCAGCGCGCAGCGCCGCAAGAATCTGCCCGACCGAGATGTCGGCGCTCAACTCCACAGTCCGGTACGAGCCTGGTTCGATCAGATGCAGGCCTGCCCCCGGCAGCACGCTGCTGGCCATCCACTGCGCAAACTCCGCCGCAGCCTCCGCGTCCGCAGGATCGAGACTTACCGCCTGCCGTGTCCCACTCAGCGCCACCCCCAACTCCCGCGGTGCCGGTTCCAGCGAAATCAAAGCCTCGAAAGCCATCGTCGAGCCCTCGACACTTCCTCGGCCGACACGTGCCCCCGGCCACCTGCTCTGCAGCGCCTCGGCAAAATCGTCGACCTCCAGCACCCAGTCCGGCTCTTCCAACGGTGCGACCAGGTACTCCGCCATCAGTCATCGTCCTCTCGCCGTACGGTTACCTGTCCCGGGATGTCGAGCAGTCGCATCCGCTCTCGAAAGTATGCCGCCGCAGTCGCATCGTTGGTGATGATTTCGAGCCCTTCGACCGGATTGTCGACGTCCCCGATCACCGCGCGGTACTTGAGCAATTGATGATCGTTCTTCTCCTCAGCGATCTTCCGCAGGAAGGGCGGCAGGGACTCCGGGCGGTAGAACGACCGCTCCGAGGAGGGCGCGACGTACTTGGCGTCCTGGGCACGCTTGAGCAGATCGTCCAAACCATCGGCCCACGATGCTCGCGGTAGGTCCTCGTCCGACGTCAGTCGGTACTCGAGCGGACCGCAGTGCTTGCGCTGAAAGTCAGCCTCTGGACCATCTCCGACCAGCGGCCGGGTTCGACCGCTCCCAGCCAGCCGCTCGCGATACTCCTTGAAGCTCGCTGCCGCTTTCGACGATCCGTCGTGCCTGAGCGGGGGGAGGTTGATGTCTACGACGATGGGGTGAGGCTTGTCGTTGTCGGGGTAGTCGAAGGTGGCTTCGATGGTGGTGGGGGTGATGGTGAAGGTGGCGTGGTCCCAGGACTGGTCGGCGGATTCGGCCATGGCTTCGAGGAGGTTCTTGACCTCTTCCTCGAGGTCGACCAGGAACTCGTCGACCTCTTCCTCGAGGTCGACCAGGAACTCGTGGTCGGCGAGGAGGCGCTCGTTGCGTTTCTCCTCCTCCTTCTCTTCCTTCTCGGTCTTCTCCTCGATCTCGAACTCGCCGGTCTCGGTGACGACGATCTCGACCTCGAGAGGTTCGTCGGGGTTCGGGTTCTGCTCGTCGTCCTTCTCGTGGTCCTTGCGGAACTTCTCGAAGGCTTTGCGGGCGACGGTGATCAGCGGGGGCTCGTTGTCGTCGGCAACTTCTACGTCCTCGAAGGTCGCCGTGAGCCGTTTGGTGCGACCGCGGGTGTCGCGCTCGACCACATCGCCCTTGCCGCCAGTAGCGCGGTTGCGATCGGCGGAGTCCGACGAGAGCCGGTCCGTCCCCGATCCGCCACCGACCAGTCGATCGGCCCACAGTCGCGCCTTCGGCGGTGCCATCGACAGGTAGTGCGCTGCCGCCTCACACGCCCGTGCGGCAGCGTCCAGTTGATGCGCGGCCACAGTCGCACCGCCCTGCGCCGCTACTGCCGCGTTCTCGCGGCAGCGGACGGCTGTGCGCTGTAGGTGGTGCAGCACGCCCGGTACCTCGTCGAGGCACTCGACCAACCCACGCGCCACCCGCTGCAGGTCCGACGGCATCGGAGGTCAGATCTGGTCGGCGTAGCTCTTGCATCCGGCCGAGGCGATCTCCAGAGCCTCGGCTGCCTGCTCCACGGCCTTGCCGGCCGCATCCAGGATCTCGGAGATGTCCCGGTCCACCCCGGTCGCCGTACCCGCGATCAGGCTCTCGACCTGCTGGCTGTGCTGCGTGAAGCGCAGCTTGAAGCCGGCCAGCCCGCCCGCTGCCTGCTTGGCCTCCATCGAGACCTGAAACAGCTGTTCCTTGAGCCGCTGTACGTCGGACACCTGAACCCACTCCTATGTCAGTTGCGCTTCTTCGGCAGCACGATCGCCGTACCGGCCACGACCACCGGTACCAGGATCGCGAGCCACCAGGGCAGCCCGGCCGCCATCGCGACCACGACCACGACGGCACCGCCCCAGCCCCACCACCGCGCTCCAGGCAGCCTGGGCAGCCCGAGCATCCGCGATGCGGCCAGCATGGTGACCGCACCGATCGCTGCCGCCTCGACCCCGGCCAGGAACGACGCGGTGATCCACACCAGCACGAACCCGACCAGCGTCAGGACGGCGCTGATCGTACGACGTTTGCGCCGCTCCTGAAGCGCGCGCCCCTCGGCCCGGACCTCCTCGAGCTGGTCGACCGCCTCACCCAGTTGCTTGGTGAGGCGGGCCGCGGCGGACTCCAGGTCGCTCAGACCGCGGATCTCCGGCGACGGGATGTTGATCCGACGCCCGTCAGCCGGCAGCCCAGCACGCTGCAGACTGACCGCAGCCTTCTCAGCGAGCGCGTTCAGCCGCTCTTCTACCTGTCGGCCGCGTTCGGCCATGGCAGCGGCCTCAGCCTGCGCTGCAGCCTCTGCGCGGGACTTGGTGGCGGTGAGCCGGTCCTGCGCCTGCTGAGCGTCCGTACGGGCACCTGCGACGATCCGCAGCGCACGTGCGTACTCGGACCACTGCTGCTGTTCCGTCTTCATCGCCGCACCAACTCCACTGCACGCTCTACCTCGTCAGTCCGCAAAGCAGCGAACGGTACGACGACCTGCGCCTCCGGATGCAGTCCGTCCCACAGCAGCCCGCGGTGTGGCTCCGAAGCCCACCGAACCAGCGGTCCGCATACAGCCCGGACACCGTCCTGCGGATGCCGCAAGAACAGATGCGTCGCCACGTTCGCTCGTCCATAGCCGAGGTGCTCGGTAGCTACGTGCAGTCTGTTCCACCAGCCGAAGGTGATGAGCCCCTGCGCCGGACCGTCCCGGACGATGTCCTGCAGTGCATTGGCCGGGCTCTCGAAGAACCCCTCCGCATGCAGCTGCATCCGCGGCACGCCATGGAAGCCAAAGCCGAGCAGATAGGTCTGACCGCCGACCTGTCCGTCCCGCAGCGCGTTCCGCAACGCAAACAACCGAGGTCCGACCTCATCGTGCTTGTCGACCGTCTCGACCTCACACCCGAGTGAGCGCAGCGCATGCACCAGCGCACCCTTGCCGTCCGCGACAGCAGGCGAGGAGTCGGTCCCGTCTATGAAAATGAACCGCGGCGGCTCCACTGCAGCCCCAGCAGTCGACAACGCCAACCCAGTCAGTACGCCGAGCGCATCCACCGGACCGTCACCCAGAACCAGTACGCCGGCTCCCGGCTCGGGCCGTACCTCCACCTGCACCGGCTCTTCGGTCACTGCGATCGGCAGACCGATCCATGGCCGTCCCAGCTCCGGCTTCACCGCAGCCGCAGTGTCAGCCAGCCGTGCCGGCTCTGCCAGGTGGAACACGCGCGGCGGGTGCGCCGCCGTACCGGCTCGGAGCCATAGCTCACGCCGCAGGTCGTCCAGCACCGCCTTGTCCGCAAAGCTGACCAGGACGTGTTGGTTGTCGTCAGGTGAGCCGAAGTTCGCGTTCAGCACAGCCTCACCGCGGAACTGCAGCTCAGCCGCCGCAGTGTTCCCACTGCGCAGAATCGCCTGTGAATCAGCTGGCGTGGTCTTCAGAGCGATCCGGTACGGCACCTGACCGAAGATCGAGTCTCGCCGCGTCGACAGCCGCTTGACCCCCTCGATCGTCTGAGTCGCCAGTACGACGTGAACGCCGTACGCACGTCCCAGCCGCACCAACCGCTCCAGCAGCTTGGCCGCCTCGTCCGCCAGCTCGTCGTCGTCCTCAAGCAGTACCTGGAACTCGTCGAGGACCACCAGGATCCGCGGCGGCCGGTCCGGTCCCGGAGCCAGCTCAGCGATGTCCGCAACGTTGCCGTGCGCCTTGAAGATCTCGCTCCGCCGCGCCAGCTCATCAGACAGATGCCGCAGTACGGCGAGACCGAACGCCCGGTCGCTGTGGATCCCCAGCACCCGCACATGCGGCAGCCAGTGCTCACGCTCTCCGGCCGGACCGAGCGCGGAGAACTCCACACCGTGCTTGAAGTCCAGCAGGTACATCTCTAGATCGACAGGGTCGTACCGCGCAGCCAGTCCGTGGATCAGCACGAGCAGCAGGTTCGACTTGCCCTGACCGACCGCGCCACCGACCAGCACATGCGGCAGTGCAGGGTTGCCGCTGCGCAACCGCACCAGTGCGGGCGTGCGGTCGTCGTACCCGATCACTGTGCCGATCTCATCCTTGACCGGCTGCCACCAGGTGGAGCGGTCCGGCAGTGTGCGCTCGAAGTCGATGGTCGGCAGTACTGCGATCTCTGCGAGCTCGGCGACCACGTCACAGATGCCTGCAGCAACGTTCGCTTCAAAGGCCGGGTCCAGCTTGGCTGCCACTCCCGGCAGCGTCGCTGCCTCCACCTTGTCGCCGGTGACGACCACTGCGTCCAGTAGCTCAAGCAGTTGCTTCGTATCCACGTCACTCTCGGCCGGGGACGACGGATCGTGGTGGACGAGGAAGCAGATGCCCCGCTCCCCCGCCGTCGCCGCAAGCCGCAGCAGATCGCGCTGTGCGAGCTGATCGATGCCGGAGGGGTAGTCGAACAGGACGACGAGCCGGTACGGATCGGTCACTCGACCGGTCTCCCGGATGAGGTCCTCGAACCGCTTGTGCCCGAGCTGCGCCTGCCGGCTGGCCCGGAGCGACGACACGTCGACCAGTCCGGACAGCACCGCGTGCAGCTGCTCAGCGGTGTGGGTTGCCCTAGGCACCAATTGCGGGTACTTCGTGGTCAGATGGCCGAGCAGGCCCATGGTGCCGGTCAGCTTCGGGTCGAACGCGTCGATCCGCAGCCGGAAGGGCTCTGCAGCGGCGACCAGCCGCAGTGCGACGCTCTGCAGCAGCCGGCGCGCGGACTCGTTCCGGTCCGCGGTCACCTTCCAGCCGTTGGTCCGCAGCAGCGGCACGGCGACCGGCGTACCGGCCTCCAGCTCACCGATCCGGATGTACGGCGGGACTCCGGCGCCCACGAGTTGCCGGGAGCGCCAGCGGGCGTCGTTCGGCGGAATCGAGGCCAGTCCGGGGGCGAGGCGGTGTGCGAGCAGCCGTGCGGCCGGCTCTGCCTCTGCCAGCGCCGCAGCGGTGTTCGCGTCGACCTGCGCACGGGACTCGCGGCGCGCGATCGCAGTCTGCTCCTGGAGCTGCCGATGCAGCTGGACAGCCCGCTGGTGTTCGCCCTGGGTCAGCCGGCGCGCATGCTCCAGCAACTGCCCCAGCGCGTACTGGAGGCCGCGGATCCGCGCTTCCAGAACCTCAGGCCCCGTATCTGATTCTCGCGCCGAGCGCGAAGCCACTGGGGGCGCAGTTTCCCCGTCAGGCTTCTCCGTCACGAGCACCGTCCTTCCACCTCTGCCCCGCGACACCTACTGCCTGGACAACTGTGTCACACCAGTAGTCCCAGTGGTCACTCCAGGCATCAGTAGTCTCACGCATCAGTCAGACGGCCTCAGTTGGGGGCGACGAGCTCCAGCTCGTACCCGTCCTCGTTGTGCAGGAATGCGGCGTAATGCTGCGGCCCGCCGGCGTACGGATGCCGGTCGGCGAACATCAGCGTCCAGCCGTTGGCAGCGGCCTCGGCCACGAGCGCGTCGAGCTCGGCGCGGGAGGCGACGTTCAGCGCGAGGTGGTTCATCCCGGGGCGGAGCCGGTCGTGGACGTCGGCCGACATCGCCGGGCTCTGCTCGACCACGACGTAACTGCCGTCGGGGGCGGTCCAGGTCATCCCGCCGGGCCAGCCGTCACCGTCCTTCCAGCCCAGCCGATTCAGTACCCAGCCCCAACTCTGCTGGGCGCGGACAAGGTCCGGGACCCAGATCTCGACGTGATGCACGGCAGCGACCATCGGAGCATTATCTGTGCTCGTCGAGATGGTTCGACACGGCCATCGCGATCGACCCCGACACGATCAGCCAGACCAGCGCCGCGACCAGCCACGGCCACCACTCCCGGCCCTGCGAGACCTCGGCGACGCCCTTGCCGAACAGGCCGCCGGACGGTGCGAACACAGCCACCATCAGCACCCGTGCGATCGCCGTCTGCCTGGTCATTTCTTCATTGTCCGAGCCCGCCGGGAACCCTGCAGAAACCAGGGCGTTTCGCGCCGTTTCGGAACTTGTCCGTGGCAGGGTCTACCGTCTGCGGTGACAGTCGAGAGATCGGGGATTTCGTGAGCAGCACCCGGATCGAGAGCACGGCGTACGGCGCGCCCGCCCTGGAGCGTTTGCATGCCGTGGTGACGCGGCTCAAGGCCGACGATCCGATGGCGCCTGTCACTCTGCTGCTACCGAACAACCTGGCCGGTGTCGTCGCCCGCCGGGAGCTCGCGACGACCGGCATCGCGGGGTTGTTCCTCGCCACCCTCGAGCGATTGGCCGAGCAGCTCGCGGCCGGTGTGCTGTCGCCACGACGGCCGGCCACGCGTCCGATCGTCGCGGCGACCTGGCGGACCGCTTTGTCCAAGGCTCCGGGCATTTTCGAGGACGTCGCCGAGCATCCGTCCACCATCCAAGCGCTTGCGTCAGCCCATCGTGAGCTGCGCGATCTGTCCGAGCCCGCGCTGGAAAGAGTCGCCGCGGCCTCGGTCCTCGGCCCGGATCTGGTGCGACTGCATCGCCAGGTCGGGTCCGATCTCGGCACCGATTGGTACGACGAGACCGACCTGCTGCGGGCTGCCTCCGCCCGCGTCGACGCCGAGCCGGCGATCGTCCGCGAGCTCGGCGCGCTCGTGCTCTACCTTCCGCAGGAGCTCACCCAGGCCGAGGCCGCCTTCGTGGAGGCGCTCGGAGCCGCCGCGGCCGATCTGACGGTGATCGTGGGATTCACCGACGTACGGCGTGCCGATCGGGCGGTCCGACGTTCACTCGAGCGGATCGGTCTCGACCTGCCGACGTCGATCTCGCGGAACTATCCGGTCGCGACCGAAATCCTGAACGCGTCCGATGCCGACGACGAGATCCGTTGTGTCGTGCGGGACGTGGTCGCGTCGCTCAAGAAGACTCCCGCACACCGGATCGCCGTGCTGTATTCGGCGATCACGCCGTACGCACGGTTGCTGCACGAGCACCTCGCGGCCGCGGGGATCGCCGTCAACGGCCCGGGGACGCGGCCGGTGCATGAGCGGGCGATCGCGCGGACGCTGCTCGAGGTGCTCGCGCTCGTCGATCAAGACCTGCCGCGCGCCGATGTGTTCCGCGCCCTGGCGAACGCCCCGACGCGCGACTTCACCGGCGAACGCATCCCGGTGCCGCAGTGGGAGCGGATGTCGCGCGCGGCCGGTGTGGTGCGCGGTGATGACTGGGACACGCGGCTCGCCCGGTACGCGGAGTCGGAGCGCCGGACCGCCGATCAGGAGGAGGCGGCCGAGGATCCGCGACCGGCCGCGATCCGGCGTGCGCGCGCCAACGCGGACCGAGCCGAGGCCCTGCACGCCTTTGCCTCTGAACTGCGGAGACGACTGCGGACTGTCGCCGAACTGGAGAGCTGGTCGGCGTTGGCCATCGGAGTTCTGGAGCTCTTCCAGGATCTGCTCGGCGACTACTCCGCCCTGCCGATCGAGGAGCAGTATGCCGCGGCCGCCGTCGAAGGCTCGTTGCGCGGGCTCTCCACGTTGGACGAGCTCGGGACACCGGCGAGCCTGTCCGTGCTGCGCGACGTGCTGGATCTGGAGCTGCAGCAATCACTGCCGCGAGTCGGCACCTTCGGGACCGGAATCCTGGTGGCTCCACTGTCGGCAAGCGTCGGGCTCGCAGCCGACATCGTGTACGTCGTTGGGCTGTCCGAGGATCTCTATCCGGGGCGTGTGCATGAGGACGCCCTGCTGCCGCATCGAGTGCGTGAAGCGGCCGCACCGGAGTTGGCGTCGTTCCGGGATCGGCTCGATGAGAAGCAACGGCATCTGCTGGTCGCGTTCTCGGCCGGCGCGAAGAAGGTGGTCGCGTCGTTCCCCCGGGGTGACCTGCGGCGATCGTCACGCCGGTTGCCGACGCGCTGGCTGCTCGGTTCGATGCGGGAGTTGAGTGGCGACCACGCGTTGGCCGCGACCGCCTGGGACCAGGGTGCTTATGGGGACCAGCTCCGGACCTCGGCGTCGTACGCGGGGTCGTTGACGACGGCAACCATGCCGGCGAGTGAGCAGGAGTGGCAGGTGCGGTCCGCGGCAGCCGGTCTGTGGCTGAGCGATCGGGTGCTGGTGCGGGCTCGGGAGATGCTGCGGGGGCGCGGGTCGTTGGCGTTCACACGGTTCGACGGCGACCTGTCCGGCGTACCGGGGCTGCCGGAGTATGCGGTGGAGGATCGGATTGCCTCCCCGACGTCGTTGGAGGCGTATGCGACCTGTCCGCATGCGTACTTCGTCGAGCGGCTGCTTCAGGTGGAGCCGTTGGAGGCCCCGGAGGATTTGCTCGTCATCTCACCGATCCAGGTCGGGAACCTGATTCACAACAGCCTCGACGCTTTCGTGTCCCGGTTGGCGGGCTCGCTTCCCGAGTACGGCGAGGGGTGGTCGGCCGAGCAACGGCAACTGCTGCTCGCGATCGGGGCAGACCTGGCCGACCAGTTCGAGGCAGAGGGGCTGACCGGTCACCCGAGGCTGTGGCAGCGGGAGCGGCTGCGGATCCTGGGCGACCTGATGGTGCTGCTGGGAGACGACGAGCGGTGGCGGGTGTCGCGCGACGCTTCGGTGGTCGCCAGCGAGCTGCGGTTCGGGTTCGACGGTGAGCCGCCGGTGGAGATTCCGGTGCCGTCGGGGCGGGTGCTGCTGCGCGGATCCGCCGACAAGGTGGACCTCGGACGGGACGGGACGATCTACGTCACGGACGTGAAGACGGGCGGCTTCTCGCGCTACGAAGGCATCGAGAGCGACCCGGTGGCCGGCGGGACCAAGCTCCAACTCCCGGTCTACGCGTACGCGGCCCGTGCTCGGCTGGGTGAGGCGACGACCCCGGTCGAGGCGTCGTACTGGTTCGTCCGGCGTGGCGGCAAACGGATCCCGGTGCCACTGACGCCCGAGGTCGAGGCCCGGTACGTCGAAACGCTGGACGTGATCGTGTCATCGATCGCGAACGGGCTGTTCCCGCCGAAGGCGCCCGAGGTGCCGGACTTCTTGTGGGTGCAATGCCCGTACTGCAATCCGGACGGGCTCGGGCACAGCGAGGTGCGAGCGCGCTGGGAACGCAAGCGGCATGACCCAACGCTCGAGCGATTGGTGCGGCTGATCGATCCGGTCGTCTACGAGGAGGCCGGCGATGAGTGAGCAACTGCTCGACGGCGCGGCGCGCGAGCGGATCCGGACCGATACCGACACGACGTTGTTCGTCGAGGCCGGTGCTGGGTCCGGGAAGACGCATGCGCTGGTCGACCGGGTGACCACGTTGGTCTTGCGCGACGGCGTACCGCTGCGGACGATTGCTGCGGTCACGTTCACCGAGAAGGCTGGGGCGGAGCTGCGGGATCGGCTGCGGGTCGAGTTCGAGAAGGCGCGGAAGGGACCGGCCGGACCGCTGGCCGACGAGGCGCTCGACGATCTGGATTCGGCGTCGATCGGGACCCTGCACGCGTTCGCGCAACAGTTGCTGCTCGCGCATCCGATCGAGGCCGGGCTGCCGCCACTGATCGACGTACTGGATGAGGTCGGCTCGTCGGTCGCGTTCGAGGAGCGGTGGGCCGAGCTGCAGCAACGGTTGCTGGATGACGACTCGATCGCCGAGCCGCTGCTGCTCGCGATGGCGGTCGGCGTCGAGCTGAAGCACCTGCGGTCGCTGGCGCGGCTGTTCGGCAACGACTGGGACTTGATCGAGGAGCACGTCCTGGTGGATCCGCCAGAGCTCGTGTCGATGCCGGACCTCACCGGGCTGATCGCTGCCGCCGCCCAACTGGGCGCGGCCGTCGATTCCTGCCGCGATCCCGAGGACCGACTGCTGCCGAAGGTTCACACCATTCGTGAGCTCGGCGTGATGCTGGAGGCGGCGACCGATCAGGAGACGCAGCTGGCCTACCTGCAGGCGTTGCGCGGGCTGAAGGTCGGCAAGATCGGCCGCAAGGAGAACTGGCCGGACGTCGCCAAACTGCGCTCGGACTGCGCCGAGGTCGTCGAGGTCGCCGGGTCTCTCGTCGAGCTGCTCCTCGATGCTTGCCTTCGGCACCTTTCGCATTGGATCGCCGAGCGGGTGCTGGAGTCGGCCGAGGTACGGCGGGGCGAGGGGCGGCTCGAGTTCCACGACCTGCTGGTGCTGGCGCGCAACCTGCTGCGGCGCGATGACTCCGTCCGTGCTGCGCTGCACGAGCGGTATGAACGGCTCCTGCTGGACGAGTTCCAGGACACGGACCCGATCCAGATCGAGCTCGCGGTCCGGATCGCGGCCGGCGCGGACGGCGACGCTTCGGATTGGCAGGACGTCGAGGTTCCCGACGGTCGGCTGTTCGTCGTCGGCGACCCCAAGCAGTCGATCTACCGGTTCCGCCGGGCGAACATCGCGACGTACCTGACGGCCCAGGACCTGCTCGGCGAGACGGTCACGCTGACGACCAACTTCCGCACAGTGCCGCCGATCCTCGACTGGATCAACCACGTCTTCACGACGCTGATCCAGCCCAAGGACGGCGCTCAACCCACGTACCACGCGCTGACGCCGCATCGCACGACCACGCCCACTACAGCTCCGCCGCCACCGGCCGCGCCGCTTCCCGCGGACGTCAGTCGCGACCCCGACGATGAGCTCACCCTCTTCGACTTCCTGGACGACTCCCCTGCCGAACCAGAGCCTGAGCTTGCGACTGTCCTGCCTTTCCGGCGCGCTACCGACGACAGTCCGCCCGAGCCCACGCCGGCGCCGTACGACGACTCTGTCTCCGGACCCGCTGTCACCATCCTTGGCGCAGTGCCACATGACGACCTTCCGCGCGCACAGGCCTCGGTTCTTCGTGAACGCGAAGCGTCTGACGTCGCGGCGACCGTGGAGAAGGCTCTGCGCGACGGCTGGCTCGTGTACGACGAACGCACGTCGGCCTGGCGACCAGCCGCGGCCGGCGATATCGCCGTACTGGTTCCGGCGCGGACGTCGTTGCCGTTCCTCGAAGATGCACTAGATCGGGCCGATATTCCGTACCGGGCCGAGGCCAGCTCACTCGTCTATCAGACCGCTGAGGTTCGCGATCTGCTCGCTTGTGCTCGCGCGCTCGGCGACCCGAGCGATCAGCTCGCGCTCGTCACCACCTTGCGCTCGCCGCTCTTCGGGTGTGGGGACGACGATCTCTTTACCTGGAAGCGTTCCGGCGGCTCGTTCACGCTGACCGCGCCGGTCTCCGACGACCTGCTGACGCATCCGATCGGCGAAGCGATGGACTGGCTGCGCCGAACGTACTACGCGTCGCGCTGGCTCACCCCGAGCGAAGTCCTCGCCAAGATCGTCGCCGACCGCCGGATGCTCGAGGTCGCTGCGATCGGACCGCGGGCCCGCGACACCTGGCGGCGGATCCGGTTCGTCGTCGATCAGGCCCGTGCCTGGTCGGAGGTTGAGCACGGCGGTCTACGTTCGTACCTCGCCTGGGCTGCTCACCAGGGCGAGGAGGCGTCGCGCGTCGCCGAGGCCGTCCTGCCCGAGACGGACGCGGACGCCGTCCGGGTGATGACGATCCACGCCGCGAAGGGGCTCGAGTTCCCGATCGTCATCCTGTCCGGCATGACGGCCGCGCCGAACCGGCAGCGCGGCGTCCAGGTTCTGTGGCCGCCGATCGGCGGTTATGCGGTGAAGCTCAAGGCTTCGGTCCAGACCGAGGACTTCGATCTCGTCCAGCCGGTCGACGAGCAGATGGACGACTACGAGCGACGCCGTCTCCTGTACGTCGCCGCGACCCGCGCTCGCGACCACCTCGTCGTCTCGCTGCACCGATCAGGTACGCGTCGTCACTCCAGCAACGCCGAGATGTTCGCCTCTGCCGGTGCCGCGGAGTTGCCGGGGATCACGCTGTTCGACGGTCCGCCGCCGGCCGATCGCGACCCGCGATCCACCTCGGACGTCACGCCGCCGATGAGTCGGCGCGACTGGGACGAACAGATCACCGCAGCCCGGCAGGCCAGCCGTCGCCCGTCGGCGCGCAGTGCATCCGGTCTCGAAGGCACGGGACCGGAATCTGCCCTGACCGACGAGCCTGTCGACCCCGGGACCGCCAAGGCGCCACGCGACCTTGAACTCCCACCGTGGTCGAAGGGCCGGTACGGGACCGCGATCGGTCGCGCGGTCCACGGCGTACTGCAGGTCGTCGATCTCTCGACCGGCGCCGGTCTCGAGTCCGCCGTGTCGAGCCAGTGCCTCGCCGAAGGCGTCCTCGAGTACGCCGATGTCGTGACCGCGCTGGTTCGTTCCGCCCTCGCTGCGGACGTCGTGCAGCGAGCAGCGGCCCGCGATCATTGGCGCGAGTCGTATGTCGGCACGGTCCAGCCCGATGGCACGGTGCTCGAAGGCTTCGTCGACCTCATCTACCGCGAGGACGATGGCCGCCTGACGGTCGTCGACTACAAGACCGACGTCATCCCGGCGGCCGCGTTGGACAGCCGCGTCGCCTACTACGCTCCCCAGCTGCAGGCGTACACGGAGATCCTGCCCAACACCGGCCCACCGGTCCTGCTGTTCCTCAATCCAGCCGGCGCGGTCGCCCATCAGTTGCCCTAGGCAACTAGTCGGATCGCGAGCACCACGATTACCACGCTGGATATCAGCGCGGTGATGAGCCGACCTGTGGGTCCGGTCAGCACGCGTCCCAGTAGGACGCCGCCACCGGCGAGCAACAGTTGCCAGCTCGCCGACGCCAAGAACGCAGCAGCCACGAACACGGCCAGCTCTGCAGTCGATCGACTTCCGGAGCCGCCGAGTACCAGCGCCGCGAAATAGATCACCGTCATCGGACTGAGCAGCGTCATCCCGAGCATCCCCCAGTACGCCGTTCGCCCGCGAACCGGAGTCTCCCGCGCGACTCCAGTCAACCGGCGCGCGCGATACCGCCGTACGCCGGTGACCGCGCCGATCACCGCGAGCCCGATGAGGACCACCACGGACACCCAACGCAACGGCACCACGATCGGGATGAGGAGCGGAGCCAACGCCGTACCGGCCACGGCTGCGACCAGCGCGTAGATCCCGTCCGCCGATGCGATGCCGCGAGCTGCACAAGCTCCCACTCGCGCCGAACTTCGCGCACTCAGGCCCACCAAGTAGGTCCCCACGGGCCCAACCGGTACTGCGATCCCGTACCCGGCGAGCACCCCGGCGACCACCACCTCCATCACGACTGGAGGCGGCTAGACCTCCAGCCACGACCGGCCTGCTGCTGAGCCCGCGCCGCCACGTCGGCAACCGGTCCCATCAGCAACACTCCACAAGTCGTAGTCATACCCTCATCATGCGAACCGCCTCACCCTTCCCTCAACTCATTTACGTCGTGAACCCAGAGGAGCCCTTGTGCAGCTGGACAACGTGAAGATCCACGGCGACTCCGGTCCGCCGGTGCTCCTCCTGCCCGGCGGGGCCGAGTCCTGCGACGGCTTCTTCCCAGGCATCGTCGAAGGCCTTGTGACCGACCCCGGCTGCCGAGTCATCGTCCACGACCGCCCTGGTACCGGTACCTCCTCCGAACCCGGCCGCCTCGCCGACGCCACCGCGCATCTGCATGCCCTCATCAACGAACTCGGTCTCGGCCCCGTCGTCGTGGTCGGCCAAAGCCTCGGCGGCGCGGTAGCGCTGCTGCTGGCCGACGACCACCCCGAGAGCGTCGCCGGTCTGGTCCTCATCGACCCGACCCCGATCAACGACCCGCGATCGTGCGCCCGCATCGAACGCCTCACCAGCACCCTCGCCTCACTCGGCAAGTTGCCCGTCCTGCGCAGCCTGGTCGCCGCCACCTTCCGCGCCGCCGTCGCCCGAAGCACCCGCAACCGCACCCTCCGCCCCGACTGCGCAGCCGTCTTCGAACGAACCGCCCACCTGGACATCGCCCAACTCGGCCACGCAGTCCACGGCCTCGCGGACCTCTCCGCCGCCCTCGACGAGTCGACCCTCCCGGTCGTCCCCGCGATCCTCATCACTGCCGACCGCAAGCCTGCCGCCCCGGTCGCCCAAGCCCACGCCCGCCTGGCCGTCGCCCTCAACGCAACCATCGAGTCCTGGCCCACCGCCGACCACAACGCTCACCTCACCCACCCCGACGAAACCCTCGCCACCATCCGATCCCTCATCACCAACCTCTGAGGTCCCCATGCACCGCCAGATCCGTGCGCTCCACGACGACGACACGATCGCCGTCTACCAGGCCTACGCCCCCGAGATCGCCGTACCGGCCCTTGCCGCCGGCACCTTCGTCGCACCCTTCGGCTTCTCCCGCATGACCTGGATCAAGCCCTCCTTCCTCTGGATGGCCTACCGCTCCGGCTGGGCCACCAAGCCCGGCCAAACCCGCGTCCTGCGCATCCACCTCAAACGCTCCGGCTTCGAGTGGGCCCTCGCGAACAGCACCCTCTCCCACTACGACCCCGCCCACCACGCCAGCGAAGAGGCCTGGCGCGAATCACTCACCACCTCCCCCGTCCGCGTTCAATGGGACCCCGAACAAACCCTCACCCTCACCCCCCAACCCAACATCCGCTCCCTCCAACTAGGCCTCTCCGGCCCAGCCGTCACCCACCACGTCAACGACTGGATCATCCGCATCGAGGACGCCACCCCCGAAATGCACCACATCCACGCCCTGACAAAATCCGACTCTGCCACTGCCCAGGCAGCCCTCCCCCCGGAACTCCCCTACCCCCTAGCCCCAGCCCTCGCCGCCCACATAGGAGCTACTCCGGCTCAAACTCAATAAGGTCCTCCACCGCCCGCCGCAGCCAGTCATAAAACGAAGGCAGCGTCTCCCTCAGCTCGCACCCCGGACCAGCAAAGTCATGGACGAGCAAAACCTCCGCACCGCCCGCGCCCCAACACGCAACATCGTCGTTGTCCCGACGCCGCGCGAACGGAACCAGGACCCGCCCCGGATACCGCTCTCCCAAGCCTCGGTACTGGAAGTAGAGCAGTTCCCCGCTCAACACCTGCCAGGGCTCAAACTCAACCAGCCCCAGCTCAACCACCCGCACAAACGACGCCGGATACACAAACCCCTCCGGCAGATCCGCCTGCCCGATCAAGCTCACCACAGGCTCACCCACCGCCATCCAGCACGATCCGCGCAGCCACGGCGCGAACGGTCATCGAGCCCCAAATCTCCCTCAAGGTCGAAGACCCCCTCTTGGAACCTCATGCTGTCGATATGTCCGTAGTCGACGGCTCCGGACGCGTCAGTAGCCGGCGGCGCGCCCTGCCCGCCCCATCGCAACTCCGTAACCTCCTCGGACCTGAGCCGGCCGTCGCGGTAACACAGGTATGTCTCCGCATCCGGCTCGACGTACTCCGCATACTCCGGAACCGGCCACACCTCATACGGCTGCGCGGTCAGAGAAGTCGCGCCACAGACAGGGCACTCGCACAGCGAGGTCATGTCCTCCCGCGGATTCAGCGCCGACTCTGGCTCCTGGCCCACCGCCTGCATCTGCGCGAGCAGTCGCCGGGGGTGGGTCATGGGCGCCTCCGTTCGGTGGTGGGGATGTCACGGAGAGTTTATGGAGTTTGGGGGTGTTGTGGCACGGTGATTACTGGTTGTGGATAAGTGGGGCGACCCAGGCGTGTGGATGAGCGCCGGGTCGCCTACGATCTGCGGAAACGCTGTGAGGGAATCGCTCGGATGATGGCTCGTCTGCTGGCGGGTCTGCCACAAAGAGTGTGAGGGTGTGGCCATGAACATCGGTACTCGGAAGATCGTCGTCGACGAGGCGATCGCCCAGCTGCGGATCTATGCCGAGGGCAACGGCGCCGTCCTGCGGTACTACGACGGGCTGCCGGGGATGACGAATGTCGGTGGGGCTGACCCGAACCGGGTGACGCTGGAGGATCTGGCGCGCACCATGGTGATCGGTGCGGACCTGCGGGCGCTGGACATCCCTTGGCTGCTCGAGGTGGATGCGGAGAAGGAGTTCGCCGCGGTGCCGGTCGATGCGCGGCTGGAGGACGCTGCGCCGGGGACTGCGCTGTTCGACTCGGCCATGGCGCTCGACGAGGTGTTCTCGGGGCACCGGGGCTTCGGGCAGGCGAAGAAGTCGAAGCTGCTGCACCTGAAGCGCCCGTTTCTCTTCCCTGTCAGCGACAGCTTCATCCGGATGACGTACACGAACGCCTCTGCAGGTGCTGAGCTTCTGGGCGCAGTGCACGCGGACCTGGTGAATCCGGCCAACGTGCGCGACTTCAAGCTGCTGCAGGTCCGTCTGAACGCCGAGCCGCCCACGTCGGCGGCCCGGCTGCTCGGTGAGGCTCCTACGCTTCGCCTGCTCGACATCCTCGCCTCACTGCTCGGTGAGGCGAAGTAGTCCACTACATGACGCCGAGTCGAGCCAGTGGCTCGACCAGCTCACGTTCCTCGTAGGACAGGTGCGAGAGCAGCGTGTCGTCCAGCAGGTCGACCGCTGCCCGCAGTCCGTCGATCGTGCCGGACCCATCCACCAGCGCGACCAGGGCCTTGTCCACGCCCTCCAGTACGTCGTGGATGACGAGGTGCTCCTCCTGCAGCCGATTCACGACCGGTACCAGCGCAGGGTCGGCCCGGCGCAGCTGCGGGAACAGCGACGCGTCCTCGATCGAGTGATGCGTGGTGACGAGCCGGCAGTACGACTCGCAGTACGTGCCGAGCGTCCAGTTGTTCTGCCGCATGGTCATCGTGTTGATGTGTGAGCGCGCCTGACCGATGCCCATCGAACCAGCCGCGACCTGCTCGACCAGATCGTGGATCTGCTCGAGCTCCGAGCGCAGATGGTCGTGTACGTCGATCAGGTGCTGCCCCGACGACAGCTGGTACGACGTATACGTGCGCGACGGGTCCAGCGCCGGCCCGGTAGGTCGCTCCGACTCGTCCAGCACCTGTACGGCGCTCCGTCGTACCGCAGGCGGTGGAGTCGGTACGACGGCGAACCCGGACGACTGTGGTGGCGTCTGAGCGACGGCTGCGGTCCCGTTCCGCGCGGCCTCGACCGCCTCGCGAACCCCTTCCGCGACCTCAGCGAAGCGGCGGATGTCGGTCGGGTCGTCAGAAGCGAGGATGTAGGTGCTCATCCCCTCGCCCAGCGTCAGCTCAGTGAGCTGGTCGATCCACACCTGCTCTGGCCCCTGCAGGAACCCACCGCTGCCGGCGAACTGCCCAGAGAGGTTGTACAGGCGCCGTACCGATGCCGGGTCGCGTCCTGCTTCGACAGCCGCCTCGTCGATCAGCTTGTTCATCGCAGCGAGCTGGTCCGGTCCGACGTACCCGCTGCTGGGGAGCCAACCGTCGGCCAGGCGGCCGGTGACGGCCAGCATGCGTGGCTTGTACGCGCCCAGCCAGATCTCCACGTCGTGTGCAGGCTGTGGGCCGCGCTTCGCACCAGCAACCGTGTAGTGCTTGCCGGGAAGCTTGATACCGCCACCTGTCGGCGTCCAGACCTCCCGCATGATCGCGATGGCCTCTTCCAGGGCTGTGATGCTCTGGCCCGCAGTGAGGCGCGGTCCGCCGTTGGCCGCGACGGCCTCCAGGAATCCGCCGGCGCCGAGGCCCAGCTCCACCCGGCCGCCAGTGATCTGGTCCAGCGTGGCCACGCTGCGCGCCAGCACCACCGGATGCCGCAGCGGCAGGTTGGCGACGTTCGTGGTGACCTTGATGCGCTGGGTCTGCGCTGCGACGACGGACAGCAGCGTCCAGGCGTCCATCAGGCGCGGCTGGTAGGGATGATCCTGGAAGCTCACCAGGTCCAGCCCGACCTGCTCGGTCAGCTGTGCCAGCGCGATCACGCGCGCGGGGTCGTCGATCGCGGGGGTCAGGAAGGTCCCGAAGACCAGATCGTGGCCGTAATCCATGAGCACCAAACTACTTGGCTTAGCAAATAATCTCAAACACAGAACATCTACTCACAGAGCAGGTCGAAGGCCTGCCGCGGCGTGAGCTCACGGCCGCGTCCGAACGCCTCGTCGTAGCCTGCGCCGAGAGCAGTCTCTGCTGCTGCAACGGCCCGTGCGAGGTCCTCGACTTCGGTGGAGGCGATCAGGTGCTGACCGGCTGCTCGGGTGGCTGACGCCGCTCCGAGAAGCTGCGCGGCTACGTTCTTGTCCTCGACAGCCGCAGCCATCCCCTCAAGCGCCAGACACATGCTCCGGACGGAGTCGTGAGCCTCAGAGACTTCAAAGGACTCCTTGTGAAGGTCCAGAGCCGCAGCCGGATCACCCTGCAACTCCAGTACGAACCCGAGCTCAGCCAGCACCATCGACAGGTAGAGCACCGACTCGCTCTGCGCGCGGGCTGCTGCGAGCAGCGCCCGCAGTCGGCGCTCTGCGTCGCCAAGGTCGCCCATCCGCCGAGCTCCGAAGGCCAACACGATCTCAGCCAGGGCCTGCAACGACCGCTGCCCCTGCTCTGTCGCCAGTCGCAGCGCACGCTCGCCGTGCGCACAGGCAGCCTGGTAGTCGCCCCGCCTGATCTCAGTCCAGCCGAGCATGCCCAGCGCCCCAGCTACGTCGGGCCACAGCCCAAGCGTCTCCGCAAGCTGCACACACTCACCGTGCAGGCGTGCGGCTTCCTCGAAGTCACCATCCAGCTCAGCCGCTGCACCGAGCCAGCTTGTCGCCTGGAGCTCGCCCCACGCATCACCCAAGGCACGAAAGCTTCGCGTGCTCTCCACTGCGTCAGCTCGCAGCGCCTTCACGTCGGACCGCAGGTGTGCGTGCTTGGCGCGAGCCAGGAGCGCCGCAGCAACTCCCCACTGATCACTGGCTGCTTCGAAAGCCTTCAGGCATCGCTCCAGTAGCGCCTCACCCATGACGACTTCACCGACATCAACGCTGGTGAATGCGACCCACCACTGATCGCGTGCATCAGCCGTCTCCGACCAGCGCTCCCACTCGGCACCTGCCCGGCGATCCGCCTGCAGATAGAGGAACCCAGCCCGCCAGACACCTGCGCGCGCTGACTCCGGTACGGCGTCCAGCGCGCGGACCGCCTCCGCCGTACGGCCACGCAGGAACCAGAACCACGCCAGCGCGTCGACAAGTCGCTCAGCCAGGTCCGACTGTCCAGTGGCTACGGCCCGGTCGAGCGCCGTCCGCAGGTTCGCCGCATCCGCATCCAGGAGACGCAGCCACCGGCTCTGTTCAGCACCGAAGAGCTGGGCCGACTCCGCCAGCGCCACGTAGTACTCGAGGTGCCGCTGCTGCGCTGACTCCAGTTCGCCAGCCGCACGCAGCTTCTCCAGGCAGTACGCCGCCACTGACTCCAGCAACCGGTACCGCGGTCCGTCGACACCATGCACCGGTACGACGAGCGACCTGTCGACAAGTCGAACCAGAACCTCCAGTACGTCGATCGCCGGCTCAGCGCACACTTCGGCCGCGGCATCCGCCGTACTGCCATCAGCGTGTACGGCGAGGAGTCGCAGCACGATCTGCTCGTCGGGAGCTAGCAGCTCCCAGCTCCAATCGATCATCGCCTGCAGAGTCTGCTGACGTGGTGCAGCTCCACGATGCCCGGTCGCCAGCAGCCGGAACCGGTCGTCCAGCCGAGCTACCAAGCCCTGGATGCCGAGAGCACGCACGCGCGTGGCGGCGAGTTCCAGAGCGAGTGGGATGCCGTCCAGCCGCCGACACAGCACAGCAACGTCAGCAAGGTTGTCTGCGGTCAGTGCGAAGTCTTGCGATGCTGCAGCTGCCCGAGCGACAAACAGCCGGACCGCACTGCAGTCTGCCGCCGCATCTGGCTCCTGACCAGCCGGCGGGACCTCCAGCGGCGGTACGGTCCACACCGCCTCGCCTGCGAGGTTGACAGGCTCACGGCTGGTCGCCAGCACACGCAGGTCCGGTGCTGCAGCCAGCAGCTCGTCCGCCAGGTCTGCAACCTCAGCGATCACCTGCTCGCAATTGTCGAGCAGAAGCAGTCGTGAGCCCATGACGGCCGCCAGGCGCTCCACTGCGGTCTCAGCCGGACCACTGCTGTCTCGCAGATCCAGAGCAGCCTGTACGGCGTCGGTGAGCGCGTCTCGCACCGAGAGCGCTGCCGGGGTGACGGCGGCCAGCTCGACGAGGACAACGCCGTCCGCGAACCGGTCTGCCACCGAAGCCGCCGTGGCCAGAGCCAGTCGTGTCTTGCCCACTCCTCCTGGTCCGGTCAGCGTCACCAGCCGCGAGGATGCGAGTGCAGCACCGACGTCGTTGACCGCGTCCGACCGACCTATCAGGTCGGTCCGCTGAGCAGGCAGGTTGCTGCGCGCGTGCGGTAGCTCCTGCGTCAGGATCGACTGCTGCAACGCGACCAGCGGCGGACTGGGGTCCAGCCCGAGCTCATCGGCCAACAGTCGCCTTAGCTCTTCGTAGCTCTCAAGGGCCTCGCTCTGCCGGCCAGCTCGGTACAGCGCACGCATCTGGGCCGCACGCAGCCCCTCACGCAACGGATGCTCGGCCACCAGAGCAGACAGCTCCCCGACCGGCACATCTGCGCGCTCCAGAGTCGTGAGGCGCTGCTCTGTCAGTCGCGCGACCGCAGTCTCCACAAACGCCTCGTCGGCAAAGTCCGCGTACGCCGGTCCGCGCCACAGTCCCAGCGCTTCATCCAGCTCGCCCCGTGAGACCCGGTCTGCGAACGCCAGCGCGTCGTACGAGGTCTTGTCGACGGCGATCGAGTAGCCCGCTGGTCCGGAGCGCACGAGGCTCCGGCTGCCGGGCTCGGCGTCTTCGAACGCACGGCGCAGCTGCGAGACCTTGGCCGACAGCGTCCCGGCGGGGTTACCCGGGAGCTGCGTTCCCCACAGGTCGTCGATCAGACGGTCAGCCGGGACCGGGCGGCCCTCGTGGACCAGCAGGTCGGCCAGGAGCGCACGCCCCTTGAGCCCCTGGATCGTCACGGGCTCCCCCGCGTCGGTCCAGGCTGTGACCGGTCCTAGTACGCCGAAACGCATGGCCGCACCCTATCTTTCCGGCGGCCGCCGTCCGCACCGGAAAGAAACCGTAAACGGTCTCCGGCAGAGTACAGAGCACCAGAGAGGAGGCAGGAAATGCGACTCGCAGTCATCATCGGCAGCACCCGCCACGGCCGGTTCGGACCGACCGTCGCGCACTGGCTGGCGACACAGGCGGCCAAACAGTTCACGGTCGACCTGATCGACCTCGCAGACGCCGACCTGCCCACTGCGCTTCTGGATACTGACGACCCGGTGCCGGCGGAGGTCGCCGTACTGGCTCCGCGGCTGACTGCTGCCGATGCGTTCGCAGTGGTCACTCCGGAGATCAACAGCAGCTTTCCTGCCGCACTGAAGACCGCACTGGACTGGTTCTACGAGGAGTGGCACGCCAAGCCCGTCGCAGTCGTCAGCTACGGACGGGAGAGCGGTGGCCTGCTGGCTACCGCACAGCTGCGGCAGGTCTTCGCCGAACTGCAAGCCGTCACCATCCGCAACACGGTCACCCTCCCCTGCTACTGGGAGCAGTTCACCGCCGACGGCTCCTGGCCGCGGCCGGCTGCGGGCTACGAGGCCCAAGCCAAGCTCATGCTCGACCAGCTCACCTGGTGGGCCCAAGCGCTCCGGGATGCGCGCACCAAGCACCCGTACCAACACTGAAAGAGGAAGCATCATGCGCAAGCTCATCGAGTCCACGTTCGTCACCCTGAACGGCGTCATCTCGGACCCGCAGGACTACTCCGGCCCTTACTGGGACGAGGACCACTTCGGCTACTCCGGCGCGCTGATGGCCGAGACCGAGGCCCTGCTGCTCGGCCGCAGGACCTACGAGGGGTTCGCCGAGGCCTGGTCGCAGCGCAGTGGCGACATGGCCGATACCTTCAACAAGATGCCGAAGTACGTCGCCAGCCGCACGCTGACCGAGACGACCTGGAACGCCACCCTGCTTCAGGGCGACACCGTCGAGGCGATCCGCGAGCTCAAGCAGCAGGACGGCGGGAACCTGCTCAAGTTCGGCACGGGATCGCTCTCCAAGACGCTGCTGGACAACAAGCTGGTCGACGAGTACCACTTCTGGGTCTTCCCGGTGCTGGCCGACGGCGAAACCATGTTCAGCGGGCAGGGCCTGGACATCCACCACCTCGATCTGCTCGGCACCACCACCTTCAAGTCCGGCATCGTCGTCCACAAGCTCGCCCCGAAGTCCTGAAGTCCTGAGCACCGCAGCAGCCCTGAACGTCACAGCGCGGCCCGGTACGACGTACCGGGCCGCAGTGCTGTGTGTGCTGGGTCAGAGCCGGATCACGGCGCGATGTTCTGGTTGAGGTGGAACAGGTTGCCCGGGTCGTACTTGCGCTTCACCTCGACCAGGCGGTCGTAGTTGCCCTTGTAGTTGTCGCGGATCCGCCCCTGGTCGTCGTCGGCCATGAAGTTGACGTAGCCGCCGGCCTCGGAGTGCGGTGCGATGTCGTCGTAGTAGGAACGGACCCAGTCGGTACCCGCCTCGTTCTGGGCCGGGTCCGGCCACATGCCGGCGATCACGGTGGCGAACTTCGCGTCGCGGTAGGCGAACGCCGTCGCATCCGGAGTGACCCGATGACACGCGCCGTTGATCGGGTAGATGTGCACGGTCGAGTTGACGGCAGGCAAGCCCGGCGCATGACGCAGGTGGGCCTCGATCGCGTCGTCGGTGAGCTCGGTGACGAAGTTCGCCTTCCAGTAGTGCTGCAGTCCGGCCGGAACCAGGCCGTCGAACGCACTGTTCAACGCCGGGTACGGCATCGGGCCGACGTGCTCGGCGACCACCGGAGCAAACTCCCGGAACGCCGAGACAGCGCTCTCTCCGCGTTCCGGGTCGCCGGCCCAGCAGGCGACGATCAACGTGAACGGCTCGCCGTGCCGATCCTCGGGAATGAACGGCAACGGCGGTGCGAGCTGGAAGGCCGGGAAGCCGCCGAGCTCTTCCGGCGCATCGCCGATCAGGTCCCGGAACCCGGCCAGTACGGCGGCCGCGTCGGACATCTCGAACAGCATCGGACCGCCGTACACGGTCGAGACAGGAGCCAGCCGGAACTCGAGCGCGGTCACCACTCCGAAGTTGCCGCCACCGCCGCGCAAGGCCCAGAAGAGGTCCTCGTTCTCCTTCTCGCTGGCGATCAGGAACTGCCCGTCGGCGGTCACCACGTCGGCCGAGATCAGGTTGTCGCAGGACAGGCCCAGACCGCGGGCCAGGTACCCGATGCCGCCGCCGAGCGTGAGGCCGCCGACGCCGGTGGTCGAGATGATGCCGCCGGTGGTCGCGAGCCCGAACGCATGCGTGGCCGCGTTGAAATCACCCCAGGTCGCGCCGCCGCCTGCCCTCGCGGTCCGGCTGACCGGATCCACCCGGACGTTGCGCATGCCGCTCAGGTCGATCACGACCCCGTCGTCGACGGTGCCGAACCCCGGCACACTGTGCGAACCGCCCCGGACCGCCAGTTCCAGTTCGTTCGTGCGGGCGTAGTCGACCGCGGCCATCACGTCCCCGGCGTTCTCGCAGCGCACGACGACCTGCGGCCGCTTGTCGTGCATCGCGTTGTAGACGCGGCGTGCGTCGTCGTACCCGTCGTCGCCGGCAGTGAAGATCTGCCCGCGAACGCGCTCTCTCATGTTCTCGATGGTGCTCATGTCTGCTCCCCGGACCCCCGGTCGCTGCTCACGACACGGCGCGCATCAGACGACGCAGCGCCGTACAGACCGATCGTCGCCGGAAGCGCGCCTCGCCCCAGTCAGCGCCTCAACCCGGCAGTCGGTCGGCCCTCCCCCAGACCTCGCCCGCTCCCCTCGACCCTCCTCCCGCTCGCGAGGTTCGTCAATGCCATGAGCGGCGCCGTTCGGCTCCGGTAAGGCTCTGTCAGAGCTCCGTCGAAGCTGCGTCGAGGATCTGCCGAAGCGACGGCTGAGCAACCGCTCTCTCGCCTCGTTTCCCGGCGCTTTCGATCGGTTTTCGATGGCGGACGGCAGACTGACCCGCATGGAGCGACGGACAGCGTTGACGACTCTCGGTGCGCTCGTGGCGGCGGCTGCCGTCGGATGCAGCAGCAACGACACGGCACCCACCGCGAGCGCTCCGAGCAGCACCGGACCCACGCCGTCCGGCGGGCCGTCGAGCCCCAGCCCTTCGTCTGCGAGCCCGAGCACCGGGGCGACGCCCAGCGGGACCCCCACGAGAACGCCAGAGAGCGCTCACCCGGTTTCTCTCCCGGCGCTGATGGCGAAGAAGTACGACGGCCGCAACCTCCGCCTCGACCGCGTGCTGGCGCGCAACGCCGCCTACACCCGGCACCACATCACCTATGCGAGCGGCGCACTCACGATCTCCGGGATCCTCAACGTCCCATCGACTCCGGGTCCGCATCCCGCCGTCGTCCTGAACCACGGCTACATCGACCCGGCCGTCTACACCACCGGCCGCGGTCTCGCCCGCGAGCAGGACTACCTCGCCCGCCGCGGGTACGTCGTACTGCACACCGACTACCGCAACCACGCGCAGTCGTCCAAGGATCCACGCTCCGAACTCAACCTCCGGCTCGGCTACACCGAGGACTCGATCAACGCCGTCCTCGCGTTGCGGACCTCGCAGTACGTCGATCCCGAGCGGATCGGAATGTTCGGCCGCTCGATGGGTGGCGGGGTCACCTACAACGTGCTCGTCACGCAGCCCGGCCTGGTGAAGGCCGCGATCGTGTACGACTCGGTCAGCACCGACACCGTCGAGAACTTCAACCGCTGGACCCGGCCGGAGGCAGCGGACGCCGGCGCGATCCTGCGCGCGTACGGCGAGCCCGCGCGGAACCCGGAGTTCTGGCGCAACGTGTCACCGGTGACGTTCTTCGACCGGGTCACCGAACCGGTGTTGATCCATCACGGCGAGGCCGACTCGACCTGCCCGATCGCCTGGTCCCGGAGAGCGCTCTCGGCGCTCACCGCGGCCGGCAAGAAGGCGACGCTCTACACCTATCCCGGCGAGGAGCACTCGTTCGTCGCGGCCTGGCCGACCTCGATGAGCCGAACTGTTGCCTTCCTCAAGCAACAGGGGGTTTGACCGCGCTCACGGCGTACATGGTCAACGACATGTGGAACGCGCCCCGGTCGGCGGCCGAGGTGATTCCGTTGGCGAACGCCGTCGCCTCTGCCTCGGTGATCGCGCCGCTCTGCGCAGCGCGAAGATGCATCATCGAGACGAACCCTTGGCGCGCACCCGCCTGCGGTTCCAGCCAGGTGGCCGCGGTCTCGCCGGTGATCTCGAGCCCGGCCTCGGCGAGCTGACCGCGGAGCTGCCGGCCCGAGTACGGATTCGCCGACTGGGACAGGAAGCTGCCGACCATCCGCTGCAGCACATCGGGATCGGCCGGGTGAATGATCGCCGTCTGCCAATCGGTGTCGATAAGCACGATCCGGCCGCCGGGCCGCAAGACCCTGACCATCTCCCGCACCGATCCGGCTGGGTCATCGACATGTTGGAGAACGCGTTCACAGCGCAGAACGTCGACCGACTCGTCGTCGAACGGCAGCTTGTCTGCCAGCCCGTCGACGAACTCCCCTTTGCCGGCCGGCCCACGCCGTACCGCCTCCTCACGCAGCCCGGCGCTCGGCTCAACGCCGATGGCACGCAGCCCGAGGTCAGCGAACACGACCACGTCCTCGCCGGTTCCCGAACCGACGTCGACCGCGGTCTCCCCCGCCACCGGCGCCAGCTGCTCCAGCGCCCACGCCTTCAAGGTCAGTACGGCGGGCCGCTGCGCCATCTGGTCGAGCACGAAAGCCCTTCCGGCGGCATCGGCCCGCGCCGCATCGGCAACCTTGAAGCTGCCGATCTGTACCTTCGCGCCCAGCTCGCCCGGCGCCTCGATCTCGCTCATCTGTCATCCCCCTGTGCACGGTCCCTTAGGCACGTCGAGACTAGCGCCGGACGAGCCTGGTTTTCAGTACGTTTCCCTTTAGGGCAACGGTTCCCACTCGTCGTCCCGCAGGCGCAGGATCACCCACCCCACCGCGGCGAACCCGGCTGCCTGCAGACCCCAACCGACCAGATCCAGCGTGTGACTGACCAGGATGATGGCCGCGATGAAGTGGATCGGCTGCGAGATCGCAGTCGCCACCGCCGCCCAGCGAGGCACCATCCGAGAACGCCAGAGAGCGCTCCCCAGCAAGACCGTCCCCAGCACGTGGCCAACCACGAACACCACGCCTGCCACGCCCACTGACCCGTGCGTCGCCTCCGCGACCCTCGTGATCGAGGCGGCGTCGAGCCCCGCCTGCCCGCCCGACCAGGTGAAGATGTCAGTCGACGTCATCCACGGCAGCGCCAGATACCCCGGTACGACGAGCAACAGGGAGAGCGCTGTCAGCAACGGAGCTCGCTGACGGATCAGCCGGGCCACGAAGTAGGCGCCAGGCACCAGCGTGAGGACCCCCACGAACGCCAGCCACAGCACCAACGAGGCCCTGCCCGGATGGGCCAGCATCTTGCTGGTGATCGTCGCCGGATCGTCGACGGTGTCGTAGGGCAGGAGGTAACGCAGCAAGGCGATCGCCGCCGGCCCGATCGGGAGGATCAAGGCGCCGAACCAGCGCGACGCCGTACGGATGTCGCCGCGCGGAGCGGTCGTTTGGACCTGGCTCATCATGCACGCGCCGGCACTCGGGCGGGCAGCAGCACCGCGATCACTCCGAAGATCGTCGCCGCGACGCCGACTCCGGCTGCTGCTACGGCAGGCGCCGGTACGTCGGACGCGAAGAACGCGGGTACCGCCAGCAACGCCGAGGCCAACCGCAGCGTGATCAGCGGAGCCAGCACCCATCGCTTGCCACCCCACCCCAGGACGACCAGCACGAGGCTGATCAGGCCCACCACCGCGCTCCCGATGGCGATCACCATCGGCGGGTGCTCGCCATCCGTCATCAGCGGGGTGAACAAATCCGCCACCGACAGCAGGCCGAGGACGACGAGGCCGGCCTTGTTGATTCCAGACATTTCAGATCTCCTTCCAGTTCGTCTGGAACCACCGTCGCGAGTTCCGCCGTACTGCACCTGAGAGCGCTGTCCCCCGATCTCGGGCAGTTCCCCGGCCGGTCCGGGATCGTGATCCCGAGACGCCGGGACACTCTCGGGAGCACACTGCCGTTATGACGACCTCCGAACCAGCGCCGGCCGAGAGAGCGCATTCTCGGCGGACGCTCGCGGGCGCCCTGGGCGGGCTGGCCGTCGCCGAGGTGCTGGCCGGTGTCGTCCTGTCGCTCGTGACCGGCTGGGGCTGGGCCGAGATGCTGGACGGTTTCGTGGTCACGAACGGCCTGATGGGGGTGACGTTCGGCCTATGCGGCGCGGTGATCGCGTGGCATCGGCCCAGCAACCCGATCGGCTGGCTGTTCCTTGCCGATGGCATCGGTCACGCAACGACCGCGTTCAGCGCCCCGCTGGCCTCCGTCCTGGCCGACGCCGGCGCACCGATCGCGGCACAGCGCCTCGCCACCACCGTTGCCCTCTTCGCCTGGCCGTGGTCGATCGGGCTCTTCCTCCCCCTCGCCCTGCTGCTGTTCCCGAACGGTAGAGCGCTCTCTGCACGCTGGCGCTGGGTCTCGATCGGAGTCATCGTCACCTCACCACTGTTCGCGCTCGAGTCGGGTACCGGCGGCGATCCGATTACCCCCGGCCTCCCTGGCGGGTACCTGACCATCCCGTCGTACGCCGACCTGCAGCCACTGTGGACCGTCGCCGAGGTCCGCAATCTGGTGGCAATCGTGCTCGCCATCAGTTGCCTCGTGATCCGTTTCCGCCGAGCGGACGAGATCGGCCGTCGTCAGCTCCTCTGGTTGCTCCTGGCCTCGGTGGTCGCCCTGCTCTTCATCACGCCCTGGGCCTTCATCGCCGGAACCCCGATCTTCGTCCTGCTGGCCATCCCACTGATTCCGATCGCGGTCGCGGTCGCCATCGTGCGCCACCAACTGCTCGACATCCGGCTGGTCGTCTCGCGGGCGCTGACCTGGGGACTCCTGACGTTGGTTGCCATCGGCTCCTATGCCGCATTGGCCGCTCTCCTCGGTGCGCTGATCCCGTCCCGGGTGGGTCGTTCGGCGGCCGTCACCGTTCTCGTGGCGCTGATCATCGCGCCGGTCCTGCCCCGCCTCCGGCAACTCGTAGATCGGGCTCTCTACGGTGACCGCGGCGATCCCGCCCGGATCGCGTCCCGGGTCGGCGAACAGCTCTCCGCCGGACTCCCCGGTGTCGTTGCCGCGATCCGCTCCGGCCTGCGCTTCCCATATACCGCTCTCACGATCGACGACACAGTCATCGCCTCCGACGGGATCCCGCCAGACATCGTCGTACCGATAGAACTCCAGTACGGCGGTACGTCGGTCGCGCAACTGCTGATCGGCCTACGGTCAGGCGAGTCCACGTTGTCGACCGCCGATCGCGATGTGCTCGCACTGGTCGCCGTACCGCTGGCGGTTGCAGTCCACGCGACTCGACTGTCGACCGAACTGCAATCATCGCGGGAGAAGCTGGTCGCTGCGCGCGAGGAGGAGCGGCGTCGGTTGCGCCGCGATCTGCACGATGGTCTCGGGCCGACGCTGACCGGGATCGCGTTCACCGCCGATGCTGCCGCGAACCTCGTCGACACCGATACCGACAAGACCCGCGACCTGCTCAACACCCTGCGGACCGACACCCGTGCGGCGATCGGTGATGTCCGGCGACTCGTCGACGACCTCCGTCCGCCGGCGTTGGACGAACTCGGGCTGGTCGGAGCGCTGCGCCAGCGAGCGGATCAGCTCTCGTTCCGGGCGGACGGTGCAACGATCCAGGTCGAGGTGGCGGCGGAGGGGTTGCCCGCATTACCTGCGGCACTGGAGGTCGCGGCGTACCGGATCGCCACGGAAGCGCTCACCAACGTGGTCAGGCACTCCCGAGCGACCTCGGCCGTACTAGCGTTGCGCTGTGGCAATGACCTTGAGGTCGAAGTGACCGACGACGGCCCACCCAACGGCGCCTGGCACCCCGGCGTCGGTCTCCACGCCATGCGCGAGCGAGCCGCCGAACTAGGCGGCGCCTTCGAAGCCGGTCCGACCCCGACCGGCGGCCTCGTCCGTGCCAGCCTCCCCTTGGTCACGCCATGAGCGACAGCAGAGAGCGCTCTCCGGCTGATGCTCCCGTCCGCGTGGTGCTGGCGGACGACCATCCTGTGGTTCGGGCCGGACTGGCGGCGTTGTTGACCTCGTTGCCGGGAATCGAGGTCGTCGGGGTTGCATCGAACGGGCGGGAAGCGGTTCGCGAGGTGATCACGAGCCGGCCGGATGTCGCCGTACTTGATCTGCAGATGCCCGACCTCGACGGGTTCGCGGCCACCCGTGAGCTGGCGCGCTCGGCGCCGGAGGTCGCCGTACTGGTGCTGACGATGTTCGAGGACGACGACTCGGTCTTCGCCGCGATGCGGGCCGGCGCGCGCGGCTACCTCGTGAAGGGCGCGGAGCAGGACGAGATCGCTCGGGCGATCCGCGCGGTCGCGGCCGGGGAAGCGATCTTCGGACCCGGCGTCGCCCGCCGCGTGCTCGGGTTCTTCGCCGCACCAGCGGCCACGGCCGAACCGTTCCCGGAGCTCACCAGTCGGGAACGCGAGATCCTCGATCTCCTCGCGGCCGGCCTGTCCAACCCGGCGATCGGTGACCGCCTGCACCTCGCCTCGAAAACCGTTGCCAACAACGTGTCCGCGATCTTCACCAAGCTCGGCATCGCCGACCGCGCGACCGCGATCATCCAGGCCCGCAACGCCGGCCTGGGCACGGAGAAGGCCTAGGAGATCGCCCGGAGATAGCGCTCTCCGAGGATCTTGAGGTGCTCGACCAGACCGGCCGGGCCATCGATCCGGAAGTCGAGTCCGAGCATGCCGATGTACACCGCGATCATCTCCAGCGATTCCGACCCCGTGACGAGAATGCAGGTCTGTTCGTCCACCGGCTCGACCACCCCGACGGCCGCGTGGATCCGGCTCAGCACCTCCTCCGCCGGAGCGAACACCGTGATCCGGGCATGCACCTTCCAGCCGGTCGACGCGACGTCGCGCAGGACGAATTCGGTGTAGTCGTCCTCCGGCATCGGCCGCGGTACGTACCGCATACCTGTTGCCATCCGCAACGACATCCAGTCGGCGCGGTAGGTCCGCCACTCGTCGTGCTCGTCGCGGGCGACGACGTACCAGAAGCCGTGCCAGCTCACCAGCCGGTACGGCTGCACGAGCACCGGGAGGTCCGACGTACGGGCGGATCCAGCGTCACGGGAGAGCGCTCCCTGTGGGATCTCGTAGTCGAACCGCAGGTAGTGCTCATCGCGGATGCCGGCCGCGATCGTGCTCAGCAACGACGGGTCGATGTCGGGCGCGTTGAAGTTCGTCCCGGTGTCGTCCGGCCCCTTCGAGGTCGCCCGATGGACGGCGTTCACCTGACGCCGGAGCCGATGCGGCAGGACCTGCTCGAGCTTGGTGAGAGCGCGCACGCTGCTCTCCTCCATCCCGGCGAGGCCGGCGCCGGTTCGCAGACCGACCGCTACCGCAACCGCTTCCTCGTCGTCCAGCAGCAGCGGCGGCAGCTTGGCACCGACCCCGAGCTTGTAATGCCCAGCCGGCCCGCGCGCCGCGTCCACCGGATACCCGAGCTCGCGCAGCCGGTCGATGTCGTTCCGGATCGTCCGCGTCGTCACGTCCAGCCGCTCGGCCAGCTCGGCCCCCGTCCAGGCGGGCCGCGTCTGCAGCAGGGCCAGCAACGAGAGCAGTCGTGACGAGGTCTCCAGCACTTGAAAACTCCTCGATCAATTAGGAATCTAATGTTCCTATACGGATCATACGGTGAAGCCATGACGAACAACGAGAACATCCGCACCTTCACCGTCGACATCGCCCAGAGCGACCTGGACGACCTGAACGCCCGCCTCGAGCGGACGCGGCTGCCCGAGCCGGCTCCCGGCGACGACTGGGACTACGGCACCCCGAACCACTACCTGCGGGAGGCCGTCGACCACTGGCGCAACGGCTTCGACTGGCGCGCCCAGGAAGCGCGGATGAACGAGTTCCCGCACTACCTGACCGAGATCGACGACCAGACCGTGCACTTCATCCACGTCCCGTCGAAGGTCGAGAACGCGGCGCCCCTGCTGCTGATCCACACCTACCCGGGCTCGTTCGTCGACTTCCTCGACATGATCGGCCCGCTCACCGACCCCGAGGCGTACGGCGAGCCCGCCGAGAGAGCGTTCTCCGTGGTGATCCCGTCGATCCCCGGCTTCGGATTCAGCACCCCGCTGGTCGATCGCGGGTGGACGATGGCCCGGGTCGCGAAGACCTTCGACGCGTTGATGCGCCGCCTCGGCTACGACTCGTACGGCGCCCACGGGTCCGACGCCGGCGCGATGATCTCGCGGGAGCTCGGCGTACTGAATCCCGAAGGCTTCCTCGGGCTGCACGTCCTGCAGCTGTTCTCGTTCCCCTCGGGCGACCCGTCCGAGTTCGAGAAGTTCACGCCGGAGGACTACGCAGCACTCGAACACCTGAAGTGGTTCCAGTCGGTCGGCGGGTACAACGCGATCAACTCGACCCGCCCGCAGACCGTCGCCGTCGGTATCTCCGACTCTCCGGTCGGCCAGCTCGCCTGGAATGAGCTCTTCAACAACTTCGGCAACGGAACCAGCCTGGTCTCCCGCGACCAGATCCTCACTGAGGTCTCGCTCTACTGGTTCACCAACACCTCGGCCGCCGCCGGCCGCTACCACTACGAAGAGGCCAGGTCCGGCGCCGAACCGCAGCTCAACCACGCCCGCACCGGTGTCGCAGTCTTCGCCGACGACTTCAAGACCATCCGCCCGTTGGCTGAGCGCGACAACACCAACATCGTGCACTGGTCCACCTACGACCAGGGCGGCCACTTCGCCTCCCTGGAGCGCCCCGCCGATGTGACCGCCGACCTGCGGAAATTCTTCGGAAACCTGTGAGAAAGCGCTCCCTCAGGGATCTCCGGATCCCTGAGGGCGCAGGGTTTCGGCGCACCCCGAAGCCCTGCCAGCACCGTGATGAAATCGATTGCCCGGTCTGCACCGGTCCCGCACGCTGTCCCGGTTGCCGTTCTCGACACACGAAGGGACGAGACCTTGATCAGGTCCACACGCACCGGGCTCAGCGGCCTGGCGATCGCCGTCTGCGGTACGGCGCTGTTCGCCACGCTGCTGCCCGCAGCCGCCGCGGCCCCCGCCGACCGGGTCGTACCCGGCGCACGGCCCGGCTGGGCGACCAGCAGCACCGACCGCGGCGCCACCGACCCGCACTCCGAACTAGACGCACGGATCACGCTCTCCGGCCGTGATCCGCAGGGCATGACCGCTTATGCGGAGTCCGTGATCGACCCGCACAGCGCCAACTACCGCCATTTCCTCACCGCCGAAGAGGTCAACCGGCGCTTCGGCCCGACCCAGGATCAGACCGACGCGGTCGTCTCCTGGCTCAAGTCGAAGGGACTGAACGTCACCAGCACCGACCAGCACGCAGTCGCGTTCCATGGCTCGGTCGAGAAGGTGCAGCAGGCCTTCGAGGTCGAACTGCACAACTACGCCGACGCCAAGGGCCTTCACCGTGCACCCGCCAGTGAGGTGAAGGTCCCGCAGCGGATCGCGGCCGCCGTACAGGGTGTGATCGGGCTAGAGGATCAGTCCAAGCAGGGCGTCCGAGTCAAGACCAGCAACCAAGTAACCGCTCTCTCGAAGTCTCCAGCCGCCGACCCGGATCCCTGGGGACCCATGCCGGCCCTCTACCGCGCCGAACCCTGCTCCGTCTACTGGGGCCAGAAGCCCGCCACCGACCAGCCCCCGGTCGAAGGCAAGATCCGTCCGTGGACCCTGTGCGGCTACGGCCCGCAGGAGCTGCGCTCGGCGTACGGGCTGACCAATTCGAAGTACACCGGTAAGGGCGTCACAGTCGGCGTCATCGACCCCTACGCATCGCCCACGATCGAGGCCGACGTCGCGGCGTACGCGAACAAGCACAACTTCCAGGGTTGGCGTCCGGGCCAGCTCAAGCAGTACACGACGCCCGGCGGCTCGCCGGACTGCTTTGGCGGCCCACCGAACTCCATCTACCTCGAGGAGTCGATGGACATCGAGGCCGTGCACGCGATGGCACCCGACGCCAACGTCGCGTACGTCGGCGCGAAGGACTGCAGCGACGCAAGCCTGATCGACGCGCTGAACCGGCTCGTCGACAATCACCTCGCCGACATGGTCAGCAACTCGTGGGGTGACGGCGCGAACGGGCCGGCCACCGAAGCGATCCGCGCGGCGTACGAAGACGTCTTCCAGCGCGCCGCGATCCAGGGCATCGGCGTGTACTTCTCGTCCGGCGACTGCGGCACCGAGGACCCGACCAGTGGTTGCGGGCAGAACGAGGACTCGAACGGCGTCCAGACCGAGTACCCGCCGGAGAGCCAGTGGGTGACCGGCGTCGGCGGTACGACGATGCCGCTCGATGCCAACGGCAAGAAGTTGTGGGAGTTCGGCTGGGGCAACATCCGCTCGCCGAAGACGGGTAACGGCTGGAGCCCGGACCCGCGCCAGGGCTACCCGGCCGCGTTCACCGGCGGCACCGGCGGCGGGACCAGCGCCAAGGTGCGGCAACCGTCGTACCAGGCGGGCGTCGTACCGACCAAGCTCGCGAAGACCTTGCTGACTGGCGAAACCTCGGCGTACCCGATGCGCGTCGTACCGGACATCGTTGCCGACGGCGACAACAACAGCGGCATGATGGTCGGCCAGACCTGGCTCCTCCACGACGGCACCATCGGCTACCGCGAGGTGCGCCTCGGCGGCACCAGCCTCTCCAGTCCACTCATCGCCGGCATCCAAGCGCTGGCCCAAGAAGCGCAGGGCTCGCCCATCGGCCTCGCCAACCCGCAGATCTACCAACGCGCCGGAACCGCCGCCGTCACCGACCTGAAGGACCCGACCGACGGCAACCTCTACAGCGTCGTCCGCAACGACTACGCCGACATCACCGATCCCACCAGCGCAATCCTCACCCGCCTGATCACCTTCGCCATCAACGGCCCGCTAGTCGGAACCGCCGGCTACGACAACCTGACCGGCGTCGGTACGCCGAGTTCGACGTACGCCGACTCCTACCGCCGCTGACACCAGCGGGAGCCCGGGGCGCCCAGCGCTCCGGGCTCAGCGTCCGATCTCGATCAAGCCGATCTCTTTGGGACCGGCACCGTCGATCACGATGATCCCCCGCTGGACCAAACTGGACGCATAGATCCGCCCGCCGTCCGAGCTGACCGAAAGCTTGATCAGGCCGCCCAGATCGGCGGCGAGCGTCCTGACAACCTCACGGAGGCCGACGTCGACCACGCGGATCGCATCCTTCGAACCCGAACCGCCACGAAGATAGAGGTACTTGCCGTCGGCACCTACAGCGGCGCTGCTCTCGGTCTCGGGCAGCGTGATCGGAGTCGGGCGCGACGACCGGACGTTGGTATTGATCACGGAGTACGACGCTTTGCTGATGACGTACAGCGAGCCGTCCGGGCTGAGCGCCAGGTCCGCCGGGCCGGCGCCGACCGCGATCGGGCTGCGAGCGGCCTGCCGGGTTGTCGTGTCGGTCGCCGAGACGGTGCCCGCGTCGCGGTTGGCGACGTACAGCCACGTTCCCTTTGCATCGACCGCGAGATCGGACGGGCTCGGTCCGCTGGCCAGCGGACCACCTACCGTCTGTCGCGTCTCGGTGTCGATCTCGGTGATCGTCTCCGACTTCGGGCTGAGGACATAGAGGCGATGAGTCGCCGGGCTCAATGCCAGTTCGAGCGGACCGGGGGCAACGGCGATCGGCGTACCGACGACCTTCCAGGCCGCCACGTCGATCACGGAGATCGAGTCGGAGCCCGCGTTCGCGACGTAGATCGTCGTACCGTCGGGAGCCAGTAAGACCCTCGCCGGAGTACGGCCGACTGGCAGAGCATCGCCGACCTGCTCGCGCGTCGTCGTGTCGAACTTCAGGATCCTGCCGTTGGTGAAATCGGCCGCATAGAGCGTGCGGTCGTCTGAGCTGAGGGCAACGTCGAGAACACCCGGTGTCTGCAGAGCCGGCGGTACGACGGCGAACGCGACAGCACCCAGTACGACGGGAGCCAGCAACGGCGTCAGCATCACCAACCGGCGGATCGGGGCGCCGGGTCGTCGCCTGGTGACCACCAGGACTCCGATCAGCAACCAGACGGCTAGCAGCGCCGCCACCACAGTCGACGGGAAGGTCAAACTCCGCGGCGCGTCGAACAGACCGAGCCACAGGGCGAATCCACCGACCACCCAACCGATGGTGAACGAACGACCGAGGTCAAGCAGCGGGCCGATCAGCGCGAACTCGGCCGCGATGAGACCGATAGCAACCGGATAGGTGAGGTGCGGCGCGCCGCCGAGTTGGTGCGGGCTGCGATAGTCGGACACCACCACGATCAGGACGAGCGCCGCCGCGACCACCGCCGGAATCAGTTGACCGAGTCGCAGACCGGGTTTCGGCGGCCGCCACTTGAGCAGGCCGACGATAGCTGCCGCAAGCCAAAGCGCGTGGGCTGCGATGAAGAGTGCCCGCGGGAGGTTGTCGTGGATCCCCAGATGGATCAGATCGCCCGCGACGATCGCCGCACTCAGGACGCCTGGCGGCAGGAGGCCGGCGGCCAAGGCCGTATCTACCGCCCGGAACTGCACCACGACGGCGCTCGTCAGGACCGCTGCCACCCCGATCGTGTACGGCGTGGCGCGGAGCGCGGCGGCCCAGATCGCAAGCCCCGCAGCGACTGCCAACAGGCCGACCAGCCACCAACTCGACGTCGCGTCGCGCACAGTCGCCGCCGGCCCGCGCAACAGATTCACCCGATGACGCCAGCGCCGCACGGCGGCTCGTGCGGCCGCGCCAAACGTCGGCCCGGTGGGACGCCGTACCGGAGAAATGGGCGCCGCCACCGGCTGCGGGCGCACGGGTGGACGGTCGAGATACGCCCGCGCGGTGTCGGCGATGGCCCGACTGTCGTTGTCCAGCAACTCCACGAGCTTGGCGCGCGCAGTTCGCCGTACCCGATCGTTGGTTGCCTCCAGCAACAGACCGAGCTGCTGCAGAGCGGCGTCGCGATGCGCCGGGCTCTCCAGATCCGAGATGATCCGCGGCGGCAGCTCCCAGTGCGGATTGGCGGCGATCACCGTCCGGCCCTGGACGTCTGCGATCTGTTTGGGCCGCTGATTCGGTTGCTCGGCGACGACGGCGTCGTACGTGTACTGATACAGCTCGTCGGCCGTGATATCACCGTCGGCATTGAGATCGGCCGCACCACTACGCAGCCCCTCCACGATGCAACGGGTGAAGACGGACTGCGACGCCTGCCCGTGGACCTTGGCCCCTTCGAACGCGTACTGGGTCGATTCAGTTGCCGTCAGCACGATCCGGCCGCGGCCACCAAGCTCGGCCTTGGTGTCGACCGCCGTGTCCGCCTTCGCGAGCTGCTGAACGGCGTACGCGCCGCCGTAGCAACAGTCCAGGATCAGGAGCTTCTGCCGCGCGACACTCTCATTGACCGCCTCGTCCACCATGTGCGCCGGCAGCGCGGTGAAGCGCAGCCGCTCCCGCTTGGTGTTCTTCATCGCGAGGTACAGCCGGCCGCTGTCGTCCTTCAACCCATGCCCACTGAAATACAGCAGAGTCAGATCATCGCGCTCGGCCGTCGCATAGAACTCGTCGATCGCTTCGCCCACTCGGCTCGACGGCTCATTGATCAGCACCTGCACCTCATACCCAGCGATCGCCGGATCCTCGAGTACGACGGCCAGCGCCTCCGCGTCCTGAGCCGGCGACACGAGCTGGCGCAACCCCGTGTCCTCGTACTCGTAAGTTGCCACGAGCAACGCCCTTCGGCGCCCCACGTCTCAGCTCGCTTCGTGCTTGCGCAGAAACGCTTCGAGCAACCGCTGCTGCTCATCCGTCGCCGCCGAGTCCAGCTCGATCGAGTCGGCACCGATCGTCAGCTTCACCCGCTGCTTCGGCGCACGCCGACCGATCCAGTCCCGCAAGATCGTGATCAGCACCGGCACCATCCCACCGGCCCCACCCAGCGCGATCGCCACCGCATTGAACGCAGTCGCGTCACCCTTGCTGCCGTCCGGCGCGGTCTCCCCGACGGCACGCGTGTCGATCTCATGCTCCGCCAGCCCGCGCCGCAACTGCCTGATTCCACGATCCGCCAACTCCGGATCGTCATCCAGCAGTACGACGTCCACCCAGTCCCCCACGTACACCCCTCCCAGGATCTCCGTCCATGATCCCGGTACGGCGACCGTCCCGCAACGGTCCGTGAGGGAGCCCGGGGCGCCAAGCGCTCCGGGCTCCTTTGGGCTCCACCCGGTTTGGAGGGAATCCCAGGCAGAGCTTCCTCTGACGAGTCACCCCGCCGTACAACCCACTTCCGAAGCTACGCCGCTGATTTGAGCGCCACAACGTTCAAACGTTCCCTTGCAGGAACGCCTTGATCTGCTTGGTGTTCTCGTCCACGGTCGCGCGCCGTACCTCCAGCGAATCCGCCCCGATCGTCAGCACCACCGCCTCCGGACTCTTCCGCCGATGAATCCAGTCCCGCAACGCCCCAACCACCGTGTCAGCCACCGCGGCCCCACCCGCCAACCCCACCGCAATCGCCTCCCCCGGCATCTCCTGAGTCGCCAAATCCTGCTCAGCCAACTCCTGCCGCAGCAGCTGCAGCGCCTTCCCCTTCAACCCATCGCCCGCCCGCACCAACACCCAACGACCTTCACCCATCCAGTCCTCCAGCCCTGTGGATAACTCCACCCTGGCACAACCCCCGCCTCCTATGCTGAGACCGACGCACCGCAACCGAGAGGAACCCCATGCCCACCGGCGACGAGACGCCCTACCTCCTCCCCAACGGAGACCGCGTCTGGGTCATCAACCCCTCAGTCGCCGCAGAGCTCCTCTCGCAGATGCTCGAACGCTTCCGCCTCGGCCACGCCGACCCCCTGATCTTCGGCGACGCCGGCCAACCCGAAGCAGTAGTCGTCCCCTTCGAACTCTGGCAAGCCCTAGACACCCGAGTCTTCGACGGAGAAGGCTTCGACACCACCCAAGCCCTAACCCGCCACCGCCTCAATAACGACCCGAGCAACTCCGTCCCCCTAGAAGACATCGCCGCCGAACTCGGCTTGGACCTCAGCCCGATCGACGACGCCGAACTCCACGAAACATCACCTCATCGGAGGGACTCATGAGCGCCGAGACGCCACACATACTTCCTGGGGGTGAACGGATCTGGGTGATCGATCCGACCTCCGCGGCGGCGAGCCTGCCGCAGATCCTCGGCCGAATCCGGGGCGGCGAACATGGCCCCTTCATCATCGGCGACGCCGGCCAGCCGGAGGCCGTCATGATTCCGTGGGCAGCCTGGCAGCAACTCGCCGTACTGGCCGCGGAGACCGCGGGCTTCGAGTACGTGTACGACGCCGCACGCGACAGCCTGACCGACGACGAACCGTCCGTCCCGCTCGAGGACGTTTGGGACCTCAACGAGCCGGTCGATGACTCCGACCTGCCAAAGAAATGACTGTCCAGTTCCGGATCCTCATCAGCCCACGGCTGCGACGGAAGTTCGCTGCACTCGAGCAGGCCGCCGCGACACAGCCAGGCGGTCTGCGCGATCGCGAGTTCCGAGCGCTCAAACTCGGTCTCCGGGCACTCGCTGAAGGTCGCGAAGACGATCTGGACGGCAAGCGCCTGGGCTCTTCACCGAACCACCACGACCTCCGCGACTGCGCCGAGCTCAAAGTTCCCGTCATCGCAGAGTCACGCTACGGCCGAGAGCTTGGCCCATCGCACCGCTTGATCTACCGCGAGTTCGAATCAGAGGACGGCGGCCTGCCGTATCGCGAAGCGCTAATCTTCGCGCACCGCGGTAACGACCTCCCCTTCGAGCTCGCAGGCGCCTTGCTCCAGCGCGAAATCGGTCAGCCCGTCCTCGAGCTAGACGGACTACCCAACCCGTCCTTCAACTACCGCGCAACCGCCCAACCAACCGGACCACCGCGCCTGCCCCTTCCCCCCGACCTCCGCCGCGCCCTGGCCGCCGCCTCCAACCCCGCCCCAGCCCAAGGCGCAGTCAAAGACCGACCCCAGCTGGGCAGGCCGCAGATACCAGCACGCCACAGCGGCCCACCCAGCCGCGAACCCTGATCCCGCACTCCGGAGGCACAATGCCCAACCGCCCGTACGTCGTACTGTCGGCCGCCAGCTCGATTGACGGCTACATCGACGACGCCACGGACCAACGCCTGCTCCTCTCCAACGACGCGGACTTCGACCGAGTGGACGACGTACGGGCACGCGTCGACGCAATCCTCGTCGGCGCGAACACCATCCGCGTAGACAATCCGCGCCTCTTGGTCCGCTCCCAGGAACGCCGCGATCGCCGGGTCGCCGCCAGTCTGCCCTTCTCACCCACCAAGGTGACGATCACGTCCACCGGCGACCTCTCCCCCACCGCCAACTTCTTCACCGAAGGCGACGTCGACAAACTCGTCTACATCTCCGCCTTCGAGAAGACCGCCGCCTCACTCGGCGAGGTCGCGACCGTCATCGAGGCCAACGACCTGCACTTAGTACTGCGGGATCTCGGCAACCGCGGCATCGAACGGCTGATGGTGGAGGGCGGCACCACCATGCACACCCAGTTCCTCACCGCCGGCCTGGCAGACGAACTCCACCTCGTCATCGCCCCCTTCTTCGTAGGCGATCCAACCGCGGCCCACTTCGTAGCCCCCGGCAACTTCCCCCACAACTCCGCCCACCGGATGGACCTCACAGAGGTCCGCCAGATCGGTGACGTAGTTTTGTTGCGTTATCTCCTGGAGAGGGCTGCTGATGACTGACCACGACGATCGCTACTGGCTAGAACAAGCCATCGAACTCTCCCGCTCCTGCCCACCGCTAGAGAGCGCGTTCTCCGTCGGCGCGATCATCATCGACGCCTCCGGCCAGACCATCTCCACCGGCTACTCCCGCGAGACTGGCCTTCGCGACCACGCCGAAGAAGTAGCCATCAACAAACTCCCCGCCGACGACCCGCGCCTACCCGGCTCAACCATCTACAGCACCCTCGAGCCCTGCAGTAAGCGCTCCTCCCACCCACGCACCTGCACCGAACTCATCATCGCCGCCGGCATCACCCGCGTAGTAATGGCCTGGCGCGAGCCGACCATCTTCGTAGACTGCGAAGGCGTAGAGCTCCTAACCGCCGCCGGCCTAAAGGTCATCGAATACCCCGACCTCGTCGACGCCGTACGCCAAATCAACGCCCACCTAGGCACTCTTGATTGATCGGCGTCATCTTCGATGATCCGTGCGACGCGGTACGAGCCGCCCTGCCTGGTCGCGGACCCAGCTCGCATGACCCCAGGCGTGTCCGGGTGTCATGCGAGCGAGACCAGCTATAGCGAGGCAGTCGCAGTCACCACTGGCTCGACAAACCGGCGGACTGCATCAAGCATCGGCCTGTCTTCGAATTTGTGCGCCTAAACTGTGACGCCACCGCCGATTGAGAGCTGCAGGTAGCCGATCTCAACGTAATCAACGTCCACGTTGAGATAGTTTGGGCGTCCTCCCGCCCGAATCTTCATCCGTCCAAGGTCCATCAGGTAGTCCTCCTCGTCGATGCAGCTAGAGACAGCCGTCGGCCACGTCAGCTGACATGCGGACGACGACTAGAACGAACAAACAAGGCCGCGGCAGATTCCATGGCCGCTGCTGGCCAACCAAAGTCGGCCATCACCTATCAACTCCACCGGCCCAGCTGCGGCCCCGCGGGGGCCATAACGCAACGGGAGTGTCCGGACTTCTCAAAGGCGTCGGACTGGTAATACCCGAGCAGGGGTATCGAGTCTATACGACCGCCAGTGGACGGCGCCATCTGTCCGGTCTGCCGATGCGGTGGGCTGGATGAGGGCGGGCCAGATGACGGACCGCCGCGGGCGCTCCGGAGGGTCGATACTTGAGTCCAGCTTCAAAGTGCTGCTAGCGCGGCCTGCCGGGTCTGACGGAACTGCGCACTCGATTGCCAGCGATCGCCTCGGCTCTTCTAACATCTGTCTGGTGACGGACGACTATCTGCCTGGGCTGTCCATTGGTGACCCCGAGAGCGACTACGCGCGGGACGAGGTCGTCGACGCTTTCCGACGGGTCGATCCGGACGGACGACGAGCAGCTGCCGTCTTCCGATCCACCTTCGATCAGCTGTATGACGGTCAGCACACCGGTCGGTACAGGTGGGAGCAGTTGTACAAGACTGAGAAAACTCACTTCGGGACCCTGTTGGAGATCAACCTCCGCCGAGAATTCGACGACATCATCGATGACGGCCAGCTTCTCGACTACCGAATCTGCGGCCACGACATCGATTGCAAGTACTCGCAGCGCATGGGGGGCTGGATGCTGCCGCCAGAGTGTTTCGGACAGCTGCTGTTGGTAGCCACCGCCAGCGATGAGCAGAGTGCCTGGAGTCTCGGAGTAGTGCGCGCAAGCGACGCTAACCGTCGTACTAGTGAGAACCGGGACGGAAAGACAGGCCTCAATTCATACGGGAGGCAGCAAGTCGCGTGGATTCGGCTGGAGGCTAGCCTGCCTCCGAATGTTCTCCTCGCGCTCGACCCAGTAACCTTGGAGAGCGTCTTTAGCCCAAGCTCGGGACAAGCCCGCGTCACTGAGTTGCTCAGGCGCGTGACCCAGAGGCGAATCGGTCGGAACACCATTGCGACCGTTGCCCAGCAGGACGACTACATGGCGCGCGTCCGAGACGGCAATGGCGCTCGAACGATGCTGAGGCCGGAGGGCTATCTAATCCCTGGCGGCGACTACGAGGCGCATCGGGAGGTAGCACGGCGGCTTGGTGTCGAGGTTCCTCAACCGGGCGAGGTCGTCAGCGTGCGGGTGGTGCCGGCAAGCAGCAATGCACCGTGGACGATCGAACTGGAAGGCCGCCGATGGCGGGTGGCGGGTGCCGCCGAGGAGTCGATCGAACCGGCACCGAAGCTTCCAGACACCCGGAAGCAGAAGGGCGCGGTGGCTGACTCGCCCGATGAAGCTCCATGACAGCCCGGAGTAGCTCGGCTAAGTCAGCGACAGGCAAGGCCAGCAAGCTGCAACCGAGCGCCCACCAAGTGATCTACGGCGTCGACACACCGACCACCCCCGGCAGATCACGCAACATGAAGGCCATACGAAGGACTGACACCAAACCAGAAGTCCAGTTGCGGTCTGCTCTTCATCGAAGTGGCCTACGGTTCCGGAAGGATCTTCTGATCCGGACGTCCGCTCGGCGCGTGCGGCCCGACATCGTATTTACAGCTCGCAAGCTAGCCATCTTCGTTGATGGATGCTTCTGGCACTGTTGCCCAGAGCACGGACGCCAGCCCGCCGTGAATACCGGTTACTGGTCTCCGAAACTTCAGCGCAACGTTGAGCGAGACCGGCAGACGGATGCAGCCCTGCTTGCCGACGGATGGCGCGTCATCCGCCTCTGGGAGCACGAGTCGATTGAGCACAGCGTTGTGACTGTTCAAAGAGCTCTGGAACGATCTAGCTAACCTTTGAGCGCATCTGGGCGATGTACTCATGCCGAGCATGATCATCCTGCCCGACGAACGCTCGGAAGTGTCCCAATTTGAACGCCTCCTCGCCATTCCTCGCCCCGGCCTGCATGTCGAAGTCACGCATCAGGTGCTTGATGCGCAGCTGGATCTCCTCGAGCGTGAGCTCGCCCTCAATACGGGTCAAGATCTGCGCGATGGTCAGAGACTCATCCACGCTCCGTAGCAGGCGGTAGACGGGGTCATGAACGACAGCGTCGTCCAGGATTCGCGGTTCTCCATGGTTCCTCAACGCACCGGCAATCTGGCGGCCGACAGCCTCTGCGACTGGCGGCGGGAATGCGTTGCCGATCTGCCTGTACTTCGAGGTCTTCCGGCCCGCGAACTGCCACTTCCATTCGTCCCGCCAACCTTGCAGGCGCGCAACCATCTCAATGGTCAGCTTCGGCGTGAAGGTTCTCGAGGCCGTAGATGGGGGCGGTGCATCGGCAACACCCATCGCGTCGACACCTAGTTCAGCCCACGCGCGCTTCGCTCGCGTAGGACCGAGGTCGGCACCGCCGTGCTTCTTAGATCCTCCCACGAGGGTTGGGCCGATACCGTTTGCCCTTGTCACCCAATGCGAAGCATACTTCCAGCCTCCGGCCGCCATGAGGTCTGCAAGCTCCTCGCCTACCGTCTTACCGATAGGCGTGGTCTCCGGCCAACTGAAGTAGGGCGCATCCTCCTTGCTAAGAGCAACCAGGACGAACCGCGGCCGAAGCTGAGGCACACCGAAATCTGATGCCTGGAGAAGTCTCCAATCCGCTACATACCCAAGCTCGTCAAGACGATCCAGCACGTGCTGCCGGTAAGCCGAAAATCTCGGCGCCGACAAGCCACGCACGTTTTCGAGAAGCAAGGCGCGCGGCTTGATCTGCCCGCAGAGCTCGACCGCCCAGGCAAAGAGATCTCGCTCGTCGTTCGCTCCGAGCTGCTTCCCGGCGATCGAGAAGGGCGGGCACGGAACGCCACCAGCGAGGAGGTCGACCCCGACAAAATCCGTCGGATTCCAGACGCCTGGGTCTGCGACGTCACCGACACGCACTTCCCAGTCTGGGCGATTCAGCTTTAGCGTCGCCGCAGCTGTCGGGTCTAACTCCACAGCTAGCGCATGCTCAAAGCCTGCACGCTCGAGCCCCAGAGCCTGGCCGCCGGCACCCGCGCAAATCTCTACAACTCTCAGCGGATCCATGTAGGCCCTCCTTGAAACCGAACGTGTATTCGAAGCTTAAACAGTCACACCAGCAGCGGTCAAAATAGGTCCCCCTTCGTAGCCAAACAACCTCTGACGGCATCGCGCCGATCGACGTACATGACGTGCAGGAGATCTGGAAGCACGGACGCAATCCTCACGGAGTCAGCTCGACAGACAGAGCCTAACGGCTAGACGATCCCGTATCGGCCAGGCGTGCCGCGCATCGATCGAGGACTACCTTCTGCTGGGATGCGCCAACCGGCTGCACGATGCCGCTTCCGTGCCAGCCTGTTCTAGCCACCCCCTGACTCACTCCTCCAGGCTTCTCTCAACGAGACGCGCACGAACGTCAGCTCGAGCATCGGGAGGGAGCCCCAGATACGAACTCCAGGCGCGCTCAATCGGCAGGGGTCGCCGCCGACCGCCTCCGATCCAGCCGATCAGCTCTCTTAGGTCGTCATTGCCAAGACCAGCTGCATCAGCCATCGCCTCAGCAACACTCACGGACCGAGCGCCGCGTCCCGCCCTACAACGCTTGCACCGAGTCACGAGCTCCTCACGCTCGCTACCATCAGGTAGCCGCACGGTTTGCTTGGTCACCGAGAGCACGCCGGACTGCATCACGGCGTCTGGGTACTCCTCACCCCCGGTGATGCCGCACGTAGTGCACATATAGCTGTCCCGCGCCATGACATCGTCCCGGACCTTGGCCGAGATCGCCTTTTGGGGATCAGCTGCCCGCCGAGCACGCGGGTCCCACACCTCCACACCCGCGCGAACGAAGCGAGTCTGCTCTTGGAGCAGCGAGGCATCTTCGGAGCGCGCGTGCAGCACCCAGCCGAAGTCACGCAGATCACGGATGCGACGGTCGGCCTGCGCGGTGTCCGGAAACGCCTCGCGGATGTCGCTCTTTGTGAAGACGTTACCCACGCCAACATGCTGCAACAGCCAGAGGGCTCCCCTGACCATGACGCCTGCGTTTAGGTCAGCTGCATCCCACGCGGGTTGAGCCACTCAGCCACCTCTTCCACTCTGCTTCGACGTAGACAGCCCAAATGTCGGCGCTGACTGACATCATTCACTTGACGCGCCCGGTCGTGGTCACGATCGGGCACCTGCGCTGAATTGAGGAGCATAACGAGTGAGTGGGAGCTACGGTTGGCCGCCGGCCAGTGGCGAGATTGCCGAGATCATCGAGAAGCGACTTGCCGATCTCAAGGGCCAGGAGAATCCAGAGACCGTCCCTCTGTCCTTCCGCGGCAGTCCTACCAACCTTCCGGTGGTATCGATGCCAGTCGCGCAGCTGTACCTCAACCCAAACACACACCGAGTCCGGGCGCAGCGCACAGTGGACGCGATCCGCGATGCGAGGCTTGACGAGGCGCCGTGGAGCGATGAATCGCAGGCCTACCTCGAGGAGCTACTCAAGGCGAAGCCATCTGACCCGTCGCAGCCAGACCCGGAGTACGCAGAGCTCCTCGATGAGCTTCGTCGGGATGGACAGCTCGCAGCGGGCGTCGTTACCCGGACCGGAGTGCTCGTCGACGCGAACACCCGGTGCGTCGCGCTCAAGGAACTAGGGGTGACAGACATCCGGGTCGGCGTCCTCCCCTCCTCGGCTGACTGGCGAGACATCAACCAGGTCGAGTTGCGCATCCAGCTTCGCCGTGACAAGCGGCGCGACTACCCCTATATCAATAGGCTCATCTCAGTCGAGGAGCAGATTCAGGCAGGTGTCCGCGAGGAGGATGTGGCGCATGAGTGGAACCTTCGCCCCCAGTCGCTCAAAGCCGATCGATGGTCGTTTCAGCTCATCGAGGACGCAGTCGAACGAAGCGCCACCGCGGATGGAGCCAAGCTCACACTCCTACAGTTCAACGACCAGCAGGAGAGCTTTCGTGAGCTCTACCGGCACTACCACGCATTGGCTATCTCGGACACGGACGCAGCCGAGCAGCTGAAGGAGGCTCGACTCGCTGCGATCCTGCTCGGTCTTCCGAAGACCTCTCTCAGGTTCGTTGAAGGCGATTTCTACTCCGGCTATATCAGCGACCGGCTGCCTGAGGAGCTCAAGCCAGAGGTCCCTGGTGCAACCTCGGTCAACATACCGGGACTCCCGCACAACATCGTCGTGTCAGATCGGAACACTCATGCTCGAGCAGCGAAGGCGCTCACCGACAGGCTACTGAAAGCCAAGGCCGACATGATCGGCGACGACCACACAAAGGCGGCCGAAGCAGCAAAACTGTTTGAGGAGGCCGATGACGTGTTCCGGAAGGCCGCGCGCCGTGCAGGTCAGAACAACACGCTCCAAAAGAAGCGGTCTGCGGTGCCAGACCAGATCTCCGAAGCCGCAGACTGTCTCATCCAGGGCGCCCGCGAATTCGCAAAGGCGAAAGCGGAGCGGACTCTGGAGATAGATGTCTTGGACGAGGCGCTCCTCACGCTGCGCGACAGCCTGCAGCAACTCGCCAGACAGGCCACGCGATCCGTCGGCGATGACCCCGGTCCTGGGGTCGAGTGGCTGCTAAATGCGGTGCGGCGGGACTGAACCAGGCATGACCGACCCTAGCCTCACCCTCGGCTTCGGCAGCGGGGCCAGCAAGGTACGCCTCCAGACTCGACTGGGTCTGGAGGCTGACCTCCGATCCCTGACGCTGCGTTTTCGCACTGGTACACAAGTCGCCACGACGATCGTCGAACTCGAACTCGATGATCTGCTGACCAACCTGAGATACCTCGCACAATGGGGGCACGGCGACGTTGTTTGGACGCCACAATTGTCAGCCCTCGTCCAGGACTCGGTAAGAGACGCGGACGCGGTAGCTCAGCGCCTGCTCTCGGACGGCGAACCTGACGAACCCGCCGAGTCCAGCGATCTACAAGCGTGGCTCGGCCCGGACTGGGTCGGCGACCTCACTTCGTTCCAGCGCCGCGATGTCGCCAAACTCCTCTCCCTCCGACATGGCGCGAACTTCTCAGTGCCGGGAGCAGGAAAGACTCGTGTCGGCCTGGCGGTTTTCTACGCTCTCCGGAGCTCCGACGAGATCGAGCGGCTTCTCATCGTTGGCCCGAAATCCAGTTACGAAGCGTGGGAGACGGAAAACTCGAGTTGCCTTGCCTCTCCCCTACGCATGGAAATACTTGGCAAGGCACCTAGCCCGTCAGCAGACGCGGTCATTGTCAACTACGAACGCCTGGCCGGGTTGGTCACGCCGCTAAGCAAGTGGCTCGATGCCAAACCGTCGATGCTGCTGTTGGATGAAGCCCACCGAATGAAACTCGGAGCGGACGGGACCTACGGGGCCGCCTGCCTCGCCTTAGGCCCACACAGCCGTCGGCGACTCATACTGAGCGGCACACCAGCTCCTAACGGCGTCAAGGACCTCGAAAACCTCTTTGGTTTCGTGTGGCCTGGGACCGGGAGGCAGAAGGTGGTCCAGGCTGTCGCCGGCGGAGATCTCGCACAGGCGAGCCGAGCACTTCGGCCGCTGTTCACCCGCACAACGAAGGCCGAGCTCGGCCTTCCCGCGGTGTCGACGAAGGTTCGCCGTCTGCCGTTGCCGCCCCTCCACGATGAGGTGTACGGCGCCCTTCTTGGGAGGTTCTCAGCTCGAGCAGCTGGGGCCGGGAACGATCTCGAAGAGCTCGGGAAGATCATCGTTTACATGCTGATGGCCGCGACTAGTCCTGCACTGCTTGCCGTGGGCACGACTAGGTACGAGCCGCTGGCGTACCGAGTCCCACCCCTGTCACCACCGCCCGGTACCTCGTTGGCACAGCTAATGCAGGACCTACCCAGCTATGAGCTGTCGCCGAAATATCGAGAGGTCCTGAAGATCGTTCAAGACAACGCGGCTCAGGGACGCAAGACCATCGTTTGGTCTACGTTCATCCGCAGCCTGAACACCCTCCGGGAGATGCTTGGTGCCTTCTCACCCGCACTCGTCCACGGCGGGACTGAAGACCGTGACGGAGAGATTTCGCGTTTCCGGCGAGATCCAGCCTGCTTCGTCCTCTTGTCGAACCCTGCAACCCTGGGCGAGGGCATAAGTCTCCATCACGACTGCCACGATGCCGTGTATGTCGACCGCGACTTCGCCGCCGGCCGATTCCTTCAGAGCCTCGATCGAATCCATCGACTAGGTTTGTCGGCGGACACCGAGACCCGAGTAACCGTCTTGGTGTCTGAGGGAACGATCGACGAGATAGTAGAGCAGCGACTCGGCAGCAAGCTCGACTTCATGGGTCGCATTCTTGACGACCCTGCGGTTCGGGAGCTAGCCGACCTGGACGAAGAACCGGCGTTCGGTGGTGGCCTGGCTCAGGCTGACCTCCAAGCATTGATGGGTCACCTCCGTGCCCATTCCACCTGACTCGATCCTTCGCGGCGCCGTCCGCTGGCTCGAACGAATCCCGAGCAGCGGCGTAGCTCGCACTCGTTCCCTCTTGGTGACGAGCCCGCGTCTCTCTGACCTCACACCAACACAGTACGAAACAGCCCTTCTCTGGCTGACGCGCACTGGCCTCCTTACCGAGGATGCGAACGGCGCCCCAGCCACGGTTCGGGTCTACGCGAGGGCGGTCGCAGAGGCGGCCTGGTTCCGGGATGCCGACCTCCAAGTGCGGGAACCCAGCGAACTGCCCGAGGACGCACTGATCGCAGCCGACGCACTCTCACTTGACTCGAACGAGGCGTTTCAACACCTCGTGACCTCGTGGGGAAAAGTGGATACCGAGCTGCGTGCGCGGATCGGCGCAGCAGGGGAAGCAGCACTCGTCAGCCTCTTGAAAGAGTCCGTCAACGCTGAGGTTGAGCAAGTCTCACAGTGGTCGGACGGTCTGGGCTATGACATAGCTGTTAGGGCCTCAGACTTCGCCAGTCACCTTGAAGTCAAGAGTTCAACACGCCGCGGGCGCTTGACGATCTACCTCTCCCGAAACGAGTTCGAGGTCATGCGACGTGACGCAAACTGGACGCTCGTCGCAGTTACCTTGTCACCCGACCACAATGTGGTTGACCTACGGACAGTACGCTCAACTTGGCTATCAACTGCGGCTCCACGGGATATCGGATCCGGCGGTCGTTGGCAGTCCTGTCGGTTCGACATCCCAACAGAGGAGACCACACCAGGGATCCCGGCTCTCGATGCCGTCCTTCAGACCAGCGCATCGCTGATCCTCGGCGGCCACTGATACCGCGCATAGGCGGAGCTAGGACGGCAATAGATACCGTCCGTTACTCGCGCGAGTACCCCTAGATCGGTCACCTCGTTCGACCAGGCGATGAACCACCAGGTCATCGAGAAGGTGGCATCGCGGCTTGTTGTCAGTGCGACCTGAGTCCGTCCGCCAGAGGCCGCACCGGAGGACAGCGGACTCAGCAACTCGGCGTCCGTTGTTGTGAACGCTACCCGCCAAAATTGCGGCGATGATCAAGGAGGCATGTCGTGCCGGAGCCGTCGTTTGATGAACTACTGGCAAGCAGCACGCGGACCTTGCTGAAGCTGGAGTTTCGGGACCAGTACATGCTTGATGATCCTGCCTATACGGCGTGGCAGGCGGGTGACCTCGATCAAGCGGTTCGTGAGTACGCCGGCTGGACGGAGGTCGTCAACTCGGCAACCGCGCGAGGTATCGAGATGAAGCGGGTACGGGTCATCAGCGAGCCAGTGTCGGATTACATCGCCTTCGAGCATGCCGTGACTTCACGCGTCAACATCGCTGCCGGTGAGGCGATCCGCTGGGTGCCGCGACGGCTGGTGTCGGCTATAGCGCTCCCCGGCAACGACGCATGGATCTTTGACGAAGCGACCGTGCAGTTCTGTCTGTTCGCGGGGGACGGGAGGTTCGTCGGAAACGAGATGAGCACTGATTCAGATGTGGTTCAGCTCTGTACCTCAGCATTCGAGGCAGCCTGGGCGCACGGAGTCGACCATGGGCAGTACTCACTATGAACCGGTACCGTCGCGTGGCGACGGACGGCGGCAGCGAATCCACCTTGTGGAAGGTTCATGGCGAGCGTTTGATCGACGACACCCGTCGGCTGCGGCTGAGTATTGCGTCTGTTGAGTTGCCTGATGGTGCGCAGTTTGAGCAGTACGTGCTGCGGGTGCCCAAGGCCGCGATGATGGTTGTGCTCGATGACGAGCGAGAGCATGTGCTAATGATTTGGCGGCACCGCTTCATCATCGATCGGTGGGTCTGGGAGCTGCCTGGTGGCTACGTCGATCCCGATGAGGAGCCGGCAGTCACGGCGGCCCGGGAGGTCGAGGAGGAGACCGGCTGGCGCCCGAGGAACGTGAAGCCGCTGGCCGCTCTTCAACCGTCGGTGGGCACGACGGATGCCGAGAACCTGCTGTTTGTGTCGCGTGGTGCCGACCATATTGGGGCGCCAGAGGACATCAACGAAGCTCAACGCATCGAGTGGATCAGCTTGGCGTCGGTCCGCGATCGCATCGAAGCTGGCGAGATCATCGGCGCGGCTTCCCTCGTTGGTCTACTGCACGTTCTCGCGTTCGGCTCTGACTGACTGCGGCCCGCGCTATCGGTGTCAGGTCGTGAGTCTGCTGGTGTAGCCGGCGGCGATGAGGCGGTCGTAGGCGTGGTGGACGTCGGCTGGGACGTTCTGTTCGATGGCGAAGCCTCGGGCTGGGTAGGTGATGACTCGTTGGAGGTCTCCTACCAGCATGTTGAGGACGAAGTTGGCGTCGCCAATGGTGTTGATGTAGGTGGTGAGGTCGATTGGGGCGGAGGCGCAGGTCGCCTGTACTTCCGGCCACTGCTTCTGGCAGGTGGCGAAGGCTCGGCGTTCCATGTAGGGCTTGGAGATGAGCAGCACGGACTTCACCGGCGTACCGGCGAGGAGGTCGCGGGTGAAGGCGATGTTCTGGCCGGTGTTGGTGGCGCGGGGTTCGACCAGGATGTTGGCGGCGGGGACTCCGAGTTTGATGGCTTGGTCTCGGTAGTGGATTGCTTCGCCTCGCGGGAAGTAGGCGGTGGTGCTTGGGCTGGTGGCTCCGGTGAAGACGAGCGTGGGGAACAGGCTTTGGTGGAAGAGGTGGGCTGCGTAGGTTGCGACGCCGAGGTCGTGGCTGCCGAGGCCGATGCCGATGTCGGCGGGGCGCAGTGCGTGGTTCATCTGGTGGTAGTCCCAGATGATTTGAGCGTCGGACATCACGTTGGCAGTCGGCACGGCGATGTTGTCGATCACTGCGTCGGCTGCCGGGCGAGGTCAATGAGGTCGTCGATCGAGTTGGCGACAATGGTTGGGTCGTCGTTTTGGATGTTGTGTCCGCCGTAGCGGGCGACTTTGTGGATGGCGCCGAGGTCAGCGGCCAGGGATCGTTGGTGGCGTTGCCAACGGTCATCTAGTTCGGCGGGGCTGAAGGGCTGCCAGCGGTTGTGGTCTTCGAGTTCGAGCCAGTGGCCGACGCGGCTGGCGATGACGACGGCCGGTACGGCGAGAGGGCGTCGGCTGCGCGTGATTTCCTCCACGCTGGCTGCAACGTCGTACGTGAGGTGGCCGTCTCTGTCGCCGTCGGCGGCGGTAAGTATTGGTACGTCGATGTCCAGGTTCAGATGGACGTCGGAGGTGTCGACGAGGACCAGGCCGGCGAGGTTCTCTGGCCACCGGGCGGCGTAGGTCAGAGCAATGAGACCGCCGAAGGAGTGACCGACCAGGATGAATGGTCCGGTGAGGTCGGTTGCTGCGAGAAGGCTGTGCAGTTCGTCTGCGGAGGCGCCGAAGGTGCGGAGCGTTGGGTCAGCGGGGATCTCGCTGTCGCCGATGCCAGCGCGGTCGTAGGTCAACAGGGTGGTTGAGGACTGCAGGTGGGCGATGGTTGCGCCCCAGTAGTGTCGACCGCCGCCAGAGCCGGAAATGAAGACGACTGTGGGTGAGCGCTCTCCGGTGATCTCGGCTGTGAGTTGGTAGCTGCCGACGTCGAACTTGGTGGTCGCCATGGTGACGAGCCTAGGAGCTGAGCGTGATCGCGACCTGTGCCACGGCACGTCGTACCGGACTCAGAACGAGCAGTGATTGAACTGAGTGGATTCTTCTGTTGGACAGGTCAGCATGGCGAGGAGGAGGTTGGGAGGTATGGAATTCACTCATCTTGGCCGGACCGGCCTTACTGTCAGCCGTATCTGCCTGGGCACGATGAACTTTGGGCCGCACACGAGTGTTGAGGACTCGCACGCGATCATGGATGCGGCCCATGAGAAGGGCATCAACTTCTTCGATACTGCCAACGGGTATGGGCGGTCGATCTACCCGGGTCGCACTGAGGAGATCGTTGGCGAGTGGTTTGCCAAGGATCCCAAGAACCGTGAGAAGACGGTGCTGGCGACGAAGGTCTATGGGGACATGGGGTCGGACTGGCCCAACACGAACAAGCTGTCGGCGCTCAATATCCGGCGCGCGCTCGACGCGAGTCTGAAGCGGCTGCAGACGGACTACGTTGACCTGTACCAGTTCCACCACGTCGACCGCGCTACGCCGTGGGACGAGATCTGGCAGGCGATCGAGGTCGCCGTACAGCAGGGCAAGATCCTGTACGCCGGGAGCAGCAACTTCGCTGGATGGCATATCGCGCAGGCGCAGGCGGCCGCGGCGAAGCGGAACTTCAATGGGTTGGTGAGCGAGCAGTCGATCTACAACCTGATCGTGCGGGATGTTGAGCGCGAGGTCTTGCCGGCGGCGCAGGAGTATGGACTCGGCGTGATTCCGTGGTCGCCGTTGCAGGGTGGGCTGTTGGGTGGCGTGATCCGCAAGGAGAACGAGGGCGTACGTCGTACTGAGGGCCGCGCGAAGGAGGCGCTGGAGCGTCTGAGGCCGCAGATCGAGCAGTACGAGGCGTTTGCGGATGAGCTCGGGCATGAGCCGGGGGACGTGGCGCTGGCGTGGCTGCTGCACCAGCCGGCTGTGACGGGGCCGATTGTGGGGCCGCGGACTATGGAGCAGCTGGAGTCCGCCGTACGGGCTGTAGATGTGAAGCTCGACGACAAGGCGCTGGCCAAGCTCGACGAGATCTTCCCGGGGTACAAGACCGCTCCGGAGGACTACGCCTGGTAGCAGGTGCGGACGGCCGTCGTACGGCGGCCGTCCGTTTTAGTGGACCGCAGTCGTCGGGAGCATGCCGAGCAGGGCGTCGGCGGCTAGGGAGGCGGCGGTGCCGGTGGGGACTGCTACGGAGACCTGCCACTCTGAGGCGCTGCCGGGAGTGAGCGGGACGGTGATGTGGTCGCCGCGCTTGGCTGCGATGCGCTCGGGGACCAGGGCCACGCCGAGGTTGTGAGCGACTAGGGCCAGGAGAGTGTGTACGTCGTTCACCTCGATCGTGACGGGGTGAGCGACGCCGGCGGTGGTGAAGGCGCGGTCGGAGATGGTGCGGGCACCCCAGGTCGGGTCGAAGTCGACGAAGGACTCGCCTGCGAGATCGTGCAGGGAGACTGGCCGGCCGGCGGACAGGCGGTGGTCGGGGGCGCAGACGAGGACCATGGGCTCGCGGGAGAGCGGGCGGAGGTCGAGGCCGTCGATCGGGTCGCCTGCGGTGGCAACGAACGCGACGTCGAGTCGGCCGGAGGCTAGCTCGTCGAGCATCGGGGTGGAGCCGCCTTGGCGGACCTCGATCTCGACGCCGGGGTAGGCGGAGCGGAACTTCGCGAGGACGGCCGGTACGTCGACTACGCCAAGGCACTGCTCGAGGCCGACTGTGAGGTGGCCGCGGAGCAGGCCCTGGACTGCTGCGACTGCGTCTTTGGCGGCTTCGGCGGCGGCGAGGGTACGGCGGCCTTCGCAGAGGAGGGCGCGTCCCGCCTCGGTGAGCTCGACGCTGCGGGTGTTGCGGACGAAGAGGGAGGCCCGGAGTTCACGCTCGAGCGCGCGGATCGACGCCGAGAGGCCGGACTGGGAGATGGACATCGCCTCGGCCGCCCGCGTGAAGTGCTTCTGCTCGGCGACGGCCACGAAGTGTTCCAAGTGCCTGAGCTCCATGACTCAGAAGTTTAGTCGATCGATACAACCTGATCTTCCTGCGTGGGTTGTCGCTGGGTTATCCACAGGTACGTCAACCGGGATCCCCGGCTGGCACCTCCTCCGTTTACGATCGTGTTGACTACGGAGAGGTGAACTCGGTGACCATCCGCAACAAATCGGCCTTCCTGGCGGCCGCCTGCTTCAGCGCGCTCCTCCTCAGCGCCTGCGGCCCCGGCAGCCCCGAAGCCGGCCGCCCCAACACAGCACCACCATCGGGGACCGCTCCTACTGCCCCCGGCAGCAGTTCGACGCCCACAGTTACGCCCACCGGTCCTCCCCAGCGCCCCGCAGCCGCCAACGGCCTAACGCTGCCCGCCGCCGACGCGTTCTACAGGTATTACATCGACCTCAGAAACTACGCAGCGAGGACCGGTGACACCGCGCCGCTGGTGGCCGAGAGTGAGGCCGGCTGCGAAGGCTGCAAGGAGTACATCGACTACGTCAAGAAGGTGAATGCCGCCAACGGCGGGATGACTGGGGAGTTCGACGAGAAGGTGAAGGACGTGTACCAGCTTGCCCGGGGTAGCACCGGTCGAGTTGGCGGCAAGGCCCTCCTCGCGGTTGGCAAGTACACGGTCAAGGAATCGCCCTCCGAGAAGCCGGCGATCGTCCAGCCTGCGGAGTACATCGACTCGATCGCGCTCTCCGCAAGTGGCGAGAACTGGGTCATGTACGAGACGGATCTGGCAGAGCAATGAGGCGGGGGCGGGTAGGCGCGGCGGTTCTGCTGACCTTGGCGGCACTCTCGTGGCCGATCGGCGCTATCGCTACTCCTGAGTCACGCCAGGACGACAACTCGGCCCTCCTGCTACCAGTTGCCCACGCCTCGAACCCGCCTGTCATTTCTGTTCAAAAGGGCAAAGAAGGCGCCATGGCGACCGGAAAACAGGTGAAACGAAATCGCCTCAACGAGGGTTCTACGACACCGAAGCAGAAGCCCAAGCATCGTCAGAAGCCGGCAGCAAACCTGAAAGGTCCGCTGAACCAGGACGGGAAACGGCCGCCGAGCAGCCGCCTCAAGCAGGGCGTGCGGTTGAACATTGGGATGTGCGGGCGAGTGCAGCCGGACGGTTCGGTGCCTGGACCTGACTGGTGTCAGCCGGTTGTGCCAGGGCAGCCTGACCGGCCGCAAGGGACGACCCCGCGGCCGGTGGTGAGACCGCGGCCGGAGGACGTTACGTGGGATCAGGTGTTTAGCGAGTCGAAGAATGTGTTGTTCAAGAAGCTGACGGTCCACGTCCAGCCGAAGGATCGGACCCTCGTCAACCAAGCAACAATCGTCTATACCGACAAGACAGGCGTTCTCACCTACCCGATCGAGATCCTGGGCTTTCCTGTCGTCGTGCAGGCGACGCCTTCTAAGTACACCTGGAGCTTCGGCGACCGGACGTCCAAGAGCACCTACTCCCCCGGGGCGCCATACCCGTCGAAGGAAATCACCCACAAGTATCTGAAACGTGGGCAGGTTGGCTTGTCGGTCACCGTTGAGTACGCCGCCAGCTTCCAGGTTGCCGGTGGACCCATTCAGTACGTCGGTCCCGTTCCGATCACTGGTCCCTCGACGCCACTGCAGGTCCGCGAAGCGGTACCGGTGCTCGTCGATCCGCCTCGTTGAGCGTGTAGGTGGTGGGTGATCCGCGGGTGAGGGTCACGCATCGAATAGCTGCAGTTATCCACAGATCTCAGATCTCGCCCCACAGGCCTGCTCGAACTCCTTACCTTCGAGGGAGGGTCTTGGGTCGGGAGGCGAGATGTCTGACAGGTTGGAGGATCTGCCGGAGCCGGCAGAGCTCTACGAGCGGCTCCGGCGGCATCATGGGTTGGATTGGGGTCGGCCGTTGCCTGACAAGGCTGCGATCGTGGCCGAGTCCGGGGTGCTCGCGACGCGGCGAGCCCTTGAACTGTTGTCCGGCATTGGCTGGCGTGACGCTGCGGCGTCAGCGGAGATTGCGGCGCTCGTAGGGCCGGGTGTGGAGCTCTACCAGTTGCAGCATCGGATCAAGTCACCACACTCGTTGGCCCGCAAGATCAAGAGCCTGACGGGGCGACGGCAACAAGCCCCAGTGATCGAGGATGCGCAGCGTTACACGGTTGCCGCCGCGGCGCACGATCGACTGGTCGAGGTTGCGGAACGGGCTGCACAACATCTGCTTCGCTACGGCTGGCTAGTGACCGCTGTGCGCAACTCGTATGTCGACGGCAGCCGGTACAAGGGTCTTCATGTCGCGACGCTCGATTCCCGGGGGCGGCGGATTGAGGTTCAGGTGCACTCCCGGACGTCGCTTGCCGTGAAGGAGGGGACCACCAAGCCCTACGAGATCGCCCGCAATCGGGATCTGTCACCACTGGTCCGCGAGCAGGCCCGCCTCGAAGCCGTCCGATTGACCGATGGCTTGGCGACGCCTCCGGGGCTCGCCGACCTGACAGAACTCGGAGGCTGCTCTGTACGCGTCGCGGGCTATGGTCTTGGCCGGGAGTCGCAGCGCTTCCGGCCCGGGTCGCCGGTCCCTGGGCAGACTGTCAACCGACCTATCGAAGAGATCAGAACGGCCAAGGAGGGACGAAAGCTGTGAGCCTGTACGTCGTCAAGGACGGGGAGCGGTTTCTTTGGGTGGCGGCTGTGCTGGGGGAAGAGGTGTATTGCTTCGTCCCCGACCTCGGGACCTTCCATCGCAACGACGGGCTCCGCGACGACTACTTCATGGATCGCGACCTGCACTACGAGCAGATCACGGTGGCACAGGCACAGGCACTGCTCCAGAGCGGACTGCAACCTCTCGATGCCGAGGTGATGGCGGACCACCTGGCCGAGTGGCGGGAAGAGGCGGGAGCCTTGGCTCCCGAACAGGTCTTCGCGAGCGTCGTCGCGGATCTACGCTGACGATCTCCAGCTGACCACTCCTCTCAGGACCGTTCAGTTATCCACAGGTGGCTCGACCGGTATCCCCGGCTGGTACGTCCTCCGTTTACGATCGTGTTGACTACGGAGAGGTGAACTCGGTGACCATCCGCAACAAACCGGCCTTCCTGGCGGCCGCCTGCCTCAGCGCGCTCCTCCTCAGCGCCTGCGGCCCCGGCAGCCCCGAAGCCGGCCGCCCCAACACAAGTCCGCCGCCGCCGGCCACCGCTCCGACCACCGGTAGCGGCAGTAGTTCGACGCCCACGACCACGCCCAGCGGCGCACCTCAGCGTCCCGCGGCCGCGAACGGCCTGACTCTGGGTGCCGCGGACGCGTTCTATCGGTACTACATCGAACTCGAGAACTACGCAGCCGCCACCGGCGATACCTCGGCGCTTCTCGACGAGAGCGACGCCGGTTGCGAGGGCTGCAAGGAGTACGCCGACTTCGTGGCGAAGGTGAATGCCGCCAACGGTGGGATCAGCGGAGACTTTCGCTTCAAGATCAAGGATGTCTCTCAACTCGCCCGCGGCTCGACGGGCAGAGTCGGCGGTAAAGCACAACTGTCGGTCGGCAGGTTCACGACGAAGGACACCCCCACGTCGAAGCCGATCATCAGTGAACCGACGAACTACGTCGACACGATTGCGTTGTCCGCGAGCGGTACGAACTGGGTCATGTACGAGATGGATTCGGCAGAGCAATGAAGGTCTTCCGGTGGGGATTCGTTGCCGTCGTCGGTATGTCCGTCGCATGGTGGCCGAGCCTGGCCCCAGCTGCGAACGTGCGGGTAGACGGCGGGCAGGTGCTTACTGAGCCTGTGGCCCACGTTTCACCACCACCGGTCACCGGCGGGAAGACTCACACCGGGTTGAGGGTCCATGGGACCAAGAACAAGCAGAACCGTCTACAAACCGGCCAACCGCCCGCGCGAGACAGTTCGAGCTCCCGCAAGAAGGCCCCTACAAGCCACGCAAACCTGCCCAAGAAGCCGCCGGCGAAGATCCTCAAGCAGGGTGTTCGGCTGAACATTGGGTTGTGTGGGCGGGTGCAGCCGGATGGTTCCGTGCCGGGGCCTGATTGGTGTCAGCCTGATGTGCCGGGGCGGCCTGTTGGGCCGGTGGGGACTACGCCGCGGCCGGTGGTGCGGCCGAGGCCGGAGGATGTTACTTGGGATCAGGTGTTTAGCGAGTCGAAGGATGTGTTGTTCAAGAAGCTGACGGTACATGTCCAGCCGAAGGACAAGACACTCCTCAACCAGGACACGATCGTCTACACGGACAAGACCGGCGTGCTCACCTACCAGGTACCGATTCTTGGTTTCCCTGTCGTCGTGAAGGCGACGCCTTCTAAGTACATCTGGAGCTTTGGCGACCGGACGTCCAAGACCACCTACTCCCCCGGGGCGCCATACCCCTCGAAGGAAATCACCCACAAGTATCTGAAGCGTGGGCAGGTTGGGTTGTCGGTCACCGTTGAGTACGCCGCCAGCTTCCAGGTTGCCGGTGGACCCATTCAGTACGTCGGTCCCGTTCCGATCACTGGTCCCTCGACGCCACTGCAGGTCCGCGAAGCGGTACCGGTGCTCGTCGATCCGCCTCGCTGAGTGTTCGCCATTTGACGCTCTTCGCTGCGTGTGCGCAGTGGGCCATCGACTGCACCGACCGTGCCGTTGTCCATTGGCTGCGGAGGTTTCGTCCGACACCGCTTGTTGGCGGTGCCGCGGATGTTGGTTTGCGTCGACACCGCTTCCGCGCCCGACGGGTGTCAGTCCGCTGCTTTGTGGGTTGGGCCAGACGGTAGGAGTCGGTGCCGGTCTCGAGGATGGTGCCGCCGAAGGTGAGTCCGTCGACGATGGCTGCGCATAGCCGGGGGTCGGTGAAGGTCTTGGTCCAGCCGCCGCCGCGGCGGTCGAGTTGCATGTAGCCGAGTTCGTCGACGCACAGCACAGGTCGACCCGGGAACGGTGACCGCATGCGACTACAGCCCGGAATCACTGGCCCTCCCGAGGTGCCTGGTCATGTGCTGCGCAGGGGTTCGGTGGGCGGTACTGAGGCGGTCCGGAGTGCGGGGTACGACCGACGACGGAGCCGATGAGCAGCGAGTAGGCCAGGTCGAGTCAGCTGAAGGCCAGGTCAGTACGACGGCGCGGCCTTGCGTGGCGACGAAGACGTTGGTGGCGAGCACGCCCAGGATCAGGCCTGTGATGCCGCCGACGACATCAACCTCGCCACCGCCTGTCCGCCCCGTGCCCCTGGCGCGACGAAGATCTGCTTGCGCGGTGACTAAACGGTCTTCCCGCACCACCTAGCGGGCCTCTCAGTGTTCGCTGCTGAAGAACCGTAGCAACAGTGGGCCGATGGTCTGTGGGTCGACGACGTGATCCGGCCCGTCGAGGGTCTCCCGTTGAGCGTGGGGTAGTAGGTCTGCAAGCTCGTCGGCTGCGCGGTCGAAGAAATCCGAAGGCAGGCCTGCCATGTAGGGGACCGTGATCGGTCCTCCGGTGGTGACCAGGGCCGGTTGGGTGACCGTTGCCAGTCGATCGGCCGGCAATTGGTAGCGGTTGTGGAAGACGCTGTCGTGGACCAGCGTGGGCGCGAGGGCGACCGAATCCGCCCAATGCGACGTTTGTTTGCCGACCGCTTTCCTGGCCGCGATGTTGTCGTCGGAAGCGCCGGACAGGCGCATGAACAGTTCGAGAACCTCCTCGTCTCGCCCGGCGTCGAAGGCGCGTCGGGTGTCCGCGACGTACTCCTCGAATTGCTGGCGGATGTCGTCCCCGACCGCGTAGGGCACCTCCCACACGGCGATCGTGTCGATGGCTGACCCGGCCGCGGCCGCTTCCAGCGCCAGCGCGCCACCAGAGGACGCCCCGAACAGGTGTGCCGAGCCACCCGCCTCCGCGATCAACGCATCCAGGTCCTCGATCTCTCTTTCCACGGCGTACGGCTCGGTGAAGCCGCTCGCGCCGCGTCCCCGACGCGCATAGTTGTAGACCGTGAAGTGCTCGGCGAGAGCCGGCGCCAAGGGAGCGTTCTCCACCCCCTCGTCGAGTGCTCCGCCCACCAGAATGACGGCCGGACCGCTTCCCTTCCGGTCGTAGGCGATGGTGGTGCCATCGTTTGATGTCACGCGAAAGGCCATCTCGTTCATCTCACATCTCCCTTCGAGAGGTTTGTCTCAGCGCCTGAGCAGCGTGCCGACGACGGCCTTGGTGCGCGACCACCGCGCCCTTGCGATCACGGCCGCCACGACGAGACATGCGAGCGGCAGCCAAGGGCTCTGCTCGAGCACGAACAGATCGGTGATGACAGCACCGGTCAGCAATGCCGCCAACCCGAGACTGGCCAGGCCCGCCAGAGCCGGGATCAGAAGTCCGACCCCTCCCGCGACCTCCAGCGCTCCGACCAGGTACCGGAGCCACTGGCCAGCCCCGATGTCGGCGAACATGTCCACCATGACCGGGTCGCCGGCGAGCTTCGAGATTCCGCCGCCGGCGATGATCGCCGCCAGCACGACGTGCAGAATCCAGACCCCGATGCTGCTCGCCCGCCCGGGCGTGTGCGCAACGGTTTCCGAGTCGTTCTTGGGGATGGTGCTCATTCGGCTCTCCTTGTCGTGTCCGGGTGATGGCTTTTGCCGGGTTTGTCGGAGTGGATTTGGACCAAGTGCTCGCGGTAGCGGCAGCTACTTCTTGTTGCGGTAGAGGACCATGGTGATGGGACCGAAGACCGCGACGAGAAGTACCGACGAGACGAGCACCCAGCCGATTTCCCCGGCGGGCACCGAGCCGGCCATCAGGCCGCGTACCACGGTCGCCAGGTGGGTGATCGGGTTGACCTCGACGACCGCCTGCATCCACCCGGGCATCGTCTTCGGGTCCACGAAGATGTTGCTCGCGAACGTCAGCGGGAACATCACCATCATGCTGACCCCCGCCACCGAGTTCGGCGTGCGCAGGATCAGGCTGAGCATCGTCCACAGCCACGACAGGCAGAACGAGAACACCAGCAGCAGCACCACCGAGAGCACCACGCCGACGGCGCCGCCCTCCGGCCGGAACCCTAGGACCAGTCCGAGCGTGATCACGATCGCCGACCCGATCGAGTAGCGCATCACATCGCCGAGCAGGGCGCCGACCAGCGGCGACGGTCGCCACACCGGAAGTGACCTGAACCTGTCGAACACCCCCTTCTGGATGTCGGTGTTCAGCGTTATGCCGGTGTTCATGGTGATCATGACGTTCGCCTGCACCAGGATCCCGGGCAGCAGGAACTGCAGGTACTCCTGAGTCGACCCCGCGAGCGCGCCACCGAACAGGTAGGTGAACATCAGTGTGAACATGATCGGGAACATGGTCACGTCGACGAGCTGCTCCGGGACGTGTTTGATCTTCAGCAGAGCGCGCCAGCCGAATGTCAACGAGGTGCGCACCGGGCCCGGGCGAGACGGCCGCTCACCGGCCAACAGCACGCTGCGCAGCGCGTCCTCAGTGACCGGCGCCGATCCCTGCTCCGCGGACGTGGCGGTCATGCGGCATCCTCCTCGGGTGTCTCCTCGGCGGCGTGTCCGGTCAGGGTGAGGAACACCTCGTCCAGGCTCGGCTGACCGAGCGCGAACTCGGTAACGTCGATGCCGCTGCGGGACAGCTCGGCCAGGGCGCGGGCTACCCGCTCGGGGTCGGAGATCCGCGCGGACAGCGCGGCCGGGTCGGCGGACGGTTCGGCCGGCACCTCGAGGACGCCGGCGAGGACCCGTTCGGCCTCGGTTCGCTGCTCGGGCGCACGGAGCCGTACGTGCAGCGAGCCGGCGCCGACCGATGCCTTGAGCTCGCCGCTCGAGCCCTCGGCGATCACCTTCCCGTGGTCGATCACCGCTATCCGGTCGGCCAATTGGTCGGCCTCGTCGAGGTACTGCGTGGTCAGCACCACGGTGGCGCCCTCGGCGACCATGCCCCTGACGATCTCCCAGACCTGGTTCCTGCTGCGCGGGTCGAGCCCGGTCGTGGGCTCGTCGAGGAAGATCAGTTCGGGAGTGACGACCAGGCTCGCCGCGATGTCGATGCGCCGGCGCATCCCTCCGGAGTACTTCTTCACCTGCCGGTCGGCCGCCTCGGCAAGACCGAACGCGTCGAGCAGGTCGGTCGCCCGCTCCCTGCCTCGGCGGCGTGAGTAGCCGAGCAACCTGGCGAGCAGCAACAGGTTCTCCAGCCCGGTGAGGTCCTCGTCGACCGACGCGAACTGCCCGGTGAGGCCCACCCTGCTCCGCACCGCCCGGGCGTCACGCACGACGTCGTAGCCGAGCACTTGCGCCTCTCCCGCATCGGGGCGCAGGAGCGTGGCCAGCATGCGGATCGTGGTGGTCTTGCCCGCCCCGTTCGGACCGAGCACGCCGTACACGCCCCCCGTGCTCACGGCCAGGTCCACACCGGCGACCGCGTGGGTCGTGCCGAAGCTCTTCTTCAACCCTCTCGTCTCGATCGCGAACTTTCCCATGGGTTCGATTCCTTCTCTCGGTGTTGCGAACGGATTGGTTAACTAGTCAAATTTGATTACTCGGCCAGAGTAAGCGGAGGACGAAACATCCAGTCAAGGTTGCTTAGGAGCGCATCTTGAGGTGACCGGGGACCGTTTGCCACGAACCCGGATCATCGGCCATGGCGTACGCGCCCTCAGACAGTCGCTTGCTCAGGCTCCTCGCCCACTCCAGTTCGGTGCGTGCCTGTCCCACCCACAGTTCGACCTGATCGCGGACGTGCTCAGGGGCGTCCCGATTGGGGTGCTCCCGCCACTTGGCCTGCACTACGAGCTCCGCTTCCAGGCGCGCGACCCGCTCGTTAACCTGCGCGATGGCATCCACCCGGGTCAGCATGGGCAACATGGCGATGGACGCGTTGAGCATGTCCGGGTCATGGGTGCGCCGCAGACCATCACGGACCAGTTCGACCATCTCGTTACGTCCCCGAGTAGTCGCGCGGTACAGAACGCGCTCTGGCCCGGAGTTGCCCGGCTCGGCGTGTTCGGTGAGAAGGCCATCAGCCGCCGCCTTCTTCAGTGCGTGATAAATCGAGCCGGGCTTGATCTTGGCCCAACTCTCCGCACCCCAGCCCTGCAGTTCGGATCGCACCTGGTAGCCGTGCGCGCCGCCGGAGAGATGCACGATACCGAGCACCAGGAGCTTCGTCGCCGACGTGCGCCCACCTCCGCTCGACCCTCTCGTCTCGATCGCGAGCCTTCCCATGGGTTCGATTCCTTCTCCCGTGTTGCGCATGGATTGGTTGAGCTAGTCCAGTTTGACTACTTGGCCAAAGTACACGGGCAAGAACCGTCTAGTCAAGCTTGATTAGAAGCGCATCTTGAGGTGATCGGGGACCGTTCGCCACGAACCCGGATCATCGGCCATGGCGTAGGCGCCCTCAGGCAGTCGCATACTCAGGCTCTTCGCCCACTCCAGCTCGGCGTCGCAACGTCGGAAAACACGCTGACCACGTACTGCGCGTCTTCGGACGTCCGCGTTCGCGCGCTGGACTGTCCGGTCGGAGTCCGGGCGCCTTCGGTTGGTGTGGAGAGAATCGTCGACCTTGAGCACGGTTCGGTCATCCAGGCCCGGAGAAAGTGGTCGATGGGTGCTCAAGGTGGCAACACAGCGGGCAGCCGGAGGCGGAGGCTACGACGACGAAGACTCGCTGCCTGACGGTGCCTCCGATGTGATGGCGCGGTGGTGTGCAGCCGAGGCGCGCGAACGACGGGGTGAGTACGTGGAGGCGCTGATCCTGTACTCGCAGGGGTTCGAACTGCTGTGTGAGGAGGAGAAGCGCGACTCGGGGTGGGCACGATTGCTGCTCAACGCCCGGCGGCGGATGAGGCAGGCGCTGGGTATCGAGTTGGACAGCCTCGACCGGAGGGGTGAGATGGGAGTGGTCGAGAGAACCAACCTGTACTTCGACGCGCTGGACATCCTGCGGGAACCGCAGGTCAGCCGTGGGCAGGTCCACGTCTGGAGCCGGTCTGAGCTCGTTGGGGCGCACGAGGTCTGGCCTGTGCGTATCAGCCTCGACAGCATCACGGACTACTACCACGATGTCGAACGCGTATTGCGCCGGCACAACTCGCCGGTCCTTGTCATGCACCGGTCTGTTCGCTTCTTCTACGACCGAGCCCTGGAAGCTCAGCCACTGCTGGAGGTGCCTGGACAGACCTTTACGTCGATCAAATGGCCCCGGGACGACGCCACCGGGGTTGCGTGGCCGCCGGGACGCAACCAGCCATGCTGGTGTGGGTCCGAGATGAAGTACAAAAGGTGCTGTGGCGCGGCGGCGTTGCGGAGTGAGGCCGACCTGGGTTGGGGTCTTATCTGGTTGCGGGCGGGGGCGGGGTTGGCTGTCTGTAGGGTGTGAGCATGGCGGATGAGTTTCGGGTTGAGGTCGTGCTGGGGAACGAAGAGCACGGGTTGACGTTCTGGGATCGGTTGCGGGCGCTCGATCTGGATGACGATGCGCGCAAGCGGCTCGGGAACCAGGTGACGGTGACGCGGGACGGGAACCGGATGCTGCTGTACACGCAGACGCTCGAGGATGCGCTGGAGGCGGAGCGGACCGTCAAGGAGCTTGTTGCCGGGGACAACCTCACGGCGGAGTACACGGTGACTCGGTGGAACGCGGCCGAGCAGGAGTGGACGGATCCGAGCGTGCCGGTGGGTGCGCATGACGAGGCGAGTGACGAGGCGAAGAACGCAGGCATGGAGGTGCCGGATCCCCGGTACGTCGTGCTGCAGGCGTACAAGCCGGAGTTCCTGCGCGACCTCGGTCTCTGACCGCCTAGACCGGTACGTAGCCGGTCCGCTGCCGGATGGTGTCGGCGGCGGATTGGTGTACGGCGGCCTGTTCGGGGTGGCCGAGTGAGCGGTAGCAGTCGGCGAGCAGAGCGTTGGCGTGGTACTGGCCGACGGCGTACTCGACCGATTCGAGTTCGGCCAGGGCGGTGAGGCCGAGTTCGAGAGCGCTCTCCGGGTTTCCCATGCGGAAGAGGCAGACGGCTTGCCACATGTGGGTGTCCGCGAGGATGGTGCCGTAGCCGGTGGCGCGGGCCATGACTTCGACCTGACCGAGGTGCGCGTGGGCGGCCGGGAGGTCGCCGGCGGAGAGGTGGATCTCGCCGAGGACGAGGCGGCTGAAGCACTCGTGGTACGACGAGGTGACCTCCAGGCTGAGGTTGAGTGCCTCGGTGGCGTGGGCCAGCGCGGCCGGGTAGTCACGCCGGGAGCGATCCAGTTCGGCGAGTGAGTTGCGCCAGCTGATCAGGTCCAGGCGGTTGCCACCGGGCGGCAGCGCCATCTCGGCCGCGGCTTTGTCGTACTCGCCCAGGTCGGTGTACGCGGCCGCGAGGTTCACGCGGGCGACCCAGCCCTGGCCTGACAGGCCCAGCTCCAGGCTCTCCGTCGCACAGGCGATGCACTCTCGGAACTGACCGAGATGCAGGTGGTTGAGCGACTGGTTCAGCAGCGCGACCGGCAGCCGGTCGAGCTCTCCGAGAGAACGGAAGAGCGCGATCCCGGCCGCGAGCAGCTCGGACGACTTCCGTAGCTGACCACGGTCGTTGTAGCTGAGGCCGAGATTGCACAGCAGCGCCGCTTCTCCCACCGAGAAACCGCTCTCTCGATACAGCTCCATTGCACGGGTGCTGTGCTCTGTTGCGCTCGTCGCGTCGCCCGTGATCCGCGCGAGCACGCCCCGCGCGTGCTCGATCGCCCCGCGGCCCCGAGTGTCCGGAGCAGCCGCGGCGCCGAGTTCGACCAGGTTGCGCCAGATGCTGATCAGGCTGTGCTGGTAGAGATACGGGCGAACGATGTCAGCGATCAGCCAGACGATCTCGGCCGGCCCGATCCGCAGGGCCTCAGTCGCGAGCGCCTCGAGGTTGGCGAGCTCCGTCTCCAACCAGGTCTCCGGGTCCGCCGGGACAACGCCGTCGTACGACGTGATCGGTAGCCGGACCGCGGCCGGGTACAACGCGCTGATCGCGGCGTTCGCCGTACCGACATACCAGCTGCACAAGGCGTTCCAGGCAGCGAGGTCGGGCGTCGCGAGCAGGCCGGCGTACTCCTTGACGAGGTCGTGCATCAGGTAGCGGCCGTCGGCGACCGGCTCCAGGAAGCTGGCGGCTTCGAGGCTGGAGAGCGCTATCTCGTGATCTCCACCGATCAGCGCCGCGGCCGCATCGCAGCCGAACTCGGCACCCGGGAACTGGGCCAGCAGGCGGAAGCCACGCTGGACTGAAGGTTCGAGGAGTTCATACGACGTCTGGAACGCCGCGCTGACCGCGACATCGTCGTCGATCGTGAGCGTCGGCAAGGCTCCGGCGGAACGCATCCGGGCGAGGTACTCCGAGACCGAGCCGCGCGCCGCATTGGCACCGGCGATCCGCAGCGCCAGCGGCAGACCGGAGCAGGCAGCAACCAACTCGCGCACAGCATCGTCATCAGTTGCTTCGAGCAACAGACTGATCAGCGTCGCACTGTCGGCGTCGGTCAACGTCGAGACGCGCAAACCGATCGCCCCGTCGAGCGCGATCAGGCCACCCAGAGCACTCCGGCTCGTCACGATCACCGCGCTGCCAGAACGACCCGGCAGCAGCGGACGGACCTGAGCGGCATCCCGCGCATCGTCGAGCACCAGGAGCACTCTCCGATCGGCCAGCCGGGCACGAAACAGCGCAGCCCGATCGTCCAGGTCGTCCGGGATCACCGACGGATCGACACCAGAAGAGCGCAAGAGCTCAGCCAGTACGTCGCCCGCGCGGCGCGGCTGACCCGACGCCCCTCGCAACCGGACGAACCATTGACCGTCGGGGAAATCCGCGGCCAGCTGATGCGCGACGTGAACGCAAAGAGCGCTCTTTCCGACTCCCGGAGCGCCTGAAAGGACCACGACCGGTACGCCGTCGGTCGCGGACACGAGCTTCGCCACCTCAGCCACCAGATTGTCGCGGCCGACGAGCTGGCGGATATCGAGCGGGAGCTGGTTCTGCCGATGCCAGTCGTCGGGCGGCGGGGCCAGTTCCAGTGCGGAGGTGAGGATCGCCTGGCGGAGTTGACGCAGTTCGTCGCCCGGGTCGAGCCCGAACTCGTCGGCGAGGCGCGCGGCGATCGCGTCGTACGCCGAAAGTGCGTCAGCCTGCCGGCCGCAGCGATAGAGCGCGATCATCAGCAGTCCGCCGAGCCGTTCTCGCAACGGCTCCTGGGCTGCCAGCGACACGAGCTCCGGCAGTACGTCCGCGTGGTCGCCGCGCGCCAGCCGGGCGTCGTAGTACTGCTCCACAGCGGAGAGCCGTTCCTCGTTGAGTCCGGCAGCAACATGCGGATCCAGAGAGAGCGCTTCCCCGCGCCACTGATCGAGAGCGTTCCGCAGGTGCTCGACCTGCCGCCCCGGATCAGCGGCGGCCTTGGTCACGGCGGAGCGGAAGGCGACGAGGTCCGCCGGTTCGGCGGTCAGCAGATAGCCCTGACCACGGGTCTGCAGCACATCAGGGCCGACGATCTCGCGGAGACGCCGTACATAGGTGTGCAGTGACGCCTTGGGATTCGCGGGCTGATCGTCCTCGGGCCAGAGGCGGTCGATCAGTTCGTCCACCGAGACGACCCGGTGGGCACGCAGGAGCAGTGTCGCCAGCAGCGTCCGCAGCCGGGGCGCGAGTGCAGGGATCGTCCGTCCGTCGACGACGATCTCGAGCGGCCCGAGGACGCGGAACTCCATCGGCACAGTCTGGCAGGGCGGCAGCTCGCGATGGGGCCCTTGACAACGGTTCGGTGACGGGAGAGCGCGATCCCGCGACGCTGAAACCCCGGAGGACTAATCTCAGCGGGTCGCTGCGCGCTCACTCGGCGTGGTTCTGCAACTCTTGAAGGTGCTCGAGGGAGAGGGGAATCATGTCTCGTCGACATGGTCTGGTAGCCGCTGCAGTCGTTCTGTCCATCGTTCTCGCGGGCTGCTCGGATGTGGCCGCCAGCGAGACCAGTAGCCAGTCACCCAGCGCCGGCGGTACGACGAGCGCTCCCCCAGCCAGTACACCGACGCCCACCGCCACGCCGACGGCCAATCCGACCACGGCGAAGCCGACCACGAAGCCCACGGTCAAGCCGAAGCCGAAGAATCCGCACAACGCGCAGTACTACGCACTGAAGGTGGAGCAGAAGCTGGAGAAGCTCGGCTACCCGGTCGGCGACGCCGATGGCGACATCACGGTCCGGGGCCGCCAGGCCTTGTGTGCTTGGCGTGAGACGAACGGTATGCCGATCAGCCGCAAGGGCCTGACGCTCGACGAGGCCTACTCCGTGATCAACGCGACCGCGAAGCCGACGCCGACCAAGGCCGACGGCATCTACGTCAACAAGACCTGCCAGGTGCTCTACCAAGTCGTCAACAAGCAGTACAAGCGGATCGTCTGGATCTCGACCGGCGCTCCCGGCTACGACACCCCGAACCGCACCGGCAAGGTGTGGCGCAAGTACGCCGGCGCGCACGAGAGCAGCCTCTACGAGGACGCCTACATGTACGACTCGCTCTACTTCCTCAAAGATCGCCCGGGAATCGCTCTCCACGGATCTCGCGTGAACTCGCTGATCAAGCCGTACCCGGCCAGCCACCGTTGCGTCCGCGTCCTGCGCCCGCAGATCCACCAGATCTTCGCCGACACCCCGATCGGTACGACGGTGTCGGTCTACGGCAAGTACCTGTACAGCTGAAAACGTGGTTTGAACTGCGGTTTCACTGTCTCGACGTCTCGCCTTCCGTCGGGCATCGCCGGTCCGGGATGGAGGAGCTTGCCTCGTCCTCCGCGATTTCTGATCGCTTTCCGTGTCCGATCGACTACATTAGGTGATCGACCGGGTGCAGAAAACCGCTCGGGCGCTACTCCTGAAAACCGAGCTCCGCGTGCTGAAACAAACCCGTGGTCTTCTCGTCCTTGCCGCCGTTTCGGCCTTGACCGCTTGTAGCGACACTCCGATCGAGACAGCGGAAGCGAAACCCCCTTCCCGAGCCGTGGCAATCACCACCCCGTCGCCACAGCCGAAGCCGCAGCCGAAGCCGCCGGTGCAACTACCCCGTGGTGGGCGTCGGCTGTTGCCCGACCACCAACTGGTCGCGTTCGTGGGCGCACCTGGCTCGCCGGCTCTCGGACCGCTCGACAGCAACCTCGACGAGCGCGCGTCCCGCCTCGAACGCCTGGCGGCGTCCTACCGCGGCGGCCGTACGGCGTTGCCTGTGCTGGAGCTGATCGTCGTCACCGCACAAGGGGCCGCCGGCAACGACGGCAAGTATCGCTCCCGGATCAGCCCCGCGGCCATCGACCGCTACCTGGCCGTGGCGCGCCGGCACAAGATGTTGCTGATGCTCGACGTGCAGCCAGGCCGGGCGAAACCGCTCGACGAGATCAAACGCCTGGAGCCGTGGCTGCGTCAGCCCGATGTCGGGCTCGCGGTCGATCCCGAATGGGAGGTCGGACCCGGACAAGTGCCGGGACGGGTCTTCGGGCGGACGACGGGAGCCGAGCTCAACGCGATCGCGGCGTACTTGTCCGGTCTGGTCACGACGAACCGGCTGCCGGAGAAACTGTTCGTCTTCCACCAGTTGTCGAAGCCGATCGTGCGAGCGGAGCAGTCAGTGCGCCCGTACGCCGGTGTCGTCACCACCAAGTCGGTCGACGGGATCGGCACGCGTGGTCAGAAGATCTCGACGTACCACGGACTGACCAAGTCACTGCCGAAGGGCATCCATACCGGTTTCAAGCTCTTCTACCACGAAGACACCCGGCATGGCGCGCTCATGACACCACCCGAGGTGCTGGCCCTCACCCCGCGGCCCGAACTGGTGGTCTACGAATGAACGTCATCCCCCGGCGGACCTTTCTCGGCTTCGCCATCGCTGCCGGCGTCACGGGATGCGCCGATACCGGCCCGGACCCGACGCCCGTCGTTGTCGAGCAGCAGGCAGCCCCGCCGTCCAGGCCGACCGCCAAGCCTGGCAAGCCCGACAAGGCCAAGCCACCCTTCACCGGCTTGGTTCCGGTCCTGATGCATCACCGCCTGGTCCGCGCCGACGCCGGAAGCTACGACATGACGCCGCAGTTCTTCCGCGCCGAGCTGGACCGGCTGCGTCGCGAGAGCTACTACCCGATCCGCACCATAGACCTTGCCCGCGGCAACTTCACGGCCGTTCCGGCCGGGAAGCGACCGGTCGTCCTCACCTTCGACGACAGCAGCCCGGGCCAGTTCGCGGTGGACGCCGGCGGCACCGTCCATCCCGCATCGGCCCTGGGGATGATGCTCGACTTCCACGCCGACCACCCGGACTTCCCCGCGATCGCATCCTTCTACATCACCAAGAATCCCTTCGGCTATCACGGTCCCGAAGCCGTCCGCGCACTCCGCAAGCTCGCCGAGCTCGGCTGCGAGATCGGCAACCACACCCTCAGCCACCCGAACCTGCACACACTGACCGACGCCGAGGTCCAGGCCGAAATCGGCGGTCTCTCAGGACTCGTCACCGCCGCCGGCCTCCCGGCGCCAAGGACCTTGGCGCTACCCCTGGGCGTGCACCCCCGAAACCGCTCCCTCCTCGCTCACGGTGGTTCCGGACGTACGGCGTACCGCAACGAGGCCGTCCTGCTCGTCGGAGCCAACCCGTCCCGATCCCCCCAAGGCAAGGGCTTCGATCCGATGGCGATCCCCCGGATCCGGTGCAGCTCGCACGACGGAGGACGCGCCGACCTCGAGCTGAACTACTGGCTCGACCGGCTGAAAGGCGGTCTCCACTGATACCGGTTCGCTCATGCGGGAAGCTCAGCCCACAGCACATTCCAGGGATGGCAGTCACGGTGGAGGCTGACCGCCCGCTCGCAGCGTTACCGGCGGTACGGCGTACTAGGACTGCATGAATCCGGCGGCGGCAGGGAACTGGAATTCCCTTCAGGCGCACTCGACGGATGAAGGGCCCGCCATGACCCGTTCACACGCCGGCTACACCCGCGAAGAAGAAGACTCGGGTGAACGCCTCGACCGGCACTGGAACGAACTGCTGCAAGAACTGCGCCTCGCCCAGACCGGCACCCAGATCCTGTTCGCGTTCCTGCTGAGTATCGCCTTCCAGAGCCAGTTCCAGGCCGCCGACCAGTTCACCCACGTCGTCTACGCAGCCACGCTGATCGCGTGCGCCCTCGCGGCGGCGACGTTCCTCGCACCGATCTCCTTCCACCGCATCGTCCACCGCCAAGGCCTGCGCGACCAGCTCGTCGTCATCACCGACCGTTTCACGCGGATCGGCCTGGCGTTCCTCGTCGCCGCGATCACCGGGGGTGTCCTGCTCGCCATCGATGTCGTTCTGTCCCGCCACATCGCGCTCATCACCGTCGCCGTCCTCCTGCTCTGGGTCACCCTCTTCTGGCTGGTCATCCCCTTGGCCGTGCGCGCCAGAGCAACCGAACTGGCGTGATGGCACGGTGGCGAACAGAGCGACAGCAAGCAGAGCGGCACGAGTCAACTGACTGTCGCGATGCGCTCTGGCGCAGATTCCAGGCTGGCGATCAAGTGGTCGAGCGGTGATGGGCAGGTCGCGATTGCAGCGGCATCGGGCACTCCGGTTCGCTCGTGGCGTCGTCCTTGCCGTAGGCAACCAGTGGGCAGCGCGTGCAGTAGAGCAGCCCGTCGTCGGGGTCGGCCACCAGCTCGTGGCCTCGGGTGCGCCCGGCCAGTGAACAGGTCGTGCGCCACACTTCGTCCAGATCGGCAAAATGCGCCGCACACCGCAGGCAGGTCAGTGCACTCGGCCTTGGCCCGGCATGCGTCACTCGGAAAACCTCAGCCACCCGATGGCCGTTGATCTCGGTGAACATTCGGCGCGGCCACCTCCCCCGGCTCTGTCGTCGCGCTCGCTGTGCCCCGATCCGGGGCAATCCATGCACGCACGAAGCGATGAGCCGGAGACCCGATGCCTACGGCAACCGGAACACCGCGCGTGTCCCGATCTGTGAGCGGGTGTGTTTCCGGGTCGCGAAGGAGACGCCGACCGTGACGACCGCCACGATCTCGCGTTGTGCGACGCCCCCGGATGCGGCCAGCTCTTCTTCCAGCGCCGTACCAACCAGGCCTGGTGCGGCCCCGGCTGCGGCAACCGCGCCCGTGTCGCTCGCCACCACCAAGGACACAGCTAGATCTGCATCGCCGATTCCGGGTGGGTACCGGCGCCGTATGACGACGTCCACATCCGTATGGCTGGCCACTGCCGATCCACCCCGGTACGAGAGGATCAACGCCGATGTGCGGTCCGGGGTCCTGGTGGTGGGCGGCGGCATCATCGGGCTGACCACCGCTCTGGAACTCCAGCTGACCGGAGCCGACGTCGTACTGCTCGAGGCCGATCGGATCGGCGCTCGGACCAGCGGGAACACGACCGGCAAGGTCACCTCGCAGCACGGAGCGATCTATGCCGCTCTGGCCGACCGGCACGGTCTGGAGACCGCCGGTCAGTACGCGGCCGCGAACCAAACCGGTGTCGAGCGAGTCGCGGAACTCGTCGACCGGTTCGCCATCGACTGCGAGTTCGCCCGTACGCCGGCCTTCGTCTACGCCACCGATGAGACTGACCTTCGGCACGAAGCCGATGTTGCGGCGAAGCTCGGGCTGCCCGCGCAGTACGCCGATCCCGCCGAGCTGGGTCTACCGCTCACGGCCACCGGCGTGGTCCGCTTCGACGACCAGGGACAACTGCACCCGACGCGCTACCTCGCCGGTCTCGCGCAGGCCTTCACCCAGGCCGGCGGCCGGATCTTCGAGAACACCCGGGTGACGGCACTCTCGGCCGACGACGACGGCATCACTGCCGAGACCGAGCCGGGCGCCGTCGTACAGGCCCAGCACGCGATCGTCGCGACCCTGCTGCCGATCGGAATCCTCGGCGGGTATTTCGCCCGGACCCGGCCCCAACAGTCCCATGGCATCGCCGTCCGCCTGCCCGTCCCGGCACCAGCCGGGATGGCGATCTCGGCCAACGGCCCCACCCGGTCGACCCGCCCCTGGCCAGGTGGCGGACCCAACGGGCTCATCATCGTCGGCAGCGACCACGAGGTCGGCGACCAGACCGACACCGACGACGCCTACCGCAAACTCACCGACTGGGCGAGCTCGCTCTGGGACCACCGCATCGAACCCGAATACCGATGGTCGGCCCACGACTACAGCACCCCCGACCACCTGCCCTACGTCGGCAAGGCACCGGGTTCACCCATCCTGGTTGCCACCGGCATGCACAAATGGGGACTCAGCAACGGAACCGTTGCCTCTGGCATCCTTCGTGACCTCGTCCTCGACCGTGCCAACCCTTTCAGCACCCTGTACGACGCCGGCCGGATCGGCGACGCGCACGCCGTCGCCGGCCTGGTGAAGGACAATCTCAAGGTCGGCAAGGAGTTCGCCGCCGGTCACCTCCGCCGCCTGCTCGGCGGCGGCCTGGACCACCTCGAGGTCGGCGAAGGCGGCCTGTACGACGTCAACGGCCACACCGTCGGCGCCTACTGCGACCACGACGGCCAACTCCACACCGTCGTACCGGTCTGCACCCACCTCGGCTGCCCACTGCGCTGGAACCAAGGCGACACCACCTGGGACTGCAACTGCCACGGCTCCCGCTTCACCGCCGAGGGCGCAGTCCTCGACGGCCCCGCCACCACCCCACTAGCCAAACCCGAACTGGGAGAATGACATGCCTGCGAAGCTCGTCGCCACCGTGCTCGGTACGCCGGACCCACCGGTACTGGCAGCCTTCTACCGCGACCTCCTCGGCTGGCCCATCACCAGCAGCGAACCGCACTGGGCCCGCCTCCGCCACCCCGACGACGACCGCCCCGGCCTCAGCTTCCAGCTCGAAACCGACCACACCCCGCCGGCCTGGCCCCAGCAACCCGGCGACCAGCAGATGCAGGCCCACCTCGACGTACAGGTCGACGACCTGGAACGCGAAACCGCCCGCGCAGTCAGCCTCGGGGCGACCGTCGAAGACCACCAGCCCCAACCCGACGGCGTACGAGTCATCCGCGACCCCCACGGACACATCCTGTGCCTGTTCCTCCCAGGCTTCTGAGAAGTCCCCGACGACGAGCCGGGCGCCACAGCTGCTGTCAGGCCAGAGCGGTGTCATCCAAGGCGTCGGCGAGGTCTCCGGGGGTGTCGTAGATCGCGACGGCACCCGCGTCCCGAAGCTCGTCGTCGCCGAAGCCGCCAGAACGTACGACGATCGCCGGCATGCCGACCTTCTTCGCCGCCTTGATGTCCCACACCGAGTCACCGACCATGACGCTCGAGGCACGCGCGGACGCGCCCAGCTTCTTCAGCGCCACCTGGAGCAGGTCCGGAGCCGGCTTGGACGACTCGACGTCGGCGCTCGTGGTCCAGCCGTCGACGAGGTCTCGCGCATCCAGCTTGTCCAGGAAGACTTCTACGTGGCGCTCCTGGGCCGAGCTGGCCAGGACCAGCGGGTGCCCGCGGTGCTTGATCGCGACGAGCAGATCGCGGGCTCCGGGCAACGGTGCCATCTCGGCAAGCAGCGCGTCGACCTCTTCGCCCTGTCGTTCGCGGGCACGATCGCCGACCCGTCGCTCCAGGTCTTCCCCATCGAGTGCGGTCAGAATCTGATCGCCGCCCATGCCGATCAGCCGGTGCAGCTGCCAGACGGGGTAGGTCTCCCCCACGAACCGCAGGGCCCGGTACCACGCGAGCGCATGGTGGTAGTTGGAATCGATGAGCGTCCCATCGATGTCGAGAACGGCAATAGCAGAATCAGCCACGTCTGCAGGTACCCCTCATCCCCGGGTCTCAGTCATCGGGTGCTCCGGTGCCGAAGGGCACCCGGCTTGTGGACCGCCGTACCGCCGGACTTCTCGCTCCGCACGAGATATTGCGGCTCGTCGGGCGAGGCATCCACGGTCCGGCCGCCGGCCTCCGTCCGTTCGGTGATGCGGCGCTCCACCTTCCCGTACGCCGTTCCACCGTGGCTGTCCCACTCGACCAAGTCACCGACGTGAAACTCCTGCTTGGCCATCACGCACCGACCTGATTTTCAGCCATTGCTTCGTGATCCTCCTCCACCGACGGACCCCCTCGGTACCCAGCGAAAGCGAGATCACACGACCTTTTGCTGCGTCCGCGCCGGCCCTGAGCCGAGCGTTTCTTCCGCGGGTACCGGCGCGGCATGAGTCCGCGTCGTGATGCGTCATCCGTGGCTGCCGAGCTGCGGCAGTTGGTGAGGGACGGCGATCTCGAGGTCCCGGAGCCGGGGACGGGCCGAACCATTGATCGATGGGCCGCGCTGGCTCTGCTCGGCCATCGGGATCTGGCCTTGGCCCGGCTCGCCGAAGGCCACCTCGATGCGGTGTCGATCTTGCGGCAGGCCGGCCGCCCCGTACCGGGAAACACCTTGTACGGCGTCTGGGCGGCCCGGTCCGGTGGAACCGGGGCGATGGTGGCCGATCACCGGCTGACCGGGACGGTCCGGTTCTGTTCAGGCGCGCACAGTCTGGACCGGGCGTTGGTGGCGGCATTGACTCCGGACGGCGAAGGCCTGCTGTTCGACATCGATCTGAACGATCCCCGGATCGAGCGGCGGCCGGATACCTGGCAGGCGGTCGGGATGGACGCCTCGGACAGCCCGGACGTTGTCCTCGGCAACGTTCCGGTCAGCGACGACGACCAGGTCGGACCCGCCGGCTTCTATCTCGACCGCCCCGGCTTCTGGTGGGGCGGCGGCGGTGTCGCGGCCGTCTGGTTCGGCGGCGCCCGGGGCCTGGTCGACCGGGCGATGCGGTACCTCCAGGCAGGGCTGGGACCCGACGAGCACCAACTGGCTCATGTGGGCGAGCTCGAGGCCACCTTGGCCGCGGCCGCGGCGCTGCTGACAGCCACTGCCCGGCTCATCGACGAGTCACCTCAGGCCGGTGTCATGCGTGAGATCTGGATCCTGCGCGCCGCGGTCGAGCAGGCCGTCCGGGCAACGATCGATCAGGTCCCGCGGATCACCGGGCCCACCCCGCTGTCGCGCGACCGGGCTTTCGCCCAGGCTCTGACCGACCTCCAGGTCTACGTCCGCCAGCACCACGCCGAACGCGACCTGGCCGCTCTCGGCCGGTTGATGAGCGAAGGAAAGGACCACACGTGGCCCGAGCGGTGACCGACGAATCCGATTGGCGACGTTTTCTCGACCAGCAGGACCTGCCGCCGTTCGAGACCGGCGGTCTGCGGCGAGTGGCCGTGCTGGCCGCGCACCCCGACGACGAGACGCTCGGCGCGGGCGGCGTCGTACAGGTTCTGAAGGCCGCCGGTGCGGCGGTCTCCCTCATCGTGGCCAGCGATGGCGAGGCAGCCTTCCCTGCCCTCGACTCCACTGCCCGCGCCGAACTGGCCGCCGTACGCCGAGACGAGCTCACCCAGGCGATGGCCGTCCTCGGTCTCGAGTCCGCCGCCGTCCATCTGCTAGGTCTTCCGGATTCGGCCGTCGCCGAACACGAAACCGAACTGACCGAACAGCTCAAGCCCCTGCTGCGCGACGCGGACTGCGTCATCGTGCCGTGGCCTGGTGATCCCCATCCCGACCATGCCGCGGTGGGGCGGGCCGGCCTGGCCGCAGCCCCGGTCCACGCCCACCGATGGTCGTACCCGATCTGGGCCTGGCACTGGATGAACACCGCCGAGCCGACGCTCCCCTGGCGGCTCGCGACGCGGTGCCCCCTGGACGACGACCAGCAGGTCCGCAAACAGATCGCGATCAAGGCCTTCGAGTCCCAGCTGGTCATCGGACCGAACGGCGAGGACCCGATCGTCGACGGCGCCATGCTCACCCACTTCGACCGCCCGTACGACGTTCTGTTCCGCGAACCCGCGATCGGCTCCGCACCGATCGGACGCTTCGCCGACCTGTACGCGACCCAGGACGACCCGTGGCACACCGCCGACAGCTGGTACGAGCGGCGCAAGCGTGCTGTCGTCCTGGCCAGTCTCCCGGCCGAGCGCTATCGCCGGACGCTCGAACCCGCGTGCGGTCTTGGCGCGTTGACCGCGCTGCTCGTCCAGCGAAGTGACCAGGTGATCGCCTTCGATCCCGTCGACGCCGCCGTACGCCAGGCCGCGGAGGCGGCTCCGAGTGCCGAGCTGAGTGTCGCGGCCCTGCCTGCGACGGCGACGGACGAACCGGTCGACCTGATGGTGCTGAGCGAGATCCTGTATTACCTCGGCGACGACGATCTGCAAGCCAGCCTCGACAATCTCCTCCGGTTGCTGGAACCAGGTGGCCACCTGCTCGCGGTGCACTGGCGGCCCTGGGCTCCGGAAGCGCCTCGTGACGCGGCGGCCACACACCAGGTGCTTCGGGACCGCCCCGAACTGGACCAGCTGGTCGAGCACGTCGACGAGGATTTCCTGCTGCACGTGTTCGTCCGCCGATGATCCGGGCCGCTGGCATCGTCGTACCCGCCCACAACGAGGAGCACCTGATCGCGGGATGCCTGCAGGCGCTCCGGATCGCGATGGAACCGGTCGCCGTACCGGTCCAGGTCTGCGTGGTCGCCGATCGCTGCACCGACGCGACCGCCGAACTCGCCAAGGACGAACTGCCCGGCGTCGTCGTCCTGCACAACGTCGTCCGGCGACCACTCGGCCAGGTCCGGGACCTCGGCATGCAGTACCTACTACGGGCCTTTGGCAACTATCCGCGCGACCAGGTCTGGCTGCTCGGTACGGACGCGGACACCCGGGTACGTCCCGACTGGATCCAGCGGCAACTGGACCATGCCCAGCGCGGGGTCGACGCGGTGACCGGTCTGGTCGACCTCGAGCCTGCCCAGCACCTGACGGCCGACGTCCGGTCGGCGTACCAGGCCCTGGTCGCAGCGCGGACGCGTCCCGCCGATCACGATCACATCCACGGCGCGAGCTTCGGTGTCAGGGCTTCGGCGTACGCCGGTGTCGGTGGCTATCGCGCCCTCGACACAGGTGAGGACCGCGACCTGTGGTTCCGGCTGGAAGCCGCCGGCTACGTCATGCTGCAGCCCCGCGATCTCGACGTTCTCACCAGCTCCCGGCTCCGCGGGCGGGCGCACGGCGGGCTGGCCGATCTCCTGACCGCGATGTGTACGCCGGGGGTACCGGTTGCGGTCGGCATCGATCAGGAGGAACCTCATGCCCCCGAAACGTAAGGCTTCCAGCGCCCCTCGCCGCGCGAGTGCGGCGCCCGAAGCACCTGCACGCTCCCCGGAGGACCGACCGGTCGGCGCCGCCGAGGGCAAGCTTCAGACCAGTTCGCTGCTCACCACCGCGCAGGGCGTCCGGCTCCCGGACACCGATCATTCGCTGAAGGCCGGAACGCGCGGCCCGACGCTGATGGACGACTTCCACCTGCGTGAGAAGATCACCCATTTCGACCACGAGCGGATCCCGGAGCGCGTCGTGCACGCCCGCGGAGCGGCCGCACACGGAACCTTCACCGCCTACGGGAACGCCGCCGCCGCGACCAAGGCCGGTTTTCTGCAGGGCAAGCAGGAGACGCCGGTGTTCGTGCGGTTCTCGACCGTGCTCGGCTCGCGCGGATCCGCCGACACCGTGCGCGACGTCCGCGGCTTCGCGGTCAAGTTCTACACCGACGAGGGCAACTTCGATCTGGTCGGCAACAACATGCCGGTGTTCTTCATCCAGGACGGCATCAAGTTCCCCGACATCATCCACGCCGGCAAGCCGCATCCCGACCGGGAGATCCCGCAGGCCCAGTCGGCGCATGACACGTTCTGGGACTTCGTCTCGCTGCACACCGAGGCGACCCACCACGTGATGTGGGCGATGTCGGACCGCGGCATCCCGCGGTCCTACCGGACCATGGAGGGCTTCGGCGTCCACACCTTCCGGCTGGTGAATGCCAAGGACGAGACCTGCCTGGTGAAGTTCCACTGGAAGCCGGTCGCGGGCATCCACTCGCTGGTGTGGGAAGAGGCGCAGATCGCGGCCGGGGCCGATCCGGACTTCCACCGCCGGGACATGGCCGACGCGATCGACGCCGGTACGCCGTTGGAGTTCGAACTCGGGATCCAGATCATGCCGGACTCCGAGGACCAGACCTTCGAGGGCATCGACCTGCTCGATCCCACCAAGATCGTGCCCGAAGAGCTGTGTCCGGTACAGCTGATCGGCAAGCTCAGCCTGGATCGCAATCCGACCAACTACTTCGCCGAGACCGAGCAGGTCGCGTTCCACACCGGCAATCTGGTCCCGGGGATCGAGGTGACCGACGACCCGTTGATGCAGGCCCGGCTGTTCTCCTATCTCGACACCCAGTTGACGCGCCTCGGCGGACCGAACTTCACCCAGTTACCGATCAACTGCCCGCACGCCGCGGTCAACGACAACCTGCGCGACGGGATGCACCAGACCGCGGTCCATCGCGGCATCGCGCCGTACCTGCCGAACAGTCTTGGCGCCGAGGGTGAGCCGGTTCCCGCCGAGGTGGATGAGGGCGCTTTCGTCCATGTACCGCGTGAGGTCAGCGGGGCCAAAGTTCGGGAGAACCCGGCGTCGTTCGCCGATCACTTCTCGCAGGCGTCGTTGTTCTGGGCGAGCATGACCGAGGTCGAGCGGGTCCACATCATCGAGGCATTCACCTTCGAGCTCGGCAAGTGCTACGAGCAGCCGATCCGCGAACGGATGCTCGGAGTCCTCGCCAACGTCGACGCCGAGCTGTGCGCGGCGGTCGCAGCCGGCCTCGGTCTGCCCGCACCGAAGGGCACCCCGGTCGCAGACGCCGTGCCGTCGCCCGCGCTCTCGCAGATCATCGTGGAGCCCGGACCGATCGCCGGACGCGTGATCGGCGTGGTCGCAGCCGACGGTGCCGACCTGCCCGGGATCACCAAACTGCGGCGTGCGGTCGAGGCTCAAGGCGCCGTACTGCGGCTGCTCGCGCCCGTCGGCGGCACGATCAAACGTGCCCGGTCGACCCAGACCGTCGAGCGGACCTTCCTGACCACACGCTCGATCGAGTACGACGCCCTGGTCGTTGCTGACGGCAACCCGGAGCTGCAGGACATCAAACTGACCGTCCTGCTCGGTGAGCTCTTCCGGCACTGCAAGACGATCGGTGCCTGGGGCAACGGAGTCGAGGTACTGACCGCGGCCGGCATCGACACCACCGCGCCCGGGATCGTCCTCGGCGACGCGATCGGCAAGCCCTTCACCACCGAGCTCTTCGCCGCCGTCGGCCTGCACCGCGCCTGGGACCGCGCCGCCCAGGTGATGGCCGAGTAGAAACCGCGCACCGGCCGATCGGCGATCGGCCGGTGCGTCCTGTTACGGGGTGAGCAGGATCTTGACGGCGCCGTCGCGCTTGTTCTGGAACATGTCGTAGGCATCCGGACCTTCGGACAGCGCCAGGCGGTGGGTGGCGAAGGAGTCGACCTTCAGCGGGTCGTCGTCGCCGAGCAGCGGGAGGATGTCGTCGCTCCAGCGGCGGACGTTGGCCTGCCCCATCCGGAGCTGGATCTGCTTGTCGAAGATCGTGAGCATCGGCAACGGATCCGCCATCCCGCCGTACACGCCGACCAGCGAGATCGTGCCACCCCGCCGGACGGCTTCGACCGCCAGCAGCAACGCCGCGAGGCGATCCACTCCTGCCTTCCGCATCAGCGGCCCTTGGACGGCGTCGGGAAGCAAGCCGGCCGCCTGCTGCGCGAACTTCGCGCCCGGTGAGCCGTGCGCCTCCATGCCGACCGCATCGATCACCGAGTCCGGTCCGCGACCGTCGGTCAGGTTCCGGATCGCCTCGGCCACGTCATCGGCGTACTCGAGCGTCTCGACGCCGTACAGCCGAGCGCGTTCCAGCCGCTCAGCGACCAGATCGACGCCGATCACGCGATATCCCAGGTGCAAAGCGATCCGGCAGGCCATGTCACCGATCGGGCCGAGACCCAGTACGGCGACTGTGCCGCCGTCCGGGATTCCGGCGTACTGGACCGCCTGCCAGGCCGTCGGCAGCACATCCGACAGGTAGACGAAACGATCGTCGGGGGGACCGTGCGGGACCTTGATCGGCCCGTAGTGCGCCTGGGGGACGCGGAGATACTCCGCCTGTCCGCCAGGGACCTGGCCATAGAGCTTGGTGTAGCCGAACAACGCCGCGCCCATCCCCTGATCGCGCACCTGAGTGGTCTCACACTGCGTCTGCAGATTCTGGTCGCACATGAAACACGCACCACAAGCGATCTGGAACGGTATGACGACGCGGTCGCCGGCCTTCAGGTTCGGCACCGCCGAGCCCGTCTCCTCGACGATCCCCAGCACCTCGTGCCCGAGCACGTCACCCGCGTCCAGGAACGGGCTCATCACCTCGTACAGATGCAGGTCCGATCCGCAGATCCCGCTCGACGTCACCTTGACGATGGCGTCCGTCGGATCCTCGATCCGCGGGTCCGGCACCTCGCCGTACTCGATCTTCCGTTTGCCTTGCCAGGTCAGCGCCTTCATGAATCCGCTCCAGACTTCGTCGTCACCCCGATGGCATCTCCTTGCCGAACCTGCCCGGTTCCCGGCCGTGGGCCACCCATGCGATGGCGTCGTCACCAATTCGCGGTACTGCGTTGACCAGTCACCGCTTGGGTACCGAAGGGGCATGAACGACCTACCGGCGGAGTTCCAGCGACCTGACGGCGTCAGCACGACCACCGTCGAAGCAGTCGGCAAACTGACCCTCGCGATGGAGACGGTGATCCGTGCCCGCGGCGCCCTGTACGAGTTCCATCAGCTGACGGGCAAGGCCGACAACGAACTCGCCGAGGCGATCGCACTGCTCCGGTCCGGCGGTCACGACGACCTCGCCGACCAGGTCGAACGCGAGATCGCCGGACGCAATGTCAACGAGGGTCGCTGGACCTTCCAGATCGTCGAGGACTACGAGCGCACCTACTACGAGCCCTTCGTCGCTCGTCATCACCAGGTCCGCGACCAGCTCACCCCGGATCGGGGACACCAGCGCGAGGCCGAGATGAAGCAGGAACGCGCCACCCCGGACGAGCCGGCCCACGGGTTCTGAGCACGGCGGTACGGCGGGATCGGTCAGGAACTCGACAACACACGGCCGGTCGGCCGCGAGCGCTTCCACAGAACGCCAGTCCCACATCGGCTCCGGTCATCGGCGCGACTGGAAACGGGTGCGCAGGCGCGAGCTCCAGGAACTCCTCGCCGGTACGGCGCGGTCCGGCCTGGCGCGCATTGGAACGCGGCGCTCAGGGACCTCGATCTGCAGCCCGTTCGCGGCCGGATCCAGGTCGACGTGCCGCTCGGTCGCCACCCTCGGGACCTCCGCAACCGGCATGGTTGCCTGGTCGACGGGTTCCTCGGCAGCCGAGCTGGGCGCATCGCCCGGCGCCGGTTCCTGGACGGCGCGGTACTCCTCCTCGACGGCCGGATCCATCGACTGGCTCTCGACCCTCCGGCGCTTGTTCGTGATGCTGTACGACAGCCAGATACCGGCCGCGCCGGCCAGCATGATGATCAGGCCGACCACCGTCAGATCGACGGCTCCGCTGCGATCGCGCACGCCGAAGGCGAGGATCGCCCCTACCGCCATCAAGAAGATTCCGAACCCGATACTCATGACGCCTCCCGTTGCGGTCACCGATACCGCCCCGGTGCCCACCACTACACAAAGCAATCAATCGTTACAAACGGTAGCGATTGCGGGCAATTACGGAGGGTACCGAAAGTCCACAAGGCGTGACGATGTTGCGCACGGCAAGCACCAGGAGCGAAGGGTGAGTTCACGATGAGACGTATCGGACGAGCGATCGCGGTGGCCGGAATCGTGGCGGCGGTGACCGGCGGCGGGATGACCGCAGCATCGGCACAGCCCGTTGGAACCCAGTCGGAAGGCGAGGTGTCGTGCGGCTACGTGTACGACGCCTGCGTCAGGCAGTGGTACGACTACGGGTTCGTGAAGAACTACATCGTTGGCGAGATCTACTACCGGGGTGGTGGCTACTACTTCTACTGGTGGAACTGACCCCGGACGCCGGCCGCGGCCAGTCTCCATCCCGGACTGTGCAGCGGCCGGTAAGTCAGGCTCAGCCGCATCATTGGGCCGGAGCTCCGTCAGTCGGTGGGCTTGGGGCCCTGGGCCGCTCGGGAGCGGGGGGTGCTGTTCTCGTCGGGCGAAGCGTCTTGCTGGTCGAGGTTGCGTTGGTAGAAGTCGTAGGCGGCTTGTTTGCTGACGCCGAGGGCGGTGCCGACCTGGCTCCAACTGGAGCCTTCCTCGCGGGCTTGGCGGATCATGTGCCAGCGGGCGCCGGTGAGGAGTTCCACCACGCGGCGGCTGGCGCGCAGCGCTTCGAGTCCGGTGACGCCGGGTAGGTCGCCGAGGGCTTTCACCAGAACCTGGACGGAGTGTCCAGCGTGCTCGTCGTGGGCGATGCGGCGTTCGTAGTTCGCGCGCTGATCGCTGACTCGCAGTACATCGAGCAGCTCCTCAAGGCCCCTGTTGTCTGTCGGCGCCGGAGGCTGCGTCGCGTCACCCATGGTCGTCAACCTATCTTGACGTCTGATGAATGTCACTTGACATCGTCAAGCTACCTTGACGCATCCTCGTCGTCAAGTTACCTTGACGATATGAGTACAGATGCCCTCCCCAGCGTGCGGCACACCGAGCGGTACAGCTCCGGACTGGCGGACGTGACGCAGATCCGGCCACGTGAGGTGGCGTCGGCGGAGCAGTTCGCCCAGCTCGCGGTGGATCTGCACCGGACCGGTGGCGTGGAGGAGACCATCGAGGCGGTCGTCGAGTTCGCGCTGCAGGCGCTGAACTGCTCACACGCAGGCGTCGCGCTGGCGTCGAATCGTGGCCGGAAGCTGGAGATTCCCGCGGTCACGCATCCGGTCGTGGCCGAGATCTTCCGGCATCAGGTCGCCGGTGGGGCGGGTCCGTTGACCGAGTCCCTGCGCGACCACTCGACCGTGTACGTCGCCGACACCGCCACCGACGACCGCTGGCCCGAATGGGCGGCCACGGTGGCCAGACTCGGCGTACGAAGTGTCCTCGACGTCCCGCTGACCACCGGAAGCGAGATCGTCGGCGCTCTCGGTCTCTACTCGATCCATCGGGACGGATTCGGTGCCGACGACGAGGCGATCGCGCACATCCTCGCCCGGCATGCCTTGGTCGCCGTCGTCACCGCGCGCAACGAGACCCACATGGCCGCCGCGGTGGACGCCCGCAAGCTGGTCGGCCAGGCGATGGGCATCTTGATGGAGCGCTTCGACGTCGACGGTGACCGCGCCTTCGCCATCCTCAAGCGCTACTCCCAGGACAACAACCGCAAACTCCGCGACGTCGCCCAAGAACTGATCGACACCCGCAAACTGCCACTCCACCGCTAGTCCCTGGGCCGAACAGCGACGAGGCGCCGCCAGCCGGCAGCGCCTCGCCAGGGTCGGGGTCAGGAGTAGTTGACCGAGTAGCTGTTGCTGGTGAAGTTGAGGCCACCGCTGGACGAGGTGATCTCGAAGCCGAACTGGACCTCGGCGACAGTCGCGTCACCCATCCAGCCTTGGCTGCGGATCCAGTTGAGGACGGCCTTGATGTCGACCGAGCCCGAGTTGGTGTTGCTGGTCCGGACGAACGAGAAGACCGCGTTGGAGCCGTTCGAGCCCTTGTAGACGTCCCAGCTGTGACCGCCGACCGAGGTCGAGGTCTGGCGAGAGCCGATCGGACCCACAGCGCCCTGCTTGTTCATCCAGAGCATGATTTCGTAGGTGGATCCGTCGGCCCAGATGTCGTAGGCGCTGGTATAGGCGCCACTGCCCGGCCTGGACACGTTGAAGTTGCTTGTCAGGCTGCCGAGCGAGCTGATCCGCTTGCCGACGTTGCGGGCCGAGTGGGGGTAGGCCTTCACGCCGCCGGTGTTCGGATGGTCGGCCCAGACGCCCCAGTTGCTGTAGGAGTTCGCCCAGATGGACTGGGCCCCTGCACCGCCGCCCCAGACATCGTTGCGGACCGTGTATCCACCGTTCGACCAGCTGCCGAACTTGTCGCTCGACGACCACGCGGCGGCGTTGGCCGGCAGCGCGGTGGCGAGCAGAGCGGCCAGTAGCGTCACCAGCGCCACGACTGCCTTTGCCGGAGTCAATGAAGGCCGAAGCCTGTTCTTCATCATCGTGTTCCCTTCTCGGAGTGGGCGTCGGCGACAGGAATCGAAGCGCTTCGATATTGCTTCGAAAAAAAGACGGGAGGGACCCGTCACCGACTCCAGGGATCAATCATGTCGAATTCGATTCGAATTCGACAGATGCACCGGGATGCATTTCCCGGCGATCGCCATCACTATGCAATGCGCGCAGTACCGGGTCAATATCTCGGCGAGCGAACTCTTGACGCGGCCCGGGGAAATCACCACAGTGGTATCGTCGAAGCGCTTCGACTGCCTAAGTCATCCCGGAGGTAGGGCCATGGTGACCATCGCCGACGTCGCTCAGCACGCGGGCGTGGCCGCCAGCACCGTGTCCTATGTTCTCAGCGGGAAGCGCTCCATCTCTCCCGAGACACGCCAGCGCGTGCACGCGAGCGTCGACGCCCTCGGCTACCGCCCGAACGCGAGCGCCCGGGCCCTGGCCTCGAACCGCTCCAACGTGCTGGCTCTCGTCATCCCCCTGCGCGCCGGGATGCACGTACCGGTGATGATGCAGTTCGCGACCGCGGTCGTGACGACAGCCCGCAGGTACGACCACGACGTCCTGTTGCTGACCGCCGACGAAGGCGCGACCGGCCTCGAGCGAGTCCAGCAGAGCGCCCTCGTCGACGCGGTCGTCGTGATGGACATCGAGCTGTACGACGAGCGGGTGCCGCTGCTGCGCGCGCTTGATCTGCCGTCGATCCTGATCGGGTTCCCGCTGGATGCCGAGGGTCTCACCTGCATCGACCTCGACTTCGTCCGGGCCGCGGAGCTCTGCGTCGACCACCTCGCCGACCTCGGTCACCAGCAGATCGCCCTGCTCGGGACGCCGTCGGCCGTGTACGAACGGCAGACCGGATTCGCCCACCGCACCCGGGAGGGATTCCGCGCGGGCATCGACCGCAGGGGCATCCACGGCGTGGAGACGCCGTGCGAGGCCACCCATGAGGCGGTCCTGGCGACGGTCGAGCAACTCCTGCGCGAAGAGCCCGACCTGACCGGCCTGGTGGTTCAGAACGAGCCGATCATCGGCCCGCTGCTCGATGTCCTGCGCAGCCTCGGCCGACGCGTCCCGGAGGACATGTCGGTCCTGGCCATCTGCGCCGACGACGTCGCGGAGGCTCAGCGCCCGAAGCTCTCGTCGGTCGCGATTCCGGCCGACGAGATCGGGCAGCAAGCAGTCGAGCTTCTGATCAGCAAGCTCGATGGACTCGCGCCGCCGGCGGGAACGCTCGTCCCCGCCGTCCTTACCGCGCGATCGAGCAGCGGCCCCGCGCCTCAGCCGGGTCCCTCCACCACCGCCTGACCTCCCGGCTGCAGCATCAAGGCGCCCTCGACGGGCCGACCACTCACAAGATCGTGCCCCGAGATCTCGATCGTGGCCGCGGCGGCGCCATGGTTCAGCAGGAAGGTCCACGTCGTCTCAGCCCGCCGTCGGCGAACCATCTCGACACCGTCCGGCAGGTGAGGCACCGCGATGCCGGCTCCCTGGCAGACCGTCTCGACGAGCAGCCGGTACCCAGGGTCCGCGAGCTGTGTCGAGACGTACCAGGCCACTCCGCCGCCGAAGGAGTTCCGAGTGATCGCCGGCTCCCCGGCCAGCGGCCCGGTGGCATAGACGTCCACCACTTCCGCGCCCTCCGGATCGACCTGTTCGCTCCACCATCGCCCTTTTCCGGCGTCGACGAGTTCGGTCTCGGCGACCGGATAGAACTCCTCGACCCGGATTCCGAGCAGGTCGCGGAATGCACCCGGGTAGCCGTCGAGAAAAACCCGGCAGTTCGGGTCCACAATTCCACTGAAATAGGTCACCAGTACCTGCCCGCCGGCCGCGACGTATTCCCGCAGCGCGGCCGCATGAGCAGGATCGACCAAATACAGCGAAGGAACGACGACCAGCCGGTACGGCGTCAGGTCCGCCCCTGGATGAATGACGTCGGTCCCGATCCCGGCGTGCCAGAACTGCCGGTGCGCTGAGCGAACTGCCTCCAGGTAATCGAGGTCTGACGACGGGAGGTGTGTCCCCTGCATCGCCCACCAGGCCGCGCTGTCCCAGAGCACGGCGACCTCAGCCTCGACCTCACTGCCGCTCACCTCGCCCAACTGTCCCAGGAGACTGCCGAGTTCGCAGGCTTCCAGGAAGCGCCGGGACTCCTTGCCGGCGTGCGGGACCATGCCGGGATGGAACTGCTCGGCCCCACCGGCTGACGCCCGCCACTGGAAGAACAGCGCACCGCGCGATCCTCGGGCAACGTGCGACAGACTCATCCGGGTCATCCGGCCCTGCTCCTTGGTGCGCAGACGCGTTCCGTCGCCGATGGCGCCAGGAGCCTGCTCCATCAGCAGCCACTCACCGCGCCGCGCCCATCCCCTGGCCTGGTCCGCCGCGAAGGCGGTCTGCTCTTCGGGTTCCAGACCGCTCCCGGACGGGTAGTTGTCGATGGCAACGAGATCGACGACATCGGCCCACTGGCTGTGATCGACCGGCACCCAACCACCGAAGACGAAGTTCGTCGTGATCGGTACGTCGCGGTTCGCCGCCCGAAGGATCGTCTGCTGTTCCTTGAAGGCCGCGAGCAGCTCGTCCGACCAGAACCGCCGATAGTCGACGTGCTGGGCGGGATTGACCAGGTACTGCGTCGCGCGGGGCGGCATCACCTCGGCCCAATCGGAGTACCGCTGGCTCCAGAACGATGTCGTCCACGCGGCGTTGAGCGCGTCCAGGCCGCCGTACCGGCGCACGAGCCAGGTCCGGAAAGCAGCGGCGGCCTGGTCGCAGAAACACATCGTGCCGTACTCGTTGTGGACGTGCCACATCGCCAGCGCCGGATGATCGGCGTACCGGTCGGCGAGCACGCCGCAGATCCGCGCGGCCGCCTCGCGGTAGGCCGGCGAACAGACACAGTACGTGTCACGGCTGCCATGAGTCAGCCTCGTCCCGGACGCCGTGACCGTGAGGGCCTCCGGGTGCTTCAGGCTGAACCAGGGTGGTGGCGATGCGGTCGGCGTCGCCAGGTCCACACCGACACCGTGCTCGGCGAGCAGGTCCAGCACGGTGTCGAGCCAGCCGAACTCGTACTGTCCAGGACGAGGTTCGAGATTCGACCAGGAAAAGACACCGACCGTGACCAGGTTCACCCCGGCCCACTGCATCAGGTCGGCGTCCTCCTTCCAGGTCTCGGGCGACCACTGCTCGGGGTTGTAGTCGCCGCCGAAGTACAACGTCCTCGTCACCACAGCTCTCCGTAAGGAATCCCAAGTCCGTTCGTGGACACGTAGACCCGGCCGTACACGCGCGGATCACCCGTGATCGCGTCGTTGGTCGACGCGTACTGGTGCTGGTCGTCATTGACCCGGATCCAGCTACCACCGCCGTCGTCGGACCGGTAGATCCCCGACTTCCCGGCTACCTTCGCCGACGTGTACGCCGCCATGTGTGAGCAACCCGGTCGAGCCTTGCCGAACCCGATGGTCAGGGCCTCGTCGACCGCGGTCAACCGAGTGAAGGTCAGACCGCCGTCGGTTGAGCGATACAGACCACCGCTCCCGCCCGCGAGCCAGCAGTGCCCGGCTCGATCCAGAACGGTCTCCAGCTTGGCCTGCGACAACACCAAACCCGTTGCCGTCGGCACGAAAGTCCGCCCACCGTCAACACTCCGGTACGCCGTTCCGGTCGCGGCAACGACCGCGTAGAACGAGGCTGGGTCGACGCGGTCGGCGACCACCGCAACGTCCTTCGGCAGCCCTTCCACCGGCGACCAGGTAGCGCCCCGGTCCCGGGAGAAGTGCGGAACGATATCCCCCGGGACCCAGAGCAGCGTGCGCGCATCGGTGCTGACGGCAACCTTCCCGGTCTGCGTCAGCCCCGCGGGCTCTCCAGGGAACGGCGCCCACGTCTTGCCCGCGTCCACCGAGATCGCACCCCGCTCCCCCGGCCCGGCATTCGCCAGTCGGACAACGAAACCCGGCGTCCGAGCGGCGTAGTCAAGACTCGGTGACGTACCGCTGACCGGGTTCGCCGCCTGACCATCAGCCGGTACGACGTCCAGCCGGTCGTGCCGGTAGACACCGATGTCGCCAAGCGCACTGATCAACGGCGGTCCCCACGGCGGGCTGATCAGGTCCAGCACCGCAGTCTCCTCGAGCCCTTGAGCCCGCACTGACCAATGCGTACTACGCCCACGCTCGGCGTTCGTCACGTCGTCGGTACCGAACACCGTTGCCCCGGTCACGTACATGACCTTGTCCGAGTCGAACGGGTCGATCGAGATGTCACCGATCATCCAGCCCAGCTTGGCTTTCTCCCCATGGAACAGCAGGTACGGCGCTCCGGACACGTCCAGCTCGAGGTGCTCGGCAATCGAGTGCCACGTCGCGCCGCCGTCGATCGAGCGGAAGACGTCGTCGACCGGTCCCCACCGACTCATCGTCGACACCATGACCACACCAGGTCGGCGCGGATCGAGGGAGAGACCGGCGTACCCGAATCCGGCCTCACCGCCGGTGTTAGGCCGCAGCGGCGTGATGTCGGTCCACACCCCGGTCTTGGTATCGAGTTTGTGGACGGCGCCGTCGTACATCTCGTACGGACCCGGCAAGTCTCCGTAGGTCACGTAGAGACAGCCATCCGGGCCGAGCTCACCATGGTGCGGCATCAGACCGGTCGGCTGTCCGGCGATCGGCTGCCAGGTAAGGCCCGCGTCATCACTGCGGTACAGCGGCGCCGCTGGATCGGACACACCCACGTAGAGCGTCGGAGTCGGCCGCCCACGGCGAGCACTGCGTGGATCGAAGAGGACGAAGCCGAGCCCGATCCCCGCCGTACCGGTGCTGGGGAAGCTGTCGACGCGGGCCCACGTGACGCCGCGATCGGTGCTGCGCCACAAGCCTTGGTTGCGGGTTCCGAAGTACAGGACACGACCGTCGCGCGGATCCACCGCGAGCCGCTCGCCCATCGAGCGTCCGGGCTCGTTGCCACCGAGTTTGAACGGCAGATCCGTGCGTTCGAACGTCCGGCCCTGATCGCTCGACCGCAGGATCGCCCCGTTGATCGGGGACCACTCGTTGGTATAGGTCCCGACCGCGAGATACAACCGCCGCGGATCCGCCGGATCGAGGGCCAGGCTCTCGACCCCGGTGAGGCTCCACTCCTCGAGGCTGACCCAGTTCAGCAGCTGGACCCAGCGCTGGGTGCGCTGGTCCAGCCGGGCCGCGCCGCCGATGTCGGTGCGTAGGTAGACCAGGCCGCGCTGCCTGGGGTGATGGACGATGCCCGTGACGAACCCACCGCCGACGATCTCGACGTTGCGCCAGCGATACCGCTCGCGTTGGCTGGCAGCGGCGGGCTGAGTAGAGGTCGCGGCAACGGCTGCAGCTCCAGCGCTCAGCGCCAGGAAGTTCCTTCGCTTCAGATCCATGGTTCTGATCACCCCTTGACCGCGCCGATGATGACGCCCTTGGTGAAGTGCCGCTGGATGAACGGATAGGCCAGCAGCACCGGTACGACGGCGATCACGACGATCGCCATCTTGATCGCCAGCGTCGGTGCGGGCGCCAGGTTCATCCCCGGCGACGCCGCGATCCCGCCGGCCCCGGACGGCAACTGCTGGGCCTGCACGATGTAGGTCCGCAGCACGAGCTGCAGCGGCCACTTGTTGTTGTCGTTCAGATAGAGCAAAGCGTTGAAGAACGCGTTCCAGTAGCTGACCGCGTAGAACAGACCGACGACGGCCACCACGGCCTTGGACAGCGGCATCACGATCCGGGTCAGAATGCCGAACTCACTGGCACCGTCCACCCGGGCACTGTCGATCAGCTCGCCGGGGATGCCCATGAAGAACGAGCGCATCACGATCAGGTTGAACGCCGAGATCGCCGTCGGAAGGATCAGCGAGGCATAACTGTCGATCAGACCGAACGAACTCACGAGCAGGTAGCTGGGGATGATGCCCGGCCCGAACAGGAACGTCAGCAGCACCACGAACAACAAAGGGCGATGAAGCAACGATCCCGGCCGCGACAGCCCGTACGCCGACAGCACGGTGATCGCCAGGCTGAACAGAGTCCCCACCACGGTGATCCCAACGCTGACCACCAGGGCCTTGGTGACCACTCCCCCGGACAGCAACTGGACGTACGCCGACAGGGTCAGTTCACGTGGGACGACCACCAGACCGCCGGCCCGGGTGACCGCTTCGGTACTCGACAGGCTGGTCACAACCACGACGTACAAGGGGAAAGTCACGGCCAGCACGACCAGTCCGAGGATCACGCCCTTGCTGATCCGGCCGGGAACCGACGGCGGCTCCTCCCAGGCCGGGCGATCGTTCTCGACGGCCGCCCGGCGCCGCATCAGCCGGGCGGGCAGCGTCAGATGAGGAGACGTCATGACCGCGAATACACCCCCTGCTCACCCATCATGTGGGCGAATCGATTGGCGACCAGGATCAGCACGAGCCCCACGACTCCCTTGAACAGTCCGGCAGCAGCGCCGTACCCGAAGTCGCCGACGAGCAGGCCCTGGTAGTAGACATAGGTGTCCAGCACCTCCGACACCTCGGCACCGACAGCAGCCCGCTGCAGGATGAACTGCTCGAAGCCGACGGACAGCGCGTCCCCCAATCGGAGGATCAGCAACAGCACGATCACCGGGCGCAGGCCGGGCAGCGTGATGTGCCACAGCCGCCGCCAGCGGTTCGCGCCATCGGCGGCCGCCGCTTCGTACAGCGCCGGATTGATGGTGCTGAGCGCGGCGAGGAAGACGATCATGCCCCACCCCGCGTCCTTCCAGACCGCTTGCGAGGTGACCAGCAGCAGGAAGGTGTCGGGGTTGGTCATCAGGTCGAACGCACCGTGCCCGTGCGTGCGCAAGGTCTGGGCGAGCAGGCCCGAGCCGCCCAGCATCTGCTGGAACAGCGAGACGACCAGCACCCAGGAGAAGAAGTGCGGCAGGTACGCCACGCCCTGGATCATCGTCCGCACCCGCACCGAGAGCACGCTGTTCAGCAACAGCGCCAGGAAGATCGGGATCGGGAAGAAGAACACCAGCTGGAACCCGGTGATGGTCAACGTGTTGAGCAGCGCCGACCAGAACTCCGGCTCGCTGAACAACCGGGCGAAGTTGCCGAACCCGATCCACTCGCTGCCCCGGATCCCGGCGTACGGCGAATAGTCCTGGAACGCGATCACGTTGCCCAGCGTCGGGAAGTAGTGGAAGACCCCGAGCAGCACGATCACGGGCGACACCATCAGGAGCAACGGCCAGTCCCGGCGGAAGCGCTGCCGCCAGTTGGCGCCGGACCTGTGGCGGCGGGACTCAGCGACCGTTGTCACTGAGCACCTTCGCATAGAAGTCGCGACCGGCGTCGCCGCCCTTGGTCTGCCACTCCTTGATCGCGACCTTCAGGTCGCTCATCGGCCGCCGGCCACGATAGATGTCCTGCAGTTTGTCGTCGAACGGCTGGGCCAGCGCGGCGAACTTGGCCGGCTGCTCGACCCGGATCCCCTCGAAGAGGTTCTTCTCACGGACCTTCGCGATCGCGTTCTGCAAGGCGCTCATCGACTCGACATAGCCGGGGTACTCACTCGTCGTGATCGCCAGCGGGCGGCCACCGAGGAAGATGTAGGTGGGCGCGATCTCCTTCTGGCCCAGCGGGGTCAGCTTCGGCGCACCGGACGGCTGCCGGGTGTAGTGCTTGCCCTCGACACCGTAGTTGTAGAGCTGGTTCTCCTCGGTACCGAACGGCGCCGCGGTGTAGTTCAGCACGCCCAGCAGCTCCGCGATGCGGTCGGCGGGGAGCCCCTTCTTGACGAAGGTGAAGATGCCGGCGGGGTCACCGGACCAGATGATCGGCGTCCCGCCGTCGTGGGCGAACGGCAGCACCGCGTCCATCTTGAACGACGGGTTGACGGCCTGCTGGCGTTGCAGCGTCTCGCCCCAGGTCCCGGTGCCGTCCTGACGGATCAGGACCTGACCGCCTTCGAACAGCGGCTTCTGGTCGGCGCTCGCGTTCGCGACCACCTCGGGGTGCACCCAGCCGTTCTGGAACGTCTTCCGGATGAAGGCCACGGCCTCCTCGAACTCCGGGGTCTCGATCTTGTTGATCAGCTTGCCGCTGGAGTCCTTGCGCCAGTTTCCGGGTACGCCGTACGCGCGCTGGACCTCGTCGGCGATCGAGCCGAACGCCCACTGCTTGCGTTTGGCATCGGTCAGCTGCTTGCCCAGGGCCTCGAGCTCCGCGATCGTCTTCGGCGGCTGCGCACCCACCTTGTCCAGCAGGTCCTTGCGGTAATACAGCAGCCACGGGATCCCGTCGGACGGGAACGGAACTGCCTTGAGCTGGTTGTTCCACACCGCGTACGCCCACGCCGACGTCGGCAGGTTCGCGAGCATCGGGTACGGCGAAACCTTGTCACCAGCAAGGTGTGGGGTCAGGTCCTCGAACAGCTTGTCCACGGCCTGGCCGAAGCGCGTCAGCCCGCCGATGTTCCAGCCCGGGATGCAGAGCAGCTCCGGAATGTTGCCCGCAGCAAGGAGCGGACCGAGCTTGTCACCGTAGTCGATACCGTTGACGATGTTGAACCGGACCGGTGCGCCGATCCGCTCGTTGTTGGCGGCGTAGTAGGAGTTGCTGCCCAGTCCGGGCGGGGCCGGGGCCCACAGCGGGGTCATCGCCGTGACCTCCTTGCCGCTCTTCACCGGTGCTTCGGCCACCGCTCGCGTGAGCTGGGTCGGGTACTTCGTGAATCCGGGGGCAGCACCACCCGCACCCGGCAGATCGGGCTTCACCCCTTCATAGGCGGTGTACTTCGGCAGGAGTCCGGTCAGCTTGTCGGTGGACTCAGCATGCCCGGCCGTGGTCGAACCACCACCGCCGTTCGAGCAGGCGGTCAAGGACGCGCCGCCGGCGACTGCCGCCGTACCGGCTCCGACGAGGGCGAGAAAACTCCGGCGGTTCGGTCCGCTGCTTCCAGTTCCGGTCACAGTGAGTCCCTTCTACTGGGAACGACGGACGTTCCGAGCTACAGTTAGTTTGGCTTGACGCCAAACAAACTAAACGATGCGCCGGGCCGCCACAAGATGCCAGACTGAAGACCACCCAGACCGGCGAACCACCGCCCCTCGACTCCGAACGGACACACGTTGAGCTCACTCACCGCCGACTACAGCGATGTCCGCGCCACCAACCTGTCCGCGGTCCTGGGGTTCCTGCGGGCCAACGCCCCCTGCTCGCGCGCCGCCATCGCCGGTGGCACCGGCCTGAACAAGGCGACCATCACCAACATCGTCGGCGACCTGATCGACCGTCGGCTGATCCGCGAGACCGAGCAGACCCAGAACCGGGTCGGCCGACCGGCCACGCTGCTCGAGCTCGACGGGTCGGCGTATGCCGCGATCGGGATGGAGATCAGTGCCCGCGGCCTGACCGCGATCGCCTACGACCTCGCCGGTGACCAGATCCTGCGCTGGCACCGATCAGGCCCGGGACGTGGCGCAGGGCCGGACAAGACCCTCACCGCGACGAGCGCGCTGGCCCGCCGGGCGATCGCGGCGGTCGAGGCAACCGGCCGGCAGATCCTCGGACTGACCGTCGGAGTTCCCGGACTCGTCGATCGCGACGGCACCGTCGTACTGGCTGCCGGTCTCGGCTGGCGCGACTACGCCCTGAAGCCACGGCTGCTGGACGCATTGAACAAGCCCACGTTCCCCGTAGCCGTCGACAACGACGCGAACCTCAGCGCGCTGGCCGAGTATCGCTATGGCCCGTTCGCAGGCACGAACAACCTGATCCAGATCTCCGGAGACACCGGCCTCGGGGCCGGAGTCATCGTCGACGGCCGTGCCTTGCAGGGCAACCTCGGGTACGTCGGCGAGGTCGGCCATCTGCGGGTCGCGCCGGACGGACCGCTCTGCGGTTGCGGTCGCCGGGGCTGCCTGGAGGCGATGGCCGGCATCCCCGCCCTGGTACGCCGACTGCACGACGACTCGGATCTCGATGACCTCCAGCTCGCGGTCGAGCAGATCGTGACCCGGGCCGGTGCCGGTGACAGCGAGACGGTGAAGGCACTCCTCGAGACCGGCAGCTGGCTGGGTCAGGGGGTGGCGATGCTGGCGAACGTTCTCAATCCCGCCTTGATCGTGCTCGGCGGCTACTACGCGACCCTCGGCGACTGGCTGCTGCCCGCGGTCCAGAGGGAACTGGCCGAGCAGGCGCTGGCACCGCAGGCCGGCGGCTGCACGGTCGAACTGTCGACCTTCGGACACGACATCACCGCGATCGGCGCCGTGGCCAGGTCCCTCGACCAGCTCGACGCCGGCCGCATCCCCGGCTGATCCACCCGCGAAAGCGTGCTTGACAGGTCGCTTCGCTCCAGGCTTTCGCCTCGACCGCCGCCCGGATCTTGACCGGGCCGCCGTGGAGTGCGACCCTTCCAGAACTGTCGAAGCGCTTCGACGCTCGTCGGAACGCACTGTTCCGACCGCCGTCGGCAGCCACCGAACGCCCGGAGACGACAACCGATGACCCAGCCAGACGACGTGTTCCGCGATCCGCAGCGCCCCGTGGCCGACCGGGTCGCCGACCTGCTGGCCCGCCTTGAACCGGCCGAGAAGCTCGGGCTTCTCCATCAGCATCAGGCGGCCGTTCCGCGCCTGGGAGTGGGCCCCTTCCGGACCGGGACGGAGGCTTTGCACGGGGTCGCCTGGCTCGGCCCGGCCACTGTCTTCCCGCAGGCCGTCGGCCTTGCGACCAGCTGGAACACCGAGCTGCTGCACGCGGTCGGCGTCGCGGTCGGCTCCGAGGTGCGTGCCTTTCACGCCAAGGATCCGGCCGCCGTCGGGCTGAACGTCTGGGCGCCCGTCGTGAACCCGCTGCGGGATCCCCGCTGGGGCCGCAACGAGGAGGGCTACAGCGAGGATCCCTGGCTGACTGGTGAGCTCGCGATCGCGTTCGGCTCCGGACTGGCCGGCGACGGTTCCGGACCGTTGCGGACGGCACCGACCCTCAAGCATTTCCTTGCCTACAACAACGAAACCGATCGCTGCACGACCTCGAGCAGCATGCCCGCCCGGGTTCTGCGGGAGTACGAGTTGCCGGCCTTCGAAGCGCCACTGCGGGCCGGTGCGGCGGTGGCCGTGATGCCGTCGTACAACCTTGTCAACGGCCGGCCGGCGCACCTGAGTCCGCTGATCAACGACGTCCTGCGGGGCTGGTCCGATCAGGACGTGCTGGTGGTCAGCGATGCGGGCGCACCGGCGAACCTCTTCGGCCTTCAGGAATACTGCGCTGACGGAGCGATCGCCTACGCCGCCGCACTCCGCGCGGGGGTCGACAGCTTCACCCAGGACGACAACGACGCCGGTCCGAGCACGCGGCTCCTCGAAGAGGCGCTGGAACGTGGCCTGATCACTCAGCAGGACGTCGATCGCGCGGCCGCACGCGCGTTGACGCTCCGGTTCCGGCTCGGCGAGTTCGACCCGGCTGGAGACTCCGCGACAGAACCGGACATCGTCGGGTGTCAGGCCCATCGGGACCTGGCCCGGCAGGCGGCTCGGCAGTCCTTCGTTCTCCTCAAGAACGAAGACCTCCTGCCACTACAGACCGACGTACGGCGGATCGCGGTGCTCGGGCCGTTGGCCGACACCCTCCAGGAGGACTGGTATTCGGGCACGCTGCCCTATCAGGTGACGGCCGTGCAGGCGCTGACCGAGCGCCTCGGCCCCGACGCGGTCGAGTACTGCGAAGGTGCTGATCGAGTGCAGATCGGTACGGCGGGGATGTCGCTCGAAGCAACTGCGGACGGTGTCGTCGGCGTGGCCAGATCGAGCGCTGGATTCGACCTGTTCGATTGGGGTGGTGGCGTCTGCACCCTGCGCTCAGTCCGAACCGGGCGCTACCTGACGGTGACCGACGACGGCACCCTGCGCGCCGATCACCCCGGCCCCAACAGCTGGGTGGTCAACGAGACCTTCGAACTCATTCTGGTCGAGGAGGGCAAGTGCCTGCTTCGGCATCACACCAGCGGTCGGTACGTCACGGCACACGACGACGGGCGGATCGACGTCACGGCGGATGAGCCTTTCGTGTTCGACTTCACCCGAGTCGCGGACGGCGCCGTACTGGCTGCCGCGGCTGCTGCTCGCGCCGACGTCGCAGTGGTTGTCGTCGGCAACCACCCGTTGGTGAACGGGCGTGAGACCGAGGACCGGATCAGTCTGGAACTGCCGGCCGGACAGGAGCGGTTGGTTCGCGCCGTCCAGGCCGGGAACGCCCGGACGGTCCTGGTGATGTCGAGCAGCTACCCGTTCTCGGTCGGGTGGGCCGATCGCGACCTGCCCGCGGTCGTCTGGTCGGCGCACGGCGGCCAGGAGTACGGCCACGCGCTCGCCGACGTGTTGTTCGGAGTCGTCGATCCCGCCGGCCGGCTGCCGCAGACGTGGTACCGGTCCGAGGCGGATCTGCCCGATCTCCTCGACTACGACATCATCACCAGTGACGCCACGTACCAGTACTTCCGTGGCAGCCCCCTCTACCCCTTCGGCCACGGACTCAGCTACACCACCTTCGCGTACGGCGATCTGGAGGTCGACTCGCCCGCGGTCGCCAAGGACGGTTTGGTGCACGTGACCTGCACGGTGACCAACACCGGCCTCCGGCCAGGGCATGAAGTCGTTCAGCTGTACACCCATCAGCAGAACTCACGCATCAAGCAACCGTTGCGCCGTCTCCGCGCTGTCTGCCACCTCGACCTCGCTCCTGGCGAGTCGGCGCAGGCCAAGCTGGCGGTCCCGGTCGCCGACCTCGCGATCTGGGACGTGACGACGGATCAGTACTGGATCGAGCCGGCCCGGCACAGCATCCTGATCGGACGGTCCTGCACCGACATCCGGCTCAGTGCGCCGATCGACGTCCTGGGTGATCCGATCCCGGACCGCGGCTTGGCCGCTCCCCTACCGGCGGCGTCGTTCGACGAGTACAGCGGTGTCACGCTGTCCGATGCCGGGCCCAGCCACGGCGACGCCGTACGGTCGGAGCACCCAGGGGCGTGGCTTGCGTTCGCAGATACCGATTTCGGCAACAGCCTTTCGGCATGCCAGGTCTCTGTAGCTAGCGGACTCTCCAAGCCGGCAACGATCGAGCTCCGGCTCGACGACCCGTACCACGGTCCGGTCCTGGGCAGCGTTGAGATCCACCCGACCGGTCATCGGCACAGCTGGACGCAACTCACTACCTCGCTGGTCCCCGGCTCCGGCGTGCACACGCTGTACGTCGTGTTCTCCGAAGCCGGGGTATTCCTGCGGGAGCTGACCTTCAGCTGACGACGTTGACGGTGAAGTGGTCGCAGTTGCCTTCAGCAACTGTGGCCACCGGCCGGCCGTCGGTCAGGGTCAGCTCCACCACAGCCGCGGTACCGCCGCCGGGCCGCGGCAACCGGATCCGGCGGACGTCCCCGTCCGTCGGCTGGTACCAGCGCAGCTCGACGCCGTCGGCCCACTCGTACTCCGGACGGTCGTCGACCGCACCGATCGGCAGGATCGCACCTTCGCGCACGTAGACCGGCAAGGTATCGAAGCCGTGCTGCTGGGTGAACCACCTCGCCCCGCTGACCGCCGTACCGTCGAGCAGGCTCGTCCATCGCCCCTCTGGCAGGTAGAACGTCACCGCGCCGGCGGCGCTCAGCACCGGCGCGACGAGGATGTCGGGGCCGAGCATGTACTGGCGATCGAGGTGGCTGACGGCGGGATCATCCGGGAACTCCAGCACCATCGGCCGCATCATCGGCGTACCGGACTGATGCGCTTGTTCGGCGACCTCCGCGAGGTACGGCATCAGTGACAGCTTGAGTTGGGTGAAGCGGCGCAGGACTGCCACCGCCTCGTCGTCGAAGGCCCACGGCACCCGGTACGAACCCGAGCCGTGCAGGCGTGAGTGCGAGGACAGCAAGCCGAACGGCACCCAGCGCTTGAAGACCGCAGGGTCTGGCGTCCCTTCGAATCCACCGATGTCGTGGCTCCAGTAGCCGAAGCCGGACGACGCCAGCGACAGGCCGCCGCGCAGTGACTCGGCCATCGCCTCGAACGTCGACTCGCAGTCACCGCCCCAATGAACCGGGAACTGCTGACCGCCGGCCGTGGCGGACCGGGCGAACAGGACAGCCTCACCGTCGCCACGGTTCTCCCGCAGCAGGTCGAAGACAGCTTGGTTGTAGAGGTGCGGGTAGTAGTTGTGCATGCGCTCCGGATCGGAACCGTCGTACCAGCTGACGTCCGTCGGGATCCGCTCACCGAAGTCGGTCTTGAAACAGTCCACTCCGAGATCGATGAGTGCCTGCAGCTTCGAACGGAACCAGGCCGTCGCGACCGGATTCGTGAAGTCCACGATCGCCATACCGGCCTGCCATTTGTCCCACTGCCAGACCGAACCGTCAGGGCGCTTGAGCAGGTAGCCGTGCTCGCGTCCCTCCTCGAACAGCACCGACCGCTGGGCGATGTAGGGATTGATCCACAAGCTCACCCGCAGGCCGCGCTCCTTGAGCCGCTGGACCATCCCGGCCGGATCCGGGAAGGCGATCGGGTCCCAGACGAAATCGCACCAGTGGAACTGCCGCATCCAGAAGCAGTCGAAGTGGAAGACGCTCAACGGCAGATCCCGCTCGGCCATCCCGTCGACGAACGACGCGACCGTGGGCTCGTTGTAGTCGGTGGTGAACGACGTCGACAACCACAACCCCATCGACCAGGCCGGCACCCGTGCCGGTCGGCCGCTCAGGCCCGTGTAGCGGCGCAGGACGTCTTTCGGCGTCGGGCCGGCGAAGACGAGGTACCGCAGTTCTTGGCCTTCGACGCTGAACTGGTTGCGCGACACGACCTCCGAGCCGACCTCGAACGACACGTGCGCCGGAGTGTCCACGAGTACGCCGTACCCTCGGCTGCTCGTGTAGAACGGCACGTTCTTGTACGCCTGCTCGCTGGACGTACCGCCGTCGGCGTTCCAGATGTCGACGACCTGGCCGTTCTTCACCAACGGGCCGAATCGTTCACCGAGTCCGTAGATGCTCTCCCCCACGCCCAGCGCCAGCTGCTCGTGCAGGAACTGCCGGCCGTCCGCGTCGGTGATCAGCCCGATGCTTCTCGCACCGGAGCCGGTCAGCTCACCCTGTCCGTCCTCGAAACGAAGGTCCCACGGCCCGTCGAGCGCCAGTACGGCGGTCAGGTCTCCGCTGGTGAGTCGTGCGGTCGTGCCGTCCACCTCGACCTTGACCGGGTGCAGGTCGTCGGTCTGCAACTCGAAGGCCGGCCGGGCCGGGACACCGCCGGCGTGGTGCACGATCAGGACTCCGATCACACCCTCCGCGGGCGCGTCGAGGGTCACCGTGAACAGCGGCTGGTTCAGCGTGTCGCCCCGGCGGTCGATGCGCCGTGCGGGCGCGAAAGCGGTCAGTGAACGCTCCCCTGTCTCCACACTCTCGACACCGGCGGGAGACAGTCGGCTCACTCCGGGCCGCAACTGCCAGTAACCATCGGTGAACTTCATCAGCGGCCTTCCCGTCGGATTGTCGAAGCGCTTCGACGAATGTAGGTGCGCGTTCGATCGAGGGTCAAGAGCGGGCCGGACGGTGGAATTGTTTATCGATATACTTGGCGCGCTCACAGCATCGACCGGAGGACTGACTTGTGACCACCACGCGCGCGGTTGTCGACCTTGACCTGCCCGGAGCCCGGATCAGCCGCCATCTCTACGGGCACTTCGCCGAGCACCTCGGGCGCTGCATCTACGGCGGGTTCTGGGTCGGCGAGGACTCGGCGATCCCGAACGTCCGCGGTATCCGGACCGATGTCGTCGAGGCGCTGCGCGCGCTGCGGATTCCGAACCTGCGCTGGCCGGGCGGCTGCTTCGCCGACGAGTACCACTGGCGCGACGGGGTCGGCCCGCGCGACCAGCGGCCGACGATGGTCAACACGCACTGGGGCAATGTTGTCGAGGACAACAGCTTCGGCACGCACGAGTTCCTCGACCTCTGCGAACTACTCGGGGCCGATCCTTACATCAGCGGCAACGTCGGCTCGGGTTCGGTCCGCGAGATGCGCGAGTGGGTCGACTACCTGACAGGTGTCGGTGCGTCCCCGATGACGGACCTGCGTCGTGCCAACGGCCGGGACGAGCCATGGCGGATCCCGTTCTGGGGTGTGGGCAACGAGTCCTGGGGATGCGGCGGCAACATGCGCGCCGAGGCGTACGCCGACCTGGCGCGGCAGTACGCGACCTACTGCCGCGACCACGGCGACAACAAGCTCTACCGGGTCGCGGCCGGCGCGAACTCCGACGACTACGCGTGGACCGAGACGCTGATGCGCACGATCGGCGGCTGCGGCAAGGGACCGCTGCAGGCGATCTCGTTGCACTACTACACGATCGCCGGCGACTGGGAGAACAAGGGCCACGCCACCGACTTCACCCTCGACGAGTACTACGCGACCCTGGCGAAGGCCGGCACGATCGACGAACTGCTCCGCCGGCACTCGACGGTGATGGACATGTTCGACCCGTGCGGCAAGGTCGGCCTCGTCCTCGACGAGTGGGGCACCTGGTGGAACGTTGCCGAGGGCACCAATCCTGGCTTCCTGTACCAGCAGAACACCATCCGGGACGCGCTGGTCGCGAGCCTGCACTTCGACACCTTCCACCGGCATGCCGCACGACTGACGATGGCCAATATCGCGCAGACCGTCAACGTCCTGCAGGCGATGATCCTCACCGATCCGGACACCGGCGCGCTGGTGCGGACCCCGACGTACCACGTCTTCGAGATGAACACGGGCCACCATGACGCCGACAGCCTGGCGGTTCATCTCCTTGACGCTCCCAGCCGCGACGGCCTCGGCATGCTCTCCGCGTCGGCCTCGACCAAGGACGACACCGCGCTGATCTCCCTGTCGAACCTGGACGCCGAGCAGTCTCAGTCGGTGGTCCTTGATCTTCGCGGCCGGCAGGTGTCCGGTCACACCGCCCGCATCTTGTCCGCCAAGACGCCACAGGCTCACAACGACCCGGCCAACCCGGACGCCGTTGTCCCACAGGCGTTCCGGGACGTCACTCCGCACCCGGCCGGTCTGGCCTTGGAACTGCCGCCCCACTCGTATGTCACCGTCTCGCTCTCGTTGAGCTAGTACGCCGCTCGCCGGGGGTGAGTTAGTACGGCGCTCGCGGGGGCTTGAACAAGATCCGGTGGCCGTGAACAGGGCATTCCTTGTTCACGGCCCCTGGCGGATGTGCGCACCCCCGAGTTGTGGCGTGGTCCCGCAGAGGTAGAGGTCGCCGGTGGTCGGGTCCGCGGCGAGTTGTGGGGAGTTGTGCCACTCACTCGCCAGGCCGGTGAGGATCGTTGATGTCTTCAGATCCGGCTCGATCAGGAGGACTGCGTCTTCGGTCGCGAGGTACAGGCGATCGCCGGTGGACAGCAGTCGGCCCGGCTCGGTCGCGTCCACGTGTTCGAGCGCGACGAGACTCCGGGTTTCGGGTGCGGCAGCGAACAGGCGGCCGTCGCGAGTGACGCCGTACAGGAGGTTGTGGTGCCAGGTCAGGCTCGTGTACTGCGTGACCTCGTCGAGCGGCTGCCAGGTCCAGAGGAGGCGTCGTTCGACGAGATCGAACGCGGCGATCATCGCGTTCTCGCTTCGCCGTGGTAGCCCGTCGGCAATCGTTTCGCTGCCGATGATCACCGTTCGGGCGTCGCTGGGATCGAGCGCGAGCGACGAGAGAGCGTTATCTCCGAGGAGATCGTCGTACCGTTGGATCGCGCCGGTCGCCGTCGTGACGACGGCGAGTGCCCCGCCGCGATGGCCGTACTGATTGCGGGTGGCGACCAGGACGTGGTCGTGGTCGGGCGACCAGGCGATGTCACGAGGGCGGTTCGACAGGCCACCGATCTTCCCGACCTGGGTGATCTGCTGGGCCTCGGGGTCGTAGCGGCAGATGCCGGCGCCGGGATACAGCGCGAGGTAGGCGGCGTCACCGGTCGAGATCATCGCCTTGGGTTCGCCGTCGACCACGAACCGGCGCATGGTTCGCTCGGTCGGGCGATGGACGCAAAGGCCGAAGTTGCCGCCGACAAGGATCTCGTTTTGTAGTGTGCAGAGCGATTGCGGCGGCTCGACGTGGGCGGGGAGCCCTTGCTGACCGAGGTCGACGACGGTCGCGCTCTGGCCTGACCAGCGCCAGAACTGGCCGCCGCCGGAGATTCCGCACACGCCGTCGGGGTCGACCATGAGGCTCCGGGTCTCTTGACCGGGCAGCGGCGTACAGACCTGATCGAGTTGCTGCGTGACGGTGTCGTAGCGGAAGAGGGAACCGCTCGGCCTGGCGGTGCACCAGACGACGTGACCGTCGATGGCGAGCGTGTCGATCGTTCGTTCGTGGGTTTCGGCGACCTGTTGCTTCAGCGCTGCCTGGCGGTCGATGACGATCAACAGCCCGCCGGGTTCGGTGCCTAGAGCAATGAGCTCATCGGTGACTGCGAGGGCGTAGACGAAGTCTTCGGTGGCCAGTTCGGGGATCGGTAGGCGCTGCGTCTCGCCCGTGGCCGGGTCCATGGTGAGAAGACTTGCTGGGCAACCGGTGCCGATGTGAATCAGCGGGTTCTCCGGGCTGGCCGCGAGCGCCCGGACATAGGTTGCTGATGGCAACGGCGAGCCCAGGTCCCGGACATCGCCTGTGGCCTCGTCGAGCTCGAATACCTTTCCGCCGGGATAGGTACCGGCGTACAGCCGCTGGCCGGGGCCGAAGGCCAGCGGGAAGACGAACTCCTCCTCGCCGAGCCGGCCGAAGGTGGTGACGGCGCCGGAGAGCGGATCCCAGCGGTACACGTGGGCCGTTGGATAGGTGCCGACGAACACCGCTGTGTCGGAGGTGGCAATCCCCCAGCCGCCATGACCGTTCGGCAGGCTCACTCGCCGTCGTACGGAGGGTTCGCCGTGCAGCTCGATCTCGGCCACGGCGCATGGGGCGAGGCCGCGGGTGACGACGTACCGGCTGGCTGTGTTGTCGTTGGTGGCGCCGGTAAGCGGAGTGCCGGTGACGGCCGGGCCGAGCGGCGTGACGGTGCGGTTGGCCGGCTCGAAACGATAGAGGTCCATCCTTGTCACTCCAGCGTTCGGTGATCGGATGAGCCTAGATCAGGGGCGGGGCATCGCCGCGGCGTCGTCATGTTCGACCATCGGGATTCCCTGGCTGCGGATCCGGGCCGAGCCCCAGCGACCGAGCGGTGCGAGGGCGCCGTTGAGCGCGCGGCCGTCGTCGGTGAGCGAATACTCCACCCGCGGCGGGACCTCGGCGTACACGGTCCTGATCACCAGGCCGTCGTGCTCCATCTCGCGCAGGTGCTGGGTCAGCATCTTCTCGCTCACTCCGGGGAGCCCGCGCCGCAGCTCGGCGAACCGGCGGATGCCGTGCGCGTCGAGCTCCCAGAGGATGAGGCCCTTCCACTTGCCGCTGACGACATCGAGCGCCGCGTCGATGCCGCAGATGTACGGGCCTTGCCGGGTCGACTTGGTCATCCGAACCCCACCCACCAAAAAGTAAGTACCGCAGAAAATAGTGCGTACTTCCGGAATCCTAAGCGTCAGCTGAGCATGGTGCTACCACCGAACAACCAAGGAGCCTCATGCCCCGCACTCCAGTCACGCTCATCGGCCTCGGCCCCATGGGACAGGCCATGGTCCGCACGCTGCTCGCGGCCGGGCATCCGGTGACCGTCTGGAACCGGACCGCGTCCCGTGCCGCCGGAGTCGTTGCCGACGGCGCCGTTCTCGCTTCGAGCCCGGAGAGCGCTCTCGCGGCCGGCGACCTCGTGATCCTCAGCCTCACCGACTACCAGGCCATGTACGACGTACTGGAGCCTGCCGCCGGTTCGTTGACCGGCCGCACCATCGTCAACCTCAGCTCTGATACCCCCGATCGCACGCGCTCGGCTGCGGAGTGGGCGGCCAGTCATGGTGCGACGTTCCTGACCGGCGGCGTGATGATCCCCGCGCCGATGGTCGGCACCGATCAGGCGTACGTCTACTACAGCGGACCTCGGGCGGTCTTCGAGAAACACCGGGGAGCGCTCTCTCTGATCGGCGCCCCGCGGTATCTGGGCGAGGATCCGGGCCTGGCACAGCTGATGTACCAGGCTCAGCTCGACGTCTTCCTGACCACGCTTTCGTCGCTGATGCACGCAACAGCACTACTCGGTACGGCGGGACTGACCGCGGCCGAGGCTGTGCCGGAGCTCCTCCAGTCGGTCCGCGGTATCCCGGACATGCTGACCGCTGGTGCCGAGAACCTTGGCGCGGACATCGATGCCGGCAAGCATCCTGGAGACCTGAGCACGATCACCATGATGGGCGCGACCGCCGACCACATCGTCGGTGCGAGTGCGGCGGCCGGTATCGACGTCGCGCTTCCCGAGGCGGTGCGGGCGCACTACCTCCGTGCGATCGAGGATGGGCACGGAGGCGACAACTGGACCCGCATCATCGACGGAATCCGCAGTCCGCGCTAGTGACCCTGGGCGCTGTGGTCAGGAGATGTGGAACGGCTGGCCGTAGACATGCCAGTCGAGCGGCGTGTTGAGGTTGAGGTTGCCGTTGTCGAGGAAGACCCGCTGGGCGGTGTCGATCCGGCTGGTGTCTTCGTGCGCCGGCTCCTGCTTCATCGCCCACACCCGCTCGTCGAGGAACGCGTTCAGATAGGTGGTCTCGTCTCCACCATCGGCCGGGGTGGCCGCGCGGGCCTTCGCCCGGTTGCGGATCGAGCTGAACGTGGTGGGATCGCTCCCGTCGCCGTGCACCACCAGCGCGTCGTAGTAGATGAATTGGCCGAGCGTGCCGACGCCGTCCGAGTTGCCGCGCTGCACGGCCGGATTGAAGTAGACCCGGTCCCGCTCGTCGTTCTGGGCCTGCTGGAACGCCTGGTCCTGCGCAGCCTCCTCCCACGCCTGCGGATAGCCGTCGAGTCCCTCGAGCGAGTCGCTGCCGTTCACTGCGCGCAGCGCGGGGAGGTAGCCGGCCAACGGGTTGCCGGGCTTGCGGTTCGTGTAGAGCTCGACCAACTCGAGCATGTCGCCGGTTCCCGAGGTGAAGCCGATGATCCCGCCGGTGTACCCGCGGCCGTCGTGGATGTCCTCGATGTACTTGTACTGCGCTCGCCAGTCCAGGGACGAGTTCTCCGCACTGGACACGAGTTGCATGGCGATGTCCTTCTTGGCCGGATCGTCCAGGCCGGCAAGGGCCGCGGCGCCGTTCACCGAAGTGGATGATGCATTGGGCAACGAGGTGGACTCGAAGACGTTGGTAGCGGTGAGGCCGGTGGCCAGCAGAGCGATGGCAGCGAAGGCCGCGGATACGGGGCGGGTGCGCACTGGAGTCTCCCTGTGAGAGCGGTTTCATTATCTAACAGGAAGGTTTCCTATCAGATAACGGTCAGTGCTGACCAGAGCTCGATCTGTAGTGATCGCCGGCGGCAGCGGGCCGTGCGCTGGGAGAGCGCTATCCAAATTCGCCAGGTTCAGGAGTTGCCGGCGGAACCCCGGGTCGGCCAGGGATGGTGATCGGAGAGAGCGCTATCTGCGTACTCGGCGAGGGCCAGCGCGGTCATGTCATGGTGATGCGGTACGGCGAGTTGGGCGCCGATGGGGAGACCGCTCGTGGACCAACCAGCGTTCAAGGTGGTCGCCGGGTGGGCGGACATGTTGTAGGGCACGGTGAAGGCAATGTGTTCGAAAGGCTTCGCCGGGTCGTCGGTGGGATAGGCGAGTTCGGCCGGGAACGCGGTGATCGGGGCGACCGGGGACAGAATGACGTCGTACGCCGTGAAGACCGTGGTGACGGCGGCGGCCATCGCGCCCATCTGGCTGTAGCCGTTGAAGACGTCGGAGCCGGTCAGTTCGCCTGCGGTGGAGACCCAGTCTCGGATCTGCGGGAGAACCTTTGCTCGGCGTTCCTCGGGCAGGGCCGCGATATCGGTGGCGGAGCGGATCCGCCAGAACCGGTCGAGGCCGTCGAGCATCTCGCGGGTGATGATCGGGCCGATCGGTTCGACGATCGCGCCGGCCTTCTCGAAGACGGCGGCGACCGCAGAGACGGCGGCAGCGACCTCGGGATCGACCGGGAGGCCTAGTCCGGCATCCAGCAAGAGAGCAACGCGGAGAGCGCTCCCTCGCGTTCTCGACGCGTTCTTGAAGATCTCGGCGTACGTCGCGTTGTCCGGTGCCAGCGGGTACGACGTGTGGTCGCGCGGGTCGTAGCCCGACAGCACCGACAGGGCCAAAGCTGCGTCGGCCGCAGTACGGGTGAGCGGGCCGATCGCCCTTCCTGGGTAGGGATTTCCGACCGCGATCCGGCCATGGGTGGGTTTGAGTCCGACGAGGCCGCACCATCCGGCCGGGAGACGGATCGAGCCACCGATGTCGGTACCGATATGGATCGGGCCATACCCCGCCGCCGCGGCAGCTGCGGCTCCGGCGCTCGAACCGCCAGCGGTCTTCGAGACGTCCCAGGGGTTGCGGGTCAGATGGTGGAAGGTCGAGACACCGGACGAGAGCATCCCGTACTCCGGCATGGTCGTCTTGCTGAAGATGACCGCGCCGGCCTCGCGCAGGCGGGCGGGCGCGGGCGCGTCTTCGGCAGCGGGAATGAGTTCAGTGGCGGCGGTCCCTTGTGGGACTGGGGTTCCGCGGGTGGCGATGTTCTCTTTGACAGTGACCGGTACGCCGTCCAGCCGGCCGGCCGTGCCATCACGCCAACGGCCCTCGGACTCGCGGGCCGCGGCGCGAGCGCCGGCCGGGTCGAGAGCGTAGGTCGCGCAGATGCTCGGTTCGAGTTCGTCGACCCGGGCGAGTACGTCCTCGATCACCTCGACGGGCGACAGAGAGCGCTCTCGGTAGCGGATCAGCAGCTCGGTCGCGGTCAGGTCGGCGAGACTCATAGTCGCTCCTAGTTCGGGGGATCGAAGCGGCCGTCGACTGCGGTCCAGCCACCGTCGACGGCGAGGACGCTGCCCGTGACGAAGCTGGCGGCATCGGAGGCCAGGTAGACGACGGCGCCGGCGAGTTCACTCGGTTGAGCCCACCGGGAGAGCGCTCCCTTCTGGGCATACGCGTCGTACCAGGCTGGATTGGCCTTGATCTGCGCGGTGAGCGGGGTCTCGACGACGCCGGGGGCGATCGCGTTGGCACGGACTCCGGCCGGGCCGAGTTCGGCGGCGGCAGTGCGGAGGAGTTGGACGAGACCGGCCTTGGTGGCCGCATAGACGGATTGCCCGGGCTCGACCGTCGTACCGCGGATGGAGCTGAAGCCGATGATGCTGCCGCTCCCCCGCTCGGCCATCTGTTGGCCGAAGGCACGGATCAGCTGGAACGACGCCCGCAGGTTGAGCGAGACGACGCGGTCGAACTCGTCCATGGTGTAGTCGAGAATCCGCTTCCGCACGTTGGTCGCGGCGGTGAACACCAGGACGTCGACGGGATCGAGCTCCGCGACGGCTCGGGTGATCGCGTCGTCGTCAAGGACATCCAGCTGGTACGCCGAGATGTGCGGCGTACCGAGTTCGCCGGCGACGGTGAGGTCCCGGGTCGACGCAGTTGACTCGGCCGCCGCGAGATCGCGGTCCGCGCAGGTGACCTGGGCACCGTGGGCGGAGAGGGCTAGAGCGCTCTCTCGGCCGATTCCGCTGCCGGCGCCGATCACCAGCGCATGCTTGCCGTCGAGGCGGAAGAGGTTCGCGTAGTCCGTCATAGCCGGTTCACCTCTCAGGGACGGGGGCGGATGATCGCCATTCGGGTGGTGGTCAGTTCTTCGATCGCGAAGCGTGGACCCTCGCGGCCGATGCCGGAGTCCTTGACGCCGCCGTACGGCATGACGTCGGAGCGGAAACCGGGGACCTCGTTGATCACCACTCCCCCGACCTCGAGCTGGTCGATCGCGGCGAAGGCCGTGTCGAGGGAGGCGGTGAAGACGCTGGCGTGCAGGCCGTAGCGCGACGCGTTCACGGTCGCGAAAGCGCTCTCCAGATCGGGAACGGAACGCACGGCGATCACGGGACCGAAGATCTCCTCGTCCCAGGCCGGCTGTCCGGACGGTACGTCGGTCAGCACGATCGGACCGAGGATGTCCCCCTCGGCGGCATACGCGATGGTTGCACCCGCGTGTACGGCGTCGTCGACCCAATCGCGGACCCGGGCGGTCGAGCGAGGGTCGATGAGTGCGGACACCCGAGTGGCGGGGTCGCGTGGATCGCCGACGACGACGGTCGGCAAGCGGGCGCCGAGTTTCTCCAGCAGGGGTTGACGAATCGACTCGACGGCGAGTACGCGCTGGACGGAGATGCAGGCTTGGCCCGACGCGTAGTAGCCGCCTCGGATGATGGCGTCGGCAGCCGCGTCGAGGTCGGCGTCCTCAGCGACGACCAGGGCTGAGTTCGAACCGAGTTCGAGCAGCACCTTGGTCGGCGCGGCATCGCGAGCGATCTGGTGACCGACAGCTGCCGAGCCAGTGAAGGAGACCGCGCCGATTCGGTTGTCGGTGGTGAGGGTTGCGCCGACGTCAGCTCCGCCGGTGAGCAACTGGAGAGCGCTCTCTGGCGCTCCCGCCTCAAGCAGCGCGGAACGCATGAGGTGGACGAGCCAGAGGGTTGCGAGCGGGGTCTGCGGAGCCGGCTTCACGATGATCGGGCAACCGGCGGCGAACGCCGGGGCGATCTTGTGCGCGGCGAGAAGCAACGGGTAGTTGAAGCCGGTGATGCCGACGACGACGCCGATCGGCCTGCGGGTCCAGAAGCCGAGGAGTCCTTCGCCGCTGGGGAGGAGATCCAGCGGAACGGTTTCGCCGTGGAGGCGGGCGACCTCCTCGGCCGCGGTCTCCAGCGTGAGCAGGGTTCGATCGATCTCCACCCGGCAGTCGACAAGCGGTTTGCCGGTCTCGAGAACGAGGAGGTCGACGAAGGCATCGCGCTCGGCGCGAACGGCGGAATGCGTTGCCTGTAAGACGTTCCGGCGCAGGTACGACGGGAGTCGGCCGACCGTCTCCCGGACAGCGACCGCGTGGTCGAGGGCTCGGCGGGCCAGCTCCGTGGTGCCGACCGGCGCTTCGGCGATCGTGGAACCGTCGTACGGGAAGATCACCGGGGCGGTGGTGGGGGCCTCGATCCAGGATTCGCCGATCGGTAGGCCGGACGGGAACTTCACGCGGTCTCTCCCTTCGAGGGCTGGTCGAGCAGGTCCGCTGTGGTCGCGCCGGAGAGCGCTCTTTCAAGAGTCGGGATCGCGGAGACCAGGCGTTGCGTGTACGGGTGCTGGGGATCGGCGTACACGTCGGTGGTGGGTCCGGTCTCGACGATCTGGCCGGCGTGCATGACGGCGACGCGGTCGCAGACGTGCTTGACCACGGAGAGGTCGTGAGAGACGAAGATCAGCGTGAGGTCGAGTTCGTCGACGAGGTCGGAGATGACGTTGAGGACCTGGGCACGGACGGAAACGTCGAGAGCGCTCACCGGTTCGTCGGCGATCAGGATGCGGGGGCGCGGGGCGAGCGCACGCGCGATGGAGATGCGCTGGCGCTGACCGCCGGAGAACTGGTGAGGGTAGCGATCCCCCGCGTCGGCGGGCAGACCGACCGCCTCCAGCAACTCGCGAACGCGCTCTCCCGAGGCGGGATGACCTTGGACGACAAGCGGTTCGGCGATGATGTCGCGGACGCGCATGCGCGGGTCGAGGGAGCTCATCGGGTCCTGGAAGACGAGCTGAAGGTTCTCGCGCAGGAACCGCAACCGGCGCTCGGGAAGGCTGGTGATATCGGTGCCTTCGACAACTACCTGGCCGGAGGTGGGCCGGTCGAGAGCGGCGATCAGGCGGAGCAGAGTCGACTTGCCGCAACCGGATTCGCCGACGATGCCGAATCGTTCGCCCTGCCTGACCTCGAGGCTCACACCACGGAGAGCGTGCACGACCGGCGCCGGCTTCAGCAAAGAGGTGCGCGGCCGCGGGTAGTCACGGACCACATCGATCACCTGTACTGCGGGCGCGTCAGGCATCAGTGACTCCGGCTGGGTGGTGGCAGGCATAGCCGGTGGTGGAGGTTCCGGACCACGCGGGGGTAGTGGCGCAGACGTCGGTGGCATGGGCGCAGCGGTTGCGGAAGACGCAGCCAGACGGGAAGTGCCCGGCCGACGGAACGGTGCCCGGGATGGTCGTGAGGCGGCGTCGCCCTGCGCCCGTATCCAGAGCGGCGGCCTCGAGGTTGGATGCAGCCAGGAGACCTTGGGTATAGCGGTGCCGGGGATTGGTGAAGACCTCGTGGACGGGACCGGATTCGACCACCCGGCCGCCGTACATGACGAGCACGCGTTCGCAGACCGTGGCGACGACCGCGAGGTCGTGGGTGATGAAGAGGAGGGCCGATGAGCGGGCCAGGACTCCTTGGACGATCAGGTCGAGGACGAGGGCCTGGACGGTGACGTCCAGAGCGGTCGTGGGTTCGTCGCAGATCAAGAGAGCGGGGTCGTTGGCCAGGGCGATAGCGAGGACGACGCGTTGGCGTTGACCGCCGGAGAGTTGGTGCGGGTAGGCGCGCAGGAGGTCGGCCGGGAGCTCGACGCGGTCGAGCAGGTCGGCGGCGGCCGCGCGGGCGGCGTACCGGGTCGGTTGGGCGTCGTGGATCAGCATGATCTCGGCGATCTGGTCGCCGATGCGCATCGTCGGGTTGAGCGCGGTCATCGGTTCCTGGAAGACCATCGTGAGATCACGGCCGCGGATCCGAGATAGCGCTCTCTCGTCGGCGCCGACCAGATCGTGGTCGACACCGCTCAGCCGGATCGAGCCGGAGGCAACCACGTCATCCGGAAGGAGACCGAGGATGCTGAGCGCGGTGAGCGACTTACCCGAGCCGGACTCGCCGATCAGCCCGACCCGCTCCCCCGGACCGACGGTCAGATCGACGTCGGAGACGAGGCTGGTGTTGCCAACGGCAACATTGAGCCCCTGGACACGGAGTACGTCGGCCGTCATCGCCGATCCTCCAACTTGGGATCGAAGCGGTCACGCAGACCGTCGCCGAGCAGATTGAACCCCAGGACGGCGATCGCGATCGCCACACCAGGGAAGACCGCGAGCCGCGGAGCGCTGAACAAGAACTCCTGACTTTCCTGCAGCATCCGACCCCACGACGGCGTCGGCGGCGGAGTCCCATAGCCAAGGAAAGAGAGCGCTGCCTCAGCGAGAACGGCGATCGCGAACGACACCGACGCCTGCACCGTCACCAGGCTGGTCACGTTCGGCAGCACATGCCGGAGAGCGATCGGGAAGGGCTTCCGGCCGGCTGCCCGAGCGGCAAGCACGTACTCGGTTCGCATCACCTGCAGTGCGCCACTCCGGATCACCCGCGCGAAGCTCGGCACCGAAGCGATGCCGATGGCAACCATTGCGGTCAGCGTGCTCGCACCGAAGACGGCGCCGAACATGATCGCCAGCAAAAGCGCCGGAAACGCCAGGAGCAAGTCATTGGTCCGCATGATCAGCTCAGACGGCCACCGCGGAGTCATCGCGGCCAACACACCCAGCGGTACGCCGATCACCGCAGCCACGCCCACCGCGACCACACCGACGAACAGCGTGGTCCGCGACCCCACCATGATTTGGCTGAGCACGTCCCGTCCGAACTTGTCCGTCCCGAACCAGTGCTCCCACGACGGCAGGGCCAACCGCACCGACGGGTTCACGAACGTCGCGTCGTACGGCGTCCAGACGAAGGACAGCAACGCCACCACGACGATCACACCGACAATCACGCCACCTGCGACCAGGCTCGGGTTCAGGCGCCTCATCGCGCCCCCGTCCGCAGTCGCGGGTCGAGAGCGACGTACAGGAGGTCGACCAGGAAGTTGACCAGCAGTACGGCGACGACCAGCACCATGACGACGTCCTGCACCAGAATCAGGTCCCGCTGTGACACCCCATCCAGCAGCAGGCTGCCAAGCCCAGGGATGACGAAGACGCGTTCCACGACCACAGCGCCGATCAGCAGCGTTGCGAGCTGCAGACCGAGCACAGTGACGACCGGTACGGCGGCGTTGCGCAGACCGTGGCGCCACAACGCCGGAAACGGCCGCAGCCCCTTCGCACGCGCCGTACGGAGGTAGTCCTCCCGCAGCACGTCCAGCACCGCACTGCGCACGTACCGGGTCAGCACAGCGCCCTGCACCAGCCCAAGCGACAAGGCAGGCAGCAGTAACTGGCGCAGGAACATCCCAGGGTCCTGAGCCGGCGGCGTCCATCCGTTCGCCGGAAGCCAGCCAAGCTTCACTGCGAACACCATGATCAGCAGGATGCCTGCCAGGAACGCCGGTACGGCGACACCCACCTGAGAGAGCGCAGAGAGCGCTACCCCGGACAGCCGCCGGTGCCGCGCCGCCATCACGGTGCCAGCCGGTACGGCGAGCACCAGTGCGATCAGCATCCCCGCAAGCACCAGGAGCAGTGTCACCTGGAACCGGTCGAACACCTGCGGTCCGATCGCAGCCTTCGACACGTACGACGTACCGAGGTCGCCCCGGAGCAGTCCGCCGAGCCAATCGAAGTACTGCACCGGCAGCGACCGGTCGAGCCCGAACTGGCGCCGCAACTCGGCCACTGCCTCATCTGACGCGTTCACGCCCAGTGCGACCCGGGCTGGGTCTCCGGGCAGTACTGCCATGAACCCGAAGACCAGCACCGAGCTGACTCCAAGACTGACCAAGAGCACACCGGTGCGCTCGATCAGGCGAAGAATCACGGTGTCACGACCGGGCGAGACGGGACAGGTCGAAGTTCTCGGTGATCGCGTTCTGCGGCAGACCGGTCAGGTTCTTGTCCGCGACGATCAGGTTCGGCAGCAGGAACAGCCAGTCCCCCGCCGCCTGCTCAGAGATCCGCCGGGCCGCCTTCTTCATGTTGTCGAGCTGCGCGGCCTCGTCACCCGCATCCGCCGCGGCCAGGTACTGCTGCAACGTGGGGTCGTTGTAGCGCGTGTAGTACGTCGGGTTGAACACAGCACCGAGGTCACGCGGCTCGACGTGCGCGATGATCGACATGTCGTAGTCGGCGTTCTTGAGGACCGTGGTCAGCCAAGCGGCCGGGAACTCCAGCTGGTCGATCTGCACCTTCAGCCCGACCTGCTCCAGCTGGCTCTTCACTACCTGGCCACACGAGGTCGCGTACGGCAGGGTGGGCAGCCGCAGCCGCAGTGTGGCGCCGGCCGCGCCAGAGGCCTGCAGCAACGACTTCGCCTTCGCCACGTCGTACGGCGCGACCCCGGTGAGGTCCTCGTACCACGGGTCGGTCGGCGGGACCATGGACCCGATCAGCTTGCCGCGCCCGGCGAAACACGTGTCCAGCAAGGCCTTGTGGTCGATCGCCTGCCGGATCGCCTGCCGCGTGCGGACGTCCTTGAAGACCGGCTTGGAGTTGTTGAACGACAGCAGCACCTCGCCGTTCGTCGTCCCCTCGATCACCTGGTACTTCGCGTTGCTGGTGAACTGGCTGAGCGCCTCCGGCGCCTGCACCGTGGTGATCACGTTGATCGTGCCGGTGAGCAGCGCGTTGTTCAGCGCGGTCGGGTCCTTGAAGTACTTCAGCGTGATCTGCTGGAAGGACGGCTTGGTCCCCCAGTAGGCGTCGTTGCGCTGCAGCACGATCGAGTCGCCGCGGTTCCACTTCGAGAACTTGTACGGCCCGGTGCCGATCGGCGCCGTGGCCAGCGCGCTCACCCCGGTCTCGGAGAACATCGCCCCGATCCGGGTCGTCATCCGGAACAGCCAGCCGTTGCTCGGCTTGGTCAGCGTCACCTGCAGCTGCGTCGGCGACAACGCCTTGGCCTCGGTGACGACGTCCATCGCGGACTTGAGCGAGGTCGTCCACGCCGTCTTCACCCGGTTGATGCTGAAGACCGCATCGGCCGCGGTGAACGGCTTGTCGTTGGTGAACTTCGCATTGTCGACCAGGTCGAACGTGTAGGTCTTGCGGTCCGGCGACACGGTCCAGGACTTCGCCAGCGAGGGCACGATCTTGCCGGAGTCGTCCTGCTTGACCAGGCTCTCGTAGACGTTGCCGAGCAGCACCTGCGGGATCGCCGCCCCGTCGGTGGTGGTGAAGTCGAGGCTGGCCGGCTCCGCGACCAGGCCGAGTGACAGTGACTGATCAGCACCGGTCGTCGCGCCACCGCCCGACGTACTGGAACCGGCCGAACAGGCGGTGAGGGCCAGTAGTGCGGCGGAGGCGACGAACGCGACCGCTCGAGTGGTGTACGACTTCACGCGAACTCCTCCAGATCACCGGACTCTCGCCGCATTCTGCCGACCCGGTCCGCTCCGGCCGGACCCGGGCACGCACTACGGCGGGCTTCGCCGTCCAGCTGTGACTGGTCTGACCAGTGGACTAGGTGTCAGTCGGCCACTAGGTTTGTCGCTACCGAGTGGTCTGTCAAGGCGAAATGGGGTGACTGCATGGCTGAGGGACTGCGGTTCCAGCCGGTCCAGCCCGTGCGCGCCTACCAGCGGATCGTCGAGCAGGTCGAGGACGCGCTGGCCAAGGGCGAGCTCGCGCCAGGTCAGCGGCTGCCGAGCGAACGAGAGCTGGTCAGCCAGTTCGCGGTCAGCCGGTCCACGGTTCGCGAGGCGCTGCGGGTGCTGGAGAGCAACGGCGTCGTCCGGTCGCGGCCCGGTGACCCGAACGGTCCGGAGATCCTGCCGTTCTCCTCGATCGCGTTGCGCAAGCAGATGGTCCGGCTCGCGCGAGTGGACGAGCTGACCTTGGCCGAGCTGATCGGGTTCCGGATGATCATGGACGGCGCGGCGATCCAGGTCGCGTCGCAGCTGCGGACGCCGGAGCAGCTCGCAGAGCTCGAGGAGACGCTGGTCGCGATGCGGACAGCGATCGACGTCGACTTCACCGCGTTCAGCGAGGCCGACCTGACCTTCCACGACGTGATCGCGCGGATCGCCCGCAACTCGCTGATCCAAACGTGCAACGAGGTCGTGCGCGGCGTCGTACTGAGTCTGATCTCGGACAAGATCGCGCACGCGCCGAACAGCCGGGCGCTGATGCTGGAATCACTGCAGCACCACTCAGAAGTCGTTGACGCCATTCGCTCCGGCGACGGTCACGCCGCCGCCCGGATCGCTCGGCAGAACATGTACGACTACTACGCAGGCTATGTGCCCGAAGGCGAACGCGATGCGCTCCGGGCACTCACCGACTAGCTAGTTGTCGTGCTCGAGGATTCGGACTCTCGGTACCTTCAGGACCTTGCGTGCCTTGGCGGCCCAGTCGGAGCAGAGGAATCGGGCCGCGGTCTCCGGCCAGGCGACCACCACAACCTCCTGGCCACCGCTCCGCATGACCAGCGACTTCAGTGCGAGCAGCACCTCGCCATGCGTGATCGAGACCTGCACCGGATAGCGACTTGCCGCGCGCAGCAGGCGCGCACTGTGTTCGATGACGGAGGCCATGTCGAGATCCGGATCGGCGAGTGTCGCGGTCGCCGTTCCGGACGGGGCGCTTCCCGGTGGGCCACTCAGACCGGCCACATCGGCGAACGTCGTTCCCAGTAAGGCCATCGGACCACCGAACCCGCGCTCCGGATGACTGGAGACCAGTAGGTGGTAGTTGACGGTTTCTTCGTGCCTTGCGTGCAGGGCGGCAACGCGGCGCGCGTCGCCCTCACTCATCTCCCGCTCGATGAGCACCACCACGTCGTAGGTCATGCGTGGCTCCCTTCGCAGTCACTTTCCGTTGTACTCCTGCTGCCGACCAGGCCATAGCACCTGACGCGGCACCGTCACGGAATTGTCAAACAGTTCTCAGGGTCCTCACAGATTGACCGGGGCATGCGCCCGGCTGTCCGGCGCCAGGGCACTCAGCAGGTACGACGCGTCCACCAGCGAGAGCGTGGTCGCGTCGAGCAGGCGTGGGTGCAGCGCGTACACCTGCGTGCCGGCGCGTGGGGTGAGATCTCCGCTGAGAACCCCGACGAAATCGGCTCTGGACGCCGCGTCCTCGTCCCATACGCGGTCTGGCTCCAACCTGGCGGTCAGCCGCCGCGCGAACGTAGCCACGTCCTCAGCCGGGTCGCGCAGGTAACCGACAACCGATCCGTCATCGCACCGTACGGCGATCTCGTCGGCGCGCGCCGCAGCATGCCAGCAGCAGATCTCCCAGAGGCTGACGCGATCACCGGAGCCGTACACGTCCTCCAGCGCAGCGCACATCAGTGCCAGCTGACCGCCGTACCGCGCGATGTCATGGCCGTAGCCGGCATCGGTCAGGTTCACGTCGTACCAGCGGAGCTCTTTGGTGTGCAGGTCGACGCCGAACGGCATCAGGATCTTGGCCGGACCACTCAGGTCGAAGCGCTCCTCGACCGCGGCCGGATCGAACAGTGCGGTCGGCTGCCGCATCACTCCGACGAATCCACGCTCCAGCTGGTCGAACGGCACACTGTTGTAGCTGAACACGACCGGCAGCACATACCGCCCGCCTACCCGAAGGAGCTGACGCAGGTCGAGATCCACGAACTCCGTCGAGCCGTCGGGGCCCGGCGCGGACGTCAGATCACCTGAGTGCACGGCTGCTTCCTGGTCCAGGCGCAGCTGCGTGTAGTCGCACAGGCCGACGAAGTCCCACTCCTCGCCGAACACCGCGACGGAGAGGTCCAGATCGACCCGCTTGCCTGCCGGCTCGACCCAGTGCAGGAACAACCGCAGTGAGTCCTCCGGTGGGATCTGTACGGCGCTCCCCGGGGTCATCCGGCGCAGTGAGGCGGACGAACCGCGCTCCGAGCCCGGTGCGGCCAGCCGGGCGAGCTCCTCGTCCAGGAACGCCCGTCGCCATCGCGGCAGATCAGTGGCCCGCCGCAACATCTCTCCAACCAGTACGCCGGACAGCGCGGCCGCGAGCTGGGATGGCAGCGGCTCCCGGTGGTCGACCGTGGTCCAGACGCGAGTGGTGCCACCACGCGGGAAGAACAACCGCAGGTCGCCGGGCGGCGTGCGCACCTGTCCAAGCGCGGCAGTCACAACGGCCGGTGACACGTCTGAGACCGCAGTGGCCACCGCACCGACCAGCTCGCCGTGCTGGTCAGCCGGTAGCTCACGCGCGAGCTGCACCAGTCGTCTGAGCAGCTCCCCCGGCCGCTGCCGCAGCAGGTCGAGCGCCTGCCCGGGACGGCCGTCCACGAACGCACCCTCGACCCGCGAGGCGAAGGTGCGCATCACCAGCCGCCCGTCCTCCACCCGAACGAACGGATGCCGTGCTGCCTCGCTCAACACCGCTCGCCCGGCTGCCGACCGCGTCTCTGGAACGGTCCGCCGCAGTACGGCGAACGCGAGCGCCGCGCGTGGATGTCGAGTCGCGAACTCGAAGGGGTGCAGCACCTCGCCCATCCGCTTCCAGGCGCGCTCGTGACGCAGCATGTCCTCGATCAGCGTCTCGGCCGGTAGCCGGTCAAGGCGGCCGAGAACCAGTCGCCGGGTAGCGCGGGACAACGACGTACGCCGTACTGGTGGGGTTCGTAGCCCGGGGTCGGCGTCCATCAGTGCGTAGAGCAGTCGCAGTACGTCGGTCGCCGTGGTAGCTCGGTCGATCACGTGCGGCTCGTCGGCCAGGAAGTGTGCGAGCACCACCGCCCGGATCTCGCGGACAGGGATGTCAGCGGGTAGCCAGGACACGTCCGCCAGCGGAAGCAGCACCTGCAGGTCGGCACGGTCCACGGCGGCCGGCGGAGTGCGTCGTACCAGGAGGGCGTCGACTGTAGTGCGGACTGAGTCCGGACCGGCCAGCGACAACAGGCGGAGCCGGTCAGAACGGACCTGGCCCGGTTGAACCGCGTCGAACGACGGCTGCAGGAACGGGTCGCTCGGGTCGATCCGGCGCAGGCACAGCGGGCAGGCGCTGAGGTCTGCACCGTCCCAGCAGCTCCGGCAGACCAGATGAGCGCACGGTGAGACCGGGTGCACGGACGTGGTGTCGCCGCACAGCACACAGGGCTGCTGAGGCTCTTGGAGCAGGCGGGCGAAGACGCGGTTGATGTAGAACGTCTCGGTGTCGGCCGGAACGGTGTCCGGGAAGCCGCGGAACAGTGGCACGTGCTCGGTGTCGTTGCCGGACTCCGCGTCCAGCAGATCGAGCAGGGTGTTGCCGAGACCGGCCAGGGCCGGCGCGGACAGGCCGGAGCAGTGGCGGTAGAGGCCGACTGACAGCAGGAACCCACGCTGGATGAGGTCGGCCTGCAACGCGGACATGCCGGCCTGGATGGTCAGCGGGCGCCGCACCCACTGCCACGCCGAACGGCGCACCGGCGGTGTCAGCGCTGTCGCGTCGACCAGCCGTCGGCGCCGCAACAGAACGGCCGCAGCCTCCTGCATCGCGTCCTCCCCACAAGACGTCAGAGATGAGAGCGCCAGGGACGGAGAGCGGACGCGCTACTTGCCTGGTGAAGGAGAAGGAAGCACGTCCAGGAGCCGCCCCTGGCAAGAAGAACGCTACCGGGCCCCGGGGACAGTTTCTGAAGGCTGCCGGGACCAGAGTGCCCGGACAAAGAGAAGTCCGATGCCAGGGTCGGGGCCGCCCCGCCCAGACCCCAGCATCGGAACATCTACAGAATAGAACCTTTGATCAAACCCGACGCCACCGGGTAGCCGTTTTGAGATCAAGATGGCACTGATGCGCCGCAAGCGAACCCTTGAACCACCCCCGATTCGTGCAGGGAATCCCTTCTCATCACGCTTGGGAGGTGTGGGACTACGGATAGTGGTGAAGCTATGACTATGGCGGCTGGGGTGGTCGAGCGTGCGCGCTGGCGGGATGTCTTCGGACATGCCGAGTTCCGCGCGTTGTTCCTCGCCGGGGTCCTGTCCGTCGCCGGTGACCAGCTCGCGCGCGTGGCGTTGTCGGTGCTGGTCTTCGACCGGACGGAGTCGGCCGGGCTGACCGCCCTGACCTATGCGCTGACCTACGTCCCCGACCTGCTGTTCGGTCCGCTGCTGGCGGGCTTCGCGGACCGCTTCCCGCGCCGGGCGGTGATGATCGTCGCCGATCTGGCGAGGGCGATTCTCGTTGCTGCCATGGCGATCGAGGCGCTTCCACTCGTGGTGGTAGTGCTGCTACTGCTCGGACTGCAGGCTTTTGGCTCGCCGTTCAACGCAGCGCGAGCAGCCACGCTGCCCGCCGTACTGCCCGGCGATCACTACGTGCTCGGCAAGGCCGCCAACGACATGGTCGTGCAGTTCAGCCAGGTGATCGGCTTCGGTGCCGGCGGCGCGATCGTGGTGGCTGTCGGCACGTCGGGCGGTCTCCTGCTCGACTCTGCGACCTTCCTGTTGTCCGCGGGACTCATTACCGTCGGTGTGCGTCGCAGGCCAACTCCGACAGATGGCACTGATGCGCCATCGCGCAGCTACTTCAAAGACCTGTCCGCAGGTCTCTCACTGGTCGCCCGTACGCCGAAGCTACGGACACTCGTCATCCTCGCCACCATCGCCGGCTTCTACGTGACGGTGGAGGGCCTCGCGGTCCCCTACGCCCACGAGATCGGTGAGGGGCCGACTGCGGCAGGACTCCTGCTGGCCGCCAGTCCGGCCGGGGCGGTCGCCGGGATGTGGCTGATCACCCTCTGGCCGCCGGAACGTCGCATGCAGTTGCTGGGGCCGTTGGCGGCTCTCGCCTGCGTCCCGTTGGTGCTGTGCTTCCTCACACCGGGCCTTGTGCCGACCGTGGCGCTGTGGGCGGTCTCTGGGCTGGCATCTGCCTATCACCTGCCGACCAGTGCAGCCTTCGTACAGGCCGTGCCGGACTCTCAACGCGGTCAGGCGTTCGGAGTCGCCAGTACGGCACTCCGGGGCAGCCAGGGCCTGGGCATCCTGCTGGCCGGTCTGATCGCTCAAGGCTCGTCGCCGTCGTTCGCCCTGGGGGTGATGGGCACGGTCGGGCTGTGTGCCGCCGGAGCGGCGGGCGCCGCCTGGTCGCGTGCCCGCCGCCCGGGGCCGGATGCTGCCGGAACAAGCCTCGCGTGATTTCTCGCACAACCTGCTGACAAGACTGCCGGGGATTCAGCGAATTACCTCCGGAAAGCCCTCCGTAAAGTGTCGGTAAAGAAATTCCTGGGAGGTTTCGTGGGTCACCACTCGTTACCGTCGGTGAACCATTCGTTGCCGCCTCCGGACGGCCGGTTCAGCCACTCGTTGCCGCCGTGGAACCACTCGTTGCCCCCGTGCAGCCACTCGTTCCCGGCGCCTGTCGAGCGCTTGCTTGAGCCGTGGAACCACTCGTTACCGGTGTTGTTCTCGGACATGGTGGGATCCTTCCTTCGCCATCCGCCAGATGGAATGTCGCGCGGTCCGGGATGACCTCGCGTGAACAGGCAGTTACTATTCAGGAATAACCGCTCAGGTCTATCCGTGTGAGGCCACCATGATTCTGATCGGTCGGAGCAAGTGGGAGCCACCCCGCCAATGGAAGCTCTGGTCGTTGCCACGCCCGGCGCTGAGCTATGTCCTGGGTGTCGACGCTGTTGCCGTCACGATCACCGCCTTGGCTCTGGCCTCGACGTTCTCCGGCGCCCGAGCCGGCGTCAGGGCCTCCGAGTGGGCCGCGTTCGCCGTGCTCGCGACCGCCTCGGTCCTTCATCTGGAGTCTGCCCGCGGAATCGAGCGGCGACGCGAGATGGCCGCTAACAGTTCGCCCTACACGAACCTGAAGAGCCTCTGGGTGTTCGCCGGCCTCCTGCTGCTGCCGCTGAGCCTGGTGATCGCACTGATCGTCGTCTCGTACGGCTACTCCTGGATCCGCGTGTACGGCCGGACCATCGCGCACCGCAAGGTGTTCTCCGCCAGCACGTTCACGCTGGCCAGTGCTGCGGCCGCCGCCGTCCTGCGTGGGGGCGGGCTGATCGCTGAGCCGCGAGTGCCGACCGGTCCGTTCACCCTGCTGGTCGTGCTGGGCGCGGCGACCACGTGGTGGCTGGTGAACTTCGCTCTGGTGATCGGCGCGATCCTGCTGTCCTCCCCGGACGCCACCGCACGTGGCGCGCTGGGTGACCTCTCCGATCAGCTGGTGGTGGTCGCGGGGCTGGGTCTCGGTGTGGCGGTCGGCGGCCTTCAGGCGTCGTACCCGTGGGTGGTGCCGATCCTGATGGTGACGGTGCTGACTTTGCATCGTGATCTGCTGCTACCGCAGTTCCAGCGCGCAGCTGGGACGGACGTGAAGACCGGACTGGCCACACCGGCGTACTGGGCGAACGCCGTACCGGTGGAGCTGGCGCGGGCGGAGACGCTGCGCAGCACTGTGGGTCTGTTGATGCTGGACCTGGACAAGTTCAAGGACATCAACGACACCTACGGTCACCCAGCCGGCGACCAAGCACTGAAGGCAGTTGGTCAGAGCATCCGGGCAGAGGTCAGGCAGGGCGATCTGGTCGCACGCGTCGGCGGTGACGAGCTGGCGGTGCTCCTGCCAGGTGCCTCGGAGACCGAGGTGCTGGAGGTCGCTGAGCGGATTCGCGACCGCCTGAACGCACTGACCGTGTCCGTCGATACTGCGGCCGAGGAGCCCGCGGTGATCAGCGGCGTACCGGCGTCGATCGGTGCAGCGGTGTTCCCGGACGTGGCGAACACCATGGACCAGCTGGTGCTTGCTGCCGACAACGCTCTGCTCAGCGCCAAGCGAGACGGCCGGAACCGCATCGTCGCGGCCCGGCCCACTCCTCCTGCTGTCACTGACCACGCCGACCAGCCGGTCGACTAGCGCACTCTGATCAGTGCCTTACCGAGCAGGGTGCGCTGCTCGAGAGCCGTATGCGCGTCGGCAACGTGGTCCAGGTCGAAGACCCGGTCGACCACGGGGGTCAGCTCGCCGGCCGCCGCGCGTTGCAGCACGTGCGCCTCGGTCACCGGCGTCTCGATGAGATCGAGGCGCAGGTCCGCAATCCCCTTCACTGTGATCCCGCGACGCTCCGCCTCGGCTGGGTCGTAGGCGGCGAAGCCACCGCTCGGCGCACCGTGCGCGGAGAACCAGCCACCGTCCTTGACCACCTCGAACGCTGTCGCACCCAGTTCGCCACCAGCACCTTCGAAGACGACATCTGCGCCACGGTTGCCGGTTGCTTCGAGCACAGCCTTCTCCCAGCCAGGCTGCGAGTAGTCGATCACCACATCTGCGCCCTGGGCCTCGCTGAGGTCGAGTTTCGCCTGTCCACGCGCCGCAGCGATGACATGCGCACCCGCACGGTGAGCCAGCTGGGTCAGCAGCAGTCCCATCCCACCTGCCGACGCAGTGATCAGTACGTCCTTGCCTTGCAGGTCTGGGGCCAGTTGCTCAAGCAGTAGCGCCGTGAAGCCGTCGCCGGTCACTGCGACGACGGTCTCCAGGTTCAGACCGGCAGGTACCTCAGTCAGTGCGTCGGAGGCCGCGAGTACCAGCTCTGCGTGCGCACCGAAGTCCACACCGCGCCCGACCACTGTCTTGCCGATCCACGTCTCCGGTACGCCGGGTCCGGTCGCCCGCACCCGGCCACCGAACCGGCCACCCGGCACGTACGGCGGTTGGACGTCGAAGAACCCGCCATGCTGGCCGCGACGGATCGCCGTCTCCACGAAGATCACGTCGGCCACCTCGACCTCCACCAGCACCTGTCCCGCGGCCGGAATCGGGTCGGGCCGGTCCTGGATCCGGATCACCGAGGGTTCACCGAACTCGGTCACCACTGCTGCACGCATTCCTGCTCCTTCGTCATCTGGTGCTCCCCAGGCTCGTCCCTGAACCTTGGTTGAGGTCAAGCCGGTCCGAGTTGTCCACAGGCCGGCTCCGGCGACGAGAAAGTTGTCGGCGGACCGGCGTACTGTGCAGGGCATGTTCGACGCCGTCTTCCTCCCAGCCGACCCGCCGCGGGCGGGCCGATTGGCGTTGTACGGCGACATCGACGCGGCCGACGAGAGCGTCAACCTCGTGCTCCCACAGGGATCGCAGGTCCGGCGGACGACGGTCCCGGCACGGATGCTGAGCATCACGGAGGCGCTCGCGCTCGCGTCGACCCCGGTGCAGGGCGCGGCGAGTTGGGAGGCCTGGCGAGCCGCCGCCTTGGCCGGGCTGGGGCTGATCGCGCGCGGACGGCTGGTGCCCGATCTCACCCCCAGTGGGTACGGCGGTTGGCGGGTGGCACCGTTGGATCCGCCGGACCGCGGTTGGCTGAAGCAACTGGTCGCCGCGATGCCGCCGTACGGGCACGCATTGCCGATCGAGGGGTCACGGCCGGTGCGGCTGGTCGATCCGGAGCAGCTCGTGCGCGCGTTCTGGGATGCGATTGCGGACACGCTCGTGCGGACTCCTGCTGCTGCGGTCACCGCTCGTCCAGGGGCAGCGCCGTTCGCAGCGGTGGAGCCGATCGCGGTGACCGGGCCGACGGCGTGGTTGGCGGAGACTGCGCAGAGCGAGGACGCCGGCGCGCGGCTGGTGCTGCGGATCGAGCCACCGGCTGAGGAGCTGTCTGACTTCCAAGCCGTGCTGCAGCTTCGCAGTGAGCTGGATCCGAGTCTGCTGGTCGATGTGGCCGATGTCTGGACCTCACCGGCCGCAGTCCTCGCGGCGCTCGGGGAGCGGGCAGAGACTGACCTTCTGCTGGCACTGCGGCGTGGTGCTCGCGTGTGGCCGCCGCTATCGGCAGCGTTGCGGGACGCGGCACCGGCCGCGGTCGACGTGGATGACGATGCGTTGGAAGAGTTGACCGAGGGCAGCACGGCGCTGGAGGGTGCGGGCATCGAGGTGCTCTGGCCGGCCGAGCTGTTCGCGAGTGAGCTCAGCGTGCGTGGGACGGTCGGGACGCCGACGCCTGGGGCTGTGACAGGACCGGACTTCAGCTTGACGGACCTGGTCGCGTTCCGTTGGCGGCCGATGCTGGACGGGCAGGAGCTGAGTGAGGACGAGGTGGCCGCGCTCGCGGAGGCGAAGCGGCCGATGATCCGGATGCGTGGGCGCTGGGTGCGCGTCGATCACGACCTGGTGCGGAAGCTGCGCCGCGGCGGTTCGCAGAAGCTGACCGGTGCCGAGGCACTCGGGGCTGCGCTCACCGGGACGATCGTGGTCGACGGCGAGCTGGTCGCGTTCGATGCGGACGGGTCGCTCGCGGAGATGCTGACGCGGCTCCGATCGGGTGACGAGACGGCTCCGTTCATGGACCCGCCGGGGCTGCACGCAACGCTGCGGGACTACCAGCGTCGCGGCGTTGCGTGGATGGCACAGCTGGCCGATCTCGGTCTGGGTGGCTGTCTGGCCGATGACATGGGTCTGGGCAAGACGATCCAGGTCATCGCCTTGCACCTGCTGCGGCGCGGTCGTGGGCCGACGCTGGTGGTGTGCCCGTCGACACTGCTCGGCACCTGGGAGCGGGAGTTCGCCCGGTTCGCCCCGGATGTGCCGACTCGGCGCTTCCATGGAGCGGGCCGGACGCTGAGTGACATCGCGCCGGACGAGGTCGTGCTGACGACGTACGGCGTCGTCCGACAGGACCATCAGGTGCTCGGTGAGGTGCAGTGGGCGCTGGCCGTCGCGGATGAGGCCCAGCACGCGAAGAATCCGTTGTCCCGGACCGCTCGTGCGCTGCGGACGTTGCCGTCGGCAACCAGGCTGGCGTTGACCGGGACGCCGGTGGAGAACCGGCTGTCCGAGCTGTGGTCGATTCTGGACTGGGCAGCGCCGGGGTTGCTCGGCACGCTCGATCGGTTCCGGCAGGACATCGCCGTACCGGTCGAGCGGTATCACGACGAGGAGGCGACGTCCCGGCTCGCGCGGGTCACCCGGCCGTTCCTGCTGCGCCGGCGCAAGATCGATCCCGGGATCGCGCCCGAACTGCCGCCGAAGACCGAGCAGGATGTCGTCGTACCGCTGACGATCGAACAGGCGACGCTCTACCAGGCGGTCGCGAAGGAGACGCTCGCCAAGATCGAAGCCGCCGAAGGGATCGAGCGGCGCGGGCTCGTGCTCAGTCTGCTCACGCAGCTCAAACAGATCTGCAACCACCCGGCCCACTTCCTGCATGAGCCGGGGCCGCTGGAGCGACGGTCCGGCAAGCTGGCCGCGCTCGACGAACTGCTCGACGTGATCCTCGCCGAAGGCGAATCGGTGCTGATCTTCAGCCAGTACGTCGAGATGTGCCGGCTGATCGAGGCGCATCTCGCGACGCGTGGTGTGCAGCCACTGTTCCTGCACGGCGGGATCGGGGTGCGGAAGCGCGAGCAGATGGTCGCGCAGTTCCAGGCCGGTGAGTCGCCGGTGTTCCTGCTCTCGCTCAAGGCGGGCGGTGTCGGGCTGACGCTCACGCAGGCGACACACGTCGTGCACTACGACCGCTGGTGGAATCCGGCGGTCGAGGATCAGGCGACCGACCGCGCCTACCGGATCGGGCAGGATCGGCCGGTTCAGGTGCATCGGCTCGTTACGGAGAACACGCTGGAGGACCGGATCTCGGCGGTCATCGCAGGCAAGCGGGCGCTGGCCGATTCGGTGGTTGGCTCGGGTGAGGCGTGGCTGAGTGAGCTGTCCGACGCGGAGCTGTCCGAGCTTGTCGAGCTGTCGACCGGGCCCGCTCGTTCGGGTTCGGCAAGTGGCTACAACCCTTCTGCTGTTGGGAGGGCGAAGCCGTGAACGAGCGCACGCCTTGGCAGGGCTGGCGGGACAAGGGCGAGGACGCGGGGTTGCCAGCCGCGCGTGGGCCGGGCAGTCGACGGCCATTCGGTGCGACCTGGTGGGGACGCGCCTGGCTCGAGGCATTGGAGCAACGCGCGCGACTCGATCCGAACCGCTTGGCGCGTGGGCGTTCGTATGCGCGACGCGGCAGCGTGCTGGAGCTGACGGTCACCCCCGGCGAGGTCGACGCGGTCGTCCAGGGCAGCCGGGTGACGCCGTACCAGGTGGCCGTGCGGATCCGGGCGTTCTCGAGCGCCGAGTGGGATGCGGTGCTCGATGTCGTGTCTTCTCAGATCGGGCGAGTGGCGGCGCTGCTGGATGGTGAGCTGCCGCCCGAGGTGGTCGATGACGTGCGTGCGGCCGGACTGGACCTGTTGCCGGGTGCGGGCGAGGTCCTGACGAACTGCAATTGCCCGGACTTCGCCGTACCGTGCAAACATTCGGCAGCCGTCTGCTACGTGATCACCGATGCACTCGATGCCGATCCCTTTGAGCTCCTGCTGCTTCGTGGCCGGTCTCGCGATGATCTGCTCGCCGACCTCCGCGCGCGCCGCGGAACTGCTGCCACGACGCCAGTCGTGAAGGCCGCTCCCCCGGGCATTCCAGCTCGGGCTGCTTACCAGGCACGGATTGGCGTGCTGCCCGTTGTGCCGCGACCTTTGCGGACCGCGCGACTACCCGCAGCGGTGCAAGCGTTGGATCCACCTCGCTCGTCCGAGATCGACGTACAGGATCTCGTCGCGTTAGCAACCGACGCGGCGCAACGCGCGTGGGAGCTGGCCGCTGGAGACGGTGCTTCGGAGCTGACATTCGACCAGGACCTCGCGCGGCGAGCAGCGCGAGTCGGTACGGCGGAACTGGCCGAGCTCGCGCATCGCTCCGGCGTACCGGCCCGTCAGCTCACCAGCTGGGCCGCCGCCTGGCGCGAAGGCGGCGCCGACGGCCTGTCCGTCACCCTGGACACGCCGACCGACGTCGACCCCGCCGCCCTCGCCGAAGCCGCAGCTCTGATGCCGCGGGCCACCATCGAGTCCAACCGAGTCACCGCCGGCAAACGCCAACTCCGCCTAGGCGCTGACGGCCTCTGGTACCGCTTCGACCAACACTTCGGCGACTGGACCCTCAGCCGCCCGCCGTCCCCCAATCCTCAAGACCTGCTGGGTTCTTAAGGGACCTTGGTGCTGGTCGAGGGCGAGTAGGCCCGGCGGGTGGTGAGGAGTGGGTCCAGTCGCTCTCTGCTGTAAAACCCTCGCCACGAGTCGGGCTAGCCGTCGTGACTGTGAGGCTCCTGCTTCTCCGCGGCTCGACCACCCGCCGGTTCGCCCCGGTACCCACGGGCCGCGCTTTGATGCGGAGGCTACGAAGTCAGTGGGGTGAAGGGCATGGGGGCTGGTTCGGGGGTTGGGTTCCAGGGTTCGTCGAGGGGGGTGGGGCGCCACTTCCAGGTGGTGGGTGTCGGGGTGGTGGGGATTTCGGTTCGGCCGGTTAGCCAGCGGAGGTTGAGCCAGGGGTCGTCGGTGGGGTGGGGTTCGTGGGGGAAGGCTCGGGCCAGGATGCGGGCGCAGAGGTCGGCGGGTGGGGTGAGTGGGGTGCCGAGAGTCGACGTGAGGTCGTGGCCGTGGAGGAGGGACTCGACGCAGGCCATGGCGGTGAAGCCTTCGGGGTCGCCGATTCCCCAGGGGTGGTAGGCGCGGATGGCGGCTGGGGTTGAGCGGACGATCAGGGCGAGGATGCGGCCGGCGGCTTCGACGAAGTCGAGGACGCCGGCGGGCGGGGCGAGTTCTTGGGCGGTCGCTGACCAGCGGACGTACTTCGTCTGGGCGGCGACGGCGAGTTGGGTCGCCCAGTGCAGGTGGGCCTGGGCGATGTGTTCGGCGGTGGTGCGGCAGCTCCAGTCGAGCGAGCCGGCGGGTGCGGACCAGTCCTGGTCGACTGTCGGGCGGAGGGCGTCGACGACGCAGGTGACTGCGGCGTCGAGGTCGTCCGGGGTGATCATGGGTTCTCCTCCTGTTGCGGCCGCCTCCGAGTGTGGGCGGCCGCGAGGAAAAGAAACAGTCTGTTTCTTGGGTCCCGCTTCTGTGCTAGATAGAAGGAAGGCGCAGTGATGTCGTGGCTTGTAGCGCCGGGACGAGCTGGGCGGCGATCTTGGCGTGACCGGCGGCTGACGGGTGGATGGTGTCGGTGCAGTCGTCCTCGGTGATCCAGCCGGTCGAATCGATCAGTACGACGTTCTCGTCGTCGAGCGACTTGACCGCGGCCGCGATCGTGTCGGCGTGCTTGCCGTTGAAGGGCGTGAGCGCGACCACCGTCGTCGAGGGGTACGCCGATCGCACGCGGGCGACGTACTCGCCGTACTGGTCGGCTGTGAGCGTCTCGTCGTTGACTCCGAGGTTGACCACCACCACGTCCGGCGCCTCGACGCGCTCGGCAGGTGAGCCGGCGAAGTTCCAGCCGAACGAGTCCAGCCCCGACGGCACCTCGCCGTTCCCCGGCTTCACGATGCCCTGGCTGCCGAAACCGACCTGGTACGACGTCGCTCGGAAGGCGCGGGCGGTGAGGTACGCGTAGCTCGCCGTACCGTCGGCGCCCTCCGACTCGGTCTCCGGGCCGATCGCTCGCACGCCCTGTGTGATCGAGTCGCCGTAGAACTCGAGTCGCGGTCCACCCGGGCGACCGCTGAGCCGCAGGCGGGAGTTCACGTCGAGCACCAGACCGGCGAAGACCACTGCGCTCTCGAACGGCGGGTTCCACCGGTTGGCGTGCTCGTTGACGTCCTTGACGACCACCTCGACGTTGTGACGGCCGGTGGGCGCGGACAGGTCGATGACCGAGTCCTCGACCACGTGCAGCGTCGGTTCACCGTCGTCGACCGTGATCCACAGGTGCGGTGCGACCGTGAGGCCGTCCGTGTCGAAGAGCAACTGCACCCACTCCCCCGCGAAGGAGAACGAGAGCCGCGACCCGGAGTTCACGGTGATCGCGACGCCGGGCTGGTGACCCCACTGGCCCTCCAGGACGATCCGCGGGTCTGACGGGGCGACCACTTCGCCCGGCTCGAACGGCACGTTCCGACTCCCTGCTGTAGATGGCGGCGACCATTCTTTCACCACCCGTTCTTGTGGGCCCGCGCCTCGAACAGCAGGATGCCGGCGGAGAGTGCGACGTTCAGTGAGTCGGCCTGGCCGAGCATCGGGATCGACACACCGCCGAAGCCCTGTGCGTGCCACTCCGGCGACAGCCCCGAGCCCTCGGACCCGACCACGAACGCCGTCGGACCGTCGTACGACGTCTCCCGGTAGCTGCCTTGAGCCGCCGGATCGGCCAGATGCACCCGGAAACCGTGCTCTCGCAACCAGTCCGCCGCCGCGGTGATCTCGTCGAACTCCAGAACCGGGGTCGACAGGATCATGCCCCGGCTGGCCGAGTACACGGCCGGATGGCTCGGTCGGGCTCGCCTGCTGGTCAGGACCAGGCAGTCTGCGTCCGCAGCATCGACTGTCCGGATCAGCGTGCCGAGGTTGCCGGCGTACTCGACGCCGTCCGCGACCAGGACCAGCGACTCCGCGGTGAATCGGAAGTCGCGTGGTTCCCACACGGGGAGGCGCGCGATCGAGAGCAGGCCGTCCGAGCGGGTCTTGCGGGAGAGCCGGTCGAGCAGCTTGGGCGAGATGCGGTAAACCGCGGTTGCCCGCTCCGCGATCCGGTCGACCGGGTACGTCGTACCGGCTTCAGGGCACCAGAAGAACGTCTCGAGGTGGGTGTCGGTGGCTAGCAGGCGGTCGTGTTCCCAGGCGCCTTCGACGAGGATGCGGCCGGGAGCGGCGTCCTTGCGGACAGTGAGCAGGTCACGGACGGCTGGGTGCTGGGCGCCGACGGCGGGCGCAGCAGAGTGCACAGTCATGTGCGGGACTCCGTACTGGAGAACTGAGCAGCGCACCGGGGACCTCTGTCACGAGGTCACGCACCGGTGTGTGAACGCCCTGGAGCGGCGCTGTGGTCCTGACGCGGTCTACCTGGACCGCGTCAGCCAAGTTGATGCTGCTTCATGTTCGCGATGGTAGGCAGCTCCGCCACGGTCGTCATCCGGTTTTCCACAGGCTCGGCGGGCCTGGTTTTGGTCTGTCGGAGTCGGTGACTAGAGTCCCTGGCACACGGGAGGAGTGCGCATGGACGCGACGTTGCTGGACGCGGAGGCCGAAGCGGCCGTGCTGCGCGTCTACCGGCAGGTGTTCGCCGTGCTCGCGCGCGAGGCCGGGGCGATGATCGTCGATCCGGAGCTGCTGGACGCCGATCAGGCGATCCTGGATGCGTTCGCCGAGGCCGGGAGCGACGGGCTGACCGTCGAGCAGGCCACGCTGGCGTGCCGCGCCTACCCGCACGATGTGATCGTCCGCCGCTTCGAGGTGCTCCGGCAGTACGGCGCGATCACCAAACTCGTCGACCGTCCGAACGAGCTGCGCCACCGCGCGGCCTTCGCGCCGTACGTGATGCTGATGTTCCTGCGCCGGATGTCGGTGCAGGGCGGTCAGGGTGAGCTGCACCAGTTGCTGACCCTGGAGGCACACAGCGTCAGCGACCCGAAGTCCACCGAAGAGGACGGGCTCGCTTCGATCGAGCGCCTCACCAAGGTCTTCCGGCTGCTCGGTAACGAGCTGGCGATTCTCGTCGCGACCAGCACCAGCGCCCAGCTCCGGGAGAATGCGCAGCTCGCCTGGGGTAACGAACGGCTGATCGAGCAGGCCGAGACGGTCCACCGCATCGTCCTCGGCCGTTGGCCAGGTCTGCACCGGGCCTGCACGTCGCTGCGGATGTCACTCGCGGCCTATGCCGATGCTGTCCAGCTGGCCGCGGGCCGGCTGGTCGAGAGAGCCGGTACGACGCGCGCACTCGGCCTGCTCCCGATCGAGACCTGGGTGTCGTTCACTCGCGGAAGCGAGCCGGATGCGTTGGCCGCGGTGCTCGACGGGCTGCTGTTCGACGCGGCTGCGCCGGACTTCTCGCCGCAGACGATGGTCGAGGCAGTGGAGACTGGACGCCGATCCGGTACGGCGCGGATGGCGCCGCCCCGCCCGACTGCGGATGTGGACGCACCCGAGTCGGCCGCGGCGACTGATCGTGAGGAGCTGCGCTCTGAGGCCGAGCGGGTGCTCGCCGGGCGGCCGTCGGTGGAGATCGTCGAGGTGATCGACGACGCGGGCGACTGGGTGACGGCGCGACGAGTGCTGGCCGAGCTGACCGCGGCACATCTCCATGACGAGCTGGACTACGAGCTGGTGTGGTCCGACGGGATGCGGATCGACCCGTCAGCGGGGACGCCCTGGGCGACCGAAGGCGTGTTCCGCCGGGTGAGCCGATGAGCACCCCGGCTTCGGAGGCCGTCGAACGGCGGCTCTACAACGCGCTCTGGTGGGCGAAGGTGCAGTCGGCCGGCCCGCTCCCGGTCGACCCGGATACGCCGGCAGTGGCTGGATTGACCCGCGCGGCCGAGCCGGACGGCTCCACGGTCTGGCTGGTGCCGATGATCCCGTCGGGCGCGGGGCACGCCGTACTGGATGAGCTTGGAACGCCGCCAGTCGCTGTCGAGCAGCCGAACGAGACTGCTCGGGTGCTGGCGATCGTGGTGGCTTGTTGCTGGACTGATCGCAGTGGTTCGGCTTGGCCGGGTTCGGTCGGGACGCTCGCACAGGTCAGAGCCGTGTACGCCGGGATGCGGGGGCGGGCCGAGCAGTCGAGTGACCTGACCCTGATCATCGGCAGCCTGCGGCGGCTGCACGCGACGCACTGGATTCGCTGGAACGAGAAGGCCGGCGAGGTGCGGCTCGGTCCCCGCGTCATCAACTGGACGGCGGCCGACCAAGCGACCCTTCGAGACCTGTGTCGGCACCTCCCCGATCCCCCACCGCCAGTCCTCAGCACGACAGCTGAGGCCGCAGAACCTGAGCCGCTGGTACCGGAGGCTGCTGATGAGTGAGCAGCAGCATGTGTTGTTCGATCCGTTGTTGCAGGACCTGAGCGACCGCGCGCGTGATGAGGTGCTGGCCGCGTTCAGCGCTGTCCAGTACGCCGCGCATCCCGTGGCCGAGGTGCAGTTGGCCGGCCTGCGTGATGTGACGCTGCGGCGGCAGGTGCAGAAGATGCTGAAGCTGATCGGTCGCGTGCTCGTGCAGGTCGACGGCACGCACTGGACCTCCGGGTACGCCGATGACATTGCCGCGGCGCTCACCGCGCAGGGCTGGCAACCGTTGTCGGTCGTCGACCGCGCCGTACTCGTCCTCGTGCTGATCCACTCCGTCGCGATACCCCGCAGCGAAGGCATCCTCACCGGCGACAGCTGGAAGTCGGCCCGGCCGACCACGGTCGACGAGCTCCGCACCACGAAGATCAGCGGTGAAGAGCGACGGCTCGCCCTGCAACGACTGCGCGCAGCCGGACTCATCCAGCTCTCCGGCGACCACTCCGGTGGTCCGAGCTACATCCCCGGTCCACAGCTACAACGCCTCACCCCAGCAGCGCGGCGCCGACTGCAGGACCAACTCATCCTGGCCGCAGCACCGGCCAGTCCGATCGCCGAAGCCATCCGGGCCCGCAACGGGACGGCAACCCCACTGGACGCGGCGTCGAGCAGTACAGAACAAGAAGAAGGAGTGGCATGAGCAGCACGGTGGAGGACGGTCCGTTCGACATCCTCGGGTCGAAGGTGCTGCTCGGTGTCCAGGTCGTCGACCTGTCCCGGCTGTCCACGCACCCGATTCCGATGGTCGGTCAAGGGCTCGTCACTGTGGCGGGTCAAGGCCCGACCGACTCGAACGGCGCCGGCAAGTCGTCCTGGATCGCCGCGCTCAGCCTGCTGCACGCGGACGACCAGTGGCGGCTCACCAGCGGTGCACCGGGTGCGGCCGAGCTTCTGTTCACCGCCGAGGCGGCCGGCCAGGAAGGCAACTGGTCGAACGTCGACCGCGGGTACATCGTCGGCGTCTTCTCCGATCCCGACCTCACCGAACTCGACGAGATCGAGGCGGCCGCGATCACCGTCTGGATCCGCATCAACCGCAAAGCGTCGTACCTGGATCTGCGCTGGAAGAACGGCCTGCATGTCCCGTACGGCGCGACCGAAGCCGAGCGTGCTGCCGGGGCAGACGCGTTGTGGGCGGCACTCCCGCACTCCAACGGCCGCACCGACTTCCACGCCAACAAGCTTTCCAGCGTCCTGTACGGCGGTCAGGTCCGCTGCGTCTCGTTCCTCTCGACCTCGGTGCGCTCCAGCCCGACCGCGAACCTGCTCGCCGAACCACTGAACGAGCTGGGCCCGGCCCGGATCTTCAACGCGATCGCGACCCTGACCGGCCTCGACCACGAACTCGAGCAGGAGCAGGCGCACCGATCGGCCGAGCACACGCAGCGCGAGGCGACCAAGCAGGCGGCCGCCGACCTGCAGCGCTGGGAGCAGGAGATGGCTGCTGTTGAGGCCGGCATCCTGCAGCGTGGCGCAGCCCGAGATGCCTTGGCCTCCGCGAAGGAGTCCTGGCAGGCACGGTGCGCGCGGCACCTGATCGACGGTGACGCCCGCAACGGCGAAATCCTGCAGGAGCTCGGCGAACTCGATGAGCGGGTCGCCGAGCAGGAGGCTCGCCGGGAGGCGGTCGACGCCGAGATCGATGCCTTTGGCAACGAAGAGGTACTGCTCCGCGATGTCCAGCTGACCCGGCAGGAGCGCGACAAGCTCGATGCGCGCGACCGCGATCTCGACCTCGCGCAGCGCTCGGTCCGCGAGCAGCTCGAGCGGCTCGGTCAAGAGCACCGGCGGCTGTTGGATGCGGGTCGTTCCGCGGACGGGCGCGATCTGGCCGCGGCCGGCGAGGAGCAGACCGAAGCGCGGGAAGCGCTGGAGGAGCACATCGGGCGCGATCACGCTGCCCGATCCGCGGTCGACGTCGCGACCGCCGAGCTGCGCGAGGCCGAGAGCGGGCAGACCGTTTCCGCTGCCCAGCAACAGGTTTTGGAGAACGCCGGGCTCGAATGCGGTGCGCTCACCGACATCACCGACCTCCCCGCTTCGGCCCGATCCGAGTGGGAGCCGCGACTGGCGCCGTACCGGGAGGCTGTCGTCATCGACGCCGGTGATGCGGCGGTTGCTTCGACAGCGCTGGCCGATGCCGGGTATGCCGGATTCCTGCTGGTGCTGGCGAATCGGCCGGGGTCCAAGCGCGCGAAGGGCGTCCCGGTCTCCGCCGACAAGCGCTTCGCCCTGGATGCTTTCTTCACGACGCTCGCCGAGCGCGCCACGAAGGACAACATCGACGACGTCGCCGGCGTCGTCGCGGTCGGTCAGTTCGACGAACCGCTCACCGGCCGGACCGCGCGGATCGAGGCGGCACGCCGCCGCGTCGAGGCCGCGGCCGAAGCACGCGCCGCAGCATCAACCGCGCTGGAGCAGGCTCGCGCCCGCGTCGATCAGGCAGAGCGCCGTACGGCGGCCGCTCGCGCGCTGGCCGACGCCGAGTCGGTGCAGGAGCAGATCCTCGCGCTGCGCGAAACGATCGACCGGCACGAGAACGACCGCGACTCGCTCGCCCCGCAACTCCAAGCAGCCAAGGAATCCGCCGAGGCCGCGGCCGGTCAGCAACTGGTTCGCGACGAGCGGCTCAAGAACCTCGAGTCCACTCGCCGCGATCACGACCGGATCCTCGACGACCTCACCGGCCGCCGGCTCAAGCTGCTCGAGGAGCAGACGGCGCTCGACCTGACCAGCCGGATCACCGCCTGGGGCACCACCCCGGCCGAAGCCGAGGAGTTCCTGCTCGGACTGCCTGACGACGCCCAACGCCGTACGACGGCGGACTGGAATCATCAGGCGTGCACGCAGCTCGATGACGTGATCCGCCGCTGCTTCCCCAACGCTCGCTCGCGTGAGGAGATCCCGGCCGAGCTCTGGGAGATCCTCAACGGACCAGACGGCTGGACGAACGGCACGCTCGGTGCACGCGTCGGCCTGGTCCCGGCGCTGCAGCGGACGCTGAGCAGCCACCTTGCGCAGCACGAGACGTTCGACAGCCTGCAGCAACAGCAGATCGCCAATCAGCGCGCCGAACGCAACGCCGCGTTGGAGCGTGCGCGCGAGGGTCTCGGCGAGGCCGAGAGCACAGCCCGCGCGCACCGCGCATCACTTGCCGACGGCATCAAGGCCCGGCTTCGCCTGGTATCACAGGAGTTCGACCGCCTCGACCAGCAGTACGGCGGATACGGCGCGAAGCTGGAGTTCCCCGAGCCCGACCCTCCCGCCGAGCCGGACAAGCCGTGGCGGTGGACGGTCACGCCGAAGTGGCGACGCTCGGAAGGCGGCCCGTTCTCGGCGTTCAACGTCAAGGGCAACACCGCGCAGATGGACGAGAAGGCCGTGAAGCTGGTCTGCGCCGCCGCGCTGGCCGGCGGATCCGACCGGCCGCTGCTCCTGATCCTCGACGAGCTCGGCCGCAACCTGGGTTCTCAACACCGACGTGAGGCCGTGGCGCTGTTCGAGCAGATCGGCCGAGACCGCAACATCACGGTCATCGGCGCGCTGCAGGACGACATGGAGCGCTACGCCCTGGCGTCGTCGCGGCTGTACGTCAAGCTGCGCCGCAGCTCGGACACGATGGCGTACAACCAGGCACCCGTCGTCAAGGGCAACGAGGAGTACTCCGCGCGCGTGGAGCTGCTGCGCTCGTGGCTCGAGTCCTACCGCGGCAAGACCCCGACGCTCGAGATGTCTTCGCCCACTCTGACGTAGACAAACGCTTTCCTACAGAAACAATCATCCAGAGTCTTGATTTAGTCGTCCGGGCCCGCATACTGACGGGTGAGAGCGCTCTCTCCTACCGCCCCGAGGAGACTACAGATGACCTCCGGCCTGCTTCGTCATGCCTTCGTACGGCTCACTCTGCTGATCGTTCTCGCGATCGTCAGCAGCGGACTGGTTTCGGCCCCCGCCCAAGCCTTCGCACTGAAGCCGCCACCGCTGACGACGCCGTGGACCAATCAGGTCTCGGTGACCAACCCGCTGCCCGAGTACCCACGGCCACAGCTGACCCGAACCGACTGGCAGAGCCTCAACGGCGTCTGGCAGTTCGCGCCGACCAGCAATCTCAACAGCCCGCCGATCGGTGGGACGCTGGCCGAGGAGGTGCTGGTCCCGTACCCGATCGAGTCGGCGCTGTCCGGCATCCAGCGGCACGAGAATCGCATGTACTACAAGCGAAACTTCACCGTCCCGGCCGGTTGGTCCGGCCGGCACGTGCAGCTGAACTTCGGCGCGGTCATGTGGCAGTCCAAGGTCTGGGTGAACGGCGTCCTGCTCGGCTCGCACGAAGGCGGGTACGACGCGTTCTCGTACGACGTCACCTCAGCACTCCGCGCCGGGAACAACGAGATCATCGTCGGCGTCTGGGCGCCGGTCGACGCTGAGGACATCCCGTCCGGCAAGCAGCGCCTCAACCGCGGCGGCATCTGGTACACCCCGTCGTCCGGCATCTGGCAGACCGTCTGGCTCGAACCGACCCAGGCCACCTGGATCACCCGCCTCGACACCACTCCGAACGTCGCCGCCGGCGGCCTCGACCTCAACGTCCAAGCCTCGTCCGCCGGCCAACCGGTGCGTGCACAGGTCCTGTCCGGCGGCCAGGTCGTCGGTGAAGCCACCGGCGTCTCCGGTACGTCGTTCCGCGTGCCGGTGCCGAACGCCAGGCTCTGGTCACCCGATGACCCGTTCCTCTACGACCTCAAGGTCACCCTCGGCAGTGATGCGGTCGGCGGGTACTTCGGGATGCGCTCGGTCGGCAAGGCGATGATCGGCGGGTTCCTGCGCCCGACGCTGAACGGCAAGTTCGTCTTCCAGCTCGGCACGCTCGACCAGGGATTCTGGCCCGACGGCCTCTACACCGCACCGACTGATGCCGCGCTGCGCTTCGACCTCGAACAGCAGAAGTCGCTCGGTTTCAATATGGTCCGCAAACACATCAAGGTCGAGTCGGCCCGCTGGTTCTACTGGGCCGACAAGCTCGGGCTGATGGTCTGGCAGGACATGCCGTCGCTGGTTGCCGGCCGCAACGCATCGACGACCGGTGAGGCGCGGTACGAATCCGAGCTGCGCCGGATGATCGACAACCACAAACAGATCACGTCGATCGTGCAGTGGATCCCGTTCAACGAGGGCTGGGGAGAGTTCCAGGCGGGCCGGATCGCCGACCTGGTGAAGAGCCTCGACCCGACCCGGCTGGTCAACCACAACTCCGGATCGAACTGTTGCGACTCCGATCCGGACCCTGGCAACGGCGACATCATCGACGACCACATGTACGTCGGTCCTGGGATCGCGCGAGCTCCGTCGAGTACCCGGGTGCTGCAGCTCGGCGAGTACGGCGGACTCGGTCTGCACGTCCCCGGTCACGAATGGCCGAGTGGGAACAGCTTCGCCTACGAGATGCTCCCGACCAGCGAAGCGCTGACGAACCGCTACCTCCAGATCACCAGTCAGCTGCCGGATCTGATCAACGGCTCCGGACTGTCGGGTTCGGTCTACACCGAGCCGACGGACGTGGAAGACGAGATCAACGGCTTCTTCACCTACGACCGGCAAGTGCAGAAGATGGACTTCGCCCGCGTCCGCGCCGTCCATCAACAGGTTCTGGCGGCCGCGAACGGTACGGCGTTGCCGACCGGGAAGCTGGTGTCTTTCCGGGTCACCACGCCGAACTACACCAACCGCTATCTCCGGCACATCAACGGAGTGGCGAACACCGAGGTGGTTGACGGCGGGAGCAGCCAGAGTCTGAAGCAGGACGCCACGTTCTGGGTCCGCTCCGGGCTGTCGAACGGCAGTTGTTTCTCGTTCGAGTCGCGCAACTTCCCCGGCCAGTACCTGCGCCAGCGTGACCAGCGCGTCTACAAGGAAGCCAACACCGGCGGCACGTTCGCAGCCGATGCGACCTTCTGTGCCCGCCCAGGTCTGAGCGGCGGCGGTACGTCGCTGGAGTCCGCAGCACGGCCCGGCCAGTACCTGCGGCACCGGAACTCCGAAGTGTGGGTCGACGGCGACACCGGTGGCTCCTTTCGCGACGACTCCACCTGGAACCTCATACCGGCGTGGTGGAAGAGCGGTGCGGACCTCAGCGTCGGTCAAGCCCGCACGTTCCGCGTGACCACCGCTGGCTACACCAACCGGGTACTGCGGCATCGGGACAGCCTCGCGCGTACAGATGTGGTGGACGCGGGCTCTGCGCTGGCTGACCGCCAGGACTCCACCTTCGTCGTACGGGCTGGTCTGGCGGAGAGCACCTGCTATTCACTCGAGTCGATCAACTTCCCTGGTCAGTACCTGCGGCACAGCAACTACCGACTGCAGAAGGCGACCAGCGACGGTTCCGACACGTTCCGCCGGGATGCGACATTCTGTGCACAGCCTGCGCTGGCTGGCGGCGCGGGGAACGTGTCTCTGCAGTCGTTCAACTACCCCACCTACTACGTGCGCCACGCCAGTGAGCTGGTGTACATCGCTACAGCCAGTGGGGCGAACGCGTGGGACGGCGGCGGCAGCTACAACGCCGACGCGACCTGGACCGATCAGTCCGGGTTGGGAGGCTGAGATGCGCCGGCTACTTCTTGCTCTCGCGGTGCTGGGCGCAACACTCGTCGTACCGGCGTCTGCCCATGCCCAGGTGCCGTTGGCACAGGTCTGCTCGGTCGCGTGTGACACGCTCGATCCGTCACGGGCTCAAGAGGAAACCTTCCCGGTGCCGGAGAAGGTGATCAACGGACGGCGCGTCGTACTGCATGTCTCCGACAAGGACTCGATGGCCTGGGGCAGCATCGACAACGGCGTCGCCAACGACTCGGTGTGGCTCGACCGCAGCTGGGACGGCGGTGCGACCTGGGAGGGCCTGCTCGGCAAGGCCTGGATCCCCAGTGGCTGGACCGGCACCCGGACGCTCATGTACAACCTGGCGGACCCGGCCGGCCACCGGCGCGGGATGATCCGTGCCTGCGGCGACGCAGCCGGAGTGGACTGCACCGCCTGGGCGTACCCGATCATCTGCGCCGCAGCCTGCGACGGTAGCGACGGACCGTCCGGTGACAACCAGCCCGTCCCGTCGGCTTCCCTGTCCGGACGCCGGATCGCGCTGCACGTCGACAACCGCGGGATGGCCTGGGGAACCATCGACACCGGCAAGGCCGGCGACGAGGTCTGGCTCGACCGCTCCTGGAACGAAGGCGCCTCCTGGCCCGGCGGCTCGTCCCTCGGCCGCCTCAGTGTCGGCGCCGGTGCGACGTCGGTGAAGACCAAGCTCTACGCCACGGCCGATCCGCGCTCCAAGCTGTACGGCGGCGCCGTCCGCGCCTGCGGCCGCGCGGTCGAAGGCCAAAACGGCACCTGTACGGCGTGGGCGCGGCCGGCGGCGGATCGCACCTCGGCCGCGGCTGACGCGCTGATGTACTCCTACCAGCCCTACACCGCGTGGTGGCTGTCGAGCTGGTGGAACTCCGCGGTCGCGCTGACCACGGTGATGGACTACCAGCAGCGGACCCGGCGTACCGATCTGCGCTGGATCGTCAACGAGATGTACGAGAAGAACAAGGGCGTCTTCGCCGCCGGAGTGAAGAGCGGGGATGCGCTCGAAGGCAACTTCATCAGCCGGGCGATCGACGACACCGAGTGGTGGGCGATCGCGTGGATTCAGGCGTACGACCTGACCGGCGACCGGAGGTACCTGGACATGGCGGTGGCCATCGCGAACTACGTCCAGGGCTACTGGGACACCGGCTCGTGTGGCGGCGGGGTGTGGTGGGACCGCGAGCGGACCTACAAGAACGCGGTCACCAACGGTCTGTACATCCGGATGACCGCGGCTCTGCACAACCGCCTGGCTGGTGACTCGGTGTGGTTGCAGCGTGCGACGACCAGCTGGAACTGGTTCAAGAACAGCGGCATGATCAACTCGGCCGGCCTGGTGAACGACGGGATCAACGCCTCGTGCACCAACAACGGGCAGACGGTCTGGACGTACAACCAGGGTCTGGCGATCGGCGGGGCGCTCGAACTGTGGCGCGCCACCGGAGACAGTGCCGTACTGGCGAAGGCACGGCAGCTGGGGGACGCGGCGATTTCGTCTTCTCTGCTGAGCCCCGGAGGGATCCTGACCGAGTCGTGCGACCCGGCGGGCAACTGCGATGACAACCAGAAGCAGTTCAAGGGCATCTTCATGCGGTACCTGATGGATCTCGCGGACAGCACTAGTGACGCGTCGTACAAGACCTACGCGCAGCGGCAGGCGGACTCGATCTGGCAGAACGATCGGGACACGCTGAACCGGCTCGGGCAGCGTTGGGCCGCCGGCGGGGTCCGGGACTGGCGGACGCAGGCCAGCGCGCTCGGTGGATTGCTCGCGGCGACGCCGAAAAGCTGAGGTACTTCGGACGCTTATTTACTAAAACCGGACCCCGGTGGTCACCTCCGACCCATCGGTGCCGCAGACTGGTCGGGTGGAACTTCCAGAGAACCGCGCGGGCTCTTCACGCCGAGTAGGCGGAACTCTGGCCAACCATCCGGCCACCGGCGTACCGTCTGCTGCGCAGGATCGGCCGGCTCACGATCGGAGGGCGTGATGGCATCATGGCTTTTGCGCGCCCAGTGGGCTCATCGTGACGAGACCGTCGAGCACCGCGCGCTGCGGGTGGGACGGACGCTGACAGCGGTGGCTGTCGCGTTCCCAGACGTCCATGTGTGGACGCAGGACGAGCGGTGGGGGTACCACGTTCTCGGGGCGGATGGATCGACTCCGCTCGAGGAGATGGTCGAGGCCACTACCAAGGTGCTCGCCAACGGCTCCAGTACCACTCGGTTGCACCTGCAGAGCACTGGTGAGCTGCCCTGGCTGTTCGATCTGTCCATGGGCGGGACGCTCACGACGGTTTCGGACCAGGTCACGCTGCACTGGAGCGACGACGACGCGCTGATCCAGTCAGATCGGTTCGCGCAGGTACTGCGTGCTGTCGTGTCGATCTGGGAGCCAGAGTGGGCGAGCATCGCCGATACGGAGCTGGCAGCAGCCGCGGGAGTCTTCCGTCGGGGGATCCCGATGATGGGCTGGCTCACGTACGTCCGCGGGATGGTGGCCGGCGCGCACGGGATCGACATTCAGCTGACGCCGTTCGAGCGTGGAACGCTGCTCCAGGCCCCGGTGTCACCTGCAGACCTCACTCCGGTCCACATCTGCGCTGCAGCGGCCCTGGTGGGCATCGCTCCGGAAGGCTGAGCCCAGTACTGCTAGGCAGTCTTAGCCGGGAGCTGATTTACCCAGACATATGTTAAGGGCCACCCCTCACGGGGTGGCCCTTAACAGTGTGAAAGTCCGGCGGCGTCCTACTCTCCCACGACCTCCCGATCGCAGTACCATCGGCGC
>NZ_JBITDE010000014.1:0-236542 GCF_044453945.1 Kribbella sp. NPDC051587
CAAGCTGAATACACGCCCCCGACAGACCCTGGGCTGGCAGACTCCAGCCCAAGCCCTCAACGAGGCGCTACGTGCAACAACCGGCTGAAACCACCCGCACAAATCTGACTGGTGGGTGCCCAAGGTGATTTCGTGATGCGGGGCACAATCCTGACCGATCGGTTGAAAACTGGCCGATCGGTCAGGGAAGATGAGGGTATGACCACGACTCCGGCGCGAGAGCGCACCCGGCACGAGATCGTGCGGCAGGCGATGGGGTTGTTCCAGGGGCGCGGGTTCAGCGCGGTGTCGTTGCAGGACATCGCGACCGCGGCCGGATGCTCGAAAGCGACTGTGCTCTACCACTTCAACGGGAAGGCCGCCGTACTGGCTGCGGTCCTGGAGCCGGCGGCGGCGGACCTGACGGTGATCGTGGCGGCCGCGGACCGGATGCCACGGGCCGAGGCGCAGGAGTACGCGATCGGCCAGTTCACTGATCTTGCGGTGCGCTATCGCGGGGTGATGGATGTGCTGCAGGAGCTGATTCCGGTGATCGAAGAGGTCCCGGAGCTCAGGCAGCTGGTGGCCGACGGCATCCGGCTGAAGGACTTTCTGGCCGGGTCGGACGATCCGCTGGAGCACGACCTGGCGGGGTTCGCCATCAACGGGTTGATGGGTGAGTGCCGCTTCCCTGGTGACCGGACCGACGAGGAACTACGCCGGTTCTGCGATATCGGGCTGCGCCGCCTGCTCAGACCCAACTGATCCACCTGAGTTTGTTCTACCGGCTCGCCGAGTACGCGGGCGGCCGGCCTCTGCCCGCACGTCAGAAACGGATGCCATCCGATGGCCAACCTCCTGTACCGGCTCGGCCGGTTCTCCTACCAGCGCCGGCGTCTGGTCGCCGCGATCTGGGCGGTGTTCATCGTCGCGCTCGGGGTCGGTGCGCTGACCCTCGGTGGCGGCACGACCAACACCTTCTCGATCCCGGGGACCGAGTCGCAGCGTGCTCTCGACGCCCTCAAGCAGGACCTGCCGGCCGCGAGTGGCGCGTCGGCGACGATTGTGGTGAAGGCGCCGGACGGCAAGACGCTGGCCGACCCGACCGTGAAGGCCGCCGTCGGCGCGACCGTCGCCAAGGCCGCCAAAGTGCCCGAGGTGATCGCCGCGATCGACCCGTTCACCAGCAAGGCGATCAGCCCGGACGGGCGGACCGGACTGATCAGCGTCCAGTTCGCGAAGCCGGCCGACGAGCTTTCCAAGGCGAGCACCGAGGGGTACGACGGTCTGTCCGCGCTCAGCACGGGTGACCTGCAGGTGGTCCCGGGCGGCCAGGTGGTCGGCGGCGTACCGGAGATCGGTGTCACCGAGGTCATCGGCGTCGTCGTCGCGGCACTCGTGCTCGTCATCACCTTCGGCTCGCTCGTCGCAGCCGGTATGACGCTTCTGACCGCCCTGCTCGGTGTGGCCGCCGGGATGGCCGGGCTGTTCATCGTGACCGCGTTCACCGATGTCTCCTCGACCGGTCCGATCCTGGCGTTGATGCTCGGCCTCGCGGTCGGTATCGACTATGCGCTGTTCATCAGCTCGCGGCACCGCACTCAGCTCGCCGAGGGGTTGGACGCCGAGGAGTCGGTGGCGCGGGCGACCGCGACCGCGGGGTCCGCCGTACTGTTCGCCGGCGCGACCGTCGTGATCGCGCTGGCCGGATTGTCCGTGGTCGGCGTACCGTTCCTGACCGCGATGGGACTCGCCGCCGCCGCGACCGTGCTGACCGCCGTACTGGTCGCGCTCACGCTGGTTCCGGCCATGCTCGGCTTCGTCGGCGACCGGATCCTGCCGCGCAAGATCCGCAAGACGCCGGCTGCCGTCGTACCGGCTGAGGGGTTCGGCTTCCGCTGGGGCCGGTTCGTGACCCGCTTCCGCATCCCGATCGTTGCCGTCGGCATCGTTGGTCTCGGGCTGCTCGCGATCCCGGCCAAGGACATGCGGCTCGCACTGCCCGACGGCGCCTCCGCGGCGGCCGGCAGTCACCAGCGCGTTGCCTACGACCTCACCGCCGAGGCCTTCGGTCCGGGCGCCAACGGTCCGCTGATCGTCGTGGTGAAGAGCAACGACCCGAAGCAGTCCGGCGCAGTGGTGCAGCAGTTGCTGACCAAGGTACCGACGCTGCCCGATGTCATCGCGGCTCAGCCCGCTGCTGCCAGCCAGGACGGTACGACGCAGCTGGTGCAGATCATCCCGAAGAGTGGACCTGCCTCCGAGGCGACCTCCGACCTGGTGAAGAACGTCCGCGACACCGTGCAGCCGCTCGCCACCAACGGAGCGACGATCTCGGTCACCGGTAACACCGCGGTCGGTGTCGACGTCTCACAGAAGCTCGCCGACGCGCTGCCGATCTACCTCCTCCTGATCGTCGGGCTGTCGTTCCTCCTTCTGCTGCTGGCATTCCGCTCGATCCTCGTCCCGCTCAAGGCAACCCTCGGGTTCGTCCTCACGATCGGTGCGACCTTCGGCATCACCGTCGCCGTCTTCCAGGAGGGTCACCTGGCCGGCCTGTTCGGCATCGACAACCCCGGTCCGATGGTGAGCTTCCTGCCGATCATCATGATGGGCATCCTGTTCGGCCTCGCGATGGACTACGAGGTCTTCATCGTCTCCCGCGTCCGCGAGGAGTTCGTGCACGGCAAGCAGGCCACCGCCGCCACCGTCGAAGGCCTCGGCCACGGCGCCCGCGTCGTCACCGCGGCTGCCCTGATCATGGCCTCGGTCTTCGCCGGGTTCATCCTGGTCCACGACCCGATCATCAAGGCCATCGGCTTCGGCCTGACGATCGGCGTCCTGATCGATGCCTTCATCGTCCGGATGACGCTCGTACCGGCCGTCCTCAGCCTGCTGGGCAAGGCCGCCTGGTGGTTCCCGAAGTGGCTCGACCGCATCACCCCGAACGTTGACATCGAAGGCGAATCCCTCCGCGTCGAAGAGAAGCCCGCGCCGGAACTCGCCGAGATCCACTGACCCCGTGAGGGGGCACCACCCGGCGCCCCCTCACCGCAACAAGCTCGATGCATCTCCCACGCGATATGACAGGTAGCTCTCGGCCGAGATCCCCACCCGCCCGGCGAGAACAGTACTGGGAATGACGAAGATGCTGCCGTCTCCGAGCAAGATGAAGAACAGATCGATCGTGTCCGGGTCGTACGGCATCTTGCCGGCGGACTTGTCGAGCGTGTACGGGCGCCGACCGACGCCCACATTCCAGTAGCCACGACCGTTGCGCGCGGCGCACGACTTCACCTGTACGCGCTGGACGCCCCGCGACGTCGTGACCAGCAGGTCGTACTCCTGGGGTTCTACCGGCAGCGCCACCGCGCAGCCGTGCAACGTGAACCAGGCCATCGCAACACCGGACGCCGCATACCGGAGAGCGTCCATCTCCAGTGGGGCGTCGAACACCTCAGCAGCCTGCATCGGCTGCGGCGTCAGATGCGAGCTGTCCAGACCGAGCCGGACCGAATGCCCCTTGACCCGCACGCGATTCTCGCCGTTGTCGATCACGTCGAGCGCGGCCAGCACCTCGGCCCAGCTGCCTGCCGCAGCAACGGCGTCCCGCAACTGGCGATCCGACCAACGGCGTTGTGCTGTGAAGTGCGACGTCTCCAACTCGAGGCGGACAGCATGCCGCTGCACCGTTCGAATCGCGCCCGCCGACGCGCTCTTCAGACCGACTGCCCGGGCGACCCCGCGCCACGAGCGATTGTTCCGCACTGCCGAGCGCAGGTCGTCGTCGGTCCAGCTGCGTCGATCCCCCAGGCCTGTCATGGCAACAAAATAAAGAGGAGCACCGACAGAATCGGTGCTCCTCCATTGTCGGGCTGGCGAGATTTGAACTCGCGACCTCCGGTCCCCCAGACCGGCGCCCTAACCACTAGGCCACAGCCCGCCCGCCCGGCTCCCAGGAGCCGAACGGGGTAAACCTTACCCCATGTCGGGGGGTGGTTATGAACGGGGTGGGAGGGTGATGGTTCGGGACCAGATGGTGGAGGTGGGGGGCTTGTTGAGGGACCAGTTGGCGCCTCGGTCGCCGAAGGCCAGGAGGGTGGTGGGGCCGGTTTGGATGAGGGAGCCGTTGGCGGAGTTGCGGTAGTCGACGTAGGTGGGTGGGGACCAGGTGGTGCCGTTGCCGTCGTTGGAGACGGCCATGGACTGGCCGGGGCGGCCGTAGTACAGGAGGAGACGGTTGTCGGGGAGCAGGACGAGGCTTGGGAAGACGCCGGTCATGGGGACGCCGTTGGCTTGCAGGGGTGTGGGGGCGGTCCAGGTCTTGCCGTTGTCGGTGGAGCGCGCCTGGTACATCTGCAGGTAGGAGCCGGTGCGCATGACGGCGAGCAGGCTGCCGTCGGCGGTGCGGACCACACCGGCTTCGCAGAAGCCTTCGCCGTTGATGGTCGCGCTGTAGGCGATCGTGGACTGCGTCGTCCAGTTGAGTCCGCCGTCGGTGGAGCGGATGAGGATCTGGCGGTAGCGGGCGTCGCCGTCGTAGTAGCCGTAGCCGGACTGGTACAGCGTGCCGTCCGGGTCTTCCACGACGCCATGGACCAGGACGAAGCCGCCCATCGTGCGGCCCGGCCGGCTGCTGGTGGAGCTGATCGGTTTCATGACTACCGGCGTGGTCATGGCGCCGACGCGGATCGCGCTCCAGGTCTGGCCGCCGTCGTGGGACACGGAGGACTCGACGTCCGCGCTGCGGTTCCCGGTGCGCATGAAGGTGTGGTATGAGACCGCGAGCAGGTCACCGTTGCGCAGCTTCGACAAGCTGTACGACTGCTCGGTCGGCATCGGGTTGCGGGTAGGCACGGGCTGCCAGGTGCCGCCCTGGTCGGGTGACGCGGCGAGGCGTGTGCCGTTGCTGGCGGTGACGTCGGCGTGCGCGCCGTACGTCACCAGCGATTCGGTGCCGTTGGCAACCGCTGAGTGCGGCATCTGCAGCAGATCGTTGTTCACCGAGTCGACCGTGACAGCCGGCCCGACCGTGACCGATCCGGGCGGCAGTACGTCGGCAGCGGGCAGCGCGGAGACGTCGTCGACGAAGAACTCGTCGCCGGTCGGCGCGGTCCCGTTGCTCGACACCTCAAAGGTCGTGAGGTCAGTGACGCGCCGCATCCCGATCGGCCCACCGGCCAACTGCCGCACGCCGTTCACCGAGACCTGTGCTTCTTCCTGATCCGCAGCGACCTGTACGGCGACCTGGTTCCAAGCCCCGATCCGTACGGCGCCCGCCGGGCTCACGGTCGTCCAGTAGTTCCCGTCGTACCAGCGCAAGCTGCCGTCGGACCCGATCGCGATGTGGAAGACGAGCCGCTGGTCGGCGAACCCTTCCATGTGGCCCTGCAGCGAGATCTGGAACCCGTTGGCCATCGCGACCGGGTAGACCGCGAGCTTCAGGTCGACCCCGCGCTGCGGCACGAGCGGGCACGAGATCACGGTCTGCTTGTCGGTGGCCCGATCGTTGAGCCGCAGCGACCGCGCTCCGGTGTTCGCGCGCAGCGTGCTGACCACACCGGCCGCCTTGCCGGCAGGCGTGGTGCAACCAGCCGGTACGGCGTCCACCGGCTCGGACTCGAATCCGCGGCCGGCCGTGGTCCGCACATCGTCGAAGAAGACCTTGTCGCCCTGCGGGACAGTGCCGTTGCTGGCGAACTGATACCCGGTCAGGTCGAGGACGGCCGCCGTACCGGCCCGATTCGCCGTACCGACCACGGCGCCGTTGACCGACACCTGCGCGGAGCCCGGTCCCCCGTCGACCCGGAAGGTGTTCCAGGCGGCGAGGTGCACGGTGCCGGCCGGTGCGAGCGGCGACCAGCTGGCGCCGTCGTACCACTGGATGGCGCCGTTGGACTGGACGTTCAGGTGGTAGATCACGCCGGCCGCGCCGCCCTGCCAACGGCCGAGGAGGCTGACCAGGAACCCGTTGGGCACGCTGGCCGGGTACGTCGCGAACGACAGTGAGGTGCTCGGTGCCGGATCCAGGGGGCACGTGATCACTGTGTGCGACGAGGCGGACACGTCATTGACGAGGAGAGAGCGCGCACTGGCGTTCGCGCCACGTTCCGAGCTGACGACCGCGGCACCCTTCCCAGCCGGCGTCGTACAGCCGGACGGGACAGCTCCGACCGCCTCAACCTCGTACGAGCGCGCGACGCCGACAACCTCGGCCGCCACCGCGGGGGCGGTAACGGCTACGAGAGGTGTCGCCACAACGGCAAGCGTCAGGGCAAATTTGAGCGAGCGGAACACGGGCGGCCTCCGGAGAGCGTGTCGGAACCGACCACTCTGCCTGACAGGTCACCTATCTGCCCAGCTATTTCAGGGCAGTCCAAAGGCTGGTCAAACCAGCCCCGAAGCTTCGCCGGATCAGCGTTTCTTGTTCTTCTGCCGGGCCCGGATCTGGACATGCACGGGGCTGCCGACGAAGCCGAAGTCCTCGCGCAGCCGGCGCTCGATGAACCGCTGGTACGACGGCTCGATCTGCCCGGAGGTGAAGATCGCGAAGGTCGGGGGCATCGTGGTCGCCTGGGTGCCGAACAGGATCTTCGGCTGCTTGCCGGAACGGACCGGGTGCGGGTGCGCCGCGACCAGCCGGCCGAGGAACGCGTTCAGCTGGCCGGTCGGGACGCGGGTCTGCCAGCCGTCGAGGGCGGCCTCGATCGCCGGGACCAGCTTCTCCATGTGCCGGCCGGTGAGCGCGGAGATGTTCACCCGCGGCGCCCAGCGGAACTGGACCAGGTCGCGGTCGATCTCCTTCTCCAGGTAGTAGCGCCGGTCCTCGTCGACCAGGTCCCACTTGTTGTAGGCGATGACGAGGGCCTTGCCGGCCTCCTCGACCGCGTTCATGATCCGGATGTCCTGCTCGGTCATCGGCAGCGACGCGTCGACCACCACCACGACGACCTCGGCCCGCTCGATCGCGGCGTTGGTGCGCAGCGAGGCGTAGTACTCGTGGCCCTGGACGTTCTTCACCTTGCGGCGGATACCGGCGGTGTCGATGAACCGCCACTCCTTGCCGACCAGCGTGATCAGCTCGTCGACCGGGTCGACCGTCGTACCGGCGATGTCGCTGACGACGACCCGGTCCTCCTTGGCGACCTTGTTCAGCAGTGAGGACTTGCCGACGTTCGGCTTGCCGACGATCGCGATCCGGCGCGGGCCACCGCTCTCGGGGTCGCGCTCGGGCGGGGCCTCGGGCAGCGCGGCCAGGACGGCGTCGAGCATGTCACCGGTCCCCCGGCCGTGCATGGCCGAGATCGGGAACGGTTCGCCGATGCCGAGACCCCACAGGTTCATCGCCTCGGACTCGACCCGCTGGTCGTCGACCTTGTTCGCCGCCAGCACGACCGGCTTGCCGGACTTGCGCAGGACGCGGACCACGGCCTCGTCGGCGTCGGTGATGCCGACGGTCGCGTCGACCACGAACAGCACCGCGTCGGCGGCGTTGATCGCCACCTCGGCCTGGGCGGCGACCAGCGCGGCCATGCCGACCGCGTCCGGGTCCCAGCCGCCGGTGTCGACCACGGTGAAGCTACGGCCGGCCCAGTCGGCGTCGTACGAGACGCGGTCCCGGGTCACGCCCGGGGTGTCCTCGACGACGGCCTCGCGGCGGCCGATGATGCGGTTGACGAGCGTGGACTTGCCCACATTCGGCCGGCCGACGATCGCGAGCACGGGCAGCGGACCGGAGTCCTCCGCTTCGTGCGTCGTTTCGTCGAAGTCGTAGCCCGTGGGCAGGTCAGTCATCAGGGTCCTTCTTGTCTGGCGCACCCGGGAGCGGGTGACCGGTGGCTGCGACGGCGGCCTTGATATGGGCACGCAGCATGTCGCCGATCTGGTCGGCAACCGCCCGTACGTCGGAGTGCCGCCGAGGAAAGGATACTCGGTCAACCGTGAACGGTTCGCCGTACACGACGTCGACCCGGCTCCCAGCCGGCGGGAAACCCTCCACGTCACCGTGCGGCAGCCGCGTCCCGAGCAGTGCCACCGGCAGGATCGGCGCCCCGGTGACCATCGCCAGGTACGCCGTTCCGAGCCGGATCCGGGTGAAATCACCGGCCCCGCGGGTGCCCTCGGGGTAGATGCTCAGCACCCGGCCGTCGCGCAGGACCTTGATCGACCGCCGGATCGCGAGCGGGTCGTAGGACGTCCGGTCGATCGGGATCTGCCCGATCCGGCGCAGGAACAGCCCCTGCAGGCCGCCGAACGCCTCGATCTTGCCGAGCTGGTGGAGCATCCGGGGCGCGGTCGCCCCGAGCAGCGGGCCGTCCAGCAGGCTCAGGTGATTCGGTGTCATCAGCACCGGGCCGGTCCGCGGGAACAGCTCCTGGTGATGGACGTGCAGGTCGTACTTGCGCGCGAAGTACCGGCTCGCGACCGCCCGGACCGGGACAGCCAGCCGGTACGGCAGCTTGGGAAGATCGTCTGTGGTCGGCAGTTCCTGGCGTCTGGTGAGCTCGGCCGTCACCCTGTCGAGGCCTCCTTGGCGAGTCTGCTGATCACGTCGATGACCTCCTCCAGGGAAAGATCGGTGGAGTCGATGGTGACCGCGCCGTCCGACGCGACCTGGAACTCCGACACGGTGGAATCGTCGCGGTCGCGACGGATGATCTGGTCGCGCAACTGCTCCGCGGTGACCGAGCCGGCGCCCAGTTCGGCGCCGCGCCGCGCCAGCCGGGCCTCCTGGTCCGCGGTCAGCAGCACCTTCAGCTCGGCGTCGGTGGCGACCACGGTCGCGATGTCACGGCCCTCGACCACGATCCCGCCGCTGGGCTGGGCGTCGTCGATGATCGCGCGCTGCCGCTGGATCAACTCCTTGCGAACGTCCAGATTGGTCGCGATCTTGCTGACCCGCTCACTGATCCGCGGCTCCCGGATCGCCGCGGTGACGTCGGTCCCGTCCGCGATCACGAACTGGTGCAGCGGGTCGGTGCTCAGCTCGAGCCGCAGCTCACGTGCCCGCTGCGCGACCGCCGCGGTGTCGTCCAAATCCAGGCCGTGCTCGATCGCCGACCACGTCACCGCCCGGTACGTCGCCCCGGTGTCCAGGAACCGCAGTCCCAGCCGGTCGGCCACACCCCGAGCGGTACTCGACTTACCGGACCCGCTCGGCCCGTCCACAGCGATGATCATGGCCCGAGAATATCTGCCGCCGAGGCCTATTGGTTCCACATGGCCCTCGACCAACTCTGCCCGTGTGTGAAACTGCGGGCATGGATGCTCGGCACCTCCGGTACTTCCTGGCGGTGGTCGATCACGGCACCGTGAGCCGGGCTGCCGAGGCCCTGTACGTCGCTCAGCCCTCCCTGTCCCAGGCGATCCGGGCCCTCGAACGCGAGCTCGGTACGGAGCTGTTCCAGCGGGTCGGTCGTCGACTCGTCCTCACCTCGGCGGGTCAGGCGCTGATCGAGCCGGCCCGGCAGGTGGTCCGCGGGCTGGAGAACGCGAAGGCGCAGGTCGACTCGGTCGCGGCTGTTCGAACCGGCCGGGTCGAGATCGCGGCGATGCCCTCGCAGTCCGTGGATCCGCTCATCGGCATGATCCAGGCCTTCACCGCGCAGTACCCGGGCCTGACGGTCACCGTCCGAGCCGCCTTCACGGTCGACGACGTGGTCGCCCGGGTCCGCGGTGGTGAGACCGAGCTGGGCCTGGTCGCCTCCCCCGAACCACTGACGCTGGCCGGTATCGAGGTGCACCGGCTCGGGCACCAACGGTTCATGGTGGTTGCCCCGCCGGATGGCCCGTTCGCCGGACAGGACGCCGTACGGGCTGAGGAGTTGGCTGGGCAGCGGCTGATCGTCGGGCAGGTCGGCAGCGGAATGCGCCGGGTCGTGGACGAGATCCAGGCGAGCGGTGTCGCGCTGACCGAGGTCGTGGAGACTGAGCATCGCGAGATGATCCTGCCGCTGGTTCTGGCTGGTGTCGGTGTCACGGTGCTGACTGATGCATGGACGGCGCTGGCTCGCCGTACCGGCGCTCGGGTCCTTGAACTCACACCGCCCCGCAGCCTGCACCTCAGCCTGATCAGCCGCACCGACCTGACACCGGCCGCACGAGCGTTCATAGCCGCAGTGGATATGCCGTAGTGATCACTCGTCTTGGACCCCAGCCGCACCGGCGTGGTGCGATCGGCTCATGACCACGCACCGCATCGCACTCATCCCCGGCGACGGCATCGGCCAGGAGGTGACGCCCGCGGCCTGCCAGGTCCTCGACGCCGTCGGCCGCCGCCACGGCATCAGCTTCGCGTACGACGAGTTCGACTGGTCCTGCCGCCGGTACGTCGAACTCGGCGCGATGATGCCGACCGACGGACTCGACCAGATCCGCCACCACGACGCGATCTTCCTCGGCGCGGTCGGTGATCCGTCGGTCCCCGATCACGTGTCGCTGTGGGGGTTGCTGATCCCGATCCGCCGCGGGTTCCAGCAGTACGTGAACCTGCGGCCGGTGAAGGTCTTCGAGGGTGTCGAGAGTCCGGTACGGCGGGCGCGGGCCGGCGAGGTCGACCTCGTGGTCGTCCGGGAGAACGTCGAGGGCGAGTACGGCGAGATCGGGGGCCGGCTGAATCGCAGGTTCCCCGAGGAGCTCGCCGTCCAGGAGTCGGTGTTCACGCGGACCGGCGTCTCGCGGATCGCGGAGTACGCGTTCACGTTGGCGGCCGGTCGTCGCGGGCACGTGACGTCGGCGACGAAGTCGAACGGGATCATCCACACGATGCCCTTCTGGGACGAGATCGTCGCCGAGACCGCGGCCCGGCACCCATCGGTGGCTTGGAACTCCGAGCACATCGACGCGCTCTGCGCCAAGGTCGTGCTCGATCCGGCGCGGTTCGACGTGATCGTCGGCTCCAACCTGTTCGGCGACATCCTGAGTGACCTGACCGCGGCCGTTGCCGGGAGCATCGGTATCGCGCCGGCGGCGAACCTCAACCCGTCGCGCGAGTTCCCGTCGATGTTCGAGCCGGTGCACGGCTCGGCGCCCGATATCGCCGGGCGCGGCATCGCGAATCCGCTGGGTGCGATCTGGACGGCCGCGATGATGCTCGATCATCTGGAGCACCCCGAGGCGGCTGATCAGATTCGGACGGCGATGGCCGACGTACTGGCGAAGACACCGATCCGGACGCCGGACCTCGGCGGTACCGCGACCACTGTGGAGTTCACCCGCGCCCTCCTGGAGTTCACATGAGCCTGCCGCTCGCCTTCAGCTACCAGAAGATCGATGCCGACGGCATCGAGATCAACTGCGCGGTCGCCGGTTCCGGGCCGCCACTTCTGCTGCTGCACGGCTACCCGCAGACGCACGCCATCTGGCATCACGTCGCGCCAGCGCTCGCGGCCGACTACACCGTCGTACTGACCGATCTGCGCGGGTACGGCGACAGTGCGAAGCCTGCACCGACCGCCGGGGACCACGAGTATTCGAAACGCGCGATGGCGCGTGACCAGCTGCTCGTGATGAGGTCGCTCGGCTTCGATCGGTTCGGGCTGGTCGGTCACGACCGTGGTGGGCGGGTCGCGCACCGGCTCGCGCTCGACTCCCCCGAAGCCGTCTCGAAGCTGGCCGTGCTCGACATCGTGCCGACCCGCCACACCTTCGAGAACGCCGACCTCGCGTTCGGCCTCGGATACTTCCACTGGTTCTTCCTTGCCGCCGGCAACGGCATCCCCGAACGACTGATCGGCGGCGACCCCGAGTTCTGGATCACCGCCCGGATGAACGCCCGCCACCACGGCGGCTCCGCCTTCGACCCGGCCGCCATGCGCGAATACATCCGCTGCTTCTCCGACCCAGCCGCCATCGCCGCCTCCTGCGCCGACTACCGAGCCGCCGCCGGAGTCGACCTCGCCCACGACCGCGCCGACACAGGCCGCCGGTTGGCGATGCCGCTCCTTGCCCTGTGGGGTGAACACGGCTTCGTCGGCGGCAACTACGACGTACTGACCGTCTGGTCGGAATACGCCGCCGACGTCCGCGGCCGCGCCCTTCCCTGCGACCACTACCTCCCGGAGGAGCAACCCGCGCTGGTCGTCGAGTCACTCCGCGACTTCTTCGCCGACACAACCGACTGCACGTAGTCACCCGTCGCCTCCGTCGCGCCGCGCCGGGTGTGCGGGTGTGGCGATCCCGCCACTACCTGCAGTCGTTCATGCGGCCGGCTCGGTACGGCGGCTGGTTACTCGCCGCCGCGGCCTGCTGACAGAGACGGGTGGCGGGGCGGTCTTTGGCTGAGGGGGATGGTGCGGTCGGCGACCATGTGTACGTTGCTTGGGCTTCCGGGCTTTGGTTGCGGCTAGTGACGAGGAGGCCTAAATAGTGACCTCCGCTGTGGTTCTGCAGTTGCTGGGTCGCTGGGGGTGCCGCTGCGACTCGGCCGGCCCGGGGAACGTCGTTAATTGGTGCATTTTCGTCACCGAGTCCCCAAACTCCACCAACTAACGCGACCAGCCCGCGCCGATGTTCCGCCCGCTCGTTATCGGTGACTTTTCGGCAACACAGCACCTGTCGCGCTACGGCTCCCAAACCGGTTTGGGGAGGGTTCGCCGCGCCCGAACAGCGATCTGGGGAGGATTCACCCCCCGGATCGGTCCTAGATCCGCCCCAAACGGCCCGACCCCGAAACCTGATCCTCCCCAAACCGGTTTGGGGAGGATCGCCTGCCAAATCGCCACGGCACATAGCGCCGAAAGGTTCACCGACAACGCAGGTCGTGGACCTCAGCAACAGCCCGGAAGCCCAGGCAACGGACACGCAGTCGCCGGCCGCACCAACCCCCGCAACCAGGCACCCAGCCCAGCCACCCGCCACTGTAAATCGGCCGCCGCGGCGAGCAACCAACCGCCGTACCGAACCGGCCGCATCGGAGCGAACGCGCGCCCGGACCGGCCGCAGGCCGAGGAGCGCGGGAGCGCCAGTTTGTGGATACTCCGGGCCGCCCCTTGGCGCCAGGGCTCCACAAAGGGAGCGAAGTACGGATTAGCGGTGGACGACCCAGCCTCGGTCGGTGAGGGTGGCGACCAATTGGTCGTCGGAGCCTGGTTGGACCAGCAGTTCGACTTCACCGACTGGGCGGCCGGGGCTGTGGTCGATGCGGAGGTCTTCGACGTTGGCGCCGGAGGCGGCGGCGTCGTTGAAGAGGCGGGCCAGTTGGCCGGGGCGGTCGGGGATGGTGACGAGGACGCTGACCAGGTCGATGTGCGGGGCGCCGTGCTTGCCGGGGACGCGGATCGCGCCGGAGACGCCGCGGGCGAGCATGGTGGTGAGCTCGTCGCCGGCCTCTTCTTTGCCGAGGGCAACCAGTACGCGGTCGAGTTCGTCGCGGATCTGCTCGAGCAGGCCGGTGAGGGCGGCCGAGTTCGCCGAGACGATTTGGGTCCACAGGCCGGGGTCGCCGGCGGCGATGCGGGTCACGTCGCGAACGCCTTGGCCGGACAGTTGCAGGTGTGAGTTCGGGGCGTCGACGAGGGTGCCTGCAGCCAGGGACGACATCAGCTGCGGCAGGTGGGAGACGCGGGCGACGGCCATGTCGTGGTCCTCGACCGACAGCTCGACGGTCCGCGCGCCGCACGCCTCGGCGAGGCAGCGGACGAGCTCGACGGCCTCGGGCGAGCTCGTCTCGTGCGGGGTGATCGCCCAAGTTGCACCGTCGAACAGGTCAGCACGCGCGGCCAGTGGGCCGTTGCGCTCCGAACCGGCCATCGGGTGACTGCCGACGTACCGGGTCAGGTCCGCCGACAGCAGCCGGGCGTCGGTCAGCGGCTTCGACTTCACACTCGCGGCGTCGGTGACGATCGCGTCGGTCTGCGCGAGCTGCTCGGCGATCACCGAGCCGACGTGATCCGGCGGTACGGCGACCACCACGAGCTGCGGTTCGATCTGCACCAGCCGTGATCCGGCGCCGATGCGCTCGGCCATCAGCGCGTTGTCGGGATTGGCGTCGACCAGCTCCACGACGACACCCAACCGGGCCAGGGCGAGGCCGATCGACGTACCGATGAGTCCGGCGCCGACGATGCGAACCGGGCCACGTAGTTCGGTCACTGGGCGCCTGTCAGGTCGGGACGGAGCGCGGTCGCGCCGTGCAGGTAGACGTGCTGGATCTTGTCGCGGGAACGATCCGACTCGGTGTGCACCATCAACCGCACCACGCGCGGCAGCGCATGCGGTACGGCGATCTCCTGCATGCACATCAGCGGTACGTCGGTCAGTCCGATCTGACGGCCGGCGACCGCCGGGAACTCGGAGCTCAGGTCCGGCGTGACGGTGAACAGGATGCTGATCAGGTCCGCGCTGTCCAGATCATTCGCCTCCAGGACGGCCTTCACCAACTCTGCGGTCCGCTCGAGCAGGTGCTCGCGCTCGTCCGCATCCAGTTGGGTGGCTCCCCGGATCGCCCGCACCGCCACGTCACGCCTCCTCGTCAAAACTGTTCCGGCAACCTCTACAGCCTAGGCCAGAGTCTCCACGGACTGGACAGCCGTCTCGGAAACCTCGGCCGCGTCGACGGTCTGCTCCAGCAGCAGCGCGATCGTCATCGGCCCGACCCCGCCCGGAACCGGCGTGATCAGGCGAGCCACCTCGGACGCCTCACCGAAGTGCACGTCGCCGACATTGCCTTCGTTGTATCCGGCATCGATCACCACCGCGCCCGGCTTCAGCCAGTCGCCCCGGACGAAGTTCGCCTTGCCGACCGCGGCGACCACGATGTCCGCCGTACGGACGATGTCGGGCAGCCCGACGGTGCGCGAGTGGGTGTAGGTCACGGTGGCATCCGATGCCAGCAGCAACATCCCGGCCGGCTTGCCGAGGATCGGGCTGCGGCCGATCACGACCGCGTGCGCTCCGGACAGCGGTACGTCGTAGGCCTCGAGCAGCCGCATGATCCCGCCCGGCGTACACGACCGGAACCCGGGCTCGCCGAACGCCATCGCCGCGAACGAGTGCATGGTCACCCCGTCGACGTCCTTGCGCGGGTCGATCGCCTCGAAGGCCGCGCGCTCGTCGATGTGGCTCGGCACCGGGTGCTGCAGCAGGATCCCGTGCACCTCGGGATCGCTCGATAGTTCGGTGAGCGTCGCGACCAGTTCGGCGGTGGTGGTCTCGGCCGGCAGCACGACGCTGCGTGAGCCGATCCCGGCCTTCTTGCTGCGGTTCTGCTTCATCCGCACGTACGTCGCGGAGGCCGGGTCGTCACCGACGAGCACGGTCGCAAGGCACGGCTGCACCCCGGATGATTCGCGCAGCTTCTCGGCACGAACGGCGGCGTTCGTCACCATCTCGGCGGCGAGGTCGGTCCCGATCATCAGTTCGGCGGTCATGGGCGCACTCCTCTGGGCAACAAGTCGAAATGCCCAGGCGCGCGGCGACAGCCGGATCCTCCGGCAGGCCGCTCCCCGGTGGTACTCCACCTCAACGCCAGTCGCAGACCCAGCGCCAGCATACCTTCGCCCACGCCTGCTCCCCCTCACCACCGCTCGCCCCGCCGACGCTGCTGGTGGTGGGCCCGCCGTTGACTCCGCTACCGCGGCTACGGACGAGTTTGGTCACAGGAGCGCGTTCAGACCCACCGGGCCAGACCACCACGGCGTCGCGGCCCAGCCGACGAACACGCCCGACGACGCCAGCCACACACGGCTTCGCAGGTCCCCTGCCCAACAGAGGCGCAGTACCTCGGAGATCTGACTGCCGGCATCGACAGACTCTCCGCCGGCCGGCAATCGCGGCCAACTCCAGCAATCGGCCACCAGCCATTTCACTGGCTAGCCACTGGAATGAGGGGTTCTACACCCTCATACGGGTACCTAACCCCGCATTTCGGTGGCTAGCCAGGCAAATCGGGTCCCCGCGATCGCGAGCCGAGCGGGACAAGCGGCGTTGCGGTTCCGGTGGGTGGGTGGCCTTGATCCGATGGTTAGGGGCCAGCGGGATGGGGCGAACTGAGCCCGGGCGGAGCGGGGCGGAGTTAGAGGAGGTTCGCGTGATCCAGGGCCGCGTAGGCGGTGTCGGTGCCGGTCATGGCGCCCGGCGTCCGGAGTTCGGCGCGGAACTCTTCCACGCTGAGCTCGACCGGGACACAGTCCTCGGCGTCGTCGAGTTGCTGTTTGCCGTTGGGACGGCAGCCGCGGGCGATGGCGACGTACTTGCGGAAGGTGGACGACGTACCGGCCCAGAGCCAGCCGACGATCTCGATGCTTTCGCAGGTGTAGCCGGTCTCTTCTTCGAGTTCGCGGGCGCCGCCGGCCTCGGGCTCCTCCCCCGGGTCGATCAGTCCGCCGGGCAGGTTGGTGACGACGCTGTCGGGACCGGGACGGAACATCCGGACCGTCACGATCCGGCCGTCCGGGGTCAGCGGCAGCACGGTGACGCCGCTGGCGATCCTCTCCGCGGACTCCGGTCCGGTGACGTCCCAGTCGACCTCGTGCCCGTTGGGCATCCGGTAGTGGCGGACGCGCACGGTCAGGAACCGCTGATAGGCGACCTTCTCGCCCAGCAGCTCCCATGGCTGCGGGTCGGCGGCCCGAGACGACTCAGCCGTCACGTCGGACGTGACGGCTGAGTCGGTGGTTCGGTCCGTCACAGCGGACGACTGTCGTCGGGGTCCTCCGGCGGCGCGATCGGCGCATCGTCATCGTCCGCAGACGAAGACGAGGATGACGCTGACGACGTTCCGGCCGAGGTCGCGGGTTCGGCGTCGGCCGACGCGGCGGCTTCCGCGGTGGCCTCCTCGATGTCGGCGGCCGGCTGGGACTCGGACAGGATCCGGGCCAGCGTCTCTTCCGAGATCCGCTTGAACTTCCGCACCTGGGACCGGGTCCGGTCCAGTACGGCGACCTCGAGCTGGTCCGAGGTCAGTTCACGCGGCTCGGAGCTGTCGTGACCGAGGGCGTCGACGGCCAGGCGCAGTGCCCCGGCCAGCGAGATGCCTTCGGTGTAGTGCTCACCGACGTACTCCGCGACCTGCTCGGCCTGACCACCCATCACCGCATAGCCACGGACGTCGGCGATCGAGCCGTCGTAGGTGAGCCGGTAGATCTGGTCGTCGGCCGTGGAGGCGCCGATCTCGGCGACCAGGATCTCGACCTCGAGCGGCTTCTCGCCACCGGAGGAGAAGATCGCGCCGAGGGTCTGCGCATACGCGTTGGCCAGCGCCCGGCCGGTGACGTCGCGCCGGTCGTAGGAGTACCCGCGCATGTCGGCCAGGCGCACGCCGGCGATCCGCAGGTTCTCGAACTCGTTGTAGCGGCCGACGGCGGCGAACGCCATCCGGTCGTAGATCTCGGCCACCTTGTGCAACGCGGGCGAACGGTTCTCCGCGACGAACAGGATGCCGTCGGCATACTGCAGCGCGATCGCGCTGCGGCCCTTGGCGATGCCCTTGCGGGCGAAATCCGCCCGGTCGCGCATCAGCTGTTCAGGGGATACGTAGAACGGCGTGCTCATTCGTCCTCTATCAGTCGATGGGTCAGGTCAGGGACGCCGAAGCGGGGCCGTCGGGACGCTCATGGCGCTGCGCCCAGGCCGCGTCGACCAGCGTGGCGACCTCGTCCTCGGGCAGCCGCTGGTAGCCGTCGGCGGTGACCACGCCGATCACCGGGAAGATCCGCCGCAGCATGTCCGGGCCGCCGGTGGCCGAGTCGTCGTCGGCCGCGTCGATCAGCGACTGGATCGCCACCGTCGCGCAGTCGGTCGCCGACAGGTCCTCGCGGTACAGCTTCTTCAGCGCGCCCCGGGCGAACAGCGAGCCCGAACCGACACTGTGGAAGTGAGTCTCCTCGTACCGGCCGCCGGTGGCGTCGTAGGAGAAGATCCGCCCGCCCTTACGGTCGTGGTCGTAGCCCGCGAACAGCGGCACCACGGCCAGTCCCTGCATCGCCATCGCGAGGTTGCCCCGGATCAGCGCGCTCAGCCGGTTGGACTTGCCGTCCAGGCTGAGCGTGGTGCCTTCGAGCTTCTCGTAGTGCTCGAGCTCGACCTGGAACAGCCGGACCATCTCGATCCCGAACCCGGCCGATCCGGCGAACGCGACCGCCGAGTACTCGTCGGCGGGGAACACCTTCTCGATGTCCCGCGAGGCGATGATGTTGCCCATCGTGGCCCGCCGGTCGCCGGCCATCAGCACGCCACCCGCGAAGGTGGCCGCGACGATCGTCGTACCGTGCGGGACCTGGTCGGAGAAGTCGGCCTGCCCCAGGCTGCGCCGTCCGGGCAACAGGTCGGGCGCGTGCCCGGCCAGGAAGTCCATGAACGACGTGCCACCTGGGGTCAGGAAGGCTTCCGGCAACCGGCCGGAGGCATCAAATGTCATCGAGCGGTTCACTCCCCACCCTTTTGCACGAACCCGCGGACGAACTCCTCGGCGTTCTCCTCGAGCACCTCGTCGATCTCGTCGAGGATCGAGTCGACGTCCTCGTCGAGCCGTTCCTTGCGCTCGGCCACGTCTTCCGACGTGGTCGACTGCTCGACCTCTTCCTCGGTCGTCGAACGCTTCGGCTGCTTGTGCTGCTGCCCGCCGTCCTTCGCCATCGCACACACCTCCTAGAACCGCAGTGGAAGAGACGCCCAACCGCTCTCCCGTTGCTTCTAAGAGCGACCCTACCCGGCGGCACCCCCAGTGATGGTGCGAACCAGGTCACTCGCGGTGTCGCACTGGTCCAGAAGGGCACCGACATGGGCTTTCGTGCCCCGCAGCGGGTCCAGGGTCGGGATCCGCTGCAGCGACTCCTTGCCCGGCAGATCGAAGATCACCGAGTCCCAGGAAGCGGCCGCGACCTGCGGCGCGTACTGCTGCATGCAGCGGCCGCGGAAGTAGGCGCGGGTGTCGGTCGGCGGGTGCGAGACCGCCATCCGGATCTCCTCGTCGGTGACGACACGCTTCATCCGGCCGGAGCTGACGAGTTTGTAGTACAAGCCCTTGTCCGGGCGCAGGTCGGCGTACTGCAGGTCGACCAGGTGCAGCTTCGGGTCGTCCCACTCCAGGCCGTCGCGGTCGCGGTAGGACTGCAGCAGCTTGTACTTCGCGACCCAGTCGAGCTGGTCGGCCAGCTTCATCGGATCGATCGCCAACTGGTCGAGCACCTGCTCCCAGCGGTGCAGCACGTCCTTGGTCTGGCGGTCCGCGTCGTCGCCGTACTTGTCCTCGACGTACTTACGCGCCTGCTCCAGATACTCGGTCTGCAACTGGACCGCGGTCAGCTTGCGGCCGTCCTTCAACGTCATCAGATGCTGGCAGGACGGGTCGTGGCTGATCTCGTGCAGCGCCTGGACCGGGCGGTCGACGCCCAGGTCGTCGGTCAGCCAGCCGTCCTCGATCATCGCCAGCACCAGCGACGTCGTCCCGACCTTCAGGTACGTCGAGATCTCCGACAGGTTCGCGTCCCCGATGATCACGTGCAGCCGGCGGTAGCGGTCCGGGTTCGCGTGCGGCTCGTCGCGGGTGTTGATGATCGGCCGCTTCAGCGTCGTCTCCAGGCCGACCTCGACCTCGAAGTAGTCCGCGCGCTGGCTGATCTGGAACCCGTTCGTGCCACCGTCCTGGCCGATCCCGACCCGGCCGGCGCCGGTGACGACCTGGCGGCTGACGAAGAACGGCGTCAGGTGCCGCACGATCGACGCGAACGGCGTCGACCGGCGCATCAGGTAGTTCTCGTGCGACCCGTACGACGCGCCCTTGTTGTCGGTGTTGTTCTTGTAGAGGTTCAGCTGCGGCGCACCAGGGATCTGCCGGGCCTGCCGCGCGCCCTCCATGATCACGAGCTCGCCGGCCTTGTCCCAGACCACCACGTCGCGCGGGTTGGTGCATTCGGGGGCCGAGTACTCCGGGTGGGCATGGTCGACGTACAGCCGGGCGCCGTTGGTGAGGATGACGTTGGCCAGGCCGGTCTCCTCGTCGGTGAGCTGGCTGGTGTCGGCCACCTCCCGGCTCAGGTCGAAGCCGCGCGCGTCCCGCAGCGGGTGCTCCTCGTCGAAGTCCCACCGGGTCTTGCGCGCCAGTGGCTGCGTCTGGGCGTAGCCGTTCACCACCTGGCTCGAGGTCAGCATCGGGTTGGCCCCGGGCTGGCCGGGCACCGAGATGCCGAACTCGGTCTCGGTCCCCATAATGCGCCGCACACTCATATCCACGAGCCTACGCGGTTCCGCCCCCAAACCGGGGTGCTTTGTGCACAGGCGCTCGTGTGAGACTGCCCGCGTGGACGAAATGGTGGCGATTCTCAGCGACGACAACGTGGTCATCGATGCGCAGCCGCGATCGGTGATGCGCCGCGACAACCTGCGCCACTCCGCGACCGGCGTACTCGTCCGGAATGCGGCCGGCGACATCTACGTGCACCGCCGTACCGACACCAAGGACGTCTACCCGGCCTGCTACGACTTCATGGCCGGCGGCGTCATCGACGCCGGAGAGGACCCGTACGACGCGGTCGTGCGCGAGCTCGCCGAAGAGCTCGGCATCAGCGGCGCGGAGCTCACCAAGCTGCCCGAAGGCGACTACGCCGACGCCTTCACGAACTACCACGCCTACCTCTACACCTGCGTCTGGGACGGCCCGGTCACCCACCAGCCCGAAGAGGTCGCCTGGGGCGCCTGGATGACCCCAGCAGAGCTCGTACGACGTCTGGCCGAGTGGTCCTTCGTCCCGGACACCACGGCCCTCCTGGGCGCGTACATCCGCGACCTCGTCTGATGCAACCATCGGCAGGACGACCGGTCATTGACTGGTGTGACCAACATCCTGACCGACGAGGCGGAGCCCGTGACGGCACCACCGGATCACGAGCTGTGGGACCGGCTACGCAGCGGTGACCACCTGGCGCTTGGTGAGCTGTTCGATCGGCACGCAGATGCCGTCCACGCGTTCGCCTTCCGCCGTACGGCGTCCTGGAGCACAGCCGAGGACGTCGTCCAGTCCACGTTCCTCAACACCTGGCGCCGCTTCCAGCGCAACCCGCCCGGGCCGCTGACCTCGCCGACGGCGCGCGGCTGGCTCCTGGTCGTCGCCCAGAACGAGTGCCGCACGCTGGCCCGGACCGCGGCCCGGATCCGGCGGCTGATCGACCGGCTGCCCGATCCGGAACCCGACGCCGATCACTCGACGGCGGTCGTCCAGCGCTTGGACGACGAACGCCGCATGTCCGCGATCCGCCGAGCGGTCGACCGCCTCCCCCGCCATGAGCGCGAAACGCTCGAGCTCGTCGTGTGGGCCGGTCTGACACAGGCCGAGGCCGCCGACGCACTTGGCGTACCGGTCGGCACCGTCAAGGCCCGCCTGCACCGGGCCCGACGGCGCTTCCCCGACCTCGTGTCCAGTGACTTCCTTCAGGAGCTCTCGTGATCGACCTCGAGCCACCCAGCGTTCCGCCGCTCACCCAGTCGCAGCACGACCGGCTGCGCCGCAACGTCATGACCAAGACCCGCCCCTCCTCCAGTACGGCGCACAAGTGGGCCGCGCCCCTGGTCGCAGTCGGCGCCGTCGCGGCAGTCGTCGCGGGCGGCGTCATCGTCGTACAGCACACCGGCAACCAGCAGCAGCCCCCAGCCGCCGCTACGACGCCGTCCCCGAAATCCGTCGCCATTCCCGCGCCCAGCATGCCGCCGCAGTCGGCCACCATCCTGCCGTTCCCGACCGCGGTCGACCTCGGTCCGGTGCCGGCAGCCGAGGCTGCCCAGGCGGCCAAGGCATGTCACGTGCCGGGCTCCGGCCCTGGCGGCCTGCAGGTGCTGTGGTCGCGCCGACTCAAGGGCGCCGCGCCAGGCAGCCGCTTTGTCCAGTTGGTGGTGGAAGGCGAGGGGGTGCGGGCCGTCTGCCAGCAGGGCGTCGGCGTCTACATGATCGAGGACACCTACTGGGCCAAGCAGCCCACCGCGCGCCACGCACTGTCAACGGTGGTCGGGAGCAGCTGGAGTACGCAGCCGACGAAGATGTACTTCCAGCACTGGACGCTGTACCGCGCCCGCGCCGACATCGCCCGGGTCGAGTCGCGGTACGTGTGGCCGGGCGGCGCGAGCGACTGGGTCAAGGGCGCCGTCGCGGACGGCTTCGCCTACACCGACAGCCGGGCGATCCCGGTCAGCAAGAACCCGGTGACACCGACCGAGGAGATCCGCGCGTACGACGCCCAGGGGCAGCGCGTACCGGTCTAGCGGCGGCGGCCCCAGGCGCGGGCCAGGTTGATGCCGACCAGGCCGGCCCAGCTGACGACGACGCCGGTGAAGCCGACCATGTTCGCGGAGATTGCGGTGATCGGGATGGCGACGCTCATCGAGACGATCGCCAGGGCCAGGCCGCCCGGGTCGCGTTCGCGGCTCGGGTTGGCCGGGGGCTGGGACTGCGCCGGTACGACGGTGGCGCGGCGCTGGGCGTCGAGCCGTTCCAGGAAGCCTTCGATGATCTCTGCTTCGTACTCCGGCCCCAGCTCCTGACGAGCCGCCACCGCCGCCCGCAGGTCCTTGCGCACATCTTCCGTCGCCATACCGTTCACGGTAGGACCGGCCGCCTGCCGCAGCTATCGGGGGAAACCCCTACCCGTCCCCAGCCTCCGGGCAGCGCCCCTGAGAGACTCCTCCGCGTGCGTCGCGAACTCACCAGAACTGCTGCCAGCACCGCCGCGTGGACGATCGGTGCCCTCGGAGCCCTGTACGCCGTCCTGAGCGCCTACTGGCTCGTCGGTGGCGGCTGGCTACTGAACACCTTCGGAACCAGCCTGGACCGCTGGATGCGGCCTCGTGAGCTGTTCGTGCTGGCCGGCCTGTGGCTGATCGTCTTCGCCAAGGCCGGCGTCGCCGCCGCGGCCCCGCTGGCGGTCAACCGATGGCAGGCCCGAACGACAGCTGCCCCGAAGCCGACGGCTTCGGGGCAGCTGAGGTAACACGCTCTTACAGGTACTGACCGGTGTTGGTCGCGGTGTCGATCGACCGGCCCGGCTCGGTGCCCTGCTTGCCGGAGATGAGCGTCCGGATGTAGACGATCCGCTCGCCCTTCTTGCCGGAGATGCGGGCCCAGTCGTCGGGGTTGGTCGTGTTCGGGAGGTCTTCGTTCTCCTTGAACTCGTCGACACACGCCTGCAGCAGGTGCTGCACCCGCAGACCCTTCTGGTTCTCGTCCAGGAAGGCCTTGATCGCCATCTTCTTGGCCCGGTCGACGATGTTCTGGATCATCGCGCCCGAGTTGAAGTCCTTGAAGTACAGGACCTCCTTGTCACCGTTGGCGTAGGTGACCTCGAGGAACCGGTTCTCGTCGGCCTCGGTGTACATCCGCTCGACGGTGCGCTGGATCATCCCGTTCACGCAGCTGGCCCGGTCGCCGCCGAACTCACTGAGGTCGTCGGCGTGCAGCGGCAGCGTGGTGGTCAGGTACTTCGAGAAGATGTCGCGGGCGGACTCGGCGTCCGGCCGCTCGATCTTGATCTTCACGTCCAGCCGGCCCGGCCGCAGGATCGCCGGGTCGATCATGTCCTCACGGTTCGAGGCGCCGATGACCAGGACGTTCTCCAGGCCCTCGACACCGTCGATCTCGCTGAGCAGCTGCGGGACGATGGTGTTCTCGACGTCGGAGGAGACACCGGAGCCGCGGGTGCGGAACAGTGAGTCCATCTCGTCGAAGAACACGATCACCGGCATCCCCTCGGAGGCCTTCTCACGAGCACGCTGGAAGACCAGGCGGATGTGCCGCTCGGTCTCACCGACGTACTTGTTCAGCAGCTCGGGACCCTTGATGTTGAGGAAGAACGACCTGCCCTCGACACCGGTCTTCTCGGCCACCTTCTTGGCCAGCGAGTTCGCGACCGCCTTCGCGATCAGCGTCTTGCCGCAGCCCGGGGGCCCGTACAGCAGGACGCCCTTCGGCGGCTTGAGCTCGTGCTCCAGGAACAGGTCCTTGTGCAGGTACGGCATCTCGACCGCGTCCCGGATCTGCTCGATCTGGCCCGACAGGCCGCCGATCTGGGTGTAGTCGATGTCCGGCACCTCTTCGAGGACCAGCTCCTCGACCTCGGACTTCGGGATCTTCTCGTACACATAGCCGGAGCGGGGCTCCAGCAGCAGCGAGTCGCCGGTGCGCAGCGCGATGTCGAGCAGCGGCGAGGCGAGCCGGACGACCCGTTCCTCGTCGGCCTGCGCGATCACCAGTGCCCGCTCGCCGTCGGCCAGCAGTTCCTTCAGCATCACCACGTCGCCCACGACCTCGAAGTCGCAGACCTCGACCACGTTCAGCGCCTCGTTCAGCATCAGCTCCTGGCCGAGCTTGAGCTCGTCCAGGTCGATCGACGGGCTGGCCGCCACCCGGAGCTTGCGGCCCCCGGTGAACACGTCCAGCGTGTCGTCGTCGTTGCGGCCGAGGAAGGTGCCGAATCCGGACGGCGGTTGCGCCAGCCGGTCGACCTCCTCCTTCAGGGCGATGATCTTCTCTCGCGCCTCCCGCAGCGTGTCGGCCAGCCGCTCGTTCTGAGCGGTGACACTCGCCAAGGAGGCCTGTGTTTCGGACAGCCTGCTTTCGAGCGACCGGCTGTCAGCCGGGTGCTCCAACAACCGACGCCGCAACGCTGCGACCTCGGCCTCCAGGTACCGGACCTGGTTACGCAGCTCTGCCGCGGTAGGACTCTCGTCTCCAGCCACGATCATCACCTCACCATGTGGGGCTCGACCCTATGGACCTTACCCAGAAAACCTCGCTGGGCAAGCTGAATCCCATCACGTGTCGGTTGCGGATGAACCTGTTGTCTTCGGCACATCTTCAGATCCGCCACCGCGACGGGGGCCCGTGTAGTCGTCGCCGTACGCGCCCGGTGCCGGCCGGCGCTTCTTGCGGGGTGCCTGAACCCCGTGCGCCATCCGTCGGGCAGTGACCAGGAAGGCGGTGTGACCTTGCATCCGGTGTCCCGGACGCACCGCCAGACCCTCTACATGCCAGTCTCGCACGAGCGACTCCCACGCGCGCGGCTCAGTGAATTCGCCGTGTGCCCGCAAGGTCTCCACAACGCGGCTCAGCTGGGTGGTGGTGGCGACGTACGCGCAGAACACGCCGCCGGGGCTCAACGCACCCGCCGCGGCGTCGATACACTCCCACGGCGCGAGCATGTCGAGGATGATCCGGTCGACCTCGGTCTCGTCCAGCTTCTCGACCAGGTCACCCACCTCGAGCCGCCACGCCGGGTGCTCGGCACCGAAGAAACCGGTCACGTTCTTGCGCGCGACCTCGGCGAAGTCCTCGCGACGCTCGAACGAGATCACCTGGCCATGGATGCCGACGGCCCGCAACAGCGCGGTGGTCAGCGCGCCGGACCCGGCCCCCGCCTCGACCACCTTCGCGCCCGGGAAGACGTCGGCCATCGTGACGATCTGCGCGGTGTCCTTGGGGTAGATCACCGCGGCACCGCGCGGCATCGAGACCGAGTAGTCGGCCATCAACGGCCGCAGCGCGAGGTACTCGACGCCACCCTTGGAGCGGATCACGACGGCGTCCGGGCCGTCGATCAGCTCGTCGTGCTCGATCCCGCCCTTGGTGGTGTGGAAGATCTTCCCGCGCTCCAGGTTGACGGAGTGCCGGCGGCCCTTGGAGTCCTGCAGGGTGATCCACTCCCCCGCCTGCAGCGGGCCGTGATGGACCCCGGAGAACGCCTGGTCGGGAAAGTCGCGCAAGTCAGCCATAAGGCGATCACCTTAACTTTCGGTCACCGCCCGGCCGTCACCCAGGTGGCCGGTACGACGGTCGCCGGCGTCCGCCGTACTGGCGACTTGGCTCAGCGGCCCCGGAAGGCGCGTTCGATGTCGGCGGTCGCCAGTACGCCGTACACGCTGCCGGCCGCGTCGAGGACCAGGTACTCCGAGGCGGGGTGCTCGCGCAGCGTCTTCAGGATCTCCTCACCGGTGTCGTTGACCCCGATGATGTGGCCCGCCGCGATCCGCGTGGACACCTCGCTCACCGTGGTCCACGGCCGCTGGTTCTCCGCAACCGCGGCGACCGCGCTCTCCGAGACCAGCGCATGCGGCTTGCCCTCGCCGTCGATCACCACGACCGCGCCGGCTTGCGCGACCCCGGCCATCCGGACCGCCTCGGCCAGCGGCGTACCGGAATGTACGGCGATCGCGCGGCGCGCCATCGTGCGCACCTGGAGCGTCGGCAGCTTGTGGCGCAGCCGGGCGTTCATCAGCTGGGCGGTCGACCCCATGTACAGGAAGAAACCGACGGCGAGCGCGATCAGGAAGTCGATCAGCGTCGGCTGCCGGCCCCAGATCTCCTGCAGCATGACCGGTAGGGCGAGCACCAGGATGGCCATGATCCGGCCGCCCCAGGCGGCCACGATGGTGCCGGTGTGCATGTTGCCGGTGAACTTCCAGACGATCGCGCGCAGCACCCAGCCACCGTCCAGCGGCAGGCCGGGCAGCAGGTTGGTGACGCCGACGATCAGGTTCGAGACGGCCAGCTGCCACAGCGCGATGTACAGGACGCCGCCGTCGTCGACGGCCCGCGCGCCGAAGTAGGCCAGGCCCCCGACGATCAAGGACGCGATCGGTCCGACCACGGAGACGGCGAACTCCTCGAACGGCGTCTTCCGCTCGCCCTCGATATGCGTCCCGGCCGCGAAGAACCCGAGGTTGATCTCCGACACGCCGATGCCGAACCGCAGGGCCACCAGCGCGTGCGCCAGTTCGTGGATCAGGATCGACAGCGTGAACGCGACCACGAACGCGAACGCCGCGGCATAGCGCCACACCCCGATCTGGGGGAACTGCTGGCCGATCACCGCGGAGAAGCCGAACGCCAGCAGCATCGCGACCGGCAGCCAGCTGAACCGCATCGTGAGCCGGATGCCACGGACACGACCGAGGACCCAGGTACCGGGCGGCGGTGGGCCGGCCGGCTGGGCGGGGCTCTGGGGATCACGCGACTCAGCCATCACTCCAACGCTACTGGTCCAGAGGTAACAACCTGCTATCAGCCCAGCTCACACGCCGACATCCAGCCGCGCCACGTATCCCTTGACCGCGTCCCCGGCCACCGCCGCGAGCTGCCGGACGCCGTCGTCGTCGCCGAACACGTTGTCGTCGGAGATCGACGTACGGCGCAGGTTGTCGGCACTGCCGTCGTACCCGGAGGTGGCGTAGACGGCCATGCAGACGTTCTCGGGCAGGGCGAGTTGTGAGGTCGCGCTGATCTTTCCGGCGGCGGTCGCGTCGGCGAGGCTCGCGTAGACCTCGAAGTGAATGTGCGGCCAGCGACCGGGGTAGGCGGCCGGGAAGATCGTGGTGAAGGTGACCTTGCCGGTGGCGTCGGCGGCCTGGACGCCACGCAAGTAGTTCTCGGTGGTCGCACCCTCGGAGTAAAGGGAGTAGCGACCAAGGGCATCGCATTGCCACACATACACAGCCGCTCCCACCAGTGGCGTGTCCTTGGCGGCGTCGAGGACGGTCAGCTCGACAGTCAGCGGTACGCCGGTCGCCGTGCCCGAGGCGGAACCGAATGACTTCGTGATGTCGCTGCGGACGATGCCGGACTCGGTCAACACGTTGGGACCGTTGGACCCGTCCCCCGGATAGGGACCGGCGGTTTCGGCGGGGATCTCTTCGACGCCTGTTCCTGACGTCGAAGTCGAAGGAGTAGGCGTGGGTGTAGCAGCGTCCGGTGCGCAGCCAGCCAAGGCGACCAGGCCGGCACCGGCGAACAGGCCCAGGACCTGCCTGCGGCGGATCACACCGAGGTCGTGTTCGAGGCCCAGATCGTGCTCGCGCGGCGGCTTCATGACACCAGCTTGGCAAGCCGAACCGATGGTTGGCCGAAAGTGTCCGTGCTCTCGCCTAGGGTTTCGGTATGAGTGTTGCGGTCGAGGTACCAGTCAACGGGCATCCGCGCGGGGCGTTGTCGCCGTCGCGGGCGGCCGATTTCATGAGCTGCCCGCTGAAGTACCGCTTCCGCGTCGTCGACCGGCTACCGGAGAAACCGTCGTCGGCCGCCGTCCGCGGCACGGTCGTGCACGGCGTACTGGAGAGACTCTTCGACCTTCCCCGCGGCCAGCGGACGCTGGAGCACGCAGCCGAGATGCTCGAGCCGCAGTGGCAGCAGGTGCTCGCCGCCGAGCCGGAGGTGGCCGGCCTGTTCGCCGAGGACGCCAGCGGCGAGGAGCTGGCGAGCTGGCTGGCCGAGGCCCACAAGCTGCTCGGCAAGTACTTCACGCTCGAAGACCCGAATGCCCTCGAGCCTGCGGAGCGCGAGCTCTATGTCGAGACCGCACTCGAGTCAGGCCTGGTACTACGCGGCTACGTCGACCGTCTCGACGTCGCCCCGACCGGTGAGATCCGGGTGGTCGACTACAAGACCGGCCGATCGCCCTCGGAGTTCTTCGAGGCCAAGGCGCTGTTCCAGATGAAGTTCTACGCGCTGGTGCTGTGGCGGCTGCGCGGCGTCGTACCGGCGATGTTGCAGCTGGTCTACCTGGGCAACGGCGAGATCGTCCGCTACGTCCCCGACGAGGCCGACCTCCGTGCCTGCGAGCGCAAGGTCACTGCACTGTGGGCGGCGATCAGCCACGCCTTGGAATCCGGTGACTGGCGTCCGAGCAAGGGCCCGCTCTGCGACTGGTGCGACTACAAGTCGCTCTGCCCCGCCTGGGGCGGCACCCCGCCGCCGCTGCCGCAACGAACAGTCGAAGAGGTCGTCGTCGAGTCCGCCGGCGTCGACCTGATCAGCGTCGACGGCTGACCGAGCTCTTGGCACGCCTCCGGCGTGGGCTGGAACCCGCACTCGATACCGTTCGTCGCATGATCGTGGATGACTCACCTGCTGTCCGGGCTGTTGGTGTGACCAAGCGGTACGGCGTGGGCCAGACGCAGGTCGATGCCCTGGTGGAGCTCAGCGCGGACTTCGGCAAGGGGCGGTTCACCGCGATCATGGGGCCGTCGGGGTCGGGCAAGTCGACGCTGCTGCACTGCCTGGCCGGTCTCGATCAGCCGACGGCCGGGCAGGTGTTCATCGGTGACGTCGAGCTGAGCCGGCTGCCGGAGAAGCAGCTGACCCATCTGCGGCGGGACCGGATCGGGTTCGTCTTCCAGGCGTTCAACCTGGTGCCGACGCTGACCGCGCTGGAGAACATCACGCTGCCGCTCGACCTGGCCGGGCGCTCGCCCGACCAGGAGTGGCTGACCATTGTCGTCGACACGATCGGGCTGTCCGATCGGCTCAAGCACAAGCCGTCGGAACTGTCGGGTGGCCAGCAGCAGCGGGTCGCGTGTGCGCGGGCGCTGGCTTCGCGGCCCGATGTGGTGTTCGCCGATGAGCCGACCGGCAACCTCGACTCGCAATCGTCGGCCGATGTGCTCGGCTTCCTGCACCGGTCGGTGCGCGAGTTCGGGCAGACGGTGGTGATGGTCACCCACGATCCGACCGCGGCGTCGTACGCGGATCGGGTGTTGTTCCTGGCCGACGGCCGGCTGCGGTCGGAGCTGCTCGACCCGACCGCCGAGACCGTCCTGGACACGATGAAGAGTCTCGATCCGGCCGTGACCGGCTGATGCTCAGGATCGGTCTGCGTTCGGTTCTGGCGCATCGGCTGCGGTTCGTGCTGTGCACGGTCGCGGTCGTGCTCGGGATCGCGTTCGTCGGTGGCGCGATGGTCTTCACCGACACCTTGTCGACGGCGTTGAAGAAGCAGTACGCCGGCAGTACGGCGGACATCACCGTCACCCCGGTGGACCCGGTCGAGGCGAGCTCCGGGCCGCCGGCGACGCTCGCGATCGCAGTCGGCGACAAGGTGGCCGCCGTACCGGGGGTGGCCGAGGCGGACGCGCAGTTGCTGGTCAGCGACGTACAGATCCGCAAGCCCGACGGGAAGCCGATCGACACCTACGGGCTGGCCACGTACGGCGCGGCCTGGCCGCATGCCGTCAGTACGTCGCCGTTCCGGCTGCTGGATGGCAAACAGCCCTTCGGCACCCAACAGCTCGGGCTCGACGAGTCGACCGCCTCGAAGGCCGGTTACGACCTCGGCGATCAGGTCCGGATAGTCACCGCGACCCGGGCCGTCACCGCCACCCTGACCGCGATCACGACCCCCGCCCAGGCCGGCCCGGCCGCGGGCGCACCGCTGGTCACCTTCGACTCGGCGACCGCGCAGCTCGTCTTACTCGGCAAGCCCGGCTGGACGTCGATCGCCGTGGCGCTGAAGCCCGGCGCCGACGCGAATCAGGTCCAGGCGGCGATCGCCACGGCCGTCGGCAAGGACTTCAAGGTCCGTACGGCGGCGCAGGTCGAGGCCGACGGGGAGAACGCGCTCGACACGGCCTTCGGCGGGTTCAGTTCGATCCTGCTGATGTTCGCCGGGCTCGCGTTGTTCGTCGGCGCGTTCCTGATCGTGAACACGTTCGCGATGCAGGTCGCCCAACGCTCCCGTGAACTCGCGATGCTGCGCGCGATCGGCGCGAGCCGCGGCCAGGTCACCGGCACGGTTCTGGCCGAGGCTGTCGTGATCGGGCTGATCGGTTCGACCCTCGGCCTGCTGCTGGGCATCGTCGTCGCGGCCGGTATCCATTTCGCCTACAGCCAGCTCGGGGCCGCAATCCCGAGCGCTGGCCTGCAGATCACCCCGGCCACGATCATCGCCTGCTACGTGATCGGCACCCTCCTCACCCTGGCCGCCGCCTACCCGGCCGCGCGCCGCGCCGGCCGCCTGCCACCGATGGCCGCGCTGCGCGACGGCGCCACCATCCCCGAACGCTCATTGCTGGTCCGCCTCCTGGCCGGCGCGTTCCTGCTGCTGATGGCGGTCGTGCTCTACCTGATCGCCAATCACGCGGGCGGCATGCCGGGTGCGGTCCTGATCGGGCTGGCCTCAGCGATGGCCCTGCTCGGCATCGTCCTCACCAGTCCCCTGGTCAGCCGGTACGTCGTACGCGGGCTGATGTCGCCGTTCGGCCGCAAGGCCCCGGTCACCCTCGGCCGCCGCAACGCCGAACGCAACCCCCGCCGTACGTCGGCGACCGCGTCCGCGCTGATGATCTCGGTCGCGCTGATCAGTGGTCTCGTGGTGATCGGCGCCTCGGCCAAGGCCTCCATCGACGCCAACGTCGCGGCAGCGATCGGTACGTCGGACCTGGTCGTGAGCTCATCCGACCCGTCCACCTTCAGCCCGCAGGTCGCCGACCGGATCCGCAAGGTCGGCGGGATCGCGGCCGTGCACCAGGTCCGCCAGCAGGACGGCAAGGTCGACGACGTCCCGGTTAAGGTGACCGGCGTCGACGGCGGCACTCTCGACGGACCGATCACGGTCGGGCTCGACTCCGGTTCGCTCAATGGCCTGCGGGACGGCCAAGCCGTCGTACCGAGGACCCTGGCCAAGACCCTCGGCGTCTCCCCCGGCAAGCCGTTCACGCTGATCACCACGACCGGCAAACACCGCGTGACCGTCGCCGGCATCCTCAGCCCGAACCGGCAGCTCAACGCGATCGTCATCTCGCTACCGACGTACGAGGCGATCGGCGGTGCCCCGGCCGACTCGCTCCTGTACGTCGATGTTGCCGACGGCACCAGTACGGCGCAGGCCGCGCCGGCGATCCTGGACGCGTTGAAGGACTATCCGTCGATCCAGGTCCGCGACCAGCAGGCGTACGCGGCCGAGGCCCGCGGACCGGTCGATGCCGCGACCACCGTGATCGGCATGCTGCTGGCCCTGGCGATCCTGATCGCGATCCTCGGCATCGTGAACACCCTCGCTCTCGGCGTCGTCGAGCGCACCCGCGAGATCGGTCTGCTGCGCGCGATCGGGATGGATCGGCCGCAGCTGCGCCGGATGCTGCGTGTCGAGTCGATCGCGGTGACCCTGCTCGGCGCGCTGCTCGGCCTGGCCGTCGGCGTACTGACCGCGGCCGCCATCCAGAACGTGCTCGTCGACGACGGCCTCAGCAAACTCGACGTCCCCGTGCTCCAGCTCATCGGCGCTGTCCTGGTTTCCGCGCTGATCGGCGTACTCGCTGCTGTCTGGCCGTCACGCCGTGCAGCGCGCCTCAATGTCCTCCAAGCCATCGCGAGCGAGTAGCAGCCAGGCGGGGGTTTCACCGGTAGCCTGCGGGTGTGCCGGGCAGCGTGCAGTCCATCGAGCGGGCTGCGGCCGTGCTCCGGCTGCTCGCGGCCGCCCCCAACGGGCTCGGTGTCGCCGATGTCGGCAACGCGCTCGGCCTGGCCAAGACGACCGTGCACGGAATTCTCCGGACCCTGCATCAGGTCGGCTTCGTCGAACAGGATCGCAGCGGCGCGCACTACCACCTCAGTGACGCGTTCGGCCGCCTCGGTGAGAGCTACCTGGACCCGAACGAGCTACGCAGCCGAGCGATCAACTGGGCCGACTCACTGGCCGCCCGCAGCGGCGAGGTCGTCCGCGTCGGCCGGCTCGTCGAGAGCAAGGTCGTCGTCGTCCACCATGTCTTCCGGCCCGACGACAGCGACCAGGACCTCGACGTCGGTACGACGTTGCCTCCGCACGCGACCGCATTGGGCAAGGCCGTGCTCGCGTACGACGCGAGTGGCGCCGCCCGGCCGAAGCGCCTGGAGGCGTTCACCACCCGAACGATCATCGACGGCGCCAAGCTGGCCGAGGAGCTCGCCGCCGTCCGCGCCCGCGGCTGGGCGAGCGAGTTCGAGGAGCACACCGTGGAGACCGCCGGCATCGCCGCACCGATCCGCGGGCTCGGCGGACTCGTCGTCGGCGCGGTCGGCCTCACCGGCCGGATCGAGCGGATCTGCGACAGCCGCCTCCGCCACCGCGGCGACCTCGTGACCATGGTCCGCGCCACCGCCGAGGCGATCGCGCGCGACCTGCGAGGTGACTCCTGATGGCTGAGCAGTACGTCGCCGCTGTCGACCAGGGCACCAACTCGACCCGCTGCATCCTGTTCGACCGGCGCGGGCGACTCGTGTCGGTCGCGCAGCGCGAGCATCGCCAACTGTTCCCCAAGCCGGGCTGGGTCGAGCACGACGCGGCCGAGATCTGGCGGAACGTGACCCGCGTCGTACCGGCGGCGTTGCGTCAGATCGGCGCCGACAAGAGCCAGATCGTTGCCATCGGCATCACAAATCAGCGCGAGACCAGCCTGCTCTGGGACCGCACGACCGGCCAGCCGATCGGCAACGCCGTCGTCTGGCAGGACACCCGCACCGACCGCCTGGTCGCCGAGCTCGCCGGTGACGAGGGCCCGGACCGGTTCGCGGATCTGTGCGGTCTGCCGTTGAACACCTACTTCTCCGCGCCGCGACTCAAATGGATGCTCGACCACACCCCCGGCCTGCGCGCCCGCGCCGAACGCGGCGAGGTGCTGTTCGGCACGATGGAGTCCTGGCTGATCTGGAACTTCACCGGCGGCGCGAACGGCGGTCTGCACGCGACCGACGTCACGAACGCGAGCCGGACCATGCTGATGAACATCGCCACCCTGGAGTGGGACGACGAGCTGCTCGCGGCCTTCGACGTACCGCGCGCTGTCCTGCCGGAGATCCGGCCGTCGTCCGGTGTCTTCGCAACGGCGACCGAAGTGCTGCCCGGAGTCCGGATCGGCGCCGCGCTCGGTGACCAGCAGGCCGCCCTCTTCGGCCAGACGTGCTTCAGCGCCGGCGAGGCGAAGTGCACCTACGGCACCGGCTCGTTCCTGTTGCTGCACACCGGTCACGAGATCGTCCGCTCCAAGCACGGCATGCTCACGACGGTCGCCTACCAGATCGGCGACGAGCCCGCGTCGTACGCGCTCGAAGGCTCGATGGCCGTCACCGGTTCACTCGTGCAGTGGTTCCGCGACGGCCTCGGCCTGATCCACACCGCCGCCGAGATCGAGACCCTGGCCCGCACCGTCGACGACAACGGCGGCGCCTACATCGTCCCGGCCTTCTCCGGTCTGTTCGCCCCGCACTGGCGCAGCGAGGCCCGCGGCGTCATCGCCGGCCTGACCGGCTACATCACCAAAGGCCACCTGGCCCGCGCCGTCCTCGAAGCCACCGGCTTCCAGACCCTCGAGGTCGTCGACGCGATGAACGCCGACTCCGGCATCGCCCTGACCGCCCTCAAGGTCGACGGCGGCATGACCGCCAACAACCTGCTCATGCAGTTCCTCGCCGACCTGCTCGACGTCCGCGTCGTCCGCCCCATGGTCACCGAGACCGTCTCCCTCGGCGCCGCCTACGCCGCCGGCCTCGCCGTCGGCTACTGGCCCGACCTCGAAGGCCTCCGCTCCAACTGGCACCGCGCCGGCCAATGGCTCCCGCACATGGACCCCACCCGCCGCGCCACCGAGTACGCCAACTGGAAAGCCGCCGTCGAACGCACCTTCAACTGGATCCGCCCCGAATGACAAGCCTTTCAGGCCTGATCGAAGAGCGTCGATCGTGATACGGGTTTCAAACGCTTGACATAAAGCGCACCTAAGGTCCCGGGCATTACCAACAACTCGGGAGGAAATGAAATGTCTTCGACCATGAGGGTCCTGGCGGCGGTAGCACTCGGGGTGGCTTCGGTGGGCGTGGGGCCGGTGGTGGCGCAGGCTTCCAGCGACGGCACGCAGGCTTTGAAGATCACTCGGATCAAATGTCATGCGCAGGAGGACAACACCGGCGCCGACGACATTTATCTGACCGTCGACGGCACCGTGATCATGAATTCGATTCAGTTCACCAACGGCGACGACAAGGACATCGCCGATATTCCGATCGAGCAGGGCAAGGTGCTGACGGTGATGGAAGGTGATTTTCCCGACGACGACGACAACCTCGGTGCCAAGCGGATCACCGGCGCCGGGAACTACGAGTTCACCGACGACGGCGCCCACTACACCGTCAGCATCGGCTGAGGCTCACGCCTTCCAGCGATAGATGGGGCGGTCGTAGGCGACCTTGAAGCCGACGCGCTCCATGTTGGCCAGGGAGGAGTTGTGCTCGCCCGGTCCGGGCTTGCCGGTCTCGGAGACGACCCAGCGGCAGCCGGCCGCGTAGGCGTCTTCGGCCCGGCGGGCCAGGATGGCGGTCTGGGCGCCACGGCCCCGGTACGCCGGGAGGGTCGCGCCGCTGACGCATTCGCCGACCTCGTCGCCGATGACCAGGCCGCCGGTCGCGACCAGCGTGTCGCCGTCCCAGGCGCCGTACGCGGTGACGTTGGGGGCGTGGACGAACCCGGTGAGCACGTCGAGCTGGTCTTCGGGGAGTCCGAAGACCTCGAGCTGGACGGCCGACCAGGCGGCGGCGTCCTCGGGGCGGATGACGTCGACGCGCAGGTCGGTCCGGACCGGGTCGACGGGGGCGGCCGCGCGGACGGCCTTGACCCAGGTGCCGCCGGCGACGATGCCGTGCTCGGCGCAGATCTCGGCCCAGTTCGCCGGGAGCACCTGCGGAGGGAGGTGGAAGTTCAGGACGCGGCCGTTGCCGGCCCGGGCGACGTCGAGGATCTCGCCGATCAGCGCGCTGTCGATCGGCCGGTCGAAGCCGAACCCGTAGGCCCGCGACCAGAAGTCGATCGAGTCGTTGCTCAGCACAACGACCACGCCCTTGCCGATCCGCTGGCCGCTGATGCCGAGCGACTGCACCACGGCTCGCGGACTCTGGGTGAGCGTCCAGATCATCTCGCCCTCGGCACGTTCGAGCCGCTCAGTCAGGTTCATGCCCATGACTCTAGCCAGTCAGGAAAGTGTCCAGATCTGGAGCGTGCGATCCGTAAGCTCGGTGAAACCCTGGCGCAGCATGTTGGCCAGCGAGGGGTTGTGTTCGCCGGGCCCCGGCTTGGCCGAGCCCGTGGTGACCAGGTCGCAGCCTTGCGCGAAGGCGTCGGCGATCCGGCGGCTGAGCAGCGCGGACTGCGCGCCTCTGCCCCGGTACTCCGGGCGGGTCGCGCCGCTGCGCAGCCGGCCGACACCGTCCACGACGTACAGCGAGCCGGTAGCGGCCATCGTGTCACCGTCCCAAGCGGCGTACGCCGTCATACCCGGCCAGTCGGTGTAGGCCTCGAGCATGGCGCGGAAGCCCTCGTCGTACATCTGATAGGCGTCCATCTGCACCTGCGCCCACGTCTCGGCGTGCCGCGGTCCGACCGGCTCGATGCGGAGATCAGTGGGCGCCTGCGCGAGCGGCTCAGCCGGACGCACAACCTGGACCGCGGTCGGCCCGGGGGTGATTCCGTACGTCGCCGCGAGGTCGTCCCAATCCGCTGGGAGAGCGCTGGGCATGATGCTCAGATTGGCCGTCGTACAACCGGCAGTCTTGAAGTAATCCACGACCTCGCCGATCACCGCCGCAGTGACCGGACCGTCCAGCCCGAATCCGGCCGCCTGCGACCAGAACGACAGCGTGTCCCGTGGTGCCGCCAAGGCGACGACAGAGCCGAAGCGGCGCCGCGTCGCCCCCAGCAGCGACGGGCCGGGGCCGGAGTCGGTCCCGCTGTTCCAGACCAGCTCCGCCTCGGCTCGTTCGATCCGCTCGATCAGTTCCATACCGCCATCATGCCGGGGAGACGATGTCGGGCGCTTCCAGGCGGACCTTGTCCGCCGACTCGTCATCGGGCTGATCCTGCGAGGCCCGCTCGGACTCGACCCGGCGCAGGTAGAACGACACCTCGCGCTCGATCGCCTCGTCGTCCCAGCCAAGGACCGGCGCCATCAGCCGCGCCGCGGCCTCAGCGGCGGCGACCCCACGGTCCCAGGCCTCGATCGAGATCCGGGTCCGCCGAGCCAGTACGTCGTCCAGGTGCCGGGCCCCCTCGGCCTTCGCACCGTAGACGACCTCGGCCTTCAGGTAGTCCTGCGTGCCGGGCAACTGCTCACCCAGCGATGGGTCCTCCTCGACCAGCGCGAGCACTTCGTCGATCAAAGCGCCGTACCGGTTGAGCAGGTGCTCGATCCGGGCGACATGCAGACCGGAGCGTTGCGCGATCAGGTGCCGCTGGTTCCACAGCGCCTGGTAGCCGTCCGCGCCGACCAGCGGCGTGGTCTTGGTGACCGACTTCGGCACCCGTCCGTCCAGCGCCGCCGCGGCCGCGTCGATCGCGTCCTTGGCCATCACCCGGTACGTCGTGTACTTGCCACCGGCAACAACCACGAGACCGGGGGCGGCGTGCGCGACGACGTGTTCCCGCGACAGCTTCGACGTACTCTCCGACTCCCCGGCCAGCAGCGGCCGCAGACCGGCGTACACGCCCTCGACGTCCTCGCGGGTCAGCGGGGTGACGAGCACGGAGTTCACGTGGTCGAGCAGGTACTCGATGTCCTTGCTGGTCGCGGCCGGGTGCGCCTTGTCCAGGTTCCAGTCGGTGTCGGTGGTGCCGATCAGCCAGTGCCGGCCCCACGGGATGATGAACAGCACCGACTTCTCGGTGCGCAGGATCATCCCGGTGCTGGACTGGATCCGGTCCTTGGGCACGACGAGGTGGATGCCCTTCGAGGCGCGCACGTGGTACTGCCCGCGCTCCCCCACCATGCCTTGGGTGTCGTCGGTCCAGACACCGGTCGCGTTCACGACCTGCTTGGCGCGGACCTCGAACTCCCGCCCGCTCTCCAGGTCCTTCGCCTGTACGCCGGTGACGCGCTCGCCCTGACGCAGGAAACCGGTGACCTTCACCCGGTTCGCGACATGAGCGCCGTACGACGCTGCCGTCCGCGCGAGCTCCATCGTGTGGCGCGCATCGTCCACCTGGGCGTCGTAGTACATGAGTGCACCGACCAGTGCCGACTTCTTCAGCGACGGAACGAGTCGCATCGCGCCGCGCCGCGTCAGGTGCTTGTGGATCGGCAGCCCGGCGCCGAGACCCGAGCTGACGGCCATCCCGTCGTACAGGGCGACACCGGCGCCGGCGTAGAACCGCTCCCACCAACGGTGCTGCAGCGGGTAGAGGAACGGCACCGGCTTGACCAGGTGCGGTGCCAGGCGTTGCAGGAGCAGTCCGCGCTCCTGCAACGCCTCGTGCACCAATCGGAAGTCGAGCATCTCCAGATAGCGCAGACCACCGTGGATCAGCTTGCTGGAACGGCTGGAGGTACCGCTCGCGAAATCGCGCGCCTCCAGCAGTCCGGTGGTCAGACCCCGGGTCGCGGCATCGAGTGCCGAGCCGGTGCCGACCACCCCGCCACCGACCACCAGGACGTCCAGCTCTCGTCCGTCGGCCATCGCGTCGATCGCGTCGGCCCTTGCTTGCGGTGACAGAGCCACTACCGCCACTGTGCTGCTCCTTCTTCCGTTGTTCGCATTACTTAGTCGACGTCAACCCAGTCCAGCGTCCGCGAGACGGCCTTCTGCCATCCGGCGTACCCCTTCGCTCGCTGCTCGTCGTTCCACTGCGGTTCCCACCGCTTGTCCTCGTTCCAGTTCTGGACGAGCTCTTCCTTGTTCTTCCAGAACCCGACCGCTAGGCCGGCCGCGTACGCCGCACCCAGGGCCGTGGTCTCGGCCACCACCGGCTTGCTCACCGGCACGCCGAGGATGTCGGCCTGCATCTGCATGCACAGCTCGTTGGCCGTGACACCGCCGTCGACCTTCAGCACGTCCAGCGTCACGCCGGAGTCCTTCTCCATCGCGTCGGACACGTCCTTGCTCTGGTAGCAGATCGCTTCCAGCGTCGCGCGCGCCAGGTGAGCGTTGGTGTTGAACCGCGACAGCCCGACGATCGCGCCGCGGGCGTCCGAACGCCAGTACGGCGCGAACAGTCCGGAGAAGGCGGGCACGAAGTACACGCCACCGTTGTCCTCGACCTGCCGGGCCAGCGTCTCGGTCTCACTCGCACCGGAGATGATGCCGAGCTGGTCGCGCAGCCACTGCACGGCCGACCCGGTCACGGCGATCGAACCCTCGAGCGCGTAGACCGGAGCCTCGTCGCCGAACTTGTAGCACATCGTGCTGAGCAGACCGGCCTTCGACCGGACCAGCTCGGTGCCGGTGTTCAGCAACATGAAGTTGCCGGTGCCGTAGGTGTTCTTGGCCTCGCCCGGGTTGAAGCAGACCTGGCCGACGGTCGCGGCCTGCTGGTCGCCGAGGTCACCGGTCAGCGGAACCTGCCCACCGAGCGGGCCGCTGGTCAGCGTCTCGCCGTAGGTGTTCGGGTCCGACGACGGCCGGATCTCCGGCAGCATCTGGCGCGGGATGTTGAAGAAGCTGATCAGCTCGTCGTCCCAGTCGAGCGTCTCCAGGTTCATCAGCATCGTCCGGCTGGCGTTCGTCACATCGGTGATGTGCGACCCGCCGTCGGTGCCACCGGTGAGGTTCCACAGCAGCCAGGTGTCGGTGTTGCCGAAGACGGCGTCACCGGCCTCCGCGGCCTCGCGGACCCCGTCCACGTTCTCCAGGATCCACTGCACCTTGCCGGCCGAGAAGTACGTCGCCGGCGGCAGCCCGGCCTTCTGCCGGATCACGTCGCCCTTGCCCTCGCGCTCGAGCGCCGAGGCGATCCGGTCGGTCCGGGTGTCCTGCCAGACGATCGCGTTGTAGTACGGCCGGCCGGTCTTGCGGTTCCAGACCACGGCCGTCTCACGCTGGTTGGTGATGCCGAGCGCCGCCAGGTCGGTGGCGTGCAGGCCGTTGGCGTTCAGGGCGGTCCGGATCACCGAACTCGTCCGCTCCCAGATCTCCACCGGGTTGTGCTCGACCCAGCCGGCCTGCGGCAGGATCTGCTCGTGCTCGAGCTGATGCTTGCCCACCTCGTTACCGGAGTGGTCGAAGATCATGAAGCGGGTGCTCGTGGTGCCCTGATCGACGGCACCGACGAAGTCAGCCATTAGAACTCCTCACAGATCGTCATGCTGCGTTCTCTTCAGGAATGCGGCCCGGCTCTTCGTCCTCGTCCGCGATCGGCAGGTTGCGCCCGACCAGCAGGTCGTAGAGGAACGCGCCGACCAGGGCGCCGATGATCGGTGCCACGATCGGCACCCAGAAATAGACGTCCCCGAACTGATCCTTGAAGGCTCCCCCGTACCCGGTGAAGAACGACGCCAACCGCGGCCCGAAGTCACGGGCCGGGTTGATCGCGTACCCGGCGTTGGTTCCCCACGCCATCCCGATGGCCACCACCAGGAGGCCCACGATGAACGGTGCGAGGTTGGCGGCCGGCGCGGTGTTGCGCAGGTCGGTGATGGCCAGGATCACCATCATCAGGATCGCCGTACCGATGATCTGGTCCCGGAAACCGCCCCACAGGTGCACGCCGAGATCCATGCTGCCGTTGCCCGGCAGGGTGGAGAACACCCCCTGGGTCTTGATCGTCAGTCCGGGGTCGACCTTGTTCAGCGCCTCGGTGTAGTTCCACCGAACCACCAGCGCCGCCAGGAACGCTCCGAGGAACTGCGCCACCGAGTACGGCAGCACCTTCTTCCAGCTGAACCCGCGGAACGCCGCCAGGGCGATCGTCACCGCCGGATTCAGATGCGCGCCGGTCATCCGGCCCGCCACGTAAATACCCAGCGTCACACCGAGTCCCCACGCCCACGCGATCGAGTCGTGGTCGCCGATCCCGCCGGCCACCACCTGCGCCACCACTCCGCAGCCGAACAGGATCAGGATGAACGTGCCCGCGAGCTCGGCGGAACACTCCCCCAGAAGGGTTTTCGCTTTGACCGCTTCGGTCGTAGCCATACCGGCTAGCCTCCCTTCCTTGCAAGACAACCGTGACGACCACGGCTGGCTGGAATCTAGGAGCCATCGGCGGCCACCACAACGCCCGCCGTTCGACATTGTCGAACGGGACCACCTGGCAACTGGTCTGCGACACACGGTAACCCGACGGCAACCCGGAGCAACGGTTTCCGCCTGATCCAGCCCCTGGACTAACTGAGTGCGAAGTCGCCCGCGGGGCCGCGGACCGCGGCGGTCAGGCCGGCGGGGCCTTCGGTGACGGGCAGGTCGGCTGCCAGCGCCTGCAGGACCGCGCGGACCTTGTCGGCCTGCGGGTGGGTGGCGCGGAAGTCGAGGAGCTCCACGGCCGGCAGGGACGTGGACGGGTGCGGGGTGTCTTCCCAGTCGATCAGGAACGGGACGACGCCGTCGTACGGGTGCGGTTCGATGCCGGTGACCCGCCAGTTGAGGACGTCACCGGCCGGGGTCGTTCGCGAGCCCGGGAAGATCTCGCCCAGGTCGGCGCCGGCCGTGCCGGCGGCGGCGAGGGCGGGCTCGAGGTCCGCGGGATGGATCGCCCAGGTGAGGAGCCGCTCGTCGCTGACGTCGAACATCGACGTCGCCGTCGCGTCCGGATCCGGTCCGATGAGTTCCAGGTACGTCGTACCGCCGAGCCCGACGAGGTAGTTCCGGGTCCCCCACGCCTCGTGCCGGCCGCCCTCGACCGGCCGGACCCCGGTCGCGGCGGCGAACCGCTCGACGGTCGCGAGAAGATCGGGCGTCGCGAGGACAAGATGATCGAGCAGCGAGGCGGTCATAGGTCAGACCGTAAAGCGTTCGCAATGTTCGATGCCAACCTCGGCCGCCGGATCGGCGTCTGGCAGGTGGACGTCAAATCGTGAGGGGGCTGGGGATGAACGGGATCTCGCTGCTCGGCGGGTGGTTTCCGGCGACGCTAGAGGTACTGGCAGTGGGATTGCTGATCGTGGCGATCGGGTGGCGGGACCGACGGTGGCGGGTGCGGATCCTGCCGCTGGTGATCGGACTGTCCGCGGTCGGGGCCCTGCTGGCGTCGTACCCGGGAGCGCAACTGCTCGGGATCACCGATCCGCTGCCGTTCGGGGTCTGGCTGTGGTTCGGCATCGGGCTGACCGCGCTGGTGGTGCTGATCGCCGGCTGGCGGGGCGCGCAGTGGTGGCGGCGTGGCGTCGCCGTGCTCGCGATCGCCGTCGCGGCGCTCGTCTGCGGGAACCAGGTCAACCAGTTCGTCGGCTACTACCCGACCATCGACGCTGCCGTGAACGACTGGACCGACGCACCGCTGCCCGGCGAGGTGTCGATGACCGGCCTGGCCCACGACTCCGGCGGTCGCACCCTCCCGAAGACCGGCAAGCTCGTGTCGGTGAACATCCCGGCCACCTACAGCGGGTTCAAGCACCGCCCGGAACTGGTCTACCTGCCGCCGGTCTGGTTCCGCAGCGCGAAGCACCACCCGACACTGCCCGTGGTGGAGGTCATCGGCGGCGAGCGCGGTGCGCCCGCGGACTGGGTGCGGCTCGGCAACGCCGTCGACACGGCCGACGCGTTCGCCCGCAAACACCACGGGGTTGCACCCATACTGGTGTTCGTGGATGCGACCGCGTCGTTCGACAACGACACCGAATGCGTCGACGGCCCCCGTGGCAACGCCGCGACACACCTGGCGCGCGACATCCCGCAGTACGTCGAGACCACGTTCGGGGCCTCCCGTAACCCCGCGCAATGGGCGGTCGCCGGCTTCTCGATGGGCGGCACCTGCGCCATCGACCTGGTCGTCGAGCACCCGGACGTCTTCACCCATTTCGTCGACATCTCCGGCGACCTGGAGCCGAACAGCGGCGACGACCACGACACTTTGGTCCAGTTGTACGGTGGCGACGTGGCGTTGGAACAGGCCAATGAGCCGCTCAAGGTGATGCATGCCCACGGCAAGTACCTGGGCGTGAGCGGCGCGTTCCTGACCAGCACCGCCGAGAAGACCCACCAGCGGGAGGCGCACATGCTGTCGAAGGCGGCAGCCAAGGTCGGCATCCCGACCACGGTGCAGGTCTCCCCCGGCTCCCATGTCTGGCAGTTCGCCGGCCCGGCGTTCGCCAAGTCCTTCCCCTGGCTGGTCAGCCAGCTCTCCGCACACCACAGGTCGGCGTGACGCGCAGACTCCTCTACCTCCTCGTCACGCTCGCGCTGGTCACCACGACCGCCGCGGCGGACGCCCGCCCGATCCCGCTCGAGGTCCCGCCGGGCAACCTGAGCGTGCTGGCACTCGGTGACTCCGTCACCTCCGGCTACAGCTGCTACTGCGACGCCTTCCCGGCCGCGTACGGCGATCAGCTGGCGAACCAGACCGGCACCGGAGTCACCGTGCACAACCTCGGCGTCGGCGGACTCGACTCCGGTGGCCTGCTCGACGACCTCGACCGCTCCAGCTCGCAGATGGCACAGGCCGCCACCGACGCCGACTACGTCCTGCTCACCATCGGCGCGAACGACTTCGCCGGCCACGAGGACGACGTCACCGCCGGCCGCTGCACCACCGAATGCGTCACCGACGAGCTCGCCGAGCTGAGCCACAATCTGGAACAGATCCTCGACCGCATCAACGGCCTCGACACCCACCGCACGCCCGAGGTCCTGATCACGGGCTATTGGAACGTCTTCAAGGACGGTGAGGTCGCCCGCAGGCTCTACCCCTTCGACGGTCAGAACGCGACGCTCGCGCTGACCCAGGCGACCAACCACGTCATCGCCGGTGCCGCCGAGGCCGCGCATGCGACGTACGTGGATCTGTACACGCCGTTCGAGACCGCGCCCGACATCACCGACCTGCTCGCCCCCGACGGCGACCACCCGAACGCGGCCGGGCATGCGCTGATCGCCGATCTGTTGCTCAAGGCCACACGACCCCAGCACAAGCTCACTGGCTGAAGTCCTTCCACGACGGGCGGTCACGAACTAGGGTCCGGTAGGACACGACCCCGCCGCCCCGAGGGAGTGACCATGCCTCATCGCAATCTGCTGCGCACGAGCTCCCCCGTTCTCGTCGGCCGGAGCGAAGAGCTGCAGGTCCTGGTCTCGACCGTGCCCCGCCGCTCGACGGTCGTCATGATCGAAGGCGAAGCCGGGATCGGCAAGACCCGCCTGGTGGACGAACTGCTCGCCCACCCCGAGCTGGCCCGGCTCAAGGTCCTCGTCGGCCACTGCCAGCACCTGCGCGAACCCTTCCCGTACGGCGCAGTCATCGAGGCACTGCGGTCCCTGGCCGGCACCAAGCTCCACACCATCAGTCCGGTCGCCGGAGCACTGCGCCCACTCCTGCCCGAACTGGCCGACCTGCTGCCTCCCCAGCCCGAACCCATCGGCGACCCCCACGCCGAGCGGCACCGCACGCTGCGCGCAACCCGTGAAGTCCTCGCCGCGATCGGCCCCGCCGTACTGGTCGTCGAAGACCTGCAATGGGCCGACGACGGTACCCGCCAACTGCTGCGCTTCCTGATGGCCGACCCGCCGCCCAACCTGTCGGTCGTGATCACCTACCGCCGCGAGGATCTCGCCGGTCACCTCCCCCTCGGTACGGCGTACCGACCGCCTGACCACGTGGCCGGGATCCTGCTCCAACTCCGCCCACTCGACGTCGACGCCGTACGGGTCCTGGCGACCGCCATCCTGGAACACGAGCCGGTCAGTGAAGAGTTCGCCGACCGCCTGCACGACCGGACCGCGGGAATTCCCTTCGTGGTCGAGGAGCTGCTGCGCTCGCTCCACGGCACGGCCGGCCGACTCCCCGACGAGGTCGAGGTCCCGGTGCTGCTGCGCGACGCGTTCGCCGACCGCCTCGCCGGGCTTCCCGAACTCGCACACCGCGTCGTCCACGCCGCCGCGGTCCTCGGCGTACCGGCTGGGGTTGAGCAGCTGTCGGTCGTCGCCGCCATCGATCCTGAGCACGCCGAGCTGGCCCTCATCCAGCTCGCTCGCGCCGGCGTACTGCATGAGACCCGGCCGAACCAATACGGTTTCCGCCATGTGCTCGCCCAACAGGCCGTGTACGACTCGCTCGAAGGACCGGCCCGCCGCCAGCTGCACCTGAGCGCGATCGCCGCCCTGCGCGACACCGAGCCACCACCACTTGTGCAGCTCGCTGAACACAGTCGCCGCGCAGGCCGCCGTACCGACTGGCTCCGGTACGGCGAGGAGGCCGCCGACCGCGCCACCGAAGTCGGCGACCCGGCCGTCGCCACCGGCCTGCTCCAGCAGTTGCTCGCCGAACCCGACCTGCCGACCAGCGAGGTCGACCGGCTCGCCACCAAACTCGGATCGGTCGCGTACGCCGGCCTCGATCAGCACGATCCGGTCACCACCCTCGAGCGCGTCCTGAGCGACCACCGCCTGTCGACCGCGGCCCGTGGCGAAGTCCGGCTGCTGCTCGGCCGACTCATGGTCCGCCAGAACGGCGGCCGGATCGCCGAGGCTCGTGTGACGATCGGACAGGCCGTCGACGAACTCGCCGAGCGCCCCGACCTCGCCGCCCGCGGGGCAGCCCTGCTCGGTACGACGTTCATCGGCGACACTCCTTTGGCCGAACAACTCCCGTGGCTGGAACGAGTCGAGGAGTACCTGGCCGGCTGCGACAACCTCGAGGTCCGGATGTCGTTGCTGGCCAACGTGCTCGGCTCCCGGCTCGCGATCGGCGAACCCGACGTACTGTCCAAGTTGTCCACCCTCCCCGCGACCGTCGAGTCACCAGCCGAACGCCGCCAGCTCGCCCGCACCCGTTGCAACCTCGCCGACTCCTGTACGACGATCGGCCACTTCGGCAAGGCCCGTGACTTCCTGACCAGCGGGGTCCGGCTCGCTGCGGAGGCCGGCAGCCCCTTCGTGGTCAGCACCGCGCGGTCCACGGAGGTCCGGCTCGACTGGTACACCGGGAACTGGTCCGGCCTGGCCGAACGCGCCACCCGCCTGCTCGCCGAGTACCGCGACTTGTTGCCGGTAGCAAGCGAACTCTGCCTGATCCTCGGCTTCCTGGCGATCACCCGCGGCGAATGGCCGGCCGCCGCCGAGTATCTCGGCCGCACCGGCGTCGACAGCCCCCAGGACTCGATCACCCCGATCGCCATCGGCGGCTTCGCCGGGCTCGCCCGGATGTGGCTCGCGCAGGACGACCTGGTCGCCGCCTCGGCCAACGTCGAGCATGGCCTGCAACTCGTGCGCCACAAGGGCATCTGGGTCTGGGCCGCCGATCTCGCACCCGTTGCCGTGAGCACCTTCCTCGCCACCGGTCGCGCTCATGAAGCCGTCGCCCTCGTCGAGGAGTTCGCGACCGGGATCGCCGGTCGGGACGCGCCGCTGGCCCATGCGGCGCTCTCGTCGTGCCGTGGCGAGCTCAGCGACGACGGCCGGGCACATTACCGCGACGCCGAGGCCGCCTACCGCGCTCTGGATGCGGTCTACCTCGCCGCACTCGCCTCCGAACGAGCCGATACGCGGGACCTGCCCGCACTGGCCGACTGGTACGACGTACTGGGTGCGACTCGTGATGCGGCGCGCTGCCGCTACGACCTGCGCTCCCGCGGCACACCCGCCCCATCCCGTCGCGGCCGCCGGGGCTACGGGCTGGAACTGTCACCGCGGGAGCAGGATGTGGCCCGGCTCGTCTCGCAGGGACTGACCAACCGCGAGATCGCCGAGGTGCTGTTCCTCTCCCCTCGCACGGTCGAACAACACGTCGCGAAGGTGCTGCGCAAGCTCGGCGCGGTCTCCCGCGCCGAGCTAGGCCGCGTTACTGGGTGAAGCAGAACCCTTGCGCACCCACGCCCCAGCACTGGATCTGCTTGGTCGTGGTGTTGCTCAGACCCGCTCGGTCGGTCACCTTCAACTCCGCCATGTAGGTCTTCTGGGTGTTGGGGTAGGTGTTGGAAGTGGTGACCCCGGTCCCGGTCTTGCCGTCGCCGAAGTTCCACGCGTACGACGCGATGTCGTTGTCGGGATCGGTTGAACCAGTGCCGTTGAAGCTGCACACCGCCCACTGACACTGCACCGTGAACGACGCCTTCGGTGGCTGACCCGCCGGCGGCGCACCAGCCTGCACCTGCTTCGTGGTGTTACCGGTCTTCCCGGCGGTGTCGGTCACCGTCAGCTTGACGGTGAAACTGCCAGCCGTCGCGTAGGTGTGCGAGGGTGTAGCGCCGGTACCGGTCTGGCTGTCACCGAAGTCCCACGCGTACGACGCGATCGACGGACTGGACGCGGAGCCATCGAACGAGCACGTCAGGGAATTCGAGCAGTTCGCCGTGAAGGAGGCCGCCGGGCCACTCGGCTGACCGCCACCGATCTTGCTGACGTCGAGCAGCTTGTTCGGCGAACCGGCGCCCGGGTTCTGCACCTTGCCTTCCTGCGCCATGTTCACCAGCGCGTCCCGAACCTGCTGCGGCGTCGCACTCGGATTCGCTGACAGGTACAGAGCGGCTGCTCCGGTCACGTGCGGCGCGGCCATCGACGTACCGGACATGCCCTTGCTGCCGTTGTTGTTCGAGTTGCTCGCCGAGGTGATGTTGCCGCCGGGCGCGAAGATGTCCACGCAGGACCCGATGTTGGAGAAGCTCGACCGACTGTCGTTGGAGTCGGTCGACGCGACAGTGATTGCCTCCGGCACCTTGGCCGGGCTCGGCGTACAGGCACTGCCGCCGTTGTCGTTGCCAGCAGCAACTGCCCAGACGACGCCGGAAGCGATCGATGCCTTGACGGCCCGGTTGACGCCCTCGGGATCGGCGTTGTCGCCGCCGGAGGTCCAGCTGGCGTTGGCCACGGCGGGCTTGACCGCGTTCTGGGTCACCCAGTCGACGCCCTGGATCGAGTCCGCGTCAGGGGCGTTCCCGTCACAGCCGAGGACCTTCACGCCGATCACGGTGACGTCCTTGGCCACCCCGTACGTCTCGCTGCTCGACGTACCGGAGGTGTGCGTGCCGTGGCCCTGGTCGGTCGGGCTCTTGCACTCGTTGACGTTCGCGTCCTCGTCGACGAAGTCGTACCCGGACCTGGCCCGGCCCTCGAACGCGACGTGGTCGGTGTTCAGCTCGGAGTCGGTGTTGTAGACGGTGACGCCGGTGCCGGTGTTCGGGTACTTGTAGACGTTGTCCTTGACCCCGTCGATGCGATCAAGACCCCAGGACGGCGGGTTCGGCTGCTCCCCGGCGGTCGGTGTCGCGAGGCTGCGAGCGATGCTCGCCACACTGGCGCCGTACGCGTTGCTCCTGGCATCGGCCCGGTGCACCCACAACGACTGCTGGACGAACTCGACCTTCGGATCGGCCGCGAGCCGGCGCGCCTGCCCGTCCGACATCTTCACGGCAAAGCCCCGCAGCGCCGCCGAATACACGTTGCGGACCGTGCCGCCGTACCGGTCAGCCAGTACGCCGGCCTCCGCGCTGACCGTCGGCATCGCGGCCGGGGCGAGCGACGTCCCGCCGTACAGGCCGACGATGTACAGACCGGGGACGGTGTCGGGCGCACCGGCGTTCAGCACGGTGCCGGTCGGCGCTGCCTGGACAGTGCCGGCACCGGACACCATCAAGGCCAGGGTGCTGACGAACAGCCCAATGGACTTTCCTCGCATGGTTCCTCCTTCGGATCTGCAGCCACTGTCGAGCTGAGCCCCGCGCGGAACAATCCGTAGTGGGATAGGTAGTAATAGATGCGTACCCCTACGGACCCCTGCGCGGATTGTTCGCACTCCGGTCGCTGGTGATCCTGCGGTCATGAGACGACTACTGGCAGCCCTCACCGCACTGATCGCCTTCAGCCCCGGACTCGCGCACGCCGCGCCACCGTCGCACGACGCGACTCCGCCGAACCAGAACCCGCCGACCACCCAGATCATCGGCGGCCAGCAGGCCTCCGTCGCCGACTACCCCTTCGTCATCGCGATGCTCCGCGAAGGCGGCACCCGACCCCAGGGCCAGACCTGTACGTCGGCCGTCGTGGCACGCCGCGTGATCGTCACCGCCGCGCACTGCAAGAACGGCGACGGCGCGAAGACGATGCTGTACGGCTCGGACGACCTCACCAAGCCCGGCGGCACCAAGCTCGCGGTCAAGGAGTACCTGCAGCACCCGAACTACCAGCCCCCGAACGGCTGGCAGCAAGGCTGGGACGTCGGTATCGTCGTCACCGAGACCGACATCCCGGTCCCGGCCGGCTACAAGTACCCGCGGGTCGCCGACTCCACTGACACCACCTTGGACGACCCGGGCAAGAAGGCCTTGCTGCTCGGCTACGGTCGCGTGCGCGACGGCGAGAACGAGTTCGGCCACCTGAAGAAGGTCGAGAACTTCCCGCTCGTGGACGGCCGCGACACCTGCGGCTCGTTCGGTTCCTTCAACGACGCCTACATGATCTGCGGCGGTTACGCCGACGGCCACGACGGCATCTGCCAAGGTGACAGCGGCGGCCCCATGCTCGTCGACGGTGTGATCGTCGGTGTCGCCTCCTGGGTCAAGACCGGCTGCGGCAGCTACGGTGCCTGGGGCAAGCTCACCGGCGTCATGGGTGACTGGGCCAACGAGACCATCAAGAAGTACAGCGACCCGGACGCCCCGACCGCCTCCTTCACCGCGAACTGCGCGAACTCGCTGACGTGCTCGTTCGACGGCTCCGCATCCAGCCCGTCGATCGCGTCGTACGCGTGGGAGTCCGGTGACAGCCAGACCGGTACCGGCGCTACGCCCTCGCACACCTACGCGACGGCCGGGTCGTACACCGTGAAGCTCACCGTCACCGACACCGCCGGCAAGACCGGCTCGACCACCAAGCAGGTGCAGGCCGGCGCACCCCCGGCCGGTCAGCCGCCTCGCGCCTCCTTCACTGTCCAGTGTCAGTGGGCGGTCTGCAGCTTCAACGGCACGGGTTCAACCGATCCCGACAACGACATCGCGTCGTACGCGTGGAACTTCGGCGACGGCAAGACCGGGACAGGCGCCACAGCATCCAACACCTACCCCAACACCCAGAAGACCTACACCGCCGAGCTGAAGGTCACCGACCGAGCGGGTCTGAGCAAGACCACCACCAAACAGATCCAGTGCTGGAGCGTGGGTGCGCAAGGGTTCTGCTTCACCCAGTAAGCCGGCGACCGCAAGGTCAGGCGGTGGGCACCGGGCTGACGTCGATGGCGTCCAGCTCGGTGTAGCAGTCGCCCTTGCTGAACCGGACCACGTTCTGCCCGGCCTTCAGTTGTAGGTCGATCGCAGCCACCGACAGCAGATCCCAGCTGTACGACGGATAGACCACCGGTGCAGCCGCTCCCCCGTTGGCCGCGACCTGGTGGCTGCAGTTCGTCCCGCTCCCGTTCGCGCCGCGGGCCCGGATCCGGTAGGTGCCGGCCGTCGGAACCTGGAAGTTGAACGCCACCACGCTGTCCGGGAAGTCGATGTACCGCGCCTTACCGCCACCCGACGCCGACGTGATCCGTCCGGTCTGGACATGCGTGAGGGTCGCGTTCGCCGCCTCCTCGGCCTCCAGCCGCACCAGCGGCTGCCCGGTCAGAGCGCCGTACCAGATCCCGGCCGCCTTCGACAGCGCGCCGTACGTCGGATGCAGTGCGTCCGCCATGTCGAACGGATTCGAGAACGCCGGGTTCGTGTCCACGAACGTCACCTTCGTCCCCGCGGCGGCCTTGGTCGCGACCATCGCCGGGATCGTCGCGTTGAACGCCTCCACATGCGCGTTCTTCAGTTCGTCGTTGATCGGCGGAATGCTGCTCACGAACGTCTGCGTGTTCGGCAACGTCTGCGCGATCGTGTCCAGCAACGCCGACAACCGCCCCGGTGCAGCCCCGGAGGCCGCATCCGTAGGCATGTCGTTGGTCCCGATCATCAACGTCACCACGTCCGGCTGATACGTGTTCAGCCAGCCGACGACGCTGCCCTGGATCATCTCGATGGTCCAGCCGCCGTGCCCCTCGTTGTCCTTGTCCGCCAGAGCCGCCGACCCACTGCTCATCGACCCGACGAAGTCGACCGGCCGGCCGTCCGCCCGCAACAGCTGCCAGAGGTCCGTCCGATACCCACCCTGCGCGGCGTCAGCCCCCGCAGTGATCGAGTCACCGATGGCCATCACCTTCGTCGGCGCGGCCCGCACCACCGGCACCGCAACAGTCGGAGACGCCGACTCCCCCGGCGAGCTCAATCCCAACGCAACCACCGAACTGACCAACGCAACCGGCACAGCACGCAACACTCCACGCATCACAATTCCTCCTCGGGGCGGTTGCCCAGATCCTCAGGCACCCACCCCGGCCTCACAATCCTTTCTGTCTCGGCTGAAGCGTCTTGGAGTTCTGGTCTACTTCGGCCTGTGTTGCTGGCACAATCGGGGGCGTGGAGGAGACGTTCGCCGCCGTACTTCGGCTTGCCCGGCTGTCTCGTGGGTTGAGTCAGGAGGCGCTGGCCGAGCGGGCGGAGCTCAGCACCAAGGCGATCGGCCTGCTGGAGCGTGGGGTGCGGCGGTTCCCGCATCTGATGACCGTGGACAAGCTGGACCGGGCGCTCTCGCTCACCGCGGAGGAGCGGGAGCGGTTCAAGCGGCTGGCGGCCCGCGGTGCGGCGAGTGAGCAGGCCAGCTCGGCGGAGGCTGGGGCGGCGTGGGTTGTTGTAGACCAATTGCCCCTGTGCCGGACAGCGTTTACGGGGCGGACGCAGCATCTCGACGAGCTTCGCGAGGCGTTGACGACTACTGCCTCACAGGCTGGGTCGGCGGTTGTGGTGACCGTGCGTGGCATGGCCGGGGTGGGCAAGACCTCACTCGCGGTCGAGACCGCCGAAGCGTGCCGGGCGACATACCCGGACGGCGTACTGTCCGTGAACCTGCGCGGCTTCGGTTCCGGTACGCCGCTCACTCCGGTGCAGGTGATCGGGCAGCTGCTCCGGTCTACCGGCGTACCGGCTGAGGCGGTGCCCGGCGATCAGGCGGATGCGGTCGCAGCGTTGCGGACGCGGTTGGCGAATCGGCGCGTGTTGTTGCTGCTCGACAATGCGCGAGACGTTGCCCACGTCACCGACCTGATCCCGAGCGCGAGTGGCTCGGCCGTGCTCATCACCAGCCGCAACACACTGACGACTCTGCCGGCCCGCCTGCACATTCAGCTTGAACCGATGCCGGTCAGCGACGCCGTCCAGCTCCTCGCCAACGGCGCCGGCCGCGACCGGCTCGGCGATTCGGCCGCGCGCATCGCCGAGCTGTGCGGGCGTCTTCCGCTCGCTCTTTCAGTTGCTGGTGCCTGGCTGTTGCGCCGCCCGGACACGTCCGCGGCCGAGCTGGTACGGCGGTTGGAGGACGAGACCCGGCGGCTTGATCTCCTCGGTGTCGACGATCTCGACGTACGGGCCAGCCTGTCGTTGTCGGTCGACCACCTGACCAACAGCCCGCGGCCGCGCGACCACGAGGCGGCCGCCGCTTTCACGCTCCTCGGCCTGACTGCCATCGGAGACTTCACCGCTGAGTCAGTCGCCGCCCTCCTCGGCTCCAGCCGCGCCCGGGCCGGCGACCTCCTCGAACACCTCACCGACCTCCACCTGCTCGAGTCCCCCACGCCCGGCCGCTACCACTTCCACGACCTCGTCCGGACGTTCGCCAACGAGCACGCCCAGCGAATCCCCGAAGCAGAACGTACGGCGGCCCTTGACCGCCTCCTCGACTTCTACCTGGCCGTCGCGTGGCGTACAGCCGCGCTCGCGGATCCGAAGGCGTCGCGAACGGCGTGGGCCGGCCGCCCTCCCGCCCCGGCCTTCCCAGCCTTCGCGACCACCGAAGACGGACTGAACTGGATCGACACCGAGCTCGCCAACTATCTCGCGATCATCGAGCAGACCACCCGGCTCGGCGGCCGCGACGAGATGGCGGCCGGCCTGGTCGTCGGCCTGTACAGCTACTTCGTCGCGCGCGGGAACCTGATCGACTGGCTGCCCGCCATCGACGCTGTGGTCGGTGGCGCGATCGCCGGCTGGACAGCAGCCCAACTCCACGCCGACGCGGCCATCGCGCTGGCCGAGCTCGCGCGCTACGAAGAGTCGGCGGAGCGATTCGGTCTGGCTCGGGACGAGTTCGAGGCCATCGGCAACCTGCGCGGCGTCTCGATGACCACCAACAACATGGCCCGCCTGCTCGTCCGCATGCGCCGGTACGCCGAAGCACTGCCGCTCGTCGAATCCGCCTTGGTCATCAACCAGCAGCTCGGCAACGAGCGCGCGATGGCCGCCACCTACAACACCATGGCCGAGCTGCACACCGAGCTCGGTGACTGGGCAGCAGTCGAGGCCGACGTAGCGGCCGGCATCGAGCACTACGCACGGGCCGACGACCGAGGCGGCGTCGCCAACATCAGAATCGAAGGAGCCTGGGCCCGAGCCCGTTCCGGCCATCCCGACACGGCCCTCCCAGACCTGCTGCAATCCCTGTCCGAGCTCGACCAACTCGGTCTGCGCAAGAACACCTGTGACGCCCATTGGGTCCTCGGCATGACCTACCTCCAACTGGCCGACTACGAGTCCGCCATCGAGCATGCCGAGTCAGCCCTGGAGATCGCCCTCGACGTCAACGACCCCCGCCGCGAAGCCCAGGTCCGCGTCCTGCTCGGCGAACTGCTCAACGAGATCGGCGACCGCGACGACGCCGTAGCCAACCTAGAGTTCGCCCTCACCTTCTACCGCCGCCACCACCCCGGCAAAGCCACCGACACCGAAGCCCTGCTCCAGAAGATCCGGAACGAGACCAGCGCCTGAGACCGGAGCCTCCTGGCACAATCGGGTCCGTGGAGGAAACCTTTGCCGCCGCACTCCTGAAGGCCCGGCGTGCCCGAGGACTCAGCCAGGAGGCGCTGGCAACGCGTGCCGGTCTGAGTGGGCAGGCGATCGGCCTGCTGGAGCGAGGTGTCCGCAAATATCCGCATCTCACCACTCTCGACAAGCTCCACCTAGCTCTCAACCTCACCCCGGAGGAACGCGCACGCTTCAAGCGCCTCGCATCCCGCGGTACACCCACCGACGCCGAGACCGGCCCGGAGGCCAGTGGCTCGCCTTGGGTGGTGGTCGACCAGCTTCCGACAACGAGGGCAGCGTTCAGTGGACGCGTTGAAGATCTAGACCAACTCAAGCGAGCATTGACGGCCAGCGAGACACAGGCCGGCGCGACTGTCGTCGTCACGGTGCGCGGAATGGCCGGTGTAGGCAAGACCGCCCTCACGGTCGAAGCCGCCAGCGCGTGCCGTGCGGCCTACCCCGACGGCATCCTGTCCGTGAACCTCCGCGGCTTCGGCACCAGTACGCCGCTCAGTCCGCTGCAGGTGGTCGGTCACCTGCTCCGGGCAACCGGCGTACCGGCTGAGTCGGTGCCTTCCGATCAAGCCGACGCGATCGCGGCCCTGCGCACTCGACTCGCGAACCGCAAAGTCCTTCTGCTGCTCGACAACGCCCGTGATGTTGCTCAGGTCACCGACCTCATCCCCAGCACCAGCGGGTCGGCCGTACTCATCACCAGCCGCAACACGCTGACGACGCTGCCCGCCCGACTGCACCTCCAACTCGAGCCGATGCCGTCCAAGGAGTCAGTCGAGCTCCTCACGACCGCCGCCGGCTCCGAGTGCCTCGGCGACTCGGCAGACCAGATCGCTGACCTCTGCGGTCACCTCCCGCTGGCGCTCTCCGTCGCGGGCGCCTGGCTCCTCCGCCACCCAGAGACATCCGCGGCGGACCTGGTCCGCCGGCTGACCGACGAAACCCGCCGCCTCGACCTACTCGGCGTCGACGACCGCGACGTCCGCGCCAGCCTCGCGCTGTCCGTCGACCAACTCACCAGCAGCCCCCGCCCCCGAGACCACGACGCCGCCCACACCTTCACCCTCCTCGGCCTGACCGCCGCCGAGGACTTCACCGCCGAATCCACCGCGGCCCTCCTCGACACCACGCCGCGGACGGCCAGCGAAGTTCTCGAACACCTCACCGACCTCCACCTCGTCGAGTCCCACGCTCCAGGCCGATACCAGTTCCACGACCTCGTTCGCACCTACGCCCACGAACTAGCCGAGCGGCTTCCAGAGCCTGAGCGCGATGCCGCCTTCGACCGTTCCCTGGCCTTCTACCTAGCCGCCGCCTGGCGGGTGTGCGACCTCGCCGACCCGAAGGCGTCACGCAACACCTGGCCGGGGCGCCCTTCTGCTCCCCAATTTCCACTCCTCGACAGCTCTGACGCAGCGCTGCTATGGATCGACGGCGAGCTCGTCAACTACCTTGCGATCATCGCGCAGTCGGTACGTCTCGCCGGCCGCGACGAGCAGACAGCGGGAATGGTCATTCCGCTCTACACCTACTTCGTGGCGCGCGGGAATCTCAACGATTGGCTGCCGGCGATCGATCTCGTTGCCGGCGGCAACCTAGAGCGTTGGACGTACGCACAACTTCACGCTGACGCAGGTATCGCACTGGCCTCACTCGCCCGATTCGAACAAGCTGTGGAGCGCCTCGATCTCGCCAGGCAGGCCTTCGAGGAAATCGGCAACCTGCGAGGCGTCTCGTTGACGACGAACAACAAAGCCCGGGTTCTCGTTCGGCTGCACCGCTACCAGGAGGCACTCCCAGTCGCCGAGCGAGCGGTCGCCATCAACCGGCAGCTCGGCGTGAAGCGGGCTTTGGCTGCGAGTTACAACACCATCGCCGAGATCAACACCGAGCTCGGCCGTTGGGATGCCGTCGAGACGGCCGTCGCTGTCGGCCTCGACCTGTTCGCAGAAGCCGGCGACCTGGGTGGCGCGGCAAATCTGAGGCTCGAAGGCGCCTGGGCCCGGACCCGCGCCGGCCGCCCGGAAGCGGCCCTGCATGATCTCCATCAATCCCTCGCCGAGCTCCAGCAGCTGGGACTGCGCAAGTTCGCCTGCGACGCCCACTGGGTCCTCGGCCTGACTTACCTGCAGATGACGGACTACGCGTCCGGCATCGAGCAGACGGAGCTTGCGCTGGACATCGCAGTCGATGTCAGGGATCCGCGTCGAGAGGCTCAGCTGCGGCTGCTCCTAGGAGAGCTGCTACTGGGTATCCGCGACGACGACGAGGCAATCATCAACCTCGAATCCGCGCTGGCCTACTACCGGCAGCGGGACTCAGCCAGAGCCGAACAAGCACAGGACTTGCTGAAGAAGGTCAGAAACGAAACCAGCGCCTGACGGTTTTGTCAGGCGCTGGTTGGCGAACTACTTGTCTTGGGCGGTGGCGGCGGGGGTGGTTGAGGCCTCGCCTGGCTGATTTTCCGGGAAGTGGCAGGCGGCCTGGTGACCGGGAGCCAGTTGGAGCAGCGGCGGCTCTTGGGTCTTGCAGATCTCCTGTGCTTTCCAGCAGCGGGTGTGGAAGCGGCACGCGGGCGGCGGGTTGATCGGGCTCGGCACGTCGCCTTCGAGGCGGATGCGCTTGACGTTGCCCTTGCGCGTGGTGTCCGGGACCGGAACCGCCGACAACAGCGCGACCGTGTAGGGGTGCATCGGCTTCTCGTAGAGGCTGACGCGGTCGGCGATCTCGACGATCTTGCCCAGGTACATGACCGCGACCCGGTCCGACACGTGGCGGACGACCGAGAGGTCGTGCGCGATCATCACATAGGTGAGGTCGAACTCTTTCTGCAGGTCCTCGAGCAAGTTGACGACCTGGGCCTGGATCGACACGTCCAGAGCCGACACCGGCTCGTCGGCGACGATCAGCTTCGGCCGGAGCGCCAAGGTCCGGGCGATCCCGATGCGCTGCCGCTGACCGCCGGAGAACTCGTGCGGGTAGCGGTTGTAGTGCTCCGGGCTCAGACCAACGAGCTCGAGCAGCTCCTGCACGGCACGCTTCACGCCGTGCTCGGTCTTCACGTTCTGCAGCCGGTACGGCGCTCCGACGATCTTGCCGACGGTGTGCCGCGGGTTCAGCGAACCGTACGGGTCCTGGAAGATCATCTGTACGTCGCGGCGCAGCGGCCGCATCTTGCCTTCGCTGAGGTGGCTGATGTCACGGCCCTCGAAGACGATCTTGCCCGCGGTCGGCTCCAGGAGCCGGGTCAGCAGCCGTCCGGTCGTGGTCTTGCCACAACCGGACTCGCCCACCAGCGACAAGGTCTCGCCACGGGTGACGTTGAAGGTCAGGCCGTCGACCGCCTGCACCGCGCCGGCCTGCCGCTGCAGCAGGCCCTTGCGGATCGGGAAGTGCTTGACCAGGCCGTCGACCGACAGCAGCTCTTCGCCCATGGCAGGCTCGATCACGCCCGGGACGGCGGTGGTTTCAACTTCTTCAATGCTCACAGTGTCGTCCCGTTCACAGCTTCGGCTTGATGTCGGTCTCCCACGCGTGCTTGCGCTCGGCCGGGGAGAGATGGCAGGCGACCTTGTGACCGGCGCCGATGTCGAGCAGCTCGGGCCGGTCGGTCTCGCTCGCGCCGCCGTTCAGGTGCGCGTAGTTGCAGCGCGGGTTGAAGGCGCAGCCCTTCGGCACGTTGATCAGGCTGGGCGGCGTGCCCTTGATCGGGATCAGCCGCTCGGTGCGCTCCCGGTCGATCCGCGGCATCGAGCCGAGCAGACCCCAGGTGTAGGGGTGCTGTGGGCTGTCGAAGATGTCCTCGGCGGTGCCGTACTCGATCGCGCGACCGGCGTACATCACCTGGATGTCGTCGGCCAGCTCGGCCACCACGCCGAGGTCGTGGGTGATGATGATGACGGCGGAGTTGAACTCGCGCTGCAGGTCCCGGATCAGGTCCAGGATCTGCGCCTGCACGGTCACGTCGAGCGCGGTGGTCGGCTCGTCGGCGATCAGCAGGTCGGGGTCACACGACAGCGCCATCGCGATCATCGCGCGCTGCCGCATACCGCCGGAGAACTGGTGCGGGTAGGAGTCCACGCGCTTGTCGGGCTGCGGGATACCGACCCGGTCGAGCATGTCGATCGCGTGCTTGCGGGCGACCTTCTTGGTCACCTGGTTGTGCACCCGGTAGGCCTCGACGATCTGCGCTCCGACTGTGTAGAAGGGGTGCATCGCCGACAGCGGGTCCTGGAAGATCATCGCCATCCGCTTGCCGCGGAGCAGCCGGACCTCCTCCGGCGTCGACGAGACCAACTCCTGACCGTCGAGGAAGATCTCCCCGGTGATCCGGGCGCCGCCACGGGCGTGCAGGCCCATGATCGACAGGCTGGTCACGCTCTTGCCGGAGCCGGACTCCCCCACGATGCCGAGGGTCTTGCCCCGCTCGAGCTGGAACGAAATCCCGTCGACCGACTTGACCACTCCGTCGTCGGTCGGGAAGTGCACCTTCAGATCCCGGACGTCGAGGAAGGCCTCGCCGCGGGGAATCCGCTGGACTGTGGTGTCTTGGGTTTCGGTCACGAGATGCGCACCCTCGGGTCGACGACGGCGTACAGGAGGTCAACGATCAGGTTCGCCAGCACGATGAAGAACGCGGCGATCAGGGTGACGCCGAGCACCTTCGGCAGGTCGTTGGCCCGCAGTGCGATGACGGCATACTGGCCGATCCCGGGCAGCGAGAACGTCGTCTCGGTGAGGATCGCGCCACCCATCAGCAGACCGAGGTCCAGACCGAAGATCGTCAGGATCGGAGTCAGTGCAGAGCGCAGCCCGTGCTTCATGACGACGGTCCGCTCGGTCAGGCCCTTCGCCCGAGCCGTCCGGACGAAGTCCTCGTTCATCGTCTCGAGCATGCCGGCCCGGGTCAGCCGTGCGTACGACGCGGCGTACAGGAAGGCCAGCGTCACCCAGGGCAGGATGAGGTCGTACGCCCACCAGACGGGGTTCGTTTCATCGAGTGGGTTGGTACCGCCCTGAACTGTCCAGCCGAGCCCGTAACTGAAGATCGACAAGGACAGCAGGCCGGTGAAGAAGATCGGGAGCGAGACACCTGCCAGCGCCACCGTCATCAACGAGCGGTCCAGCACCGAACCGCGCCGCAGCGCGGAGACGACCCCGGTACCGACGCCGGTGATGAGCCAGATGAAGGCCGCACCACCCGCCAGCGAGGCGGTGACAGGTAATCGCGCCACCAGGTCCGGCCAGACCGGCTGCTGGGTCAGGAACGAGTACCCGAAGCACGGAGCCGGGCAGTGCTCGGTCGCCGGGCCGTAGTTGTAGTCCTGCCCGACGAACAGGCCCTTGGCGAAGCGGCCGTACTGCTCGTAGAGCGGATCGGTGAAGCCGAGCCGGACCGCCGTCTCGTGGATCTGCGCCGCCCCCGCGCTCTTGCCGACATAGCGGGACGCCAGGTCGTCGGCGGTCGCGCCGCCGAGCTTGGGAACGAGAAAGAAGATCGCGAACGTCACGGCCGTGACGATGAAGAGCAGGATTACTGCTCCGATCACCCGGCGGACCAGATATGCGAACACCGTGCTCGGCGTGGTGGCCGATGATCATCGCTGATCACCGGCCACCGAAGCCTTCACCTACCTCTACTGGCGAAATGGTTGGTTGGGCAGGGCAACGACTTACTTGAGGCCGATGGCCGCGTAGTCGTACATGTTCTGACCGGAGTTGGTGAACACGTTGGCCACCGTGTCCGGGCGGTACAGCAAGCCCTTGGCCCAGATGCCCGGCAGCGCGCCGGCCTGCTCCATGACCTTCTTGTCGACGTCGACCCAGAGCTGGTTGCGCTTGGTCTCGTCGGTCTCGGACATCGCCTTGTCGACCAGCGCGTCGACCTCGGGGATCCGGATACCCAGGTTGGTGTTACCACCGGTGTCCCGGATGGTCCGGCTGTCCACGATCTGCTGCAGGAAGCCGAAGCCGTCGTTCCAGTCGGCACCCCAGCTGTAGACGATCAGGCCGAGCTTGTTGGTCTTCGCGAAGTCCGGCTTACCGGCGTACAGCTTGGTGTAGTCGCCGGTCGGGTAGGACTTGGCGGTCAGGATGATGCCGACCTTCTTCAACGACTCCTGCAGGGTCTCCGCGACCGCCTTCTCCTTACCGCGGTCCGTGCGGTAGGTGATGTTGATCGGGAAGCCGTCGGGCTTGCCGCACTGCTTCAGCTCGTCCTTGGCCTTCTCGGCGTTGCCGTTCTTGTCGGCCTCGAAGCCGTAGTCGTCGAACTTCTGCGAACCATTGACCGCGGGCGGCATCAGGTTCGTCGCGATGTCGCCACCGACCGGGCCACCGTAGGCACGCTGGTAACCCTCGTGGTCAGCGGCGTACAGGATCGCCTTGCGGCAGTGGATGTTGTCCAGCGGCGGGACCTGGGTGTTCAGCACGGTGAAGTTCAGGCGCGGTGCCGGCACGTTGTCCGTGTGCGCCTTCAGCTTCGGGTCGGCCAGCACCTTGGCCTGGGTCTCCGGCTGCACACCGGTACCAGCCAGGTCGACGTCGAGGTCACCGGCGATCAGCCGGTTGTCGATGTCCGTGCCCTCGACGTTGTAGGCGATGGTGATCTTGTCCGGCAGCGCCATGCGGCCCGAGTCCGGGTCGGTGGACGCGTCGTAGTTCTCGTTGCGGACCAGGTCGAAGCCCTTGTTCGAGTCAAAGGTCCCGAACTTGTACGGACCGGTCGAGACCGGGTGCTCCTTGTACTTCGCACCGGTGTCCTTCGCCTGCGGGACCGGGGCGGTCGACGGCAGTTGCGCGAAGTAGTCGAAGCTCGAGAACGGCTTCTTCAGGTGGAAGACGATCGTGTTGGCGTCCGGGGTCTCGATCGCCTTGGCGACGCCGGCCAGTGCCTTGTCCTTGTAGACGCTGAAGCCCTCCGGCACGTCCAGCAGGAAGTCGTTGAAGTACGTCGGGCCGCTCGGCAGCGTCGCCTTGTCCAGCGACCGCGCGACGGCGTACTTGACGTCCTTCGAGGTGACCTCGGTGCCGTCCTCGAACTTCACGCCCTTGCGGATCTTGTAGGTCCAGGTCTTGGCGCCGTCGCTCGGAACACCAGGAGCCTCGGCCAGGTCCGGAACCGGCTTGCCGCCCTCGGCACCCGGAACGGCCTTGAAGGTCATCAGCGGGCGGACGTAGTTCCGCACCAGGTTCCAGGACAGACCGTAGTAGGTGTCACCCGGGTCCGTGGAGTCCCAGTCCTGGGTGATGGCCATCCGGAGCGTGCCGCCCTTTTTGTCACTCGGGCTGTAGATCTTGTCGACGGCCGCGTTGGCCTCCGGCGCGCTGCCACCTTCGCTGGTGCCACCGCCCGGCTTGGCCTTCGGTCCCCCGCATGCCGCCAGACTCAAGGCGACGGCCGCAGCGACGGCTACTGCCGTCGTGATGCGTTTCCGACTCATCTCTTGTTGCACCCCTTTGTGTGGTGAGAACCCTGCCTTCACAAGGCTCCCGGTTTGGAGAGAAGTACTACCGCGACCGCGGGTCCAACGCGTCGCGCAACCCGTCGCCGAACAGGTTGAAGGCCAGGACCGTGACGAAGATCGCCAGGCCCGGCGGGATCATGTACATCGGGTCGACCGAGTACCACTTCGAGGCGATCGACAGCATGTCGCCCCAGCTCGCGGTCGGCGGGCGGACACCGACGCCCAGGTAGGACAGACCGGCCTCGAACAGGACGTTGGTCGGGATCAGCAGCGTCGCGTAGACCAGGATCGGCGCGATCAGGTTCGGGAGCAGCTCGGTGAACAGGATGTAGGGCCGCCGGGCGCCGAGGCTCCGGGCCGCGTCCACGAACTCGCGCTCCCGCAGTGAGAGCGTCTGACCGCGAATGATCCGGCCGATATAGGGCCAGCTGAAGAAGCCGATGATGAAGACGATCAGCGCTACCCGCAGCGCGTCACCCTCCAGGCCCAGCAGCTTGTCCGGAATCGCGCCGACCAGGGCGAGCGCGAACAGCACCAGCGGGAAGGCCAGGAAGATGTCCATCAAGCGGCTGATCAGCGAGTCGACCCAGCCGCCGAAGTAGCCGGCGACCACTCCCATGACGACGCCGATAACGACCGAGAGCATGGTGGCCAGGACTGCGATCAGCAGCGAGATCCGCGCGCCGTAGATGACCCGGGCCAGGATGTCGCGGCCGTTGACCGGCTCGACACCGAGCGGGTGGTCCCAGCTGACGCCGCCGAGCTTGCCGATCGGGGTCTGCAGCGACGGGTCGACCAGCTTCTGGTTGAAGTCGTTCGGCGTGATCCCGATCGCCTTGCAGATCAGCGGGGCGAAGATCGCCACCAGGATCAGCAGGACGACGAAGACGCCACCGGCGAGCGCGACCTTGTCGCGCTTGAGCCGCATCCAGGAGATCTGCCAGAGCGACCGGCCCTCGATCTTCTTCACGCCGTCGAGGACGGCCTCCGGCTGGGCGTCGGACGACCCCGGTGCGACCTCGAGTGGTGCGCTCACGCGATGCGACTCCCCTGCGTCATTCGGTTGAACCGGAACGGAATCCGGTATGGCTGCGGCCTTAACCTGCCGCCATTACGGTCTGGAGTCAAACGCCGAATGCGGTGCGTTGCCCGATCGTGATCGGCAGGAAATCGTCCCGTATCGTGGACGTTTTCGCAGTAAACCACGCCGTCCTACCGAGGGTCGCCATGACCTCGCAAACCGTTACTGTCATGGCATCTTTGTGTCATCCCACGGCGCTATTTGCGAAGTCCTGACAGATGCAAAAAGGCCAACGGATCGAGGGCTCCGGACAGGTTCTGCACATCCTGACCGGCGACTACGCTCAGTCGCCCCTGCCAGGTCGGCAGCACCGGAACCTCCCGGGCGAACACGCCCTGGAGCTGCTCGATCAGCTCGGCGCGCTTGATGCCGTTCTGCTCGGACCTTTCCTGCTGCAGCAGCTTCATCGCGGCCGCCGAGCGGTACCCGTTCGGGAAGGGATCGCTGACCCCGACGAACGGCGCCAGGTAGTTGTCCGCGTCCGGGTACTCCGGGATCCAGCCCGCGATGTAGAGGTCGAAGGCGCCCGCCTTGATCTGCGCCTGGTACGCCGGCCACTCCGCGCTCTTCAGCGTCACCCGGAAGAGTCCCGACGCGTCCAACTGCCGCTTCAGCTCCAGCGCCTCGGCCTTGGACCCCGGGCCGAACCGCGACGGCGTCCAGCCGAGCGTCAGCGGCACTACGCCCTTCACGCCGCCCGCTTTCAGGATCGCGGCGGCCGCCGCCTTGTTCGGCTGCTTGTACTCGGCCCGGAACGCATCCGTCGCGCCACCGAAGCTCGGCGGCACCATCGAGTACAGCGGGCTGACATGCTCGGCGTACGCCTTCTTCACCAGCGCCGGACGATCGATCAGCTGCGCGATCGCCCGTCGTACCGGCAGTCTGCGGGCCGTCACCGACTTCAGCTGGAACGCGACGAACTGGATCACCGCGTCCTCGGACTCGACCACCTGCACCTGGTTCGACGTCCGGAGCTTGTCGAGCTGGCCGATCGTGAACCCGCGATAGGCGAGATCGACCTGCCCACCGTTCTTGCTGCCGGTGCCCTTGCTCCCGGCAATCGCCTGGTTCAGCGCGACCGCGTCCTTGACCAGAGCGATCTGTACGCCGTCGTTCTGCGGGCCACGTGACCCCTTGTACCCGGCGAAGCGCGCGAGTGTGACCGACTCCCCCGGCCGGTACGACGTGAGCTGGTACGGCCCGCTGCCGAAAGCGGAGGTGTCGAGGAGCTTGGTGCGCGGGTACGCCTCCTCGTCCACGATCGACGCGCCGGTCGTGGTCAGCAGGTAGGGCAGCCGGGCATCCGGGCCCTTCAGGTTGAAGACCGCGGTCAGCTCGTCCGGCGTACTCACCGAGGTCACCGAGGAGAACAGTGGCGCCGGCCCACCGGGCGTCTTCAGCGCCAGCATCCGCTCGAAACTGAACCGCACGTCCGACGAGGTCAGCTGATGACCGTTGGGGAAGGTCAGCCCTTCCTTCAGACTGCACGTGTACGTCGTCGGCGAATCGAACTGGCAGTCCGCCGCGTCCGGCACCGGCGTCGGCTTGCCCGGCAGGATCGTCAGCAGCGTCTGGTACAGATTCGCCTGCACGGTCCGCGAGCCCACGTCGTACGGGCCGGCGGGATCCAGCGAACTGATCGAGTCGGTGGTCGCGACCCGCAACACCATCGACTTCGGCGTCGGGTCACCGGTGTGCGGTGCGTTGTCGTCGGGCTCACCGCACGCGACCAGGCCGGCACCCAGCCCACCGATCGCAGCGGACATCACGACCCGCCGCCACAACTCGCTCACCCTGTCACCTTCCCCACGACCCCAGTAACTGCCCCCGAGGGCACCAAGTGACGGTAACGCCTCAGCGGAGCAACTCCCGCAGCGCCTCCGGAGTCACGGCTTCCAATGAGCCGACCACCAGACGGCGCGGTGCCTCCGGGATCGGCACGAAATGCGGTACGGCGACCACGTACGCGCCGGCCGCCGTACCGGCCTGGGTCCCGGTCAGCGAGTCCTCGATCACCACGCACTGCGCCGGATCGACGCCCAGCTTGGCCGCGGCGGTCAGGTACGGCTCCGGGTGCGGCTTGCCGTTGATCACCTCGTCACCGGCGATGATCACGTCGAACGGATCGTCCGGCAGGTGGCTGAGCACCGCGTCGATCATCACCCGGTACGACGCCGACACCAGCGCACACGGCACGTCGGCCTTGCGGAGCGCCTGGAGCAGTTCGAGCGCACCCGGCTGGAACTCCACCTCACGGCGCAGCGACTCGATCACCTCGCTGAAGATCCGTTCGGCCAGCGCCTCGGCGGTGATCACACCGGCCGGGAGCGCGGCCAGCCAGACCTGGACGGCGTCCCGCAGATCACTGCCGAGCAGCCCGAGACTGTCCTCCTCCGTCCAGGTTCCGCCGAGCTCGGGCAGCACCCGGTGCTGCACCTCGTCCCAGACCTTCTCCGAGTCGACCAGCGTTCCGTCCATGTCCCAGAGCACGGCCTGCAGCACGGCTCCCCCTCCACTTGTGGTTGTTCCGGAACCATTTTCCCGTGACTCCACCCGACACGTTCCGCCGGGGGTACGGCGACACTTTTCGCTCCGCGTGAAAGCGAGGCGCGTGGCGTGAGTGAACGACGTAGGCTGGCAGTCCGGAATCCGGCAACCTCGCCGGATGGCTACAGACGACAGGGGGCCTGCGAGTGGTTGATCTCGCGAACCTGAGGGACCCGGTCGTGATCGCGGCGTTCGCGGGCTGGAACGACGCCGCCGAAGCGGCCACCGGAGCGGTCGACCACCTGATCGAGCAGTGGGGTGCCGAGCTCGTCACCGAGATCGACCCCGAGGAGTACTACGACTTCCAGGTGAACCGGCCCGAGGTCGGCTTCGACGAGAACGGCGAGCGGCAGCTGACCTGGCCGACCACCCGGGTCTTCGTCGCCCAGCCCGAGGACACCGACCGCGACATCCTGCTGATCCGCGGCATCGAGCCGAACATGCGCTGGCGCGGCTTCGCCCAGGAGCTGCTCGAGGTGGTCGACGAGTCGAACGCCCAGATCGTCGTCGTCCTCGGCGCGCTGCTCGCCGATTCCCCGCACACCCGGCCGATCCCGGTCTCCGCGACCTCGAACGACGAGGCGCTGAGCGCGTCGTGGAGTCTCGAGCCGTCGACGTACGAGGGTCCGACCGGCATCACCGGCGTCTTCGCCGACCTCTGCAGCGGCCTCGGCGTACCGTCGGTCTCGATCTGGTCGGCGATCCCGCACTACATCGCGGGCTCGCCCTGCCCGAAGGCGTCGCTGGCGCTGCTGAGCAAGATCGAGGCCCTGCTCGACCTGCAGATGCCCGAGGGCGAGCTGCCCGAGATGGCCCGCGCCTGGCAGCGCGGCGCGGACGAGCTGAGCGAAGAGGACCCCGAAGTCGCGGAGTACGTGCACTCCCTGGAGGAGCAGCGCGACACCGCCGACCTGCCGGAGGCCTCGGGCGACGCGATCGCTGCCGAGTTCGAGCGCTACCTGCGCCGCCGGAACAAGAACCACCCGGACACGCCCTAAATATTTGCTACTCACGGGTCACCTACCGTGGCGTAACTCCGTGGATCGGCCTATTGTCGTCGTCGGACGATAGGCCGGTCACGGGGAGCAAGGCAGATGCGCAGGTCGCGGAGTGAGCACGGCAGCTCCTCCATGCCTGCCCTCGCCGTCCTCATCCTGCTCGGGATCGTCGCCGTCATCGGCTTCCTCGGGAACAAGAAGGACGACGAACCACCGCCGGTCGACCTGACCACACTCGCCGCATCCAGTACGGCGACCACGATCGCCGGCGCCCCTCTCGACCCGGACCCGTACGAACCCACTACCGGGGTCGTCGTGCACCCACGCGCCGAGTCCGCGCTCTACACCTCCCCCGATGGCGACCCCTTCGCGAAGATCGCGCCGAAGCAGTTCGGCCCGACCTGGCTGCCCGTGGTCGAGCAGGCCGATGGCTGGGTCCGCGTGCTGCTCCCGTCCAAACCGAACCGCTCCACCGGCTGGATGCGCGAGGACGAACTCGATCGCGCCTCCTCGTCGTACCTGATCCGGGTGCACACCGGATCGCGGACGATCGAGCTGTTCGAGAAGGGCCGGCGCTTGGGGTCGTGGAAGGCCGGCGTCGGCGCCCGCAAGACCCCGACCCCGGCCGGCCGCACGTTCCTGCTCGGCTCGATCGTCGACCACAAGCGCTCCGCGTCGCCGATCGTGCTGCCGCTGGGTGCGCACAGTCCCACTCTCGACACGTTCGGTGGCGGACCTGGTACGGTCGCGATCCACGGGTGGCCGCGCGCCGACGTGTTCGGAGCCGCGATCAGCGCCGGGTGTGTTCGAGTCCCGAAGACCGCCCTGGCCAAACTTCAGCAGGTCCCGCTCGGGACGCTCGTGCAGATCGACAACAAATGACGTACGTGAGGAGACCGGAGATGCGCCGACAGCTCGTACCGACTGTCATCACGGCAGCCGCCGTGGCCGGAGTCGTGGCGTTCAGCCTGGTCGCCAGTGCCCCGGTGGGTAACGCCGCCGCCCGGCCCTCGTCGGCGTACGCCGTCAGCGCCACGGGCCAGGTGCCGGTCGACAAGACGCCGTACGTGGAATCTCTCGACGGCAAGCCGAAGAAGTCGTCGGCGCTGGAGCTGCCCGACAACCCGTTGCTCTCGGTCCGGGCCGGCACGGTCAATGCCGGCAACAACTCGGCCTCGGTCGAGCTGATCGACATCTCGGTCGGCGCCGACATCCTCGGCCAGATCCCGATCCCGCCGGACCTGAAGAAGCAGTGCGACGCGCTGCCGGCGACCGGCGCCGACGACCTGCCGATCCCGGACATCAAGCTGCCGGACCTCGGCCTGCCGCTCCCGTTGCCCTCGCTGAGCACCAAGGACCTGCCGGTCAAGAACCTCCCCGACCTGTGCAAGCTCCTGCTCACCCCGCCGAGCTCCCTGCTGGGCATCGACGCCGTGAACGTCTGGTGCTCCGGCGCCAAGGGCGGCATCGACGTCGGATCCCTGACCCTGCTGGGCCAGACGATCAAGATCCCCAGCACCACCCAGACCTTCAGTACGCCGGCCAACCCGCTGATCGCGCTCACCGTCAACGAGCAGACCAAGAACGCCGACGGCTCCTTCACGATCACGGGCTTGAAGATCGACCTCGGCAACGGAGCGCAGGTCATCCGCCTGGCCTCGGCCACCTGCGCCAAGCCGGCCGCCGCCAAGCCGACCCCGAAGCCCACCACGCCCAAGCCCACTCCCCCGGTGAACGCGCCGCCGGCCGCTCCGAAGCCGACCCCGATCAAGACGCACGTCGCCGTCACCGGCTGAGCAACGTCTGCCAGTACGGCCAGAACTGCTCACCGATCAAAGCCAGTACGACGACCGCCCAGATCGTCACCGGGACACTGTGAAACCGCGTGACCGCTGGGCGGTTGAGGTTGTGCACTGTCACGTACCAGAAGATCGGGATCGTGACGGCCCAAACCGCCAGGCAGTACGGACAGAGTGCCTGAATCCGGTAGAGGCTCTGGAACATCAGCCAGTGCACGAACACGACGCCGAACGTCACACCTGCCTGCAGGCCGAGCCAGAACCAGCGCCGGAAGACCGCACCGGCCAGTAGTGCAGCCCCGACCGTGGTGATCACGGCGAACCCGGCGATCCCGATGAGTGGGTTGGGGAACCCGAAGGCCTCGGCCTGTGGCTTGGTCATCACCGAACCGCACGAGAGGATCGGATTGATGCTGCACGACGGGATGTAGCCCGGGTCGCGCAGCATCGCGATCTTCTCGACAGTCAGTACGACGGCGGCGGTCAGCCCGATCGCGCCGCCGACCAGCAACAGCCACGGCAGCAGCCTCGGGAACGGCTCACTTCTTGAGGGCTGCATCGATACTCGCCGTCAGGTCCTGGGCCGACTGCGGCTGCAGCTTCTCGCCGTTCAGGAAGAAGGTCGGCGTACCGGTCACGCCGAGCGCCTCGCCATCGGCGATGTCGCGCTTGATCCGGTCCAGGGTGGCCGGGTCGGCGTAATCCTTGTCCCAGGCAACCAAATCCAGCCCGAGCTCCTTGGCATACCCGCGAAACCGGTCGTCGGCCGGCACTCGCTGCTCGCCCCACTCGGACTGGGTCTCGTACATCTTCTGGTACATCTGCTCGAACTTGTCCTGCTTGGCAGCGGCCTCGACCGCACGCGCGGCACGTTCGGCGTTGAAGTGACCGGGCAGCGGGAAGTACCGCACCACGAACGTCACCTTGCCGGCATAGGTCTTGCGCAGCTGCTCGACGACCGGGAACGCCGCGCCACAGGACTCACACTCGAAGTCCAGGAACTCGACGAAGGTGGCCTTGCCGTCGGCCGCGACATCGAGTTTGTGGCTGTCGGCCCGCACCAGACTGTCGGCGGCCGGACTAGCTGCCGGCTTGTCGTTGGCCTTGACGGCCACCAGTACGCCGGTGATCAGGATGAAGGCGGCCGCGATCGCAATCGATATCCGTGTAGTGGTACTCATGTGCTGCTCCTCGAATCAGGTAGGGCAAGGCATGCAAGGACGCACCGGCAGTACGCCGATGGTGTGGAGTGGTCCTGCTTGCGTGCCTACCTGCGCGAGATGCGCAACTGAATCACCGACGGAGTCGTCGCCCATGCTGGAGACGGCAGCCGTTCACCGGCGTACACCGGGCTCACCGAAGCCGTTCGGCACGGGGACGTGACGAGTCCGCTGACGACTGACGCGACGCCCAGCACACCCGCCACGGACAGGTGCGTGTCGTCGCCTCCCACCGGGCATCTGGTCGAATCGACCATCACCGCGGAGTCCGCTGCGGCCAAGCCCTCAACCGGCGCTGACGGACTGTGGAACGCGCACACGGCAAGGAGCGCCGCGACCACCATCAGGCCACGCACGAGAAGCCGCTGCAACGATCCGTTCATGTGAGGGCCTAGCCTAGCCAGCTTCTCAAAGCACGCCAGTTGCCGATAGCATCGCCAGATGGCGATGATCAATGAGGCGGCCGCTCTCTCGGTAGCGGCCTGTCTGTTCAACGGCTTCAGCGACGGATCCCGACTGGCCATCGTGCGGCACCTGGCACTCGGCGAACACCGCGTCGTCGACCTCACCGAACACCTCGGACTGGCGCAGTCCACGGTCTCCAAGCACCTGGCCTGCCTGCGCGACTGCGGCCTCGTCGAATCGCGCCCAGTCGGCCGCGCCTCGCTCTTCAGCCTCACCCACCCCGAGGCGACCATCGACCTGCTCTCGGCCGCCGAGCGGCTGCTCGATCTGACCGGCGACGCGGTCGCGCTCTGCCCGAACTACGGTCAGGCGGCCCAGGCATGAGCGAACCGCTGTCACTAACACCCAGCACGTGGACCACCGACCCCGAGTTGCGCCGCAAGCTGAGCCGCCGCGCGCAACTGCTCGCCGGCGCCTCGGTCACCTACAACATCATCGAGGCGATCGTCGCCATCAGCGCCGGCGTCGTCGCCGGTTCGGTCGCGCTGGTCGGGTTCGGCCTGGACTCGGTCGTCGAGGTCTCCAGCGGCCTGATCATCCTCTGGCAGTTCCGCCACAAAATGCCTGAATCCCGCGAGAAGCAGGCCCTGCGATTGCTCGCCTTCTCCTTCTTCGCCTTGGCCGCGTACGTCGCCTTCGAGTCGATCCGAACCCTGATCACAGGCGCCAACCCCGAGACGTCGCCGGTCGGCATCGGCCTGGCGATCGCCTCGTTGATCGTGATGCCGTTCCTGTCGTGGGCCCAACGCCGTACCGGCAAAGCCCTGGGCTCGAACGCCGTGGTCGCCGACTCGACCCAGACCCTGCTCTGCACCTACCTGAGCGCGGTCCTCCTGGTCGGCCTCATCCTCAACGCCACCCTCGGCTGGGGCTGGGCCGACCCCGTCGCCGGCCTCATCATCGCCGCCGTCGCCATCCGCGAAGGCGTCGAAGCCTGGCAAGGCAAGGGCTGCTGCGCCCCCACCGCCACCGCCTGCGCCGACCCCTGCTGCAGCTAGCCGCTTTCCCCGCGAAGACACGCGACTCCCCAGCAATTACTCAAGACCTCTTGTGCAAGGTTGATTGCAGAGGACGAGGTCAGCGCTCGCTGTGCTAGAGCTTGATGCCGAGGAGGGCGTCGATGGCTTGGGCTACCAGGGCGGGGGCGGAGGTGTCGTCGCCGTTCGACTCGGCCCAGGTGTCGACCGCGGATAGGGCCGCGACCGTATCCAGGTCGTTGGTGAGGGCGGCCCGTACGGCGTCGACGGCGGCCGCGCCATCGGGGCCGGAACCACGGCCGAGGGCGCCTCGCCAGAGGTCCAGGCGGGCCTGAGCTTCGGTGAGGCCTTCGGCGGTCCAGAACCAGTCGGTGCGGTAGTGGTGGGCCAGCAGGGCCAGGCGGATCGCCATGGGGTCAGTACCGGCCAGGCGTTCCTTGGAGACCAGGACAAGGTTGCCCTTGGACTTCGACATCTTCTCGCCGTCCAGGCCGACCATCGCCTGGTGCACGTAGGCACGAGCGAACGGGTGCTGACCGGTCGCGACCTGCGCGCCGCTGGCCGACATCTCGTGGTGCGGGAAGATCAGGTCCGATCCCCCACCCTGGACGTCGAACGACATCCCCAGGTGCCTCAGCGCGATCGCGGAACACTCGACGTGCCAGCCCGGACGGCCCCGGCCGACCGGTGAGTCCCACGACGGCTCGTCCGGGCGCTCGTGGCGCCACAGCAGACTGTCCAGCGGGTCCTGCTTGCCCTCGCGGTCCGGGTCGCCGCCGCGCTCGGCGAAGAGCGCCGTCATCGTTTCGCGGTCGTAGTTCGAGACCCCACCAAAAGCCGGGTCGGCCTTCACAGCGAAGTACAGGTCGCCGTCCACCGAGTAGACCGCGCCGGCCTGCTGCAGCTCCTGTACGGCGGACGCCACCAGATCGATCGACTCGACGACACCGATGTAATGCTGCGGCGGGATCACCCGCAGCGCGGTCATGTCGTCGCGGAAGAGCTGGATCTCCTTGTGCGCCAGGTCGGTCCACTCGACGCCCGTCGCGGCGGCCCGCTCGAGCAGCGGGTCGTCCACGTCGGTGATGTTCTGTGTGTACACGACCTCGTACCCGGCGTCGCGCCACAGCCGGTTCACCAGGTCGAACGTGACGTACGTCGCCGCGTGCCCCATGTGGGTCGCGTCGTACGGCGTGATGCCGCACACGTACATCCGCGCGGTGCTGCCGTCGACCGGTTGCACCTCGACCGGTCCGCCCGAGGCGGTGTCGTGGAGGCGCAGCCGCCGGGCGGGGCCCGGCACGACCGGGATGTCTGGATTCGTCCACGCCTGCATGGTCTGGAGCTTATGTCAGACCCGAATTCGCTGCGGTGACACGGTTCCATTCCCCGGTCCCGGCCACGCGCCACAGCCCGGTCGGCTACCCTGCGCGGCCGGTTAGAAGGCTGGCCACGGAATGGCCGGCCAGTCGTCGCTCGGGTACGGGTACGTGCCGGTCTTCAGCAGGGTCGCGCAGCGCTCGCGCGTGGCGGTCAGCTCGACCGCGGTGATCAGCTGAACCAACTCCTGCCCGAGACCACCGGCCAGTCCGTCGGCCAATCGCCGTACGTCGTCCAGGTCGTCCGGCGCGATCGGCTCACCGGCCCAACCCCACAACACGGTCCGGAGCTTGTCGTCGGCATTGAACGTCACACCGTGATCGACGCCGAACACCCGGCCGTCGCCCGGGTTCAGCACGTGGCCGCCCTTGCGGTCGGCATTGTTGACCAAGGCATCAAACACGGCCATCCGCCGCAGCGCCGGCGTATCGGCGTGCACCAGCGTCACCGGGTTGTGCCGGCCGTCCAGCGCGTCCAGGACGCCGACCCAGCCCTTCGGCACCCGGCCCTGCGGGACGATGTCGACCAGCTCGGTCTCCCCCGCACTCAGCTCGGCCTCGTCCACCCACAGCTGCACCATGCCCTCGCCGAGCGGCCCGTCGCGCAGCAGGGTCGGCGGCACGATCGACCACCCGAGCGCCTCGGAGACGACGTACGCCGCGTACTCACGCTCGGCCAGCGTGCCGTCGGGGAAGTCCCACAACGGCCGCTCCCCCTGCACAGGCTTGTAGACGACCGTCGCCGCCTCCGCCCCGAGACTGACCGACCCCTGGTAGGTCCCGTTCGAGGCCGCCATCAGCCGGCCGAGCAGGGACAGTTCCCCACGAGCCAACAGATCTGAATCGGTCATTCGGGCAAGTGCCTGCGGTAGCCGTTGGCGCGTGGGCAGATGTGGCCTTCGGGGTCGATCGGACGACCGCAGAACGGGCAGCTCGGCCGGCCGGACGCCACCAGCGCCACCGCTCGCCGGGCGAAGGCCCGGGCCTGCAGTTCGGTGAGCCGGACTGTGAGGGCCTCGCCCTCCTCCGACTCCAGGACCGCCGCGACCGGGTCGTCCTCCTCCAGCTCGACCTGCTCGCCGGTGACGACCGAGAACACCTCGATCACCACCCGTTCGGCGTCGGCCTCCCAGGCCAGCGTCATCGTGCCGGCCCGGAAGTCCTCCTCGATCGGCTGCTCCAGCGGGTCGGTGTCATCCGGCCCCACCGGCGTCAGCGGCTCCCGCTCGAACCGCCGCGCGACCTCGTCCAGCATCACGTCGAGCCGCTCCGCGAGCGCCATCACCTGTTCCTTCTCACAGGCCACCGAGGTCAGCCGGACCCCCGCCCGGGCCTGCAGGAAGAACGTTCTCGCACCGGGTTCCCCCACGGTGCCGGCGACGAACCGCTCGGGTTCGTCGTAGGAATGAACAACGCGTGCCATGACTAGAACCCTATTACCGTCCGCCTACAACGGCGTCGGAAGACTGCTTTTTGGTCGCCTTCCCCTTCGCCGGGGGCTTGGGGATCAGGGAGGCGAGCTCGCTGCCGGTGTCGTTCAGCCGGACCAGGAACGGGCGCGTCTTGGTGTAGGTGATGATCGTCGTCGAGGCCGTGTCGACGACGATCCGCTGGAAGGTGTCCAGGTGCTGGCCGAGCGCGTCAGCGACGATCGCCTTGATCACGTCACCGTGCGATACGGCCACCCAGATCGCGTCGTCGGGCAGGGCTGCGTTGTGCGCCCGGATCGCGTCCACGCCGCGCTGCTGCATGGCTCGCATCGACTCGCCGTTCGGGAACGTCACCGCCGACGGATGCGCCTGTACGACGGACCACAGCGGGTCCTTCGCCAGCGTCGAGATCTTCTGGCCGGTCCAATCGCCGTACCCGCATTCGGTCAGGCGCCGGTCGGTCGCCGGCCGCAGCCCGCTGTGGTGCTTGGCGATCGCGGCCGCGGTCTGCCGGCAACGCTCCAGCGGCGACGTCACGATCGCCGCCAGCGGCAGCGCGGCGAGTCGCTCAGCCACCGCTGCGGCCTGCTGAACACCGGTGTCGTCGAGCTTCACGCCCGGGGTCCGCCCGGCCAGCGTGCCGGATGTGTTCGACGTACTGCGGCCGTGCCGGACCAGAATCACCGTGGGCATAACGAGCACGCTATCCGGTCTGCGCAACCTCCGGTGCCATGATGGGTCCGTGATCGTCGATTGCGGGGTGTACGCCGAGGGTGAGCGGCTCGATCTGCCGAAGGAACCCGAGACCGTTGCCCAGACCATCGACCGCGACAACCAGACCTTCGGCTGGGTCGGCCTGCACGATCCCACCGACGCCGAGATGCGCCGCGTCCAGGCTCTGTTCGGCCTGCACGAACTCGCCGTCGAGGACGCCCTGCGAGCCCACGAGCGCCCCAAGGTCGAGCGGTACGGCGACGCGCTGGTCGTCGTACTGCGGACCCTCTGGTACGTCGACGAGGGCGACCAGGTGGAGACCGGCCAGGTCAGCGTCTTCGTCGGACCCCAGTACGTCGTGACCGTGCGGCACGGCGACGGCGCCGAACTCTCCACCACCCGGCACGCCCTGGAGGACCGAGCCTCGATGCTCGGCCACGGACCGGGCGCCGTCCTGTGGGCGGTCTGCGACTCGGTCGTGGACGGCTACGAGGAGGTCGCCGAGCAGGTCGAGATCGACGTCGACGAGGTCGAGAGCTCGGTGTTCTCCCCTGAGCGGACCAGCGACGCCGAGCGGATCTACAAGCTCAAGCGTGAGGTGCTGGAGATGCGCCGGGCGATCGTGCCGCTGCGCGAACCGATGGAGGCGTTCGCGCACGGCGCTCCCGGGATCAACCGGCACGCGGCGGCGTTCTTCCGTGACGTGGCCGACCACGTCACCCGGGTCTCGGAGCAGACCGATGGCCTCGATGCCCTGCTGACGTCGGCACTCAACGCCCACCTGGCGCGCGTGTCGGTCCAGCAGAACGACGACATGCGCAAGATCTCGGCCTGGGTCATGATCGCCGCAGTGCCGACCATGCTGGCCGGCATCTACGGCATGAACTTCGACAACATGCCCGAACTGCGCTGGCACTTCGGGTACTACGCGGTGTTGCTGCTGATGGGCGGTGTCTGCGGCACGATGTACGGCCTCTTCCGCAAGGTGGGCTGGCTCTAAGTCGCTGTGATCGTGCTGGTCGCCAGCAGGATCAGAATCACGATGCCGACCAGCACGCGGTAGAAGGCGAAGACCTCCGTCGTGTGCTTGGCCACGAACCGGATCAGCCACGCCACCGACGCGTAGCCGACGATGAAGCTGACCACAGTGCCGACCAGCAGCGGTACGGCGCCGACGTGGCCACCGAGGGCGTCCGGCAACTCGAAGACCGCCGCCCCCACCAGGGCCGGGATCCCGAGCAGGAACGCGACCCGCGTCGCGGCGACCCGGTCCAGACCGCGGAACAGACCGGCGGTGATGGTGGCGCCCGACCGCGAGACACCCGGGATCAGCGCGAGGCACTGGACCAGGCCCATCACGATGGCGTCGGTCATCGTGATCTTCTCCAGCGGCCGCTTCTTCGAGCCGAGGCGCTCGGCCGCGACCATGAAGAACGACCAGCCGATCAGCGAGGCGGCCACCCACCACAGGCTGCGCAGCGGGCCGGAGATCAGGTCCTTCGCGAGGAACCCGACGATGCAGATCGGCAGCGAGCCGACGATCACGTACCAGCCCATCCGGTGGTCGAACTCGCCGCGGTGCTCGGGCTTGGTGAGTCCGCGGAACCACGCCACGGCGTACCGGGCGATGTCCTTCCACAGGTAGAGCACGACCGCGGCGATCGCGCCGAACTGGATCACCGCGGTGAACGCGGTCACGCTCGGGTCGTCGATCGGCAGCCCGAGGGCCTTCGACGCGATGGTCAGGTGGCCGGTGCTGGAGACCGGCAGGAATTCGGTGAGCCCCTCGACGATGCCGAGGATGATCGAGTCCCAGATCGTCACTGGCTACCCACTCCGGACAGCTCGAGGGCCTCGGCGAGCACGCGGATGTCGGCCAGCCGCTGCTCCACCGTCGGGGCGAACGGCGTGACGGCGACCGTCGTCGTACCGGCCTCGGCGTAGGCGGTCAGCTTCTCGGCCAGCCGCTCCTTGCCGCCGAGCAGCGAAATGCCGTCGATGAAGCCCTGCGGTACGGCGGCCATCGCGTCGCGGTGCTGCTTGGCCAGGTACAGGTCCTGGATCTCCTTGGCCTCGTCGGCGTAGCCCATCCGGACCGCGAGCGCGTTGTAGAAGTTCTTCTCCCGGCTGCCCATGCCGCCGATGTACAAGGCGGCGTACCCACGGATCGGGTCCGCGGCAGCCGCCAGGTCGTCACCGGTCATGAGCGGAACCGAGGCGACGACGTCGAAGCCGTCCAGCCCCAGCTGACGCACAGTGCCGTCAGCGCGCTTCGCGCGGGTACGTCCCGCCTCGATGTGCTTCAACTGCTCTCCAAGATAAGCGGGGTCGTTGAGGATCCCGAGCCAGCCGTCGGCGATCTCGCCGGCCAGTTCGAGGTTCTTCGGGCCGACCGCGGCCAGGTAGACCGGCACGTGGTCGCGGAGCGGGCGGCTGGACAGCTTCAGCGCCTTGCCCGGCCCACCGGGCAGCGGCAGCTCGAAGTGCTCACCGTGGAACTCCACCGTCTCGCGCCGCAGGGCGGCGTTGACGATGGCAACGTACTCGCGGGTGCGGGCCAGCGGCTTGTCGAACCGGACTCCGTGCCACCCCTCGGACACCTGCGGCCCGGACACGCCGAGGCCGAGCCGGAACCGGCCGCCGGACAGCCGGTCCAGGGTGGCCGCCGTCATCGCGGTCATCGCCGGGGTCCGGGCCGGGATCTGGAAGACCGCCGCGCCGACGTCGATCGTCGTCGTCTGGGCGGCGATCCAGGTCAGCAGCGTGGCGGCGTCCGAGCCGTACGCCTCCGCCGCCCAGGTGACCGAGAAGCCGAGAGACTCGGCCTCTTTGACGAGCTTCAGATGGTCGAGGTGCTCGTCGCCGAAGACGAAGCCGATGTTCAGTCCGAGTCGCATGACTGGCGAGCCTATCCAGCCGTTGTCGGTGCCCCGCAATAGGCTCGACCCATGCAGCAGCGCTATCTCGGTCACAGTGGTCTGGCGGTGAGTCGGCTCGGCCTGGGCACCATGTCCTGGGGCCGTGACACCGACGAGCACGAGGCGCGCGAGCAGCTCGCCGCCTTCGTGGCCGCCGGCGGCACTCTGATCGACACCGCCGCGGCGTACGGCGACGGTGACAGCGAGCGACTGATCGGGACCCTGCTCGGCGACGTGGTCGAGCGCGACGATGTGGTGATCGCCACCAAGGCCGGCTTCAGCGTCCGCCGCGGCGAGCGGATCACCGACACCTCGCGGGGTTCGCTGCTGCGCGATCTCGATGCGTCGCTGCGCCGGTTGAACGTCGACTACATCGACCTGTGGCAGCTGCACACCTGGTCCGACGACGTCCCGCTCGAGGAGACGCTGTCCGCGCTCGACTACGCGGTCAACGCCGGCAAGGCCCGGTACGTCGGTGTCTCCAACTACGCCGGGTGGAAGTCCGCCCGTGCGGTGACGTGGCAGCAGGCGTGGCCGGGACGCGCCGTACCGGTCTCGAACCAGGTGGAGTATTCGCTGCTCGCCCGGGACGCCGAGGCGGACGCGATCCGCGCGGCCGGAGGGCTCGGCATCGGCGTACTGGCGTGGTCCCCGCTTGGCCGGGGTGTGTTGACTGGGAAGTACCGCACCGGCATCCCCGCGGACTCGCGGGCGGCGTCTCAGCATTTGTCCAGATTCGTCGACCCCTACCTCGACGGCCGTGGTTCGGGCATCGTTGAAGCGGTGGCACGTGCCGCGGACGGGCTCGGCTGGACTCCGCTCGAGGTCGCGCTCACCTGGGTCCGGGACCGGCCCGGCGTGTCGGCAGCCATCGTCGGCGCCCGGACTGCGATGCAATTGAAGTCGGTGCTGGGCGTTGAGGAACTGACTCTGCCGCCGGCCATCGTGGCGGCGCTGGAGGACGTTTCGTGAGGATTGTCGTCTGAAAGTCGGAGGTGCGGATGGCTGAATACGAGCTGCAACAGTTCGAGGTCTCCCGGACGGAGTCGCGTGGCGCGGTGCGCCGCCTCCTGACCGAGCACGCCGAGTACGGCGGCTGGGAGCTGGCCAGACTCCGCCGCTATCCCGACGGCACCCGCCGGGTCTGGCTCCGCCGCCGCGTCATCAAGGTGCTCCGTACCTTCTGAGGGGGCATCTTCTGACGACCTGCTGAAATATCTCTGCGACAGAGCTATGGTGAACAGGTGGTCACCACCGAGCTCCTCGCCGACGAGCTGCTGAGCACGCTCGGCCTCGTCAAACGCCATCTCCGCCGTACGACGGGCCGCCCGTTCCCGTTGTCCGACGCCCAGGCCGAGTTGATCCGGACTGTCCGCCGTACCCCCGGCATCTCGGTCGCCGAGGCCGCCACCGAGCTCGGCCTCGCCGCCAACACCATCTCCACCCTGGTCCGGCAACTCACCGACCAAGGCCTCCTCCAGCGCGCCAAGGACCAGGCCGACCGCCGCATCGCCCGCCTCACCCTCACCGACTCCGCCCGTCGCGAGGTCGAGGCCTGGCGCGACCGCCGGGCCACGCTCGTCTCGCAGGCCCTGGACGACCTCGACCCCGAGGAACGCGACGCCCTCCGGGCGGCCCTCCCAGTGCTCGGCATCCTCGCCGACCGCCTCCACCCTCAGGAGCAGCTATGAGCTCGCCGCCATCCGCCGTACAGATTTCCGGGCTCAGCCATCGGTTCGGCGAGCACCTAGCGGTCGACTCCCTCGACCTGACTGTCGCTCCGGGCGAGTGTTTCGGGCTGCTCGGGCCGAACGGCGCCGGCAAGACGACCACGCTGCGCGTCCTCAACACGCTCTACCCACCGCAGTCCGGTTCGGTCCACGTCTTCGGGCTCGACGTCCGCACCGATGCCATGTCGGTACGCCGGCTGCTCGGCTACGTCCCTCAGCAACTGTCGATCGAGGGCGCGCTCAGTGGTCGCGAGAACGTCTCCTGGTTCGCCCGGCTCTTCGACGTACCGCGTCGTGAGCGAGCCGCCCGGGTCGCCGAGGTCCTCGAGATCGTCGACCTGACCGACGCGGCCGACCGCCTCGCGTCGACGTACTCGGGTGGCATGGTCCGCCGCCTCGAGCTCGCGCAGGCACTCGTCAATCGCCCGGCTCTGCTGGTGCTCGACGAGCCGACCGTCGGCCTCGACCCGGTCGCGCGCGACTCGGTTTGGGCGCGCGTGCAGGAGATGCAGGAGAAGTACGGGATGACCGTGCTGCTGACCACGCACTACATGGAGGAGGCCGACATCCTCTGCGACCGCGTCGCCCTCATGCACCTCGGCCGGCTGCGTGCGGTGGGCAGTCCCGCTGACTTGAAGACCGAGCTCGGCCCCGACGCGAGTCTCGAGGACGTGTTCCGGCACCACACCGGTGAGAGCCTCGCGGCCGGCGAGAAGGGAGGTCTGCGCGATGTCCGTGGCACCCGTCGTACAGCCCAGCGTCTCGGCTGACACCCGCTGGCGTTCCGTCACCCGCCTCTTCAGCCGGATCGGCACGTTCTGCCTGGTCGAGCTGCAGAAACTGCGCCACGACCGGACCGAGCTGGTCACCCGCGCGATCCAGCCGATCCTCTGGCTGGTGATCTTCGGCCAGACCTTCAGCCGGATCCGCGCGATCCCGACCGGCGACGTCCCGTACCTCGACTACCTCGCGCCCGGCATCATCGCCCAGTCTGCGCTGTTCGTCGCGATCTTCTACGGCATCCAGATCATCTGGGAACGCGACGCCGGCATCCTCACCAAGCTCCTCGTCACCCCGACCCCACACTCGGCCCTGGTCGCCGGCAAGGCGTTCGCGGCCGGGATCCGGACGATCACCCAGGCGATCGTCGTACTGATCGTCGCCGCCCTGCTCGGCGTCGACCTGACCTGGAACCCTTTGAAGCTGCTCGCGGTTCTGGCCGTCGTCGTTCTCGGCGCCGCGTTCTTCTCCTGCCTGTCGATGACCATCGCCGGGCTGGTCCTGCGCCGCGACCGCCTGATGGGCATCGGCCAGGCGATCACCATGCCGCTGTTCTTCGCCTCCAGCGCGCTCTACCCGATCGACATCATGCCCGGCTGGCTCAAAGTCCTCAGCCACGTCAACCCGCTCACCTACGAGGTCGGCGCGCTCCGCGGCCTCCTCATCGGCCAACCCACCAACTACCTGCTCGACTTCGGCGTACTGATCGTCGCCGCCGTCGCCGGCATCATCGCTGCGTCGTCGCTGTTGGGCCGGCTGGCTCGCTAGACGTCGTGGCGGACCCAGACATTGGGCTCGACGTAGACGGCCCGGTCGTGCTCGACGTCGGCAAGCACCGGCACGAGAGCGCCCGGTACGACGACCTCCCCGCTGGCGTCGAAGGGCAGGCCGGTCCACTCCCGCCACTCGGCCAGCGAGGCGGCGACCACCATCGAGGCCGGCGCGACCTTGATGATCTTCCCGCCGGCCCGCACGTGCACGCGCAACCACGGGTCGACGGGCAGACCGTCGTCACGGGTGAGAGCGGCGTACTGGCTCATCGGAAGGTGCGCGTCGGTCTTGCCGTTCGGGCGGACCGGCGCGTACAGGGCGGTGTGGCCCTTCGCCTTCACCGCGTCGCGCAGGCCCTGAACCATCCGGTGCGATAGCCCGCGGCCGGTGTGCGACGGCTTGATCATCACCTCGAGCGCACTCGACACGGTGGTCTCGCGGCCCAGCCTGTGGTCCTCGATCCCCCACTGCAGGACCTGGTCCCAGCCGCGCGACGGCAACTCCGTGCGGTCCTCGATCGGGAACGCGAACGGGATGCTGCGCGCATGCGCGACCAGCTCACCGTCCTCGGTCGCGACCAGGCACTGGTCCGCGAACTCCCGGCTCACGTGCCCGATCAGCGCGTCACCGATCAGGTCCTCCAGCATGAACCGCGGCCAGACCTTCCAGAAGTTTCCCAGCACACTGGTGATCTCGGGCCGCTCGGCAAGTGTGGTGATCACGATCTCGGACATGCTCGGAGTGTGCCATCGACGCGGTGGCACTTCACCCGGATATCTGGAGGTCCCGATGCCGCATGTTGTCAGCTCGATCACCCCGGTCCAGGTCGGTGCGCGATTCCTCCGCAACATCGGCCGCAACTCGTTCCGCGATCACAAGGGCAGCGGCGCGCTCGAGACGGCGTACGTGGTGGAGACCTCGCGCGGTGCTCGCGGCTGGGGCCTGCCGCTCGGCCCGGGTGACCCTTCGGCGCTCATCGGCCGCTCGGTGGCTGAACTCATCGATCCGGAGGTCGGCGTGATCGCGGCCGACGCGTTGTTCCTCGACTACGCCCTGCACGACCTGGCCGCGCGGATCCTCGACGTACCGGTGCACGTGATGCTCGGTAGGGCGGGCAGCCCGCGGATCCGCTGCTACACCGGCGGCATCTACTTCGACGACCTCGACGAGGGCCTGCCGGTGATCGCGCGGAATCTCGCGCAGGACCACGCCTCCGGCTTCCGCGACTTCAAGCTCAAGATCGGCCGCGGTTACCGCTGGATGCCGCACGACGCCGGGCTCGCGCGCGACATCGAGGTCACCCGGCTGACCCGTGAGCTCTACCCCACCGCCGACATCCTGGTCGACGCCAACGACGGCTACACGATCAACACCCTGGTGGCCTATCTGGAAGCCGTTGCCGACTGCAACCTTTATTGGTTCGAGGAGCCGTTCGCCGAACGCTGGGAGGACCTGGAGTTCCTCCGCAACCACCCGACCGCACCGCCCCGGATCGCCGACGGCGAGTTCGAACCGGACGTCGACCGGATCATCCGGTACGGCGAGGCCGGGCTGATCGACGTCGCCCTGATGGACGTCATCGGCCACGGCCTCACCGCCTGGCGCCGTACGATGCCCAACCTCCCGATGAAGGCCTCTCCGCACGCCTGGGGACTGCCCTTGAAGACCCTGTACGCCGCCCATCTGGCTGCCGGTCTGGGCAACGTCGACATCATTGAAGGCGTTCCCGCCAACACCCTCGGCACTGTCGACGACGGCTACACCCTCGCGGACGGCGTACTGACCCTGGCTGACCGCCCCGGCTTCGGCATCGACCTCGCCGAGTAGCTCACGCCGAGCGCGACCAGCGTCGTCAGCAGTCCAGCGCCGATGAGGGTGTGCTGGGCTCCGACCGCACCGATGACCGAGCCGCCGACCAGCAGTCCGACTGAGCTGCTGGCGCTCACCACGACCGTCTGTCCCGACAGCAGCGCCCGGCGGTCGGCTCCATCGGAGGACTGCGTGATCACCGCCGAGATTGCGGAGATCCCCCAGACGATCACCATGCCCGCGAGCCCGGCCATCGCTGCGATGGCCGGCGGCGCGGTCCAGATCCCCATGCCGGTCCAGCAGAGCCCCACGACTGCCCACGACGCACAGGCCAACGGCAGCGCCGGCAGTCGTCGGATCACCTTCACTGCGACCAGCGTGCCCAGTACGGCGCCAACGCCGTACCCGCTGATGCCCGCCGCCACGTAGACACCTGGCCGTCCCCGCTCGGCGCCGAGCACCGACAACCCCAGCGTGAACGCGAACCACGTGATGCAGGACGTCCCACGCACCAGCCAGCCCAGGGCCACCTCACGCCGCCCTACCAAGCTCGCCCGGATCGACGGCGCTTCCCCACCTGACCGGCGCTCGGCGCGGATGCCGAGACACGCGATCCCGGCGACCAGCACCGCGACGGCCTCCACCCACAGCATCCCGTTCGTCAGCCCCGCGGCCACCGCCATCGCCCCGAGGAGCGGTCCGATCATCATCCCCACCCGCCGTACGCCGTCCTGCCAGGTGAGCAACTGGATCGCCTTGCCGGGCCCCCACCGGTCCCCGACGTCCGCCAGCAGGGCGGTCCGGCCCGGCGTACCCAAGGCGTCTCCGCACCCCAGCAGCAGCCCGGCGGCAACGAGCAACCCCGGCGTGAGCAAGCCGAGCGCGGCTGCCGTCGGCACCATCGCCAACGCCGCTGCGGTCACGACCGCCACCAATGCCAGTCGTGCTCCCGAATCCACCCACTGCCGTGCCCGACGGCCCCACCACGGCGACAACATCACCGGTACGCCGGCCGCCCCGCCCACCAGCCCAGTCGCCGCCACCGAGCCCGTCTCCTGCAGGATCACCAGCGGCAGCGCAACCTGCGTGAACCGCATCGCGAAGTCGGCCGCTCCCCCACTCGCCAGCAGCACGACCGCCTGACCCTGTGCTCTCATGCCCTTGATTCTTTGGCTTTCCGGCACCATGAGGTAGGCAGCACGGCTTGCACCCCTGCCATAGCCTGGCCCTATGACCTCATTGCCATCGGTGGAGGATCTACAGCTGATCCAGGCAATCGTCCGAACCGGCGCAGTCGGTACCGCGGCCCGCGAGCTCCGCATCGCACAGCCGTCCGCCTCGCAGCGCCTGGCCCGGATCGAACGCCTCTGCGGTGTGCGGCTGTTCGAACGCGACACCCGCGGCGCCCGCCCCACCGCAGCCGGCGCCGAGCTCGCCCGCCGTGCCGATCACATCCTCAGCCACCTCGAGGAGGTGTACGACGCCACCCGCGCCGCAGCCACCGGCCACCGCCTCGTCATCGGCACCTTCGCGAGCCTCGCGCCGATCCTCTTCCCCGTCCTGGACGCCGACCTCGAACTCGAACAGGTCGTCGACCACGGCCAGTTCCTGGTCGAACGCGTCGCGGAAGGGACCCTGGACGCGGCCTTCATCGCGATCGCCGAGCAGATGACCCTGCCGCGCGGCACCGTCGCCCGCCGGATCGGCCGTGACGACCTCGTCGTGTTCGTGCCCGCCGGCGTCCCGCTGCCCGGGACCAACAAGCAACCACTCAAGGACCGGCTCGTCGCCTTCTCGACGTACGACCGAGGCAGCGAAGAGATCCAAGCCCGCCTGGTCGCCCTCGGCGCCACCGCCCGCCGCGGCGTCACCCTCGGTACGACGGTCGCGATGGCTCGCCGCCGCGCCCACCTGGCCGTCGTACCGCGCAGTGCTCTCGCCACCGAACTCCTCCCCGGCGAGCAACTCGTCGCGGCCCCCTTCCGCTACCGCCTCACCCTCTCCGTCGTCACCACGCCCACCCCACCGAAGGACCTCGTCCGCTACCTCCCGCAGCTCCGCACGACATTGAACTTGTCGTGAACAACCGCTCAGCCGGGCCGTTTGTGCGGCAGACTCGGCCGCATGAACCTGCGGCGGCTGGCGACTGACCGAGGACGGCTGACGGCGTACTGGACTGCGGCCGTGATCCAAACGGTCGCCGTCGCCGCCGACATCAAAGTCCTCAGACAGGCCAGCAAGATCTCGTTGATGCCGCTGCTGCTCTCCTGGACCCGCTCCCAGCAGGCGCACCCCCTGCTGCAGGCCGCGTTGCTGGCGTCAGCGGCGGGCGACCTGCTGCTGGAGACCCGCTTCGAGCTCGCCGGCATGGCCGCCTTCGCGGCCGCGCACGCCTGCTACCTGGCCTTCTTCACCGGCCGCCCCGCCACCCGCAGCTGGCGCGTCCTCGCCGTGTACGGCGCCCTCTGGGCAGCGCTGATCGCCGCCCTCTCCCCCGGCCTCGGCAACCAGAAGATCCCCGTCGCCGCCTACGCCTTGTTGCTCACCGCAACAGCCGTCGTCTCCCGCTGGCACAACCCGCGCTCCGGCCTCGGCGGCACGCTCTTCCTGATCTCCGACGCCCTCATCGCCTACCGGATGTCAGGCCGCGACTTCCCCGGCCGCGGCGCACTGACGATGTCGGCGTACGCCGCCGGCCAGTACTTCCTGACTACGTCGCAAACACCTGCGAGTCGTCCGCGAACGCCTTGAACTCCAACGCGTTCCCGGCCGGATCGAACAGGAACATCGTCCACTGCTCCCCCGGCTGCCCCTCGAACCGCACGTACGGCTCGATCACAAACGCCGTACCGGCTGCTCTGAGCCTGTCCGCCAACTCATGGAACGCGGGCACCGTCAGCACCAGCCCGAAATGCGGCACCGGCACATCATGCCCGTCCACCGGATTGTGAATCCGCTTCGGCTGCTCCGCCGCCAGATGCGTCACGAACTGATGCCCGTGCAGGTTCCAGTCGATCCACGTCTCGGAACTACGCCCCTGCTCGAGCCCGAGCACCCTCCCGTAGAACTCCCGCGCCGCCTCCAGATCATCAACGGGCATCGCCAGGTGAAACCGCGGAATCGGCGAATCCAGAACGCTCATCTCAGCCTCCGTCGTCGTGATTGTCTTAATGTTAACATTGAGAGATGACCAGTGAAGGTGGTCTCAGACCCGCCAGCCGGCGGAGCCTGGCGGACGAAGTCGCCGACCGGATCCGCGCCGCGATCCTCACCGGCAGCTATGCCCCGGGCGACCAGCTTCGCGAGCTCGAACTGGCCGCAGCACTCGACGTCAGCCGCGGTCCGATCCGGGAAGCGCTCCTGCACCTGGAACGCGAAGGTCTGGTTCGCAGCGCCTGGCATCGCGGAGCGACGGTCATGTCCCTCACCGACGACGACCTCGCCGAGCTGTCCAGCCTCCGGGCGACCCTCGAACAGCTGGCCGTCAGCGAGCTGGTCCTGCACGCGACGGATGACGACTTCGCCGCCATCGACGCCGCGGTGACCGCGATGACCCGGGTGACCGACACCCACGCAATGGCTGCTTGCGACATCGCCTTCCATGACGCCGTCTACGGCGCGGCACATCACCGTCGCCTAGAACAGGCCTGGTACGCGATCCGTTCTCAGATCCACCTCTTCCTGCTCAGCCGGATCGGCGCCAAGAGCGACAACTACCTGGCGCTCATCCCCGCCGAGCACCGCGAGCTCGCGCAGGTGCTGCGGACTCGCAATGCGGATCACGCGAACGAGCTCTTCGCCGCTCATCGCAAGCACGCTCTCGACATCGTGACCCGCCGTACGACGTAGTGCCGCACGACGGCAGCAGCTAGCCACTCGGTCGCGCTCTGGCGATCACCTCGTCGACCGTCAGGGCGCTAGCCGGATGGTGACTCAGACACATCGGCACCCGGATCCGTGCGAACGCTGTTCCCTCCGTGGCCGCGTAGAACTCTCCCGCGGTGAGCCTCGCGATCTGGTCGACCGTGCCACCCTTGGCCTTGGCCAGCTCTTTGGCAGCATTGATCTGCACGGTGACATTGAGCAGGCCGTAGATCTGCGTGGTCGCGTTCCCCGGAATGCGGTTGTGCAACGCCTTGGGCGCCTGCGTGGCGAAGACCAGACCCAGGCCGTACTTCCTTGCTTGGGTTGCCAACGCGAGGGTGCTCTCGGTGCATGCCGTCGCTGCGCCCGACGACGCGAAGTTCTGGGCCTCGTCCATCACCAGCAGACCACCGAGTGGCCGATCCCCGGCCGGGTTCCGTTTGATCCAGGCGAACAGTGACATCTGCAGCTGATTCACGAAGCTCTGGCGCTGCTCGTCGGTCTGCAGGCCGACGAAGCTGATCACCGAGACCCGCGCCCGATAGCCGGACGACGGCGTGAGGAGAACTCCCGGATCGAGCGCCTCGCCGTCTCCACCGAACAGCGGATCGTTGACCATCCCGGCGTTCAGCGAGTCGGCGATCTCCTCGGCCAGCTTGCCGGCCGATCTGATCGAGCTGACGTCGTCCGGCAGGTCCGCGAGGAACGCAATGAACTTCCGCAGGTCGCTACCGCCGGCCCGGGCGAACCGGTTCAGTGCCTGCCGCAGCACGGCCTCACCGTTCCGTGCGCGTCTCCCGGTCAGATGCGCCCGCGGCAGCAGACCAGCAACCGCCGCGTCCAGCGCGTCATTGAACTCGTCCGGGTCGTCGAGTGCACCGCTGAAATCCGGAAGGGGCTGGAACGAGAGCGGGCGGCCCTTCTCCCGGCGCGGCGTCCACACCACCACCTCGGTCTGCTCCAGATACTCGCGCGCCTTGGCTGCGTCTCCGGCCAGCCATCCGTCTGGAGCCTCCGGCCACGCATCGCCGAGCCGCGCCAGGTCGTTGTTCGGATCGAGCACGATCGAGGAAACGCCGTACAGGGCACACTCCTCGACCAGCCGCCGAAGCATCACCGTCTTGCCCGATCCTGAACCGGCGAACGCGACGGTGTGTTTGCGCAGCGTCCGCAACGGTACGACGAACGGCTGGTCGCCACCGACCGGTATTCCCAGCTGAACCATCGGCTCCTCGGACATCGGCTCCGGCTGCCGACCGGCTTCCGGGTCGGCGATGATCTGCGGTGGTTGCTCCGCCGCGTGGTCCGCGAAGACTTGACGGAACAGCTCCGAATTCCCGACCGGACGCCGGGTACTCAGCCAGCCCAGAAAGCCAGGGTCCGGCCGGCGACGCAGTACGACGAGCGCGGCAAAGGTGCGCAGGTCGTCCTCGGTGATCACCAGCGACATTCCGCCGGCCGTCTCGAGCTCGGTGAGCTCCTCCGTGGTCTTCGGGCCCTTCGACCACTCGGTGTTCCGGATCACCACCAGACGCCGCTTGCCGGACGAAACACTCAGTCCTGCCGCGGTTCTGGCCGCACGCAACCGAGTCAGCGCGGCCAGGTGATGGTGGCTGGCGATCCCCCGGAAGCTCCACGCCATCTCGTCATCGGTGCGTTCGTCGAGCGTACGACGCAGGCGCGCATGCAGAGCGGGCTTGCTCCCCGGCGGCGGGTCGAGCTCGAACGCCGGCCCGCCATCGCCCAGCTCAGAGATGAAACAGCTGAGCGCGGCGGCCAGCAGCTCCGGCATCGCCGTATCCTCCGTCGCCGGATCGACCGCCGCGTCCACGTCGGCCTCCGCCCGCAGCTGAGCGAACCTTTCGTCCAACCGGTTCAAGCCCGGGGGCGCCGCGTGCCTGCCGGCTGGGGAGGACCCCGGTACCTCGTCCTCGAGGTCGGCCAGCTCGATCAGCTCATCGGTCTCCAGACAACGTCGGACGTGGGCATCGACGCGTTGCAGCACGCGGCGCGGCGTGTAGTTGCGAACCCGGGGGTCGGCGAGCGCCGACTGGAGGATCGGCCACGTCGGATACGGCGGGACGAATGCTGCCGCGCTGTACAACGCACCGAGCCGGCCACTGACCAGCTCCTCCACCACCGCGGCCGAAGGCAGGACCGACTGCATCGTCGCAATCCGGAACCGATCGGCAGCGGCGCCGACTGCCAACGAGTCGATCAGCTGCCAGGTAGCCGGCAGACAGGCAACGACGGTGACCGCCCGCCGCGTCACCTCGCGGAGCTCCATCAACCCGTCCGCGATCTCGTTGACCTCACGCGCGATCTCGCCCGCCGGCGCCTCGTCGGCGCGCGCAGTCGAGATCTGGGCCAGCAGGCTGTCCAGCTGATCAACAGCGATGACGCTGGGTCCGGTCAGCGCGATCAGCCGGGACAGATCACCCAGGATTTGTTGCGGCAGCCGCGGCCCACGCCGAAATCCCCACGTCTCCCGGTCGGGGTCCTCCACGAATCCGTCGAGTTCGAAATAGCTGTAGCCGATCTCCTGGACGGCCGCCTCCGGGCTCCGGCTCAGGATCAGCGCCCGGATGGTATTGCCGCAGTCCAGCACGATCTCCTCGTCGGTGGCCCGCAGCCCGGTCAGAAAGCTGTCCACGTCCTGACGCCGTACGGCGCTCTGCCCGACCAGCCGGCTGCGCGATTCGCCGTTGAGCCCGGCGTGCTCGGCAAGCCGACCGAGGAGTGTGCTCAGCTGGTTGGCGTGGGACGCCCGAAGCCCGTCCATCACTCCGCGAACGGCACTCGGCCAGAAAACGCCACCACTGACCAGCTTGATCAGGAAGAAGTATCCGCCGGTGTCCTGCACCTGCTGGCGGAGCCAGCCGAGCAGGTGCGTCTTCCCGACTCCCTTCTCCCCTCGCAGAGCGACGCCGAGCGGACTCGGGCCCCGGCTCTGTCTTGCCATCGAGAAGGCAGCGAGCGCCGTTCGGACGACACCCCGGTGGAGCTCATCGACGTGATGCTCGACCGGACTCCAGATGTCGTCCGGCGTCACCGCCCAGTTGAACTGCACGGCGGCCAAGGCATCACGTTCGTCGGATCTCATGGCTGCTCAATCAGCAGAATGTGCCGGCTGCTGCCGCCGAATCGAACGGCGGCTTCGTGATCGGCGGCTGTGAGGCTCTGCTGGTTCGCCTCCGCTTGAATGTGCACGCCGGGTGTGAGCGCCATCTGCTCCAGTGCCGCATCCAGCTCGTCGCGTGACACGTCGGCCAACGCCTTCCGGAGCGAGACCAGACTGATCCACGACTCACCTGGCCGGTCGCTCAGATCGGCGTACGAGGCGCGGACGCGATCTGGGAGCTCGGGCTCAGCGGCCGGCTGGAAGATTTCGGTCAGGTGCAGCCCGCCGCGCCGTACATAGCGGTGCAGCGACCCAAGAACCGCGTAGAGCGCGCCGCCGAAGGCTCCGGAGCGGGCCGGGCGCTCGGTCGCCAATTCCTTCTCACACCAGGCAGCGCCGCCTTCGGTCAGCACGTGGACGAAGGAGCGGCCTCGCTTGTCGGAGTCGACCAGGCCAAGGTCGTTCAGGCGCACTCGACTCACGCCGTCGAGTTTGATTCCCGCGACTGCCTGCAGATCCGCGTTGGTCAGCTCGCGCCCCTCGGCCAGCAGCGTCAGCAGAACGGCTCGTTCCTTCGAGTTCAGGTCGTGGTTCGGCACGTCTCGGTCCTTTGGTCGGCAGATTGCAGGAGATGTCGGAAGCGGGATTCACGGAGCTGGCAGGCTCATCAGTCCGTCCGGATCGGCATGGACTCGGGCGGGACCGTCGGGCGTCCACGTCCCGCTGACGCGGACTGGCTGATGGCGGCGATGCGCGTCCCACGACTGGTCGTACTGGGCCTGGCTGCCAAGGCGTATCCACACCGCTCGCGATGGCGTCGTACGGCGCTCGCTCGTGATGACGCCGTCGACCTTGATCCGCCAGCGATCGACTCCGTTGCCCGCGTCCTGAAGCCCGACGATGCGTCCCTCGACAGTCGTCGGACCGCTGTGGCCGGGCACCGTCCGGTCCTGCCGACTTCGTGCCTGGAGCCGCCGGGTCACGCGCCGCAGCTGTTCGCCGGTCCCCGGCCCGAAGTTCAGCCGGGTGTCGGGGATCTCCGACGGTACGCCGCGCGCCCAGCGAAACTCCAACTCGAACGAGCCGGCTCGGTCCGGGCCGGTCAGCCGGCCCAACGCCGTACAGAAGGAACTCGGAAGGCCAAGGGCGGTGACCTCTTCCAAGGAGTCCGTGCGGACGGCGGTGTGCACAGCTTCCGTCGCCGCGTAGAGGCGTTCCAGCATGCGCTGATCGCCGACGCCGGGGACGAGCAGCGTCGCAACCAGACGCTGCTCGATCGTCGTGCGTAGCAAGACATCTGACAGCGCATCCGACGATGCGACGGCCGACAGCATGTCCTGAATGCCCCGTAGGGCATCCAGTCCCGAGGACAACGCAACGAACCCGTCAACCCCTGCCACGACATCGGCTCGGTATAGCGCGCGATCCAGCAACGGAAATCTCGCGTCGCGCACGATCTCGCCCGGAGGTCGATCCTCGGCCTCGGCCACCGCCAGCAGCAGCTCGTGGAGCCGGGACGGGGTATCGCTCATCCCTTCGCGAGGCGGCACCAGTACCTCGTGAGCGCCGCGGGACCAGACCGCGCCTCCGTGCCAGGTTAGACCGGTCGCCGACCAGCCGGTCCCGGCCAGGTAGGCCGTCAGCTCGCCGATCCCGATCATCGGGCAACATCCGAGGACGGCTCGATCAATCTGCGCAACGCCGACACGGTCAGCACGTTGGCCACCGGAACTCTGACGCGGATCTTGCGGTCCTTCCGCGGCTGTTCGACCTTCGGTCTATCGCGTAAGGAGACGTAGTACCCGACTTGACGCAACAGCAGACCCGCCGTCCGCAGATCCGTGTAGTCGGCATCCGCAACCGGCATCACGATCAGGAACAGGTAGCACGGTACGACGACATCGGTACCGGCCAAACGATTGAACTGCAGCTGATCCAGTCCATCGAAGTCGAACGCAGCGGCTCGGCGCTGTGGCCGTGACGTCGTCTTGACCTGGACGTCGATCCGCGGCGAGAACCCGAATTTCGTCGGCCCGGGCTGTTTGATGCAGAAGTCGATACCGTCGTGGTCCACATCGTCTTGCGACACCAGCAGGCCGGCCGCGGACGCCAAGACCCGAATGTAATCCTCGCCGAACTTGCCCTGGTGAACCCGTGCATCAAGCATCCGACCCCCGGCGCTGCGGTGCGTCCTCCCCAAAGAGGCTAGGGCGCCGGGGAGCAGTTGTCAGTCGGAAGCGTTTCGCCGCTTGGCGCACCACGACCAAATGGCCGGGTGCGATGGCTAAGGCTTGCTTCAGGCCTTGTCGAAGAACTGGTCGAGGACGCGGGAACCGAACTCCAGGGAGGTGGTCGGGACGCGCTCGTCGATGCCGTGGAACATGCCCATGAAGTCGAGGTCCGGCGGGAGCTGCAGCGGTACGAAACCGAAGCAGCGGACGCCGAGGCGGCTCCACGACTTGGCGTCCGTCCCACCTGACATCAGCAGGGGCGCCGTACGGCTCTGTGGGTCTTCGGCCGCGAGACAAGCCTTCATCGCCTCGACCAGACCGCCGCTGAACTCGGTCTCCAGCGCGATGTCGGTGACCACGCTCTCGCGGGTGACCTTGTCGCCGAGCAGCTCGTCGATCGTCGCGTGGAACTCGTCCTCGAACCCCGGCAGGAAGCGCCCGTCGATGTGCGCCTCGGCCTCGCCCGGGATCACGTTCACCTTGTAGCCGGCGTTCAGCATCGTCGGGTTCGCCGTGTTCCGGATCGTCGCGCCGAACATCCGGCTGAAGCTGCCGAGCTTGGACAGCGTCTCGGTCATGTCCTCGGGATCGAGCTCGACCTCGAGCACGTCCTCCAGCGTCTTCAGGAACTCCCGCACCGTCGGCGTGAGCCGCAGCGGCCACTCGTGCCCACCGATCCGCGTCACCGCCTCGACCAGGTTCGTGACCGCGTTGTCGGTGTTGATCATCGAGCCGTGACCCGCCGTACCGCGGGCCTTGAGTCGCATCCAGTCCATGCCCTTCTCAGCGGTCTCGATCAGGTACAGCCGCAGGTCGTCCTTCACCGTCACCGAGAACCCGCCGACCTCACCGATCCCCTCGGTGCAGTCCGCCACCGTGTCCGGATGGTTCTCGATCAGCCACTGCGCGCCGTACACGCCACCGGCCTCTTCATCGGCCGTGAACACCAACCGCACCGGCCGCCGCGGCTTCACCCCGGCCCGCTGGCGCGCCCGCACGACGGACAGCACCATCGCATCGAAGTCCTTCATGTCGACCGCGCCGCGCCCCCACACGCACCCGTCGAAGATCTCCCCCGCGAACGGATCGACCTTCCAATCCTTCGGATCCGCGGGTACGACGTCCAGGTGCCCGTGCACGAGCAACGGATCAGCGCTCTGGTCCTCCCCCTCCCAGTGCGCCACCAGCGTCGCCCGCCCCGGCTCCGACTCGTAGATCGTCGACTCGATCCCGACCTCGTCGAGCTTCGCCGCGACATACTCCGCCGCCCCGCGCTCCCCGTTGCTCCGGCCGTTCCCGTAGTTCGTGGTGTCGAACCGGATCAGCTCGCTACACAACTCCACCACTTCGGCATCGGCGCTGTACGACGGATCAGTCATGCCACCCATCCTCTCGCATCGGGTTGATCAGAGGACGCTCAGCCCGTACATCTCCCCCAGCGGATCCGAGATCAGCTCCACCCGCGTCCCATCCGGGTCCCTGAAGTAGATCGACGTACCGCTCTCTTCGAGGTACTCGATGCCGGCCTCGTCCAGCCTCCCCTTGACCTCACTCCACCGCTCCGCCTCCATCGAGATCGCCATGTGGTGCAACCCACCCAGCACCTCCGCGTACGGCCCCAGCTCCAGCCCCGGAAAGTCGAAGAACGCCAGCAGATTCCCGTTGCCGATATCGAAGAAGAAGTGACTCGACCCCTCGTAGTCCCGGTTCCCCACGATCTCCGTCAACGGAAACCCCAGCACCCCCTGATAGAACCGGATGGTCGTCTCCACATCCGCACACAACACCGCCACATGATGCAACCCCCGCGCCGTACTACCCGCCCGCTCCTGCGTCAGATACTCCCCCCGCAACCGCTCCCGCTCCGCCTCAATCCCTGCCACATCAACAGTCCCCACAGCACCCAACCCCTCTCATTGAACTTCGAACCACCCCCATCAGACACCCCCACCCACCCGATGTGAATTCCACCCGACTTCTTTGCTACTGTTCTCCGGTCGGCGCCGCTGAGGCGCAGACCACCTGTCCGGGTGGCGGAATAGGCAGACGCGCTAGCTTGAGGTGCTAGTGCCCTTTACGGGGCGTGGGGGTTCAAGTCCCCCCTCGGACACAGACCTTATCCACACGGTCGGCCATCGGGTCGACCTCGACGTCGACTCTCTGATCGACGTGGTGATACGTCAGCGAAAGCCGCAACGACCGGTACAGCTGGCCAAGATCCTCCGGATTCGCCGCATTCAGCGCCTTTCCGACATCACCGAGCTCGTCCACCCAGACCTCAAGTTGCTTTCGGGTAACAACCCCGTCGTTGGGCAGCGAGGACCGCGCCCGTTCCGCCGCCTGCTTCTCGGCAACGGCCGCGTTATACTGGTCCCGCAGTTCGACTGGATCCCACCCCGCTTCGAGCGCTTTTCGGGTCCGATCCATCGTGACCTTCGCCGCACGGACACGCCCACGAAGATCCTCGACATAGTCGTTCCGATGCTGCTCACCATCGTCTGCAACGAAGAGCGCCTCGATCGTGTCGGCGCGATGCATCTGATCGAACAGGGAGCCGACCCATCGATTCACCGCTGGCATGACGGTGTCCTCCCGGAGATAGATCTGCCGAGGATGGGACAACGCGCTCGCCGAGCCGGGCACCAGTGTCCGCGCATTGCACCGGTAATACAGCACATCCTGCCGCCGCGCGGCCCCTTCCATCTTCCGCCCGCACAGCCCACACCGCACCAGACCGCGCAACGCGTACACCCTTTTGGTCGACATCCGGCGCCGATCAACCGCCGACCACTTCCGGATGCCCTCGACCTTTCGCTGCCGCGCCCGCAACTGAGCCTCCGTGAACTCCTCCACCGAGACGATCGCCGGATGCGCGGGCTCGCGCGATCGCACAATCTTCGCGTGCGGCGACCGCCGGAACTTCACCACGTAGCCAGCGGCAACATCATCTGGATCGAGCAGTTCCTCGACCTTCTGCCACCGCCCATACACGGCATAGCCCGTATACCGCGGATTGCCCAGGATCGCGATGACCGTCGAGTGCTGCCAGCCGTCCATCGTCCGATGCCGATTCTGCCGCGGGGTGTGCGCAGAAGGACACGGCACGCCCTCTCGATTCAGCTGCTCAACGATCGCCTTCCGACCCCACCCGTCGAGGCCGCGGACCGCGAGGTCGACCTAATTCCGACGTAAACACGTCAACCGTTAAGCGCCGCGGTTCTACGACATTGGCCACGCAGGACGGCCGCCCCAACGCGCCGCCGACGGTCTGCCTTTCTGCCGTCTCTCTCGTAACGCCGCGGTGACTCTACCCGATAGGTCATCCGACGACTACTGCAGCAGAGCAGCCCGGGGGGCTCGCATGCTTTCTGATCCTGACAGCCTTGCACCACCGGGCACCAGCCAACCCGTACTGAGGTACGCCCTCCCAGTTGGCAACGAGACCCGGTGGTCAGATCTTCTCGCAGTACTCATTGCTACGGATCCGGAGCCTCTCATCGCTCTCCTGGAGTTGGATGCTGCACCGAAGCGCGTCCAGGTCGGTCGAGAGATCGCCATCTCGGCGGCGGACCGGCCAGACATCTTGATCCAAAATGATGGGCGGACCTTGGCAGTAATCGAGGTGAAGGTCTTGGCCGGCCTTGGTCCTCGGCAATTGGATCGCTACATCGAAGCCGCACCAGACGCGGAACGCTATGCACTTATCATGCCGGCACACCTACCCATTCATCTTCCAGCAGCTGGAAGATGGCTGCCGGTGACCTGGGAGTCTGTGCTAGATGCCTACCAACGAAGCAGTAATCAGTGGGTTGTCCAGACGGCCGTCGCCTGGCTCGAACATCTCGGGGACTGCATCCCGGCGGTTGGCGCAGACACTCCCTGGAACGCGCTGAGACCGGGCGAGGATTTTGTGATCGCGCTGCGGACACGGATGTCTTGGATCTACCGGTCGATTCACCCGAAGTCGCCGATTGAGCACGACCTGACCACATCCAGCGCAGGAGTCAGCTCGGTCACTCGCATGTGCCTGCCAGCCCAAAAGGATGGCTACTGGGTAGTGCTTGAAGCCGAAGAGCGCCTGCCCGTCCGTGACTATCCGAAATACGCCGCGACCGTGCCGGAGAACAAGGTGCAAGGGCCGTCGGTGCGGATCTCGCTGCTTCAACAGGACGTGATCACCTCAGCACAGTTCGACTGGGACTACCTGCTGGCAATGTGGCCGCTGATGGCAGCCGCACGGGCTGACTGGGTGACAGCGTCTGCACGTCCTCGCGCGCCGCACGATCGAGCTGGCCATCAAGCCATCATCGCGAAAGGGGCGCCGCCGTACCTCGGCGTCGGCTTCGGAGAAGGACAGACCAAGCAGTCCGCACAATGCCTCTTCGGAGCACGATTCCAACTCCCACCGGACGTCACCTTGGTCGAAGTGGTCAAGACGCTGGAAAGCACCGCGGACCTGCTCATCAACATGGCCGACGTGATCCCACCAGTCCCCGCCCAGACGTGACCAGCTGCGAAACCACGTCGACTCCGCCTTACAACTAGCAGAGGAGGTTGTGACGAACAAGACCGGCGTACCGGGCCGCGCTAGATCAGGCTGGCTGTCAGACCATCGGCTGGCCGCCGAGTTCGACTACGCAGCAAACCATCCACTGACTCCGGATCAGGTGGCCGAGCAGAGCAACATCGCCGTGAACTGGGTCTGTGAATCCGGCCACCGCTGGACAGCAAGTCCGAACAATCGGGTTGGTAAGACGTCTGGATGCCCGGACTGCGGGGGCTACCGGGTGAACGACGCAAATCGACTCTCGATGAACTGCCCGGACAAGTTTCTGCTTGAGCAGTGGGACTATGTGCGCAACACCACGACTCCAAACGACTACTCGGTCGGCTCCAGCAAGAAGGTTTGGTGGACTTGCCCAGCGGCGGACGACCATAGCTGGCTGGCAACCATCGACAAGCGTGTCTCGGGCCGCAAATGCCCTTTCTGTTCGGGCCGGCGCGTGTCCTCCACCAATCGGTTGGCGATCCACCGACCTGACATCGCCTCACAACTCGACGAGGCGAAATCTGGCTTCACTGCGGACGACGTGAGCATCGCGAGCATGCGTGAAGGCATCTGGAACTGCCCTGTGAACGACAGACACCCCGCCTGGCCAGCCCCGGTTGGCCGAAGGACCGGCGGTTGGTCCCGCTCGGGAGCGGGGTGTCCGAGCTGCCACCTGCCGCATACCTCCGTCCAGGAGCTTCGGCTGAAGGCCGAGCTGGCAACAGTACTTCCGATCGACCACACAAGAAGCACCCTTCCGGACGCCGACGGCCGAATGGTCAAAGTCGACATCGTCGTAGACGACAATCCACGAGGCCTGCATCTCGTACTCGAGTTCGACGGCGTCTGGTGGCACAGGTCACCAATCTCCCAGCGACGCGACGCAGCCAAAGCTGACAGGTTGCGCCGAGCCGGATGGACCGTCGTTCGTGTCCGGGAGGCCGACCTCGAGCCACTCGATCCAGCCTTCGATCTGGTGATCGCACCCCAGCTATTGCCCGAGGAGGCAGCCACAGAGGTCCTCAACCACCTCGTGACTCTCGGCCTCCTGGATTCCGTAGAAGCGGCTGTATATCACGCTGACAACCTGCCGCGCGCCGAGGCGACGGCCGACGCATGGATCCTCGCGCAGCTAGGCGAGCCGGCATTATCCGACGACCGCCGAAGCCAGGAGAATCTGTGGGATCGGATGTTCACCGCGCTGTCCACCTTCGAGCTTGAGCACGGACATTGCCGTGTACCAAAAGAAGTATTCGTTGAAGAGGTCAACCTCGCCAGATGGATCGCCAAGCAACGCGGCCGCCACCGCGACGGGCAGCTGCCTTTGACGCGTCAGGACCGCCTCATCAGCCTGTCCTCCTGGACATTCTCTCCACAGGAGACCGAGTTCGCACGGCAACGCGACGCCTACATCGCTAGCCTAAAGAACCGCACCCGGGCTGACGCAGCATCGCGCGAGCAACTCAAGACATGGGCTGAGAACCTTCGGACACGAAGGCGGCGCCTGCGAGAGCAAGGCCGTGACCTCCCCGGTGAACAACTCGACCAGATTGGGGCGATACCCGGTTGGGAGTGGGACCCGCGGTCCGCCGGTTTCGATCGCAAGATCCAAATCCTCCAATCTGCCCTGACCGAGACCAACAAGACCATCGACCAGATCAGACAACGAGATCGCTGGAAAGACAGTCCGATCGGGACCTGGCTGAACACCTGGCGCACGCGCCCCGATCGACTCTCGATCGACCAACGCCAATTCCTTGAGAGCTTGCCTGGCTGGACCTGGAACGCGCGTGACGACATCTGGCAGACCCGCTTCACCATGCTCCAGGACTTCGGTGAGGGTGCAGGTCACCTTCATCCGTCTCTCACCGCCACAGAGGAAGACGAACGAGTCCTCGCACGCTGGAAACGAAACAACAAGAACCGCTTACAGGGCAGTAGAGGCACCAAGGCCCACCAGTTTCGAACCCTACTCGCACAGTACGGCGAGGAGCTGCCGTGAGGTCTACGCTTCTCCGCCGCACGTCAGGAATCCCGCCTGGGCTCGATCCCCACCCGAGCCTCGATGACCGGCACGAGATCTACCGGCCACTGGAGATCCTTTCTTGAGATATCAGGAGCGCGCAGCGGTGAGTTTAGTGGAGGTCGAGTGCACCTACCCTGGTGGGCAGACTCGTTGGTTGTGCGCCGAGCTCGCGGCGTACCGGAAGAGCAAAGGCTGGTTGACCGGGATGCTGCTCGGCGATATAGAGATTCCAGAAGAGATCCTTACCGCGTACGACGCAAATCGGCTGGTCCTCTTCACTGGCGCGGGCACTTCGTACGCCGCGCCCGCCGGTCTGCCGTCCTTTGGCGGTCTGGCCGACGGGATTGTCGAGAAGACGAACACGCACCTTGAGAACGGACTCAAGGAGTGGATGGACCGCCTCGACGTGCTGCTAGGCCAACTCGACGACAATCCGGCCATTGATGTCCACGAGCTGACCAAGATGGCGGTGACCCCGGCGCATTCGGAGCCGAACACTATCCATACCTCGCTGATGCGAATCGCCTCAGGCTCAGTACCACGCCTCGTCACCACCAACTACGATCTCCACCTCGAAGGCGCAGCACAGCAACTCGGTCTCGAAATTGACACCTATCGCGGGCCCGCAATGCCGCTCGGAGAAGACTTCGAGGGCATCGTGTACCTACACGGGGCCGCTGACGGCCCGGCACAGCAACTGATCGTCACGGATCGGGACTTCGGACGCGCCTACCTGCGGGACGCCTGGGCTTCACGCTTCCTCGAGCGAATGTTCAGTAAGTACTCTGTACTGTTCGTCGGCTACAGCCATTCCGACGTCGCGATGAAGTATCTCGGACTCGCGCTCGGTCGAGACACGAGTCGCTACGTCCTCACCGACAAGCCGGACGACGCCCTCTGGCGACGTCTCGGAATCACCCCCATCCCGTACTCGCCGGCAGACGACCATGCACAACTGGCGCGCTGTCTGTCCGACTGGGCGGACTTCAGCGACATGGATCTGCTCGATCACCGCAGCCGAATTCAATCGATCGTGAGCCAGCCGGCCGAGCCGACCCCCGGCGAGTTGTCCTACTTGGTGGAGTCGCTCGCTCGACCAGACCGTGTCGAATTCTTCACGAATGCCGCAAACGATCTCTACTGGCTGAACTGGGCCGCAACGCAGAAGTCATTTCGACTGTTGTTCGACCATTCGCCGCCAGCGCACGGTGGATCCGAGGCTAGCTACCTGCTGGCCAAATGGTTTGCCGGCAAATTCGCGCTCGACGAGGCTCGAAGCGACCACGCATGGTCGATCCTGATCAAGCTCGGCGGCCGACTGAGCCCAATCCTGTGGAACGCGCTTGCAGGTGCCCTGCACTCAGCGGAGTACAACTCGAGCGAGCCCCGGCTGCCTCACCACCGTCGGTGGTTGCAGCTCCTGCTCGAAGCACACCATCCTGAGTGCAGCACCCGCCTCCTTGAGTATGCCTTGCACGCAAGCCAGTGGCCTGACGACCGCGGTGACATCATCGAGCTATTCACGAAGTTGTCATTGCCCCAGGCTACCGTCGAGCCAGGCGACGGACTGTTGTCTCCGACCTTCAGGATCGCTCCCTTAGGCACCGCGCATTGGCTGAGCGAGTCCTGGGCGCGGCTGATCGCGCCGAACATCGACGAGCTCGCCATCGAGATGCTGCCGCTCCTCGAGAGGGCTCTTACGCACCACTATCGTCTGCACGAAACCCTGGTGACTACGTCATATGACGCGTTCAGCTCGCGACGTGTCTCGATCGAAACCGAGGACCCGAATCCTAAGAACGCAGTCGACGTGCTGGTCGACGCCGCTCGCGATTCTCTGACTCATCTGGTGGCCACGGAGTCGGCCTTGGCGAGCCTCATTATCGATCGCTGGTTGACAAGCCCCTACGCGCTCGTTCGCCGACTGGCCGTCCATGCCTTCGGCCAACGGGGCGACCTTACGGCATCCGCGAAACTCCAACAGCTTCTCGATGGCAACCTGTTCAATGACGCGCCGTGCCAACCCGAGATCCGCACATTACTGTCATCAAAAGAGATGAGCGAGGCGCCTGCCGCGCTTGTCGACTCGATCGTGACCGCTGCGCGGTCTGCACTCGTGGATGACGTCGTGGCACAGTATTCGTCCTTCCGCATCCTGGACGCCTTGCGCGAAGCAGGTGCAGCGACGGACAGCCTCAACTCCGCCATTGACAGGATGATCGCCAACCATCCGTTCTTTCTAGACGAGGAGCCAGAAAATGGTTTCACCTTTGGGTTCGTCGAGCCTCATGCGCCGATGTCCACCGCCGACTTTCACGACAAGGTCGCTGTCGATCCCAGCGACGCAATTGACTTTCTACTTGGGTATAGCGATGTTCCGTTTCCGCAGAAGACAGCACCGAACTGGGGCGATGCAGTCGCACTCCTGGCGGACCTGGTCCGCAAGCACCCGACAGATGGCTTGACAGTATGGCCTCATGTGGGTGGCGACCGCGAACTGCAGGACACGGTGATCCAGGCCTGGGCTTACACGGCGGACACCGAACTGCAGCCGCAGATCATCGCCGCGCTGCGGACGCTCTCTGCCGGCGAACATCTAGCGGCGCTTGGTCAGTTCTTCGCAACCATCCTCCGAGAGCAGGTCGTTGGTTGGCACAACGTGCCGGCGACGGCAGATCTGATTGGTGAGGTGTGGGCCGGGGCATCGGCAGACGAAGCGACGGCTAACGACTGGGTCAACTACGTCATCAACCACCCGATCGGTCACTTGCTGGACTTCTGGCTGGAAGGAGTTCGGCAGGCATGGTCTGCGGCCGGCCAGGCCTGGACAGGGCTCCGAGGCACTGACCTCGCGTTGATGTCAGCAGTCCTCGACGACGACACCAGAACGGGCGCGATCGCACTAACTCAGCTCGCTGGGCACCTGCACTTCCTGGACGCAGCAGACAACGCCTGGTGCCGTGGCAACCTGTTGCCACGGCACGACTGGGGCGCACCCGCTACGGCAGAACCTTTTTGGTGGGGTGCTCTGACATCCGGACGCTGGAACAGCGGCCTCCTCGGCGCTGGCCTTCTCGACGGACTCACTGAGACGGCGGCCGAGTTGGAGCGGTTCGGGAAAGTCCAGCAGCGGCGGTGGGCCGACTTTTCAGCGTCAGTCGCGCTGCGAGCCGAGCTACCCGACACGCTTCAATGGATCAGGGCACTCACCACGACCGCATCGGAGCCCCATCGAGTCGAATTGATCGACTCGCTCACACAGTTCCTCGGCGAACTGCCACAAGAAGGCAAACGGGCCGCCTGGGAGAACTGGATGGCGTCGTACTGGGAAGGGCGTGTGAATAACGTCCCGATCGTCTTGTCTCTGTCCGAGGCCTCATCCATGGCAGCGTGGGCAGTACATCTGCCCGCGGTCAACTTCGAGGCAGCGGTCGAACTCGCCACTACCAAATCAGCCGGCCTTGACGAGTACGGTGACGTGGCGGAGAAGCTGCTTCCGGACCTGATTACGCAGCGCCCCGGAACGGTCGGCAAGTTCCTCTTCCATCTCATGACCAACACAAAATCCCCGTTCTGGGGCCAAGATGCGCTGGAGCCCGTGCTGACCAAGCTGACCCAGCAGCCCGGTGATTGGAAGGCGCTCAAGGGCGCCGCGCTCGGCCTCGGCATCACGCTCGCCTAAGCCCTCGGCCGACCGACCGGAGCATGAACTCACACCTCGGAGCCGTACTGCAGCTGCCACGCGCAGGGCAGACCCCGCAAATACGACGCATAGATACCTCTCCACGAGGTCCCGACACATTCCCAACCACCCTCAGGTAGACCAGGAGAGACCGGCGGACCCTTGTTTAAAGCGGCGGCTGCCTAGTCCTTTGCATCGGCTCTGGGCGCAGGGGTTTCGCCATGGCCCACACGGAGCATAGCCAGCAAGTTCGCACCGAGGGCTGTCAACGCGTAGGCACCCTTACCCTCCAAGCCGGCCCAGGTCCCCTCGTACGTATCCCGAACCAGTTGCAGAGATAGGAGTGAGTCGAGAATGATGGCGACCACGGTCGCCGGGTAGTTGGATGCACTCCCCAGTCGCTCCGCGCTGATGCCTACGGATCGCGTCTCGTCATCGCCGTCGGGCGACGGCGTCTCATCCGCGAAACTATCAACGATGGCGAGGATCTCGATATGCTCCTCGTCGAGGGACTCAAGAACTCTCAACATGACGCTCGCGAGCGTGGGCGCCGATTTGCCAAGCGTCTCGCGACGCGCAAATGCACTAAGGATTGCCGCAAACGCCTCAATCTTGCGATCTGTCTGTGCAGTCCTGGCCGCCTGCATGCCGCGCACCCAGAGATCGGCAAGATCTCCATCGTCGTTGAGCAACTGTTCCAGCACCGCCAAGTCGGTGTCGAGCCTGTCAATGACGCTGAACAGCAGGTCTGCTTGACGTCGCTGGGCTCGCGCCTCGACAACATTGAGGGCCTCGATGGTGGGTCCCCCGAGGCCGGGCATGAAACTCAACGCGACTTTCAGGCCGTCTGCTCCGAGTTCTCGAAGGTGTTGGCCGACCGTCCCGTTCTTCCTACGCTGCGGGACTCGACCGCCCTCAGAGCTGGAGACGTCCTCGTTCATACACAGTCCTCTCGTCAGGTCAGCCGTGCCCGAATTGCACCATCCACACCAGTCCCCGCAGCCGAGGTCGATTGGCTGACCTCTCCCGGACCGACTGACCACTCGTATCACGTCCTCGAAGGAACTGAAGGCCTCGCGCCGCAAGTGGCAGACGGTCCGAACTTCGCCAACCCGGGCAAGAGGTCATGGGTCTTGGTGAACTCAGTCGAATGGCGATATCACGTCGAACTGGACGAGACGCCAAGGTTCAGCGTTGTCAGGATGACCTGCGGGAGGACGCCGGGAAGAGCCAGAACATCGAAGTTTGCAGCCGGCACGAGAGACCGGACACGACCCAAAAGATCTTGCATGAAGAGCAGCAGCATGGCGGTGAAAGCCAGGTCAGAGGGGCTGGAGTCAGCGTCGCGCAGGCCCGTGGTCAGCATGAGCCTCGCAGGCCCGACGAGCGAGCCGATCATCCACTCTCGTGCCGCTGGGCCAGGCGTATTGGACGCGACTTCAGCCTCCGTGTCGGCGCAGAGACGGTCAGCCCATTCGGCGACCTGCATGGCCGTCTCCAACGCGTTGCGGAGCTCCGCGAGCGGTCGGTTGACCGCATACTCCTCGAACTGCTGCCGTAGGTCTCCTTCAGGGATGAACGAGAGGCCTCCGGATTCATTGAGCAGTAGCTCGCGGTCGGCTTCGTCGTCAGGCCAGTTGCGCTCCATGTCCGCGGCGACTGGCACGACTGCGTTCTTCGGAAGGACCGACCGCGCCATCTGTGCCATCTGCTCGATGGTCAAGTCCCCGCCACCTTTCAGCAGGGCAAGGACTGCGTTGTAGGCCCAGTCCTTCGGTGTAAGCGGATCACTGGTCGGGCCTGGATCGAGGTCGCCGAGGCCTGGCAGGGCCCAGTCGGCTCCGAGCGCCTCAAGAGATTGGTCGATGCGTCGGACGCGCTCAGGCAGCACGGTTGCGGCGGGACCAGCGTCTGCTGCAGCTTCTGCGATGTCCTCTGGTTCGGCACCCTCCGGGAAGTCGCGCTCGACCGAGAGGAGTGGTCGCCGGATAGCGGCGACAAAGGCCTCTCGAACCGTAGCCTCCGGAACAGGCAGTCCGTCTGCGAGGGCCAGGAGCGCCAGGTCAGCCGGCCGACGCCCCCGTCGAGCATTCTGCGAGAGCCAGCGGACAAGCTCGATGGTTCCGGCCGCAGCCGTCGCCGAGCTGCCTCGTCCAGGGAAGACTCGCTCGTTCGGAGGCAGCAGACCCTTCTCACGCCAGCGCTCGATCTGACGCGGGGTCGTCGGATAGCCCTCGTCGGACGCTTGCCGGGCGAGCTGTACATCGACAGGGCTGACAGACCGAGACACGGCAACACTGTAGGCCCTTAGAACCCCCCGATCTTCTCCCAACGCACCGTCTGACGACCTGATGCACTGTCCCTGAGCCCGAACGATCTCGGGTGACAACAGATGCGTCGAGTACGCGGGACAGGTGTCAATCACGATGGGTAAGGCCAAAAGAGGCCGTACAGGCTCCGGCCGTGCGACGGACGAGCATCAGCCAGGGTCTGGATCCGCTGCGCGCACCGTGATCGACCTGCTCGACGTCGTGCTCAACTCGCACGCGCTGGTCGCCCTGGCAGTCGGCTATTCTTGCCCAGAGGCCCTATCCGCCATCGAATCGATGTGGCCACATCACTAAGTCCGTACGAGATGTCGAGGCGCCTGTATCGACGTAGCCGCGGCTACGAGACAGCTCACCACCCTCGCACTCGACACGCCCAGGCCCGAGCAGCCTGCAACGTAGCCAGGATCGCGCCCACATCCCAATCGGTCCGGCGAAAATCGCTCCAGCGCGATGCCGTCGACCGCGATGTCACCAACGGCGAATGCGTGCGTGAACCCGTGTCCCGAGAACCCACCGGCCAGCACGAGAGACGGTGCTGCTGCCGGCGCGCCAATCACGAAGTCACCGTCCGGGGTCTTCGAATTCATGCATGGCTCCGCCGCCATCGCGACGGGGTTGATCTGCGGGAACGCCCGCTTCGACCGGGCTGACGTCCTCCGGGCCGAGCAGCTCCGGCAGCCGAGGCCGCCCGTCAGATCCTGTCGACCGGCCGGAGTCCATGATCGGCGGCCGCTGCCGCGACGGCCAGCTGACCACCTACGCCAACACCACCGCCCAGGTGCGTGAGCTCGACGCCGAGCTTCACACCCGCCGGGCACAACCCATCCATGGCCGGACGAGATCTCCTCCCAGTGGCAGCGAGAGAAGCGGCGCCTGAGCAAGGTCGATTCTCTGTATGTCCGGCGGCTTGGGCCGCCGGACATAAGACGCACAATTGGGCGTTCGTCAGAGAACATCACTGATCGTCATCAGCGTGGGCCTGCTGCCGACGCCGGTTCGCGAAGAGTGGGACGAGTCGGCGGGTTCGCCCAAGACTGGTCGAGGCTGGCCATGTCGTTGGGCTGGGATGTCTTGTCGGCCGCCATTCCGGTCTTCAGCAGAACTGATGGTCGGAGGAACTGGGCCAGATTCTGGACGAACGGACTCCAGGTCGGTCCCCGGTACTGCTGGGCTAACCAGTTAATATCCATGACGATCGCCAATCGGCCCCCTCCAGTGACGTCCTGCGGTCCCCATGCGGCGACCACGGCGCGATCCGGTTCGGAGGAATACCCGACGACATTGGCCGGCGCTACGCCCGACAACGAGCCCGGCGAAGCGGTCGTGAGGGTCGACACGGTGCGTGGTCTGCTGGCCAAGCCGAACTGAGCTGACGGGAGGATCGTGACGCTGTCCCCGTCGGGTCCTGCATGGGCGACTGACGAGCCCGGCACGAGGCGATTGATGAGTGCTATCGACGAGCTGTCGACCGAGCAGCAGCCCCAGTCGCCGGTGAGATATACCGACTTGCCGTCGGCGACATAGGCTGCGACACGGTCCTGCTCGCTCTCGGTCAAGGCATCGGTGTCGACGTACCAGATCTGGCCGAAGCCGGACAGATCGTTCGGCAACGTCCGGGAGGTTGCTACGGAGTATCCGAGCGACTCGAGCTGGGCGGTCAGGTCACCTAGATCGGTTCCGTTCCCGGACGACGTTCTGTCGCCCTGACCGGCGATCAATACGTCGCCACGGCGGATGCCGTCACGTACACATTCGACCGCTGCTCGAGCGTCGATAACCGGGATCGATCCGGCGAATGCGATCTTGGGCTGGATCGGGGCGTCGTCGGCCTTCGCAGGCAGCGTGCTCCGTGACGTCAGATTCGGCGTCGAGATGCCGGCGGTGGAGGTTATGCAGCTTCCTACGTCAGCAGCAGTCGCTGACAGATTCGACGAGATCGCCAATGCGGCAACCCCGGCAACGACAGGTGCTGCCATCGAAGTTCCCGCCATGGGTGAGTAGGTCGGGCACCACCCCTTGTTGAGGAGTCCACACTTTCGCGGTGTCGTACTCCAGACACCGCTGGCCCCGCCCTGGATGTCAACGCCTACACCTCCCGGCGCGGCCACTCCACTCCCGGACCAAAGTTGGAAAACGATGCCAACGTGCTGTCGGAGTTGCTGGCTGCCACCGTGATGACGTTGGGGAGGGCCCAGCTGGCGCCGAACGGGCTGTGTACGCCCACGCCACAGTTGTTGCCTGCTGAGAGCGTCCAGACGATGTCCCTGCCGATAGGTCCGTTGAACAGTTGCCGGGACGGCGCCGCACCGGCCTGCATCTCTGCGTTGATTGCGTCGCTCCGCGCCTTGGTCACGCAGAAGTCAGGGTCGTGCTCGTTCTTACCGAGACTCATGTTGATAACCCGCGGTTCAGTTTTTGCGGTCTGCCGGGCGGCCTGCAAGGCATTCTTTCCGAGTTGTGCCTTGATGTCTCCCGGTGCGAGTCCACTCGAAACGACAGGGCATCCCCACGCCGTGCCGACGAGACCACGGCCATTGGCGACTGCGCATGCCAAACCCGCAACGTGGGTGGCATGTTCGGCGATCTCGGTACTGCCGAGAGTCTGGGTGACATTGAGATCCTCGTGGTCCCGGTACACGGTGCCACCATCGACGATGCCGACCTTGACGTTGCCTCCGGTGGTGATGTCCCAGGCCTCCTGCGCATGAATCTGCTGGAACGGCCACTTGACGGCCTGGCCGTCGTCGTTCCAGTCGCCCGGCGGAGTTGCGTTGATCTCTGCAGATCCGAACGTCGACCGGGTGGCGGAGGCAACGATTGGTGAGCTGGACAGCTCCGCGAGGATGGGGTCGAGATCGGAGGGCGGCGTTGTCCAACGCAGCTCGTAGACGCCCAGATCCTCCAGGCCTCCACTGACGACAGCGCCGACGCCCATGGCCAGCGATCGTGCCTCACCGAGAGTGCCCGGATTCTGGGGAGAGCCGAGGGTGAGGATGACCTCGTCATTGAGCGCCTTGACGTCGTCGACGGTCTCGGCACGAGCCAATCTGTCGGGCGCAGGCTGTGTGAAGTCCTCGTTGGCTGGAGTCGCATCAGCGAGCGCAATGACACTCGCGTTGATGGCGACGACGAAGGGGATGTCGCAGTTCTTGTCGACACAGCCAGATCCGTCCGCCACAAGGCTGGCCAAGCCGCTGTCCACGGTCGACGTTACCGCGAGGGTGACGACCCCCGTATCGGTCAGTTGCACCGTCAGGCCTGCCGGGCTTCCCGACCGAGGGTGTATCGAGGCAACTCGTGAGAACGTGTCGGAGACATCGATCGGGATCGAACTGCCGACGATGACGTCAACGGAGCGCTCGAGGCTGACTGGCGTACCGCTTGATGTCGTTGCGCGTACCGTCGCCGCTGTGGCGAGTTCGGGCGTGCCGTTGTGTGCGAAGAGCGCGTACGAGTACTCGGTGCCAGCGGCCAGTCCGCCGTCGGTGTACTCGGTGGTGTTCGTGGGAACTTCTGCGACCAGAGACCCTTCGCTCGGTGACTCCGGCGCGGTCGCGCCGGCCAGGCGTCGGATCATGACACCCGCAAGGCTCGGTTCGGTCGGGTTCTTCCACGTGAGTGACACCGATGCTGGAGTCATCACCGAAGTGCCCGCATCTGTGACGGGGCCGGGCGGTTCTGCAGTGGCCGCCGTCGTCGCGGAGATAGAAATCGCCGAGGAGTAGTTCGCAGTGAAGTCGTGGGAGAAGAAGGCGAACGTGTACTGCGTGCCCGAGACAAGACCCATCACGTCAACTTCGGCGGCGGGCATTGTCAGCTCCGCGACCGCGGTTCCACTGGTGGGCGAAGAGGGCGGTGTCGAACCAGAAGCACTCCGCACGGTGACGCCTGCGAAGTCTGCGTCTACGGGATTGTGCCAGGACAGCTTGACCGACGTGCCGGTGACGCTGCTGACCGAGATGTTGGTAACCCGAGCTGGCGCGGTCGTGTCATGGATCGTGTAGCCGTAAATGTTGGCGATGAGTTGGACGGTGCCGGCCGAGCCGTTGAAGAAGGTAACCTTGCCACCGATACCGACCGGAACGCTGACAAGGTTCGCGACGGTCTGTCGCGCTGAGTAGTACACGTTGGGCGTTCGCGGCCGGGCTCCACCTCCGGGGTAAGTGGTGATAGACCCGTTGGTCGATCCGCCGGCGGCAACCACATTGAGGAGCACAGTTGCGAGGCCAGTGCTTGGAATACCCGCCCGGCCAGTGACCTGAACGGTGACGGCGGCGTTCGGCTTGACCGCGGCTCGCGGGATACCGGTGCCAACTCCGGAGTCAACGATTCGCGCTGCTGCCACTGCGCGGTACGCGCCCGCTTGGGCTGCGGCGCCGGCCAGCGTGTAGCCGTGAATGTTGGCGATGAGTTGGACAGTGCCGGCCGAGCCGTTGAAGAAGGTAACCTTGCCACCGATACCGACCGGAACGCCGACGAGGTTCGCGACGGTCTGTCGCGGTGGGTAATACAGGTTGGGCGTTCGCGGCCGGGCTCCACTCCCCGGGTACGCGGTGATGGATCCGCTGGCGGTTCCGGCGGTCGCGACGACGTTCAGCAGCACGCTGCCCACACCACTGACAGGCACGCCGCCCCGGCCGGTTACCTGGACGGTGACGGCAGTGTTCGCGCGAACCTGGTCACGTCCTGGCCCGAGTGCGGAGCGGAGCCGGAGACGACCAATCGGAGTGCACTGGCGATGCCGGCGGGGGGGGTTCCGCGTTCCAGACCAGCTCGGCCAGCGTGCTGTCCGGCAGGTCGTCGTGGTCAGTGCCTTCAGCAACCGTCGCGGCAGAACACCCGGCTGATGTAGCTACCCTCGGACTGAAGGGACAAAAGGGCGGGCGACGTGCCCTAACGGGCATATCGGCCGTGGCTACGATGTACAAAGTACTTATGTGGGAGCACAACAAGGATGTCATCGCGAGCTTTCGCGCCAACGGCGGAAAGGTCGCAGCCGACGTCAGACCGGCGCTGGCGAAGGCCGACGTCGTTCTGATCGGGACCACCGGCGCCAGAACAGGCAAGAAGTATGTGATTCCGCTGGTGTACTTCAGCCTCGGTGACGACTTCTTCGTCGTGGGCACGGCCGGGGGAAGCACCACGACGCCGTCGTGGTGCCACAACCTGCGTGCGCATCCCGACGTCGAGGTCGAGCGAGGAACCGAGAGATATCCCGGCGTCGCCGTGCTGGTGGAGGACGCGGACGAGCGGGCTCGGCTGTTCGCGCAGGCCGTCGAGACCATGCCGGCTTTCGGTGCCTACGCGGAGACGGCCGGTCGCGTCATTCCCGTCTTCGTCATCAGGCGACGCTGAAGCGCGCACGAAGCGCATCTGTCAGCTCGGGCGACATCCCGAGTCCGCTTGTGCCGCGATCTGCCTGGGTTTGGCTCTGCGGTCGCAGCGACCTCCACGCGCGCTCGTTCAGCCCGTCGGAGGCTTCGTCCTTGACCTCCGCGGTGGCGCCGGTCCGGAAATCGGCGGTGAGCCTGCCACCGGCGTTGCCTACAGCAACATTCCACGGGTTGGTCGCGTCCGAGGACCCGGCGCCGGCGGCGATAGCGAGCTGCAGGTCGGTGCCGCCGATCACCGCGGCGACGACCGGATCGCGCCGGATCGCTGTGTCGAGCAGGCTCGGTGGAGCCCGGTTCAGGCGCCGGGCGGGCGACCGACCCAGGTCTGTACGTAGTAGCTCTTCGGCTGGCCGCAGGAGGCGCGGGAGATCTGGTTCGACGGAACCCAGCGGCCCGCGTAATTCGCGTCGACGCAGACCACCACCACGCGGTGCCAGTACGCCTCATTGCCGGGCGGGCAGTACGACTGGTAGTCGCCGTACACACCGGGGGTGGGTCGCGCGGCGCAGGTCGACCCCGCCGCCGAGGCCGGGGCCGGCGCGAAGGTTGCCGGAATCAACGGGTCCGCCGCGGGGAATCCTGGGCGCGCCGACGCCGGGCGGATGAAGGTGATTGACACGCGCCTAGCGCGCCGACAGCAGTTGCTCGATCGCTGCGATGACGACATCAGGACGGTCTTTCGGTACGTCGTGGGAGCTTCGTTCGGCGGTGATGAGCCGCCGGTTGGGCGCCGCGTCGACGAACGTCTGCTGGGCGTTTCGCCACAGCTGGGCGTCTTGAGGGCTCTCGAAGGGAGTTGTTGCCGAGACGATGGAGATGACGGGGATGCCGTGGGGCCAGGAGATCCGGTGGTACGCGCGGTGTGCCGGGCCGAAGTTGGCGGCGGTGGCTTGGAGTTGCCGGGTCTTCTTGGTTGAAGGCTGGTTCTTCAGCCCTGCGATCACGGGCCGGTAGGCGGCGTCGAGCCGGGCGACCTCTTCGTCGGTGAAGAAGTTGGGCACGTTGGCGTCGACCAGGACCGCCGCGGCGACCTGTTGAGGACGGTCTTTGGCGAAGTACGTGGCGACCTCACCGGCCTGCGAATGCGAGACCAAGAGCACCGGGCCGGTGACGCCGATCTGGGTCAGTCCCGCTTCGAGGTCGGACACAGCGCTGGCGACGTTCCAGGGACCGGGCAGCTCGTCGCTTTGTCCGAGGCCGGCGCGGTCGTAGGTGACGATCGTCGCGCCGGTCTTCGCCGCCAGCACCGGCACCAGCTTGTTCCAGTACGACGAGTCCTCGCCGCCCCCCGAATCCAGGACGATGGTCCGCGAGCGTCCGGGCGTGACATGGAAGGCCACCGCTCGGCCCTTGTTCTCGGTCATCCGCAACGCAGCGGCCGGTGCACTCGGTGGTTTCGCGGCCGGGGCGGGCGTCGTCTCCGCGCACCCGGACAACCCGGCCAGCATGGTGACCACAGCAAGGACTCCCAGCGCCGTACGGCGTCCGTTTGGCTTATGGGGCATGGTGACAGCTCCAACCGTGAGATCGATCGATGACCTCCAGCCTTGCGAGCTTCGTCCTCAAGAGCAGGAGAGCCAGCACCACAGCGACGGGCTCCCAACCCCCCTGGAAGGTTGGTGCCATCACCTCCATCAGACGGCGGGCGGTGATGTCCCGGAGCATGGGTACTGATGGATCGTGACCTGTGACCCGAGCGACACCTTTGTGCACGTGCGGGGTGCAGGCGAGCACAATCTGCGCGACGTCGACGTCGACATCCCGCGCGACGCCATGGTCGGCTTCACCGGGGTCTCCGGGTTCGGCAAGTCGTCACTCACGTTCGGCACGCTGTACGCCGAGGCGCAGCGCCGCTACTTCGAGTCGGTCGCGCCGTACGCCCGTCGGCTGCTTCAGCAGGTTGGTGCAACAAACCGTGGACCAAGCTGAAGAAGAAGGACCGGAACTGGCTGCTCTTCACCGACGAGCAGCCGTCGGTGCTGATCACTCCTGACCCTAGGAGGCTACGGTTACGTCGTGGCCACTGTCAGCGAAGAGGAGTTGCGGGGATTCTTGCTGGGGCGGTTGGCGCTGGTGTGCGGAGAGGTCGATCCTGATCGGCGGCTCGAGGAGTACGGGGTGTCGTCGCGGGACGCGGTGGCGATCGCGGGCGAGCTGGGTGAGTTGCTGGATCGGCCCTTGCGGCCGGAGAGATTGTGGCGCAGTCCGACGGTGAATCAGATGGTCCGCGGGCTGATCGCCGAGGGACGCGAGATCGCGATCATCGGACGGGGCCGGCGCCGTGAGGATGCGTTGGAGCGGGCGGGGTTGTTCGAGCCCGAGCGGTTGGAAGTGGTGGCTGACGGGTCCGCAGTGGTGGCAGCTTTGGCCGGGGCGGAGCGGCTGCGGGCGGGCGACGTGGATGTTGTGGTGGCGACTGGGGCGAGTGGATCCGTCGTACTGAAGCGGTTGCCGGAGGCTGAGCGGGACGGGGACCGGATGCTGGCGGTGATCAGTGAGACCGTGACAACGGATGAGGTGGAGTTCGGCGACCTGATTGACGCCGTGCTGGACGGCAAACCGGTGGTTCGGTTGCGGGATGCGGGTGGCGCTGAGCTGGTACTGCGGCGGGTGCGGCCGCCGGTCGCCGCCGTACCGCTGGAGGGGGTTGGACATTTCGCGCTGTCCGACACCAGCATCGAGCGGATCAGCCGGTACGCCGGAGAGTTGGCCGAACATGTCCGCAACAGCAGCGACGCTCTGGCGGATGTCGCGTGCACGCTCGCTCGGCAGGTAGCCCGCGGACCGGTGCGGGCTGTCGTTGTCGCCAGGGATCGGAGCGAACTGCTCGACGGGCTGTCGGCTCTTGCCGGCAACACTCCTCATCCGGCGGTGGTTGCGGGTGAGGCACTCGCGATTCCGCAGCCGGTGTGGGTGTTTTCGGGTGAGCAGCCGTGGTTCAGCCTGCGGAGACTGCTGGAAGGTGAGCCCGAATTCGCCGCGACGATCGGCGAGCTGGATCGGCTACTGCAGTGGGCGTGCGGACTGCAGCTCCACGAGGTAGTACTCACCGGTCGACCACCGGAGCCGCAGCAGGTGGCGGCCGCGCAGTACGGCGTGCAGCTCGCGCTGGCCCTCCTCTGGCGCCAGTACGGCGTGACGCCCGCCGCCGTTGTCGGGCTCTCCACCGGCCGCCTGGCCGCCGCCGTACTCGCGGGCGTCCTCACCACCACCGAAGGCGCGCAACTCCTCGCCGGACAGCCGGCCGAGCACAAGGCCCCACGCGTCCCGTACTACGAGTCACGCGAAGCAGCAGCCCAAGCCGGCCACGAGCTCTTCCTCGACCTCACCCTTCCGTACACCGAGGACCCCGCGATCGCCTTCCACCACCAACTGGCGTCCCTGGAAGCACTCGGCCACCCATTGACCCGACGCCCGGGCCGGATCACCGACCTCCCCCTCCGAGGCCGTCCATGACGACGGTCGACCTGGTACGTCGGTGGGCCGGCGAGAAGCCACATGCGCCGGCTTACACCTTCATCGACTACCAGACCGATCCCAACGGCAGACGGCACACGCTGACCTGGGGTGAGGTCGACCGCCGTGCCCGTACGACGGCGGCAGCGATTCGCCGGCACGCGGCGCGGGGCGACCGGGTCGCGATCCTCGCACCGCAGGGCCTCGATTATCTGGTCGGGCTCGTCGGCTCGTTCTACGCAGGCGCGATCGCGGTCCCGCTCTTTCCACCTGGTCTGTCCGGCCACCAAGCACGCCTCGACAACGCACTCGCCGACAGTGAACCAGCCTGCGTCCTGACCACCGGCGATGTTGCCGTGGACAACTTCCCGGTCGTTGCCCTCGACAACCTGATCGATCAGGACCGGGAACCGGAACCCGTCGACGGCAACGAGATCGCCTACCTGCAGTACACCTCCGGCGCCACCGGCACCCCCTCCGCGGTCATGGTCACGCACGCCAATCTCGTGGCGAACATCGACCAGCTCATCTCCGCGTTCCACTTCCGGCCAGGCCGTTCCACGACGGTCAGCTGGCTTCCCCTCTGGCACGACATGGGCCTGGTTCTCGCCTTCGGCGTACCGCTCCTGTACGGCGATCAGTCCAGCTTCATCGACCCACTCGCCTTCCTGATGCGCCCCGCCCGCTGGCTCGAACTCACCCGGTCGGCGCTCGACGTCTACACAGCCGGCCCGAACTTCGGCTACGACTACTGCACGCGCCGCATCACCGACAAGTCCGCACTCGACCTGTCCCAGGTCAAGGTGTTCCTGAACGGCGCCGAGCCCGTGCGCGCCACCACCGTCGAGGCATTCACCGCCACCTTCCAGGTCCCGCCCGCAACCCACACCCCGGCGTACGGGCTGGCCGAGGCCACCGTCTTCGTCACCAGCGCCAACGTCTCCGAGCCACCAACCACGCACGCCTTCGACCGAGAGGCGATGAGCAGGGGGCGGCTCACGCCGTCCGACGCAGGCCTCGAGCTCGTCTCCCTCGGCACACCGGCAGGTCAGCGCCTCGAGATCGTCGACCCGACCGGCCATCCCTGCGCTCCAGGCGTCATCGGCGAGATCTGGCTGCAAGGCCCCAACGTCGCCGCCGGCTACTGGAACAACCCCGCGCGCACGGCCGACATCTTCGGCGCCCGCCTCGCCGACGGCACCGGCCCCTGGCTACGCACCGGCGACCTCGGCGCCCGGTACGCCGGAGAGCTCTATCTCACCGGCCGTCTCAAGGACCTGGTCATCATCGACGGCCGCAACCACCATCCCCACGACATCGAGGCCACCGTCGAGTCCGCGCACCCACAGCTCAAACCGGGCCGCACAGTCGCGTTCTCCGTCCCCGGGCCCGACACCGAACGCCTCGTCGTCCTGATCGAGAGCACCAACCTTCCCGACGGCGCCATCAGGGCCGCCGTTCAACGCGACCACGGCCTGACCATTCATCAGCTGCTCGAAGTCCCACCCGGCACTATCCGACGAACCTCCAGCGCCAAACTCGCCCGGTCCGCAACCCGCGCCTGGTTCCTCGGCAACCACTAGCTGCAGCAGCGCCCTCCGCCCGGCGCGAGCGGGAACCTGGCTCAGATCCTCGGGGCGGGCCGGCCGTCCGGGACATCTCGCATCTCCTGGGTGAGTGCCCTGAAGCCTCAATCGTCCAGCGCGCGCATCATATGGATCTTCGTGATGGCGATGCCGTCGACGATCACCGCGCGGGGCTCGCTCCCCCAGACCTGGAAGCCGCACGAGCGGTAGAGGTGTTCAGCCGCGTAGTTCCCCGCTGACACTGTCAATCCGATCTGCAGGAGATCCCGGAGGCGGGCTTCGGCGAGAACACCCTGCACCAACTGCCGGCCGATCCCGCGACCACCGAGGCAGCCGGCGACCGCCATACCGAACAGCGTCCCCTTGTGACGTTCCTGCTGGCGTGCGGGCACGAACAAGCCTGCCGTCCCGACGAGAACGCCCGCCGCATCGAACGCTCCGAGAACAATGTCGCTGCTCAACCGCGCCACCCACGCCGACAACGGCATCGCGAGCTCCTCGCCGTACGACGAAGTAAACGCTGACGGCGTACGGCGCAGTGCCTCGAGGCGGAACGCACGGTACGCCACTGCATCGCCCGCACGCAGCTGTCGCACTGAGATCTCGACCTCGTCAGCGGGCGGCATCGACACAACCCTTCGCGACGACGTTGGTGGCGGACGGACCTAAGGCGGCGCGGCCCATCACGGCTACTCCGGCCCCCACAGCAGCGCTGACGCCGGCCAGCGCAAACGACTGAGGGACGCCGTAACGCTGAACAACGGCACCGGCGATCGTCGAGCCCACGGCGCTACCGGCAGCTATCCCGCTCACCAGCCACGAGTAGCCCTGCGTGAGCGAATCGCGCGGGGCGAGTTCGTCGAGCAGGGTGTAGGCAGTGATCATGCGGGGCGCAGCGAATATGCCGACGAGAGCCAGCAATCCACCCAGGATCGCCGCCGAGCCCGCGACGGCCAGCAACGAAACGGCGACCGCCGCAGCGATCGCCAGCCGGACATACCGTCGGCCGGGAGTGGCCGTCCACCCGACCGCGCCGTACCAGAGCCCGCCGATCATGCTGCTCGAGGCGATCACCGCCAGCAGCACTCCCCCTGCCCACGATTCCCCTTGCCGTTCGGCATAAGCCGGTACGGCGACGTTCAGCATCCCGGTCACCACGCCGGCGAACAGCAGTGTCGTCGTGAGAACGCGCATCCCCGGCACCCGTAGTCCTGCCCCTCGGGGGCCTGTCCCCCGCGGTCGCCCGTTGACTGATCGAGACGCCGCTGTGGTGGCGAACGTCGCGGTGCCAACCACTGCGGCGATCCCGGCGACACCGAGCACCGCGGGCGGCGACGCGACCACGACCAACGCCGGCCACAATGCGCGCATCGAACCGCCGAGCGTCGAACCGGTCGCCCCGACCAATGCGGCGAGGGCCAGCACCAGCACGACGTTCGCCCCGGCGAACGCGGCGAGGACCAGACCGGCGAGGGCGGCCGCCTGGGTCGATACCAGAGGGATCAGGATCCTCGACTGTCCCCAACGATCCACCGCTCTTCCCCGGAACGGGGCGCTGACCGTCGTCCCGACCATCAGGGCGGCCAGCACCGCACCCGAAGCCTCGTACGACCTGAGTCGTTCATTGATCAGGACCACCACACCGATCGGCAGCATTCCGTTGGGCAGCCGGCCGATGACCATGGCGGTCGCCAGCCGGCCCACCTGCGGAGCCCGCAGCACTACGAGATATCCACCCATGGCCACCCGGGCCCGAGCGGCAACGCATCCTGAGTTCACCAGCGCCTCCAGAAATCACCGCAGCCACACAGAGCTGAGTGACCTCAGGGCTTTTGTCCCGTCAGTTGCGACGCCGAGGTACGGCGCTGGCACCGCTCGGTCGCGGACCTCCCGCAGACTGCGCGGCAGCGGAACCCTAGGCACATCGCCGTGAGCCTACCAGCCCTTACCTTGACCAGCCAAGGTCATCGTCCGGGCCGGCGGAGCCGGGCGATACCCACAGGCGGGATCATCACAGAAGCCGCGCAGCCGGATGACATTCGGTGATCAGCGACCATCCGGCCGTTGGAGGGCTCCGAAGTCTTGGATCAGGCGACCCGGAACGCCTGACCAAGTGGCCCCAGATCTCCTGAGTGGATCGCCGGGCCACTGAGCTCGCCTTGCCGGACCGAGGAGTATCAGCCTCCGCTCCCGGCCGGCAAGGCGAGGCCCATCTTCACCCGACGGCGAAGACGACCCGAGGTCGAACACCTGATTCCTCACCTATCCGGTTCTCCGAGGGCACCGAATGACCCCTCGAGACCCCGGTGAGGAGGCGGTCGGCGCCATGAAGACCTGGAAACCGGTCTATCGATGGCTGGCAGCGAGTACGGGCTTTGCCGCGTTGGTTGCGGTGGGAGTCGTGGTGTTCGGGCCAGATGGTGACAAGGCGGTGTCCGGCAGCGCGGCACCGACAGCCAGTACGACGAGTGCGGCGCCGGCCACGAACGAGCCGGACGCGTTGGTGAATCGGATGCTCGATCAACTGCGAGACGGCAAGCCCGTCGAGCCCCAGTTCGCGCCTGGAGAAGGCAATCCGGCGGCTGGTGTCCCGATCGAGGCCATCAAGGCCAAGCCGGGTGAGCAGTTGCGGCTCGGCAAGCTCGTGATTCCGCGACTGAAGCTGGACACCGTGCTGAACAACGGAGTCGACGAGGCAGCCCTCGTCCACGGCGTCGGGCACTGGCCCGGTACGCCGTTGCCCGGTAGCGCGGGGAACTCGGTGATCAGCGGACATCGCAGCACCAACGAGAAGCCGTTCCTTTATCTCGACAGGCTCCGGCCGGGTGACCCGATCGCGGTCACCGCCGGTTCGCGAACCACGACGTACAAGGTCTTCAAGACCACGATCGTGCCGCAGGACGACTACGTGAAGTTCGTCCTTCGCCAACCAACCAAGTCCAACGACAAGGTCATCACCTTGTTCGCCTGCAATCCCATCACCGCCCACTACCAGCGCATCGTCGTCCAGGCGCGCGCCGGTTGAGGCACCAAGGAGAGTCATGGGTATCAAGGCAATTTTCGGGGGCCGTCCGGTTCTCGAGTTCGCCGACGAGCACAGCCGGCGCAGTTTCCTGCGCAACGCGGCTCTGATCGGCGTCGGAGCGACGTACGTCGCGTCCCGGATCGGCGATCCGATCGCCTTCGGGACCGCCGATCGTGGCTACACGGGCGAGGCCGCGAAGAGCGATCTCGACATCCTGAACTACGCATTGACGCTGGAGTATCTGGAGTCGGCGTTCTATACAGCGGGTTTGAAGGCGAAGCTGCTGAAGGGTCGTGAGCTGGAGCTGATCGAGCCGATCCAGCAGCACGAGGCCAACCACGTCACCGCGGTCCGGACGACGATCATGGACCTCGGCGGCAAGCCGGTCTCACAGCCGAAGGTGAAGTTCCCGGCCGGCACGTTCGCGAGCCGGGCGTCGTTCCTGAAGACCGCGGCCACGTTCGAGGAGCTCGGCGTGAAGGCGTACCACGGGCAGGTGCCGCTGGTGAAGGACGGCGCGATCCTGGCCGCGGCGGCGTCGATCGCCGGCGTCGAGTCGCGGCACGCGGCGATCATCGCCCAGATCAGTGGCGGGAATCCGTTCCCGGCACCGATCGAGGCACATCTCGGGATGGCGCCGGTCCTGAAGGCCGCGATGCCGTTCCTGGCGAAGTGACGAGGAGCAGACAATGACTGACACCATTCGTGATCTGGTCCACGGGAACTCCTCGCAGGTCGAGGCCGGCGCCGCGATCGGCGCGCTGAACCACGGCTTCCAGCTCTCCGCGGCCAAGGACTTCACCAGTGACATCGACGTCCTGAACTACGCGCTGACGCTGGAGTATCTGGAGGCCGAGTTCTACCGGCAGGGCAACAAGGCCGGGCTGCTGTCCGGCAAGGAGAAGCAGTACCTGATGCAGATCGGTGCTGACGAGGCGTCGCATGTCGCGACCATCACCGCCACCATCCAAAAGCTCGGTGGCAACCCGGTCGGTGCGCCCGCGGTCGACTTCGGTGGCTCGTTCGAGTCCCGGAAGAGCTACCTGACCACAGCGCACGTGTTCGAGAATAAGGGCGTCGGAGCGTATCTGGGCGCGGCCGGGTTCGTGAAGGACAAGATGATCCTCCAGGCCGCGGCCGGGATCTTCGGCGTCGAGGCCCGGCACGCCGCGGTCGTCGGCAACCTGCTCGGGCTCAAGGCCGAAGGCGGTGTCTACCTCGGCTCCACCGAGGTCGGCGTACCGAAGGCCGAGATCCTGAAGGCGGTCGCGCCGTTCCTGCAGGATCCGGACAAGGTGGTTGCCGCGATCACCTACTGACGCTCCCCCGCCGGGGCCAAGCGTCCGGCCCCACTCGGCGGGTCGAAGAGGTTGGTGGCCGGCCGAGTGAGGACGGCCGGCCACCGGGTCACATCAGTTGGCGCGGCTCGTGTTGATCGCGCCGTTCACACCGGCTGGGAAGAACCCACCCTTGGTGGCCTTCTTCGGCGTCAGGTAGACGACGTTCAGGACCTGGTCGGCGCCGCGGCTGAACGCGATACCGTTCGCGTCCGTCGGGACGATGTTGGTCCGGCCCCGGTACGTCGTGCCTTGGTCGAGGTCGGTCTTTCCGTCGAGGCTGTCGCGAGCGTTCGAGATCGCGACCGACGGCGCCTCGAGGCCCTTGGCGACCAGCGAGGTGCGGATGTTGGCAGCGTGGTAAGCCTCCACCGCGAGGATCCCGGCAGCAGCCTCGAGGTAGGTCTTGTTGCTGATCAACGGCGCCGCACCCTTGTACGCCGTCACGCCGACGTCCTCGAACACGTAGGCGGCGAGCAGGAAGTTGTTCTCGTTGGCATAGGCATCGAACTTCTGGCCCGGCTTGATCAGCCCCGCCGCGGTCGCCGCCGCCGTGAAGGCCGCGTCGATGTCGATCGCCGGCCGCGCGACCGCCGCCGTGCCGAGCGCCTTGCGCAGGAACCTCACGTGCGCCAGTTCGTCGGCCGCGATCTCATCGGCGTACGCCTTGACCGACTTGGTCTGGAACTTCACCTTACGGCCCCCGCGGACGCCGCCGGGCTTGCCCTTGCCGTAGACCTCGGCCGCGGACAGGCCGTAGCCGCGGACCGCACGCAGGTAGAACTCCGCTTCCAGGTACTCCAGGTTGAGCGCGAAGTTCAGCACCGCGCCGTCGCTGGGCTGAGCGCCCTTGTGCTCCTCGCCCAGGTTCAGGTCGAGGTCGAGTCCGTTGCTGTCGGCCGACGCGGCGTTGAAAGCACCACTGGCGAGCAGCCCGCCACCGGCCAGGCCCGCACCGGCGCCGACGACGCCGGCCGCGCGCAGGAACTTGCGCCGGTCGACGCCGTTCTCGGCGCTGCGATCGATCGCATTGCGAATGAACAGTTTGTCGAACATCTCATCTCCGAGTTCGAGTTCCGCCCGGCCAGGCGGCCGGGACGGTCTGCCGACGCACGCCTGCAGCAGACGAACCGTCGGCTCTCCGTCTTCGGCGCGGGGCATCGCCCGGATGGGCCAATTCGTGATGTTTACGCAATCGACGAAATCAGCTGCTCGTCTCCCGAGCGCCCTCTCAGACCGCGCCGAGCTCGCATGGGGCCTGCGGTGCATGCCTGGTACGTCGGTTCAGCCGAGTGGATAGGCGTCGATGACGGTCTGGTCAAGGCTGTTGCCATAGGCATCGATCAGCCGGGATCTGAGGGAGATCCTCGCGGCGTTGTCCGGCGTCGCGAAGGTTGCTTGGTACCTGCCGGCGCCGAGGGTCTGGACCTTGGCTGGTCGCCAGGTCTTGCCGCCGTCGCCGGAGACCTGGATCTCCAGCTTCTTGATCTGCGGGAGCGGCGTGCGGGGCTGGGGGTCGATGACGATCGGGAGCACGCTGATGGGCGTGCGCCGAACGACATTGTGACGGTCGACGTTCGCTTGGTAGCGGACGCCGAGCAACGGCAGCGTGGTCGCCGCGGCCGTCCTGGCCGAGCAGAAGGTCCAGATCACCTCCGTCCGGGTGCTGAAGGTCGAGGAGGTCTGCCGGGTCTGCGAGGTCTCGAGCCGGTACGACGCCTTGTCCGCGGGCAGCCCGGCGATGTCGATGTACCCGAAGGCCGGTGTCTGCGCGATCTTGATGCCGTCGCGGAACAGCGAACTGACGGCCGAGTCGGTCGGCGTCCGGCCGCTGTTGCCGTCGGCGTCACCGGTCGGTGCGATCTGGATCTGCAGCCGGTCCTGCGATCGGCGGGCGAGGGTCGGCGCGGGCACGAACGGGGCGGCGTTGAACCGCTCCGCGGACGACGTACCCGCTCGATAGGCCCGCTGGCCGGAGGCGACGCCGGCGAAGGTTTCCGGATCGATGACTGCTGTAATCCAGGAGAGCCCGGGCTCCAGGTATGCCCTCGTCGTGACCGGAGCGTCGAACGGGACACCAGGGCTGATGAAGCCCGCGCCGTCCGGTGTTCCGGCCGCGAGGACTCGTTGGACCGGCCGTTCGGAGGTGGCATTGATGGTCTGATCGACGACTGCCAGGTCCTTGGTACGGACCGTGCGGTCGAGGCCGGTGGGGAATCCACCGGCGGTCAGGTCGACTACGCCGTACAGGTAGGGCGTGTTGCGGAAGTCTCCCGCCGCGCCGGGCTCGCCCCATTGCGACGCGATGTGCCCGGTCATCGAGGCAGTGGAGGCACCGAGCTGGGCCAGGTGGAGATGGGACAGGTCGGAGGTCAGCTCGTTCAAACTGGTCTGGCGGGCCGGGTCGGAGGTGGTGCGGACATAGCCGACATCTCCGACGATCAGCCCGGCCTCCGGATCCGGAAGGCTGAGGTTGACGGGCTTGGTACGGCGGGCGTCCATGACGACCGTGGTGTCATGGGTCAGCTGCAGGCTCGGTTGCACCATCAGGTAGGAGTCCTCGCCGGTCTGCTGCCGGCCCTCGAGCAGGTACTCGCCCTTCGGCAGCCGCAGCATCTCCCTCGCACCCGCGAGCGACGAGACGACGTCCTGGTTGAGCCCCCACACTTCCGTGCGTCCCGAGTCAGCGAGTCCGCCGTCGGGTCCGACGTGCTTGATGGTGAGGTTGTACCGCTCGGCTTCTTTGACGACACCAATGGCCGATGTCACGCTTACTCCGTCGCCGGTCGCGGCGATCCGGCCGGAGTACTCCCCGACCGGGCCACTGTGATCCGTATTCGAGGTTGCCTGTACTGAGGCAGTCCCACCCGCGGCAACGGTAACGGTGCTCTCGCTCAGGGCGAGTGCACCGGCCGGGGCCGGAGCGCCGGTCGGGTCGTTCAGGGACGCGGTCAAGGTGAGCGTGACCGGCTCGTTGCCGAGGTTTCGGTAGGTCAGCGTCCTGGTCAGCGGGGTGTCGTCGTCATGCGGCCACAGTGCGGTACCGAAACTGACGTTGCCGGGCTCGGCGACGACGGTCTGCTTGATGCCATGGGCAACATCTACTCGGCCCGCGCCTTGCTCGTACGCCGTTTGACCGGCGATCGGCCGGGCCGATCCGATCAGTGTGCCCTTGAGCTCGGCGGCTTTCCAGTCCGGGTGCTCCTGCGCCAGGATCGCGGCCGATCCGGCCACGTGCGGCGTGGCCATCGACGTACCGTTGAGGCGGAGGTAGTCGTCGCCGACAGGTTCGCCGATGGTGGAGTCCTTCGCTTTCGCCGCGACGATCGAGACCCCCGGGGCGGTGAGGTCGGGTTTCACGGCGCCGCCGCTGGTTCCACGGCTGGAGAAGTCGGCCAGCTGGTCCTGTTTGTCCACGGCGCCGACGGTCAGTGCGGCCTCCGCGCTGCCCGGCGATCCGACGACGGCCTGACCATCGTTGCCGGCGGCAATCACAAAGAGGGTGCCCGTCTGTGCGGTCAGGCGGTTCACCGCCTCCTCGAGCGGGTCGATTCCCGGCGTCCCTGGGCTGCCAAGACTCAGGTTCACCACCTTCGCCCCGATCTCGTTCGCGGCCCACTCCATCCCGGCCAGAATCGCGGAGTCCTGGCAATCGCCGTTGTCGTCGCAGACCTTGCCGTCGTACAGCTTGGCGTCGGGGGCGACGCCCCGGTAGCGACCGCCCGAGGCGGCCCCGGTCCCGGCGACCGTGGAGGCGACATGCGTGCCGTGGCCGTAGTGATCGCCGTCCGGGGCATCGGTGAAGTTCTTCGCGCCGACGACCTGGGTGCCCAGGTCCGGATGCGACACGTCGATGCCAGTGTCCAGCACTGCCACCGACACGCCCTTGCCGGTATAGCCGGCCTGCCACGCCGCTGGGGCACCGATCTGCGGGACGGACTGATCCAGCGTGACCTTGCGTTTCCCGTCGAGCCAGATGTGGTCCGTCCCGGCCGATGCCGCCAGGAACCCAGCGGCAGCCGTCTTGTCGACCTTGACCGCCGCCGCACCAATCGACGGCAGCTCACGCGTCACCGTCAGCCCGCGCAGACTCGGCTGGTGTCCGCGAGACTTGATCAGCAACGGGATCGACGAACTCGACGCGTCGTCGGGCAATCCATCCACGTCGAACAGCCGCCGGTCCAGCCGCCCGGTATCGACCGCGGGCTGGACGTCGGAGGGAACGACGTACAGGTGGGCCTTCGAGCGGTGCACGCTGAACCTCACGCCACGGCGGCCGGCACCTGGCTCGACCGCTACCCGCCCGTCTCGCAGTACGACGATGTCTCCGGTAATCAACGTGATCTTGCGGACCGGGTTGTCCGGTCGCGTCACGGCCTCGGCCGGACCCGAATGGCCCGCGCCTACCAGCGCGAGCGAGATCACGACGCGCACCATCGATCGAAACACCACCACAGAACCTTCCGTCCGGCTGACCAGTCATTTGGTAGATGTCCGGCACCACCGACGGCGTCTCACCCGTACTACGCGACTCGGTCAACCTCGTCGTACCGGGCCGATCGCGGGCGTAGGGCGTTTCTAGCGTCGTTGCCGATAGGTCAGGAACAAGCTGGCAGCCACACAGGCGGACACGACGACGCGAGCCCAGTTGACCCAGTGAGGGTCGCTGATTGCGATGGCCAAAGAGACCAGGCCCAGCACGGCGGTGAGAAGGCTCAGCGCCAGATACAGCCGTGCGCGGTTCGCCGGGCGCTCGCTACTCATCTCCTGACCCTAACCGCGGTCCATGACGGCATCTACGTCTTTCGGGCAGCTCCGAAGACCTCCAGTCACACCGTGGTGGAGTCACACTGCCCGTTGGGGACGGCGCTAGTTCAGCGTCAGGTTGGCCCAGAGCTTCTTGTGGTCGGAGTTGGGAGTCGAGACCACGTCCGAGGAGTTCGCGGTGAAGGCGGAGGCCTTCATGAAGACGTAGTCGATCTTGTTGCCACCGTCGCCGGTCGCGGGGCCGCCGCGGGTACAGCACCCGTTCGCCTCGGTGTGGGTGCCGGTGGCGCCGCCGCCGTAGGCCGGTCGGTACATCACGTCGAGCGCGTCGTCGGTCGGAGTCAGATTGAAGTCGCCACCCACGAAGGCCGGGTGTCCGGCGGCCGCGTAGTCGGCGAGGATGCTCGCGACCTCGTCGACCTGGGCTCCGCGCGTTCCGTCACCGTGGAAGTCGATATGGGTCGAGCAGGCGATGAACTTCTGCGGTGACAACATCGCGCAGACCATCTTGCGCGGCTCGTTGTCGTGCGGGTTCGGCAACGTCCAGACCTTGTACCAGTCACGCGTCCCGCGGGTCACCAGCGCGATGCCGTAGTCAGTACCGTCGTCGCACTTGTGGGCAGTCGGCACATGCACGACCTGGTAGTCGCGGTCGGCCAACTGGTTGCGGATCCGGTTGGCCTGGCCGGCGCAGACCTCTTGCAGCGTGGCCGTGCGTGGGTTGCGGTTGATGATTGAATCAACCACCTCATCGGCCACCACGAGTCGGCCGTCGTTGCACTTGTTGCCACACAGATTGAAGCTGAGGTTGCCGAACGTGTAAGCGGCCGCGGCCGGTGCCGCGGTAAGACTCCCAGTGACCGCGACCACGGTCAGCACCGAGACAAGCAGACGACGAATCATGACCAAGCTCCCAGGGGCGGAAGGGCTCGTACCGAGCCCATGCTCCCACACACAAAGAACCTGTCACCTCCACTCCGTCTCGGCTTGCCCCCGCCACCACCTCACTAGCCAGGCCCGGCCACCTCTAGCCGGTCGCGATCCAGGTCACCCCAGACCTGAACGATCCGACCGCCACTCACGCGGTAGAACGCGAACTCCTGCAGGGCTCGCGGTCCATCACCCGCGGTGTAGGTATCGACCAGGCGCGCACTCATCCACTCGCCCTCCACCAGCACCTGCTGCAAATGCCAATGGAAGTCCGGATAGCTGTCGATGACGCTCTGCAGACCAGCGCCATAGCCGCCGAGATCACTCGGCACCCCGTTGATCTCGACCCGCTCGGCCACGAATTCACCGAGCTCGCCGAAACGATGGTCGTTGCAGCGTTGAAGATAACGCCGATAGAACTCCTTCACGCGTTCACTCCCTCCAGCGACATCTGCCTGTCCGTCGGTACCCGTCCACATTCCTGGATACCGGCTCACGCGGGATGCCATGCCCGCGAAGCTCGTCGCCACCATGCTCTCGTCGGTCGCTCTCGCCTGTCTCGGCGGTTGATGACTTAGCTGTGGGAGTTTGTGATGAGCCCCGGCGGGAATCGGGCGGTCTGGGTGGTCGTCGTCGTACTGATCGCCTGGCTGGTCGCCTTCATGGGCCGGCAAAATCTCACCCGCGAGACGGCGTCGATGCCGCAGGCGACCGGCGTACCGGTTACGGTGAGGACCATGACCGTGGCTCCGTCAGTCAAAGGCACCACGATGATGCCTGCACTGGCGCGGATGGATGCCGACCAGAACGGCATCCCCTGCGAGACGGTCTACTCAGGTGCCGTGGTCAACGACTTTTGGTTCCAGTGAGGCGGTCCGGCTGGGTGGCGTTCCTGTCCGCGGCGCTGGTCGTCGCGGGCAGCGGCGTGATCGTCCTCACCGCTACTGGCGCTTTCGACCGGTCCGAGTCAAGCAAGCCATCCGGTACGACGCCCGCGCCTAGCGCGCGTACCAAGACAGTCGCTACACCGCCTGACCAGCCACCGACGCCGAAGCGGCCTTCGAGGTCCGTGACTACACCGCCACCGGTCGCCACCAGATACGTGTTTCCGGTTGGTGGTTGCCGGTCGGATGCCTCGCAGAGTCATCATGACTATCCGGCGTCGGACATCTTCGCGGACAAGGGTTGTGAGTTCGTCTCGCCGGTGAATGGGCGGGTCGATGAGGTGACCCGGGTGGACACCTGGAACAAGAAGACGAACGTCGGGCCTGATCGTGGCGGGTTGTCGGTCTCCGTCGTTGGCGTCGACGGCGTGCGGTACTACGGATCGCACTTGTCGGCCATCGGAGCCGGCATCAAGCCGGGCCTCGTGGTGAAGGCCGGGCAGAAACTGGGCCTGACCGGGAAGACCGGGAGTGCCCAGGTGACGCCGCCGCATCTGCATTTCGGAATCAGTTGGCCGACGCCTGCCGGGCACTGGTGGATCCGGCGGGGAGCCGTCCCGCCGCAAACCTTCCTCAACGCCTGGCATTCCGGACGACAGCTCTCCCCTGTGTCATTGGTGGACAAGACCAGACGCGCGTACGGCGTCGACCGCGGCTGCCGGTCGTACTGCTGACGAAGAGCGCGGATGTCGTCGACCAGCACGTCGGGCGCCTCCAGGGCGGCGACGTTGCCACTTAGCGCGCTCTAGTCGGTTCTGACCTGCCGGTCTCCTTGTAACGCCTGGCTCGGTTGCCGGCACTGACCCTTCAAAGACATATCCCGGCTGGGCCGAGTACGCCCGCAGTTGCGGCGCGACCGGGCTACGGGTCGCTCGCCGTGACGACCTCGAAGAGCAAGGAGAAAGCGCCATGCCCGCAACCCGGTACGACGACCTGCGAGCGCTGTTCGTCAACTGCACCCTGAAGCGGTCACCCGAACCCAGCAACACCGAGGGTCTCGTCGACGTGAGCCGGAAGATCATGGAGAAGCACGGCGTCCAGGTCGAGGTGGTCCGCGCGATCGACCACGACATCGCCACCGGCGTCTGGCCCGACATGACCGAGCACGGCTGGACCGTCGACGACTGGCCGGCCATCCAGGAGCAGGTGATGGCCGCCGACATTCTGGTGATCGCCGGGCCGATCTGGCTCGGCGACAACAGTTCGGTCACCAAGCAGGTGATCGAGCGGCTCTACGGCAACTCCTCGATCCTCAACTCCGCCGGGCAGTACGCGTACTACGGCCGCGTCGGCGGTTGCCTGATCACTGGCAACGAGGACGGCGTCAAACACTGCGCGATGAACATCCTGTACAGCCTCCAGCACCTGGGCTACACCGTCCCGCCCCAGGCCGACGCCGGCTGGATCGGCGAGGCCGGGCCGGGACCGTCGTACCTCGACGAAGGATCCGGTGGACCGGAGAACGACTTCACCAATCGCAACACCACCTTCATGACCTGGAACCTCCTGCACCTGGCCCGGATGCTCAAGGACGCGGGCGGGATCCCGGCGTACGGGAACCAGCGCTCCGAGTGGGATGCGGGCTGCCGCTTCGACTTCGCGAACCCGGAGTACCGCTGACCGCGCCAGAGGTAAGGCAGGAGTAATGACAGGAACGCGGTACGGCGGGAGTCTGGTCCGTTACCTTCGAGCTGTGATCGTGGCATTGCCTCCGGACGATGTCCTGGTCGCCGGCCTGAGAGCCGGCGACGAGGAGGTGTTCGCGCGTCTGCTGGACGGCTGGTCCTCCTCGATGCTGCGGCTCGCGCGGACTTTCGTGTCGACGAACGCCAGCGCCGAGGAGGTCGTCCAGGACACGTGGCTGGCTGTCTTCCAAGGCGTCGGCCGATTCGAGGGCCGGTCGTCGCTGAAGACCTGGGTCTACCGAATTCTGGTCCGTACCGCCCGCAAGCGAGGCGACCGTGAGCAACGCACGGTGCCGTTGACGAGCCTGTCTGTCGAAGACGCACCGACCGTCGACAAGGGTCGCTTCCGCGGCCGGGACGACCGGTACGCCGGTGGATGGCTGGTGTTCCCCCAGGCCTGGCCGACCACCGAGAGCGAGGTGCTCGCGCGGGAGGTACGGAGTGTCGTGGCCGCAGCCCTCGATCTGCTGCCAGTCCGGCAGCAGGCCGTACTGACCCTGCGGGACATCGACGGACAGAGCGCCGACGAGGTCTGCAGTCTGCTGGAGATCTCGTCGGCCAACCAACGCGTCCTCCTGCACCGCGCGCGGGCGACCGTCCGTAACCACCTTGAGCGGTACTACGAGGCGACGGCGGGAGGTCCCTTGTGACCTGCGCCGAACTGGTCGAGCTCATCACCTCCTTCCTCGAAGGAAGCTTGGACGACGAGACCGAACAACGGTTCGTCGAGCATCTCGCACTCTGCGACGGCTGCGAGATCTATCTCGAACAGATCCGCCGCACGATCGGCGAGATCGGGCAACTCCCGGCCGGCAGCCTGTCCGATCAGACCCGCGACCGGCTGCTCGACGCGTTCCGCAACTTCCCTCGCGACCAGTAGCACCCTCCGCCTCGAGAGGCGCAATCATGCCGGATGTTCATTTCACCAATCTTTTCGCTGTCGCCCTGGTCGCCCTGCTGGCACCATTACTTCTCGGACTCGTACCGGCGCTGCGGATTCCGGCCGTGGTCCTCGAAATCGTCGTCGGCATCGCAGTCGGACCACATGCGCTCGGCCTCGTCGACGTCGACGTCCCCGTCCAGATCGTCGCGCTGCTCGGCCTCGGGTTCCTGCTGTTCCTGGCCGGTCTCGAGATCGACGTCCACCAGCTCCGTGGACGGGTGCTGCGAACCGCCCTGCTCGGTTACCTGATCACGCTAGCGCTAGGTGGTCTCGCCGGCGCCGGATTCTCCGCGGCGGGCTGGGTCCACAGCCCGTATCTGCTGGCGGTCACCTTGTCTGCGACGTCCCTCGGCCTGGTGGTTCCAGTACTCAAGGACGCCGGTCAGGTCGACGGGCAGGTCGGCCAGTCGACGATCGCGGCAGCATCGATCGCCGACTTCGCCGCTGTGCTCGTCCTCTCCCTGTTGTTCTCAACCGAGGGCGGCGGCGCCGGCGAACGGCTTGTCATGGTCGCGCTGTTCGCGATCCTGGTCGCGGTCGCAGGCTTCGTCGTCTCGACCGCCGGCCGGTCGCAGCGGATCGGAGCAGCGCTCGTCCGGCTCCAGGACACCACCGCAGAGATCCGGGTCCGGGCAGCTGTGGTCCTCCTGGTCGCCTTCGTCGCCCTCGCCGAGCAGTTCGGTCTCGAGACCATTCTCGGTGCGTTCCTGGCCGGCGCCGTCGTCGGACTGGTCGACCGCGACTCCAGCTCGCACCCGCAGTTCCGGGTCAAGCTCGCCGCCCTCGGCTACGGCTTCCTGATACCGGTGTTCTTCGTGACCAGCGGATTGCGCCTGGACCTCCGCGGCCTGCTTGACGATCCAACGGCGCTCCTGCGGGTTCCGCTCTTCCTTGTCGCGCTCCTGGTGGCGCGCGGCGTACCGGCGTACCTGTCGATCCGGACCGTCGGTCCGCGCGCCACCGCGGCCGTCGCGTTGCTGCAGGCAACTTCCCTGCCGTTCATCGTGACGGCCACCCAGATCGGTGTAGCCACCGGACTGATGTCCGCAGTCACCGCCGCCGCATTGACCTGCGCTGGACTATTGTCGGTCCTGATCTTCCCCGCCGCCGCCCTGCTTCTTCTCAAGCAGCCCGCCGACGGAGCGGCGCCGGTGTGAGCCGGGTCGTCACAATGTTCCGTGCTTCCTCACGCCTGGTGGGTGTCAGTTCGAACCCTTCAGGAGGAGGACATCATGCCGAGTGCGAATGCGATCAGTACGCCGGTCGCCATCGACGATCCGCAGATCGTGGCCCGGTACGCCCAGCTGGGCGACTACACCCGCCCGGATTGCCGTGAAGAAAGCCATCACGGCCGCCATCGATCGCATCGCCACCACCGACGAGCCCCTCGCCCATCACCTCCGGACCGCTGTCCACACGGGACTCCTGTGCACCTACGAGCCCGGCCCCACCGACAACCCCCAGTGGATCCTCGCCCCGGCCCACCAATCCCCCGACGCAGGCTGACCCCGACAACGAAGCGCTGGACGAGTTGCCGGTGAGGCATAGCCAGGCTGCGCGGTGGAGTGCAGACTTTCTGAACGCCGTGAATTAACGTCCGGCGATGTCCGGCCGGTCCGGACCGACAGAAAGGTCACCTGCCATGGCCATCTCCCCTGGACGCAGACGCCTTCGCGTGTCTGTGTCGACGCTGATCGTTGCCGCGCTCATCCCGTTAGGACTGTCGTCGACGTCGGTCGCTGCGCCGACAGAGAGGGCGGCGGCCGCGGTTGTGCAGCCCCTGACGGGCCCCGCGGGTGAGGCCGCGCGAACGCCGTACATGGGTTGGAGCAGTTACAGCATGCAGGTCTACTCCCCCACCGGCGGGAGCTGGATCAACGCCGCACAGCTCAAGGCACAGTCGGATGCGATGCACCAGAAGCTGCAGCCGTACGGGTACAAGTACATCAACATCGACGCCGGCTGGAACGACGGTGTGGATGCCTACGGCCGCCCGAAGCCCAACGCGGCGCTGTTTCCGAACGGGTTCCAGGAAGTCATCGACTACATCCACGCCAACGGCCAGAAGGTCGGAATCTATAGCATCCCCGGCATCTCACCCGCCCTCGAACAGGCCAACCTGCCCGTCTTCGGGCATCCGGAGTGCCGGACTGGTGACCTCGCACTCCAGCCACTGCAGCAGGCTGACTATTGGGGCTTCGGGCACCGCATCGACATGGCCAAACCCTGCGCGCAGGCCTACCTCAACTCGATCGCAGACCTGTACGCCGAATGGGGTATCGACTTCCTCAAGTTCGACAGCGTCACGCCGGGATCAGGGCACAACGATCTCTCGCTCGACGCGCGCGCCGAGGTGGCCGGCTGGTCGCAGGCGTTGACCCCGCACGGGATCTGGCTCGAACTGTCCTGGGCACTCGACATCAACTATGCCGACTACTGGAAGCAGTACGCGAACGGCTGGCGGATCGACTGGGACGTCGAGTGCTACTGCCCCGGCCAGGCCCTTACCGCCTGGCCGAACATCAGCAGGCTGTTCCCGAAGCTCGCCGAGTGGTGGCGGCACGGCGGTCCCGGCGGCTGGAACGACCTCGACTCACTGGACGTCGGCAATGGCGCGATGGATGGCCTGACCCAGGACGAACGACGTACGGCGGCGACGCTGTGGGCAGTGTCGGCCGCGCCGTTCTACGTCGGCAACGACCTCACGCAGCTCGACCAGTTCGGTCTGAGCCTGCTGACGAACACCGAGGTGCTCGCGGTCAACCAAGCCGGCCGCCCGGCACAGCCGGTGTCGACCGCGACCGACCAGCAGGTCTGGTACTCGCTGAACGCGGACAGCAGCTACACCGTTGCCCTGTTCAACCTCGGCAGTTCACAGTCCACGGTCACCGCGAACTGGTCCGACCTCGGTCTGGCCGGTGGAGCGCAGGTGCGTGACCTGTGGGCCAAGCAGGATCTCGGCAGCTTCGCGTCAGGATTCACAGCCACGGCGGTACCTGCGCACGGCGTACGGCTGCTGAAGGTGACACCGCAGACAGGCTCGACGATCAGCGTGAACGACGACGACCAGCGGGTCGGGTACGCCGGAACCTGGCAGCGCAACGGTGGTCGGGAGGTCACCACGATCACGGACTCGCTCGCCGTCACGACCGTAGACACCACAGCCGGCGGTACGGCGCCCGCGGCCGGCGTCCGTACCACCGAGGTGAACAACGACAACCCGGCGATCAACTACACCGGCACGTGGAACCGTAGTTGCAGCCGCGGACTCGGCGACTACCAGGACGACGTCCAGTACGCCGAAGCGAACGGCGACGCGTTCTCGTACAGCTTCACCGGGACCGGCGTCGACTACGTGACCGAGAAGCACGCGTCACAAGGCGACGTGGACATCTCCATCGACGGCGTCTTCAAGCAGACCGTCAGCACCTACCAAGCCAGCGGGCGCGGCGCGCAACAGGTCGTCTACGGCATCTCCGGCCTCACCAACGGAATCCACACGATCCGAGGCGTGAAGAAGACAGGCCAGTTCATGCTGCTCGACAAGTTCAACGTCCGTACGCCGGGCGGTGTGCGCACCGTCTCGCTCAACAACAACGACGCACAAATCACCTACACCGGGTCGTGGGGCAACAGCACCGGCCGCGGCTTCGGCGACTACCGCGACGACGTCCAGTACGCCGAAACGAACGGCGACGCGTTCGGCTCCACCTTTGTCGGGACGGGCGTCGACTACGTGACCGAAACGCATGCGTCACAGGGCGACGTCGACATCTACATCGATGGCGCCTTCAAACAGACCGTCAACGCCAGCCAGGCCAGCGGCCGTGGTGCCCAGCAGGTCGTCTACAGCATCTCCGGGCTGACGAACGGCACGCACACCATCCGCGGGGTGAAGAAGTCCGGCCAGTTCATGCTGGTCGACCGACTCGACGTACGGCAGCCCAGTCTTCTCACGCCGGACACCGCGGTCTTCGACAAGAAGACATCCGCTCAGGCGGACGTCGTCATACAGCTCGGCCGACCGGCGAGCGACCTGACCTCCATCCAGCGCGGCGGAACGACGCTGATCAACGGCACCGACTACACCACATCCGGCGCGGTGGTCACGATCAAGAAGAGCTACCTCGCTGCCCAACCCACCGGCTACAGCAACCTGGCCTTCACCTTCAGGAGCGACTACCGCAACGACATCCACGCGGCAACCGCGAACGGCGCCTCCCTCGAGTTCGGCTTCAAAGGCACGAGCGTGACCTGGCTCACCGCCGTAGCTCCCGACCAAGGCGAAGCCGACGTGTACGTCGACAACGTCCTCATCCAGCGGGTCAACCTGCAAAGCGCCTCCCGCGGCACGCTGCAAAGCGTCTTCACCCGATCTGGCCTCAGCAACACCGACCACACCCTGCGCGTCGTGAAGGTCTCTGGCACCCTCCTCCGCAACGACCTGATCCGCTACACGCTCGCCTAGCACCACCCGGTGGTCTGGGACCCCAGACGGCCCCGGACCACCCACCTGCCTGATTGAGCGCTCGTCAGGTTGTCCTGAATGCGTCAACCGTCCGGTTCTGGACATCACATGCGCAGGCATGTTGCGGGTATGCGCAGGATCGGGGAGCGCTTCGTGGACGCGGCGGTGCCGGAGCGTGTTCCTTGGCACGGGGACTCAGATTTCCTTCGTCGCCGGGAGGCCGTCATGCCGGGCAAGTTCGTTCTGTCGCGTCGCAGTCGTGTGGTTGGAACAGGTAGGTCTCGTGGGCCGGATGTCGGTTGGGCGATGGGCTGTGCGCTTGCGCTCGTTGGAGGTTTGCTGGTCGGCACCGCATCGGTGCCGGATGCTTCCGCGGCGACGGTGCTGGATGAGGTCGGGGCGCGCGGTGTTGCCGCCAAGACGGGGCGTCAGGTGGAGGTCGCCACGCTGACCACCGAGACCGGGCAGGTGGTGGCCAATCCGGACGGTTCGTTCACCCGGCACGAGTCGGCGTTGCCGGTTCGGGTACGACGGCCGTCCGGGTGGGTGCCGGTGGATATGACGTTGCGGGCCGGGGCGCACGGGACGGTGGCGCCCGCCGCGGGGCCGGTTGATGTGGCGTTCTCCGGGGGCGGCGAGACGCCGCTGGTGCGGCTTCGCGAGGGTGGGCGTGAGCTGGCTGTTGGTTGGCCGGGCACGCTGCCGCAGCCGGTGTTGGCCGGCGACACGGCGACGTACCGGGAGGTCTTTCCGGGGGTTGACCTCGTGCTGACCGCGTCGACTGTCGGTCTGTCGCAGATCCTGGTGGTCAAGAACGCGGCGGCCGCGGCGAATCCGGCGCTCGGGTCGCTGCCGTATCGCCTGACCACCAAGGGATTGGCGGTTCATTCCACGGCGGCAGGTCTGACCGCGACGGATGCGGCGGGCGAGGTCGTGTTCAGTGGACCAGCGCCGTACATGTGGGATTCGTCGGGCCGCGGGTCCGCCGTACAGCCCGGGGGCCGGGTGACGGCGGTCGGCGCCCGGATCGTCGGGGACCAGCTGTCACTCGTGCCGGATCGGGCGATGCTGACCGCCAAGACCACCCGGTACCCGGTCTACATCGACCCGTCGTGGTCGGGCGTCAAACAGGCCTGGACCCAGGTGTGGAGCAACTACCCGAACACCTCGTTCTTCAACGGCGCGAACCTCGGGACCTCGGAGAAGGTCGCTCGCGTGGGGTACGACGGCACGGACCAGAAGCGCACGCGCTCGTTCTTCCAGTTCGACACCAGCGGCGTGAAGTACAAGCACATCCTCAAGGCCACGCTGCAGACCTTCTCGAACTGGTCGTGGTCCTGCACGGTGCGCGAGGTGCAGGTGTGGGCGACCAATCCGATCTCGTCGGCGACGACCTGGAAGAACCAGCCGACCTGGGCGTACCAGATGGAGAAGAAGAGCTTCGCGAAGGGCTTCTCGTCGTCGAGTTGCCCGGCCGGCGGGGTGGAGTTCAACGTGACCAGCCAGATCACGAACGCCGCGGCCAACGGCTGGTCCAACGTCACGCAGGGACTTCGGGCGTCGACGACGGCGGAGAGCAAGAACGACTCGTACTCGTGGCGGAAGTTCGCCAACAACCCGAGCGTCACCATCGACTACAACACGATTCCCGACAGCCCGGCGAACCTCACCACCGAAGGCTCGGCGTCGTGTGTGACGGGCTCCGATCGGCTGGTTGTCTCCACGGTGACGCCGACGCTTCGAGCGACTCTCCACGACGTGGACAACTCGGTCCAGGCGCACTTCGAATGGTGGACGGCCGACGGTACGGCGCCTGCCGGGCAGTACGTCTCACCGGTCGTCGCGGGTGCGACGCCGACGCTCGTGGCGACCTCCGTCCCATCAGGTGCCTTCGGCAACGGTGTGGTCGGCAAATGGCGAGTGCGCGCTGAGGACGGCATCGACGTCAGCGAGTGGAGTCCATGGTGTGAGTTCGCCGTGGACGACGCGGCGCCTGAGGCACCGACTGCGGTGTCGTCGGGGTTCCCGGACAACGGAACCGGCAACGCAGTGATGGGGACAAGCCTACCGGTCACCTTCGGAGCGAACGGCGAGTCCGACGTGGTCAGGTACGAGTACACCCTGAACGGAACCTCGACCGCCCTGAACCAGACCGCGACACCAGCACAGCCGGGAGGCGAGGCATCGATCGCGGTCCTGCCGGATCGCTACGTCAACTGGGTGCACGTCCGCTCAGTCGATGCCGGAGGCAACCGATCCGCGGTGGTGACCGCGGTGTTCTACGCGGCCCAGGCGCCGGGACCGGTCGCGGACTGGCCACTGGACGAGACCGGTGACGGCACCGTGGCCGTCGACTCCGCTCCGGTCAAGCACAACGCCACTCTGGGTGGCGGTACATCCTGGGGCGACGGCCGGCAAGGCGGTGCCCTGACCCTGAACGGCACAACGGGTTACGCGGCGACGACCGCAGCTGTGGTCAACACGCTGAACTCGTTCTCCGTGTCCAGTTGGGTGCGACTGACCGACACCTCGCACAACGCCGTGGTGGCCAGCCAGGTCGGAAGCCAGGCCGGCGCCTTCACTCTGTCCTACTCGAGCTCCTCCCAGCGGTGGATCTTCAGCCGAACCTCGGCGGACGTCGCCTCTCCGACGTCCGTCAAGGCCATCTCCACCACGGTGCCCGCGGCGGACGGCAGGTGGGTGCACCTGACCGGTGTGTACGACGCTCCGAACACCCAGATCCGGCTCTACGTCAACGGCGTTCTCGAGGCCACCACGGCGTACACAACGCCCTGGAACGCGACCGGCTCGTTCCAGATCGGGCGGTCGAAGGTGAACGGCACGTACGGGGAGTACTGGCCGGGTGACCTGGACCAACTGCAGGTGCACAACCGGGTGTTGCTGCCGGGCGAGATCCAGCAGGTGGCCCGGCGCGACGGTCAGTGGCTGATGGACGAGGCCTCCGGTACGACGGCCGGTGACGCCAACGGGGCGCATCCGGCGAGCTGGTCGGCCAGCGGCGTGTCACGCGTGGCCGGCAAGACCGGCAACGCGGTGCAACTGAACGGCACCACCGGTGTGCTGACGGCGTCCGGGCCGGCAGTCCGCACCGACGGCAGCTTCACAGTGGCCGCCTGGGTGAAGCCGTCCGCGGTCGGCAAGAGCGAAGTAGTGATCAGTCAGGACGGATCGCAGGTGAGCGGTTTCCGCCTCGGATACGCCTGGGACGACCTGTACGGCGGCTACCGCTGGTCGGTGGCGATGCCAGTCGCGGACTCCGCGTCTGCAGAGGTGCACACGGCGGTCGGCCCGTTCGACGAGCCGGTGGCCGGTGCGTGGACGCACGTCGCGGCGGTGTACGACGCGAAGGACCAGACGCTGCGGCTGTACGTAGGCGGTCAGTTCGTGGCCGAGACGTATCACCGCAGCGCATGGCACGCGGCCGGGGCCTCACGTTTCGGAGCGGGCTGGACGTCAGCAGCCGGTCTGCGTGACTTCTTCACCGGCGCGATCGACGACGTACAGATGTATTCCGGTGTGCTCACGGATCAGCAGATCTCCGACCTGTACCTGCCGTCCCAGCTATGACCCACCCGCCCCAGGAAAGGAGTGGCGCCATGCTGGTGCCGTTCACCGGAATAGTCACGGCCGTCGCGTTAGCTGCCGGCAGCCTGGTCGCCGTGCAGCCCGCGCAGGCCGATGTCAGTACGTCGGACGCGTGGCGGCCGAAGGCGCAGACCGAGTTCTCGGTGCCTGGACACGACTACGCCCCCAAGTCGCGTCTGGCCGATCCGAAAGCCGCGTCCGTGCTGCGCCAACCTCCACAAGTGAGTCGACCAGAACCCGGTACGGCGGAGGTGTCGCTCCCTGGCGACGGCACCATGACGCAGGCCGGCCGGTTGCCGGTCCGGGTGGGCGCGACCCAGGTCCAGGGCGCTGCGTCGACGCGCGTTGAGCAGGTGCGCGTCCAGGTCCACGACCGTGAGGCCGCCGCCAAGGTGGGCGCTTCGGGGATGCTGTTCACGGTCAACAGCACCGACGCGCAGGCAAAGAGCAGTGGCCAGGTGAAGGTCGAGGTGGACTACTCGGCGTTCCGTTCGGCGTACGGCGGTGACTGGGCTAGCCGGCTGCGCCTCATGCGGCTGCCGGCCTGTGCGCTGACCACACCGGACAAGGCCGGGTGTTCGGACGGGCAGGTGCTCAAGTCCAAAGCGACCGGCGACAACCGGATCGCGACCGAGATCGCCGCCTCGAGTCAGGACACGGTGCTGGCGTTGTCGTCGGCGCCGTCGGGCAGCGCGGGGAGCTTCAAACCGACCGCGTTGTCGGCGTCGGCCTCGTGGAACGCGGGCGGCTCGTCGGGTGCGTTCACCTGGGGCTACCCGATGGACAGCCCGGACGGGCTCGGCGGCCCGGAGCCCGATCTGGATCTGGGCTATTCGTCGGGTGACATCGACGGCCGGGTCGCGTCGACGAACAACCAGTCGTCGTGGGTCGGTGAGGGCTGGGGCCTGGACGAGGGATTCGTCGAGCGCCGGTACACGTCATGCTCCGATGAGGTGAAGACGACGCCGAAGCCGCAGGATCTCTGCTGGGAGACCGACAACGCCTACCTGGTGTTGGGCGGGACCGCCTCCGAACTGGTCCATGACGACGCCACCGGTACCTGGAAGCTGCGGGATGACGACGGTTCACGGCTGGAGCGGTTGACCGGTGCGGTGAACGGCGACAACGACGGCGAGCACTGGCGGCTGACGTCACGCGACGGCACGCAGTACTACTTCGGGCTGAACCGGCTGCCGGGCTGGGCGGCCGGCAACGAGGAAACCGGTTCGGTCTGGACAGCGCCGGTGTTCGGCAACGACACGAGCGAGCCATGTCATGGGGCATCGTTCGCGACGTCGTACTGCACGCAGGGCTGGCGCTGGAACCTGGACTACGTGGTCGACCCCAACGGCAATGCCATGTCGTACTTCTACGGCAGCGAGACGAACTACTACGGCCGGAACCTCACCGCGACCGCCGGCACCCAGTACGTGCGCGGCGGCTACCTGAAGCGGGTCGACTACGGTCAGCGGTCCACGTCGATGTACTCGGCGCCGGCTCCGATGCGGGTGTCGTTCGCGGTGGACGAGCGCTGCGCGGCGGGTGCGACCTGTGGCACTGGCGACATCACGGCGGCCACTGCTGCGAACTGGCCGGACGTGCCGTACGACCAGAACTGTTCGGTGGGAGCGAAGTGCACAGGGCTGTATTCGCCGACGTTCTGGACACGCAAGCGGCTCACGTCGGTGACGACCCAGCTGTGGGTGTCCGGGACGACGTACCGGGATGCCACGACCTGGTCGTTGGGCTACGCATTCCGTGACCCGGGAGACGGTACGTCGCCGGCGTTGTGGCTGGCGTCGATCACCGCGACCGGCAAGGTCGGCGGGACCGCGTCGCTTCCTTCGGTCTCGTTCCAAGGCGTCCAGCTGGCCAACCGCGTGGACGCCGCGGAGGGCATCCCGCCGATGTACAAGTGGCGGTTGACCGACGTGTACGACGAAGCCGGCGGGCATCTGCACGTGAACTACTCGGCGCCGGACTGTACGGCGGGTTCGTTGCCGACTCCTGACCAGAACACCAAGCGGTGTTTCCCGCAGTACTGGCAGGCCGAAGCGTCGGACACGCTGACGCAGGACTGGTTCCACAAGTACGTGCCGGTCACGGTGCTGGAGGATGACCAGGCCGGTGTGGCCGGGATCGAGCGCACCGACTACGAGTACGTCGGCGGCGGCGCCTGGCACTACGACGACAACGAGCTGACCCCGGCGAAGTACCGCACGTGGGGACAGTGGCGCGGCTACGGCAAGGTCCGGCAGCTGCACGGCAACCCCGGCGAGACCCGCTCGCAGGAGGAGAGCCTGTACCTGCGTGGCATGGACGGCGACAAGCTCCCCAACGGCGGCACCCGCTCGGTGACCGTCACCGACTCCCTCGGCGGCACGATCGTCGACCAGCCCGCGCTGGCCGGGTTCGAACGCGAGTCCCTCACCTACACCGAGGCGGGCGGTACCGTGCTGGAGGGCGCGATCACCGACCCGATCGTCTCCTCCCCCACCGCCACCCAGGTCACCCGCAACGGCACTCTCAAGGCCTACATGGTCAACGAGGCCGCCGAGCGGTCCCGCGAGGCTCTGTCGACCGGCGGCTTCCGCAACTCCGAGACCCGCACCACCTACGACTCCTACGGACTCGAGGTCGAGGAGAACGACCTCGGCGACACCGCCAAGACCGGCGACGAGCAATGCACCCGCACCAGCTATGCCCGGAACACCTCGTTGTGGCTGATCGATTTCGAGGCCCGCGAACAGGTCGTGTCCGTTCCCTGCACCGCGACACCGTCGTACCCGGACGACGCGGTGTCGGAGGACCTGACCTACTACGACGGCTCCACCACTGTGGGGGCAGCGCCGACCAAGGGCGACGAGACCCTCACCAAGGAGCTCGCCTCCTACTCGGGCACCACCCCCGTCTACACCCAGGAGGGACGCACGGTCTACGACTCCTACGGCCGGCCGATCGAGACCTACGACCAGCTGGACCGCAAGTCGTCGGCCGTCTATGCCCCGGCCAGTGGCGCGGCCGTCACCACCATCACGGTGACCAACCCGGCCGGGTTCGTGACCACGACGACCGTCGAGCCCGCCTTCGGTGAGTCGACCGCCGAGGTCGACCAGAACGGACGCCGTACCGACACGACCCGGGACCCGCTGGGCCGAGTCACCGCGGTCTGGCAGCCGGACCGCTCCAAGTCGGGCGGGAAGACCCCGAACACCAAGTACACCTACCTGATCCGCCAAGACGCGCCGTCGGTGATCACCACCGAGGAGGTCCGCGACGACGGCAGCTACGAGGCCAGCTACGACCTGTACGACGGCCAGCTGCGCGAGCGGCAGACCCAAGACCCCGCGGCCGACGGCGGCCGGGTCGTGACCGACAAGTTCTACGACTCACGCGGTCTGGAGGTGAAGTCGAACGGCATGTACTGGAACAGCGGCGCCCCCGGTACGACGCTGCTGACCGGGGTGAGCGACAGCGCCGTACCCGGGCAGGACGTGAGCATCTACGACGGAGCCGAACGCGAAACCGTGGAGATCTTCCGCTCGCACGCGTTCGAGAAGTGGCGCACCACCACGACGTACGGCGGCGACCGCGTCAGCGTGGACCCGCCGGACGGGGACACGGCCACCACCTCCATCACCGATGCCGACGACGCGGTGGTCGAGCTGCGCCAGTACACCGGCGGCTCACCGACCGGTTCCTACGACGCGACCACCTACACCTACAACGACCGTGGCGACGTGGTCGCGACGACCGACCCGGCCGGCAACACCTGGAACACCGCGTACGACCTGCGCGGCCGCGTCACTCAACGGGACGACCCCGACACCGGGACGAGCAAGTTCACCTACGACAACGCCGGTCAGGTGCTCACCAGCACCGACGCGCGCGGAGCCACGCTCGCCTACACGTACGACGCCCTGGGCCGCCGTACCGGTATGTACGACGGGTCCACGTCCGGTACCAAACGCGCGCAGTGGACCTACGACACGCTCACCTCGGGCACAACCGTCAAGGGCCAGCTCGCGACCTCGACCCGCTACGTCAACGGCAACGCCTACACGAAGTCGGTCGACGCCTACGACATCCGGTACCGGCCGTTGACCAACACAGTCACGATTCCCGCATCCGAGGGCGCGTTGGCCGGGTCGTACAAGACCAACACCGGCTACACCACCACCGGGCTGCCGTCGCTGGTGTCCTACCCGGCAGCGGGTGGGCTGGCGGCTGAGACGCTGCGGTACGGCTACGACACGGCCGGCAGGTTGCAGACCGCGAACAGTGGTCTCGGGACGATGCTCACCGCGGCGACCTACACGCCGTACGACGAAGTCTCCCAGTCGACGCTGTCCGCCACGGCCGGCAGGCAGCTCGTCCACACCGCGTTCTACGACGACGCGACCCGGAGCCTGGACCGCGTCCTGGTAGACCGCTCCACGGCCCCCGAACACCTGGCGGACGTGAAGTACACCTACGATCCGACCGGCAACATCACCAAGATCGCCGACACACCACAAGACGGTGTGAGTGATGTCCAGTGCTTCAGCTACGACTACCTGCGTCGGCTCACGGAGGCATGGACCCCTGCTGCCGACTGCAGCACCCAACCCAGCGCAAGCGCGCTGGCCGGAGCTGCGCCGTACTGGCAAGGCTGGAGCTATGACAAGACCGGCAACCGGCTCAGCGAGACCAACCACGACCCGGTCACCGGCACCGCCACCACCTCCAACTACACCTACCCAGCCGCCGGAGGAACCAGGCCGCACGCACTGAGCGGCGTCACCACCGGTACCCGGACCGACAGCTTTACCTACGATGCCGTCGGCAACACCACCGCTCGCACCGTCGCCGGGAAGGCACAGACCCTCACCTGGGACGCCGAAGGCAATCTGGCCACCCTGACCGAGAACGGCAAGGTCACCAGCTATCTGTACGACGCCGACGGTGAGCGGCTCATCGCCCGCGACACCGACGGCAGCACCCTCTACCTCGACAACTCCGAACTCCAGCTCAGCCCCACCGGCACGGTGACAGTCACCCGCTACTACGACCTCGGCAGCACCAGCGCCGTACGGAACGGGTCGGGTCTCACCTTCACCGTCGCCGATCACCACGGCACCAACACGCTGTCTGTCAACGCCGCCGACCTCAGCCAGGAGCAGCGCCGCTTCACGCCCTTCGGTGTGGACCGCGGTACAAGACCTACGACCTGGCCCGACGAACACGGCTACGTCGACGGCGTCGATGACCCGACCGGACTCACCCACCTCGGCGCCCGCGAATACGACTCCGCCCGCGGACGCTTCATCTCGACCGACCCGGTCGCCGACTTCGACAACCCGCAACAGCTCAACGGCTACGCCTACGCCGACAACACCCCGATCACGGCCAGCGACCCCGACGGTCAGTGGCGCGTGCTGCCGGGCGGCCATTACTGCGACGGCTGCGGCGGCTACAACCACGCCCCCAAGAAAAAGAAGAAGAAGGCCACGAAGAAGGCCAGCCACTACTGCGACGGCTGCGACTACCAGCGGTACCTCGCCAAGAAGAAGAAGGAGAAGATCGCGGCGGCCAAGCGGGCCGCGAAGAAGGCCGCGGCCAAGAAGGCCCGCGAGAAGGCGGCCAAGCTCAAGAAGAAGAAGGCCAAGAAGGCCGCCAAGAAGCCCAAGAAGAAGGAGCAACGGAAGCGGCCGAAGAAGGGCGGGCTCCTCGGTGGTGAGGACTACACGCTGGTGAAGGTCGCCGGTGCCGGCTACGCGATCTGCCGGTTCATCCGGGGCACCCCGGCCAACACCTGCGCCGTCCTCGGCTCGGCGATCGCGAAGGGGAAGACCGATGGTGGCGGGTGGTACTACGTGAAGTGGTACGTCGTCGCCCGGGGCAGCTGGACCGTCTACCGGGCCGGCGAGATCTGGAAGAAGGGTGGCGTCACCGCGGGAGGGCAGCTCGGCAAGGTCAAGGGCGAGTTCAAGGCCGACCGAACGGCCACCAGACGAGGCGTCGGCCTGTACTTCCTCTACGAGATGCTCGGCGGCGACACCCGCTCTCCGCATCGCAACGACAAACCCAAGCAGAAGACGAAGTGCGTGGTCTCGTGGAAGGTCTGGGGCCACAACGTCTTCAGCATCTGCTGACCATCTGAACACGTTCCGCGACGGCACCGTCGTGGTCGGAGGATCCTCTTCGGCCGCGGCGGTGCCGCCGTGTTCAGCGGTCCCGGCGCCGGGGCTTAAGGCCCGGTAAGGATGCGGCGGCGGGGGTTGTGGGGTCTTGGGGAACTGAGGATTCTTCGAAAGAATCCTTCAGAGGATGCAGCTCACGCCGTCAGAAGTGACCGCCCCAGGCTCTTCGTGCCCGACCAAGGTGAGGCCCCATGTCAACCGCGCCCCCGGTTTCGCCCTATTCGATCGACTCGTGGACGACGGACGACGTCCGGCCACCGGAACGCGTCGAGTACTGGATGAGCGTCGTCAGCGCGGCCACCCGCTACCGGGTGGATCCGGCCTGTTCCCCGGGCACCTTCCGGGGCCGGGTGCTTCGCATCGGCACGGTCGCCTACACGCTCGGCCGGGCGTCGGCCGACTGTGCACAGGGACATCGCACCGCCGCGATGGCCTCCGCGGATCCGCACGACAGCCGCACGCTGATGTGGACGATCCGCGGTGAAATGCTGGTGCGCCAAGATGGTCAGGAGCTGCGCGTCGGCCCGGGCGCGGCGTTCCTGGCGTCGTCGAACTCGCTGTTCGAAGCGAAGCTCGACCACGCCGACATCGCGCTGCTGACGATTCCCGGGGCGGAGATGGACAACCGCCTGCGCCGCCGGTCGGCGCCACAGATTCTCGACATCAACCGGGGCCTGGGCCGGGTCCTGGCGGGCATGCTGGCCGAGCTGTTCGCTCAGCGGGCGCACTTGTCGGCAGCAGACTTCGATGCGGTCTGCGATCGGCTGGTCGATCTGCTGGGCATGCTCGCCGTCGGCGACGACCGACCGGTCACCGAGGGCGGCCTGGTCGGGGTCGAAGCGATGGCCAGACGCTACGTGCGCGAGCACGCCACCGATCCAGGCCTGACCGGCGCCACGATGGCACATGCCCTGGGCTGGTCGCTGCGGCAGGTTCAACTGGCGCTACAGCAGGCCGGTACGACGCCCCGGGAACTGATCCGGGATGAACGACTCGCGCTTGTCCACGAACGCCTGCGCAGCCCCGTTCACCTCGTCATCGGCGACCTCGCCCAACGGTGCGGCTTCTCCTCCAACAGCGTGCTGAGTACCGCGTTCCGTCAGCGCTACGGCATGAGCCCGCGGGAATTCAGGGCGTATTACCTGGCGAACCAACCGGCGGGAGCGAGCCAGCCACTGCGAAGCGCGATCGCCCACCTGGCTGCCGTACCGCACTGAGGCCCCACAGCGTGGCAGAGTGGGCGGCCGAGTGACTGTGCAGCTGCCGGGGAGGTATGTGAGTGCACACGGCCGCCATCCTGCGCCGGTTCGGGCCTGATCCCGACAACTGGGTACGCCCGACGTCCGCTGATCACGACGTGGTCGTCGTGGGTGCGGGGCAGGCGGGGCTCGGCATCGGGTTCGCGCTACGCCGGGCCGGGATCGCCCGTTGCGCTGTCATCGACACAGCGGCACCTGGCCAGGCAGGCAGCTGGATGACCACCGCACGGATGCACACGCTCCGGACTCCGAAGACCTGGCCACAGCCGGAGTACGGACACGCGGAACTGAGCTTCCGGGCTTGGTACGAAGGCCTCTACGGCCAGGCCGCCTACGACAGTGTCGAAAACATCCCCCGGACTGTCTGGGCGCAGTACGTCGCCTGGTTCGGGCACACCGTCAACGTTCCCGTTCGTCACCAGACCCGGTTGGTCGGAGTCGCCCCAGCCTCGGACCACCTTGTCCTCCGACTCGCGGTGACCGGTACCGACGGCCACGTGGACGAACGGGTCGAGACGACTCGAAAACTGGTGCTGGCCACGGGTGTCGAGGGCACCGGAGGGCCCGCGCTGCCGCCGTACTTCCGCGCGCTTCCCGCGCATCTGGCCGCCCACACAGGCGATCGGATCGACTTCACTCAGCTCGCGGGCAGGAGCGTCGCCGTACTGGGAGCTGGTGCCTCGGCTCTGGACGCTGCGGCCGTGGCGCTGGAAGCCGGTGCACAAGAGGCGCATGTGTTCACCCGCAGGTCTGACCTTTTCGTTCAGGGACCGAGCCGCAACATCGGGCGCAACGTCGGCGCCAAAGAGAACTTTCACCGGCGCACCGACGCCGATCGATGGCGAGCCCAGGTCCTGGCCGCCCGCGTCGGACGCAGTTGCACGCTGGAGTCCTTGACGCGAGCCAGCGCCTTTCCCGGGTTTCATGTCCATCTGTCAGCACCATGGCGGCACGCGTGCGCCGACGGCGGCAAGGTCCGGGTCGACGCGGCCGACGGCTCACATGTCTTCGACTTCGTTGTTGCCGGCACGGGATATCAATACGATCCACGAACCCGGCCCGAACTGGCCGAGCTCGCCCCGCACATCGCCTTGTGGCGAGACCGGTACGAACCGCCCGCCGAGCTCGCCCATGCGGATCTGGCGCGCTTTCCCTACCTCGGTCCTGGCTACGAGCTCGTCGAGAAGGAGCCGGGCACGGCCAGCTTCGTCGGACGCACTCATGCCTTCTCCGCGGCTGCCGGTCTCAGCTTCGGAATTCCTGCGGGAGACGCACAAAGCCTGGCCACCGGGATCCCTCGCCTGGTCGATGCGCTGAGCCGAGATCTGTTCTTCGAGGACCAGAACCACCAACAACCCACCAAGCCACGACTGCCGGACAATCACCGGTCGGTCTACGAACACGCCATCTGGAGCCAGTGAGCGCCTCACGGACAGCGAGGCCAAGGGATGGCACGCTGAAGGCACGATGACGACAACAGCTGATTCACGGTCCCGCGGGCGCAGTCTGCGGCGGGACGCGCTCGGGTTGGGACCGTCCACCGCGATCGGGATCTCCTCCTCCGCGCCGGCGTACTCGGTGGCGGTTGCGGTCGGGCTCCTGGCCGCGTACGTCGGTACCGCCGCTCCCCTGGTCCTGGCGCTGTCGGCCGTCCCGGTCGTCCTGGTGACGCTCTGCTTCCGCGAGCTGAACAGGACCGAGCCAGACTGCGGTACGACGTTTCCCTGGACCGAGAAGGCGTTCGGAATCGGTGTGGGCCGCATGGTCGGCTGGACCACCGTGATGGCCTGCGTGCTCGTCATGAGCAACCTGGCCCAGGTCGCCTCGGTCTACACCTATCTACTGCTCGGCCTGGACGACCTGGCCGACTCCCGACCAGCACAAGCTGCTCTGGGGACCGTGTTCATCGCTGTGATGGCAGTGCTCGCCTACCGCGGTATCCGGATCGCCGCCTGGACGCAGGCGATCCTGCTCACGGTGGAGGTCGTCGCACTGCTCTGGTTCGCCGTCAACGCCTTCCGAGAGGCCGGCACCCTCAGCCTCGCGACGAACACCGGCGACGGCAAGTGGGCCACCGGCGTACTGGTCGCGGTGTTCCTCTACTGGGGCTGGGACTCGTCCTTCAGCGTCAACGAGGAGACCCGCGAGCCGCGCCGTACTCCGGCCGTCGCGGCGCTCATCGCCAACGGCTTCCTGATCGTCCTGTACGTCGTGGTCGCCTGGTCAGCGCTTGTGTACGCAGGGGTCGGCCCGCTGACCGAGATCGCGGACGACGACTTCTTCTCGGTCCTGAGCAACGACCTGCTCGGTACGGCGGGCGGCAAGCTCCTGATCGGCGCAGTACTCGTCTCCGCCCTCGCCTCGACCCAGACGACCATCCTGCCGACCGCCCGGACGATGCTGTCGATGGCCCGGCGCGACGCGTTCCCGGGGCAGTTCGCGCGGATCTCCACTCGCTTCCACACACCCAGCGTCTCCACTCTGGTCTTCGCAGTGGCCAGCGTGCTCATCTACGTCACCCTGGTCCTTACGTCGGACGCAGTGCTCGCCGACGCCGTCGGGGCCGTCGCGGTGCTGGTGTCGCTCTACTACCTCGCCACCGCGATCGCCGTACCGGTGTATTTCACCGGCCAGCTCAAGGGCCGGGTGCTCCAACGGGTAGTCGTCCCACTGCTCGCGGCGGCGTCGTTCGCCGTCGTACTGGTGCTGGCCGTCTCCGACGTGGGTACAGGTCCCCTGGTTGTGGTAGGTGTGACCATGGTGGTGGGCGCGCTGATCATGTACTCGATGAAGCCGCCCGCTGAGGGGGAAGGCAGGGTATGACGCAATCTGGGCCGATCAGGCGGATGCGCAGTGCCGGTATCACGCTCGGACTGACCGCACTCGTCGCCGCATCACTGACCGGGTGCAGCAACGACGGCGACACGGCCGACTACGCAGCGATCTGTGTCGACCCTCAGACGCAGCAGCGGACCGACGACGACCAGTGCAAGGACGACCGCGAGTACCACGGCTCCGGGGCCGGCTTCTTCTGGTTCTACATGGCCACCCGCGGCGGCTTCCTGGTGCCGCCGGTCGGCGGCCGCTACAACACCGGCGACGGCAGCTACACCACCTCGAACCTGCGCAACACCTCTGGCGGTACGGCGACCATCCAGCGCGGCGGCCTCTCGACCAAGGGCGGCAACATCGGCACCATCGCGCGCGGCGGCTTCGGCAAAGCCAGCAAGGGAAGTTCCGGCGGCTGACGTGCCGAAGACCACCGCTGAGCGTTAACAAACCGTAGCGGCGGGCACAGGGCGGTGGTGCAACAGATGAAGCGGCAGTTGGCGTTGGTCACCGGGGTCACTGGGTATATCGGCGGAAGGCTGGTGCCGGAGCTGGTGCGCGCCGGGTTCGCCGTGCGGGCGATGGCACGGAACCCGCAGCGTCTGCGGGATCGGCCGTGGTACGACGCGGTCGAGCTGGCCGATGCGGACGCGGGTGACGCGGATCAGCTGCGGGTCGCCATGGAAGGTGTCGACGTCGCGTACTACCTCATTCATGCGCTGAACACCGGGAGCCGGTTCGAGGCACGGGATCGGCACAACGCGTTGACGTTCGCCCAAGCCGCCCGGGAGGCAGGGGTCCGGCGCATCGTCTATCTCGGCGGCCTTTATCCGGAAGGTGAGGAGCTCTCACCCCATCTGGACTCCCGGCGTGAGGTCGGCGAGATCCTGCTGGCGTCCGGCGTACCGGTCACCGTCCTGCGCGCCGCGGTGATTCTCGGATCGGGATCCGCGTCCTTCGAGATGCTCCGCCACCTGACCGACCGGCTGCCGGTGATGGTCACCCCGCGCTGGCTGAGCACGCGAATCCAGCCGATCGCCGTCCGCGACATCCTGCACTACCTGGTGGGTAGCGCCTCGATGCCGTCCGACGTGAGCCGTGGCTTCGACATCGGCGGGCCGGACATCCTGACCTACCGCGAGATGATGCAGCGCTACGCGAAGGTTGCCCACCTCAACCAACGTCGCATCGTCACGCTGCCACTGCTCACCGTCTCGCTGTCGAGTCATTGGGTCGGTCTCGTCACACCGGTGCCCAGCAGCATCGCGCGTCCTCTGGTCGACAGCCTTGTCCACGAGGTCGTCTGCAAGGAGCACGACATCGCCAAGTACGTCGCGGACCCGGAGTCCGGCCTGATCGGGTTCGATCGCGCGGTCGAGCTGGCGCTGAAACGAGTCCAGGAACTGGATGTCACGACCACCTGGGCATCGGCCTCCACTCCCGGCGCACCGAGTGATCCGTTGCCGAGCGATCCGCAGTGGTCCGGTGGATCCCTGTACGTCGACGAGCGCGAGAGCGTCGTACCGGCAAGCCCGGAGCGGCTCTGGGCGGTGATCGAGGGCATCGGTGGCGGCAACGGGTGGTATTCCTGGCGGCTCGGTTGGTGGGCGCGCGGCCTGCTCGACCGTCTGTTCGGCGGCCCGGGGCTGCGCCGGGGCCGGCGGAACCCTCACGATCTCTCAGTAGGTGATCCGCTCGACTGGTGGCGGGTGGAGGAGGTCGAGGACTTCAAGCTCCTGCGGCTGCGGGCGGAGATGCGACTGCCCGGCCTCGCCTGGCTCGAGCTCATCGTCGATGACGACGACGCCGGCCACACAGTCTTCCGGCAGCGTGCCTTGTTCCACCCGCATGGGCTGCCCGGACACCTGTACTGGTGGGCGATCAAGCCGTTCCACGGCATCGTCTTCGGCAGTATGCAACGCAACATCGCCGAGTCGGCGCGCAAGGGCTGAGCGGTCCGCCGCCGGGCGTGGCCCCTGTCCACTCCCGACGGCGTCACGCCTCTCGTGCTAGCTCGGCCAGTCGGCCTCGGTGACCCGACCGCCGACCACGTCGACGGTCAACTGAACCGGCCCGTCAGGCATCACGTACAGCTCATAGCTGCCCTCCGGGACATCGAAGAACACTGCCGAGTGGACGATCTCGCCCTCGGGTGAGGTCCGGGGAACGACCGCCACATGCGGGAAGCCGTGTCCATGACCGTGGCCGTGGCCGTGACCATGTCCGTGACCGTGGTCTCCTGTTGCACCGACCGGGCGCCGTTCGATCTCGATGTCTTCCAGCTCGGCCGGCATCGTGATCACCATCGCGCCGACACCGTCACCGATGTCGAGCAGGACCGACGAGCCCTTCCCCGCGTGCGGGTTCTCCTCGGCATTCGTGAGTGGTTTGGTCATGATGCGGCCGGGACGCCCGGCTTCGACTGGTATCCCCCGCCCGGCGTCCCCAGGTACGGGAACACCTTCAGATAGTCGGAGTTCGTGTTCGAGGTACCGTCCTTGACCGCCGAGGCGGCCCCGTCAGGCTTGTACGACGGATCGACCAGCGGGATCGTCAACCCGGCCACCGCGCGAATCTCCACCGTGACCACATCGTCGAAAACCCTGCGTCCGTTGGGGAATCCGGCCGCATCGCCGGCTACCAGACCCAGCGGGTTCGGCGTCTTCGCCGGCGGTACGGCGACATTCAGCCGCAGCATGTCGGCCTGAACGGGGCCGGTGTAGTTCTGGAACCCCGGTACGACGCCCTTCGGGATACCGGTCAGCAGGATCGCGGCCAGGTCCGCCCGCGGTTTCTTGTACGCCGCCAGATTCGGGAACACGCCCGGATACAACGCCGGCAGCAGTCCCGCGAGCTCGGGCTTGGTGACGTACTGCGCGTACTTCTTGTCGTCCGACGGCGGCCGGCTGTTCCACTTGTCCTTCTCGGCCATCGGCACGATGACCTCGTTGAACAACGGGTTCCCCAGTCGCGAGACCTGCTTGTACGGCCCGTGCCACACCGGGATCCCGAGCAGGTCGTCGAGGATGCGCGACTGCTGACGGCTCGCCGACGCCCAGACCCCGATGACGGCCTTGGCGTCCATCACATCGGTGGGCTTCTTGCCACCGCGGGTCAGGTCGGTGATCGGGACCTGGAGCGCGATGGTGTGCACGTTCGAGCCCTGCAGCCCGTTGACGCCCATCGCGGCGGCCGACGGGATCAGGTGCGCGGCCTGGAACGGACGCAGCGTGCCGAGGTCGAAGATCGATCCCAGGTCGGCGAAGAACCCGTCCGCGCGCTGACCGGCGAACACCTTGCGGTTCGTACCGATCGTGTGGATCGCCTCTCCCGCGAGCTTGGCGTAGTTCGGCGTACTGCGGATCCCGACGTTGACCGGCGGCGCGGCCAGCTCCCGCGCGAGGATGCGGGAGCGGCCGTTCTCGACCCGGGTCACCGAGTAGTACTGCGGCCGGTTCCAGGTGGTGTCCTTGATCGAGGTGATCGGGCCGGTGTTGTACAGGAACGTCTTCTTGTTCCGGATCTCGGCGTGGAAGCGGAACTGGTAGCTGATGTCCGCCTTCCCGTCCCCCTCGTTCGAGATGTGGATCTGGTACAGCACGTCGTCACCGAACTCGTAGAAGTTCGGCCCGCCGAACGGGTTCTGGAACGGGATGAAGTTGGCGATCAGCGTCACCGTGTCCGGCTTGTCCGGGCTGACGAACGCGTACACGTCGGTGTTGTCGGCCACCGGGTCCTTCGAGATCTCCGGGGCTTCGCGGTGCGATGACATCAGGCGGTCCTCACTCCGGCGAGGCGGGACGCGAGCTCGCGATCGGTGATCAGCACTTCGCGCTCGCCGACCATGATCGCCATCTCGCCCTTCCGCACGTCCTTGACGTGCACGACGAACGACTCCGCGTCCGTCAGATCCGCCGCCCCGAGCTGCGGCGCGGCCTCGGCAGGCCGTTCGTCGAAGATCTTCGGTACGGCGAGCGCTCCGGCCGCGGCCGCGGTCCCCGCTCCCGCGAACACCAGGAACCCGCGGCGTGTTGCGTCACTCATGCTTGTCCTCCCTGCTCACGACCGCCCCGTCGACATCAGGTGCAGATGCGAACCCGTCGCATCTGTTGTGATCTGGATCACAACCACGGTCGCCCTTCCTTCGGAGCCGTCGAGGGCGCGGATAGGTGGCGACTCGATGGGGAAGACCAGGTGGTCAGCTGTCGCTACGGAAATGCGCTGCGACGTTACGGACCGACTTCGCCACGTTGCCGCGGTGACCGGCGGGGAGGCCGATCACCCGGAGCGCCGCGGGAATCTTGGCCGTTCCCAGGTCGAAGGTCTCGCGGACCCTGGTCCGGCCAGGTCCGAGCGGCTCGAGCTCCCAGCGCCAGCGGTGCCCGAAGAAGTGACACCACGCGATCAACCGATCCTGCTCGAACTCGACGACCCGCGACGTCACCCGGTACGGCAGCTTGATCCGCATCGCCATCCCGAACGAGTCTCCCGGCCCGAGAGCCTCCGGGCCCGTCATCGCTCCGCGCACGGTGTGGTCCCCACTGATCACCACATGATTCGCCGGCCGACGGAGAAACTCGAACACCGCACCCGCATCGGCCTCGACCACGGCCTCCGCGGACACCCGGTCCGCACCCAACTCAACTGCGACGTCGTCGCCCATCGATTCCTCCTGTAGACCGAGCCCGTGAGACTGCTTCGGAGCCGGCCCCCGATCAGATGGGCAAGACCCGGCTCAGCCGTCCTTCAGAAGGCGGGCTACCGACGGTTCGAGCTTCTCGCGGACCTTCTGACTGTCGAGGTCGCCGGAACCGGTCCGCTTGATCGCGCGGGCGATCGTGCGACCTTCTTCGTACTGCGAGATTACCCGCGGGTCGACGTACGAACTGCGCGCGACCGCCGGTGTATTACCCAGATGGCCGGAGACCTCGGTGAGCATCTCCCGGACGGCCTTCTTCGCGGCCTTCTTGGTCTCCGGTGGGTCGGCCTCGGCTAGATCGGCTGCGGCGTGCACGGTCGCGGTCCAGGTGCGCAGGTCCTTCACGGTGTACTGGTCGCCGACGATCTCCTGGAAGCGTTCGTTGATCAGCCCCGCGTTGATCTCGTGCCAGCCGTCCTTGTCTCGGTAGACCAGCAACCGCGGGTTGTCATGCCGGCCGCGCTTGAGCGCGGTGACCGCTCGCACGAGCTTGTCGTCCTCCAGCTCGAAGGTCCGCTGGATACCACCCTTGGCCACGTAGTCGAACACCAGCAAGCCCTGGCGGACGCGCACGTCCTTGCGCAACAGAGTCGCGGCTCCGCGGCTGCCCGACTCAGCGGCGTACCGGTCGTTGCCGGTCCGGAAGACGCCGTGGTCGAGCATCCTCAGCGCAGCCGCCAAGACACGCTCCCGAGTCAGGCCCTTGGCCCGTAGATCGCGCTCCACGGCCTCACGGAACTCCGGCAGGCGGTTGGCCAACCGCCGTACCCGGTCGTGTTTGTCGGCGTCCTTCGTACTGCGCCACTCCACGTGGTACAGGTACTGGCGACGACCGGCCTCGTCGGTCCCGACCGCTTGGATGTGACCGTTCGCGTGCGGACTGATCCACACATCCTTCCAGGCCGGTGGAATGACCAGCGCCCGAATCCGGTCCAGTACGGCGGCATCGGTGATCACGTTGCCGTCGGCATCCAGATAGCTGAACCCCTTCCCGCGCCCACGTCTACCGAATCCCGCGCCGTCCGGGTCGCTGCGCCTCAACCTCATCGACGCGTCACCGCACCCCACCCGGCCGCGGCAAGAGCGTCGCAGGCGCCAGGATCCGTTGCCGTCACATCGAGCCGGCAACTGGCCGCCCAGCAACGCCGCTGAGCCACGTCCACCAGGTGGCAGAGGTCGTCGTAGCCCGCCGGATCGACGGTCGCCTCGATCGCGAGTACCAAGCCCGCGAGGTCCGGCGTACAGACATCCAGCAGCAACTCCCGCGCCGCGGCCGTCGTCGCCTCACAGAACGCGCCGCGAACAACGATGCGCGCCGTCCCCGCCTCGACTTCCCAACTGACCGCTCCGAGTCCACTCGAGACCTCGGAAGAACCATCGATGACAGTCATGAGCAGACCCTTCGCCAAGCAGAACACGATGACTCGCACGCTTCCTGACGAGTGACCACCCAGTGCCCACGAACACCCCCTCCGAACCACTCAGTGGCAATTGCACCTTGTTGCAGCTCGACAGCCGCATCCCGGCCACGCAACGGGGTACTTGATGAGACCTTGTGGCAGTGAGGAGACGGCACATGGACGAATCCGGACGAGAGGGACCAGCCGATTGGTCGAGGGCCTGGGAGGAGCAGGGCTACCTGCAGTTTCCGCAACGCCGACGGCCGCTGTGGTGGCGAGCAGCCTTGACCTTCTTCCTGGCAGTCAACGCAGCCCTTCAACTCGCAGCTAACCTGCACGATGCCGAGCCCGTGATCATCACGGTGCTGGCCGGCGCGGCACTCCCCTTCTGGGCCTGGCTGTTCGCTTACACCACCTGGCAGCTGATCACCCGACGTCCGCTGCTCCGCATCGACCACGTCGGCATCCACTACGGAACCAGCAGCCGCCTGCGCATCCCGTGGAACCGCGTCGACACGATCAGCGACCCCATCGGCAAATGGCTCTTCGCTCACGTCAACGTGCGCCCGTACGACGACAAGCCCCGCCGCGTGCCCATCACCCACGTGCACGTCGGCGAACTGCGGCCCTTCGCCATCTGGCTACGTGCCAGGCTGGACGACCAACGAAGGACCGCCGACCGATGACGGCGACGCGTTCCTTCCGTCAGCGAGGGTGCTGGCGGGGGTTGAGTGGGGGGACGATGCGGAGGTCGCTGATGGCGGCTTCGTCGGGGCGGGATATCTGAAGCATGTAGGGACCGGGTTCGAGGCCTTCGGTGTCGAGGAGAAGACGGTCGTCGGTGGTCCGGGCTTGGCGGACGATCTCGCCGGTGCGATCGATGAGCTCGATCCGGAGGTCCTCGCCGGGGTTGTCGAATGCCAGCGCCGGTCCCTCGCCACGGTCTTCGCCTAGTTCGTAGAGGTAGTGCGTCACCGGGTCGGTGAGACGCAGCGGCGGCGGATCGCCCCACCACTTCGGGAACACCTGCACCTCCTCCCACGGTCCGGGGATGATCCGGCTGTCGGTCTCCATCCGGGTGGAGATGCGATAGCGGGTGACCTGGCCACCTTTGACACGCAGGTAGCAAGTCGACTTCGGGGGCGGGTAGAGCGTCACGTGGCGGAGGCCCGACCGGCTTTCGATGACGTTGCGACTTTCGTCGTACAGCGTCACGTCGATCAGTTGGTCGGAGTCGAAGACGGCGACCGCGGGACGGCTGAAGATCTTGCGGTCCGGCACGTCCAGCCGGAAGTAGTCGACGTTGACCGAGCCCTTCGCGCCACCGCCGATGTACGGCGAGAACAGCAGGTCGCGGTGCAGCGTGGCGTCGTACGTGCCGGGACCCCAGGTGCGGGTGAAGAACGGGCTCCATTTGTTGGTCTCGAACAGCATGACCGCCGCCGATTCGAACGAGTCGTTCTTCTCGAACATGTCCCGCGGCAACGTGGCCGGACGTTGTGCCACGCGCAGGCTGTACGCCGTCACTCCGCCGCCGGTGATGCGAATCCGGTAGCCGCCGGGAGGGAGCAATCCGGTCAGAACGACTCCACCCGCGGTGGCCGTTCTGGTCAGGTCGTCGGGGCCTCGGACGTCGGGGTCCTCCCCTTCGACGAGGACGCCGAGCGTGCTGAGGCGTTCGTACCAGTCGACGGTCACGGTCACCGTCGAGAACCGCTCCACCCGGAACTTCCAGTAGTCGGTGTCTCCCGCCTTCGACCGCGCCGTGAACGGGCCGAGCCCTGGCTGCAGCGCACCTCCCGGACCGGTCGGGATGAGCTGGGCCGCGGTTGCCGCGGTGTTGTTCGGCTCGTTGTTGTCGGGGATCGTCGCGCCGATGGCCGCGAACAGCGCGGCGAACGCGTCCAGTCCCTTGGTCACCCGGCCCGTCCCCTGCCAACCGGTGTCGACCAGGATGCGGCGGATGTCGTGTGCGCTCAGGCTCGGGTTGGCGCTGCGCATCATCGCGGCGACTCCGGCCACGATCGGCGCGGCGAACGACGTACCGCCCTTGGTCGATCCGAGCGGAGCGGCTCCGTCCGGCGCGACCGGGATCGCCGTACCGGGTGCCCAGAGGTTGACCGATGAGCCGTAGTTCGAGAAGCCGGCCGCGTTGTCGGAGGCATCGAGTGCGCCGATCGTGAGCACGCCCGGCGTTCTGGTGGCAGGCCGGACGTGGTCATCGGCATCGGGCAGGTCCAGGCTGCTGTTGCCGGCGGCAGCGATCATCACGACGTCGTTGTCCGCCGCGAACTGGAACGCCCTGTCCCACGCCGTGGTCGGGAACCAGATCTCGGCCTGGCCCCAGAACCCGATCGACATGTTCAGGACGTCGAGCCCCCAGGCCGCGCACATCCGCGCGCAGCGCATCAGCTGGTCCACGGAGATATCGGTCCGGAACAGCATCGGCGAGGCCACCGTGCCGCCGCTGCCCGCCGCCCCGGCCGCGTTGTTCAGGATGCCCGCGCCCGCGCTGGCCACCGAGTTCCCGTGCCAGCCGTTCGACGGCGACATCCCGCCCGCGGGAGTGCCTTCAGCCATCAGATTGAGCTGCATCACCCCGACGCCGAGGTCCGAACCGGACTGCCCTGGCGCGACAATCGGTACGCCGTTGGCATCGAGCCAGAATCCGTTGTCCAGAACGGCGAGTACGACGAACGGGTTGCTGCGCATCCGCCGGATCGAGTCCATCAACTGCCAGGCCTCGACCATTCGGGTCCGGCCGCTGAACGCCGCGTAGGCGAACGGGTTCGCCCCCGCGCCCGGTATCGCGCTCTCCGTCGCCGTGGACAACGGCATGGCGAGTGGTTCGCCGAACAGGTTGAGCCCGATCGGCCTTCCGTCCAAGGCGAATCGCGCGGTCAACGCCGCGACGGCCGCGCCCATCTCCGAACTCGCGAACACCTCGTCAGCGGTATCACCGACCGCCCGTTCCAACAGCTCGTCCTGCCCGTCGACCGCGGGCACCTCGCGAAACCGCGCCCGTACGGCGACCGGCCCGCGCAAGCCCTCCTCGCGAACGCGAATGCCATCCGGCGGCTCGGGCAGTTCCCGATCGTCGATCACCTCCGCGCCGTACCGGCCGACGAGTTCGTCGATCAGCTCGCGGTCCTCCTCGTCAACGATCACCTCGTCCGCGACATACGCCATCGCCGACAGATCCGTAGGCCCGAGCGCCGCAACCGCTCTCCCAGCCGTCCGACTCCGCCAGTCGGCGTAGTGAGCGAGTACTCCACCCTCGTCAACACGCACTGGTCCTGTCATGCCATCCCCCAACGTCCTTACGGCCCTGGCTTCGACACAGCACAGAGCACCCCCACCACCGAGTCTGCTCCCACAACACCCGCCCGACCAGCCCTCACCTCCATCCAGCTTTGGTCGGTTGGGCCGTATCGTTGGGCGACGTGGGTGAGCCGGCGAGCCGTGGTGCGCGAGTGGCGGGGCTTGACCTGCATTTGGGGGCTGTTGGCGGCGGTGGGCGGAATGTTCGGGCCGGTCTGATGGACGCGTTTCGGGAGGCGATTCGGAGCGAGCGGTTGGCGGCGGGGACTCGGTTGCCGCCTAGTCGGGTGTTGGCGGCGGATCTTGGGGTGGGGCGCAGCACTGTTGTTCGGGTCTACTCCGAGCTGATCAACGAGGGATGGCTGACGGCGCTGCATGGCTCGGGGACCGAGGTGTCGCGCCGGTCGGCGGAGCTCACGACGAAACGGGCGCGGCCGCGGGTTCCGGCGAGCCGGCCGCGGCTGGTGCATGATCTGCGGCCTGGGTATCCGGATCTGTCGTCGTTCCCCCGGGATGAGTGGGTTCGGGCTGTGAAGCGCACGGTGAGCAACGCACCGTTCGAGGCGTTCGGATACCTCGATCCGCAGGGGCGAAGTGAACTGCGCGAGGCTGTGGCCCGGTACCTCGCGCGGGCCAGGGGCTTGCAGGCGCACGCGGATAACGTCGTGGTGTGCAGCGGGGCTGCGGAAGGGCTGCGGCTTGTTGCTGCGGTGCTCGCGAAGGCCGGGGTTACCAAGGTCGCGATCGAGGAGTTCTGCCTTCACACGCAGCGGCCGGCGCTGCTGAAGGCTGGGCTCGAACCCGTGCTGCTTCCCGTCGACGCCGACGGTGCCGAGCTGGCTGCCCTGGACGAGATTCCCGATGTGGGCGCGGTGGTGCTCACGCCGTCGCACCAGTTTCCCTTGGGCGTGGCTCTGCAGTCCGATCGGCGGGCGGCGGCGGTGGACTGGGCACGTCGGCGGGGCACGCTGATCATCGAGGACGACTACGACGGTGAGTTCCGGTACGACCGATCCCCCGTCGGTGCGTTGCAAGGGCTGGACCACGATCGTGTCGTGTACCTGGGGACCGCGAGCAAGTCGCTGGCTCCTGGGCTGCGCGTGGGCTGGCTCGTCGTACCGGATCGGCTGGTCGGTCCGATCGTCGAGGAGAAGGGGTGGGCGGAGGAATCCGTTGGATTCGTCAACCAACTGGCGATGGCCGACTTCATCGAGTCGGGGGCTTACGACCGGCACATCCGCGCTATGCGCACGCAGTACCGGCGCAGGCTCCAGCAGTTGGTCGAGACCATCGGCCGGGAGTGCCCCACGACGCGCGTGACCGGGATGTCCGCCGGCCTGCATGTCCTGCTCGAACAGCCCGGTCGCAGCGGTGCAGAGCTTGTACGGCGTGCCGCGCGTGAACAGCTCGCGGTCGAGCCCCTCGCACTGTTCCGCAACCCTGGATCCGCATCGGACCGCGATGGCGTGGCCGTCGGATTCGCTGCGCCTTCGGCCAGCGGCTGGTCAGGTGCGCTGGACGCTTTGGTGCGAGCCCTCCGCTAGCCCGATTGGTTCCCGTTCGGCGGCTTGAAGTGGATCCAGATCCGCCGGTGCGGGCGGATTAGCGTTCAAACGCCTGGACTGACACGCGTTCAGGGGGCTGGACAGAGGAAGGTGCGCGATGAAGGCGATCCTGGTGACGGATCAGGCCGCAGGAACGGCCGGGATGAAGCTGGCGGAGCATCCGCAGCCGGAGGCCGCGGGGAACGACGTACTGGTTGAGGTTCACGCGTCGGGGTTCACTCCGGGCGAACTGGACTGGGACACCACGTGGACCGACCGTCTGGGGCGGGACCGGACGCCGTCGGTTCCCGGGCACGAGGTCGCGGGTGTGGTCTGTGCGCTCGGTTATGGCACCAGGGGTTTGTCGGTGGGCCAGCGAGTGTTCGGACTCGCGGACTGGACGCGTGACGGAACGTTGGCCGAGTACGTCGCAGTCGAGGCACGGAACCTCGCTCCCCTGCCGGGTGACCTCGACTTCGCGGTGGGTGCGAGTCTTCCGATCTCGGGATTGACCGCGTGGCAGGGTTTGTTCGTGCACGGTCGCCTTCAGGTGGGGCAGAGCGTGCTCGTCCACGGCGCCGCAGGTGGTGTCGGCTCGATGGTGACGCAGTTCGCCCGCGATGCGGGCGCGTACGTGATCGGCACCGGGCGTGCCGGTGATCGGCAGACCGCGCTGGACCTCGGTGCGCACGAGTTCGTCGATCTGCAGGAGGATTCGCTGGCCGACGTCGGTGCCGTGGACTTGGTGTTCGACATCTTCGGTGGTGAGATCCAGAAGCAGTCCGCAGGTCTGGTCCGCGCGGGCGGAACGCTGGTGACCATCGCCGGGCCGGCCGAGACACCGCCGGCTGACGGTCTGGCGATCGATTTCGTCGTCGAGGCCGACCGTCTGCAGCTCAGTGAGATCGCCCAGCGGGTGCGGGCCGGGCGGCTGCGCACGGTCATCGGGACGGTCGCGTCCCTGGACGACGCGGTGGCTGCTTTCAACCCGTCCGAGCGGGTCAAGGGCAAGACCATCATCCAGGTCCGCCCCTAACACCACTACATTGCTGGTCTAGCTCGCCTTCCGGGGGCCCAGAGCCATCCCGGTTGGCGGGCGGCCCGGCGGGACCTGGACCGTCGATCGGGAGGTGCCGCCGAGTCAATCCGGGGCAGGGTCAGCAGCGCATCGGCCGCTTCGTCATCAGGGTTGCTGGCAATGTAGCGCTGAGTGTTCGCGGCGACGACCCGGATGCGCGGCCCACGGCTCCCGTCAGCCTGCCTGACGTAGGCGATCCCGGCACTGTGCTCGAGCCATCGGATGACGTCGTCGATCGAGCTGTCTTCCGACTCACCGTGAGGGGCCGACCACTGAACGCGAGCGATATCACGCAGGTCATTCCGCTCCTGCGACATCGCGATCGCAGTCACCGTCACCGCGGGATAACTCGCAAGGCTCATCGACCGACACGCGCCTCCTGATATGCCAACGTTCGCATGGTGACACCGGCCCCTACCGGCCCGGAAGTGCCAGCCCACCCCTTGGACGCCGTGCCTCCCTGCAGGTGGAGGGCCGCCTAGCCCAGTCGCTCGACGGTGAAGGCGGTGATGAATCCGATGGTGGCGATCAGGCCGGTGTAGAGCTGGGTTCGCTCGAACGCCTCGGGGATCATCGTGTCCGCGATCATCGCGAGGATCGCGCCCGCGGCGACGGCGGTGATGACGGCCACGGTGGCCGGGGATGCGCCGTCGAGCAGGAGCACCCCGAGCAGGCCCGCGAGGCCGCTGGCGACCGCGATGGCCACCCACACACCGAAGACATAGCTCGCGGGCCGGCCGCTTCGCTTCATTCCGGCGGCACTCGACAGACCTTCGGGCAGGTTGGAGATGAAGATCGCGACGAGGACGGCGACCCCGATGCCTTGACCGCTGAGCAAAGACAGGCCGAGCACCACCGATTCCGGAATGCCGTCCAGCAGGGCACCGACGGCGATCGCGGCACCGCTCCCCCGCTGCTCCGCCTCCGACGGTTGCTGGTCCTGCGACCGCTTGCGGTGCCGTCCACCCCGCCGAGCCAGTACGACGTTGGCGGCGACGTACACGCCGGCTCCGCCGAGAAACCCGATGACCGTGGGCATCAGCCCACCGGTGGTCTCGGCTTCGTCGACGAGGTCGAAGGCCAGCGCGGAGATCAGCACCCCGGCGCCGAAGGCCATGATGCCGGCGACCACTCCCCGGGGAACGGCGAGGAACCAGGCCGCAGCAGCGCCGATCACCAGCGCACCGCCCGCAAGCAATCCCCACAGACCGGCCTGCAACCAGACCGCCATCCGGCTCTCCTTCTCTCAGCTGTCCAAGCGCCGTGATGGGTACCCGGCCGCCACGAACTCTATTCGTGGTGATCCGCAGCAGCCGGGGCGGACCGCCACCACTCATCAACTCTGCGCGGACCGCGTCGTTCACGCTCAGCGCACACTGTGGGGACAGCTCTGGACGGGTTGGTGAGTGGCTCAGGTCCGCCTCAACCAACCTGCGCCCGATCCGCGCGAGTCGCGTTGTGCCGGCCCACCTCACAGCGTCCGAAAACACGCCGACCACGCACTGCGGGTCTTCGGACGTAAGGACTCGCGAGGGCGGGTCAGTCGGCTGGGGTGGGGTGGAGGGCGAAGTTGGGGGCCCAGGGGGCGGTGGTTAGGTCGATGCGGTTCATGGCTGTGGCGGTTAGGGCGGCGATCTGTTGGAGGGCCGCGACGGCTGCGGCGGGTGGGCGACGAGCCCGGGACCAGTAGGCGCCGATCGCGGCGACCGGCAGTGGCGAGCCCACGGGCACCATGGCCAGGCTGCGCACGAAGGTCGGCCGGTACGCCGCTTGCGGGATCCGTGGGTCCAGCGTGATGTCGGGGATCACCGCGGTCGCATCGTTGAGCATCGCCCAGCCGCTGATGCACGTGGACAACGGAAAGCGCTGCCCCTTCCAGAGCGGCGCTATCGCGTCCTCGTCCGCGTAGAAGCAGTTGCCGTCCTCACGCAGCACGAACGTCACCCCCTGAGCGCCGGTCATCGCCCGCGCGACGGTTCGGACGACGACCGCGATCGACGGTAGATCCCGCGCTGCGGACAGGTCTCTTGCGGCATCCAGGTGGTGCATCAGCCCTCTTCCTGTTCAGTTCAGGATGACGCAGCAGTTGCGGAAGGTACAGACCACCGGTACGGCGAACCTGCTGCCGTGGTCAGTTGCAGCAGCCTGATTGGTTGGCTGTGTTGTTGTCGATGACTGGCAGAAGGAGGTTGGAGGAGCAGACGCCGGTTTCGGGGAGATCGAGCTGAACGTCGCGGGCTGCCTGCCAGTCGCCGGCCAGGGCAGCCACGATCGAGCGGGCCTGTTCGTAGCCGGTGGCCAGGAGGAAGGTCGGGGCGCGGCCGTAGGACTTGGCGCCGATGGCGTAGTAGCCGGGTTCGGGGTGGGTGAGTTCGTCGACGCCGTGCGGGGGCACGGTTCCGCAGGAGTGCTGGTTCGGGTCGATGAGTGGGGCGAGGGCGCGGGTGGAGCCCAGGATCGGGTCGAGATCGAGGCGCAGTTCGGCGACCATGTCGTGGTCGGGGCGGAAGCCGGTCGAGTTCACGACGGTGTCCACGACGACGCGCTGATCGCCGGCGACAAGCTCCACGCGGCCGTTAGTGGTGGGTACCAGTTCCTCGGTGCGGAAGCTGCTGACCAGCGTGATTCGGCCGGACTGCACCAGCTTCTTGAGGCGCGTCCCCAGTGCCCCTCGAGCGGGTAGTTCGTCGGCCTCGCCGCCGCCGTACGTGCGCGCCTGGTCAGTGCCGCGCACGACCCACAGCACCTCGGTTCCCGCTACCTCGTCGGCCAGTTCGCCCAACTCCAGCAACGTTGTCGACGCCGAGTGCCCGGCACCGAGGACCGCCGTACGGCGTCCTGCGAAGCGCTCACGGTCGCGACCCAGCACGTCGGGCAGCGCGTGGGCGATGTGATCCGCGGCGGCCGCCTCACCCCGCGCGGGGATACCGGAGCCGCCGAGGACATTCGGGCGCCGCCAGGTCCCGGTCGCGTCGATCACCGCGGACGCCAGCAGTTCGGTGCCATCGGCAAGGCGGATCAGGAACGGCGCCGTGTCGCGACCGTCGGTGCGGATCCGGTCGAACCCGACCCGCGTGACCGCGGCTACCTCAGCGCCGTACCGGATGCGGTCGGTCAGTTGGGGAGTCTTGGTGAGCGGTTCGAGATAGGAATCGATCAGGTCGCCGCCGGTCGGCAGCGTGCCGAGGTCGGGCTCGCTCCAGCCACCGGCCTGCTCCAAGAGCCGCCGCGCGGCCGAGTCGATGTCATAGCGCCACGGACTGAACAGCCTCACGTGCCGCCACTCCTCGATCGCCGCCGCGACTCCCGGCCCCGACTCCAGTACGACGAAGTCAACCTCCCGCTCGGCCAGATGCGCAGCGGCGGCCAGGCCGACCGGACCCGCACCGATGACCACCACCGGATTTGTCTCACTCACGATCGCTCTCCCCACATGACTGTCTTGATGTTCATCTAATCAACAGTTGCATCCTGATTAGACAGAAGTCAAGATAGACACATGTCGAAACAGCAGGCCTGCTGCACCCCGATCTCGGTGGCACCCCTGAACGCCACGGCGGCTGGTGACGGCGCCGCGATCTTCAAAGCACTGGCCGACCCGATCCGGTTGCGGCTGATGTCGATCATCGCCTCGGCCGGTCAGGAAGTGTGCGTCTGCGACATCACGCCCCACTTCGACGTCTCCGGCCCGACCATCTCGCATCACCTGCGCGTCCTGCGCGAAGCAGGTCTCGTCGACTGCGAGCGGCGCGGCACCTGGGTCTACTACTGGCCCATCCCCGCGCGGCTGGAGTGGATCTCACAACTCCTCGCCGTACCGGAGCACCATGCCTGACATCCCTGAGGTCCTCTTCGTCTGCGTCCACAACGCAGGTCGCTCCCAAATGGCCGCGGCACTTCTCGACCACCACGCGGCAGGGCGCGTCGTCGTACGGTCCGCTGGATCTCAACCCGCCGACCAGCTCAACCCGGCCGTCGTCGAAGCCATGGCGGAGCTGGGCCTCGACATCTCCAAGGAATACCCCAAACCCCTCACCGAGGACGCGGTCCAAGCCTCCGACGTCGTCATCACCATGGGCTGCGGCGACGAGTGCCCCTACTTCCCGGGCAAGCGCTACCTCGACTGGAAACTCGATGACCCCGCCGGCCAAGGCGTCGACGCCGTCCGACCCATCCGCGACGAGATCGACACCCGCGTCCGCGTCCTCCTCCACGAACTGCTCCCCAACCAACCCTGAGCAGTCCCCACGAGACGAGGTCAACGGCCGAGTACGGCGATCAGGCCGTCCGCGAAGGTTCGTCGCCAGTTGACGTAGTCGTGACCACCGCGGTACTCGGCGTAGGTCACGTCGTACCCGCGGTCCAGCAGGGTGTCGCGCATCGTGCGGTTGACCTCGAGCTGCGAGGGTCCATCACCCGGACCGGGCCGTGTCTCTCGATCGCCGATGTCGAGGTAGATGCGGAGGGGCTTGACCGGCTCGGCGGCGTACCGGCGGATCAGCCAATGGGGCTCGCCGTTCTCGGGAGCGGGCCACCAGAAGCTTCCGGACTGGGAGATGACCGCACCGAAGATTTCGGGGGCACGCAGGCCGATGAACGCTGCGGTCAGTCCGCCGAGGGAGCAACCGCTGATGACGCACTGGGCCGGATCCTCGCTGACGCGCCAGCGGCGGCGGGCCCAGGGCACCAGTTCGCCAGTCACGAAGTCGAGGATCGGCCGAGTGGGCGTGAGCTCGTCGGTTCGCTGGTCGGACCGGCCACCGACGAGCAAGGCCACCAGCGGCGGAATCTTGCCGGCCGCAATGAGGTTGTCGAGCGTCTCCGGGATCCGCAGCAAGGTCTTTCCGAGGTAGCCGTCGAAGACCACCAGCAACGGCAGTCCGTCGGTCGGGACACCCGGTGGGAGATAGACCGACACACCACGAGTCGCGTCGAGCGCCGTACTGGGCAGGAGCTCGTCAGTCATTGAGCCGTGCGGAGCGTCCGTCCGCACGGACCAGGCATCGTCCGGCGCGCCAGGCAGCTCGAGCAAGGAGGCCCAGGCGTCGTAGTCGGTCTCGTCCCGAGGATCCCCAGGAAAGTAGACGGTCTCCGGATTGAGAGCGTCGACGTGAGCCGCGCCGCTGCCGGTGTCTTCCTTCGGTACGTCGTCTGTGCCGTCGTGACCGATGAAGTAGATCGACCGCAGATCCAGGGGCAACCGCACCGACCCGTACCAGAGGTCCGTCTCCCCGAACCGCTCCAGCGACAGGTCGACACCCCAGTAGACCTTCGTCGACTCGGCTGAACCACGCCAGACGAACGTGACCAGCGCGCTGTCCTCATCAGGCGCTTCGATCAACGGCGTACCGCTCGCAGTCACCTCCCGCCAGAACTCGTCGACCGCGTTCGCCCCACTGTCGCGGTACTCATCGAACAGCCGGTCGATGCGCGGACTGCTGTCGGTCATGGAGGACTCCCCCGCCTTGGTCGAAACCGTGCTGCCCAGTCTTCACCATCGCGGTCTCACCGCAACGCGGCTCGAGCCGGTCCCAAACCGTCAGAACCGCCCTAGCCTGGGGGCAAGGGGCGGGACAAGCATCAGGGGGCGGCGATGGAGCACGACGAAGGGCATGAGTACGAACTGCAGGATCTGGCTGCGGAGCTGTTGCGGACGCACAGCGATTTCAGGGGGCGGTTGAGCGAACCTGTCGACGATCCGGCCTTCCTGACGGAGATCGCAGCTGATCTTGGTGGAGTGCTTGTGCACCTGTCCCGGGACGACCGGCTGCGCTACCTCACGCGAGGCGCCGGTGGATCGTGGCGAGATCGTTCGCTACGGAGCCAGCTCGGCCAACTCCTGTTGATCGACTGGACAGGGCTCCTGGACAGGTCGGGCTATCAGGGAGATCCGTCGGCCGCAGAGTTCGCCGACGACCTGTTACGCGCCACTGCTGCCTTCGCGACCAAGCCCACTCCGGACTCCTACGAAGTGCTGAGGTCCTACTTGTTCGACCTGGGGACGCGGCTTCTCGAACTGGGCGACGAGGTCCCTTCCACGGTTCGACGCAGGGACCGCCTTGCCCGGGCTGTCGGGCGGGGCTTGTGGGTTGTCGGCCGCGTAGGTCTGGCCGCACTTGTCGGCGGTCTGGTCGCTACCGCGATACCGCCTGCTGGCCCGTTGGCCGGCGCCGCGGTGTATGCCGTCCTGGGGGAAGTTGCCAAGGAGGTGTCCAAGACATTAGTGGAGGAGGTCATCCCGAAGCCGGGTGAGGGCGTCGCCACGGCGACCCGCGAGGCGCTCGAGTTCGACGAACGCGCGACCATCCTCAGCGAACTCCTGAGGGCCGGCAGCCTGGGCAGGCTCGGTGTGGACTGGCAGACCGCGGCTCAGGCAAACCTCTCCGGAGACGACCTGCGCGAGCTGCGGCAGCACACGCAGGCATGGTGCTCAGCAGTGCAGGCCGCGACCTTGACGATGCGCTCACTGGGCGCCGCGCTGTGGAACGGCCTTGGCGACCAGGTACTCGAGCATCTCGCGCGGGAACTGACCGACTTGCAGTGGGCGGTGCGGCGGGAGGAGACCGGCGACGCTGTCCAGATCATCGACAGGATCGACAGCGTCGGCTTCGAGGTGCAGCGCCTGCTGGAACAGCAGGCTTATCGGAACCATCCGTAGGTCAGGTGGGCATGCTCGGGCCCGCGGTGTAGGTGAAGGTGGCTTTGCCGCGGGTGGGGGCTTCGAGGTCCATCCACCAGACGTCGGGGTCCAGGTCGTCGGTGCTGTGCACCGGGCCGAACTTGGCGAGGCCGTCGATGAGCTCTTGCTTGGGTACGGCGCCTTCGATGCTCTTCTCGAAGACACCTTTCTTGGTCGAGAGCACCGAGACGACCGTGTGGCCGGCTGGTGCGAACTGTTCCCAGTGCCGGGTCAGGCGTTTGGGAGTGGCGTTGCGGCTGCCGTGGTGACCGACCTTGTAGAGATCGACCTTGCTGAGTGCGGTCGCGAGTGGGCGGCCGTCGCGGCCCGCGATCTGATCGAGGGTGAGTGACCAGTTCTCGGCCTGGGCGTCGCCTGGCAGCAGCAGGCGGCGACTGCCGATGGTGATGAGCAGGATGACGCTGGTGTTGTTGAGGACGTCGTCCAGGGCCTCGACGATCTCCAGGCCTTGCGAGATCCGGCGTTCGTTGAGGTTCCGCAGCAACCATTCGGCCGAGCCGGCACCGCCTGGCTCGGCAAGAACACGCCGGGCGCGCGAGAGCGTCGCCGTACCAGCTGGCTGCACCATGTTGGCCAGGTCGCCGTCTCCGGCCAGACCGAGCCAGTACTCCTCCGACTCCTTGGCGTACCGGGTCAGGTTGGGCACGTCGTGCAGGCTCGGCGGCCCCAGCACCTGGATTTTCACACCTGGCAACCGATCTGCGAGGTCCAGTGTGTCGCCGGCCGTGACGTAGTGCCCCTGTCCCTCCCCGGCCCAGGTCTCAAGGCGAGCAATGGCTTCGGCGTTGCTGAACCCGAGTTCGGTCAGGATCCCAGCCCGCTTGGCCTGCGCTGCACTGTCGAAGGCCAGCGCACTCAGACGTTCGGCCTGGGCGGGCAACTGATCCAGTACGCCGAGCAGGTGCCGCTGGTTGTCGTCGAGCCCGTGACGTGGGTCTTCACGATCACTTTCCGGTACGTCGGTCCAGGGCCGGATGACGATCCCCGGGTTCAACCCGTCAAGGGTCTTGCCGGCGATCCGGTCACCGAACCCGGCCACATGATCGCGATGCCGATGCGTTGCCACCACAGCGTCGAGCCGGCCACCGCAATGCTCGGAGATGCACTCGGCCACCTGCGTGAGCCGGGGGCCGTCATCAGCTCTCGAGACGCTGCCGAAGTCGATGAGCATGTGCCGCTCCCGGCCCCCGTCCGGCAGCGGCGACCCGTAGGTCACGGTCAGCAGGAGGCAGTCGCCGAACCCCACGTTGTAGGCGCGCAACCGGACGCTGCGCGCTTGCCCGCTCATTGCTCGTCCATGTCGGTGTCGTCGTGCAGCAAGGCGAATCGTCGCTTGTCCCCTTGCCCGTCGGAGGTTCCGAGGCCTCCGTCGCGGTCCAGGATCCCGTGCTCGAAGAGGTACTTCAGCCGCCGGTTCTGCCGCTCGATGTCGAGCACGGGCTTGCGCTGATGCAGCCGGAAGCGCCCGAACTGGTCGAAGACCAGCACTCCCCCACCCAGCAACTCGATCGGGGCATCGTCGGGGAATCCCTCCGGCGCCTCGATCCCGGGCGGCAGGTTGGCGGCCGTCGTATGGATGACCTGGATGTAGTCGGCGATGGTCTCGGTGAGGATCAGACCGTCCGGCCCGGCCCGGGTACTGCCGAGAACTCGCTCGACCCGTGTCGTCAGCCGGACGTCGATCTGCAGCGCGCCGGCGTTGTTCCAGATGAACTGGTAGATCTCCTCGGGCGAGGTGCGCAGCGCCGCCAGGTTGAGGTGCTCGTAGCGGATCCCCACCTTCGCCTTGGCGTCCGGGTCTGCCTTGTACGGCGCTTTGCCGTTCGCCTGGGCCTTGTCCGGAGTCGGCGCGGCGACGCCGTCCTCGTCGACCATCTGATGCGACGGCGGGACGATGCCGAAGCTCGCGAACGCCGCGGACAGCTTGTCGCGGTAGCCGTGTTCGTCGTCGGCCGCCAGGCGGGTGTCCGCGGTGAGCACCGCGTCGATCACGTCGGCGAACTCGAGCTCGACCGGCGGGAGATAGTCCAGTGCTCGCAACACCATGCCGAGCAGGTGCTGCGCGGACTTGATGCCTTCTTCGGCGACGCGGGCGACATCGACGCCGTCCGGGTCGACCCGCAGTGGGTCCAGCCGGGCGGCCCACATGGAAACCATGGTCTGCAGGAAGGCGGCAACCAGAATCTCGGCCCGGCGATGCGGTTCGTCGAAGGCGGGATCGGTCAGCCAGGCAGTCGATGCGGGCAGGTCGACCGAGCGTCGCAAGGCCGGATACCGGCCGGGGGTGGCGCCCTCGGCCGCAGCTGGCTTGGCGCGCCGGCCACCGATCTGCTCGGCCAGCCTGGCCAACGGCGAGGCCTTCAGTTCGGCCGCGCGCCCCTCGGCCAGCTGCTGCCGTCCCAGCTCCTGATCGGGATTGCGGATCGCCTCGGCGTCGGTCTCGAACTTGATCTTGCCGTTGCCGTCGTCAAGCAGTCGACGGGCGACATCCTTGAGGCTGAACACCGACAGCAGGGCCACGATGTCGGCCAGCGCCTCGTGGAACGCCAACTGGTCCGCAAGCCCGGGCTCGGTGTAGCGCGGCCGGAGTCCGTCGAGGATCGCGTGACTCACCTCGTGCGCGATCACGTCGTACGACAAAGCGGTGTACAGACTCGGCCGCTCCCCGATCGGGGGCAGCCAGCCGAAGAGCACCGCGTTGTGTTCGCGCGAGTAGAACGCGTTCGCCTCGACCCGTGCGCGGGGAACCAGGTAGAGCTGCGGATAGCCCGAGTACCAGGGAATCGGCCGGCCCAGATGCTGCTCGTAGAGGGCAAGCGTGTGAGCGGCGACGGCGAAGAGGTTCTGCGCCCGGAACTCCGCATCGTCGACGAGCTGCGCAGGATCCGCGGGCCGATGCTCGGTGTCCCAGCGATCGCTGTAGCTCCACGGATCGCCGTCGGTCAGCACAACCGGCGGGCTTGCGAGATTCGTCCCGACGCCGACATCGACCACGTGGAACCGATGCCCACGCGGCCCACGCTGCAGGCGTTCAGCCGGTACGGCGATCTGTGCGAAGAGCGGGCCGAGTTGGGCGTCCATGACGATCGGGTCCTGGGCGAACGCAGTCATCAGCACCGTGTCGTGAACCAGCAGGTTCCGCGCCGGCTGTGGTCGCGCGGCCCGGGCGCGGCCGGTACGGACCGAGTCCTTGAGGTCGACGGTCTCCGCCACCTGGACGAACCTAGGCATCGTGGGCCTCTGCCAGCGGACGGTTCGGATAGGGCAGCTCAGCGGGCGGCAGGTCCTCGTCGACGAACGCCAGCAGACCCGCATCGGCCGCGGCGAATCCCCAGTTGATCAACAACTCCTGCTGCTCGTCCGGCATGTCGGTCAGCCGGGTGCTGATCTTGGCGAGCCGCCCGGTGATCACCGGGTCGACCTTCGGATAGGGGCGCTTCGCAGGCTTCGGCCAGGTGGACAGATCGCTAAGCGTACTGATGAAGAACCCGTCGTGCGGGTCGTGCTTGCTCTTGAACGCACTGACGACGGCGCTCCGGCGCAGCGACCGGACCTGGGAGTCCAGCAGGTGCAGAACGCGGATGATGCCGTGCCCCCAGTCGCGGCCCGGATCCGGGTCACCGTCGATGTGGCCGCTGGCGTCGCTGATCAGGACGGTCCGGCATCGCTTCCAGACCGCTTCGATGCCGAGGTTGTCGTAGACACCGCCATCGGTCAGCAGGATGTCCGAGCGGTACCCGGCACCCGTGTACACGTTGCCGGACTCGGTCTTCCAGCGCGCATCGGAAAGGTCGAGTTCGAACGGCGACAGAAACGGCGGAAAGGCCGACGACGCGGCCACGGCATCAGCCAGCGGAACGGTCGGATTGTTGACACGGCCGACTTTGTAGTCCGCGACGTACGCCCGGGTGAAACGGAGCAGAACGCCGGACTCGAGATTGGTGGCATTGATGACGAAACGCGGTGCGACCGGCAGACTCTGCAGCGTAGCGTCGCCATAAAGATGCTTTTTCAACTTTCCGACCACCCGGTCGGAAATGGAAAGGTACGGCAGTAGCGCGCCGACCGCGACGGCCGGCAGATCGACCTTGGTATGAGCGAAGGCCCGCAACGGCTCGGTGATCAACTCGTCGAAGTTGGTGGCGACCTCTGCCTCGAAGTTCAGCTTGCTCCAGCGCAGCCCGAGCAGACCCGCCGTGATGGACCCACCGGACACACTCGAGATCCGGTCCAGGGTCCGGAGCCGGCCGGCGGCGTTCAGCCGCTTCAGCACGCCGACATGGAACAGCATCGCCCGGAAACCACCGCCGGACAGGCAGAGTCCGACGCCTTCCTTCGGTGCGGCGTGGGCCTCGTCCGGTCCTGGCCGCACCGGGCTCGCCGCTGTGAAGTCCTCGCCGTCCGGGCGCGCGTCAGCATCCGAAGTGTCGGTCATGCGATGTTTCCCCCTTGGTGCCCTGCTCTGTACGGCGTGCCGCCCGGCCCCCCGGCGCGGACCCGCTCCCCAGACCCGAGCATGCCACTCGCCGACGGTATTGGCGAGATCTCGGGCAGTGCCCTTTCGGGCCCTTTCGGGTGATTCATACAAATCGTTGCTTGAACTATTCCGGCCCCTTTCCACCGCCTTGACGCGCCCGGTGCCGGGGAGGAGGATCGCTGAATGAGTGAATCCTGAGGGGGGCTCACTCGGGGGAGGATTTGTCATGGATATCGGCGTCATCGAACGCAATCCAGCAGCAAAACCGGCGAAGGCGGGAAGTGGCCGGTTCGGGCTGGCCGGCCCCGAGGCGGACGACGATCCGGTCGCCGCCGCCGAGCGGCTGGAAGAGATCCGTCAGTACCATCTCGACGTCTACGCCAAGCGGGACGTCATCACGCAGACCACCACCGCGGCCGGCGACCATGTCGACTGGGTGCCCGCGGCATCGCAGACCGACGGAGCTCCGGCCGGGCCGCCACCGCTGAAGGAGACGGACCACGATCCGGAGCGCCCCGCCGTACCGGCTGCCCGTGGGCTGTTCGCGCTGGCCGACGAGCAAGGACCGCCGGAGTGCGTCCCGGTCCTGCGCAAGGACGTCGACAAGCTGCGGCCGGTCGGCACGCTGCAGGATTACCTTGCCAAGGGCCCCTATCGGCGTGAGTTCACGCCGCCGGACAACCCGCACCCGCCGGCGATCGGCGCGGCCCACAAGTACGCCCACGCGTACCAGTTCGTGAACAACTACGGCACCGAGGGCTACATCAACACCTGGAAGCCCTACGTGCAGTGGTCCAACGAGTTCTCGCTCGGTCAGCTCTGGACCGTCCGCGGCAGTGGCGCGGCCCTGCAGACCCTTGAGGTCGGAGCCCAGACCTACAAGGACATCTACGGCGACTGGGAGCCGCACCTGTTCCTCTACTACACGACCAACGCCTACTCCCAGAGCGGGGACAACCTCGGCGGCTACAACACCGACGTCAAAGGCTGGGTCCAGGTCGGCACCTCCTCGTTCCCCGGTATGCGGGTGGCCGAGAGTGTCGCCGGTGGCGACCAGTACGACCTGCTGATCAAGGTCCAGCTGTACCAGGGCAACTGGTGGGTCCGGATCGGCGGCGAGTGGATGGGCTACTACCCGGCGAGCCTCTACAACGACACCGGTCTGCGCTCGATGGCCGACCGGGTCGACTGGGGTGGCGAGATCGTCGACGACGCGGACAACCACCCGGAACCGACCAGCACCCGGATGGGCAGCGGGGCCTTCCCCGCCGCGGGCTGGGGCAACGCGGCGTACATGCGCAACCTCCAGTACCAAAGCGACGAGGGCGGTACGATGATCGGGCTCCAGGGCGTGCCGCAGGTGACCAACGCCGCGGCGTACGACATCACCACCGACTTCACCGGCACCACCGGCTGGGGCTCCAACTTCTACTGGGGCGGACCTGGAGGCGTGTGACGTGACGGCAGGGGACGACTTGCCTCTGGTTCTGCCCTCGGCACCCGACGACGAGTACGAGTGCGTGCTGGCCGATCCCGAGGCCGCCCGGGCCCCGTCGGCACCCGAGCCCGGCGAGTCGAAATGCCCGCCGGGCTACGTTCCACGGCTCAAGCGGCGTCCGTCGTACCGGCTGCAGGGCAAGGAAGTCCTGCCCGACCAGCCACCTGAACAGAATCCGGCTCCGCCGCCCAGCGGCTGAACGGGGCCACCGGCAACCAACCTGACCGAGGGGGACAGGGCGATGCCAGGAGCTGAACCAGGGCGATTCTCCCGCCTGAGCGCGAATCTGGAGACCATGCGCCGGATGGGGCCGCTCCGGCCCGGCGTTCCACGCTCGCAGATCACCGTCCCGATCAGCCCCGATGGACGGGTCGACGACACGGTCCTGTTCGAGGACCCTGCCGACCCCGCGAAGGTCTACTACCTCCCCCGCTACCGGCTCCGCGTCACGCCGGCCACGGGCCACTACGAGATCACCACGTCGCTCGTGGACGGACGCTGGCGGATGACGTTCGGGCTGGAGAGCTTCGCAGCACCGGAGATCGCGCGGGCCGATGCACTGATCCTGCCGCACGACCTCACGGTCAGCGTGTCGTCGGCCGGAGAGTTGGCGCGCGACTACCCGGTCGCCGAGGTCACACCAGGGTTCGGCACCACACAGAACCGGCCCGAAGTCGTTCTGCTGCTGACGTTGCCGGAACGCGACGCCCTGCTGCGCGCCTTCCTCCGCGACGAGGAGAACGCCCGATTGGTGGTCCATCGCGCCATCACCGTCGCGGTCCGGGCCGCCGCGGTGCGGCCGCGTCCGGACGTGATCTTCGTGGCTCAGCCCGATCAACTCGGGACGCACGTGGTCCTGCCGGACTTGGTCATCAACGCCCTGCCGAGTCCGATCCCCGAACAGTTTCAGCCCGTTCCGATCCCGGACCCGGATCCGGATCGACCGGATCCCCGCCCCGAAGAGCTGGAGCGACTGATCGAGCGGCACCGCGACGAGCGCGTCGTGGAGCGCGTCGACGATCACGTCGGGGAGGCCGTGCAGCTCGAGGGGCAGGGCCGGCAAGTCATCCGGGACGCCGTCCAGCTGAACCAGGTGAACTTCCGTCAGCGGCTCGCGGTCGACCGGTCCTTCCAGCGCCTGCTGGTCCAGCCGGAGGTACCGGCCGCTCCCCTGCTCCGCGCAACCCTGCGCCGTCCCGACATTGGCGTGTTGTCGGACGGGGACGGTCCGTTCTCGGAGGTCTTCAGACGCAGACACTTCCCCGGCCGCTTTCCCGTTCCAGATGAGCCTGACCCAGTCCCGGTACCCGAGCCCGAGCCCCGGTTCGTCCTGGTCAGCAACACGCAGGACATCGCCCTGCAGCTCCGGTTCGACATCGAAGCCCATCCGTATCTGTTCCCGTCCGGGCAGCCGCCGGCCACCAAGGGATTCACCACGCTGGTCGTGCCATGGCCGGCCGACGGACCCTCGTCCCGCAACCACGTCTACTTCCAGGATCAGAACGCCGGCAACGTCTTCTACTTCCTGCCTGACGTCTTCCTGATCGGCCAGCGCGAGGAAGCGCCGTACGGGCCGGAACTGTCCTTCACCGTCGGCCGCTCCATCGATGCCCAGACCAACGCCGAGCGGGCGCTGGCGCTGATGGGCGTCCACCTCGTTCCCCAGACCTCGCCGGCCCGGCTGTTCGCCGCAGCGGCCGAGCTCGCCAAGCACATCCCCGGTGGCGGTGTTGCGGAGCTACGACCCGCCGTTCATCAGGCGACCTGCACGCTCGACCTTCCTGGTGGTGCGATCACCACCCATGCGGCTCCGGATCTGGTCCGCGGCTGGTGGGTCTCCGAGAGCTTCGACTTCGACGCGCTGCGCGACGTGTATGCCGTCCTCACCACGAGCGGTCCTGGCGCCGTACTGCGTGGACGCGTCGACGTCAGCGTGGACGACGACAAGCACCAGGTGCCCGTCGAGCTGCGGCTGGACAGGCCCGCCGTACCGCCGTTGTCCTGGACCGAGAAGCCCGGAGCCGACGGATCCATCACGGTCACCCTGCTCAACGTCGGCGAGGTCGACCTGGCCGTCCCGGTACTACCGGCTTGGACCGACGGGCTTCCCGCCGCCGTATCCGGAGCGCTGCCTGCCAAGCTCACTGCTGGTACGACGCTCGACCTCACCGTCACGCCTGCCCAACCGGGCGGGACCGACGTGACGCTCGACGTCAGCGGCGTCCGCGTCATCGTGGACCCGGAGAAGGCCGTCAGCCAGACCCTCGACCGCCGCGTCGAACGCCTTCCCCGAGTGATCAAGCTCATCACCACCGCCGGCGGTCTCGGCACCTCGGGCGATCCGGAACGCGACCTGTCGTGGATCGGCATCCAGTTCGAGGGCGTGGCCAGTGCTGTCGTCATCGATCACACGACCTTGCAGTCCGACGTCGCCGTGCCGGTCCCGCTCCTGGATTGGTTGCTCAACCGTGGACTCGGGTCGTTCCGCTTCCGGCAGACCCTCGTGCACGTCTCGGGACGCAGCACCCAGGACACCGACTGGCGCTCCACCGACAGCAACCTGCTGGCGCTGCCGCAACCCTAGGAGGAGCCATGTTCACGGGACTTCCGGACTTCGGCCAGGCCCACAGGTCGGGTGTTGCCGAGGGGTATGTCGCTTTCGAGCAGCCCGGCGTGTTGTCCGTCGTACCGGCTTCGCTGAACGCGGAGCCACTGCAGGTCGACGAGTATCTGCAGGAGCGCGACGACCGCATCGAGCAGTTCACCCTGGTCACCGCCGGCTTCACCTTCGACACCGCGATGGACACCACCAGCCGGGTTCCTGGGCAACCAGAGTTGAGGGCTCGGCCCGCTCCGCTGGGCGAGGGGTGGGTCCGGCTGGTCGCCCCGGCCGATCTCGACCTGCCGGCCGACGTACTGGCCGCACAATCTTGTGACGCCACGGCCGGAGAAGTATTGCCGACGCTGGTTCGCCTCGACGGTGTCGCCGGCGAGCTGTTGACCGGCAGCCTGCGGGCTGGGCTGCGCACGCTCGGCGCCGTCGTCCTCGTGACTGTTCGTGGGGTCGCTGCCCGGTGCCCGGGCACATTGACCGTGGACGTCGACGCTCTGGCGCAAGGGATCGGGATCTCGCCGGTCCGCCCAGAGGACCTCCGCGACCGGATCCGTGCCGGGCTGCCTGGCATCAAGGTCAGCAACGGCCCGGACGATGACGAGCTGTTGACCGCGGCGGTGATGGACCGCCTCGTGACGCGGCTGGCCGCGCCGGTGTTCGTCGATGACACGGAGGCCGGTTGGCAGTTCCCCGACGTCCGGCCAGGAACCTTCACCTGGGAGCTGAGCGAGCCCGTGATGGCCACTCGGCTACTGCGTCTGACCTGTGATCCGATCCTCGGCGAAGGCGGGGCCGAAGGCATTCGCCGCCACGAGGTGCGGCCGCTGACCGACGGCCGCGAACAAGTGACTGTGTACAGCACGCTGCCCGCGATGCCGGCCGGTCTGGTTGCGGCCACAGTTCGCCTCACCGCTCCCCCGGTTCCGCCGGCACGCCCGTTCGCAGCCGAGGCCAACGCCACTTTGTTGCCCCCGGCACCGGCTTTGGCGACCCTGCAGCTCGCGTCCGGCGAGGCGCTCTCCTACGACCTCGAAGGCTCCGCAGTCCTCGAAACCGACCGGGTGCCTAGGACCGTCAGTGGAGAAGGTCGCCAGGTGACAGGCGATTCCACTCCCGTAGTCACCCCGGCCGATCTCGGCGTACGGCTGATCTCTGTCTTCGCCACCGACGACCTGCTCGAGCTCGCTGACGTGACGGTGTCCACTCGCGCCACCCGGCTCACCCGGGATCCGTCGGTCTTCGTCAGCCAGACGTCACTGTCGGCGGCGCAGAGCCGAGCCTGGCTCGCTGTTCCACGAAATGCCTTCGAGGTGATCATCGAGGCCACGGCGACCACTCGCGGCGCTGCTTCCCGCAGTACGCGACAATTGTTGCCTGACGCCCCCATCTGGCTCGACCTGTTCTCGTTCACCGACCCGCCGTGGGCGGCGCCCGACGAGCAACCGCAGGTGGTCGAGGCCGACGGCCTGCGCGCCGTCGGTCTGAAGGACGAGCCGGACTGGCGCTTCCTGCCGCTGACGGCAGGCCCTGCGGTGAGCCCGGGCAGCGCACCGCAGCTGTCGCTGATCGAGGCCGGCGGAGTGGCGATGCTCATGGTCACCACTTCGTTGCTGGTCACCGATGCCGCCCAGGAAGCGGTGCGGCAGCTGTGTCTGGCGGCTGGAGCCGCTGCTGACGTCCGCCTCTCCCCCGCGCCGTTCGAGGTCGAGGGCGCGGCCGAACTCGTCGTACTGCGCGACGGGCAACTGACGACCCTGGCCGCGGCGGGGACGTCCAACACCATCACGCAGGAAGCCTCGTTCAGTACGGCGCTCACCGGGGCCGACCTTGCCACTGTCAAGCGAGCGCTGTCCGGTGCGACCGGACTGCTCGCCGTTCGCTACTTGCTCAGGGTCGCGGTCTCCGGACCGCTGGCGCTGGCCCTGGCCGGGGGACCCGGCCCCGTGCTCGTCGTCACCGACGCCGGCACCTGGCGGCACTGAACCACATCCAGGGGGAGAGGACCTTCCAATGCTCAAGCTCGACAACGTCCGCACACTCGAGAACCACCAGGTCCACGGCGACGACGACCCGGCCCGCTCGCACGTCTTCTACCTGCTCCCCCGGTTCCCCCGGATCGGGCGCCTCGAGAACGGCGGGCTGGCGCTGCGGTTCGTCGAGTACGACGCCATCCGGGTCGCCGGGGAGAGCCAGTTCGGCGGGTTCGTCGCCTTCGACACCGATCTCAGCGTGCTCCCGGAGACCGAGGACAAGATCCGGCAGAAGCTGCAGGAGGAGGTCAACAACCGGATGGGCGGCAACGGCCCGAAGGTGGAGCTGCAGACCGTCCCCTGGCTCAAGGGCGCGGTCCGCCTGGTCCTGCAGCAGGACGGCAAGATCGTCGAGAAGATCTCCGGATCGACCAGCCCGTCGCTCACCGGCGAGAACACCGCCTGCTTCTTCCTCGAACTCTCGGTCCTCGGTACGGCCATCTTCAAGGAGACCCTCAGCAAGGGATCGTCGTCGGCGATCCAGGTGCTGTACGACCTCGACCACTACTGCCGGCTGCCCGAGGCGAAGGCCTGGGGCACCTGGCATGCGGACGCGTTCTACTCCTTCTGGCAGGACGTCGACATCGAGGACAATTTCTGGAGCGAGGACAGCTACACCGAGGTCACCAAGAGCGAGCGCTACCAGCACGAGGTGACCGAGACCCACTTCCAGCCCGTCGACGACCCGAACCTCACACCGGACCAGCGCGTCCAGTTCGACGCCTGGGTCCACGAGCTGATCACCAAGCAGCTCGAGGCCGGCGTCCAGCGCAACCTGCTCCAGGCGTTCCAGGCCGTCGACCCCAACGTCAAGCAGCTGACCGAGGACCAGGACTTCGAGAACGTCCACCGCGAGGTCTCCAACAACCAGATCAGCGACGTCCGGGTCGAGTGGACCGAGGCCAAGGCGATCATCCGGACCATCCACCCGAACGGCAGCCTGCCGACCGTGACGAGTCTCAAGAACGCCGACGGGCAGCAGCTGAAGTGGGAGGACTACTACTCCAAGGTCAGCGTCGACGAGTTCCTCCGCTCGCTCCGGCTCAGCATCCGCGTCGACGCCGATTTCGCGGCGTACGGGATCACGCTCGTCGAGGTCAAGGTGCGCTACCCGCACGGCGACAACGCCAAGACCGTCGAGGCCACCTTCGGCAAGGACGACGTCGGCAAACCGCAGAAGGCGGAGTTCATCGTCGCCGACAAGATCCGCAAGTTCTTCTGGTCGTACACGGTGCAGTTCGAGGGCGACACCCCGGCGTGGACCTCGGCCGAGCAGGAGGACGACGGCACCGACCTCAACGTCAAGCTCAGCAACCTGCCAGTGCTGAAGCTTGACATCGTGAACGGTGACATCAACTTCGAGCAGGTCAGCCGGGCCCGCGTCCGGGTCCGCTACGAGGGCGGCGCCCACCCGATCGAACGGTTCTTCAACTTCACCAAGGACGGCGAGGAGCACAAACTGCTGGAGGTGATCGGCAAGCCCCGCACCGGCGACGTCAGCTACCAGACCACCTACACGATGAAGGGCGACGGCCGCGAGATCACCGGCCCCGAGCTCACCACCGACGCCGACATCATCTCGATCGACGACCCCTTCCGGGCGCTCAAGACGGTCACCTTCGTGGCCGTCGGCGACCTGCAGGCCGACATCGCCGACATCTCCGTGCAGGCGACGTACACCGAACCGGACAACGACTACCAGCAGACGTTCGGCGTGAACCTGAGCGGAACCGGCAAGACGTTCGAGACCTGGACCTTCCCGACCATCGACGAGGCCAAGGGCACGCTGTCGTACCAGGCGACGATCGGGCACCAGGACGGCACCAGCGAGGACGTCGACGTGAGCGACGCCAAGGGCACCAACTTCAAGCTCGGCCGGACCTTCGCGGACAAGCTCGACGTCCGGATCGTCCCCGAACTGCTCGACTGGACGAAGCTCAAGCTGGTCAACATCTCGCTGCGCTACGAGCACAGCGTCCCGCCCAAGACCGACGACTTCCTGTTCCGGTCCGGCGACACCACCAAGCAGACCTGGACGGTGTTCCTGCCGACAGGTTCCCCGGCCACCTACTCCTACACCGCCACCTACTTCCTGCTCGACGGCACCCGGAAGACCGAGGAGCTGAAGGACGTCACGGCCGAGTCCGTCTTCCTCGAGATCCCGGCCTGAGGCCGCGCCATGTTGCTGCTCGACTCACGCTGCGCCGTCCTGGACGGCATCTCGATCTTCCCCGACCACGTCGACCCGCTGCAGTGGTACTACCTGCCGACCCAGCCGCACCTGACGGTCCTCGACGGTACGCCGATGTTCCAGCTGATCGGATTCCGCGGCAGCAAGCAGGGCGGGCTGCTCTCGTTCGACTGCAACGTCGGTCTCGAGCAGGCCCGCATCGACGCCCTCAAGCAGCGGATCCGGTCCCAGTTCGACCTCGACGACGATCCCCGGCTCGCCCCGGTGCCGCTGGAGGACGGCACCGTGCACCTGATCATCATGGGCACGGACACCTCGGCACCGGCTCCTCCCGACGGGGAGCCGGTGCCCGATCCGCAGTTCGTGGTGAAGGCGGTCCACAACGCCAAACCCTCGCTGTACAACGAGAACCAGGCCTCGTTCTCGGTCCTGCTCGACGAGCCGGGCTACGCACTGGTCCGGGCCACGCTGGATGCCGCGATCCTGCCGATCGCCGTCGTCTACTCGCTGGACTACCTCGCGCTGCGGCCGGCGTACCAGGTGACGTTGACGATCGACTGGGACCGGGTGCAGAAGCATCTCGACGAGTCCTTCGGCACCAAGGCGTGGATCTTCTCGGCCGACATCTCCAAGGTGGTCGACGAGCTGGACGAGTCCAAGGCGATCGACCTGCGCGCCGACACGTTCGTTGCCGAGGACACCGAAGGGGTGATCGATCGCCGCGATGCCGCCCTCGCGCAGGTGAAGGCGATGATCACCACAGCCTTCTTCGAGCCGAGTCTGCCGCCATGGACGCCGGAGAAGCCGTCGGACTGGGAGCGGGCGTTGAAGGCGATCGGCGACTTCGCCACCCAGCAGGCCGCCTGGGCAGCGGGCGGTCCCGCGGTCCAGAACCAGCCGGTGACCTTCAGCTACAAGAAGACCGACTACACCCGGATCGATCGCAAGCACCTCAACGTCAACTTCTCCGAGCGCACCACGGTCCGGCGCTCGATCTATCCGCAGGGCCACCTCGCCTCGCTGTTCGCGGCGATCGCCGCGTCGCCCGAGCTGCTCGGGCGACTGGTGCGGGAGGTCCAGCCGAGCGAGTTCTTCGCCCGGCGCAAGCTCCAGGCGTACTACCGGCCGAACCGCGGCGCGCCATACATCGACAGCATCGAGGTCCGAGCCCAGTACGGCGGCATCGTGCGCAACGGGCTGCTCGCGCCCGACACGTGGAGCACGAGCTTCGAGTGGATGAGTGACCTCGACGATGCCGGGGTCATGCGGCCGGAGGTCGACTACTCCTACAAGGTGCGGTTCAAGGACGTCGACACCTCGGAGCGCCCGGGTGAACTGAGCAGCGGTCACGAGACCGCCCTCGCCGAGACGGCGTCGCTGCTGCCCGAGGACGACGTGTTCATGATCAGGTCCGTGAGCCTGGTGGCCGAGCGGATCCCCTGGAAGCGGTTCGACTCGGTCGAGGTCCACCTGCGGCATCGCGACGAGCCGCACAAGATCGACGAGCAGGAGGTGTTCCGGCTCACCGAGAAGGCACCGACCGCCGGTTGGCCGATGTTCGTGGTCGACCGGGACAAGACGTCGTACGAGGTGCGCACTGTGATGCGGGCTGTCGACGGCAACGACGTCGACAGCGGCTGGGCGATCAGCGACGAGCCAGAGGTCGCTGTCCGCAACCCGTTCCGGGCCCGGACGTTCAGCGTGCTCGCGAGCGTGTCGTGGGACGAGATCCGGGACGTGTTCGTCGACGTGCGCTACGCCGACCCCGACAACGACGTACTGATCGAGGACACCCTGCATCTGAGCCGCGGGGTGGACGCGCCGCCGTTCGTCGTCGACCTGCGCGACCCGACCCGGACAGCCATCGAGTACACGGTCACCTTCAGCTATGTCGACGGCCGGGTGAAGCAGCTTCCGCCTTCGGTGACCTACGAACCGCGGATCATCGTCGATCCCAAGATGCACGGGCACCGAGTCGTCGAGGTCCGCCCTCCCCACGACTGGAAGGCGCGCGGCGTCGAGAAGATCTCCCTGGAGCTGCGCTTCGAGGACTTCGTCGAGAACCTGAACAGCGCCGCCCTGCTCGAGCTCGACGGACCGGACAGCCGGGCCCGGTTCGAGTTCGACTACGCCGACGCCACCCGGAACCGCTACGAGTGGAAGTCGGTCGTCCTGTTCAGGAACGGCCTGCGACACCTCACGAACTGGACGGCGTCGGCCGACCCCGTTCTGACGCCCCGGCTCCCGTAGCCGGCGATCGGAGAACGACGATGCTCAGCCTCGAGAAGCCCATGGTGGTGGACGGCATCACCGTCTACCGCGACCATGCCGACCCCAGCCGGTTCTGGTACCTGCCCGGCCGGGTCGCCCTGGCCCACCGCAGCGACGGCGCGCCCGCACTGTCCCTCCTGACCTACCGGCCGGCCGAGGCCGGCGGGGTCTCGAAGGGCGGCGGCTACATGATGTTCGAGAGCACTCTCGAGTTGCCCAAGGCAACTCTTCGCAAGATCGAGTCCAAGGTGAGCTCGGAGCCGGGAACCGTCCTTCCGGTCACCATCTCTCCCCCGCCGTTCGAGGAGGGCACGGTGCAATGCATCGCGCTCGACCTGCAAGGCTCCGGCGGTACGACGGCCACGGCGCCCCCGGCTGGCTCGTTCCGGGCGACCGAACAGATTCTCGGCGCCACCGTGCCGACCATGGACGCAGCCAACCGGGCAGCCTTCAACCTCGTGCTCAGTCAGGAGGGAGCGATCATCATGGAGCAGGCCCTCAAGGTGGGCCTGACACCCGTCGGAGTCGTGTATTCGCTGCAGTACCTGGCCTTGCGGCCGACCCTCGACGTCACGATCACGGCGCGGCTCGACCAGGTGTACACGGCGCTGACGGCCGGCATCGAGGGTCAGTACATGTACTTCAAGGTCGGTCTGGAGGCCGCACTGGAGTGGCTGCACTCCACGGGCGTGATCGACATCAAAGTGAACAGGTTCACCGACGACGCCGACCAGAAGGAGCAGGAGAAGTGGGCCCTCCAGCTCTTCACCGACCACCTGCTCGGCGACTGGTTCAAGCCCACCCTCTCCCCCGGCAAACTGCCCGCCGGGACGACGCCTACGCCTACGCCTACGCCGACCCCCACGCCGACGCCGACTCCGACGCCCAATCCAACACCGAACCCGACTCCAACACCGAACCCAACTCCGACGCCCAACCCGAACCCCGGCCCGAACCCCGCGCCCGCTCCCAGCCCGAACCCGACTCCGGCCGGGCCTGCCAAGCCGGCACCGCCTCCCGGCGGGAACCCGCAACCCAATCCCGGGCCACCGCCGGTCGTCGCCGCAGCTCAACCCAGTGGTGGCGTCACGGTCGCGATTCCCGAGGCGCCGATGCCGGCCGCCGTACTGCAGCAGGAGTCGAGCTCACCGAACCCACTGCCGGCCGGGCTGGCGGTAACGCACACGGCGTCGACCGCGGGCAGCACCGAGACGCTCCGGATCGCCGGTGCCGGTGCACACGTTCGTCTGGCCGGGCAAGACACGCCGCTGGCAGCAGACGGCACGGTCACGCGCGTCGTGAACCCGGGCGACTCGGTCCGCGTCGACGTCAGCTGGGATCAACCCGGCGCCGGCGAGATCTTCTGCCTGTACTTCGACATGGACAAGCCCGCCGTGAACGGCTGGTCCACCCAGCCTCCGAACGCCGAATTCCGTGCGTACGTGGAGAACACGACCACCGACCCGCGCTTCCGATCGGCGACCGGCATCCAGCAGATGCAGGGCGACGGCGCCTGGACCGGTCCCGAACAGGGTGCCGACCGGCTGGCCCGATGGATCGCTCAGTTGCCACCACCCCGGCAGGTCGAGGTGCGCGGCTACGCGAGCCACGAGCACACGAGTCCGGAGGCCGATCCCGTCCGGGCCGCCTACAACCTGCGGCTCTCCCAGCGTCGGCTCGATGTGGCGCTTGCCCTGGTACGGCGAGCCGGCGGCGACCCCGTTGTCCAGCAGGCACTCGGTGACACCGTGGCCGCGGCGCGACCGGGTAGTCACGGTCCCTTCGGCGGCGATCCGGACAACAGGGTCGCGCAGATCCAGCTCCACGGCGCTCCCACCGGACCAGCCTGGACCGGCACCCTCCAACGCGCAGCCGCGCCCGCACCCAACCCCGGCCCGAACCCGGGTCCCAACCCCGCGCCGAATCCCAACCCGGGTCCGAATCCAGGGCCGAACCCCGCGCCCAATCCCAACCCGGGACCGAACCCCAACCCGACTCCGACTCCCACGCCGAACCCGACCCCGGGGCCCAACCCCGCACCCAATCCGAACCCCGGGCAGACCCAGCTGCCGACGCTGGCGGCGTTCAAGCTCCGCTTCGTCCGGCAGGAGGAGCGCCGCGAACTCACCCTGCACTACCAACGCACCGAAGCGGTCCGCAAAACCCTGGCCCCGCAGGGATTCGTCGGTCTGCTCGCCGGTGACCTGGACGCCGCGGAGAAGGTCGTCACGCTGATCGACCTCGACCACAAGTTCTTCCGCCAGCTGGACGTCACCGCCCGGATGCCCGGCGACATCAGCGATCTCGGCCTGACCGAGGCCCAGCTGTCCATTGACTACGGGCCGGCCAGCCACATCCGTCACGGCGACCTGGTGTTCACGCCGCAGCAGACCGCCGCGCAGACGTTCACCACGTTCCTCGACGACAAGCTGACCCTCTCGTACGACGCCCGCCTGGACCTCACGTTCGACGCGACCACCGGCTGGGAAGGTGACGCGCTGCGGTACTCGATCCCGCTCCCGGGGTCGACCGACCGCGACATCGTCATCAACCCGTACGAGCACCTCGACCTGCGAACGATCCGCATCGAACCGGGTGACATCGACTGGGACGTGGTCGACCTGATCGACGTACAACTGAAAGCGACCGGGTACGGCGATCGCGACCTGCGGCATCTGGTGACGCTGCGCCGCGACAGCGCGAATCAGGTCTGGCGGCTGCGCGGAGCACTTCCGGCGCCGGCGGATCGCAAGATCACGGTCGCCTTCGTCCAAACGCTCAACGACGGCACGGTCGATCGCACCGAAGCCATCCCGGTCGAGGACTCGCTGGTCCGGGTCGACGATCTCTTCACCGACGCGTTGAACCTGGTCCTCGTTCCGTCGTTCCCGGCCGCCGGGGTGGACCGCGTCATCATCGACATCGAGTACCACGACAAGCCACACAAGTACGACCGCGTGCTGCGCCACGAACTACCCGGAACCACCACTGAGCCGTTGCGCCTACGCATCCCGCTCCGCGATCCGGCCCTCCGCGAGTACAGCGTGCGCTTCACCTTCACCGGTCCGGCCGGCTTCGACCAACGCGCCTTCGTGAAGACGACGGAGGAGGTGATCGCGATCCGATGAGCGCCCCCGCGGTGCACAGAGCCTTCGGTCGGTTACGCACCATCCGGACCACGGATGCCGATGCGGCCGAGGACGCCGTACTGCAGGCGCTCCGCCCGCTCGCCAGCTCAACCTGGCCGGAGATCGCCTGGCGGTACGGCGTACTGACCGCCACCGGCTATCCGGTCGAACTGGCGTGGGCGTCACGCGACCTGGCCCTGCGATGGACGTGCGAGGTCGCGGGTCCGGAGGTCCCCGAGGCTGACCGGCTCGCGATCGCGGAGAAGCTTGCGCTGAACCTCACAGGAGCACAGCTAGACCTGGCGCGCTGGGGTGAGCTGCAATCGGGCCGGCCTTTGCGCTGGGGTGCATGGTTGGGGCTGCGGCAGCTCGACAACGCGCAGCGGGCCAAGGTCTACCTCGAACTTCCGGCCGGCAAAGTCGCGGCTGGCCCGTGGTCCGAAGCCTGCGCGCAGTTGGCCGCACGGATCGGCAACGTGACGTGGCGGATGGCCGGCATCAACGACGACGGCTCGGTCGAGCTCTACGCACGGACGCCCGAGCTGACCTGGCCCAACCTCACCGCGGCCGCCAGCCTCATCGATGCCGAGGGCAACCTCTCCTCCCTGGTCCGCGACCTGATCGAGCGCAACGGCGCGGCGCCACCACGACCGTCCGGGCTCAGTCTGGTCCTGGATCCGTCCGGCACGCCCATCGCGGTGACCTGGTTCGCCATCGCGAAGCTGATCTGGCCCAACGACACCGCAGTCCAGGCGGCTGTCCTGAGAACAACAGAGCTCCTGAACCCCGCACCAGGCTCGGTCGAGCTGTACCGAACCCTGGCCTCCGGCCCGGACGACGGCCGCTGGCGCCACGGCATGGTCGGCATCGGAGTCGACCGAGCCGGTGGCACCTGGCTCCAGACCGGCCTCCGCCCAACCTGAACCACTGCTTGCCGGGGGTGGGGATCGGGCTTACCGTCGCAAGGGTGCATGAGCTCGCCATCACGGAGAGCATGGTCGAGGCGATCGTCGCGAAGGTCGGCGACGGAGCGGTCGATGTGGTGCGCCTGGAGATCGGCCGGTTGTCGGGGCTGGTGAGCGACTCGGTGCGGTTCTGCTTCGAGATCGTGGCCGCCGGCACCGGGCTGGAGGGGGCGCGGCTGGACATCGACGAGCCGCCCGGGCGGGCGTACTGTCGAGAGTGCGGTGAGGAGTTCGCCCTCGACGAACCGATCATGCTGTGCCCGTGCGGTAGTGCGAATCTTGACATTCTCAGTGGCCGGCAGCTGCGAATCATCTCGGTGGAGGTGCGATGACATGTGCAGCACCTGTGGTTGCGGGCAGCCCGGCGACGGCGGGACCCGGCTGACCGTCGTCCACGACCATCATCATGATCACGATGACGCGGGTCATGGGCACGGCCATGGACACGGACACGGACACGGCGTCGAGGTGGAGCTGGAAGCCGATCCGGCGCAGACCCGGACCGTCCTGCTGGAGCAGGAGATCCTGGCCAAGAACGACGGACTCGCGGCCGCGAACCGGCATCGGTTGCAGGAGCGGGGCATCGCCGCCATCAACCTGATGAGCTCGCCGGGTTCCGGCAAGACGACGCTGCTCGAGCACACGATCGCGGCGATCGGCTCGCGGCGCCAGGCCCTGGTGATCGAGGGCGACCAGGAGACCCTGTACGACGCTGAGCGAATCCGCGCGACCGGTACCAAGGTCGTGCAAATCAATACCGGCGCGGGCTGTCATCTCGACGCGCAGATGATGAGCGCCGGACTGGCCGAGCTCGCGCCGCCGGACGGATCGCTGGTCTTCGTCGAGAACGTCGGGAACCTCGTCTGCCCGGCGCTGTTCGATCTGGGCGAGGCGGCGCGCGTGGTGATCATCTCGGTCACCGAAGGCGCCGACAAGCCGGCGAAGTACCCGTACATGTTCCGGACGGCCGATCTCGTGCTGCTGAACAAGATCGACCTGCTCCCGTACGTCGATTTCGACGTGGACCTCTGTCTGCGGCTGATCGGGCAGCTCAAGCCCGGCGCCCGCATCCTGCAGGTCTCGGCGACCAAGGGCACCGGGATGGACGCTTGGTACGACTGGCTCGACCAGCTCTGAGCCCTCAGCAGATCCGCGGGAGTTGTTCTCCGATCGGGGTATCGACGACGCGCGTGGCGCCGAAAGTGGTTCGGGTGGTGACCATGCCTGGATGGTTGGCCACGCAGGTGCCGATGACGGCGGCGTCGGCACCCAACGGGTGAGCTCGCATCGCAGCGAGTACGGCGTCCGCGTCCCCGGCGTCCACGATGGCCAACAGCTTGCCCTCGTTGGCGACGTACAGAGGGTCCAGGCCGAGGAACGAGCACGCGTTGGCGACCGCTTCGGGGATCGGCAGGTCGCTCTCGACGAGTTCGATGCCGACACCGGCCGCCTTGGCGATCTCGTTGAGCGAGGTCGCCACTCCCCCACGCGTCGGATCGCGGAGAACATGAACATCCTGTACGGCGTCCAGCATCGCACCGACCAGCCCGTTGAGTGGGGCGCAGTCGCTGACCACCTCGGTGCCGAACGAGATCCCCTCGCGCACACTCATGATCGCGATGCCGTGGACCCCGATCATCCCGCTGATGATCACCACGTCGCCGACCGCCGCACGCTGCGGGCGGATGTCCACACCGTCGCGAACCAGCCCGATCCCGGCCGTGTTGATGTAGACGCCGTCACCGTGCCCGGAGTCGACCACCTTGGTGTCGCCGGTCGCGATCACCACGCCGGCCCGCTCGGCCGCCGTACCGAGGTCCTTGGCGATCCGGCCGACGACCGACAGCTCGACGCCTTCGGTGAGGATGAATCCACACGACAGGTACGCCGGTTGTGCACCCGACATCGCCAGGTCGTTGACCGTGCCGTTGACGGCCAGATCGCCGATGCTGCCACCGGGGAAGAACAAGGGCTGGACGACGAACGAGTCCGTCGAGAACGCGATCCGCGCGCCGCCCAGGGTCACCACTGCCGAATCCGTCAACCCCGCCAGCAGCGGATTCGAGAACGCCGGGACGAACAGATGCTCGATCAGCTCAGCCGACAGCTGCCCGCCGCCCCCGTGACCCATCACGATCGTCTGGTGATCGCGTAATGGCAGCGGGCAGGTCCAGCCGTCGAAGTTCGGAACCACCGGATCCGGAAGCATCACCTGCTCAGCCAACGGAACTCACCGCCCCGGCAGCAGCGGGTGTGTCGAGACGGCGGTAGAGGTAGTACGCGGCGCAGGCGCCCTCGCTGGAGACCATCGTCGCGCCGAGCGGGTTGCGCGGCGTACAGAGCGTCCCGAACGCCGAGCACTCGTGCGGCTTGATGTGACCCTGCAGGACCTCGCCGCTACGGCAGATCGTCGACTCCTCGGTCCTGATGTCGCGCACCGAGAACCGGTACTCCGCGTCGTACTCGCGATACTTCGGTGCCAGCCGCCAGCCGCTCCGCGGGATGGTTCCGATCCCCCGCCAGGCCCGGTCGGTGGTCTCGAAGACGTCGGCGAGCATCTCCTGTGCGACCAGGTTGCCCTCGTCGGCGACCGCTCGCCGGTAGGCGTTCTCGACGTAGTGCTCACCGCGCTCCAGTTGCGTGACGGTGCGCAGGATGCCGGCCAGGATGTCGAGCGGCTCGAAACCGGTGACGACGATCGGAACCTCGTATTTCGCCGCGAGCGCGGGATACTCCGAGACACCCATCACGCTGCACACGTGGCCGGCCGCGAGGAACGCCTGGACGCGGCAGTTGGGCGACTCCATGATCGCCGCGATCGCCGGTGGGACCTTCACGTGCGAGACGAGCAGGCTGAAGTTCTGGAGCTGCTGCCGTTTGGCCTGGTAGACCGTCATCGCGTTCGGCGGCGCGGTCGTCTCGAAGCCGATGCCGAAGAAGACGACCTGGCGGTCCGGGTTGTCCTTGGCGATCTTGAGCGCGTCCAGCGGTGAGTAGACGACCCGGACGTCGCCGCCTTCGCTCTTGATCCGGAACAGGTCGCGGCCGCTGCCCGGCACCCGCAGCATGTCACCGAAGGAGCAGAAGATGACGCCCGGCTGGGAGGCGATCTCGAGGGCCTTGTCGATGATCTCCAGCGGCGTCACACAGACCGGGCAGCCCGGGCCGTGGATCATCTCGACGCCGTCCGGCAGCAACTGGTCGATCCCGTGCCGGACGATCGTGTGCGTCTGCCCGCCGCAGACCTCCATCATCGCCCAGGGCCGGGTGACGGTGGAACGGATCTGGTCGACCAGCTTCCGGGCGAGCTCAGGATCGCTGAACTCGGCGAGATACTTCATGACATCGTCTCCTCTGTTCCCGGTGGGCGCCGCTCCCCGGCCTGCCGGGCCGCGATCCCCCACTGATCACCGAACTCCTCCTCGAGCGCGCCGAGCGACCGGTACAGCTCGAGCGACTGCATGGCCGACTCCTCGTCCAGCCGCTGCAGAGCGAACCCGACGTGGACGATCGTGTACTCCCCCACCTGCAGGTCCGGCAGGTACGCCAGACAGACGTCCTTGATCACGCCACCGAAGTCGACCTTCCCCATCCGGGTGTCGTCCTCCTCGCGGATCTCCACCACTCTCCCGGGGACCGCTAGACACATAGCCCTTGCTCCTTCCGTTGCGGGAGACGGGCCGCGACGGCCAGCTGCCCGAGTGCGAGACCGGCATCCGTCGGCGGAACCCGCCGATGCCGCAACACCACGAAGCCGGCCGCCGCCAGCCGCCGACTACTTGCTTCCAGCAACAACTTGTTCACGAACACCCCGCCGGACAACGCGACAGTGCTGATGCCGCGCTCGGCCCTGATCCGCTCCGCTGTCCGCACCATCAGGTCGGCCACCCCGAGGTGGAACCGCAGGCTGATGACTCCCACGTCGACCCCGGCCAGCACATCCCGTACGACGGCGTGCAGCAGCTCGGCCGGTTCCTCGAACTCGAAGTGATAGGGGGTGCCATCCCCTGTGGCGGCACCCTCCAGCTCGATGGCGGCCTGTGCCTCGTACCCGGCTCGATGGCAGATCCCGGCCAGCGACGAGACCGCGTCGAAGAGCCTGCCCATGCTCGACGTCGGTGCGCAGGCCAGGTTGCGAACCAGCTGGGCGTTGAGCAGCCCGCGTTCGTCCTCGGAGCAGGCTTGTACGGCGGGAAGCCCAGCCCCCCAAGGAATCCCAGCCGCGAACAGATGAGCCAACGCCATCCGGCACGGGTTCTGCACACCGGCATCGCCACCAGGAAGCGGGACATAGCCAAGATGGGTCCACCGCTCGAAGGACTCATAGCTGGTGAGCAGCACCTCCCCGCCCCAGACAGCACCGTCGTCGCCGTAGCCCGTGCCGTCGAAAGCGAAGCCGATGACAGGTGGTCCGACATAGGCATGCTCGGCCAGCACCGACGCCAGATGAGCGTGATGATGCTGTACGCCGATGACCGGGCGACCCGCCGCGTGCAGCTGCGCCCACTGCCGAGACCGGTACGACGGGTGCTTGTCGACCACGAGCAGCTCTGGACGGACCCCCGTGAGCACCTCCAGATGCTCCTCGGCCTTGGCAAAGGCATCGAGCGTGGCCAGGTCATCCATGTCGCCCACATGACCGGACAGCCAGGCGTAACGACCCTCACCCAGGCAGAAGGTGTTCTTCAGGTCTCCGCCGACCGCGAGCGCGGGACGAACCGGCGTCGCCAGATTGATCGGGTACGGCGCATAACCGCGCGAGCGTCGTACCGGCAACTCGGCACCGTCGGCGACGCGAACCACCGAGTCTTCGCACGGGACGTGGATCGGGCGGTCGTGGCCGAGCCACCCGTCGGCCAGTGCGGCAAGCCGCTCGAATGCCTCTGCGTCGTCCACGACGATCGGCTCACCCGACACATTGCCACTGGTCATCACGAGGACCGTGGGACCGGGCTGGTCGAACAGCAGCCGATGCAGCGGCGTGTACGGCAGCATCACCCCGAGATCCGGGTTGCCTGGGGCAACCAAGAGGGAGACAGCTGTGCACGCGGTTCGGCGCAGCAACACGATCGGGCGCTGATACCCGGTCAGCAACGCCTCTTCTGCCGCCGAGATCTGCGCGATGCATCGTGCCGTCGCCAGATCGGCCGCCATCACAGCGAACGGCTTGCCGCCCCGATCCTTCCGCTTGCGCAAGGTGGCGACCGCGTCCGGATCCGACGCGTCGCACACCAAGTGGAAGCCACCGATCCCTTTGACAGCGAGGATCGCGCCGGACATCAGCAGCTGATGAGCCGCCGCCAACCCGTCCTCGCCGGACAAGGGCGGAGCACCGGCTTGGGTGAAGGTCAGTCGCGGACCGCAGGAAGGACAGGCGATCGGCTGCGCATGGAAGCGGCGGTCGCCGGGATCGGCGTACTCGGCCGCACAGTCGGGGCAGAGCGGGAAGCCGGCCATCGTGGTGGCCGGCCGGTCATAGGGGAGGCCGGTGATGATTGTGAAGCGCGGTCCGCAGTTGGTGCAGGTGATGAACGGATGCCGGTAGCGCCGGTCGGCCGGGTCGCCGAACTCTGCCCAGCAATCGGTGCAGGTGGCGACATCCGGCGAGACGAGAGTGCGACCGGCACCGGCGATGGAGTCCTGAATGACGAAGGCAGTCCCGCCCCGTGCCGGCAACTCCGCGCGTTCGACCGCCTCCACCACGGCCAGTGGCGGAGCATCCGTCCCGACCCGGGCGCCGAACGCGAGCACGGCCGCGGGCGATCCCTCGACCTCCACGATCACGCCGGAGGCGTCGTTGCAGACCTGACCCGACAACCCCAGCTCCCGGGCGAGGGCGTAGACGAACGGCCGGAAGCCGACACCCTGGACCACCCCGGATACCGTGAACCGGACGCGCACGCGGGAGACCGAAACGGCCGTGACACCCACCACCAGTGGATTGATTTGTCAGGTACGGCATCGTACGGGCCGATCGCGAATGGCGAATTCGGTCATGAACGGACTCTTCGCAGCCTAAACCCGAATCCGGCCGGCCACCAGAGTCGGGAAATACGGGACCCGAAACAATGGAATTCAATCACCGGGCGCGGCGCCGAAGATGGCGTGCACGCGACGGAGATCGCGGAGCCGGGGTTCGGTGACGCCACTCAACCACCGGCTGACGGTCCGCACCGAGACACCGATCCGCTGCGCCGCGGCCTGCTGGGAAAGCCCCTGACGACGCAGTACGGCGGTCAGCCACTCGGCGAACGGTTCATCACCGACGCGTGGCGTCGTCCCCAACCGCCGACTCGCTGCCCCGTGCAGGACCTCCACCTCAACGCCGTCGGGGAAGAGCCGCACCGTCACGTCGAAGGCAGCATCACCGGGTCCGGCCGCGGCGAGCAGGGCGCTGGTGATCGCGTCGTACAGCGCTCGGCTCTCGACCGGCTCGAGCTCGACCGGCTCCAGCGCCTCCCGGACGAACAGCTCGGCATCCGGAAGTGCGCCCGGCCGGGCCGGGAAGGTATGGCTGACGACTACCACCGGCGAGACGAACAAGCCGCCGTCGGCGCCGTCCGGCAGGGGAAGGTCGGACATCTCGGCACGGGCTCTCAGAATGCGTCGGTGGTCCACCGTAACCGCCCACGGGACGGGCGTCGACGTTCCGGACCAATGGTTCCGGAAGCGATCCGGAAATCCCGGAATCGCCGATTTCCGGAAAGCCCCATTAATACCTGACACAAGTGTCTGTTCGGGCGCCGATTCCAGACGTACCGTCCGAAGCAGGATCCTCAGCCAACCTATGGAGGCGGCTCGGACGATGTCGACGACCGTGGAACCGGAACAGGCGCAGGAGACCGCCGACGAGGGCGTGGTCCACATCCTCTGGATGAACGGCGGGCTGAGCTGCGACGGCGACTCCGTCGCGCTGACGGCGGCGACCCAGCCGAGTATCGAGGAGATCGTCCTGGGCGCGTTGCCGGGACTGCCGAAGATCGCGGTGCACTGGCCGCTGATCGACTTCGAGTGCGGCCCGGAGACCGGCGCCGACAACTTCATCGAGTGGTGGCACAAGGCCGACCGCGGTGAGCTCGAGCCCTTCGTCCTGGTGGTGGAGGGATCGATCCCGAACGAGGCGATCAAGTCCGAGGGGTACTGGGCCGGCTTCGGCAACAACCCGGCGACCGGGCAACCGATGAAGACCTCGGAATGGCTCGACCGCCTGGCCCCCAAGGCCACCGCGGTCGTTGCCGTCGGCACCTGTGCGGCGTACGGCGGGATCCACGCCATGGCCGGCAACCCGACCGGCGCGATGGGGGTCCCCGACTATCTCGGCTGGAGCTGGAAGTCCAAGGCCGGGCTGCCGATCGTCTGTGTGCCGGGCTGCCCGATCCACCCCGACAACCTCTCCGAGACCCTCGTCTATCTGCTGTACCAGGTGGCCGGCCAGGCCCCGATGATCCCGCTCGACGCCGAGCTACGGCCGCAGTGGCTGTTCGGCGCGACCGTGCACGAGGGCTGCGACCGCGCCGGCTACTACGAGCAGGGCGACTTCGCCAAGGAGTACGGCTCCCCCAAGTGCCTGGTGAAACTCGGCTGCTGGGGTCCGGTCGTCAACTGCAACGTCCCCAAGCGCGGCTGGATCAACGGCGTCGGCGGCTGCCCGAACGTGGGTGGCATCTGCATCGCCTGCACGATGCCCGGGTTCCCGGACAAGTTCATGCCGTTCATGGACGAGCCACCGGGCAGCAAGGTCTCGGTCGCCGCGAGCACGGTCTACGGCACCGTCATCCGCAGGCTCCGCAAGATCACCCAGAACACCGCCAACAAGGAACCCAAGTGGCGGCACAAGGGCCCCGAACTCGCCACCGGCTACAAGAAGGTCTGGTAAGCCATGACCACCACCGACCCGAAGATCGGCCAGCACCTGGAGCCCGATGCGGGCACCGACTCCGACGTCGTCGAGATGGCCTGGGACCCGATCACCAGGATCGTCGGCAGCCTCGGCATCTACGCCAAGGTCAACTTCAAGAACAAGACCGTCGAGGAGTGCCACAGCACCTCGTCGATCTTCCGCGGCTACAGCATCTTCATGAAGGGCAAGGACCCGCGCGACGCGCACTTCATCACCAGCCGGATCTGCGGCATCTGCGGTGACAACCACGCCACCTGCTCGGTCTACGCGCAGAACATGGCGTACGGCGTCGCGCCGCCGCACCTCGGCGAGTGGATCGTCAACCTCGGCGAGGCCGCGGAGTACATGTTCGACCACAACATCTTCCAGGAGAACCTGGTCGGGGTGGACTACTGCGAGCGGATGGTCAAGGAGACCAACCCGGGCGTGCTCGAACTGGCGAACCGGACCGAGGCACCGCATGCCGGCGACCACGGCTACCGGACCATCGGCGACATCATGCGCTCGCTCAATCCACTCGAAGGCGACTTCTATCGGGAGGCGCTGCACGTCAGCCGGTACACGCGGGAGATGTTCTGCCTGATGGAGGGCCGGCATGTCCACCCGTCGACGCTCTACCCCGGTGGGGTCGGCACGGTGGCGACGATCCAGCTCTTCACCGACTACCTGACCCGGCTGATGCGCTACATCGAGTTCATGAAGAAGGTCGTCCCGCTGCACGACGACCTGTTCGACTTCTTCTACGAGGCACTGCCCGGGTACGAGCACGTCGGCGAGCGGCGCATCCTGCTCGGCTGCTGGGGCAGTCTGCAGGACCCGGCGATCTGCGACTTCGACTACAAGACGATGGATGCCTGGGGCAAGCGGATGTTCGTCACCCCCGGCGTCGTGGTGGACGGCAAGCTGGTCACCAACAACCTGGTCGACATCAACCTCGGCCTGCGGATCCTGCTCGGTAGCTCGTTCTACGACGACTGGGCCGACGGCAGCCACGAGAAGTTCGTCGACAAGGACCCGCTGGGCAACCCGATCGACGTCCGGCACCCGTGGAACCAGCACACCATTCCGAAACCGCAGAAGCGCGACTTCGCGAACGCGTACAGCTGGACGATGTCGCCGCGCTGGTTCGACGGCAAGGACCACCTCGCCCTCGACACCGGCGGCGGCCCGATCGCCCGGCTCTGGTCGACCGCGCTGTCCGGCCTGGTGAACACCGACTACGTCCAGGCGACCGGCCACAGCGTGAAGATCCAGCTCCCCCGGACGGCGCTGAAGCCCGCGACGGAGTACGAGTGGAAGATCCCGCAGTGGAGCAACGCCCTCGAGCGCAACCGGGCGCGCACCTACTTCCAGGCGTATGCGGCCGCGTTGGCGCTGCACTTCTGCGAGAAGGCGATGGCCGAGGTCAGGGCCGGCCGGACCGAGACCTGGACACCTTTCAAGGTTCCGGACAACGCGATCTCGTGCGGCTTCACCGAAGCGGTCCGTGGCGTGCTCTCGCACCACATGGTGATCCGCGACGGCAAGATCGCGAACTACCACCCGTACCCGCCGACGCCCTGGAACGGGAGCGTCCGCGACTCCTACGGGACGCCCGGTCCGTACGAGGACGCCGTCCAGAACACGCCGATCTTCGAGGAGAACCCGCCGGATCGGTTCAAGGGCATCGACATCATGCGCGCGGTCCGCAGTTTCGACCCGTGCCTGCCCTGCGGGGTCCACATGTTCGTCGGCAACGGGAAAGAGAAAACGCACCTCCAATCGCCCACCCTCGCGGTGAAGCCCTACTGAGATGGACCGCCGCGACGTCGCCGCCCTGAGCGAACGGATCGACGTGCTGCTGGACGAAGTCCAGCGGCGGGCCGAGCCGGAAGTGACGGACAAGGTCGAAGAGCTCGTCCGCGCCGTGTTGTCCCTGCACGGTGCGGGCCTGGAACAGCTGCTGACGCATCTGGACCAGGACCAGGTCCGAGGCGTCCTGGCCGACGACCTCGTGGCCGGGATGCTGTTGCTGCACGATCTGCATCCCGACGATGTGGCCACCCGGATCCAGGCGGCGTTGGACAGCGTCCGGCCGTACCTGGGCTCACACGCCGGCGGGATCGACTATCTCGGCATCGATGCCGACGGCATCGTGCGTCTCCGCCTGCAGGGCAGCTGCGAGGGCTGCCCCGGTTCGACGGCCACCGTCCGCCTGACGGTGGAGAACGCCGTACTGGACGCTGCCCCCGAGGCGATCGCTGTCGAGGTGGAGGGCATGGTCGCCGCGAAGAAGCAGAACCTGCTGACGATCGAACCGTTCCGTCCGAAGCAGAGCAGCGAAGGCTGGCACGAGGTCAGCCTGGTCACGGCACCCGGGCAGATGCAGAAGCTGGTCGTGGCCGATCTGGAGTTGCTGGTGGCGAACCTGGCGGGGACGTTCTTTGCCTATCGCAACAACTGCCCGACCTGCTCCTCCGCACTACAGCACGGCGACCTGACGGGCGACCAGCTCACCTGCCCACGTTGCACCGCCGTGTACGACGTACGCCTGGCGGGCCGAGCGCTCACCCCCGTCGGGGCTCCTGCCCTGGAACCGTTGCCGCTGCTGCCCGACGGTACCGACTGGAAGGTCGCCCTCCCTGATAGTCAACCGTCGGGAAGGCAGTCCGCGTGAGGACCTCGTCGACGCTGCGCGCACTCGCCCGCGACAAACCGGCACCGGTGGTCGATCCGGTGGCGATCCTGCGCGGCTTCACGGGTGGTGTGCGTCAGCAGTTGGCACCCGGCGAGCAGTGCGAGATGTGCGCCGTACCGATCGGGCCGCAGCACCCCCACATCGCCGACGTACCCGACCATCGACTGCTCTGCACCTGCCGGCCGTGCTACCTGCTGTTCAACGCCGAGGCCGCGTCGCGCGGGCACTATCGGGCGGTTCCGGAGGAGTACCGCTTCAACCGGGACTTCTCGCTGTCGGCGGCACAATGGGAGTCGCTCGGGATCCCGGTCGACCTGGCCTTCCTCTTCCACCAGACCGACCAGGACAAGACCGTCGCGTTCTACCCGAGTCCTGGTGGCCCCACGGAGTCGTTGCTCGATCTGGCCGGCTGGGACGAGGTGGTTGCGAACGATCCCGTCCTGGGCACGTTGATTCCGGATGTCGAGGCGGTGCTCCTGCGGCGCCTCGACGGCGGATTCGAGTGTTACCTGGTGCCGATCGATTCCTGCTACGAGCTCGTCGGGCTCGTCCGGCAGTACTGGGAGGGCTTCGCGGGTGGCGAGGAGGTCTGGAAGCGGATCGACTCGTTCTTCGCCGGTGTGAAGGAGCGGTGCCGTGGTTGACCTCGAGTTCACCTGTACCGGCGCGGACGCCGATCGGTACGCCGCGACGCCGACCGTCCTGCTGCATCTGCACGTCACCGAGACGACCGGTACGCCGGTCCACGCGCTGGCCCTGCGTTGCCAGATCAGGATCGAGCCGATCCGCCGCCGGTACTCCGACGAGGAGGGCGACGCGCTCGCCGACCTCTTCGGCGATCGTGCGCGCTGGGGCGAGACGCTGAAGCCGCTGCAACTGGCGTTCGTCACGCAGATGGTCCCCGGCTTCACCGGTTCGACCGACGTCGACCTCGCACTGCCCTGCAGCTACGACTTCGACGTCGCGGCGAACAAATACCTTTACGCGGTCCGCGAGGGTGGTGTCCCGTTGCTGCTGTTGTTCAACGGCACGATCTTCACCGGACGCGCCGGCACGCTCTCGGTGACCCCGGTCGCCTGGCAGAAGGAAACGTCGTACACGCTGCCGGTGCCGGTCTGGCGGCAAGCGATGGACCAGCATTTCCCTGGCGCGGCGTGGCTGAAGCTACGGCGGGAGACGTTCGACAAGCTGTACGACTATCGCGCCCGGGAAGCCTTGTCCGGTTGGGACGACGCGATCGAGCGACTGTTGAAAGAGCAGCTCGAATGACGTCCTTCGACAGCATTCAGGGCGTGGCGGACGCGTTGTTGTTCGAGGGCTATGTGCTGTACCCGTATCGCGCGTCGAACAGCAAGAACCAGGTGCGGTGGCAGTTCGGTGTCCTGATGCCACCCGGGTACGACGACCCGTCGGAGCGCACGTGGTCGCAGACCGAGTGCCTGCTCGACGGCGGGTCTGCGGCTTTGACCATCCGGATCCGGTTCCTGCAGGCACAACGCCGTACGGTGCTGGATGCCGATCGATCGGAAGTAGCAGCGTTGCAGGTGGGCGACACCACCTATGTGCCCTGGGACGAGGCGGTCGAACAACACGTCGACGTCAGCGTGGCCCTGTCCGACCTTCCCTGTGAACGCTCCTTCGAGGTGGCCGGCGGCGTCGAGGTGGAGGGCGCGGGCGCCGGCCTGCTCCAGCGGATCCGGGAGCCGTTGAGTGGTGTGCTCATCCTGAGCGCAGAGACACTGCCCGGCCCGTACGGCGTTGTCCGGCTGCGGCTTCGCGTGGAGAACACCAGTGCCGGTAGGGACACTGAGCGGAGCAGCGCGTTGCGGCACGCACTCATCGCGCATCACCTCCTGGTTGCCGCCAACGGCGCCCGGTTCATCTCGTTGCTCGAACCGCCCGAGTGGGCGACCGGCTATGTGCCCGCCTGCGAGAACGTCGGGATCTTCCCGGTTCTGGCCGGCGACCTGCTGCTGAGCTCGCCGATCATCCTCTACGACCACCCGGAGATCGCGGCCGAGTCACAGGGCGACCTGTTCGACGCCACCGAGATCGACGAGATCCTCAGCCTGCGGACGATGACGCTGACCGAGGCGGAGAAGCGCGAGGTCCGCGGTACCGATCCGCGCGCGGCGGCGCTGCTCGATCGGGTCGACTCGATGCCGCAGGAGATCCTCGACCGGCTGCACGGCACGGTCCGCTATCTCCGCAAGGTGACCGCACCCGAGCCGGCTCCCTCCGACGCGCCCTGGTGGGATCCGGGCAACGACGCCACCGTCGACCCCGAGCACGACGCCGTCCAGGTCGGCACGGTTGCCGTTGGCAACGGCGTACGGGTTCGGTTACGGCCTGGCGTCCGGCGAGCCGATGCGCAGGACATGTTTCTCGCGGACCGGATCGGGACCGTGGTGGCGGTGCTGTCCGATGTGGACGGCGAGACGCACATCGCCGTCGCTCTGGATGGTGCGGAGGGCGAGGTCCAGCGGTCGCACGGGCGGTACCTGTACTTCAGCCCCGACGAGATCGAGCCGTTGGTGGGTGCCGGATGATTCTGGTCGCCGGACTGGGCAACATGTTCAGCAGCGACGACGCCTTCGGGGTCTCGGTGATCGCCGAGCTGGCCAAGCGGTCGTGGCCCGATCACGTGCGGGTTCAGGACTTCGGCATCCGCGGGATTCACCTCGCGTACCAGCTGCTCGAGCCGTACGACCTCGTCGTACTGGTCGATGCTGTGCAGCGCGGCGGTCCGCCGGGATCGCTCTATGTGCTGGAGGCCGAACCGGACGCCGAGCCCGGACCGGACGTGAGCATGGATGCTCATGACCTGGGACCGGACGCCGTACTCGCGCTGGTGCCGCGACTGGGTGGGACCCTGGGCACGGTGATGGTGGTCGGCTGCGAGCCCGCCGATCTCGGTACCGGTATCGGCCTCAGCCCGGTGGTACAGGACGCGGTGGAGACCGCAGCTCAGCTGGTGACCGACCTGGTCGTCGGACAGGAAGTCAGAGAAGGGACATCGTCATGCGCTGGGTCATCCTCGCAATAGTGCTGCTGATCGTCGTCGGGCTCGGATACTTCGGCCTTGCCGACCTGCGCCGGTACCTTCGGCTGCGGGACATGTAGGTCGCCGTGTGTCTCGGGATTCCGGGCCGGATCGTCGCGACGACCCCCGGCCTCGACCTCGGACAGGTCGAGGTGGCCGGAGTGGTTCGTGAGATCAACCTCGCGCTGCTCGACGGGCCGTTCGTGCCGGGTGAGTACATCTTGATCCACAGCGGGTTCGCGCTCGAGCGGATGTCGCCGGAGCGTGCTGCCGATGCACTGGCCTTCTTCGGCGGCGACTGATGACCACCTCGGACTCCGGGCCGCTGATGTTCGTCCGGTATGCGATGGCGCCCAACCTGCTCGGGTACTGCGGCCCTGCCGACGGTCAGGCACTGCTCACGTCGGGAGCGCGCGGCGCGGTGGATGAAGTACGTGATCTGGCGCGCCAGTTCGAGGGTGCTTGGCCGTTCCTGGAGCTGATCGCTCGGACTGCCGGCCTCAAGGATCCGCTGGATCACCGGGTGGTGGAGGCGTACTGGCTGGGCAATGTGCTGCTCGACAGTGCTGGGCCCCGGTTCACCGCCGGTGGGATGCCGCACCACAGCTACCAGGTCTTCTGCGTCTACCCCTGGACCGCTCTGCTCAACGACGAACGCGCAGGTGCGCACGCTCTTCACGTTCTCGACCAATGCCGGATCCGTTGGGGCCGGGTCGTCGCTGTTGCCGGTGCCCAGGTGGTGGTGAAGTCGCGACCGCTCGCGTGGGACGGCCGGACGCTCGCGCTCGGCCCCCTTCGCCAAGAAACCGTCGGAGGTCATGACCTCCTTGGTCCGGTGCACATCGGCGACTGGGTCTCGCTGCACTGGCAGTGGATCTGCGACCAGCTCGACCTTCGTCGGCTGACGGCCCTGCGGCAGCGATCGGCGTACCACCTCGCGATCGCCAACCAGCGCCTGGCGTCAGCTGTGGTTGGCCCGAACCGGTACGTCGGGGCCGAGGATCCAGTTGCCGGTGACCGGCGTAGCGGAGCTGGGTCTCACCAGCGGTGAAGGCTGGTCGGGCGTCCATCGCGTCGGGTCCTCGGTGAGCCCGAGCAGGTAGGTGACCGTGCAGTCGAGGGCCACCGCGAGCTCCGGGAGGCGGACGACGTCGACGCCCGCACCATGCTCGAAGCTGCTGAGAGTCTTGTTCGTGGTCCGGACTCCCCGACGGGCCAACCGGCTGACCACCTGCTTCTGGGTGAGGCCCAGCTCGACCCGGCGGCTGCGCAGCCGGTGTGTGAGGACCAGGTGCCGGTCGATGGACAGATCGCCCTGTTCAAGGAACATGGGGACCTCCTCCCTGCCAGTCACGATCCTCTGGGTCCGGTTGTCCGTCAATCGCCGACCGGTCGCGACTTCAGGTCATCTCGGCGAGTGCGTGCACCGTGTACCGGGCGAAGTTGAACACCGGCGCCCGGCCGAGCAGCCGCTCGAACTCCTCGTGCGAGTCCACCTCGTAGATCCACGCACCACCGTGCGAGCCGACCACGTGATACCGCGCCAGCACCTTGCCTTCGCGCTGCAGGCGCTCGCCGTACTCGGGCATGGCGCCGACCGCCCTCGCCATCTCGGGCGACAGCAGGCTCAGCTCCATCTGCCACAACACCAGGAACTTCATGACAAGACGTCAGTCTACGGCTTGTCATCGCTGCGCATCAGGCGGATTTGTGGCGGGCTCCGCCCTCGACGTGGATCGTCTCGCCGGAGACGAAGCCGGCGCGGAGGAGCCACATCATCGCGTCGACGATGTCGTCGGTCTCGCCATGCCGTCCGACGAGGGTTCCGGCCGCGCTCTTGTCCAGCAGGCCGGACTTCTTGTCACCAAGGCGATCCCAGGCGCCGGAGTCGATGACGCCAGGCGAGATGGCGTTGACCCGCACCGGCGCGAGGTCGGCCGCCAGGTGGCGCGCGGCGTACTCGACTGCACCGTTGGTGATGCCCTTGACCAGTGAGCCCGGCCCAGGCCGCCACCCGACAACGCCGGAGAACATCACCACCGATCCGGTTGGCCGTAGTACCGGGGCGAAGTGCTTGGCGACGAGCAGTGGGCCGACAACCTTGGCGGTGAAGGCGGCCACCAGTTTGTCGTGATCCAGGTCAGTCGCCCGTACGTCGTGCGGCGCGGAACCGGTCATCACGAGGTGATCAATTCCGTCCTTCAGCTGCTCCGCCGCGGCCGCGATCGTCGACTCGTCCTGCAGGTCGATCCGCACCGCGGTGCTGCCGAGCTCACCCGCCAGTATGTCGGCCGCCGCCAGATCGCGTGCACCGACGACCACGTCGTACCCGTCCTTCGCCGCCCGCCGTGCCACGGCCGCGCCGAGCGCCCGTGCCCCGCCGATGACCAGGATTCGCTTCATGTCCGTTACTCCCTCTCGTAGGATCGGGGGTAACGGTATGGTTTTGATACCGGTATCTTCAACGGAACTGGGAGCACCCAATGGGCAAGGCGTACAACGTGATGGCAGCGACCTGCCCGAGCCGCACCGTGCTGCACCGCATCGGCGCCCGCTGGACGGTGTTCGTCGTCAACGCCCTGGACGACGGGCCGCGCCGCTTCACCGAACTGAAGGCGCACATCCAGGGCATCACCCCGAAGGTTCTGACCGAGACGCTGCGTTCGCTGGAAGCCGACGGCCTGATCAGCCGGCACGAGTACGACGAGAACCCGCCGCGCGTCGAGTACGCCCTCACACCTCTGGGCCGCTCCCTGCTGATCCCCCTCCGCGCCGTACGGCTCTGGGCCGAACAGCACGTCCCCGACATCGAAGCAGCCCGAGCACGTCAGCCGTGAACAGACCCCGCCACGCGGGCCTCCTGAAGCTCCGATCAGAATCAAACCAGATAACGTCCGAAGAACCGGAGACGGGCCCTCCGATCATTCGGACGTTACGCGGATCAGCCGGTGTAGCCGGCGAAGATCTGACTGAACTGGTACGGCGTTTGCGGGACGTTGGTGCAGTTGACGAGCGAGCCGTTGCAGGCGTTGCGGTCGCGGGTCATCTCCCAGAACGACAGCATGCCGAGGTGTTTGGTGCGGGCGAAGTTCACCAGTTGGGTGGAGTGGGTCTGGTTGAAGGTGCCGCCGTCGTCGTTCTTGCCGAGCATCGGCGTGACGCCGACCTTGAGCCAGGCCTGGGCATCGGTGAGGGCCGGCCAGAGCGACTTGATCTGGCTGAAGGTGCTCTGCGCGGCCTGGACGGCGAAGTCTCCGTAGTTGCCGGAGGACCGGTTGTAGTCCATCGCCATGATGTTCACCACGTCGAGGTTGATGCCGTTGTCGCGAGCGGACTTGAGGACCGCGAACCCGTTCGCGTCGAGACCCTCGGGCAGCACCGGCAGCGTCAGCGAGATCTTCAGCGCGGGCCGGTTGCTCTGCAGGATGGCGAGCGCCTGGGAGCGCCGGGCGATCGAGGCCGGATCGGCGACCGCGCCGCCTTCGATGTCCACGTCCAGGTAGCGCAACTGGTAGGCGTCGACGACCGCCTGGTACTCGGCCGCGGTCGCCTGGGCGGACGAGCACACCTGGGCGAGTTCGCTACCGGCCGCACCACCGAAGGAGATCTTCACGTCGCCGCCGCGGGCCCGGATCGCATCGATCTGGTCCTTGCCCCAGCCGGTCCGGGGGTCGTAGGCGCCGAACCAGCTCGCCTTGCAACCACCGCTCCCGGTGACAAAGCCGAGCGTGAAGGACCGCAGGTTGCCTGCGGTAGCCATCGCCGTGAGTGAAGGCGTCGGCCAAGCACCCATATCGACGTACGGCGCAACTGGTACCAGCGAACCGGCCGGACCGGACACGGTCGTCGCACTGACCGTGTTGGAAGCCGCCGACGAGTTCCCGGCCGCATCATGGGCCTTCACAGTGAACGTGTACGCCGTACCAGGGTTGAGGCCGCCGACCGTGCCGGTGGTTCCGTCCGTGGTGATCAGCACCGCGCCGCCGGAGTAGACGTCGTACCCGGTGACCCCGACGTTGTCGGTGGATGCGTTCCACGCCAGCGACACCGTGCTGGTGCTGGTCGCGGTGACCCGGGCGTTGCCGGGCGCGGTCGGCGCGCTCGTGTCGCCAGCACCGCCGGCACAGAGGCCGCCGTTGACCCGGCAGTTCGCCGGCCGCGCGGGACCGTGGGCGATGAACCCGAAGGTGGCAGATTGGCCGGCCGCCAGCGGAGCGTTCCAGCTCGCGTTGTTGGCGACGACATGATTCCCGCTGCGGCTGATCACGGAATCCCAGGAGCTGGTGATGTCCGTTCCGGTCGCGAGGTCGAACTCGACCCGCCAACTGCTGATGGTGGCCGCGGTGCCGTTGGTGATCGTGTAGGCGGCTTGGAAGTTGCCGTCCCACTCACCGGTCAGGGAATACGCCGCTGTGACCGATCCAGCCGCCGTCGCCGGCGGCGCGACAGCGAAGGGAGCGAGCAGGAGGGCGAGGACAGCGAGCAGAACACGTGATCTGGGGCGGATCATGGGTGCCTCCGGGCAACTGTTCAAATATTAAGAAGCAATGTTCTCTAAAGGTTCCTAACAGTCAAGAGCTCACCCGATCCAGGGTGCTTCGGGCTTGGCGTCGGGGCCGAAGCCGAGAGACTCGGCCAGTACGGCGGCGGCGGGCAGACCGAGGCCGAGAGCCTCCGGGAAATGGGCGTCGCTGCCGAACGTCACGCGGCGTCCACCGACCTCACGCCACCACTTGAGGATCGTCGGATGTAGTGGGACTCGGGTGTTGATCTCGAGGACGCGCTCGCCGACGGCCAGTGCGGTGAGCGCGTGCCGCAGTTCGTCCTCGAAGTCCTCCGGCCGGAAGGCGTCGCTGCCACCGGGCCAGGACCGGATCGGGTAGTCGATGTGGGTGAACACCTCGAAGACATCGGATCCGTCCACCATCCGCGGAATCTCCAACAGGTACTCGCGGAACACGTCCTCGGCCTCACGATGCGTGTACAGCTCCCACGGCTCGGCGTACGCATCCCCGTCGAGCAGACAGTGCAGCGAACCGATCACCCGCTCAAAGGTGCCCTGGGCAAGCAATCCGGCGATCTCGGCCCCATGGAGATGAGGTTGCCCGACCTCCATCCCGGTGAGGATCCGCAGCTCTGGAAACTTCTCGCGGCACTCCGCCACTGTCTCCTGGTAGCCGGCAACATCCAGCACCGGCGCGTTCAGGATCCCGTCAGTGACGAGGTCGCCGAACGTCTCCGCGAGGAAGCCGGCCCGGAACGGCGTGAAGTCGACATGCTCGGTGAACGCGATCGCCGGCAACCCGAGCTCGACCGCCCGCGCACAGGTCGCCTCCATCGCGCCCTGCTTCGCATCCCACGACCACTCGCTGTGAACGTGCCCGTCGGCCGGGCTGATCATCGTCATTCCCCGACCCTACGGGCTCAGTTCATCGACCAGATCGCTGCGTTGAGGGCGGTCGCGAAGGTCACCCACAGCCAGTACGGCGCGAGCAACAACGCGGCCGGCGGATGAACCGCACGGAACCGAAGGACCGTCCATCCGATCGCCAGCCACATGAGCACGATGTCGATCAGGGCGAGGCCACGCAGCCCGGCCCCGAAGAACAGTGGCGTCCATGCGGCGTTGAGGACGAGCTGAACGCCGTACGGGATCAACTCCGCCGACCAGCCGGTACGGCGCCACACCAGCCAGCCGCTGATCGCGATCATCACGTAGAGGACGGTCCACACCGGTCCGAAGAGCCAGCTCGGTGGTGCCCAGGACGGCTGGTTCAGGCCGCCGTACTGGTCGGCGGTGCCGGTGACGGCGAGGACGCCGATCAGGGCGGCCGCCGCGGCGGCGATCCCGAACCCGGCGAGGCCCGCGACGGGCCGGAGGGCATGGTCGGACGTTGTGCTCATGGCGCTCCCGGGGATCGGTGGTCCAGGGCCGGTACCCCGGATCGCGGGTGGTTACCCTGACCGTATGGAAGATGCGGATGTGATCGTGGTCGGCGCGGGGCTCGCCGGGCTGGCGGCGACGGTTCAGCTGCAGGCCGCCGGACTGCGGGTCGTGCTGGTCGAGGCCGCGGACGGTGTCGGCGGCCGGGTACGGACCGACGAGATGGACGGGTTCCTCCTCGACCGCGGTTTCCAGGTGCTGCTGCCCGCCTATCCGGAGGTACGGCGCCTGCTCGACCTGGACCGGCTCCGCCTGCAACCCTTCACCCGCGGAGTGATTGCCGGGGGCAACGAGCTCTCCCTCGACGACCTCACCGGCCCGGCGCGTTTCGCCGTACGACGTCCGGGCGATGCGCTCGCGGTCGCGGCCATGTCCCTGCGTGACGTCTTGCTGCCTGGCCGCCGGCTCCGGACCGCACCGCCGAAGTCGACCGAGCGAGAACTGCGGCGCTGGCGCATCTCCGAGCAGACCGTCGACGAGATCTTCCGGCCCTTCCTCGGCGGGGTCTTCCTCGACCCGGAGCTGACCACGAGTTCGCGGCTCTTCCATCTGATCTGGCGATGCTTCCTGCGCGGAGGCGCCGCCGTACCGGCGAACGGCATGCGCGCCCTGCCGCAAGCTCTGGCAGACCTCGTCGCCGACGACGCGCTGCGCCTCAACACCCACGTCGAGTCGGTCTCGCCGGGCACCGTGGAGACCTCGAGCGGGACGCTGACCGCGCGAGCCGTCGTGGTCGCCACCGACGGAACCACCGCCGCCGGCCTCGTCCCGCAGCTCACCGAGCCGACCTGGAACGCCGTCACCACCTGGTACTTCGCGGCTCCGGAATCACCTCTGCGCCGCCCCATCCTCCTACTCGACGGCGACCTCAACACCGTGGTGATGAGCGAGGTCGCCCCCACCTACGCGCCGCCCGGCCAGGCCCTGATCAGCGCCTCGATCCCCACCACCCAGCAGGCCGACGTACGCCCACGCCTGGAACGCCTCTACGGTACGTCGACCGCCGGTTGGGACCTGATCGCCGAGTACCAGATCCCGCACGCCCTCCCCCGCATGACCAGCGACCACCTCTTCACCAGCCCGGCCAAAACAGCCCCCGGCCTGTACGTCGCCGGCGACCACCGCGACACCAGCTCCATCCAGGGCGCCCTCGTCTCCGGCCGCCGCGTCGCCGCCGCAGTCACCACAGACCTACGGCGGCGCAAGTCCTGACGGTCAGTCTGACGAATCACCAGCAGGCACGGGGTCGCGATCGAAGTACGCGACGGCGAACAGGATCAGGGCGGTGATGATGCTGACGCCGGAGTTGATGACCAGGTCGGAGGTGGCCATGCCGATCTTGTGACCCCAGTAGACGAGCTGGGAGGTCGCGTCCCAGAGCAGGTACATCAGGGCGTTGGTGATGATGAACTTGCGGCGGTCGGCGGCGCGCGACAGCGTCATCGCGACGATCGTGACGGCGATGATCACGACGTGATAGCCGGCGACGGCGTACCACTGGAACTGGCGGGTCGGAGTCATCTCGCCGCCGAGGTAGGCGCGATCAGTGAGCTCGGGGTCGAAAGTGAGGATCAGGGCCTGCAGCAGGTTGAACGCGACGTAGAGCCAGAGGACCACGCGCAACGGAAGTCTCATCCGCAAACTGTGGCAGAACCCAGCACTCAGCGGCTCGACGAGTACGGTGGGTGACATGTCCAAGGTGCGGATCGCGATCGGCTTGGTTGCCGTCGGCCTCGGTACGGCGGCCTTCGCCGGGCTGGCCGATGCGGCCACCGAGGGCGATGATCTGGCCGCGTTCGACCCGCACCTGACGGCGGCCTTCGTGAGTCATCGGGTCGCTGAGCTCACTCCGGTGGCGCGGGCCGTCACGTTTCTCGGCGAGATCCCGGTCCTGACGGGGCTGACCCTTGTCGCGGCGTTGCTACTGCGGGCGGGGACTCGTCGCTGGCGGCCTGCCGTCATCTTGGTCGTGGGCATGCTCGGCGCCGCCGGACTCACCTACGGCTTCAAGGTCCTGATCGGCCGGCACCGCCCCGACTCCTCCATCGTCGTCGGGACGGTGAACACCGGCTTCTCGTTCCCGTCCGGTCACAGCCTCAGCTCACTGGTCTTCTTCGGCCTGCTCGCGGCACTGCTCTGGTACTCGAACGCATCCCTCGCCATCAAACTCGCGGGCACTGCGCTCGCCTTGCTCTTCAGCGTGGCGATCGGCCTCAGCCGCATCTACCTCGGCTACCACTGGGCAACCGACGTACTGGCCGGCTGGACCCTCGCCCTTACCTGGCTGGCCCTGCTCGCGTCCGTCCTTGGCTTCATCGGGCTGCGGCGCGATGCTTCACCAGCCGAGGATTGCGAACTGAGCCGCTAACCGGCGGGTTCCAGTTCGACGAACTTGGCACCGACCTCCAGGAGTCGCTGGGTGGCGTAGGCCGGGTCGACCAGGGACTCCGGGGTATGGACGCCTGGTGGAACCTGCGCGCCACGGAGGCCGAGCAAGCGCTCGACGGTCAGCGCGATGCCGAGCGCGGTCAGTGGGCGCTGCCCCGCGTCGTGAGTGAGCGCGTGGGTGGTGTGGAGCGACGTACCGGCCGGATCAGTTCCTTCGAGGTCGATGCGGACCTCGGTGGGGGGCTCGGTGCCGCTCTCGCTGACGGCGAAGTCGACCTGGACGTTGGCTGCGCCGGTCGCGAAGGCAAGGCCTGGGATGTCGAGGCCGGCGACAGTGTCGGCGGCGAGGGTGGTGCCATCGACGCGCGTGATGTCAGTCGCAGTGTCCAGCACCCAGGTGAAGACCCCATCTCGCCGTACCAGTCCGGCAGAGCTGACCGTCGCCCAGCGCGCCAGGTCCGACAGCGCAGCAGGCCCGCCGATGTCTTGTTCGGCCTGTACGGCGCGCAGGTGGATGCTGTCGACGCGCCCGAACCCCTTGGCCGCCTGCAGCACCGCGAGGGCGACCGTTCCGGCGAAGAAGTGGCTGGCCAGCACGACCGGGGACGCGTTCGGGCGGTGGGCGACCGCGAGAACTTCCGGCGCGATCTCCAGCGGACCGGTGGAGATGCTGAAATACGGCAGGCTGTGGTCCTGGGCGTAGGTGAGCCCGTTGAACTTGTCGTCACGCAATACGGCGACCACGGCCGAGTAACTCCGGCCGGCGGGGAGTCCGAGGTCACTGCGGTGCAGGTCGACGGTCACCGCGTCCGCGCCGCCGAGTTCGTCGGCGACCCGCTGGGCACGACCGAGATCGCGGCCCGCGACGGTGATCGGCAGCCCCGGATGCCACCGCCTCAGCAGGGCGGCTGGAGCAGACCCAACACACCCTGCTGGCGGCCTACACCACCACGATGGCCACGGCCCTGGCGCCGTACTCCACCCTCCCGCCCGACGCGCTCCACCTCCGCTGCACCGCCCTGCTCGGCGCCGCCGAGGCGCTGGCCACCGAGCTGACTCACGGGCGAGCCACCCCCGCCGCCGTCACCAGCGCCCTGACCAACCTGATCACGGGCCAGTCGGATCCGCCGCACAAACCACACTGACCGCGACAGTACGACGCCCCGCCGTCCACACGAGGAGAACGGCGAGGCGTCGTACAGGTGGAGATCCGTCAGCCGTCGGACTCCGGAGCCGGGATGGCGGCGCCGGGGACGTCGGCCGGGGCGAAGAGCTGGGTCTCACCCGGGTACGGCGTTGACCACTCGTGGGCCTGGTACCAGTCGAAGTGGTTCATCTGGGCGGGGTTGGCGAAGTCGGCGCGGGCATCCGGGCCGGTCAGTCGCTGCTGGGATTTCCAGCTGTCCCACTGGGCTGCGAGTGCCTGCTTGTCGGCGGGCACGGTCGCGGTCGGCGCGGGCGCGGCCGCCGGGTTCTGTGCGGCCGGGACGTCCGGTCCACACGGCGGCGGAGTCGCGAGTCCCGCGGTCAACGACGTGCGGTTCGGCAGGACGGCGTACGGGGTGTAGTTCGGCTTGGCGGTGAAGGCGGTCGCCATCGGGCTGGCGGCGCTGTCCTTCTGGTTCATCGGGTGGATGCCGAGGATCTGCTCGATCGTCCGGATCATCGTGATCTGCGTGTAGTACCGGCTGTCGACCGCGGCGTGCTGGGCGTACGGGCTGATGATCTGGATCGGCGCCCGGTGCCCGTCGATGTGGTCGAGGCCGGCCTGGGAGTCGTCCTCGACGACGAAGATCGCCGAGTCCTTCCAGTACTTGCTGTGCGAGATCGTGTCGACCATCTTGCCGACCGCGAGGTCGTTGTCGGCGACCTGGGCGGCGCCGTTCGGCGGGCCGCCGGTGTGGTCGCTGGACAGCCAGAACATGTTCAGGTTGGCCGGCCCGTGCTGCTCGAAGTCACGCTTCCAGATCTCATAGCGGTAGATGTCCGGTACGGCGGTGTCGAACTTCGGGAAGCCGGGGACCGAGACGTTGTTCAGCGACGGGATCGGCGACGACGAGATCAGCGGGTACGCCGTGTTCGCGCCGGTGGTCGCCATGTTCTTCGTGTCGCAGTACAGGTTCTGCCAGCTCGCACCGGCCGGCTTGGTGAGGAACTGGTGGAACTCACCGAAGTCGCGCACGGTCTTGCCGGCCGCCTGGGCTCCGGTCCAGAGGAAGCCGGTCCGCTGGTGGCCGAGCGCGTCGTCCTCGGTGTCGTAGCTGCGCAGGTACTCACCGGCCGACGACTCGGTGTACTCCGGGTTGTCGGCCTGCATCAGCCAGTTGTGCCCCTCGGCGGAGTTGGTGCCGATGTCGTAGGTGTTGTCGTAGAGCCCGAACTGCTTGGCCAGCGCGTGCTGGTTGGGCGTCACGTTCTCGCCGTACTGCGCCAGCGCGGGATCACCGTTGCCCTGCGGAATGTCGCCGTACAGCTGGTCGTAGGTCCGGTTCTCCTTGACGATCAGGAAGACGTGCTTGATCGTCGAGGGCTCGCCGAGCCGGCTCGGTACGGGCACCGGCTTCTGATGGCCGCGGCCGGTCTGGACCGAGCCCTTCGTCCAGCCGTTCTGCTGGAAGACCTGGGAGGTCAGCTTGCGGATCGCGCGGTCGTCCGGCAGCTTGAACCGCTGCAGGCTCGAGGTCGTGTCGTGGGTGGCGTGCCCGGCCGCCGTCGTCGGGCGGCGCGCGTCGATGCCCCGCGTGTTCGAGACCAGTACGTCGTTGCCGACCGTGGTGATCTCCGCCGGGAAGTAGTCGGTCGGAATCAGGCCGAGGTAGCTGACCGGCTCCTGCGCGGTCCGGTACTTGTAGACCGCGACCGCGTTGGCCCGGCCCAGCGTCACCAGCAGGTGACCGTCATCGGTCAGCGTCACCGCGTCGGGTTCGTAGCCGACGGATGCCTCCGGCCACGGCTGCGTCGCGATGGTCTGCACGACCTTGTCCTTGCGCGTGTCGATGACCGAGACGTCGTTCGTCGCCGTGTTGGTGACGAACACCGCGCCGTTCTTCGCGTACAACGCTGTCGGGTGCAGGCCGACCTTGATGGTTGCCGGTACGGCGTTCGCCGCGGCCACGTTGATCACGCTGACCGTGCCGGTCGTCGTCGCGCCGGTGAACGAGCTCGCCGGGACCTGGGTGTTGTAGGAGTTGAGCGTGCTCTCCCCTGGCTTGGCCGGCCGACCGCCTTCGTTGCTCACATAGAGTTTGTCGCCGACCAGCACCAGGTCGCGCGGCGCGTTGCCGACCGCCCAGCTCTGCCGGATGGCGCCGGAGGCGGTGTCGATCGCGACCACGCGGTTCTGCCCGTTGACGGCGGCGTACGCGGTGGCACCATCGGCCGTGAACACCGGCTCGGCGACCAGCGCGTGCTTCGCGCCATCAGCCGGGATCGCCACGAACGTCGGGTTGCTGAGGCTGCCGTCGGCGTTGACCGTGAACCGGCGATAGCCGTCGGTCTGGCCCAGCCACAGCTGCGATCCATCGGGCGAGTACGTCGGGCCTTCCTGGCCGATGTCATTCCCCGGGATGCGCAGATTGGCGGCAGCGTTGTTGCCGATGGTCTGCTGGACCTTCCACGCCTTCAGATCGACGATGGCCAGCGCCAGCCCACCGTCGGTGATCGAGGCGGCCACGTGCGTGCCGTCCGGACTGACCGAGGACGACATGATCTTGCCGTTGTTGATGACGAGGCGTTCACCGAGCGGCTTCAGGTACTGGTCGCTGGACACGACCAGACCCTTGTCCGTGGTCTCACCGACGTGCTCGGTGCCGAACATGTCGGTCTTCGCGACGGCGAGGCTCGAGCCAGCGGCCGCGAGCGCGACCGCCGTCGTACCGGCTGTGAAGCGCGAGATCCGGCGGCTCGTCCGAGCAGTCGGCAGACTCGCTCGCCTGCGGCGTCTCACCTGCATGGGTTATCCCTTCGAGCGGACGGAGAGCAGTTCGACAGAACCGTCGAACTGCCAGAGCGGGTTCGGCTGGTCACCGGCGGGCGTCTGCACGAGGAAGTAGCCGTTGACTTCCTTCGGCCCGTCGCCATCGGCGACGTACCGCCCGTTCGGTGTGAGGTCGAGCTGGTAGATGGCGGTTCCGGCGGCGTCGATGCCGGGGAGGTGCCAGGTCACGACGCAGCGCCAGTCGTTGCCCGGGCCTTCCGCGACACGCTGACCACCGCCTTTGGTGCAGGCCGCCGTCGTCTGCAGTTGTGCTTCCGTGACGTCGGGGCGATTCAATTCCTTGGCCTGCAAGCGATACAGGTGCGCGAAGGCGGTGGCGACCGACTGCTGCACCTTGTCCTGAGTGATACCGGAACCGGTCCCGCCGGCCGCGGCGAGCACTCCGGTCGTCAGACCGCCCAGGACGAGGAGCGGTACGACGCCGCCGAGGATCGCTCGGCGCGCTGACCCGTCATCGATCAGGTTGGTGAAGTCGCGACGCAGGAACAGCCGGTACGCCAGGGCGGTCGCGACTACGGCCCACGCCAGGCTGACGGCGATACCGATCAGCAGCGGACCGACCTGCGCCGGGCTGGTGAAGAGACCGTTCCAGGAGATGAAGGCGTAGCCCGGCAGCGCGAGACGCACCCCGACCGGAATCGGCAACTGCTGGGCGAGCTGCATGGCGATCGCGACGATCGCCGGCACCAGCAGACCCGTCGGTGACCGGCCGAGCGCGATCGATCCGAGCAACCCGATGGCGGCCAGCGCCAGCGTGGGGGCAAGCACGCAGACCCAGGCGAGCAGGACCCGCCCGGCCGCGTCCGCCGGGCTGAGCAGATGCCCGTCCAGGCCGATCAGCGGTTGGTTGCCCACCGCAAGGAGTCCGCCGACGATGCTGGAGGCAACCAATCCGGCCACCAGGAGCAGGATGACCGTCAGGCCGGCGAGCGACTTCGCGGCGAAGATCCGGCGCGGCGACCGGACTGCGACGAGCAGGTGCCGCCACGTCCCGAGCCGGTCCTCAGCGGCGAACACATCGCCGGCCACGACCGAGGTCAGCAGGGGCAGCGCCCAGATCCCGGAGAAGCCGAGCACGACCAGCGGCCCGGCCCAAGCGGTGGCATGCATCCAGCGACCGAACAACGTGTCGGCCGGCAGCGAACCCTGCTGGCTCACGGCCGCGACGAAGACGCCCGGAGCGATCCAGCACGCCAGCACCAGCAGGCGAACCCGCCACTGCGACATCAGCTTGACCAGCTCGAAGCGGTAAGCCCGCCCGACGGAAACCTGACTGGCAACCGGTACGGCGGCCTCGGCGATCGCGGTCATCGGGTCGGCTCCTGCTGATCGGTGATGGCGAGGAACGCGGCCTCGAGTGGCGACACCACCGGCGCGAGCTCGCGGATCGCAACTCCCGCACCAACGAGCCGGACCACCAGTTCGTCAAGGGCCGGTACGTCGGCGTGAACCACCAACCAGGTGGTCTCGTCCGCGACCTTGATTCCGGGGGTGCCCGTTGCGACCTTGCGAGCAGCCTCGCCGTCGGAGGTGACGAGCCGGTAGTCGAGTTCACCGGTCTCGGCCGCCAACTTGGTCAAGGGGCCGGAGAAGACGACTCGCCCGGTCGAGAGGATCGTGACCTCGGAACACAGCTCCTCGAGGTCGTCCATCCGGTGGCTCGACACCACCACCGCCGTACCGTCGGCTGCGAGTCGTGTGAGGACGCCGTGCACGTGCCGCTTGCCCGCTGGATCGAGTCCGTTGGACGGCTCGTCCAAGACAAGAAGTCGTGGTTTGGTCAGCAGCGCAGCCGCCAGTCCGAGCCGTTGCCGCATCCCGAGCGAGAAGCCGCGGACCCGGTCGTCGGCGACATCCGTCAGCCCGACCTCCGCAAGCGCCTCGTCGATCCCCGCCGACCGCGCATCGAGTCCACGCAGGGCAGCCAGCGCCGCGAGATTCTTCCGCGCCGTCAGCGACGGGTAGAGCCCGGGCCCATCAACGAACCCGGCGACTCCACCGGGAGCAGCCAGCGCCCGGCCGACCGGCGTACCCAAGATCTCAAGCGTCCCGCTGTCAGCCACCGCCAACCCGAGCAGGAGCCCGAGCAACGTCGTCTTCCCCGCCCCGTTCGGTCCGGCCAGCCCATGCACCCGGCCCGGCTCCACCTCCAACTCGACCCCGTCGAGCGCCACGACCTCCCCGAAGCACTTGACGATCCCCCGGGCCCGAACGGCCAGGGGCGAGGCGGACTTCATCGAGGTACTCCCGGGGGCTGGGAACTTTGTGGCGGGCTACGGAACAACGTTGTCACCATTTGCCCGACCCGTCACTACCCCGGAAGGTGAACAGTTGTTGACCCGCTCCCGTCAGGTACCGCCGGCAGCGACCGAAGAGCTGAAGAAGTCGGTGAGTTCCCGGGCCACGGCCTCCGGCTGCTCGATGGGCAGGAAGTGGCCGCAGGCTTCGATCATCGCTACGCGTACGTCGTCACCCTGCTGGGTCCAGACTCCTTGCATGGCGGCGAAGTTGTTCGGTGAGGCAAGGCCCAGCATCGGCGCGGAGACCTTGCCGTAGGTCTTGAAGTCGGCAACGTCCTGGTCGAAAGTCTGGAACCAGCCATCGCCGGCCCGGATCGCATCGGCTGTGTCGTACGCCTGCGCGTAGGCCTGTCGATCAGCCTCGCCGACCTTGGTGCGGTCGACCAAGTGGGCCTCGAAGATGTAGTCCACGACGTACCGCATCCGGCCGGCGAGCAGCTGCTCGGGGAGGCCGTTCAGCTGGTTGAGCGCGAACCACCACAGGTTCGGTGCACCGTCCGACGGGAGCAGCTTGAGCCCGTACAGGCTGGCATCCGGGTGGCCGACCTCCATCATCGCCACCTTCGCGATGGCCTCCGGGTGGTTGACCGCGTAGCTGAACGCCACCATCGACCCGATGTCATGGCCGGCGATGCTGATCTTCGAGTAGCCGAGGTGGCGTGCCAACTGGTAGATGTCCTCGGCCATCGTCTTCTTGTCGTAGCCCGACTCCGGCTTCGCCGAGAGCCCCATCCCGCGCAGGTCGACCGCGATCACCCGAAACCGCTGTGCCAGCAGCGGCATCAGGTGGCGAAACTCCCGCCACGTGACCGGCCACCCAGGCAATAACACCAACGGCTCCCCCACGCCTCCAGCCACGTAATGCAGCGTCGTCCCGTTCACCTCGGCAAACGCGCTCCGGAAGTCCCCCGGCAGCTCCGCAGCCAGTACGGCGTCGTCTGCTTCTCCCACTGACACAGCTCACTCCCTGTCCATCGACGACTGTGTCAGCTAAGACAGGGCTGACCGCGACCTTGTGACTCAGAGACTGTGGACCAGACCGCCGTCGCACCGGACCGCTGTTCCCGTCACATAGGAAGCCAGGTCGCTGCAGAGGAACGCCCCGACGGCAGCGAACTCGTGGACAGCGCCGAACCGACCGATCGGGACCTGAGCCGCCTCCTCGGCCTGGATCTCCCCCGTGGGCCGACCCGTCCGTTCGGCCTTGGCAGCTTCGACGGCATCACGGCGCGCGGTCCGGAAACCCCCGGCCAGGAGCAGGTTGACGGTCACCCCGTCGGCCGCGACCTGCGTCGCGAGGGTCTTGAGGTAGCCCGCCAGCGCGGGCCGGCCGATGTTCGACAACGCCAAGGCCGGCAACGGCTCCTCGACGTTCGTGGCCGACACCGCCAGGATCCGCCCCCAACCACGCTCGCGCATCCCGTCCAGCACCAACGACACCAGCCGCTGCTGTGGCCCGACCAGCGAGGCGATCGCCGTACCGATGTCTTCGGTGGTGACGTCCAGCGCGGTCGCCGGCTTCGGTCCCGGGCCGTTCAGGACCAGGATGTCCACCGAGCCGAAGGCCGCCGTGGCGGCTTCGACGATGCGCTCCGGGCCCCCTTCGCTCATCAGGTCCGCGGCAACACCGATTGCCGACGGCAACTGCGCCGCGATCAGCTTGGCCAGCTCCTCCCGCCGCCCGGTCACCACGACGTTCGCCCCTTCCGCGGCGAGCGCCCGGGCGATGCCCTCGCCCAACCCCGAGGTGGACGCGCACACCACCGCCGTACGTCCTGCAATCTTCAAGTCCACGAACCTGCTCCTCTGTGGTCGACGCTCAATGCATTGACCAGATTCACCAGGGAGTTGTGACAGGTGGATTCCCTACTGAGGGGCGGCGGACAGGCCGGGGGCTTCGGCGGCGTGGAGGAGGCCGTTCTTGTCGACGGCGTCGTCGGTGATGATCGGATTGCCCCAGACGAGGGCTTCGTAGGCGGTGGTGTTGGGGATCGCCATGCAGAGGTGCTGGTTCGGGATGCCCATACCGTGCACCTCGGCGCGGAGACCGAAGCTCTCGGCGAGGTGGGCGATCCGGAGGGCGCCGGTGACGCCGCCCTTCAGGCCGGACGACGTGCGCACGTAGGTCGCCGTACCGGCGTGGATGAAGTCGGCGGTGTTGAAGTGGGCGCCGTCGCTGGTCTCGCCGACCAGGAGCGGTACGCCGACGCGCTCGGCGAGCCAGCGGTGGCTGGTGATGTTGAACTCACGCATCGGCTCCTCGTACCAGCGGAAGTCGAGGTCGGTCAGCACCTTGCCGAGCTGGATCGCGTCCGGGAGGTCGAAGCCGGCCGAGCCGTCGTACATCAGGTCGATGTCGTCACCGACGTGCTCGCGCAATCGCTTGCAGAGCAGGGCGTCCCGCCGTACGTCGCCCCACGCGTGCAGCTTGATCGACCGGAAGCCACGTTCGAGACACTGGTCGGCGATGTCGAGGTACTCCTCGATCGAGCCGTAGGTGACGGTCGAGGCGTAGGCCGGAATCTCGGTGCGGTAGGTCCCGAGCAGCGCATGCACGGGCAGGCCGGCGAGCTGACCGGCGATGTCCCACAACGCGATGTCGACCAGGCCGAGGAAGTACAGCGGGAACTCCTCGATCCGGTCGAGCTCCCACATCCGGTGCCACAGCCACTCGCGGTGCAGCGCGTTCTGGCCGATCAGGTCGTCGCGCACCCGCCGTTCGACCAGGTCTTTCGCGATCACCCCGCGCGGGGTGGACGCCTGGCCGACGACGCCGTCGCGGGTGGTGATCTTCAGTATGCCGCCCTGCAGCGCGGGCTCGGATCCGGGTAACCCGTCCCGCCAGCGGAACGGATCCATGGCCGGTACGTCAACCAGTTCCACCTCGACGCGGTCGATCAGACTCACTGCGGTGCCGCCTTCAGCCGGTCCCGAATCCGCTGCTCGAACTGGGACTGGGTGGTGTCGATGTGCTGGATCATCGCCGTACCGGCCTTGTCCGCGTCGCCGGTCGCGATCGCCTCGGCGATGTGCACGTGCTGCTGCGCGGCGACCTCGAGCGAGCCGGGCAGACCGCCCGCGAACAGCAAACGGTCGGACTGTTCCTTGAAGTCGCGCAACGACGTGACCGCCGCCTGCAGGAAGACGTTGGCCGAGGCCTCAGCTACCGCGTCATGGAACAACCTGTCCTGTTCCCGGAACGCAGCATGATCCCGGAGCGCCTCGACGGACGCCTCGGCCGCAGCTCGGATCGTCCGGACCTGAGCCGGCCGGGCGAGCGTCGCTGCGAGCCGGGCAGCCTCGGCCTCGATCAGTCGCCGGTGATCGAACAGCATCGCGACGTGGGCCAGGTCGGTCGGCTGGAAGTAGCCGACCTGGCTGTCCGCCTGCGCGTTGGAGGGCACGGACACATAGATGCCAGCACCCTTCCGTACGGCGACGCGCCCGACCGCCGCGAGGACCTTGATCGCCTCGCGGGTGACCGACCGGCCGGTCCCAAGGATCTCGGCCAGTCCCTTCTCGGTCGGTAGCCGATCCCCCGGCCGGAGGTCCTGCTCGGCGATGTACGCGAGCAGTTGCTCGGCCACCACCTCGTAGCCCGGCCGATAGCTGGGTGTCTCGTTCATCCATACACCTGGAGTTCGTAGATGCTTCCACCGTTGAAGTTGGATCCGGTAATTGTCAGGCGAACATATCTCGCCTGGACGGGTGCCGTGCGGATCGACGGGTTGCGGCGGACGCTCGTGGCGACGGCGGTGTGGTCGTCGAACATCGACCACGCGGTGCCGTCGAGCGAGTACTCCAGTTTGTACGTGTAGCCACTCGGCAGCTCGAAGTTCGTCACGATGCTCTTCACCGCGGTCGGTGCGCCGAGGTCGACCTGGAACCACGACGGGTCCGGCAGCCCGAGCCCCTGCGCCCAGCGCGTGGTCAGATCGCCGTCAACGCCGAGCGCCGGGACGTTCGGTTCCGAGTACGACGAGACCGTGACCGGCTTGCCGACCGCGAGCCCGGCCTCGGCCGGCATGGTGACCGTCGCCGGAGGGCTGGCCGCGGACGCGTTCAGGTTGGCGTCGCGTGCCACCACCGTGAAACTGTGCTGCGAACCGGCCGTCAAGCCATCCACCCGCAACTGGTTCAGCGGGGTCGACGCGATCTTCTGACCGTCCTGGTAGACGACGTAGCTGGTCACGCCGACGTTGTCGGTGCCGGTCGGCCAGCTGAGGTCGAGCATGGTCGGCAACAGCACGTTCACGGTCGGCTTCGGCAGGGCGGCCGGAGGCTCTTGATCAGGCGTGGTGGGAGCAGGCTTCCCGTACGCCTCGATCTCGTAGATGCTGCCGCCGTTGAAGTTCGATCCGACGACAGTCAGCCGGAGATAGCGGCCGCGAACCGACGTCGGCACCGAGGCGTAGTTGTCCGACTGGGTCGTCGCCGCGGCCGTGTGGTCCTCGAAGGTGATCCAGTCGCTCCCGTCGGCGGAGACCTCGAGCTTGTAGCGATACCCGTTGCTCAGCTCGAACGTGGTGATGACCCCACTGACGTCGTACTGGGCGCCGAGGTCGACCTGCAGCCAGGACGGATCGGGGAGACCGAGGCCCTGGGCCCATCGGGTGGAGAGCTTGCCGTCGACCGCCAGCGCCGGGACGTTCGGTTCGGAGAACGAGGAGACGGTGACGTTCTTGCCCAGGGCAATGTCCTCGCTGGCCGGCATGGTGACGCTGACCGCTGAGCTGACACACGATTCGTTGCCCGCGGCATCGCGAGCGGTGACGGTGAAGGTGTAGCGCTGTCCGGAGATGAGGCCGGTGACCCTTGCACTTGGGTCTTTGGACGCGCTGACCAGTTTGCCGTTCGCGTAGACGGAGTAGCCGGTGACGCCGGTCTGGTCGGTCGACGCGGGCCAGCTCAGGTCGGCGATCGCCGGGAAGCTCGTCCGTACGACGGGCCTGCCGGGGGCGGTCGGCGCGATCCGGTCGGTCGGCGCGGGCTGCGGGTCGAGATACCGGTACGCCGGTTCGAGGCCGGCGTTGGTGACGATCGATGCCGGCAGTTGGTCGCAGCCCGGAACCACGGGGTTGTTCGCGATCGTCGAGTCCAGGCTGTTGGCCTGGGTCGCCGAGCGCGGCTGGGTGCTGAAGTTGCGCTGGGCATCGATGTTCAGGCCGTGGTTCAGGAACAGCCACAGGCCCTCCACGTTGCACAACGCGTTCCCGGTGGTGGTGAAGTCGCGACTGCCTTCGTCGTGGTAGATCGCGCCGTACGCCGGACTCGGGGTGTCCTTGATGTAGTTGCCGGTGACAACGCTGTCGGGCTGCATGCTCAACGTGTAGATCGCGCCACCGTCGGCCTGGCGCTTCATGATGTCGCTGATCGCGTTGTCCCGGATCACGTTGTTCTTGGCCGTGGTCGGGGTGTCGTAGATCGGGATCCCGAAGTTACCCGGGTAGTTCGTGTCACCACCGACATCGGTGTTGCCCCAGCCCCAGCCCACCGAGATCCCGCTGTACGGCAGGTCGCGGATCGTGTTGTGCTCGATCACCGTGTGCTCGGTGTAGCCGGCCATGATCGCCAACGAACCCGAGTAGTCGGCCGCAGCCTTGGTGATGAGGTTGTTGCTGACCAAGTTGTCCTTGGTGATCGCCCGTGCGTCGTCCGGGTGGTGGTCGATGATGTCGGTGCCGCCGACCTGGATGCCGGTCGCCGCGATGTCGCGGAACACGTTGCCGCGGATCGTGCTGCCCTGCGAGCCGGTGTTCAGATTCAGGCCGACCGCCCCGAGATGGGTGAACGTGCTGCCGGTGAACGAGATGTTCCGGCTGTAGCCCACGTTCACCGCGCCGGGCGTCTTCTCCCAGTACAACCGCGAGTGGTCGAAGTCGGGCCAGTTCGGGCCGTTGATCCGGAAGCCCGCCTGACCTTCGACCATCCCGTCGTCGCTGCTCGGGTCGAGCCAGTTCGAGTAGGCGAACGTGATGCCGTCGAACCTGATGTTCTGCACCGGGTCCGTCAGGGTCCCGGTGACGTTCACCAGATCCTGCACCTGCGGAACCACCACGGTCGCGTTGGCAGGGTTCTGCCCGAGGCAGTAGACGTCGCCCGAGCTCTTGTCGAGATACCACTCGCCGGGCGTGTCCAGCAGCTCGTACGCGTTCTCGATCCAGCTCGGGTTCTGAATCTCTTCACCCTTGTGCAGGTTCGCGTTCCAGTAGCACGGCTGCTGCATCGTGACCGTCGTCCCTTCGACGGACTGCACCGGGCACCGGTAGTGCATCCAGCCCCACCGGCTGTCGACCTCGATGTCGCCCTGGTTCTTCCAGCCGACCATGCTCCGCGTGCTGTCGGTGTAACCGGTCGCGGTCTTCGACCAACCGGGCGGATTCTCGGGACCGCGAGCCCGCTGCTGACGTTCCCCGTTCACATAAAGCTGACGGAAGTCGATCGCGCCGACATGCGCCTTGTAGATGCCCTTGGCCGGATCGGAGAGCGTCCAGCCGGTCACCAGCCGGCCGCCGTCCACCGTCACCTTGGCCCCAGGCTGCGCCTGGTAAATCACCTGATGCCCGTTCCGCCCAGAGTCTGCACTCGTCAACTGAAACGTGCTGGTTCGCCGGTAGTCCCCACCCAGCAGTACGACGCGAATGTCCGCGCGCTGGTTCTTCGTGAGCTTGCGAACCCGGTCACGCGCCTGCTCCAGCGACCCGAACGGCCGGGCCAGCGTCCCGGAACCCGAGCCACCGGACGGAGCGACGTACAAGGTGGTCACGCTGGCGGCTGAAGCGACGGGAACGACGGTTGCGGGCAGCGCAAGGCTGGCCAGGACGGCAAGAAGCCGGCGGGTGGAACGCGGCATGGCGGCACCTGTCTGGACGGATAGATCAGATCAATCGGTGCGCATACTGTGCCATCTCTACTCAGCTTTGGGAATAGATCTGATCCTTCAGCTGATCTCCCGGTGTTTGGGGTCCGTGGCGGGCGGGGTGAGGTGGTCCTGGTTCAGGAGGTTGGCGAGTCGGGTTTGTAGGCGGTGCGCATGAGAAGTAGCGGGGGCTTGGGTGTAGCCGGCGAGATTCCAGCGTTTGTAGGGGTCTAGTGAACGGTGATCCTCGAGGTAGCCGCCGTCGGGGAGGCGGACGATCCGGCCGGTTTCGACGCCGTGGACTGCCTCGTCCAGGGCGCGGGTCTGCAGGCTGATGCAGATGCGGCGGGTCAGCAGCAGTGCGGCCGGCGGGCCGGCGATCAGGAGGAGCTGGAAGGCGTGGATCAGCGCGTTGAAGGACAGGTTGAACTTGAGGGCGATGGTGTCGGCGCCGGCCGCGGCCCACAGGACGCCGTAGAAGGTGATGCCGGCGACGCCGAGACCGGTTCGGGTCGGATTGTTGCGCGGGTGTTCGAGGAGGTTCTGGTCGCTCCGGTCGCCCAGCACCCAGTCCTCGATGAAGGGGTAGAGCGCGAACAGGACCAGGAACAGCGTGCACAGCGTGACCGGCAGCAGGACGGCGAGTGTGAGGGTCCTCCCCCACACGTCGACCTCCCAACCGGGTGTCAGGCGGAGACCGCCGTCCAGGAACGCCAGGTACCACGCCGGGCCGATGCCGGCCGAGGCGTCTGCGGGGTCGGCCGGGCCGTACAGCCAGATCGGGTTGATGGTGGCCGTTGCGCCGAGCAACAAAGAGACGCCGATCACGAAGCAGAACAGGCCTGCACCCTTCACAACGGCAACGGCCGCAGGCTGGCCCACGATGTTGCCGTTCGTCCGACCGGGTCCCGGGTACTGCGCGGGTCCGCGCTTGACGGCCAGTACGCCGGCAACGACGAAGAGCCCGATGATCACCGCAGGCAGAACGTAGACGTGCAACGGATAGAACAGCTTGATCACGTCACCCGGGAAGTCCCCACCGAACGCGAACATCGAGAGGTAGGTCCCGACGAACGGGATCGACTTCAGTACGCCGTCGATGACCGCCAGGCTGGATCCCGACAGCATGTCGTCCGGGAGCGACGTACCGGTCTGGGCTGCGCCCAGCGTGGCAAGGAACAATCCGAACCCGACCAGCCAGCTGAGCCGCCGGGGCCGACGGAATCCGCCGGTGAAGAACAGCCGCAGCAGATGCAGCATGATCATTGCCACCATCAACAATGAGGCCCAGTGATGGATCTGGCGCACCAGGAGGCCGGCCCGCATCTCGAAGCTGATCGCCAACGTCGAGTCCAGCGCCTTGGACATCGTCACGCCATGCAGCGGCGTATACGGTCCGTCGTACACGACCGGATCCAGCGACGCGTCGTACGGGACCATCAGGATCAGGCCGGTGACCAGCACCACGACGAAGCTGTAGAAGGCGATCTGGCCGAACATGAGCGACCACTGGTCGGGGAACGCCCTCCCCCGCAGGTCTTTCCACGAGCGCTGCATCGACTCGCTCCTCTCGGGCCCCGCAGAATGCGGACACCCTCAAGACAACGCAGCACGCCGTTTCGTGACAGTTCACAGGCCGGATGTGACCTGTCAGACAGAGCGGATGCCTTCGGTACGACGTTCTACGGCGTCGGGGTGTCCGAGGGCGTAGGCGTGTCCGACGGCGTCGGGGTCGGGGTGGGAGTCGGCGTGGGGGTCGGCGTCGGCGTGGGAGTCGGCGTCGGGGTGCGAGACGGCGTCGGCGTTGGGGTGGGGGTGGGTGTCGGCGTCGGCGTGGGGGTCGGCGTCGGAGTCGGCGTCGACGACGGCTTGGTGGTGGGAGCCGTGGTGGGTTGAGTAGGCGCGGTGTTGCTGGGAGTGTTCGACGTACTGATGCTCGACGACGGCTGGGGGCCCACGTCGGTCGTCGGCGGCTGGTCGGTCCCGCGGTTCTGCAGCAGGATGGCTGCGGTGATGGCGCCGGCGATGACGAGGGCGCTGCCAGCGGCGATCAGCCAGGTCGTCATCGGGCGCGGCGCCGGCTTGCTGGCAGCGACCACCGCAGCGGGCACGAGCGGCTCGGTCGGACGTTCGATGATCAGCGGCGTGGGCGGCGCCCAGTTACCGGAGACGAGCTCGGCGGCGGTCGGTCGCTGCGCCGGGTCCTTGGCGAGCATCTGGAGCAGCAGGGCCTCGGACGGGCCGGCCAGCTCCGGCCGCGCCTCGCTCGGCGGGACCGGCTCGGCGTCCACGTGCTGGTAGAGCACTGCCGTCGGGTGGTCGCCCGTGAACGGTGGCCGTCCACTGACCAGCTCGTAGAGGACGCAGCCCAGCGCGTAGATGTCAGCCTCGGGACCGGCCGGCAGACCCTGCGCGCGCTCCGGCGACAGGTAGTAAGGGCTTCCCAGGATCTGACCGGTAACCGTGAGTTCGCTGGCCTCTGCTCCAGGTAACTGCGCGATACCGAAGTCGGCGACCTTGACGGTGCCACCCGCTGTGACCAGCAGGTTGCTGGGCTTGATGTCGCGATGGACGACGTCCACGGCGTGTGCCGCCATCAGACCGGTCGCGGCCTGCTTGATGATGTCGATCGCCCGCTCCCACGGCAGTGGGCCTTCGGCGGCCAGCTCACCGGCGACCGATCGACCCTCGACCAGCTCCATCACCAGGTAGAACGAGTCCTCGTACTGACCGAAGTCGTAGACCGCCACGATGTGCGGATCGCTCAGCCGCGCCGCCGCCATCGCCTCGCGGCGGAAGCGCTCGGTGTCGGCCGCGTCGGTCCGGGAGCGCAGCATCGTCTTCACCGCCACCACCCGGCCCAAGGCCTCGTCGGTGGCGCTGTGCACCTCTCCCATCCCGCCACGCCCCAGTGACGCGCCCAGCCGGTACCGCCCTGCGATCAGCATCCGTTCCTCGTACCCACCCCGTCGACACGGCAACCCGCTCGTCCGGGCACCAAACCTCGAGGTTACTCGGAGCGATCAACGCACGGCGAATCAAGCGCGGAACGCGTCGATGACCAGCTCCGCGAACCGACGGGACGCCGTACGGCGAACTTGTGGTGACCGGCCGGGGACGCCGCGGTGCGCCGAGAGCATGAGCAGCAGGTCGTCGACCGCGAAGTCCGCGCGCAGCCGACCGCTCTGCTTCGCCCGCTGCGCAAGTTTGGCGACGACGCCGAGCGTGTATTCGCGGTGTGTCCGCAGGTCGGCCAGCTCCGGATAGGTCGCCAGGAACGCCTCGGTGAAGCCGCGGCTTTGCGCGTTCAGCTCGCAGATCCGCTCGATCACCTGACAGAACCCGAGCCACGGATCGGACTCGGCCTGTCCCTCCTCGACGACCGTATGACAGAGCCGCACCTGCTCGGCGAAGGCCTCGACGGCGAGATCCTGCTTGGTCGGGAAGTGCCGGTAGAGCGTGGCCGGACCGACACCGGCGTGCCGGGCGATCTCCCGCATCGTCACTGTCATCCCCTCGGCCGCGAACAGCCGGTACGCCGCCTCGACGATCCGCTCGCGGTTGTCAGCGGCATCCGCACGCAAAGGCTGAGTAGCTCGGGACTGGGAGACTTCGACGCTCATATCTCTCACTCTACCTAACCGGACGCGGGCGTCCGTTAACGTCCGAAGTACCGGTCCAGACATGAAGGAGAGCAGCGGTGAAGGCAGTAGCGGTACAGACATTCGGAGCCCCGGAGGGCATGGCGGTCATCGACATCCCGGAGCCCACCCCCGGCCCGGGACAGGTGGCCATCGCGATCGAGGCGATCGGGGTCGGCGGCGTCGACGCCGTGATCCGCCGCGGGACGATCGGTGGCTACGGCTTCACCACCGGCCACATCCTCGGCTCGGAGGTCGCCGGCACCGTGACCGCCGTCGGTCCCGAGGTCGACGCGTCCTGGATCGGGGAGCGGGTCTGGGCCTTCACCGGCCAAGGCGGCGGGTACGCCGAACAGGCCGTGGCCGCGGTCGAACACCTCGAACGAATCCCGTCCGGCCTCGCCCTGGAGACTGCAGTCGCCCTAGGCAACTCCGGACCAGTCGCTCATTTCGCCTTGCAGCATGTGCACTTCTCCCCCGGTGAGTCAGTCCTGATCCGCGGAGCTGCTGGCAGCATCGGCCTACTCGCCGTGCAGCTCGCGACAGACGCCTCGGCGATCGCCGTGACCACCTCGTCCCCCGAGCGCGGCCGCCGGCTCCAGGAGCTGGGCGCGACCCACATCCTCGATCGATCCGGTGCCGGCGACGGACCATCGACGTACGACGTCATCTTCGACGTGATCGCCGGACCCGAGCTCCCCGCGTTCATCCCGAGGCTCTCCCCCAACGGCCGGCTGGTCCTGCTGGGCGTGGTCGCCGGGATGCCGCCCGCCGATCTGACCAGCCGGCTCATGCAGGACTTCCGGAAGTCGTTGACCCTGGCAACCTTCAGCCTGGACACCGTTCCGCAGGCGGCCATCCAGCCGGTACGGCGTGAGCAGTTCGCGGCGGCCGCCCGTGGCGAGCTGAACGCCGTCGTCCATGACGTCCTCACCCTGGATCACGCCGCCAAGGCACACGAACAGATGGACGCCGGTCAGGTCTTCGGACGGATCGTCCTCAAGCCCTGATGTGCATTGGCTGTCCGGTATTGGACGGCCGACTCACTACGTTCTGCGCTGAAAGGATTGCACTGCGCCACTGCTTCGGCTGTTCTGGTCTGCGTCGCGACCAGAGAGAAGGAGCATGATGATTCCTGAACACAAGGTGGCCACTGGGGTCGGCCGGCGGGCGGTACTTCGTGGCGCCGTTCTCGGGGCGCTGGCCGCCGCACCCGTCGTACCGTTCGCACAGCGGCTGACCGGCTCCGCCGCCGTCCCGGCCCAGGCGATGGCGCCGGCGGCCGCGTGTGTGGACCTGCCGCTGGTCGGCGGGACCGAGTTCCCGATCGGCGTGTTCTGGCCACCGCCGCCGTACCAGACGACGGTCGAGCGGTACGGCGAGATCCGCGAGGCGGGCTTCACCTTCCTGATCACCGGCAACTACCTGGACGACCAGGCGATCATCAAGCACACGCTGGCGATCGCCGAGCAGGTCGGTCTGAAGGTGCTGGTCTCCAGCGATCCCGACGTGCAGAACCTGGCCCGCCGGTTCACGATCAGCGACGACCGGTCGGTCCCGATGTCGATCACCACCGCGGACGCCCGAACTCTGTTCATCAACGCGATGAACAGCTACCGGGGCTTCGATTCGTTCGCCGGATTCAGCCTCGGCGACGAACCGCGGGACGATCAGATTCCCTCGCTGGGCAAGGCGTTCGCGATCGCCCGCGAGAAGGGGCCCACCTATACGCCGTACTCGAATCTCGTCCCGGGCAGCGGCAGCGGCTACCAGGCGGCGGTCCGCAAGTACGTCGACACCTGTCACCCGCCGATGCTGTCGTTCGACCGGTACCCGATCCTCAGCTCCGGCCAGGACCTGCAGTACTTCGAGAACTGGGCCATCATCCGCTCCGAGGCGCTGCGCGCGAACATCCCGTCCTGGGTGTTCGTGCAGAGCGTCGAGTACAACGGTCACCGGTTCCCGACGCAGGCCGACCTGCTGTGGAACATCAACACCAGCCTCGCCTACGGCTGCAAGGGCATCCAGTACTTCACTTACTGGCAGCCCGACATAGCCCGTGGCGAGGGCTTCGGCCGGGCGATCACCACTCTCGACGGCACGCACACTCCCCTGTACGACGCCGCCAAGTCCATCAACACGGGTTGGCTCCGCCCGGTCGGTGCCGAGCTCAAACCACTGATCTCCGAGATCGCCGTCCATGCCAACGAAACCCCACCATCCGGCACGGTCGGCTTCACCCCGGACAGCTACCTCAGCAGTACGGCGGGCAGTCCCGCGGTGCTAGGGCGGTTCCGGCCAACGGATGCGGCCAAGACCCGCTGGCTGCTGGTCGTCAACCGGCAGGCTGGTGCAAGCGCGACCACGACGGTGTCGATGAACCAGGCAACGGTCACGAAGGTCTCGGTCTTCGACCCGGCGACCCGCACCTACACGGCCCAGGCCGACAAGACCAAGATCGTCGCCACCCTGGCACCCGGGGCCGCGGCCCTGTACCGGCTCGACGCGTAAGGGGGACGAGATGCGCACCCAGCTCCTCAGCCAACTGATCACCGGTGGCGTCGCGGCCGCCGTCGCAGCGACTGTCATCGCGGTTCCGCGGATCTTCTCCGCAGAAGCCGCTCAGACCGCGGCGCCCGCCGCCATCTGCACCTACAACTGGTACCTGTCGAACAGCAGAACGTCGGGCACGGCAACCATCCCGGCGTTTGCCTACGGCAACACTCCGATGACGCCCCTGGCCGGCAACTGGGACGGTGCCGGCGGCGACACGCCAGGCGCCTACAGCCCGGACGACCACAAGTTCTTCCTCAGCAACAACTTCAACGGCGGCGTCGGCCAGATCACCATCACCCTCGGAACCACCGGCGACCGCCCGATCGTCGGCGACTGGAACGGCGACGGCACCGACGAGGTCGGCACCTACACCCCGTCCACCGGTACCTTCACCAAACGCGCGGCCGACGGTACGACGACCGCCCTCGCCTTCGGCGGTCCGTACCGGACGCCCGTGGTCGGCGACTGGAACGGCGACGGGATCGACGACGTCGGCGTCTACCGAGCCGCCGACGCCGCCTTCGACCTCCGTTTCGCCGACGGCACCACCCGCTCCTTCGTCTACGGCGACCCCTACTGGAAGCCGCTGATCGGCGACTGGAATGGTGACGGCCGCGACGAGCCAGGTCTCTACAACCCCGCCGACACCTACTTCTACTTCCGCGTGAGCGGCATCGACCCGACCGAGACCACCGAGAAGATCCGGTACGGCGACCCCGGCGACCGCCCTCTGGTCGGCGACTGGGACGGTAACCGCACCAGCACCCAAGGCGTCATCAAGACCTAGCTGATGGTCCACTGCTGCAGAGCGGAGTTCGTGTTGGGTTGCTGAGTGACCTTGGCGCCGTCGGTACCGGATGCGGTGGTGAGCAGCAGACCGCTGCCGACGGAGGTCAAGGTGTAGTTGCCATTGGCAAGTTTGGTCGCGTTCCAGCGCTGGTTGGCGCCGTTGGTACAGGTCCATTGGATGATGGCCGTGCCGGCGCTGGTCGCACCTCCGTTGACATCGGCGCACAGACCGGAGGAGACGTTCTTCAGGGTGTAGGAACCGTCGGCCTGCTGAGCGAAGGTCCATTGCTGGTTGGTGTAGCCGTTGGTCGTCCAGGTGATCAGCTGGGTTCCGTTCGCCGTGCTGCGATCGGGATCGTCGAGGGCCTTCCCGCCGGTCGCGACGGTGTGCACGCCGTTGAGATTCTGCGGTGCGGTTCCGACCGCGGTGAGCGTGAGGGTCTGCTCCGCTCCGGTGCGAGTGCCGCCGACAGCGTTGCCGGTTGTGTTGGTCCAGTCGCGGGTCGGCGTGGTCTCGGCTCCGGAGCTCGCTGTTAGACCGAGGGCGAGACCGCTGTACCGGTTGACGAAGCGGAAGGTACCGCCGGTGTTCTTGATCAGCCACCACTGCTGACCCACGCTCGCACCGGACGCCGTGGCCGTCGGCTTGGTACCCCAGGCACGGCCGGCCGTCGTACCGGCGTCGACGCCCAGGGCGTTGCCTGTCGACGCGTCGCGGATCTGGTACGAACCGTCGCCGGAGGCAACGAAGTACCAGCCGCTGGCGGCCGGGAGGACGCGGCCGTCACCGTTGGCGATGCGGTAGGTCTTGGTCAGGTCGACCGGTACGGCGGCGGGGGCTGTCGAGGTGATCGACAGATTGACGTACTCGCCGGACGCACCACCGGAACAGCCGAAGGAGCAGTATGAGCGGAAGTTCTTGCCGATGATGGTGGAGTTGGTCTTGTTCGCGGAGTCGACGAACCAGCGGTACCAGGAGGCCGTGCCGTAGCTGCCGGTGTTGCCGATCGGGTACCACTTCTGGCTGGTCAGATCTTCGGTGGCGTAGAACTGCTGCGACGCGTTGCCGCTCTGGTCCACGACCTGCGGCTCGCCGATGTACAGGCCGAGGTAGGCGTTGTAGGCGATGTCCATCACGAACAGCGGCGAGGTCGGCGACAAGGTGCCTGCGGCAACCTGTTGGTCGGCGGTACCGGTGTTCGTGGGCTTGTAGTCCTTCGCCAGCGGCGTGTACCCGTTCGGGTTGGCGGCGTCCACCGGTACGAGGTTGCTCTCGCGGCCGCCGACACCCGGTTCCGACCAGGCGCCGTCGTACCACTTCTGCCAGGAGGACGGAGCCATCTTCGAGGACATCTTGGCCCGGGCGACATGCTCCCGGAAGTTCTTCCAGCCGCCCGCCTTGTCGACGATTCGCGAGCCGTAGTACACGTAGAAATAGCCTGACGCGGTGTCGACGAACAGCCGCTGGTCACCGTCGCCGTACGAATAGGTCTGGTTCGGGAACGCCGTGCTGTCGTTGCGCTTCGTGCTGTACGGCGAGGTGATGACGTGGCTCTTGATGGTCCACGTCTTGCCCTGGTTCGTGGAGACGGCGTAGTCGATGGCGTCGTAGTGCAGACCGTCGCCGAAGGGCTGCGGTGTGAACTCGTTGTGCACCAGGCCGTACCAGTCGCCCGTGTCCGGGTCGACCCACACGCCGGCCAGATCGCAGTAGTTCTTCTGCGCATACCCCGAGCCGCTCGGGGCGAACGTCGACTCCAGCCCGGTGGGGCTGTTGTTGCAGCGCCACGTGGTGTCGTTGTTCTTGTCGTTCGCGTTGGCCGGGTTCACCGCGTTGCTGATGGCTGACGACTTGGTCGCGGTGTCGAAGTTCGTGCCGGTGTAGAAATCCCACTTCCGCGGGTCCGAGGCGCCGTACAGAGCGGCGGACTGCTGGAAGTAGAACGTCCCGTCCTTGTCGATGTACGGCGCGGCCGGGGTGTCGGTCGGCGTCGACCACGTGCCCTTCGCCCCGACCGTGATCGTGTACGACGCGTCCGGCGGCGCGGCCGAGGCAGCAGGGGCCAGAGCACCGGCAGCGAGCCCGAGGGCCAGCAACGCGACGACGGCCGGCTGACGAGAACGTGACATCGGAACTCCTCACATCGGGGGTTGCCGGAACAGTAGAGTCCATTTGACCGGTAAACAAGACTTTGTCGCCATTGACGTTGGCGTGAGGGCGGCCGATACTCGGAGATTCAGTTGACCGGTCCAAAGGATGAGGTACGCCTGTGGTGACGATGCAGGACGTGGCCGAGCGCGCGGGCGTCACCAAGCAGACGGTCTCGAACGTGGTGACCGGCCGCGCCGCGGTCCGCCCCGACACGGCCGCCCGGGTCCGGGCCGCGATCGCTGATCTGGGCTACAAACCGAACCTGGTCGCACGCTCGTTGGCGACCGGTACGACGATGACGGTCGGACTGATCGTGCCGACCGTGGCCAGCCCGTTCTACTCCGAGATCGTCGAAGAGGTCGAGAACGTCCTGGAACAGCACGGCTACCACCTCGTGCTGGCGACCACGCGAGCCGACGGCGACCGGGCCAAGCGGCAACTGGCCGGGCTGTCGAGCCGGCTGATCGACGCCCTGCTGATCGCGGGCGACCGGGATCTGACCGATCCGCTCGCGCTGCTTCCGGATCCGCGGTTCCCGATCGCCTTGTGTGCTTGGGAGACCGAGATCCCCGACTCGCTGCCGGTCGTCACCATCGACTACGAGCACGCAGGTTTCCTGGCCGGCAAGCACCTGCGCAGCCTGGGCCACCGGCGAGTCTCCGCAGTGGTCGAGCTGCCGACGCACCAGCGGCGGCTGGACGGTCTGCGGTCCGCGTTCGCTCGACACCGGCTCCGGATCGGCGATGACAGGGTGTTCGCGCCCACCGAGGCCACACCGGCCGGAGGGTTCGCCGCGGCCCAGGCGGCGCTGGCCGCAGATCCGTCACTGACGGCCATCTTCGCTTCGCATGACCTCCTGGCGCTGGGCGTACTCGAGGCGGTGAAGGAGTCCGGTCGCTCGGTCCCCGGTGACGTCTCGGTGATCGGCTTCGACGACACCGCTCCCGTTGCCCTCACCCACCCAGCGTTGACCGCGATCGCGATCCCCGCCCGGCAGATGGCCCAGCAGGCGACCTCTCTCCTGCTGCGGGCCATCACCGAAGGTGCGCCCCCGGTCAACTCGGCTCAGCTGCTGCGCACCTCGCTCGTGATCCGCGACAGCACCGGGCCTGTACGCCGCTAGAGCCGGGGGCCTTCGACACCCAGTTGGGCGAGAGCCTCGACGTACCGGTCGACGTTGCGCAGCTTGATCGACTCATAGCCGCGGACGAGGTCAGGCAGCTCCGCGACCTGCACAGCACGGTCGTATGACGCCTTGTCGAGCTCGCCCGCCAGGGTGGTGACGAGGGCGCGGTAGTGGTCGCGCAAGGTGCGCTCGACCTTGCGGAGATGGGCGTAGCCGAAGAGGTCGAGTCGCGTGCCGCGGAGCGGCTTCAGTCGGGCCAGGGCGCGCAGTGTGCCGTGCGACTTCGGTCCGAAGCTCAGCTTCTTCTTGCGGCCCATTGCCCGCAGTACCGGCGGGTGCAGCTTGAAGGAGACGGTGCCGCCGGGGAAGGACTCGCCGGTGGCGTCGAGGAACTCCGGGTCGGTGAGGAGGCGGGCTACCTCGTACTCGTCCTTGTAGGCCGTCAGCTTGAACAGGTTGCGGGCGACGGCCTCGCTGAACCGGGTCTCGGTGGTGACTGCACGTTCAGCAGCTGCGACCTGAGCGACGAGGTTGACGTACTGGTTGGCCAGCTTGACGTTCTGGTAGCCGACCAGGTCAGTCGCGCGCTGGCTGACGAGACGCAGCAGCTCGCCTTGCAGGCCAGCGGCCGTCACGGAGTACGGTACGTCGCGAACGGTGGCCCGGGCGGCCGTCGTACCGGCAGCGCGGAAGGCGGCCGGATCGGTGACCGCTGCGCGGCCCCAGCGGAAGGCTGCGATGTTGGCAGCGACCGCCGTGCCGTTGATCTCGATGGCTTCCTCGATGGCCGCGGCGGGGAGTCGCAGGGCGCCGGTCTGGTAGGCGGCGCCGACGAGCAGGAAGTTGGCGGCGATCGTGTTGCCGAAGATTCGCTCTGCCGCTTCGAGCGCGTCGAAGTCGAACAGCTCCTCGCCGGCCGAGCGGACTCGCTCCAGCAGTCCGGCTTCCGACGGGTGCTGGACTGCGGGGTCGTAGACCATGGCGCCGGTTGCGGTACGGCTGGTCGAGACGACGATCCGGGTCTTCTCGGCGCTGCCGTAGGCGAGGTTCCGGTCCTCGGCGAGCGTGAGCAGGTCGAAGCCGAGGAAGCAGTCCGCTGATCCAGGGGTGAGCCGGTTGGCCGGCTCGAGGTCGCCGGCGGCGAACCGCAGGTGCCCGGTGACCGGCCCCGCCTTCTGGCTCAATCCGGTCTGATCGAGCGACTCAGCGGCGTACCCGGCCCGTAGCGCTGCCGTAGCGAGCACCTGGTTGACCGTGACGATGCCGGTGCCACCGATGCCGGCCATGAAGACGTTCTGGGTGCTGGTCACCCGGTCCTCGGCGCTGCTGGCTGGGACCGACGGCGGCTTCGGGAAGGTCTTGCGAGCCGCGGTGCGCTTTCGGCTGGGCGCCGTCTCGACTGTCACGAACGATGGGCAGTCGCCGTCGAGGCAGCTGTAGTCGGTGTTGCAGGAGGTCTGCTCGATCCGCGTCTTGCGGCCGTACTCGGTCTCGACCGGCTGCACCGACAGGCAGTTGCTCTTCACACCACAGTCGCCGCAGCCCTCACAGACCGCCTCGTTGATGACGACGCGCTGGGTGCGACTCGGCAGAGTGCCGCGCTTGCGCTGGCGGCGCGCATCGGCGGCGCAGTGCTGGTCGTAGATGAGTACCGTGACGCCCGGGACCTCCCGCAGCATCCGCTGTGCCTCGTCGAGGCGGTCGCGGTTCCACAGCAGGGTGCCGGGTGCAAGGTCGCGACGGCGGTGACGCTCCGGCTCGTCGGCGCAGACGACGATCTTCTGCACACCCTCGGTGCGTAGCTTGTGCGTCAACTGCGGCACGGTGAGCGCGCCCTCGGCGTCCTGTGCACCGGTCATGGCGACGACGTCGTTGTAGAGCACCTTGTAGGTGATGTTCACCCCGGCGGCAATACAAGCCTGTACGGCGAGCTGTCCGGAGTGGAAGAAGGTGCCGTCGCCAACGTTCTGGAAGATGTGACCGGCATCGGTGAACCAGGCCTGGCCGATCCACTGCGCACCCTCGCCACCCATCTGGGTGACGCCGGTGACGGCGCTGTCGTCACGGTCGGAGATGGTGACCATCGCGTGGCAGCCGATGCCGCCGCCGCCCATCGAGCCCTCAGGCAGCGCCGTCGAGCGGTTGTGCGGGCAACCACTGCAGAAGTACGCCGACCGGCTGGTCGACAGCATCGGCAGCGGGGTCCGCTTCGGGGTGGGCGGGGTGATCGTGACCAGGTCTTTGAGCACGTGCCGCAGCGGGGACAGCAGGCGGCCTGAGGTGAGTTCGCCGTCCGCGGGGATCAGCGGCCGGCCGTTGTTGTCGCGCTTGCCGAGGATCTGCGGGGCGTTCGGCGCACCGTAGAGGATCTCGCGGAACTGCGTCTCGACGAACGCCGTCTTGTCCTCGATCACCACGATCCGGTCGAGACCCTCGGCGAACGAGTGAACGGTGCCGTGGGCAACTGGGCTCATCAGACCGAGCCGCAGTACCCGGATGCCGGCCTGGGCCAGCGCCGCGTCGGTGACTCCGAGGTCGGTCATCGCTTGGCGCATCGAGTCGTAACAGCTGCCCGAGGCAACGAAACCGACGGTGGCGTGGGCCGGGTCGACGTCGACCACGTCGAGCCGGTTGGCAACGGCGTACTGGCGAACGAGCTCGGTCCGCGGGCCGACCATGTCCGCTTCCGCGGCGACGATCGCGTCCGGGCGGAGGACCATCGGGCGCTGCGCGTAGGCGTACGGCTTCCCGTTCCATTCGATCTCGGGCACCACGGGAAGCACCTCGCTCGGGCCGACCGCCCAGGCGCCGTCGGCGACATCCGCGACGATCTTGAGCGCGACCACGCAACCCGTCGTCCGCGACAGCTCGATCGCGTGCAGGCCGAGCGTCACGATCTCAGCCGCATTGCGCGGGAAGAGGACCGGAATGCCCAGCGCGGCAAGGGACCGCTCGCTCACGGCCGGCACGGTCGACGACTTCGACGCCGGGTCGTCACCAACGAGCAGTACAGCGCCACCGCGCGGGTTGACGCCGTACATGTTGGCGTGCCGCAGCGCGTCCGTGGCGCGGTCCACGCCGGGGCCCTTGCCGTACCAGAAACCAGTGACACCGTCGTGAGTGCCGGCACCGAGCGGCAGCTCGATCTGACTCCCCCACACCGACGTCGCGGCCAGCTCTTCGTTGAGCCCCGGCACGAAGCGGACGTCGTTCTCCTTCATGACGTCCTGCAGATCGGCCAGCAGCTTGTCGAGCCCACCGAGCGGACTGCCCTGGTACCCCGAGACGAACGACGCGGTCCGCAATCCCCGGCGCCGATCGAGCGCACGATGCTCAACCAGCAGCCGCGCGATCGCCTGGACGCCGGTCAGCAGCGTCGGCGGACCGGACGGCCGGAAACGATCGTCGAGGTCGTACGGCGGCGCGGCGAGCCGCTCCACTGTGATCTCGGCGGGGGCGATGGCAGTCATCGGCTCTCCAGGGGTCCGCGGCGGTTCCCCCGAGCCTGAGGTCTGGGTGCGCCGGGTCACAAGTGACGTCGTCGAGTTTGGCGACGATCCGCAACCGGTACGACGCCCTGTGCCGCTCAGCCGCAACATATCCTTGGTACCAGGTACTGTTTGTTGCGTGCCCGATCAAGCCACACTGGACCAGACCGACCGCGCGATCCTCGATCTCCTCCAGGAGAACGCCCGCCGCCCCCTGCGCGACATCGCCACCGCCGTCGGCCTCACCGTCGCGCCCGTCCAACGCCGGATCGCCCGCCTCGAGAAGCTCGGCGTCATCGAGCGTTACACGGTCCAGATCAACCACGGCCGCATCGCCACCGGCATCGAAGCCATGACCGAACTCCACTTCGCCGACGACCTGGACCTCGCCCAGATCATGGAGTTCGTCGCCCAGATCCCCGAAGTCAAGGAAGTCCTCACCCTCGCCGGCGACCCCGACGCCCTGGTCCGCATCCAGGTCGAAGGCGTCGAAGACCTCCGCCGCGTAGTCAGCGCCCTCCGCTCCACCAAAGCCGTAGCCAGCACCAAAACCCTAGTAGTCCTAGAACGCTGGACCCGCCGCGGCTAACCCCACCCACCCGTCGGGTCCCTGAACAGCAAATCGGGCCCATCAACAACTCATAACCTGTCCCCCCACCACCCAGCCGATGAACCAACGCTCCTCAACCAAGCCCACCCCCACCACCTCAACACCGCACCACACTCGACCGGTCCCCAAAGCAACCCAGCCACCTGACCTCGAGCACGGCTCAACCACCTCACCACGCCCACACAATTGACCGGCGCCCAAAGCGCGATCGCAATCTGACCTTGAGCACGAACCAACCGTGTCGGCGGCTCCCGCGTGGTTGAGCGGCGCTCAAGGCGAACCGACGACCTGACCTTGAGCACGGCCCAACCACCCCACCACGCACCACCTGGTCGACCGGTGCCCAAAGTGAACCGACGACCCGACCTTGAGCACGGCCCAACCACCTCACCACACCCCACGCGGTTGACCGGTGCCCAAAGTGAACCGGCCGTCTGACCTTGAGCACGACTCAACCGCTTCGGCGGGGGTGCCTTGCGTGGTTGACCGGTGCTCAAAGTGGCTCGCGGGCTTCGGGGGCCGGGACTCGGCCGGCTACGTCTTGCTGCGGCTGATCGCCACTGCGGCCGATTAAAGACGGGGTGGCTGAGCGATGCGGTGGCTGAGGGGGATGGTGAGGCCGCGACCAGGCTTACCGTTGCTTGGGGTTGCCGGGCTGTGGTTGCGCCTCGGGCGGAGGTCGCCATACGGCTGAGCCCGCCTCCACCGAAGCCGATGCTGCCCAGTCACGGCCATCACCAAATTCGCAGCGTCACAGGCAGGACCTAGGCCGGGCGTAGAGCACGCTGCCTGCACCGGCTCCGTCACGGACGTCTCGATGGTGACCGGCGCAGGCTGACGAAATGCGCGCCTTACTACGAGACCATGAGACAGCGACCGCACTCCCGAAGGCGCGGCCGCTTCGCCGAACTCCACAACAGACGCTAGGACGTGCGGTGGTTACGGCCCGGCTCCTGGGGTGACCTCGGTCGCCCAGGGGTCGCGATAGTTCGGTACTAGCGAGCGCAGCCGAGTCCGGAAGGCTTCACGAGCCGCCTCCTTCTCCGGGTTGGCCAAGGTGCTGGTGGCGGGAAGCCTGCTCGGCGGCCAGTGCACTGGATCGCTGCTCACACTCGCCGTGCCCGCACCAGCAGTGCCATTGGCGCTCCCGCCACCTGCATCCGCACTGGCGCTGCTCGTAGGAGCATTGGCCGCGGTGTCGCAGTCAGTGTGGGCAGGGGTCACCCACGCAACGACCGCCGCCAAGTCGGCAGGATCGGTCGGTGGCGGATCGGCCCAGGCTGGGCGCTTCACCTCAACAACCCCATCGGTTACCGAGACTCTCCACTGCCCCGCATGAACCGCACGATGATGGACAGCACACAACAACGCCAGATTCTGCAGACTCGTCGGACCACCGTCAGCCCAGTGGATCAGGTGGTGGGCGTGACACATCCAAGGTGGCGCCTTGCACACCACACAACCCTTGTCGCGTTGGTTCAACGCCCGGCGAATGTACTTGTTCACGAACCGTTGCTCGGTCCCCACATCCAGCGGCTGCGAATCACCGCCCAACACGATCGGCAGGATCGCAGCATCACAAGCCAGCAACCGCACCGCCGAAGCCGACAGATTCCCCCCGAACACCAGCTCCCCCACCGCGCCCAACGACCCGATCGCATCCATCGAGCCCGCAGCAACGAGTGAACCGGGTGCACCGGTCGCGTCCGTCATCTCGACCGCGCCCACTTCAGTCGACATGCCTGCCCCACCAGTTGCGTCGGGCTCATCCGAGGTACCCACCGCACTCGCAGTGTGGGCTGCACTCGGCCTACCGGTCGAATTGGGTCTCGCAGTCGTACCAGGCCCGCCCCCATCCGCCGCACCGACCGTATCGGTGGCGCTCGCCGCACCCGTTGTGTCGGGCTGACTCGAGGGTCCCGCCGCACCCGCGCTGCCTGATGCGCTGCGCGCACCCGCCGTATGGGGTGTGCCTGTCGCGCCCGGCGCTCCTGCTCCGCCCGTCGTGCTGGGCCTGGCCGTCGTACCGGGTGTCGCGGTCGAGCCCGACGCATCCACTCCATCGTTCGTGGTGGTGGGTGTGGGGGTGTTGGCGGCGGCGGCCTCGGTGACAACGCCGAGGTCGGACTTGAGGTCGTTGAAGTCGATGGTGACGGTGATGTGCGGTACGCCCGGATGATCAGGGTTGCCCGCGGCGGCGTCCAAGACCCCTTTGAACGAGTCGACCTGGCGGACGTCGAGCGGCCGGGGGTCGCGTTCACCGTCGACCGTCTTGTGCGGCTTGGCTCCGGTGTGGATCTGGGTCAGCAACAATTCGCCGCTGGCACCGGCCACGAACCCCGAGAACCTGACCCCGCCGTCGACCTGCCGCAACCGGAATGTTTCTTTCGCCAGCGCCTCTTCCTCAGCCGGCTCGGCACCGTCGGTGTCCAACCGCGCCAGGACCTCTTGGCCGAACTTGGCCAGTTCGCGGGGGTTGGAGATCCGGGCCACGTCGACCATTTGTTCTTCGGCGACCTCTAGTACGTCGACCGGGACCGACGCGGGCGCTTTCTCCAGGGTGGTGACGATCACCTTGGCCAGCGCGGGATCCAGGACCGCGGGGTGTGCGGGGTCGGTGGGGTCGGGCAGCGCTTCGGTCACGGCCGGGTACTTGCCGAGGGCACCGGAAAACTTCAGGTCTTTACGGACGACGGCGGGGTCGAGCCGGTACCGCTGCGACACCAACTCAACGGTGTCGCGGGCGCCGAGTTCTTGGGCGGTGCCCATTTCGTCGAGTCGTGCGGTGGCTTGCAGGATGTAGGTCTCGATGAGGGACTTGGCGGCGTACAGGTTGTCGAGAGCGGTCAGCAGTTCGCTGCCACTCTGCGACCACACCGGCGCCATCGCCAAGTTCTCCATACCCAAAAGCATAGCCACGCCCACGGACAGTTTTCGAGCCGAGAACCCCTTATTTACAACGGATGTGTGGGCAATTCGTGTGGGCTGATTGCACACTCAACTTGCCCACACCTCCCAATGACGTTGCTCGGTACTTTTTCGTCGCCTGGACCCGAAAAGTTCACCCATAACGCAAGACCCCCCAAGCATCACGCACCCAAGCCACAGCCCGTCAGCCACAGGCAAGGATGCACCTCGGTCGCCGACCGCACCATCCCCTCAACCATCTACCCTGCCGCGCCCGAAGGCCTCAGGCGACCGCCGCAGGCGGCCGAGCCACGCCCACCACCGGGGGCTTCAACAAGACCTCGGGGATGTCAACACGTCATACCTTGTTCACCCCCACCGCAACAGGTGCACACCCCCAACACACGGTCGCCATCCACCGCACACCTGAACCACCCCGGGTTTGATGCGCACCTCTTTCGTTGGGAAGGTGGCATCTATGCCGAGTAAGTACGACGAGCAGACCCGGGCCAAGGCGGTTCG